>DBWY01000010.1:0-1224 GCA_002309195.1 Treponema sp. UBA1226
CGGTGCTTTATTTCAAATCGTCCGAATTTTTCGAACCAGTCATTTATTTTTGTTACTTTCACAATATTCTCCTTTGTTATTTTATACTAACAATATTGGTAACACTGTTATCGTTAACAGATAATAATGATAACAGTGTTATCGTGTCAATAGATTTTCTTAAATTTTGATAACAATGTTATCAAAATTTGTTGACTTTTATGGATTTTCCGATATAGAATAACCTCATGAGCGAATCAGCTGCCGAGACAAAGGCAAAAATACTTGAAAGCGCTAAAAATGAATTCCTCGATAAGGGCTTTGTAAATGCTTCCCTGCGTACTATTGCATCGAATGCAGGTCTCACCACCGGCGCCATGTATCGCCACTTTAAAGATAAAGATGCTCTCTTTTGTGCTCTTGTAGATCAGGCAATCGACTTTACTACAAAAACAGTTATGCTGGCAGATTCCTCTCATCATCTTGACCTGGACAATTTAGTTTCACAAGAACATTTTAATCAGGAAAAAGAATCAACTAATGAATTATTAAATTTTATCTTTGATAATTTCGACACCTTTACACTTCTGCTTACAAAAGCTTCAGGCTCTACTCACGAACACTTTCAGGAAGAAATCTGCGAACTATATACTAAAAATTGTGAAGAGACTTTTAACTGGATGTACAAAAATAAAATTTCTACAAAAAAAATCGACAAGATGACGGTGCATTTTATTGCTTCTACTGTCATCAATGCCTTTGTAGAAATCATTACTCATAAAATGTCAAAGAAGGCTGCTTTCCAATACATAGAAAACATTGAGGCCTTTACCCGCTACGGAATGATGCACATGATGGGCATTCCGTGCGAAGAGCATTAATCATTTATAGCTTTAATAATATCATTAACATTATGAATTATCGCCTGCGCTATTTCCGGTTTGTTCATTGTATAAATGTGAATTCCACGAACCCCATTTGAAATCAAATCAATTATCTGATCCGTCGCATAGGCAATTCCTGCCTGCATCATTGCTTCCGGAGAGTCACGGAAACGGTCGCAGATTGCCAGAAGCTTGCGGGGAATAAAGGCGTTCGACAAATCAATCATGCGGCTTACCTGGTTTGCATTTGTAATCGGCATTATTCCCGCAAGGACAGGAACATGGATTCCGGCAGACTGCAGACGATATAAAAATGAATAGAGCATGTCATTATTAAAAAACATTTGTGTTGTCAGAAAAT
>DBWY01000010.1:1325-5183 GCA_002309195.1 Treponema sp. UBA1226
GGAAAAATATTTTCACCTGTCACCGCATCCTTTGGAAAATCTCCCCGCAGTGCAAGAACATTTTTTATATTCCTGCTCTTCAAATCATCAATGGTATTTTTCAGTGCCTCACTTGTAGAACGCACGCAGGTAAGATGTGCCAGAGATGTGGTGCCGCTATTTTCTATTGATTCTGCAATTTCTGCAGTGTAGCCCTTGGTGCTTCCTCCTGCACCAAAAGTTACGCTGATAAAATCCGGTTTAAGCTGGGTAAGAGACACCGCCGTTTTTTTGATTGATTCCAGAGCCTCTTTCTTTTTTGGCGGAAATACCTCAAAAGAAAGAGAGACCTTTTTGCTGTTCAGAATATCAGCTATTCTCATGCCTCTGCCCTCAATACTTTTGCAGCAGCAACAAGATTTTTGAGACTTGCCGCAGTTTCTTCTTCTCCACGAGTTTTAAGTCCGCAGTCCGGATTTACCCAGAGTTTTTCTTTCTGAACTTTTCCCAGCATTTTTTTGAGGGCATCTTTTATTTCTTCGACAGAAGGAACACGGGCCGAATGAATATCATAAACACCAGGACCTACCTCAGTTCTGAATTCTGCTTCTTTAAGTGCATCAAGAATTTTGAGGTCTGCACGGCTTGCCTCAAAGGTAATTACGTCTGCATCCATTGCGTCTATATCGCGGATGATATCGTTGAACTCGCTGTAACACATATGAGTATGAATTTGAGTTTCTGGTTTTACTTTTGAATGAACGAGACGGAAGGCCGGAATAGCCCAGTCCAGATATTCTGTGTGCCAGTCTGAATGACGGAGTGGAAGCTTTTCGCGAAGGGCTGCTTCATCAATCTGAATGATTTTAATTCCATTTTTTTCAAGATCTAATACTTCTTCGCGAATGGCAAGAGCAATCTGCTGGGTCTGTTCTTTCAGACTAATATCTTCACGAGGAAAAGACCAGTTCAAAATTGTTACAGGACCTGTAAGCATTCCCTTCATAATTTTCTTTGTCTGGCTCTGAGCAAAAACAGACCACTCAACTGTCATTGGTTTGTTACGGCTTACATCACCCCAGATTACAGGCGGCTTTACACAGCGGGTTCCGTAAGACTGAACCCAGGCATTTTGAGTAAATATATATCCCTTAAGCTGACTTCCAAAATATTCAACCATGTCGTTACGTTCAAACTCACCGTGGACAAGAACATCAAGCCCCAACTCTTCCTGCAGCTTTATACATTCAGTAATTTTTTTCTGATTGAAGTTCACATACTGCTCGCGCGTAATACTTCCTTTTTTATAAGCAGCACGATTTGCACGAACCTCTTTTGTCTGAGGGAAGCTTCCAATTGTGGTTGTTGGAAAAAGAGGAAGTTTAAATGCTTCGTGCTGAATTTTTTCACGTTCGGCAAAATCAGGTTTACGCACAAAATCTGCTTCTGTAATTTCTGAAAGTGCTTTCTGAACTGACCCATCTTTTTCAACACGCTGGCCTGTAAATAATTTTTTGTTTACTTCGAGCGCTGAAGTATCTCCAGAGGCAAGTTCCTTCAACTCAATGATTTTTTCTTCTGCATAAGCAAAATGTTCAAGGATGTTCTGTTCAAGTTTTTCTTCTGCTGAAGTTGTATATGGGACATGCAGTAGTGAGCAGGAGGTTCCAATAACAATATTGTCTCGATCTATCTTTTCAGAAAGCTTTGCAAGCACTTCATTTTTTTTCTGATAATCTGCACGCCAGATATTTTTTCCGTTTACAAGACCTGCAAGTAAAAGAGTATTTTCAGGGAAGATGCTCTCTGCAAGCTCAAGAGATTTCTTCCCTTCTACAAAGTCCAGTCCTATTGCATCAAAGCCAAGCTGACATACTTCCTTATATACATCCCGTATATCGCCAAAGTAAGTCTGCAGGCTGATTTTTATTTTTGCATCTGAATGAAGTTTTGCAATAAGTTTTTTATAAATTGATACAAATAAGGACTTTTCATCATCAGTAACATCAAAAACAAGGGCAGGCTCTGCAAAAGAAATCCACTCTGCACCTGATAAAGAAAGCGATTCTGCAAGCTGACTATATGCAACTGTAAAATCTTCAGCAAAATCTTTAGCTTTCTTTTCTCCTGTGTATGTTGCAAGATGTAGGAAAGTATACGGACCGATTACCGAAGGAACAGTTTTTATTCCAAGTGATTTTGCCTCGTTATATTCTCGAAGAGCCTTATTATCTTCACACACTGCAAGCTTCATATCATCAGAAAGCTCTGGCACGATATAATGATAATTTGTATTAAACCATTTTTTCATAGGCAGAGCCTTTACATCTCCTGCCCCACCCTGATAACCGTGTGCAGCGGCAAAATAAGTTTCAAGAGGACTTAAACCCAAAGCCTTATAACGTTCAGGAATCGCACCCAGCAAAAAGGCTGTATCAAACATATTGTCATAAAAAGAAAAATCATTTGAAGGGATAAAAGTAATTCCTGCTTCAGACATTTTTTTCCAGCCATAAGCGCGAAGTTCTTCTCCAGTTTTTTCAAGTTCAGTTGCAGACATTTCTGCCTTAAAATATTTTTCACTTGCAAATTTTAATTCACGATTTTTTCCTATTCTTGGAAAACCAATTACTGATGTCTTTACTGCCATACATTTACCTACCTTTTTACTATGTTTAATAATGGCAAGTATATTATTTTTTTACACCAAATGAAAATACTATTTTCAAACACTTTGTCATAGTTTTTATCTATGGCTATTTTAAACTATTTTTGTTATCATATTTATATGACTTTACAACAGTTAAAATATGCCGTAGCAGTTGCAGACAGCCGTAATATAACAGAAGCCTCAAGACGTGTTTTTGTATCACAACCAAGTCTTACCGCTGCAATCCGGGAGCTGGAAGCGGAAATGGGAATTACTATTTTTTCCCGTTCAAACAAAGGTGTAACAATTACGAACGAAGGTGATGAATTTTTATCTTATGCCCGACAGGTACTTGAACAGGCAAGCCTGCTGGAAGATCGCTTTAAATCTGAAAATGCATCCATAGGAAATACAATTTTTTCTGTAAGCTGCCAGCATTATTCTTTTGCTGTAAATGCTTTTGTAGACTTGATACGGACCTTTGGCGGAAATGAATATAATTTTACTTTAAGGGAAACTCAGACCCATGAAATTATTGAAGATGTCGCACACTTGAAAAGTGAAATCGGAGTACTTTATCTTTCAAGCCGAAATCAAAACGTAATCACAAAATTAATTAAAAAGAACAACCTCGCATTTGAAGCTCTTTTTACTGCACCACTGCATGTATTTATTTCTAAAAAAAATCCGCTTGCAAAAAAGAAAAAAATTAAACTTACAGACCTCGTGGATTTTCCATATCTGACTTATGAGCAGGGTGATTTTAATTCCTTTTATTTTGCAGAAGAACCTCTTACTGAAATTGATTTTGACTGCCCGAAAAGTATACAGGTACGAGACCGCGCCACTTTGTTTAATCTTTTGATTGGTCTTGATGGATTCACTATTTGTTCAGGTATTATCAGCCATGAACTTAACGGTCCTGAAATTATTGCCCGCCCTCTGGACTGCAAGGAACATATGACCGTAGGCTACATCACGAGAAAGTCTATGAATCTTTCCCGCTATGCAAATGCTTACATTGAGGCTCTTAAAAGTCATTTGAAATAAAATGATGCCCGGACTAATCAGCCAAGGGCAACATCCAGAATCATCATCAAAGCAAAGCCAAGCATAAAGGTAATTGTACCCCAGTTGGAATGCTCGCCTTCTGCCATTTCTGGAACAAGCTCTTCAACTACAACATAAATCATTGCACCGGCAGCAAAGCTTAAAAAATATGGAAGAAC
>DBWY01000013.1:0-51855 GCA_002309195.1 Treponema sp. UBA1226
GACCTCAACCTTACCATGGTTGCGCTCTACCGACTGAGCTACAGGGGCAGTTACCCCATATGAAAATGATGTGTTGTAAAAATATACACAAGACACGTATTTATGTCAATAAGAAGAAAGGCAAATTTGACGTATATGCAAGATTTTCGAAGAAATTTGGGGTTTTTCGGGGAGCAGGGGGAATTCTATTCAAAGGACAAAGGGGCTGTAGTGGAACAGGCGTTCGAGCTGCAGAGGCAGGTTGCGGTGCAGGTTTAGAAAAAAACAGGCGGATTTCTGAGAGAAAACCGCCTGTTCATCATACCAAAAAGTCTAAAATATTAAGTTTGAAAACAGTTTTACCTATACCAGTCTTGACTGTTTCCAAGGCTATATCCATACTGACCCAGCACACCTATAAGTGTATTTTTAAGATCAGTCTGATTTGCAATTATGCTATCCACGCTTGTTTCAGTATTTCCGTTTTTATATTTCCAACCTGAAGTAACCTCAAAAGTAATGGTGTTTATATTACCAGACTTCCATAAGAAACAATAGCCGACTTTTCTAACATTAGTTTTTACAGTAAAAGAAGTTAATGAAGTACATTCTTCGAAAGCCTGTTTTCCTATCTCCGTAATATTACTGTAATAATTTACAGTGGTCAGCGCCGAGCAACCTTCAAAGGCATAGTCTGGTATTTTTGATATAGAGTTATTTGGAATGGTTACACTTGTAAGAGATTTGTTATTTGACATAAAATACTCTCCAAGGGTTGTTACAGAACTTGGAACTGTGAAAGTAGTAAATTTACAATAATTAAACGCTAACCTGTCTATTGTTGTAACAGAAGACGGAATTGTAACTGATGTTAAACCCGCATTAAAGAACGCGCTGTCACCAATTTCTGTAAAGCCGGAAGGAATGCTAATAGAAGTAATATTGCCGCATCCATACAACAGGCTGTCTGGAACCTTTTTGCTTGTCAATCCGCTTGGAATCGTAAAGCTTGTGAGGCTTGAACAGAACTCAAACGCACCGTCTCCAAGAGAAGTGACTTGAGTATATCCTGTTATGCTTGTCATATTGGAGCAATAAGCAAAAGCGTTCTTTCCTATAGACGTTACCGTAGTCGGCAATTTGACAGAGGAAATTGCTTCACACTGTGAACCGCTGTCTATAGCTGGCCAGAATGCGTTCTCAGGGATACTTGTGATTGTTGTATCGGAAAGATCTATCACTATGCTAGGCATATTTGCATCGCTATAGTTCTTATAGGTATTATACAAGGCGTCCCTTATATCAAGGATTTGCTGGGCAGTAGGATTGCCTGTCAGCTTGAGAGTGCCGCCAGAGGTGAGATTCGCTACCGCAGCAGCTGCGTTAGCAGGAGTAGCCGCAGCACCTTGTCGAAGAGTTCCATCGCTGTCAACAAAACGAGTCGAGTTGTTAGTGAGTTTGATTTTCATATAATGACTCTTAATGTTATTTGCGCTTCCTGACAAAACTGCAGTTCCCGTATTCCAGGTACCTCCCAAAGTTACGCCGACCTGGTCGCTAGCGGAATGATTTGAAAGAGAACTGTCCAAACCAATAGTTTTTCCAGTAGAAGAAAGATAAATGTCGTTTGGTTTTGTAGAGTTACCGTATTTAACATACGCCGTGCCGCTAATAGTGGCAGTGCCATATACATAAATAGCGCCGCCTTGAGCGTTAGCTGCGCTTGCGGCCGAGACATAGTTGCTAGTAGAAGAGCCAATGCTTCCAGCGCTCATAGTAATGCTGCCTGAGTTGTAAATGGCGCCGCCATAAGCAGTTTTTCCTGAACCAGTTGAAACCGCAGAGTTACTATCCATAGTCATAGCGCCTGTGATTATAAGGCTGCTTGTATTAAAAATAGCACCGCCCCAACCGTTGTTGCTTTTGCCATTTGCCGTGTTGGATTGCATTTGAACGCTGCCAGAAATTGTCAGGTTGCCAGCATTGTAAATTCCGCCGCCACAAGCCGTGTAACTATTGCTCCCAATAGTTTCATTGCTGTTAATCTTCATGGCGCCATTAATTTCAACATTTTTTGAACCAGAAATGTAAATCGCTCCGCCCATATTATCAGCCTGGTTATTATTCATCATTGCTTGTGTTAGGTTTCCATCCGCGTCAAAGTAAACAGCGCCGCCTTTTACGGCTCTATTATATGAAAGAGTACCATAAGTTGACCCTAATTTATTTACGCTAAGTGTAGCTCCTTTCCAATAAAGAGCGCCGCCATAAGATGAAGCGTAATTATACTTTATGTTGCCCCCGGTAATGGTTACGCTTGTCTTTGCACCAGCGTAAATTCCCGCGCCAGATGAGGCGTAATTGGAATGTTTTCCGACAGTGCTTTCCGCCGCCGCGTTAACAGGATCGCTTGACGTGCCTGCTTTTCCGATAGTTCCGGCAGACATTGTGAATGATGTAGTATATGAATTATTTCCAAGCAAGTACACGCCACCACCGCTTTGAGCTTTGTTGCCAGCTATAGTTCCGCCAGCCATTGTGACTGAGGTTCCTGCGTCGCAGGCAATGCCGCCACCCTTTGTGTTTGAGCCACCGTCTTTTGCGTTGTTATAACTAATATTGCCAGATTTTATATACAACACTCCAGGCCTACACATCGTAATTCCGCCACCAGTAGATTCTGCATAATTTTGCGTTACGCCGCCAGTAAGGCTTTTCGCTTCCGTATCAGCAGGAACGCCAGTGGAAGAGGCGCATGCGTTGTAACCAAGATAGACGTTTCCTTCGCTAAAAATGCCGCCTCCGCTATAGCCGTAATTGCCAGTTGAAGTTGAGGCCAGAGAGGTTCCAGAGCCGCCGATTCTAGCGGTTCCGTACATAAAGAGCTTTGCGACGCTAGCCACATACGCGCCCGCGCCGCCATAAGATGCGTTATTTGTCGGAGTGCTGTTGCCGGTTATGACAACACCGTCGCCAAGGAAAACGCTTCCAGCTCCTATATACAAGCCACCGCCCTTGTTTGCATAGCCACCTGTAATCGTAATGTCCTGGATCGTTACCGGAACAGCAGAGTTTATCGTAAGCGCGCTGCCATCAGACGCCGTCGAAGAAGGTACCGTTGTATAGCGCTTTATTGTTCCTACAGATGAACTGGAAAGACCTTTTAGCGTAAGTGCCGTAGCTTTTGATGTTGTAAAGGTATCGGGAATTTCCTGAGCAACAGGATATGTTGTTCCAACAATTGTGACAACGGCAGGCGAGCTTGAGTCTTCAAAGACTCCGACTGCATCAGAAATGAATTTAAAAGGCTTGCTCTTTGTTCCGAGAGCACCTTCTTCTATTGACAGACCCTTTTTATATGTCACGCCCGATACTGTTGTTTCAGAAGCACCTGCAACGTAGACAGGAGCTGTAATTGTAATACCCTTATTGCTATCCACAATATTTTTAGTCCAGTCGCTATCGTCCTGGCTCAACTTAAATTTTCCTACAATCGCATTATTTATACTTACAGAAGAATCAGAAGTTACAATTTTCGTTCCCCTCTTGTATTCGTTTGGTGTTATAGTAGCGACTACTATATTGTCAAATGTAGTAAGAGTTCCGCTTATATTAATGACATTATATTTGGTAAGATATACATCATTTAATTTTTCACTTCCAGGATATATATATGCAGCTCCTGATATATTAAATATTCCATTCTGGTATATGGCACCACCTTTTGTCGAGGCAGTATTCCTATCTTTTTCCGTAGAAGTTCCTATCTGACAAGTGCTCATATTAACAGTACTAAACTTTTCATTATATACTGCTCCACCCTGATCAGCCTTATTTCCATACATAACAAATCTGTTATTATTAGTAACTTTAGGAGCCTCTACAGTAAAAGTTGCAGTTACTTGATCTGTTCCCGCAGTGTAGATACCACCGCCATTAGCAGGAGACTGATTATACGAAACAAATCCGCTTGCTATATAAAGCGTTCCTTGGTTATAAATTCCACCGCCAGCTCCATTATCCCCGTACGCATAATTCCTGCATACCCCAGAACGTGAATCCATATCGTGCTTTACAAGAGTTGATCCATCTAGCGCTTCGTAACCTATGTAAACTTCCCCACCATTATTATATATTCCACCACCAGATACGGCCGCATTTGCACAACCCGTAGTTCCGCTTGATGTTAATGTTGAACTAGTGGCTGTATACTTAATGCCGTCACCAATCATTGCTGTTTCATACATAAAAAGCTTTGCACCAGATGCAACATAGATACCGCCACCAAATGCAGCTGCATGGTTACCAGAAATTTTTGCACCATCACCAAGCTTTAATGTTCCGTTGGCTAAATAAATTCCGCCTCCAGAGTCCGCGTTGCCGCCGGTAATCGAAATGTTTTCAAAAGTTACAGGAACGGTCGTATCAATTGTTACAACACTGCCTTTCTGATTGCCGTTAAGTTTATCCTGCTGATTGGAAGTCTTTCCTTTTATTTTAAGCGATCTTGCTCTTTCTGAATTTAAATCAATTGTCGTGTAGCATTCAATTTCGCCGTCAACTGTAATTGAATAATCTGTATTGTCGTCCCCACGCTCATTAATATAAGTTACTGCCTTTGCAAGTGTACCAAATGGTTTATAAACGCTTCCTGAGTTTGAATCACTTCCGCCTTTAGATGCTTCTGCTACATATATATCTGTAAGCATGTAATTATTTATTATTTCATCTGTAAGCTCAAATTTTCCATTATTAATCGGGTTTATAGCTGCAACGGCATTATTTCCCACACTCGACACCCAGTAATTTGTCGTAAGGTTGTCATAAACATTTATAGTCTGAATTGTTGAATAAACCGGGATTAAATAACCATTGGAATAATCTGTAATTATATCACTTGGACCAGAGCCACCACCGATAAAGTCATAAAACCTTATCTGAACTGTATATGAACCGGATTTTATTTTTTTATTGTCTGTTTTTAATTTAGCTTTATTGCCTTCAATAGCTAAATAATTTTCTGTAACCGGTAGTCCTGCCTCATTCCAAGCTTCGCGCATAGCATCATTATCACCATACAAGAGACTTACAGTCGCACGGTCAATGCCAAGATCAGTTCCCGTATTCATCTCAAGCTCAATTTTGCCAGTTCCACTTTCTGTCATCTGCGGTTTAATTGTAAAACTTGCACTGTACTGTGTCGGATCACCACTTTTAAGTTCCACAGGTTGTGTATCAGAGAAAATAATTTGATCATCTTTTTTTATCCCTGCTGTAATATCCCAGTAGCCGTAATCCAAAACGAGTGTAAATGTTTTATTAGGATAAGTTCCTTCAAAGCTTGCGTTAGAATTTGTTTCATTAGTTCCACGTTTTTTTGCTTCTGCAAAATATTGATACTCTGTGCCATTATAATCAATTGGAGTAAAAGCTGCAGATTTTTCTTCTGAATTAGAAAATGAATTTTCATTTACCTGAGCTGCAACAGAAGGAACTGCACCAGTAAAATCGGGCATTGTAATTGTTCCGCATAATCTTACTTTACCTGTTCCGTATATATCATCTGCTCCATTTTTTGGAGTTGACATAGAAAAATCAGTACATGAAAAAACTGCAAAAATCAAAACACATATTGCTAAAAGCTTAATCTTTAATTTCATTGTCCTCTCCTATTGAACTCTAAACGGAATTCTCGCGTCATAATCAAAACCTTTATATCTAAACTGAACAAACAGAACATAAATATCTTTTTCTGTTATACCGCTTTGTAATGTCACAGTATTACCATTTGAAGTGTAATAATTTGAACCAAACAAAGGATCTGATTTATAAAAGATAATACGATTTACAAAAGTACATTGTGAAGTAATATCAGTACCACCTTCATCGACTACAGAAACAGAAATCGAACCGTTGAGGTTTACAGTTTCTGTACATGAAACAATAATTTTTTCTCCGTTATATGCAGAAATTAATGAACTGCTTACAGAAAGAACAGCTTCTGTCTCATCTGGCTTATTATATATTATTACACCCTGGTTCGGATCATCCGGGAAAAATCTTTCCCACGGTTTACCAGTGGCATTATTAGAAAAGTCTTTTGTAATTACTACAGGTTCGCCAGCTACAGGAGTTTTTTGTGTTGTAACGCCCACGCGACCGGAAAAGTATTGACCGATGGAGATTGTTTTATCTGTTAGAAGATATAAATTTGAAGGGACATCATTTACTGTGTTACCGGTTATGTTACAGTTACCATAGAGGTTTAGAGTACCTTGTTCAGTATAAACACCACCACCATTTTGTCCTGCAGTATTACCTGTAATTGTAACTCCATTAAAGTGTGCAGGTTTGCCTTCCCAAATATATAAGGCACCACCATTTTCGTTTGCATGGCAGCCTGTTATACTTCCGCCGTTAATAGTTAATGTACCACCCTGATGACGTATTCCGCCACCAGTTTCTTGTAAACCGCCAGTAAAATTTACATTATTAAATTCAATTCGAGAATGGTGTGCACCTGTCATAAGTACGCGACCTTTTTTAGAAGCATCAATTGTATATCCATGACCGTTTACAACAAATTTATAATCAGCACTGACAGGCCCATGGTTGTAAAAACGGACAAAAGACTCTTCTACAAAAATATCACCATCCTGTGCTTTCAAATCAGAAAGCATTTCTATAGTATGCACTGTATCATTATCATGACTATATGCGACATAATCTAAATAAAATTCCTCTATACACTTCTGTATCGTTCTGTACGGTTTCTTTTTAGAACCGTTGCCAGATACCGCAATATCACTTCCTGTATTTTTTACATAGTAAGTTAAAGAACCTTTTATGGTAACCTCATTACCTGACTCTGCAGCAAATCCCGTGGCCCTATCGCTGTCTACAAACGCATCTGCGTAGGCATAAGTTTCTACATAGTATTTACCTTTCTCAAGATTAACAGTTAAAGGTGCGGCTCCGCTTCCTTCCTTAAATACACCTGAAACACCATCTTTATAAAGCTTATAAAAAATATTAGGTTTAGAACATCTGTCTCCAGATACCTGATTTCCATCTTCATCATATTTCGTTGATTCACCAGTATGACTTATAACAAGAGGATAAATTCCATCCGTTTCATTTACCTGATATGTATTGCCATCTGTAACACTTAAAGTTGGCTGGATAAGCTTTCCCGTGCTGTTAGAAACTACAACCTCGGTTTTAAAACCGTAATCATCTGTAAGAGCAATGTTAACAGTTTTTCTGTCATCTGTAGGATCAATTCCTGTCAGATAATAAAAATCAATATAACCATTTTCAGATGTAAAAAGTGAAGTTTGTAAATTAAGATTACACAGACCAGAAGGTTTTTCAGTTTTAAGCTTCCCATCCTGTGGGGTTATATCTACAGAACTTCCAAAAGAAACGTTATAAGTTTCTCCATTTATAACAAGTGTTTTTGTATCTTTCTGGTGAACAGTATTATTTAAATTAGGGATTTTAAAACAGACAACATACTGCCTGTCAGAATCAGATTTATCATATTGGAACATTGCATCACGCATTCTCGGTGGTGCAGAGTTTACAATTACAGAAATATGATATGGATTAAAAGTTCTTGGTGCCGCATCGACAGTATGAAAACTTATATTTCCGGAAAGATTTTTCTGCTGCCTATCTGTATCATTTCCCTGAGAATCCAATACAAAAAAATCAGATTTTTCAACTGCTTCAAGAAATGCTTTAGAAAAAGTAAGTGTCAGGCAATTTTTATCATCAGACTGTGTAATAGAAACTCTATCAGCAGACCCTACACCCTCTAATCTCGAATCATCAAATTCATACGCAGATACAAGCGTATATTCCATAGGATTTCTAAGGTAAAGCTTAACTTCTTTATTGCCGTTACTTTCTACACACGTAATTCCAGAATAGCTGCCGATTGGTTCAAGTACATCAACCATACCTACAGAAGCTTCTTCTGTATAATACTTAAACCATGCCCTTACCGGCTTGTTAAAATTATCGCATGAGACAAGAAAAAAAATAAAGGCAAGAATTGCAAAAAATGAACAGGTTAAAGCCTTGTTTCTTTTACAAGTATGTCTATCCAAAATCAAACCCTCAAAAAGTATGGTATAAAACAAAATTCAAGAAAACTTGGCAATAATAAATAATTATAACATAGTATAGAAGAGTTTGACTAGGGAATTTTAGGGGATAAAAGGCAGCCTCAAAAGAAGATGGGAAATTGGGGTTATACGGGCGATTTTAAAAGAGTTCTTTCATTTTAATCAGGGTGGGAACCGGAACTTTACATATTACTCCCAGGTTCCTGTTGTAACATTATTACCTTTTGTCCAAAATGTTGATAAATCAAGACCATTATTATAAAAAAACATCAGTTTATCACCATTATGGTTATTCGGATGCGTTACAGAAACATTTATATTCTTTAGTTGAGACAAACTACCAGAATAATGAAAACAAATTTGACCAAAACTTGCAGCAGGTGGATTAAAAATTATTAGATTTTCAACCGAAACAGGAAGGAAAAGATCAATTGTATTTTCTAAATAGCTTGAGTGCATAAAACCTCCACCTATATAAGCTGTCGTAACCCCATCGTCATAATAAATTTTTTCCAATTTTGAAAGATTTTTAAACAGATTTAGTTGCCCCATGCCGTATGGTTCTGATTCCGGATTACCAGTTAGATGTATTGTTTCTAAATCGATGCAACAGTTTGCAGTACTGTCGTCATCTTTATGAAATATCCATCCACTTGACAATTGCTCAGTACGCATTGTAACTTCTTGAATTTTTGGATTTTGAAGCAAATTCTCTATGTATGTTTCATAACCTGTATAATTTGATATATCAACGCTTATCTTATATGATAAACTGTTGAAAATTGAAGATAGAGAATTTATAGTACCAGAGCCTGTTAAAATTATTTTTTCGCCGTCCTGCTTAACATTTTGAATTGCAGAAGCAAGCTCTGTAGTTGTAACAACCAACCCTTTTTGTAAGTTTCCTGTATCTTTAAGTGACCAGTAGGCACCAGATGCTGGCAAAGGTATTTTAAAACGCGACATATTATCCTTAAAGGTGGTTTCTGCACAATTAACATCTTTTGTAATAATAGCCCTACCATCACTATAAGAATTTGGTTTAACCAGGATATTAGAAAATTTTGCCGTATCAGTGGTTATACCTGTATTTATTATTTTACCGCTGCCTGCTAAATAAATATCATTTTTTTTATCGCCTGTAGATGTCATAGTAATATCTAAAGTAAGTATATTCCCCACAGTAAGTTGGCCATTTACATAAAATGCTCCACCAGTTCCACTTGTTGTATTTTTAACTTCATTAGAAGATATCTCTCCTCCTATAAAGGTAAAAGGTGCACTATATGACGAAACTTTATTCAGGTAAACCGCACCACCCTTTGTGTAGGCAGCATTATGTTTAATAACTCCTGCAGCCATTTTAACGCTGCCCGAATTACCGGCAATCGCATTAGCATAAATTGCCCCACCACCACCAGCTGTACTTGTTGCATAATTATATCTTATGCCACCACCAAAATCGTCATCTATATTAGATTCGTCTGTATATCCTATATAAATACTTGCTGCATTAGAATAAATCCCTCCTCCCAATTCTGCCTCGCAGTATCGGTTACCACTGTCTGCAGTTGCATTGGAATTAGAAAGTCCAACGCACGCAGTCCCTGACATAAAAACTTTTGAGCCAGTATCTGCATAGATTCCACCACCATTACCTTTTGCAACCACTCCGTTACCGATATAACCACCAGTCATATAAAAGACAGCATTACTTCCTGCAAGATAAACACCAGCTCCATCTCCAACTGTATCATTCTCCTCGGGACCTGCTTTGCAATATAGAACAGAACCACCTTCCATATTGAGAGTTTTTTCGTTGTATATACCTCCACCACAGGCTACATCGCTATAAACAAGAGCTTCTCCTTCTCTTACCGTAGCCCCACTCTGTATTGTAAGAGTTCCTTTATTGTATATACAGCCACCTTTATTTGCCTTACCTAAACTAACAGTAGATGATGAAGCAAGAGTAACATCTGCAGACGAATTTACTATATATAATGAACCGCCATTTCCCTGTGGCTGATATCCATTTTTGATTGTAAGTGATGAAATAACAACAGGAACAGCAGTATCAATTGTAAGTGTTGTTCCGATTTTATCAGAATTACCGCCTGTACCTTTTGCAAAACCACCGTCCAGCGTACCGCTGCTTGCTCCAGCAAGCGTTAATTTTTTTATATTTGTATTTTTTGTAAGTGTAATCGGATTATTTGCGTTGCTGCTATTTGCAATAGTCTGTGCTCCATTTAGAGTTCCAGTTATATAAATTTTATATTCTTCATTGCTGCCCTGCCATGTTATAAACTGCAAAGCTTTTTCGATACTTGTCAGAGGATGAGTTTGAAAATACGTTGAACTGGAATTATAATGTTTCCAGGTAGAACTGTCTTTTGTATTTCCACTTGGATCTGCGGCTGCATAGGTTTTACCATTAACGGTCCTTGTGCCTACATAAATATCTGTAACAATATTAGCAAGTGAAAGCTTAGTGCTGTTATCTATCTTGTATGAATCTGCTGCATAAGAAGTATTAAACTTAGTTGAAGCAGAAGAGAGCACTTCTAGATTTCTTGCAGGTGTTTCTGGAGTTAAATATGCAACAGATGTTTTTGTAAGACCTGTTCCAACTGTAACCTTCTTACCACTTTTTAAGAAGACATCATTTTTCATAATTGTATTGCCGTTACTTTGATATGTACCGTATTTTAACTCTGCATTATCATCAAACGTTATTTTTGCATTTTCATCCGAAGTAACATAGATTCCACTACCATATTGGGCCTTATTCTCTTCCATCTGGCACTTTACAGTAACAGCGCCTGCAGCATAAATACCACCACCTATTCTATCAGTTAAATCAATATTATAATTATTCGAAGCAATATATGAACCAGACTCTGCAATAACCTCTGCTCCCGTATCACAGTAAATTCCTGCACCCAACTTTGCTTCATGAGAGCAGACATTACATCTGGTTAAAGTAAGTTTTGCGTTGTTAACATAAAATCCGCCACCCTGATTTTCGTTTTCTGCAGAAGTTGTTGTATTCTGTTGGCTGAGAATAAGAATTTTTTCAAAATTTATTATTGTGTCGCTTTTACTTTTCCCTTTAATTTTTATTAAAGCACGCTCCTGTCCAGTGCGGCCATATATTCTTCGGACGACAGATGTATCTGTTGAATCACATTTTATATTAAGCTTAAGTGCTTTAGAACTGCAGTCAATATCAATATTTTGTCTTTGGTCAAGTTCTACATCCCCGCAAAGTAAAATATTAAATTCTTCTGAGCCGGATTTTATTCCGTTTCTAAGAATTGCTGTATCAACGGCCTTCTGAAGTGTCTTTAATTTTCCGTAATATGTACCGCCATTTATATCAAGCCCACGAACAGGGTCTACATAAATTGTTGTGTTAGCAAAATCTTCAAGAATTTCGTCTGTAAGAACAAATTGGCCGGTACTATTATTAATTGGGGATGGCTTGCCTGAACTATTTACCGTTGTATCCCGCCATTTTGTTGTTGAAAGATTTTCAAAAAGTTCTATAACCTGTTCTGTGCTGTACAAAATATTTTTTTCTTCTTTACTGTCATAAAAATCAAATTGAATTTTATACGATCCTGCTACCATAGAACCCACGATATTAATAAGGGTAGGATGTTCTGCAAAATTAGGCTTAGCTACTTCACAGGTCACATTTCCAATTCCGTTTGTCCAACTTTGAACTTTAGAAGGATCCTCATCAAGCAAAGTTGCAGTTATGAAACCAACTGAGTCGGGGACGTTCAATTCCAGACTCATACCGTACGAATCTCCCCCATCCTGAATCGGACTTAAAACAAATTTTTCACTCAGGGTATGTGGCGCATCATTACTGATTTTAACAGTTTTTTCAGACTGTAAAACCGGCAAATTATAATTACCTAAAAGAGAGGATATTTTCTTTTCAACTACAACCTTAACAAGGTTATCACCAGAATTTAGCCCAAGAGAAAATACACGGTTCGACACACTAACAGATTTTTCTTGTCCATCTAAATAAATTTTACATTCATAATCGGTTGTATTATCTAAATCAATTCCTGAAATATCAGGAACTGCCATTCTTGCTTCGGCTGCATTTGCATTCTGCATAGTTATTATTCCAGTTAAAATATACCCTTCGCCGTCATAATTTACTGCAGAGGCATCGTTTTTCTGTGTATCAAAAATATTATTGCACGAAAAAAGAAAAGCGCTTATTACAAATGCGGCCATAAAAGGCACAAGCTTTCTAAGTTTTTTGAATAAATTCAGCATAAAACTAAAAATAAAATATTTCATAAACCGCGCTCCTCTTTTTATTTTGTAAACGGAAGGTTCAATAAATGAGTTGAACCGTTGTAAACAACCGTAGCATTTAATACATACGATCCCGACTGTAATGAAGAAATGTCTACGTCTATACTTCCGTCTTCTTTTAAGACTGCATCATATTCTGCTTCTGGAACAGTATCAAAACCGCATTTTAAGTTTTCGACTGTAAGCGCTGTAAACTGTCCTTCATGAGCTTTAAAGTTTACAGTACCAGTTGAACTTGTAACATCAACTGTAAGGTTATCAAAGCCACCGATTTCGATTGAGGAACCTGCTTTTTTAAGCATAACTTTAGTATGATCTTCGCTGTCGTAGTCAATGAAATAATCATTTTCGTCACTTGTAAAAATATTCCATGGGCGTAATCCAGAAGGGAAACCTGTTGCGATTAATGTCGGGGTACCTATTATTGGAGCAGTATCGTATCCAACTCCAATTCTAATATTACTGCCAGATGAAAGTTCTGAAGCATCTATTGTTGAACCGTTCCATAATACAACATTAGAGTCTACATAGTCACCACCATTAATTCCTGTTGTCATTACGGTATTATCGCTTATTACAACACTTCTCTTAAAAACAAGAGAGCCTTCATTAAAAATAGCAGTAAAATGGTTGTTTTGAATTTTAAAATTATCAAGAGTCAAAATTCCACTATTTTCTATTATGGCCCCGTAAGTTCCGTCATATTTTGTTATTTCAATATTATTTAATATAAGAGAATTTCCTTCTGCAATATAAAAGGCACTATTATGAGCCGCTCCTTCTCCAAGTTGTCTCTCCGCATTATAACTATAATTAGCTCCATCTATTATTTTTGTGGTGTTCTTTCCTGCTATCTCTATAGTTTTACCGTTAAAACCTGTTATTCCTGATATACCTTCAGAGTATTCCTCACTTGTCAAAGTAATATTACTCTTCAAATAAATCGTGCATTTAATTATTGAGTTATCTGCTGTAAGCGCAGTCCTAAATGCTGCAAGAGCTCTGTTTATTGTTTTAAACGGCTTATTTAAGCTTCCGTCATAAGCTGCTTTATCATCTTTACCATTACTACCATCAACATAAAAGACAGCTGGTTCTTTAATAACGACATTTGCTGCTGTAACAGTATCACTTTCAATAAAATCAAGCTTTGATGCATAAGTTGTAATTGTATATGTTCCCTTTCCTAATTGTATGTCGGCAGTTCCGCTTGCAGAACCTTCAAGAGTAGAACTTCCTTCAAACGGAGTTAAACCGGATGTTTCTGTAACAGTGTAATAAACAGTTGCATTTCCACCGATAGAATTTCCTGATGTATCTTTTCCATCATGCGAAATTCTTACCGTATATTTTTTTGTATCAGGATCTGCATTGTAAATACCTGTACTCACATTTATAACAGGATTTTTTAATATGCGTATAGAATTTGTAATTCTTTCTTTAGATTCAAATCCATAATCATCTTTTAGACTTACCGTGTAGTTCATCTGACCGGAATAATCTGCAGGAATTTTTGTATCATAATAACATGCTGCATAGTTAGCTGGTGCGTTGTCATTGCCAGAAAAAGTTATAGATGTATTTTTAATCGGATAAAGCTGTGTTAAAGGATTTGTTATCGTAATAAACTGAGGGTCAGAATCAGTTATGCCTGTTTTATTAACAGGCTTTCCATTTGTTCCAAAATCATAACACTCGCTGTTTATATAAATCTTTTTTGTATCAATATGTACTGTTCCATTAGTTATCGGAGCGTAAAAACAGAGAATATATGTTCCAGAGTTATTTTCACTCAATTGCAGCGTAACCCCTCTTATGGGCGGAGGAGCAGTATTTACAAGAATAGAAAAAGAAAAAAGCTCATCAAATGCCGGACGGCCATCATCAACTTGAAGAGTTATTATTCCTGAAATAATTTTATCATCCGGATAATTTTTTTCGTAGGTAACTAAATCATTTGCTTCTAAGAGCATTTTTATACGGGATTTATCAGCGGCATCCTGTGCAATAACACCACATGGGTTTGAATCACTGTACTTACATTCAGTAAGAAGCGTATAATTTTTTGGATTTCTAAGATAAAATATTATTTCTTTATCACTGTCGCTTTCTATTACCGGCATTCCATTCCAGGTACCAATAGATTCTGGAACAGCCATTTCTCCTATTCCAGCAGTATTGGTATAGTAGTCAAACCACTCCCTTACCGGCTTATTAAAATTATCACATGAGACAAGAGAAAAAATAAAGGCAAGAATTGCAAAAAATGAACAGGTTAAAGGCTTGTTTCTTTTACGAGTATGTCTATCCAAAATCAAACCCTCAAAAAGTATGGTATAAAACAAAATTCAAGAAAACTTGGCAATAATAAATAATTATAACATAGTATAGAAGAGTTTGACTAGGGAATTTTAGAGGATAAAAGGCAGCCTCGAAAGAAGCTGCCTCTGAGCTCATATCAAAATCACTCGGGATGTCTGCCGAAGAAGTTGAAAAACTCGTAAAATAAACCCGGCCGCTTTTATCCTGCACTTACCCATCACAATACATTTGTCTTTTTGATTTTTTTTTATTACAATAACTGTACTTTATATTGATAAATTCAACTGGCTGAAATTTCTTAGAAACAGGAAAAAATATAGCCCAAAAACGAAAACGCCTTCGGACTATATCATATTTGCTTTACACTATGAGATTTATTGCAAAATCTGGCTTTTTATTACTGAGCGCTACGACAAACTCGAAAGCCAGTACAAGGATTAAAGCCAGCTGACCCACCAAAAGACCGATGATTTACGGTCACCAAATATGCAAAATGTCCACCTCTCACTACACGCTGACTCATATTTGTTTCAGGACCTCCAGTAGAAGGAGTTGAAGTCGTAATAGTGTCATACCAATCCCAGCACCACTCATCTATATTACCAGTCATATCATAAAGGTAAAGAGCATTAGGTAATCTTGTTTTTACCTCATGACTTACACCATTAGAATTG
The DNA here is from genome assembly GCA_002309195.1 of Treponema sp. UBA1226. The sequence goes on from DBWY01000013.1 coordinate 15,455, forward strand.
AAATCATACCAAGCATATTTTTTGACTTCAGATATGTCATTTGTTCCACTGTATTGATCTGTGGAAAGTATTGTTCCCCCACGAGCAGCATACTCCCACTCTGCTTCTGTAAGAAGTCTGTATCCATCTGCCATAAAATCACAGATTACACCATTCCATCTTGAATCGCCACTACTGTTAGGGATTGTTCCCCAGTCATCAGGATCAGTTGAATAAGCTGATGTATTATTTGCCATTTTAATTTTATAACACGGGGTAAGATGCTCTTGAAGACTTCTTTTATTGCAATACATAATCGCTTCATACCAACTGACATTATATGTAGGATAACTATCACCACTACCATAATTATATTCGTGCGATGGATTTCTCCCCATCACATCTTTAAACTCTTTTTGAGTTACTTCGTGATCGCATATCCACTTTGCATAAATTTCTACAGTACGACCTTCAATAAAAACCTCTGAACCAACTACTGCCTTATCAACTGAACTACCCAAACTTGCTTTAACCGTAGCCCCACCACTACCAGAAGAACCACTTGGACTTTTACAACCAGATGTAAAACATACAGCCAGAACAAAAACTAAACAGACAGAAAAACGTAAAAACTTTTTCATATTATTCTCCAACTTTTTATTCTCTCTCACTCTTTTTTCAATTATATTATATATATATATGCAAATTTTTTTTGCGTAAAAACTCTTGAAATATTTTCATAAATATACATTAAAACATCAGGTCCTTAAAAACCTCTTTTACAGTTGTCGTATTGAATGAATTGCATTATATTGAAGTAAACGATTTTATTAAAGGAAGTCCGGGATTCAGGAAAAAAATGCCCGGGTTTGTGTAAATTCAGCATAGGAAAAAATATGGACATAGACAAATTAATTGACGGAGTCATGGACTCATACGAAAAATATGGCGGGATAAACCGCTCGGGTGCAGAAAATTTTCCGAACAGGCAGAATGTTGTTTCTGTCCTTCAGGATCTGCAGTTTCTGATTTTTCCAGGCTTTAAATATGACGAAGATATCAATGCCGGAAACCTCCGCTATATAACCGGAATGCATATTAATAGAATAATTTCCGTTCTTACTTCAGAAATCCAGAAAGCACTCGTTTTTGTCGTATCACAGAATAATTGCGACAATGACGACTATAATAAATCTGACGTCGAAAACTCACACTGCTACAAGCTTGCAGAAAAGGTTGTTTTTGCCCTTATCACAGAAATTCCTGAATTAAGACGCAAAATTCAGCTTGATGTACAGGCAGCAGTTGCTGGGGATCCTGCAGCAAAGAGTAACGAAGAAGTTATCCTTTCATACCCTGGACTTGAAGCAATCGTTGTTTACAGAATTGCTCATTTCCTCCATAAAAACGGGGTTGCAATCATTCCGCGTATAATGAGTGAGCACGTACACGGCAAAACCGGTATCGATATCCATCCGGGAGCAACAATCGGCGAATCATTCTTTATTGACCACGGAACCGGCATCGTAATCGGCGAAACAACGATTATCGGCAATAATGTCAAAATCTACCAGGGCGTTACACTCGGTGCTTTGAGTGTCAAAAAAGAGCTTAAAAGCACTAAAAGGCATCCTACTGTCGAAGATAATGTTACGATATATGCCGGAGCTACGATTCTCGGTGGCGAAACCGTAATTGGCCACGATTCTACAATCGGCGGAAACACATGGGTTACTAAATCCGTTCCGCCTGGAACTGTCTATACAAAATAACCGTTAAATAAAACTGCCCTGCAGACCTTGAGCAAAAATGCTTAAAATCTCGCAGGGCAAAAAAATAGAGCTCTCGAATAGCAACGCCGTCCAAGAGCTCTACTGTCCAGCAAGCTGGACATCGGAGAGAGTTTATCAGCTTATTTACAAGCTAACCTTAAAATACTATTTGTAAACAAATATGTCAATACGAAATTTAAAATTTTTTTTAAAACCTGCAGATTTTTTTGTTTTTCTCATTTTTTGTGGTATTATATTCACCTCATTTGGTAGTATCGTAATATCCGGGGGTAAAAAAGTATTACGAATTTCCACTCCGACAGAAGATTTTGAATATTCCATGACAGAAAATAAGGAAATTGTCATAGATGGAATTGCAGGAAAAACTGAATTTAAAGTCGAAAATTCGAAGGTTTTTGTGGTAGATTCAGCATGTAAAAACAAGCTCTGCGTGCATCAGGGGTTTATTTCAAGGCCCGGACAGTGGCTTTTGTGCGCCCCAAACAGGGTTTTTGCGATAATCGAAACGACAGAAAAAAAGAAAGCAGAAATCGATGCTTTTTCGTATTAAAGACGGAATAAATCAAGGCGGTAAGTATGGCTAAGAAAAAAATACAGGTAAGTTATAAATGTTCAGAGTGCGGCTTTACGCAGCCTAAATGGCTTGGCCGATGCCCTGAGTGTGGAAGCTGGAACACGATGGAAGAATGCATTCACGATCCTAATGCACTTTCTTCTGTTGCTCCCGGAAACATTGCAGTAAAAGTAAAACCGATTGCGCTTTCTGATGTTTATGCAATGAACGACGACAGATTTTCTACAGGCATAAAAGAATTTGACCGGGTGCTTGGTGGAAACGGCGCTGTAAAACGTTCTGCAATTTTACTCGGCGGTGAACCTGGTATAGGAAAATCAACTCTGCTTCTGCAGACTGCTTCTTTATGTTCCAAGCTGAATAACACAACTGTCCTTTATGTTTCTGGAGAAGAATCTGCAAGTCAGATTAAAGCACGAGCAGACAGGCTTAGTCTTGATACAAGTTCAATAAAAATAATGTGCACGATGAGGCTTGAAGATATAACGGATGCAGTAAACGAATTAAAACCTTCTCTCGTGATTATTGATTCGATTCAGACTGTGTATTCTATCGAAGGCGGAATAATACCAGGAACAGTAAATCAATTGAAGTACTGCACGAATGAACTTGTCGGATGGGTAAAAGAAAACGACAGCGTTTTAATAATGACATGTCACGTAACAAAAGATGGAAACATTGCAGGACCAAAAGCTTTAGAGCATATGGTTGATACTGTAATTTCTTTTGAACGCAATAATGATGAAATAAGATTTTTGCGCGCTTATAAAAATCGTTTTGGTTCTGTTGATGAACTTGGAATTTTTGAAATGACTCCTTCAGGGCTTGAAACAGTAGATGATCCGAGCACAATGTTTTTAACACGACGCGAAGGAGAAATTCCAAACGGAGTTGCTGTTACTGCAGTGTTTGAAGGAACAAGAGTTTTCTTAGTAGAAATACAGGCACTAACTGTTCCTGCAAAATCTTCGATGACAAGAGTTTACAGTGACAAGATTGACTCTAACAGAGTAAGCAGGGTTGCTGCAGTTTTAGAAAAGAGAACAGGCTTGAGATTTTCTGATCAGGATATTTATATAAATGTTGCAGGCGGAATGCGTCTTACAGAAAGTGCAATTGATACAGCTCTTGCAGCAAGTCTCTATTCTGCAAGAACAGGAGTTCCGGTTTTAAAAGATACTGTTTTAATCGGAGAATTAAGTCTTGCAGGAGAGATAAGACCTGTTGCAAGAATAAAGCAGAGGGCAAAAACTGCAGCAAGCCTCGGGTACAAAAAAATTCTTGCACCCGAAAAAGATGAAGGCATTACACAAGTGTGTGATATAAGTGCGGTTATCAAGAATTCTTTTGCAGCAAAAAAATAATTTAGATGAAACAGCTAACGTATTCCGAGATTAGAAAGAAGCGAAACGATATCTGCTCCTGCTGCAAATGTTCCGATTGTAGAACCAAGTGATGATAAAATAAATACTATAAGCACGCGGATTATTCTGTTTTTATACCAGCCTTTAACAGAAAGCGCATCGTCCTGAAGATTTTCCATATCAGAAACCTTTGGCTTACAGACAACCGCCTGAACGATTCCCGTTAAAAATCCTACACCGATTAAAGGGCACAGCGATGTTAAAGGCGCTCCGGCAAATGCAACTAAAATCGTAACCGGATGCCCGAGAGAAAGAACTGTTCCGAGTGAGGCAAGGATGCCGTTCCAGAGAATCCAGCTTACAAGCATGTCGCTTCCTACTTTCTTTCCGCCAAAAATAAATCCTGCCGCAATAAGGCCTGCGATGATTACAGGGATTGTCCAGCCGATTATTTTTCCTGCACCAGAACCAGAAGGAACATTTTCTATATCTGATGTATCTGTTACAGCCTTTGCGTCGTTTATCTTTTCTAAATAAGACTCAACACCAGGAAGATGCCCCGCACCTAAAACTGCAACAACATTTTTACCGTCAGAGTTCCATATGTGAGTTGCAAGATATCTGTCGCGTTCATCGATAAGAACTTCTTTTACGGTCGGCAAAAACTCTGCAAGCTCTCCCATCATCGTATCCATCTCGTTCTGCTTCTTTAAACTTTCTATCTGATCTTCTGAAACTTCTTCTCTGTCAAATGCACTTGCAATAAGAGAAGCAAGAAGTTTGCACTTTCCGAAAAAAGAATTTTTTGCCCATGCACGGCGAAGAGTTATCTGTATTGGTCTGTCTACAAGTGTAAACGGAATACCGTTTTCTTCTGCACATTTTATTGCAGCCATCATTTCGTCACCCGGTTTTACACCGATGTTTTTTCCCATGCGTTTCTGAAATGAACCAAGCACAAGATTTGCAAGCATTAAAAAACCTTCGTGGCGTTTTAAAACTTTTATGATATCAAGATTTTTCCAGCTTTCCGGGTCTGTCATCGAACTGTAACGGCGTTCGTCAAGTTCGATTGCAACGCAGTCTGGTTTTTCTGATGTAATTTCGTTTTTAACTTCTTCTATACTTTCTTTTGAAACATGTGCCGTTCCGATCAATGTAATTTTTCTGTCACCAAGCGTTAAAACTTTTTTTGTGCTGCTCATTTTTCAAGGCTCCATTCTGCAAGACGATATTCAAAAAACATCGGACTCTGCATGTTCTTTACTTCTCCGTAATATTTTAGAGCAAGCTGTTCTTTATTCTTTAATTCATAATAAAGCGCAAAATAATAAAGCATTTTTCCGCGTACATTTGTTTTATCTTCTTTTTGAATTTTTAATGCAATGTCTGTTTCTGCATTTCCAGGTCCCATGTCGTGATACATTCTTATCATCTGGAACGCAAGAGTTGTCTTATCTGACATTCCTTTCATTACAGTTTCCAGAAACATTTTTCCTTTCTGGTAATTGCCTGCTTTATTCCAGCAGGCAAAAATCATGAGAGGGTAAGAAACATTTTCTTTGTTATATGAATATGCTTTTTCAAATGAGGCTCTTGCTTCGTCCCAGTTTCCTTCGTGCCATGCAAGTATACCGAGTGCTTCATATGCAAAATAATATTTTGGATTTGTTTCTACAACCTTGCGGTAATCTTTTAAAGCCTTATCAAATTTATTCTGTTCATCATAAAGACCTGCACGATATGCGTATGCAAGAAAGTAATCCGGATTTATAGAAATTGCTTTTGTCCATGCTTTTTCTGCATCATCAAATTTTCCTAAAAAGCGCGAATACGTTCCGAGGTCCATATAAAATTCGTAATTGTCATTTTCGATTGCGATTGCTTTCTGAACATATTCAACTGCATATTTATATCTGTCATCTTCTGCTTCGAGTTTTCCAAGATACTGATATGCGATTGCATCGTTTGGATTTATCTCAAGCATTTTGTTAAATGCTTTTTTTGCTTCTTCGATATCGTTAAGGTAATAAGAAGTCTGTCCGTAACCGAAAAGCGCATTCTGATCTTCAGGAGATTTTACGAGTGCCTTCTGATAATAAGTTCTTGCTGTCTTGTATTTTCTCTGCAGTACATTTTCCTGTGCAAGCTCGATGTTTGCAGTCGTGTTGTTTGGATCGAGTGCAAGAACTTTTGAAATTGCTGCATTTTTCTGCGCCTTAGTTTTATCACCGCCTGCTTTTGCCGCGATGATTTTCATTTCAAGTACATCAATGTTAGAAGGATTTTTCTGTTCAAGACGGGATAAAACTTCTGAAGCTTCTGCTGTTCTTGCTGCAGAAATTAAAAGTGAAGCCTTTATCATTAAAAGCCCTTCATCGTCCTTTAATTTTTCATCAAGGCTGTCAAAAGACGAAATTGCTTCGTCTATTTTGCCGGAATTAAGAAGCGACTGAAGCTCCTGTACGAATTTTACTTTTGGATTCTGCGATTTAGCTGCAGAAGTTGTCTTCTGAGTCTCCTGGGCTTTGCCGGTAGATTTTGCATCTGCTGCAAAAACTGCTGCCGAAAAAATACCCCAGACACACAATACGGCAGATATCTTTTTTATCATTCTAAAACCTGCGATTTTCATCGGAATTTCCTTAATTTTCATATTTTTTAACATCTTTTACCTATAAATAGTGTTCAAATAGTTGATTTTCCCGTGTTAGTTTTATAAACTAGACAAAATGCGTAATCATGTAGTTAGAAAGTCACTCGGGCTATTTGTCCTTTACGCCGCTATTATTGTCGGCATTTTTGTAATTCAATTTAGAAGCGATTCTATCATAAGAAAAACCATTCATTCAATGAGGGTTACACTTATAGAGGCAGAAAACACTCCCGGAAAAACAAAGTTAAAGAACCAGTTTCAGGTTGCTTATAACGGAATTCAGTTTACCGCCGATGACAACAATCCGCTGGAATACACGATAAATGGTAGCACAAAAAAGGCTTTTCTCAAAGACTATGAAGAAACAGATCTCTCGCTTACACTCCTCTTTTCTGACAACATAAAGATTACTTTTGCACTTACTGATATGTCAGAAAAATCTCCCCTCATGATTACGGGAGAATTTCCTGAAAAAATAACCCATGTTTCAATTTCTGCAAAGCCGTTAAGCGGTTTTTCTTTTACTGAACAGAAGGCAAAACAGGCAATCCTTGAAGGAAGAAACTCGACTTACTCTCTCGTAGCACCTCACTTAGACAATAACAGACTCGTTCTCCTGCAGAATTCTAAATTTGCACGATACAGTACTTTTGTTAAACAGGCAGAATTCTCGATTGACGCTGCAGCAGAAATTGCAGGTGCTTCAAAGGCAGAATTTGATAATTCCATCGAATCACTCAGTTCGACAATTATTTCTGAGTTTATGAGACAGAGCCAGAGCGACGTTACGTTTACTGCAGGTCTTACTGAACAGACTGTAATTTCCTATGCGGCAATCATGGGAAAGGCCGGAAGATATAATGAAGCTTTAAATACTGTTCCGGATGTATTTATAAAGGGAACAAAACGTACTTTCCTTTCTGCCCCGTTCTTTGGCGGTCTTGCAAAGGTTGCACCGGGCTTACAGATTCAGATGGAAAACTACAAGAACATGATTTTACAGGCAATTTCTGCTTCGTCATGCGATGTTTTTTCAACCGATTACATTGCACAGTATTTCCTTATAAATGAAAACGACCCTAATGTTGCACGCGTACTTTCGCTGCCTGCAAGTCTTACAAACAATAATTTTACAGTTGCACAGGCAACCGGAATTCTTAGAGTTTATTCAACTTTAAAAATCGAAGGCTCTGAACTTGCAGAACGCCTTGAACCGGTTCTTGAACCATGTGTAAAGAAGATTTCTGACTCGTGCAAGCTTGATAACCAGAGAATTCATGTTGCAGAAGATGACATTAACCTTCCTGTAATCCAGGCTGTAGAAGCAGGAGATGCTTTTATCCAGTATGGTCTTGCAACAAGCTCAGAAACAATCGAAAAATGCGGTTATTTAATCGTTAACTCATATCTTTCGGACCTTGCAGGACTTGATCTTAGAACGCTCTGCGAGATTTACCCGGCTGTAGTTCATCATAACACGTTCTATCCTCATTTTGAGAAGATACGCATGATAGAAGGCACACCTGTGTGGGCATGGACTATTGCACGCGAAGTAAACATTACGATAGACGAAAACCGCACGCTTTATGTAGACATCGACTTCCCGCTCGGACTTACGCATTATGTTATCCTGACCGGTGTAAATCCTTTCGTACGCATCCAGATTTACAATATGGACTTCAGGACAGACCCGCAGTTTGAAATTTACAACTCGTCGGGCTATGTATACAGAGCTTCTATGAAGGGCCTTCTCTTAAAATCAAGGCACAAGTCACAGCATGAAATCGTCAAGCTTTATTACCGCGATTTGACAGCTGGAACTGCCACGGAAGCTGCAGGCGAAACCAGCACTGAATAGGTTAAAAAGCGATTTTTAACAGGAAATTCTCAAATTTATGAAATTTTTTTAAATTTTATGAGTAAATTTGATAAATTTGTGATATAATTATAAAAGTTTTTCACTCGGTCAAATACCGAAATCCGTAATGAGGGTTTGCGGTTTGACATGAGCAGACAGGAGTTTTTGTGAACAAAAAAGATTTCCCAAAAATCCATTTCTATGATCAGGATTTTGTAGATATTTACAACAAAACTTGGAACTGGCTGGGTGATTTCTGGATTAATCCTAAATCAGGCGAGCCGGATCCGGACGGATATTTTGTTTATCCGGAAGACAAGCAGTACGTAATCAACCAGTTTGACTCGATTTTCTCATCGTTTTTCCTGGTATATTCGAACAGGAATTATCCTGCTAACCAGAACCTTGACTATCTTTATTCACGACAGGAAAAGAACGGTGCAATAAGATGGAAGTACGACTTAAAGAAAAATAAACCTATCCTCGATAAATCAAATCCAGAAGGCATCGGTCTCCCGCTTTTTGCATGGGCCGAATTTAACCTCTACCATAAATCTGCAAATAAAAGACGCGTAAAGGAAGTTGTTCCTGTATTACAGAAGTACATCGAGTGGATTGATGCTAACTTTAAAAAGCCAAACGGACTTTATTCTGTTCCGCATGTAGCAACCGGAATGTTTAACTCTCCTCGTGACAAAACTTATTATCCTGTAGATTTTAACGCCGCAATGGCAATCAATGCTACTCACATGGCAGCACTCGGCGATATTCTTAACGATAAAGAATTGAGCTTCCAGTACAAAAAAATGTACTTCTCTCTTAAAACAAGAATCAATTCGATGATGTGGAACCAGAAAACAGGTTTCTATCACGATCTTGATAAATCAGAAAACATGCTGCCGCAGAAAACTGTAGCAGGATTCTGGCCGCTTCTGGCAGAGATTCCTAATGCAGATAAAGCAGATATGCTCATCGCACATCTTACTAATCCAAAAACTTTCGGAACTGATCATCCATTCCCTTCTCTTTCTGCAGATTCACCAGACTTTAAAGAAAGCGGCGAAGGTTACAGAGGAAGTGTTTTCCCGACAATGAACTTTATGATTATAAAGGGTCTTGAAAAATATCAGCGGTTTGATCTTGCGCGCGAATGTTCGATAAGACACCTGTATTATATTCTCGAAGGACTTTCTCCTAACGATACAAAAATCAACGGTGATATGTTCGAAGCTTATCTTCCTACAAAAGAAGGAAAAGCAAATCTTCGTGGCAAACCAAATTTCCCGCGCGTAAGATATTTACAGGCAGCAGGACTTTCTACGATTGCACTCATGATAGAAAACGTAATCGGACTTATTATAAGTCTTCCGCGTAAAACTGTAGACTGGATTATTCCTAACCTCGAAATAATGGGTATTGAAAATCTTTCTCTCAAACGAAATCTCATCACTATTTTAAGCAACAAGAGTCAGCGCGGATGGGAAATTCAGATGGAAAGTGAAAAGCTTTATTACTTTACAATCAACATTCTTGATGAAAAGAAAAAAACATTACCTATTCCGTCTGGAAAGTGTTCGATGTTGATTGATAAACTTTAACGGAGAAAAGTTATGGCAACACCGGAAGCAGTTATCGAAATAGGTTCCATCGGAATTAGGCTTCTGGTGGTTCAGGTAAAAACAAACGGCGGCTGGGAAGTTCTTGATTTTTCTGAGCTCCCTGTTGCGCTTGGCCGTGATGTTTTTACGACAGGTTCAATCTCACGCTCAAATCTTGTTTTATGTCTCCAGATTCTTTCTCGATTTAAAGAACAGCTTGAAGGCTGGGGTATCAAACCTGAACAGACTTTAGTAATTGCAACCAGTGCACTGCGCGAAGCAAAAAATCCTGATCCAATCACAGACCGTATTTTTATCAAGACAGGTTTTAAAGTAAGAGTTATAGACGGAATCGAAGAAAACCGTCTCATGTATCTTGCAGTTACCAACAAGATAAAACTTTTATCAAAGAAAAATGTAAGCGAAGATTCTATTATCCTCGAAGTCGGCGGCGGCTCTACAGAAATGATGCTCATCAAGGAAGGCAAAATGGCCGGCGCACATTCATTAAAAATCGGTACAATCCGTATCGAACAGAACTTAAATCTCCCGGCTGCAACAAACGATGACATTCGCCGTTACATTCATCAGTTTATTTTAAATACGAAGGGCTCTCTAAACGAAGACCTTGATATGTCGACGGTAAAACAGTTTTACTCTGTCGGTGGAGAGCCGCGCCTTGCAGCTAAAACTTACGGCAGACAGATTGCCGACGGAATATGGGAAATATCCAGAAAAGAATATGAAAAGTTTGTAAAGGAAATCGAAACATATTCTCCGGAAGAACTTGTTGCAAAATTTAAAATTGACTACAACGAAGCGAGCTCGCTTTACATTGGTCTTTCGATTTATGAAATGTTTATCCAGCTGACTAATGTAGAAAAAATCATCGTTCTCGAAACTAACATCCGTGAAGGTGTTATCATAAGTCAGATTTCAAAACCGTCAGAAGAATTGCAGTCAGAATTTTATTCTCAGATTACAGCTTCTGCAATTAACCTTTTAAGAAAATATCACGGTGATCTTGAACACGCTTTTTATGTACGTGATGTAAGCCTTAAGATTTTTGATACTCTTAAAGATGAAATTGGACTTGATGCAAGAACGAGAATGCTTCTTGAAGTTGCAGGAATCCTTCATGACATCGGAATGTTCATAAGACTCGGCGACCACCAGCATCACAGTCAGTACATAATTTCTAACTCAGAAATCTTTGGGCTTCGCCCGTTTGAAAATACAATCATTGCTCAGATTGCAAAGTTTCATCGAGGTTCTACACTGCCGCAGGATGATGAACAGTTTTCTATCCTGCCTCGAAGCGACCGTATGATTATCTTAAAGCTTACGGCAATTTTAAGGATTGCAGATGCCCTTGACCGCGCGCACCAGCAGAAGCTTTCTGACCTTTTTATTTCTAAGCAGAATGATACGCTTTTTATAAACACACGTTCGAGCCACAACATTCTTCTTGAAAAACAGGCATTGCAGGAAAAAGCAAATATCTTTGAATATGTCTTTGGATATAGAATCGTTCTTTCATAACGAAAGACAGAAAATGGAGGAACAGAAACACTATGGCAAAAAATACTTTCTTTAACAGAGAACTCTCATGGATAGAATTTAATAACAGAGTTCTATACGAAGCATGCAGAAGTGAGCTTCCGCTTTTAGAAAGAATACAGTTTCTCTCTATTGTAACGAGCAACTTTAACGAATTTTTCCAGGTACGCGTCGCATCGATAAAACGCGCGCAGAAAACTGATCCTCACAAAAAAGATATTTCGGGTTATACACCGACACAGCTTTTAAAACAGATTTCAATACGTGCACATGAAGTCGTAAATAAAAAAAATGAATGTCTTGAAAAAGAAATTTTTCCTCTTCTTGAAAAGGAAGGCTTTACATATATAAGACCAGAGCAGTTTTCTGCAGAACAGAAAAACTTCTGTCAAAGACAGTTTGCGCAGAATTATCTCCCGCTTTTAACTCCTTTAAGAACTGACACAAGTTTTTTTCCGCTGATAAATAATCTTCTTTATCATGCAGCATTTCTTTTAAAACCTATGCAGGATATCAATCCTGTTAATAAAGAATTTTTCGTAAAAGAAGGGAAGGCTGCAATTGCTGTAGTACAGATTCCGACGGGAGTATCAAGACTTATATGGCTTCCTGGCAATGAAAAAAACAAACAGTTTACTCTGCTCGATGATCTCATCCTCGAATTTGGAACTGCGCTCTTTCCGGGATTTGAAGTAAAAGAATCGATGCTTTTTAATGTAATACGTGATGCAGATTTTGCTGTTGACGAAGATGCAGGAAGTAATTTTATAGAAGCAATGGAAGAAGTTCTTGTTAAAAGACAGTCTTCTTTTGCAGTAAGACTTAACTGTAATAACTCCAGCAGTGAACTTAAAAAATTTATCATGCAGAATTTAAATCTTGGACAGGATGATGTTTATGAATGTGATAATCTTATCGATCCAGGCGTTCTTCTTGAAATCGGAAAATCAGAAGAAACTTCAAGATTAAAATTTGAAAGCTGGGAACATTTTGCATCAAAGAGTCTGCCGGAAGAAGAACCTTACTGGGATGTTCTTAAACAGCACGACGTTCTTTTACACGTTCCATATGAAAGCTATAACCCTGTTGTAAAATTTATTTCTGATGCTGCAGATGATCCTGATGTAATTTCTATAAAAATGACTCTTTACAGAACAGGAAGTGACTCACCTATCATCAATGCTTTAAAGAAAGCAGCCCAGAATGGAAAGCAGGTAACAGTACTTGTAGAATTAAAAGCAAGATTTGACGAAGAGCGCAACATCGTATGGGCAAACGAACTTGAAAAGGCGGGCGCTATCGTTATCCAGGGAATCGTAAACTTAAAAGTACATGCGAAAGTCCTTATGATAATCAGAAAAGAAGATACTTCGATAAAACGCTATGTTCACCTGTCGACGGGTAACTATAATCCAAAAACCGCCCGCCTCTACAGCGACATGTCTCTCTTTACTTCTAACCAGCTGATTGCAAATGATGTGACGACTTTCTTTAACATCGTTACAGGTTACTCTGCATTACAACCGATGAAGATTTTAAGCATGGCACCGGTAAATTTAAAGACAAACATTCTTGCAATGATTCAGCGTGAAATAAGATTCTCAAGTCCAGAAAATCCTGGAATGATTATAGCAAAAATGAACTCGCTCACACACGAAGAAGTTATAAATGCACTTTACGATGCAAGCCGCGCGGGAGTAAAGGTTCTTCTTAACATACGAGGTATCTGTATGCTTATTCCCGGGGTAAAGGGAATGAGCGAAAACATCCAGGTTATCTCGATTGTCGACCGCTATCTTGAACACGAACGCATCTTCTATTTTAAGAACAGCGGACAGAGCGAAATCTATCTGTCGAGTGCAGACTGGATGGACAGAAATCTTGACCGACGCATCGAACTTATGTTCCCGGTGCTTGAACCTGATATTTTTGCAGAAATAAAAGAAACTCTTGATACATATATAAATTCAAACATGAACGCGCATCAGCTTAGAAGCGACGGCCAGTGGATTGCAAGAAAACCTATTACCTCGCAGGAACCAAAGCGCGCTCAGGAAATTCTTTACAGAAAATACAAGAAAATTGCAGAAAAAAAATCTGCGCCTAAAATCCAGTTTAAAATAAGACGACGCGGATAAACAGGATGTCTGTGTGCACGTTCACACAAAAATTAACCAGTATTTTTTGCTATTTTAAGAACGATTTTTTTATAGTCTGGTGCCGCTTTGAGTGTAAAATATCTCAAACGCGAAATAAGGTTTTCATGCCTTTTTTGCGCTTTTAAAAACACAGGCATAAGGGGCTTTTATGAAAAAAATCACTTATATTACAGCCGTTCTGGCTTCGGCAATGATGCTTTGTCTTACATCATGCACTAAGATAAAAAGATATGAAGGTTACAAACTTTTGTGGCATGATGAATTTAACGGCAAAACTCTTGATGATAAAATATGGAACAGAGAAATCCGTCCTGCAGGATGGACTAATCATGAGCTTCAGGCTTATACAGAAAGCGATGAAAATATTTATGTAGAAGACGGCAAACTCGTTCTTCGTGCCGTTCAGAAAACATTAAAAAGCGGAAAGCATTATTACACTTCTGGAAAAGTTCAGACATCAAACAAAAAAGATTTTACATACGGAAGAGTATGCGTAAGGGCAAAAGCTCCAAAAGGAAAAGGCTTGTGGCCTGCAATCTGGATGATGCCTACAAAAGAAAAATACGGCAACTGGCCTGTATGCGGTGAAATCGACATCATGGAAGTTTTAGGAAACGAACCAGAAAAAACTTACGGAACAATTCATTACGGCGCACCACACGGACAAAAACAGGGAACATACATTCTTTCTGGCGACTCATTTGCCGACAGCTTTCATGAGTTTAGCGTAGAATGGGAACCTGGAAAATTCCGCTGGTACATCGATGACATTCTTTTTTACGAAGAAAACAACTGGTTTGCAAAAAGCCGCGGCGGTGAAGATTTTGATTATCCTGCACCGTTTGATCAGGATTTCTACATCCAGCTTAACCTCGCTGTAGGAGGCGACTGGCCTGGAAAACCAGATGACTCTACAGATTTTGAAAAAGCAAAATTTGAAATCGATTACGTAAGGGTTTACCAGAAAAAAGTATATGACACAAACGTAGAACGTCCTACAGTAAAATTTCCAGAGCCTGATGCAAAAGGAAATTATGTTCACAACGGAACATTTGAAAAACAGGAACCACTTGATGGAAGTGCAAACTGGATTTTCCTTACAGCCGGCGGTGGACAGGGCGGTGCTCAGATAAAAGATTCGCAGATGATAATCACGACAACTAACTACGGTGGACTTGATTATTCGATTCAGCTTGTACATCCTGGAATCGGACACCATAAAGGTAAACACTACAGAATTAATTTTGATGCAAAAGCAGATGGCAACAGAACGTTAAAAGTTGCTGTTACAGCACCAGAAGTAAACTGGATAAGATATTTTTATGACACACCTGTTGATCTTACAGCAAACTGGAAGACTTATACTTTCGAATATGAAATGAAAGATGCAGACGACCCGCTTGCACGACTTGAGTTTAACATGGGAAATCAGAAATCAAAAGATACGATTTATCTTAAGAACGTAGAAGTAATTGAATTAGATTAAAACTTTTTTAGGAAAATCGAAAAACTAAAAAGACCTGCGGATAAAACGCAGGTCTTTATTTTAAAAGTTCTTCGATTCCGCTTTGATGTGAATAACAGAAATTTTTTATAAAAGGACGTGCAAGCAAAACCTGACTTGCCCCGTAATAGCGTGCAAGCTCTATATCTGTTCTCGAACGTATTCCACCGTCAACCCAGATTTCCTGACAGTAATCCTTTACAATTGGGCCTGCTTCTTTTAACGTTAAAGCCGTGCTACCCTTTCTTGTTTCTACTCTTCCACCATGATTTGAAAAATAAACAATGTCAGGTTTTGCTTCTTTGACAAGTTCAATATCGTCGCGCGTAAAAACACCTTTTAACACAAACGGAACATCAATCTTTTTCATAATCGACTCTATCTGTGTTGCAGTTTTTTTCTCAAGTTTAACTTTATTTCTCATCGTAACGATATTGTATGCATCAATATCTATCCCGATATGATTTGCAACCGGAGTTGCCCATGCAATTCTGTTGATTAAATTTTCATCAGGATAAGGCTTAAAAAAAACTGCTGCCCTGCACTCTCTGTCGCGCTCCTGCTGAATCGTCTTGATTGCATTTAAACCATAAACAAGTTTTGTATCAGGCGTTCCATCACCGACAGAAAGTTTTATTCCGCTGTAATGAAGCGTCATAAAAAAATCTTCATAGAAATCTGCTTCTTCTTCCCAGCCGATATTTTCTTCTGCTCCGGTAACAGGCGCAAGTCTTATTAAGTCCATGAGCTGTTCACGTGACAAAGAAGGAATTTTTTTAGCTCCACCTTCGTCCTCGTAAAGTTTTTTCCATGCTGAACAGTTTAAGAGAAAATTTTCATTTTTATTAACACCGCCCATTCCCGGAAGTTCATCTGTACAGCCTTTACCGTTGCAGACAGGACAACCGTGACAGCGAAATGAATCAGTCACCAAAGCAAATTCCTGTTTTCTTTGCGGCCTCAACTAAAGGCTCATCTTTTTTTACACTCTTAACCTGTGATGCAACATCACGAAGAGGGATTCCTGTAATCTGATTGTTCTGCCATACAAGAATTTTTCCGAACTCGCCGCGCACAAGATAATCTGCTGCGGTACTTCCAAATAAAGTTGCCATATACCTGTCAAATGCATCAGGAGAACCACCACGCTGCAAATGTCCTAAAACAGTACAGCGCGTTTCAAGACCGGTCGCTTCCTGAATTTCTTTTGCAACCCTTTCGCCGATTGAACATCCCATTTCTGCGCGCGCTTTTTTGAAAGCCTTTTTATCGAGCTTAGATTCTTCTTTATTTTGTGCACCTTCAGAAACAACTACGATAGAGTAATTCTTTCCCGTTTTTTTATTTGATTCAATTTTTTTTGCAATATTTTTTATATCATATGGAATTTCTGGAAGAAGAATTACATCTGCCTTTCCTGCAATTCCTGAACACAAACCAATCCAGCCGACTTTATGTCCCATAACTTCGATTACCATAACACGGCTGTGACTAAACGCCGTCGTATGAATTTTCTCGATGGCCTCTGTTGCAATATCAACTGCAGTATGAAAACCAAAAGTATAGTCTGTGTGTACGATATCATTGTCTATTGTCTTTGGAAGCCCGATTACATTTAAGCCTTCGTCAGAAAGAAGCCCTGCTGTCGTATTGCTGCCGTTACCGCCAAGCACGACAAGAGCATCGAGTCCCCATTTCTTATAGAATTTTTTTATTGAATCAACGGCAGAAAGCCCTGTCTTTTCTATTTTATCCTGATTTTTAAAAGGTTTTTCCCTTGTCGAGCCTAGAATCGTTCCGCCTTGAACAAGAAGATTATCCATATCTTCGCTTTTTAACGAAATGCACTGACCGGCCTCAAAACCCTTGTAGCCGTTCTGAATCCCGACAAACTTCATCCCATATTCATTTATGCCCGTCAGACACAGGCCCCTGATTGCTGCATTTAATCCCGGAGCGTCCCCGCCAGAAGTGAGCACGCCGACCGTCTTTACCTTAGAATCTCTCATACTTTAATTATATCAAAAAAGAGTTAAAAAACAAGAAAATAACCGGGCAAAATCATAAACTTAAGGTTTTTAAATCCGATAATTAAAAGACCGATTATCACAAAATAAACCAGGGGAAATTGATGAAAAATTACAGAATATCGCAGATTTTAGCCGGTATTTCTTTCTTTATATTGGCAGTTTTACTGTCCTTTTGTCTGCTTTTTTCTCTTCTTGAAAGCGGAACAACACAAGGCGGAATTTACGGTTTAGCATGCGCTTTAGGCTTGTCTTTAAGGAAAGCGTATGGATTCTGCTGCATTTTAATTCCGGCATTCTTTTTTACAGTTTCAATGATTCTGTTTGTTGCAAAAATCACATTTAAAAAATGCATCTATATAAGTTTTAGTCTTATTCCGTTT
This sequence comes from Treponema sp. UBA1226, assembly GCA_002309195.1. The sequence continues at coordinate 32,910 of DBWY01000013.1, forward strand.
TTTACAGCTGTAATAAGCGAAAAAGTTTACAAGGCAGCTCCTCACAATATGCCAGGCCCGGTTGAATTTATCAAACTCGTTCTTACGATTGCGGCAACCGGACTTATCATGGCAATAGAATATCTTTTTGCAGGAATCGTCGGCGAAAGAATAGCGTTAAAAAAATACCGCCAGTTAAAGGGTCTTGATGAAAAATCCCCCGAAGAAGTATTTGAAAACAATGCAGTAGAAACAGAAAAAGCAGGCGCAGATTTTGATACTCAATATACTGAATTTAAGCCAGAAACAGAAACTGCTCTCGATGAAGAACTTACAGAAGCCCTTTCTGACAAAACGGCAGAATATACTTTTGAAAACCCTGATGAAACAGGAATCATTCCGGATGAGCCGGTTTTAGAAGATGAAATAACATTTGAAGATTCTTCGTATGAAGATGATACGACCGAAGATGCTGCGCTCGATAACGATGCAGATTTACAGTCAGACGTTCCGGACTATGACGGATTTTCTGAAACAGAAAATGACGACTTTAATGTCGAAGGCGCAGATTTACAAACCGACAACGCGCCGGCTGCTGCAGATATGCAGACAGACTTTGACACCGACAACGCGAATTTCCAGAGTGACAGTGATTTTAAGAGCGACAATAATGATTTCCAAACAGACAGCGCGCCAATTTCTGACTTACCGGAAGAAAGCGAAATCGTAAAAGAGCCTACACTTGTAGAAACAGACTTACAGGGCGAACGAAATGTAAACGATGTATTTTCGCTCATGGATAAAGAAATAAAGGAACGCCTCGAAAACGGCAGCGAATTTGTTCACGGAGAAGATTCGAAAGACTCTGACGCAGCCGGCGCGGGCAATACAGAAAATCAAATTGCTAAAAAATCTGTAAAAGAAGCAGAGGCAGAAATTCGCGAAGAAAAGAAACCTAAGCAGAAAAGAAAAGGTGCATATAAAATTCCTACAGAAGGATTGCTCGAAGAATTTGAAGACCAGCAGTACTGGATTATCGACAACAAGACAAACGCCGCATCTGCACAGTTAAAGGAAACCCTCGAAGAATTTAAAATCGCTGCAGAAGTTACAGGAATCAGAAAAGGACCTGTCGTTACGATGTTCGAAATCTTACCTGCACCAGGCGTTAAGCTTTCTAAAATTGTTCAGCTTGCAGATAACATCGCTCTTCGCCTTGCAGCAAGTTCAATCCGTATCGTAGCACCAATCCCAGGAAAGCGAGCAGTCGGAATCGAAGTACCAAACGAAAACCGCGCTATAGTAACGTTCCGCGAACTGATAGAACAGAACCTCCCTGAATATAAAAAAATGGCCATCCCGGTAGTTCTTGGAAAAGATATCCAGGGAGAAGCACAGCTTTTAGACATTGCAAAAACCCCTCACCTTTTGATTGCAGGTTCAACAGGTTCTGGAAAATCTGTTTGTGTAAACTCGATTATTCTTTCGATCTTATACAAACGCACACCGGAAGAAGTAAAATTAATTCTTGTCGATCCTAAAATCGTAGAATTAAAACTTTACAATGATATTCCGCATCTTTTAACTCCGGTAATTACAGAACCTAAAAAAGCGTTGCAGTCTTTACAGTACTGTCTTTGCGAAATGGAACGCCGTTATGCACTTCTTGATGGACTTGGAGTACGCGACATCATAAACTACAACAAGCGCGTAGAAGAAAGACATATTGCAACAGAAAAACTTCCTTACATCGTTGTAATCATCGATGAGTTTGCAGACCTTATGGCGACAACAGGAAAAGAACTTGAGTCTACAATCGCACGTCTTTGTGCAATGAGCCGTGCTGTAGGTATTCATCTTGTTCTTGCAACACAGAGGCCTTCTATTGATGTAATTACAGGTTTGATTAAAGCAAACATTCCTACACGAATTGCATTCATGGTTGCTTCTAAAATGGATAGCCGCATCATCATAGATCAGGTTGGAGCAGAAAAACTTCTCGGACGCGGTGACATGCTTTATGCAAGTGCAACAGATCCATTCCCGGTTCGTATCCAGGGAACATATGTAAGCGATGATGAAGTTGAAAACGTAGTTGAATATGTAAAGGGATTCGGCGAGCCGGAATATATCGATGAAGAAATCTTTATTGAAGATGAAGACGATGCTCTTGCAGAACCAAGTCTCTTTGGTGATGGAGACGACCCTCTTTACAACAAGGCACTTGAAATCGTACTCGAAGCAGGTAAAGCATCGGCTTCTTATATACAGAGAAGATTAAAGATTGGATACAATAGAGCGGCTCGCCTCGTAGAAGACATGGAAGCACGCGGCATTGTAGGTCCTGCCAACGGAAGTAAACCGCGCGAGATTATCCACACGCCGTAGACCGTGCAAACAAGGATTTTCTATTTTACGATTACTACAAGATTAGAACTCTGGTCATTGGCCGGAGTCTTTTTATAATCAGAATAATATTCGATGGATGTAAATCCTGCTTCGCGTGCAAAAGATTCTATTTCATCTCTGCGGATCGGATAAACAGATGCTTTTGTACATACAGGATAGATTCTTCCGTTGCCTGTTTCTACATTCTGCGTAAGATAATATTCTTCTTCGTTTACACATTCAAGTTTGCTTTTAAGCGTAACACGAATACTGCTTAACTCAGGTAAAATCGATGTAGATTTTTGAATATACAAATCGTAATTGTAAAGCTGCAGGACAACCATTCCGTCCGGTTTTAAAAGCTGTTTGCAGTCAAAGAAAAATTTTCTTAAAAGAACTTTGTCGTGAATAAAAATAATTCTATTGTTAAGACATGAAATTACATTATAAAAACCTTTTCCAAGAAAGCGGACCATTTCGATTGTTGACATCTGGAAAAATCTTACAGCCATAAGCTGGTTACGATGTTTTCTTGCAGCAGATTCCAGAAGTTCTTTTATTGTTTCAAGCCCTGTAACATCTGTTATATCTTTTGCAAGTCTGTTTTCGAGAATTCCTGTTCCACAGCCGATGTTTAAAAACTTTACAGGCTTTGGAAAAACACTTAAAAGAGAATCATAAAACTCATATTGTTCCTGCGTTACAGGATACAATTCATCATAATATTCAACAATATTTTTAATCGAATCCATATTTTTTACTTAACGTTTCTTGCAATTCTAAAGCCGATTGTCTGATATCTTGAGCCCTGGATTCCTCCAAGTTCACGATAGATATCATAATAAAATTCTATTCCAGAATAATTCTTTACAAAAGTTCCACCTAAAATATAACGGTAACGGCCAGATGAAGGTCCTTTATAATCAGAAACTGCATCACAGTTTAAAGTTTCTGTCCACAAACAGTCCCAGCACCACTCTGCAACGTTTCCGTTCATATCATAAAGTCCAAGTTCATTAGGTTTTTTAAGACCAACCTGATGAGTCATTTCGTCGGCGTTGTTTTCATGCCATGCGATTTCATCAAGATTTGCACTACCGCTGTAATTATTTTTGTTCTTTGATTTAGTTCCGCCCGAAGCAGCATAAATCCACTCTGCACGAGTCGGAAGTCTGTAACCATTTCTTGAATAGTCTGCAGTTACAGTTGCCTTGTTTATTCCGCGACCATTTTTGTATCTTGAAATATCATCGATTGTATAAACCGGATCGAGCCCTTCCTGTTTACTCAGACGATTGCAGAACAAAAGACAATCGTACCATGTAACGCGTTCAACAGGACGAAGCTCCTGTTTTTCATTTTCTGCCGGGGACTCGTCAAAATAAGAAGGTTTTGAATTTGATTCAGCATCTTTGCTCATGACAGAGTCATAAAGCTGCTGGGTCACTTCGTACTTTGAAATATAAAAGTCACTCACGCCGAGTGAAAAAGTTTTAGGATTTTTTTCCTGCTCAAGCAGATCTACATCGGCAACCTTGAGCCCTTCTATCTGCTTTGCCTGAACATCTGTAAATGCACCTCCCTTGATTTTTACCATTCCGTACTTATCTTTACAGCCCGATAAAACCAAAGTACATGCCAAAATACCAGAGACAAAGATAATCTGAGACTTTTTTTTCATAGCAATTCCTTTTTTTTCTTTTTTTTAAATTGAATCAAATTCTAACTATTAACTTATTATAATTATAACCCACTTTTACACTTTGTCAAAAATAATTTTTATTATATACTGTTGGACATACAGGAAAAATCATGAACGAATCAAAAGACGAATACGAAAACAATAATTACGAACCGGCAGGTCCAAAAACAGCAATGGTCGCAATCATCGGACGGCCTTCAAGCGGAAAATCGACTTTCCTTAATACAGCAAGCGGCGAGCCCGTTTCGATTGTGAGCCCGATTCCGCAGACGACAAGAAATGCCATCAAGGGAATCGTAAACACTTCTTTCGGACAGCTTGTGTTTGTCGATACGCCAGGCTACCATATGTCAGAAAAGAAACTTAATTTAAAACTTCAGCAGACAGCACGCGACCAGCTTGAGGCTTCGGAATGCGTCTTGTACGTAATCGATGCAAGCCGTGACCTGGGCGAAGAAGAAGAGGCAACGGCAGAACTCATCGCTCCTTATGCATCAAAAACTGTAGTTGCAGTAAATAAAACAGATCTTCCTGCGGCAAAACCGGATCGTGTAATAAGTTTTGTTCAGTCAAAAATTCAGTCAATCGATAAAAACCGCATATTTGAAATCTCTGCAAAAAACGACACGGGTATAAATGATGTTCTTAAGGCACTCTACGACCTTGCACCAGAAGCTCCGCATCTTTATCCCGAAGAATATTATACAGACCAGGAAGTTGGATTTAGAATCGCAGAAGTAATCAGAGGACAGGCAATAAACCGTCTTAGCGATGAAATTCCTCATGCGCTTTTTGTAGATATTTCTGATATGGAATTTAAGAAAGAAGGAAAACTTTTATGGGTGCGCGCCTTTTTATGCGTCGAACGAGAATCACAGAAAGGAATCGTAATCGGCAAAGGAGCTTCTATGATAAAAACAATCCGCATCGAAACGATTAAAGAGTTAAGAAAAATTTTTGATTATAAAATCGATCTTGATTTACAGGTTAAAGTCGTAAAAAACTGGCGCCAGAAAGATATGATTTTAAATAAAGTTTTGAGTTAGTACACTACTCATCATCTGTCAAATCATCAAGAAGGCTCTGCTGCGCATCAGAAGATTTGTCAGGAAGAACTTCCACTTTTGTAAGTTTCTTTTCTATCTGGCGGCTTCTTCTTTCTGCACTTTCAATTTCGTTTGTCGCAGATTCAAGTTTCTTTTTCGTTGCTGCAAGTACATCGCCAAATTTTCCGAACTCTGATTTTACAGAACCGAGGAGCTCCCAGACCTTTGAAGTTTCTTTTTGAATTGCAAGAGTCCTAAATCCCATCTGGAGACTGTTTAAAAATGCATTTAAAGTTGTAGGACCAGAAATCGTAACTTTAAATTCATCCTGAATCTGCTGGAACAATCCCGGAATGCGCATTACTTCTGCGAACAATCCTTCAAACGGAAGGAACATCAAACCAAAGTCTGTCGTATAAGGAACTTCGATATATTTTTCTTTAATGTCCTTCGCCATTTTTTTGATATCAGTAACGAGTGCTTTTTTCTGAAGCTCAATTTCTGCTTTATCTGCATCTTCGTATGCTTTTGTAAGCTTGTCCCACACAGCTGCAGGATATTTTGAATCGACAGGAAGAAGAATAAACTGTCCTTCTGTTGTCTTAGACGGAATTTTTACAGCAAATTCAACTACTTTCTTTGAATCCTTTGGATTCGGATGCGCATTTTTTTCGTACTGTTCCGGAGAAAGAATCTGACTTAATAAAGACTCAAGCTGGACTTCACCCATTCCTCCTGCACTCTTAACATTTGTAAGCGCGCGTTTTAAACCACCGACATCATTTGCAAGAGTCTGCATTTCACCAAGACCCTTCTGCACAGCCTCGAGCTGCTTTGTAACGATTTCAAAAGAACCTGTAAGACGTTTTTCGAGAGTCGACTGAAGTTTTTCATCAACAGTTTCGCGCATCTGATCAAGTTTCTTTTCGTTTGATTCCTGCATGTGCTTTAAATTTTCCTGAACAAGACGCTGCTGATTTATAAGAGTTTCCTGAGTTGATTTTGTAAGCACATCAAGCCTCTGCGAAAGAGAGTTCATAAATTGAGTGAGGGTATTTGTCATCGACTCATGCGTATTTTTTGTAAGCGCATCAAACTTCGCATTAATCGAATCCTGAAACTTCATGAGAACATCAAGATTTTCTTTTCTGCTTTCGCTGCTGGCTTTTTCGTTTCCCTTGCTGTTAAAAAGAATGATTCCCATTACCACAACAAAAAGTCCGATAAAGGCAACCATAATGATAAGAATGCGTGTATCCATAAATCCCCTCGTTTTATGTTTTTTTGTTTATACTGAATTATATAAGGCAACTGCGGAATGTATCAAGAGATTATGAGGGGTGCGCAGAAAATTCAATACTTAAAATCAGGTTCACAGGTAAACTCCATTCGTTTGCCTGTTGTCGGGTGTTCAAAGCTTATATAAGATGAATGCAGCAAAAGCCGCTGGCCTTCGTCCTGATGTCCGTAAAGATTGTCGCCCACAATCGCTATTCCAAAACCGTGCACGTCAGAAGCTGCAAGCCTTAACTGATGAGTGCGCCCGGTCAATGGCGTAAATTCAACACTTGTTACATCACGATTCCTGTACTTCCATATTCGAAGGCGGCGCCACAGCGTAATTCCTGTTTTGCCGTAAACCGGATCATAAATCTGATGCGGTCTGTTATCAACATCCAGTCGAAATTTAAGTTCAAGCCGGCCCTCGTCAGGACAGTTTCTGCCGCCAAGCTTTACAAGCGCGCCGTCTAAGACTGCGATATATTTTTTATTTACTTTTCCCTGCTCAAACTGCATTGACAATTTTCGCTGTGCATCAGCTGTAAAAGCAAGCACCATAAGACCCGAAGTATCCATATCAAGTCTGTGAACAGAAGGCTGTTCGATAGTATCAGGAAAAAGACGGCGCACGCGCGATACAATGCAATCCTGCTTGTCTTCGCCGCGACCGGGGACTGCAAGAAGCCCCGAAGGTTTATTTACGACAATAATATCATCATCACGATAAAGAATTTCAAGCCCAAGAATTGACGGAAGAATTAAACGACACTTTTCATCACACGGCGGATAAAAAACACCCTGCTTACACCTGAGGTTTGATTTTCCCCAGTAAAACTCTGTCATCGAAACAGGAATAAGATTTTTAGAAAAAGCATAGCTTAAAAGTTTTGGAGCACAGCAGTCTCCGGTTCCGGTAGGTAAAAGTTTTTCTTTTTCTGTTCCGCTTTGAAACTTAATTTCTTTTTGAAGATAATCAAAATCGCGCACCATCCCATCGGCACAGGTAAATTTATAAAGTGAATAGATTTTAGAAAGCGTTTCGTTACAAAGTCGTAAACGTTCTGCATCACGATTCTGTTTTTCTTCCTGAGTTTCATCTTCTGGTACGACAGACAGTTCGTGAATCCTTCGGTCATTTACAGCAACAATCTTATCGTATTGATTCTGTTCAACTAAAGCCGGAACAAAACCTTCATAATTCCATTTTGAGTTATACTGCCCGGAAAAAGCGCGGAGCACGACATATTCGTTCTCAAACGCGGTTTGAATGCAATCATCTTTCGCATCAGTTTTTTTTAAATCGTCACAAGCACAGACTAAAATCCCGAACATTCCGTTAAAATCGCTTAACGGAGAACCGTTTTTTAACTGAGTCATAAACTCATGAGAATATTTTTCTGCAATTTCTGTTGAAAACGGCGGAAACATCGTGCGCCTTAAAAACTTAAATTATCTTTCGATAACTTTACAGTCAGCATCAATCGTAAATACAATCGGCTTGTTCTTTGTAAAAAATCCATTGTCGACAACGCCTACGATTGAGTTGATTTTATCTTCCATCTCTGCAGGGTTTACAGGATTTTTCCAGACGATATCAAGAAGCTGATTTCCGTTGTCTGTAATTACAGGCCCGCATTTACGAACGCCTTCGCGTAAAAAACATTCTGCACCAAGTTTGTTTAATGCAGCAACAACAGGAACTCGTGCTTCACCGATAATTTCTACAGGAAGATGAAATTTTGTTCCGAGTGTATCAACTATCTTTGTTGAGTCTGCAACGATAACAAACTGTGTCGAGTTATATGCAACAATCTTTTCGCGAAGGAGAGCAGCGCCGCCGCCTTTTATAACATTGTTCTGTGGGTCAACTTCATCAGCACCGTCAATTGCAAGATCAAGATGACCTCCGATAATTCTATCGTTCATCGAATAAACAGGAATTCCAAGTTCTTCACAGAGGTTTTGCGTTCCAAAGCTTGTTACGACAGCCTTTATATCTTTTACTGTCCCGTCAGCAATTCTTTTTGCAAGATGTTTAACTGCAGGAACAGCTGTTGAACCTGTTCCAAGACCGATTTTCATTCCAGAAAAGATTTTTCCGTTTTTAATTAAAGTGTCAATTGCTGTAGAAGCTACAAGTTCTTTCTGTTCATTCTGTGTCATCGCCATAATCGACTCCCGTAAATATTTTAAATTGTCTATAACCCTGATATTTTAACATCGATTTTCCGTTTGCAACTCGGCAGCCTGCTGCAATTGCACGGTTCATCATCGGTGTAACTTCGGGATTGTAAATGATATCATATACATATTCCGTTCCGCGGAAATTATAAAAATAAATCGGATCGTTTTTAGGATCCGGGTTTCCATCACTTCCAGCCCCTACAGATGTTGTCTGGATTATAATGTCCGAATAAACTTCAAACTCAAGAAGAGCATCCGGAGAAAGAACTGCATATTCAAAACCATATTTATCTGCAAGTGCCTTTGCATTTGCAATCGTTCTGTTAAAAATACATGCGCGGCCGCCCAACTTTTTAATTGCATAAGCAATAGCATGAGCTGCACCACCTGCTCCAACTATTGCAACACGACGACGACGAAGTTTATCAACGCCTAAAAATTCTCTTAATGCTGCAGCAAAACCGCTTGCGTCTGTATTGTGGCCCATCCATTTACCGTCATTTTTTACAATCGTGTTGCTTGCTCTTATTTCGCCAACTTCTTCGTCAATATCATCAATTTCTGACAATACACTTTCTTTATGCGGAACAGTTACGGAAAGACCTTCTACTCCGACCGAGTCACAGAATTCGACAACATCAGAAATATTATTTCCTCTTATCGGAATATAAACTGCATTTAAATTATTTTTCTTATAACCTTTGTTATGAAGTTCAGGACTTGATGTAAACTTTAAAGGATAACCTGTAATTCCATAAATCTTAGTAGATTCATTAAGCTCTTTAAAGTGATAGATTTCATTAAGTTCAACAGGATCAATATGACCGATTACCTGTGTGTTCTGCATCGTTTCTTTTGGAGAAACATATGTTAAAAACGAATGAGTTTTATAAGCAAGGATTCTTGATGGAGTACCAAATTCTCCCATTGCGCAAAGAATATGTTCGTATTCCTTAAAATCTCTTGCTACTTCAAAAAGATGAGTTACGTCTTTAAGCGAATTTGGTGTAAACGCAATCTTTGGAATTTCATAACCTGTCTTTCTCATTGCGTTACATTTTTCGATGATATTTTCAACAGGACCTTTCATATCATGATAACTTCTTATGATTCTTGTTCCGAATGCCATCGCAGCATCCTGCAGACTCGGAATATGAAAGTCATCTTCAAAATCTACATAATTAAAATTATTGTGCTGGTCCTGATCTGCAAAAGCCATCGCACGTGCAAAGAGCATAGTTCGTGCAGCTTCACCGCCAAAATATGCACCGCCATCAATACGACGTCTTATAGTTAATATACATGGAATATTTGCAAGATGCGGAAATTTTCTGATATGAAGACATTCATCTTCATCAAGATAATCTGCGCGAAGCTCAACGATATCGATATAAGGTCTGTACTTTTCTATAAGCGCAAGATTTTCCTGAATCGTATTACATGTTAAAGTTAAACAGATATAAGGTCTATTCATTTTCTCTTACTGAACAGAAGAGCGTTCAACCTCGCGGTCAAGAACACTCAAAACAAGAACAGCACCATGAGGAGCTGCAAACGGGACAGAGAATGCACCGCCGATATGATTGAACGATGCAAAACTATAACGGCTTCCTTCCTGTGGAATTACATCAAGCTTAACCGGAACAGCATAAGGATATTCAGGAATTGTTGTAGAAAAAATTCCGTGAACATAATTTTTTGTATCGCGTTTTGCAGAATCTTCTGCTGCATCACCTTCTGTCTTTTTTTCGTTATCTACTGCAGCAACCATTTCTTCTTCTGTTGCAGCTTTTGCTTCTGGCATTGCAAACTCAAGCTGGATTCTTGTATATTCAGCAACTTCTTTTTTATTTCCATGAACTGTCTGTTTAACTACAGTTCCCGGAGTTTCAGAAGAAGATGCAATATGCTGTGTAAAATCAACAGTAAGTTTTGTTTCTGAAAGAAGTTTTAAAACTTCTGCGATTGTCTTTCCTGTAAAATCAGGAACGCTTACCTTTGCTTTTTCCGGGCCACTTGAAACAATAAACTGAAGTGTCACAGGCTGAGTAATAGGAGTTCCTTCTGCAGGTTCCTGTTCAAGAATAGTTCCTGCAGGAGCCATATCCTGCTTAAAAATAGGATTTGCAATTTTTAAAGATGGAATTTCTGTTCCTGCATAAAGAGCATCAATCGTTGTCTTTACAGCATCCAGATTTGAACCAACATAATTTTTTACATGATCAAAAACAACACCGCGGCTTACAACAAGTGTAACTCTGCTCGAAGCTTTTACGACAGAACCTGATTTCGGAGACTGAGAAATAATCATACCAGCCTGACCAGGAACATCAGAATATCTCATCTGAAGGCGAGGATATAATTCCTTTTCCTGCAGAATAAGCTGAGCATCAAGAATATTTTTTCCAACTACATCAGGAACAATCTGACGTTCATAACCTCTGTTAAAAACAATGAACGCGATTACAGCAAAAATTCCCATTATAACTACAAGCGAAATTGCATAAAAAACAAATGCGCCGCCAAACTGCTGCATCGAAGCCTTTGTCTCTGTAATGGCACCACCGATATTCTTTATTTTGTCGCTGATTTTCTTTTCGTTTTCCATAAAAACACCTTTATTTTAAGCCAATTCAATTTTTATACTATTTATAATAATATACTTTATAAACGAAGTCACTTCAATACTAGTTCAACTCAATACTGAACCTACAAAATCCCTTGTTCCGTTTATAAAATCCTTATATCCCATCATGTTTTTGCCCGGTTTTTGAAGCATTTTAAGTGCCAGAAGGCCGTCGCCCGTCTTAACCCAGATTCCCGTAGACTTGTCAAAATGCACGACTTTCCCAGGCTCTGCATCGCTAAAATCCTTTTCCAAAGCTGAATCAACTAAAGCAACTTCTGCGATTCGAAGTACAGGAAGGTTTGTACCTGACGAAGCAGAAACCGCTCCCATATAACAAAAGCACAGCGGGTCGGGATTATAAGCCCTGACCATTGCATCAAGCTCGCGTGCAGACTTTGTCCAGTCGAGTCTGCCGTCTTCTTTTGAAATTATTGTCGTATAGCTGGCGTCTCCTGACTGAGGAATGCCTTTTTTAAGGGAGCCGGTAGAGGCTGTCTCGACTAAAAGCTCTGTTATTAGCTCTGCGCCAGAAACCGCCGCATCGTTTAAAAGTGAGCCTGCAGTTTCTTTTCCTGTAAGTGCAACTTTTTTCTGCGCAAGGATGTCGCCTTCGTCCATTTTTAAGGACAATGTCTGCACGCTAAAGGCTGTCTCTGAGTCGCGGTTTAAAATCGCAGCCGGAACCGGTGTGCATCCCCTGTATTTTGGAAGCAGTGACGGATGTAAGTTTATTCCGCCAAAACGAAACATCGAAAGAAATTTTGGCCCAAAAATATGACCGTAGGCAAAGCACACAAGTATGTCGGCTTCGAATTTCGAAATCTCATCGCGTGCAGAAGAATCAAGATGTTCTGGAGTAAAAACAGGAATGTTATTTTCTGATGCGGTATCTGCAACCGGCGTAGGAATCAAATCCTTGTGACGACCTTTTGCAGAAGGTGGGTTTGTAAGAACCCCGACGATTTTAAAATCCTGTGATTTAGAATTTTCGATAAGAAGTTTTAAAGTCACAGCAGAAGCCTCCGGGCTTCCGGCGTAAAGAACTTTTAACATCGGCACCTCGTTTCTATTTATTTTTTGCTGCAAGCTTTGCCGCAATTTTTCTTGCCTTTGCTTCTTTTGCTTTTATTTTTTCAATATATCTTTTTGAACGCTTCTTCATCGTCTCTTCTGTTTCTTTTGCAAACTCAGGATCACCACGGTCAATAAAAACGATTCCATCAAGATGATCATTTTCGTGCTGGATGATTCGCGCCAGAAGCCCTTCGGCCTCTATCGTAAATTTTTTGCCGTTCTCATCAAGAGCCTGCACTGTAACTTTTGAAGGGCGTTTTATAACTTCATAGATTTTCGGAATGCTTAAACAGCCTTCTTCATAATCTGACATTTCACTTGATGTAGAAATAATCTGAGGATTTACAAAAACGCGTCTTACATCATCGTCTGCCGTAAGAACGAAAAATCTTTTATTGATGTTTACCTGTGGCGCTGCAAGTCCTACTCCGTTTGCAGCATCCATTGTTTCGAACATTTCTTCAATTGTTTTTCGAAACTCATCATTTATTTCTTCTTCTTTTACCGGAACAGCAACCTGACGTAAAATTTCTTCACCGAGTTTTGTAATCCTCAACATATTATTTCTCCAGTCTTATTCTTGCTGCGCGCGCATGAGCATTTAAGCCTTCTGCGTCTCCAAAAAATCCTGCAGCTTCTGCAGATTTTTTCATTCCTTCTGAACCCGGTTTTGCGCGAAGTGTAGTTACAGTCTTTAAAAACATTCTTACACTCAAACCACCTGAATAGTGTGCAACACCCGATGTAGGAAGTGTGTGATTTAAACCTGCTGCATAATCACCGAATACTTCTGCAGCATAGTGTCCGATAAAAAGTGAACCGTAATTACGAACTTTGTTCATAATTTCATCACGCTGTTTTCCTTCATCAAGAGCAAGCTCAAGATGTTCAGGTGCTTTTTTGTTTGCAATTTCTGCTGCTTCTTCAAGAGAATCAACGATTATTATTTTTCCATAAGTATCGATACTCTTGCGTGCAATTTCTTTTGTAGGAAGCGTCTGCAGTTGTTCTTCTATCTGCTGTGAAACTTTTTCTGCAAAGTCTCTGTCGTTTGTCGCAAGAACTGCCTGTGCAACGATATCATGTTCAGCCTGTGCAAGTAAATCTGCAGCAACCCATGCGGGGTCTGCACTTTTATCTGCAATTATAAAAACTTCTGTAGGACCTGCAATCATATCGATTCCGACTTTTCCGTAAACCTGCTGTTTTGCAGCTGCTACAAATTTATTTCCTGGTCCTACAACGACATCAACTGCAGGAATTGATTCTGTTCCGTATGCCATAGCAGCAATTGCCTGTGAACCGCCGGCTGCATAACATTTTGTAACGCCACAGATATAAGCTGCCGCCATAATTTTTTCGTCGGCATAAGGCTTACCACCGATAAAGGATTTACCCGGAACTCCGCTTCCTTCACTCTGTGCTTTTGCAAGATCATCCGGGTGAACACGCGGCGGAGTACATAAAATTACTTCATCAACTCCTGCTGCAACAGCCGGCGTAATTGTCATAACTACAGATGATAAAAGAGGATATATTCCTGCAGGAACATAAGCTCCTGCTTTTTCTACAGGGATTGTTTTCTGACCAGTGTAAAGCCCTGGCGTAAGTTCAACTTCAAAATCATCAAAAGATTCTTTCTGCTTTAAAGCAAATTTATATGCAAGGTCATGTGAATAGCAGATTGCATTGTAAATATCCGGCTGCTCTTTCTTTAATTTTTCTGCAGCGGCTTTAAGCTCGCTTTCCGGGATAAGAAAAGAAGCTGGAGAAGCAATGTCAAACTTGTCTGCAACTTTTTTAATGGCTGCATCACCGTTTTCGATAACGTCTTTTATAACGTTCTGGACTACTTCATTTGTTCCTGAAAAATTACGGCCATCAAACCATGCCGGCTCGAGTTCCGAGGCTTTTATAATCTTAATCATAAGGGTATTTTAGCAGATTCGCACGTTTGTTACAATTAAGTTAAACTACGAGATTAATTTAAAAACAGAAAGCAAAAACGGGAAACTTATTTCTGGAATTTATCGAGAACAGCCTGAATGCGCGATTTTACGAGTTCTGCAATCTCAGATGTCGTAAGTTTTTCAAATTCAAAAGGCATAATAGGCTTAAGATAATGAATCTGAATCGGGAGAGTAGTCTTAAATCCCTTGTCAAAAATCTTAAATGAATCGATTATAGCAACCGGAAGAATCGGACATTTTGCATTTTTAGGACTCTTAAAACTTCCTGCATGGAACTCAGAAAGCTTGCCGCTGACTTCTTCATAGTTTCCTTCCGGGAAAACCATATAGTTGATTTTATTTTTTAATTCTTCTGTAACTTCTGAAAGTGCCTTGAATATTTTTTTAGGACGTCTGTAATGAAGTTTTTTACTTCTTACAAGTTTACATACTTCGCGGATAAAAGGACGGTGAGTTGCCCTGTCGTCAAGGATAACACCGATTTTTCTCGGAAATGTATACCAGATTGCAAGCGGATCAAATTTTTCCTGATGATTTGCACATACATAAAAACCATCACTGGCAGGAATATTTTCAAGACCAAAAGCCTTTACCACAACACCGGCAGAATCGATGAGCGTTTTTATGAGGAACATACAGAAATCATACTGCTCTTCTGGAGAATATTTTTTAGGATGATCTGCAACCCACATCATTTTTGGATACAGTCTTAATATATTTCCAAAATTCTTTGAGATTGTTTTAAATAAAATCGGAACGCTTCGTTTGCCAGTATTTCTCATCTACTTTAATTTTTTTCCAATGTCAAAAGCTTTTGCAACAACTTCTCCAAGCTGAATGTAATTATGATTTACAGGATCATAAGTTATCGGATGCAGTTTTGAAGGATCAATTTTTCCGTCTGTCAAAACAGATTCTTCTGCACAAACATTTATAATGTTTCCGATAAGCTGTTCGGTCTTGTCATCATAACTTACCATTTCGCATTCAAGAACCATTTTTAAATTATCAAAAACAGGAGCATCAACAAAGCGGCTCTTTGTAACTTTAAATCCTGCTTTTTCTATTTTATTCTTAACATCATTACCAGATTCGATTCCGACATAATCACAGGCTGTAATATTTTCTGCATCTGCTACACTTACGGTAAACGCTTTTTTTGCCTTAACATTTGCAACCGTTTTGTGACTTTTATCAAGACAGATGCAAATTTGTTTGTCGTTGTATATTCCGCCCCATGCAGCATTCATAGCATCCGGTGTTCCGTCTTCGCTATAAGTGCCGATAATCAAAACAGGCATCGGATATAAAAAAGTCTGTTTGCCAAAATCCTTTTTCATTTTTTAACTCCGGTTTTATGCGGAACTGACTGAAACAATTTTTATGTTCCGCAAGTTCCTTGTTTTATTTTATAACGCATGTTTTTTTATAGCAACATTTTTTTTGCTAAAATCTACAATGCGCATCCTCTAAAATCATCAATAGTTTTAAACCCTTTTCTCTTCATGAACTTTTTAAGCCCCTCAATAACTTCTATCATAGTGTTAGGGTTTGCAAAAGTATTTGTGCCTACTTCGACGGCAGCCGCGCCGGCCATAATAAACTCTACAGCATCTTCCCACGTTGCAACGCCGCCGATTGCAATTACCGGCACCTGTTTTTCTAAAGGCAGTTTTTTGATTGCCGAGCATACTTCATAAACAAGACGCATTGCAATCGGTCTTACCGCAGGACCGCCGAAGCCGGCCTTGATTTTATCAAATACAGGTCGTCCTTTTTCGATATCGATTGCAACACCCTGGAATGAATTACAAAGTGAGATGCCGTCTGCTCCGGCTTCGATGCATGAAAGCGCAATCGCTGTTACATCTGCAGCCTGTGGAGTAAGCTTTACGATAAGCGGCTTTTTTGTAATTGCCCTGATTGCTTTTGTAGCAGCGGCTGCCGTCGTACAACTCATTCCAAGAGCTGCACCGCCTGCTGCGACATTAGGGCATGATATATTAAGCTCGATAATCGGAACATCCGTTTTATCGAGAAGCTTTGCGCCTTCGATATATGTTTCGATTGAACTTCCAGAAAGATTTGCAATCGTTACAGGTTTTAATTTTAACATTGCAGGAAGCTCATGCTCGATAAAGTGTGGGATTCCAGGATTCTGAAGCCCGATAGAATTCATAAGACCACTTGGTGTTTCCCAGAGACGAACTCCGCTGTTTCCCTGACGCGGCTCAATCGTAAGTCCTTTACTTGCAATAGCTCCAAGTTTATTTACATCGATAACATCTTTGTATTCTGTTCCGAACCCGAATGTACCTGAACTTCCGATTACAGGATTTGGTAAAACTACATCACGGATTTTTACAGAAAGATCCGGTTTTACATTTTTATTTTTTCTTGCTTCTAAAATCTGTTCTGCAGCAGGAGCAGGTTTATTAAAAATCAAAACGCGCGAATCAAAAACAGGTCCGTCTTTACAGCAGCGTTTATAACCTTCTGTTGTTTCAATCGTACATCCAAGACATACACCCATTCCGCATGCCATGTGAGATTCCATGCTTAACCAGCATTTTACTCCGGCTTTTTCTGCAATATGCTTTACATAAGCAAGCATCGGTGTCGGACCGCATGCATAGATTTCTTTATAGCCCCGTTCTTTTATTTTTTCTGAATCAATTAAAACAGGAAGCATTCCTTTTGTTCCGGCGCTTCCGTCATCTGTTGCAACATATAATTTATTTGCCTTAACATTTTTAAGTCCGTACTTTCCGCTTTTGAAACATGCATAAAAATCGTACGACTTATCATCAAGTGTTTCTGCAAAGCCCGCAACAGGCGCAACACCGATTCCGCCGCCGATGATACATACTTTTTTAGTTTTTGGACGAGGGAAAATATTTCCGAGCGGACCTAAAACATCAACGCTGTCATTTTTTTCAAGTGAACAAAGTTCTGTAGTTCCCTTTCCTTTTTTTAAAATTAAAAATTCTATCTGTGCACACTGGCTTGATGTGTTTTTTGATGCTTCTTTTTTTACTGCACCTTTTGATTTTAAATACTGTGTTGTTACGTGATAAACAGAAATAGGACGACCAATAAGAACTTTTCCTTTTGTCGCGCGTAACATAAAAAACTGCCCAGGTTTTGGAATTGATTTTTCTTTTGCTTCAATATTTATTGTAATTGAATATACGCTGTCAGACGGAACTGCACCAGAAACAGTTTTGCATACTGCTACCGTCCCCTTTGTATAAACCGGAATTGTTTTTCCATTACAGTCTTTCGTCACGCTCATCGTATCTCCTTATATATTCCACATAAATGGATTAAAACGACATCAATTCTTCTTTAGAAGCAAGCGCGGCTTTTGCGGATGCTTCGATTAAATCTTCCATCGTAAGATTATCTGCATTGCGTTTTTCTTCGAGTGCTGGATCTTTTTTCCATGCGCACAGAATTCCACGGCTTGAGTTTACTACACCACCTGCTTTATCAAGAAGGATGCCGCAGATTTTTGCAGCTCCTCCCTGTGCGCCATATCCCGGAATCAAAAAGAAAATATCAGGATAAGCATCGCGCAAAAGCCGCGCGTCACTTTCTTCTGTACAGCCGACAACGGCACCGACAGGCGAACAAGTCTGTTGAGTAAATTCAGCCTGACTTAAGTTAAAAATATTGTTAAGCTCGCTTCCTGTTTTATCAAGAACACGACCACCGGTTTTTAATTCCTGCTGCTCGATGTCTGTCATTCCGGGATTTGAAGTTCTTAAAAGAACGAAATATCCTTTGCCGCCTTTTTCTGCAGCTGTGTATTCTGTAAAAGGTTTTAATGTATCAAAACCCATATAAGGATTTACAGTTATGATATCTGTTTCAAAGTCACCGGTAAAATGTGCTTTTGCATAAGCCGAAGCAGATGCTGCAATGTCACCGCGCTTAACATCGCTTATTGCGATAAAGCCTGCATCACGCACAGCCTTTACTGTTTTTGCGTAAACGCTCATTCCTTCAAGACCCATTGCTTCGTAATATGCAATCTGAATTTTAAAGCAGCTTGCACTCTGATCTTTTTTGATTCGTTCAATTAAAGCAAGATTGTAAGCAAGAACTGCCTGTGGTTTTGAAGGATAATTTTTTAAAATATTTTCCGGAATATAAGAAGGGTCGGTATCAAGTCCGACGCAAAGCGGGCCGTATTTTTTTGCCGCTTCCTGTAATAACTGCATTGCGTGTTTCATAATTACATAGTATAGCGATTTGCGTGGCATTATTCTATATAGTAAGATTGGATATATTTCAGTCAATTATAAAAAGTGTTCCCGCACTTTTTATGAGTAATTTCTGTACTAAACCAATCTTACCATAATCATAAACTTGTAAGGGTTCAAAAAATTTACTATAATATGCGGATTATGAGTAACAACGAAAATCAGAACACTAACGAAAAAAGAGATCCACTGCTCTGTCACTGGGCAGATCAGATGGCAAGCCAGATTATCCGCGAAAAGGGAGATCTGGATTCATACACTTGTGCTTCAGGAATTACACCTTCTGGAACTGTTCACCTTGGAAACTTCCGTGAAATTATTACTGTAGACTTAGTAGTTCGCGCTCTCCGCGACCGTGGTAAGAAAGTACGCTTTATCTATTCCTGGGATGATTATGATGTATTCCGCAAGGTTCCTGCTAACAT
>DBWY01000013.1:51960-63155 GCA_002309195.1 Treponema sp. UBA1226
ATTGAAACTCAGCTTCCACGTGTTGGCATTCAGCCGGAATTCCTTTACCAGGCAAGCCGTTACCGTGCAAACCGTTATGCAGAAGGAATGCGCAAAGCAATGCAGAACCGCGAACTCATCAAAGAATGTCTTAACGAATACCGCGATGATGCACATAAAATGAAAGCAGAAGACGTTTACTGGCCTGTTTCTATTTTCTGCGGAAAATGTAACAAAGACACTACAGAAATTACAAACTACGACGGCGAATATGGAATCACATACAAATGTGAATGCGGCAACGAAGAAACTGCCGACATCAGAACATTTAAAGGTGCAAAGCTCGGCTGGCGTGTTGACTGGCCTATGAGATGGAACGAAGAAAAAGTTGTATTTGAACCAGGCGGAAAAGATCACATCTCTCCTGGTGGTTCTTATGATACAGCAAAACTAGTTTCTAAAAAGATTTACGGATGGGATGCGCCTGTTACAATGCGCTACGATTTCGTAAACTTAAAAGGCGTTCCGGGAAAAATGTCTTCTTCAAAAGGAAAGGTAATTGCACTTCCTGACGCACTTGATGTTTACCAGGCAGAAGTTCTTCGTTATCTTTTTGCTGGAACTCGTCCAAATACAGAATTTGCTATCAGCTTTGACATGGACGTTCTTAAAGTTTATGAAGACTATGACAAAACAGAACGCATCGTTTACGGAGTAGACAAAGCAAAATCTGACGATCAGTTCAATAAAGAAAAACGCATTTACATGCTCTCTCAGATTGACGGAAAAATCCCGGAGACAATGCCATATCAGATTACAATCAGACAGCTTACTACACTTCTCCAGATTCACTCAGGAGATGCAGACGCTGTAATTAAATCTCTTGGTGATGTTAAACCTGAACAGGAAGAAAGACTTAGAAGAAGAATTGCATGCGCATGGTTCTGGATTCAGCACTCTGCTCCTGACTGCGCACCAGAGTTCTGTTTTGCACTCCGCAATGATGGAAGTAAAGCAGATTTAAGCGGTGACCTTTTGACTGCAGTTAAGCGTGTGCGCGATGAAGTTGTTCCAAAGCTTGATACATTTACAGTTGATAAAGAATGCCAGCAGGCAATGTACGACATTGCAACAGAAATGGGAATTGATTCTAAATCACTTTTCACAGCCCTTTATCAGGCGCTCATCGCAAAAGATCAGGGCCCACGACTCGGAAGCTTCTTTAGAATTATCGGTAAAGAAAGACTGAATAAAATCCTGAGCGTTTATTAATGAACATATAGTAAATAGAATGCAAAAAGCGCACCTTTTTATGGTGCGCTTTTTTTTTATTTTACTGTAAGTTCGCCGTCTTTAAACGATGCAAATTTCGTGTAGCCCTGTTTTTCGAGCATATCAAACATCGGTCCCATTTTTTTTGCTTTGTGTAAAACAGACACGCTGTAATCTTTACGAAGTTTTTCTGCTTCGTTAAGAACTTTTTCAAACTCTGTCTGTTCATCATAAAGAAGCGCGCATTTTTCTTTTGCACCAGGAATTTTATAACCCTGTTCAAGAAGGATTCCGCAGATTCTTTCAAAGCCGATAGAAAAACCTACAGCCGGAACCTGCTGCCCGATAAATTTTCCGATAAGGTTATCGTAACGGCCGCCGCCGCCTACTGCCCCGCTGAATGCCGGGCTTGCAATTTCGAAAACGACTCCTGTGTAATAACCCTGACCGCGGACAAGGCTCGGTGTATATCTGATTTTATATTTTGAAGTGCTTACTTTTTCTACAGTAGAGATGATGTATTTTAAATCGTCCGCGATAGAAGGATCTGCACATTTTGCTGCAACATCATCAACAGAAATGTTACCGCCTGCTGCAGCTTCTACAAAATCTGCAAGAGATTGTACGGCGGCGGCGGGCATCTGTTTTTCTGTAAGTTCAGCTTTAACACCTTCTGCACCGATTTTATCCATCTTGTCAAAAGTGATGCAGACAGAATCAAGCGTGTCTGCTGCAAAGCCCATGTTCTCGAGCATTGCGCGAAGAATACGTCTGTCATTTATATTGATGCAAAAATCATTAAAGCCTATGTTCATGAGAGCACGGCTTGTGACATCGATAAGTTCAACTTCTGCATTGCATGAACTGTCTCCAAGAATATCGATGTCACACTGAACAAATTCTCTGCTTCTTCCTTTCTGCGGGCGTTCTGCACGGAATACTCTGTCTGTCTGAATTACCTTAAATGGAAACTGAAGCTCATTTCTGTTAGCTGCAAAAAAACGTGTAAGAGGTAAAGTTAAATCATAGCGAAGTCCCATATCAGAAAGAGATTTTTCATCAACAGGATTTGCAGCAAGAGCTGCATCAAGTTTTTCGCCGCGCTTGAGCACTTTAAAAATAAGATTAAGATTGTCGCCGCCGTCACTCTTATCAAGATTCTCTGCATCTTCAAGCATAGGAGTTGAAATGCGTTCAAAACCGCTTGCACGGTAAGTCTCAAGAATCTTTCCCTGAACATAATCACGAAGCTTCTGTTCGGCCGGTAAAATATCTTTCATGCCCTTAAGCGCATTTGTTTTCATCGTAAACCTCTGGATTTTTATTTTCCCTTATGATAATAGAAAAAATACGCTTAGACAATTCCTTTGATTTGCTTTTATCAGGCTGAATATACTAAAAAAAAGTAAATATTTTTATAATAACCTATTGACAAAGTAGGTTATTGAGTGTATAAATTATATAGTTTCCTACTAAGTTAGTAGGTAGTTAATTTAATTCAGCATAAAAAAGGAGAAAACAATTATGGCAGATAAACTTCATTTTGAGACTTTACAATTACATGTAGGACAGGAAAAGGCAGACCCGGCAACAGATGCACGCGCAGTTCCAATTTATCAGACTGCAGCATATGTATTCCACAACGCAGCTCATGCAGCAGCTCGCTTTGGGCTTTCTGATGCAGGAAACATTTACGGACGCCTTACAAACTCTACGCAGGGTGTTTTTGAAGAACGCGTTGCGGCTCTCGAAGGAGGTGTTGCAGGTCTTGCAGTTGCTTCTGGTGCAGCAGCAATTACATATGCATTCCAGAACATTGCATTTAACGGTGACCACATCGTAAGTTCAAAAACAATTTACGGCGGAACATACAATCTTCTTGCACACACACTTGCAGGTCAGGGAATCGAAACAACTTTCGTTGACGCAAGCGATGTTAAGAATGTAGAAAATGCAATCCGCGATAATACAAAGGCTGTATTTATCGAAACTCTCGGAAATCCAAACTCAGATATCGTAGACATCGAAGAAATTGCAAAGATTGCACACAATCATAAAATTCCGCTTATCGTAGACAACACATTCGGAACTCCTTACCTTATCCGCCCGATTGAACACGGTGCAGATATCGTTGTTCACTCGGCAACAAAATTTATCGGCGGTCACGGAACAGCGCTCGGCGGTGTAATCGTAGACAGCGGAAACTTTGACTGGAAAGCAAGCGGAAAATTCCCGCTTCTTACAGACGGAGATCCAAGCTACCACGGAGTTAAGTTTACAGAAGCAGTAGGAAAAGCAGCCTACGTTACAAGAATCCGTGCAGTTATCCTTCGTGATACAGGTGCAACATTGAGTCCATTCAATGCATTTATCCTCCTCCAGGGACTTGAAACTTTGAGCCTTCGTCTTGAACGCCATGTTTCAAATGCATTAAAAGTAGTTGAATTCCTTAGCAAACACCCTCAGGTAGAAAAAGTAAACCATCCGGCCCTCGAAAACCATCCGGCCCACTCGCTTTACAAAAAATATTTCCCTCTTGGAGCCGGTTCAATCTTTACTTTTGAAATCAAAGGCGGAAAAGACGCAGCATGGAAATTCATTGATAACTTAAAAATATTCAGTCTGCTTGCAAACGTTGCAGATGTTAAATCTCTCGTAATTCACCCGGCAACTACAACACACAGCCAGTTGAGCGATGCAGAACTTGCTGACCAGGGAATTACACAGAGTACCATACGTCTTAGCATAGGAACAGAACACATCGATGACATCATTGCAGACATTGATCAGGCATTAAAGGCAGCAAAAGCCTAAAAATAAGTATAGTCCACCATATAAGCCATTATTTAAAAAACTAAAAGCCGTTGTGTTACAACGGCTTTTTTTTGATTGAAAACTTGCATACTATGTGTGATAATATACGATGTACGGGAAAAAATTATGAGTGAGTTTAACGCAGAATCAGTTTCACAACTTCTTTATAACAAAGTCGATGCAATCCTTATAGTCGATGCAGAAAAAGACAGTTACAGCACAATAAAAAAACAGGGGCTCTTTGCAGATTTTCTGGACGAAAACGGAACATACAAAAAGCTTATCGAAAAACTATGGTTTCATTTTAATGAAGGTTCTGCAAAAATAGCAGATGACTACCATGTTTTTATTCCGATGATAGGCCAATTTAAAGGAAAATACGTTGACCGCATTAAATTAAATGTTGAAGGGAAAACACATCTTATTCAGATTTCAATATATCCTATCGATGAAACAAGTACTAAATATATTTTTATTCTTGATGAACTTGACAACAGCAAATATTTAAAGGATTTCCTTACTGACAGAAAAATAGATACGATTCAGAGTTCGTTCCTTTTTTCGATGTATGTAGATTTGATAAAAGATATTTCTTACAGCATAAATGTAACAGAAATTTCCAGCAACCCGCAGAACTATGACGTAAAATATTCTGAATGGCGCAACATGATTGTAAACATGATATGGAGCGAAGATCAGAAACTTTTTATGGAAAGAACTGATCCTGAATATCTTAAAAAAAATCTTGCACCTGGAAGAACAACTTCGTTTGACTGTCAGATGAAAAACTTAAAGGGAATTTATATCTGGGTTAAACTTATATTCAGCAGAACAGAAACTACAAACGAAGATGACTTTAGATTTGTATTTATGGTTCAGGATATTCATGACAGCTCAATCAAGCTTTTTGACACGCTTAAAAAATATGAAGACCTTGCTTCTAAAGATACACTCACACTTATTTACAATCACGGAAGAATCGAAACAGAAATAAATAATTCTGTAGAGTATTTTGCTGCAAAGAAAAAACCTGTTTCATATATGATGATTGATATCGACTACTTTAAAAAGGTAAACGATGAGTTTGGACATTCTACAGGTGACATTGTTTTAAAACAGTTTGTCGATGAAATAAAAAATTTTATTTCGCAGTATAATATTCAGTTTGGAAGATGGGGTGGCGAAGAATTTGTTACAGTCTGCTATGACATGGATATTAAAGAAGCAGCAAAAATTGCTGATGGAATAAGAAAGAAAATTTCAGAAGTTAAATTTGAAAAAGCAGGAAAACTTACCTGCAGTATTGGCCTTACCGAACTTAAAAGCGGTGACGATTCTAAAACCGTATTTGACCGCGTCGACAAGGCCATGTACGAAGCAAAGAACAACGGCAGAAACTGCGTCGTTGTAAAATAAAGGGTTATTTAGAAAAAAACTCTACAATCTTCTCAATTCCTTCGACGGTACGTAAAAGATTTCGATCAATCTGTGTAACATGAACGGTTACACCTTTATCTTCCAGGCGGTTTAGCAGTTCAATTAAAAAGAATGAATCCATAATCCCTTCTTCAATTAAATCAATTCCCGGAGTAAAAACTTTTTTATCTTGGGAAAGTTCGTATAAAATTTCCTTTACATCTATCATATTGTCTCCAGATAACGCCTGTCAATTTTGCCATTTTTATTAACCGGAATTTTATCAAGTATTTCAATTTTTTTAGGAATCATATATTTTGGAATTTTCTTTAAAAGTTCTTTTCTTATCTCTTTTTCATTTAAATCAGAAACCACGTATGCTATCAAAAGGATTACTCTTCCTTTTTCATCACGTTTTGCAGTTACAACAGCATCTTTAATTCCGTTTATGGCTTTTAAATTTAATTCTATATCGCATAAATCAATACGATAGCCTGAGTATTTTATCTGAAAGTCACTTCTTCCTTTAAAATAAATCTGATTCTCTTTTACAAATGCCAGATCGCAGGTTTTAAAACAATTTATTCCATTTTCAGAATAACTGCTTTTATGGCACTCTCCGAGATAGCCGCTAAAAACACTATCTCCTTTTAAAATAATCTCTGCTTTATCAAATTCAATTTTAACTGCAGATAAGCCCATATCGCCCATAGGGAGAACATCTTTTTCACACATATCTAAAGTTATAAAAGAACCGCATACTGCACATGTTGCTTCTGTAGGGCCATATGCATTGAATATTTTTACATCCGAAAACCTTTTAAATAAATTTCTAGCCACAGACGGCTCGAGAATTTCTCCGCAAGAAAAAATAAATTTAAGATTTCTGCATTGATTAGAATCAAACTCGTGATTTAGAAGCAGTAGTTTAAGCAGAGAAGGTGTCGCGCAAATTATTGAAGAATCAAAAACATTTAAATCGTAAAAGCCGTCTGCGGTATCAAAACCCAGATCTACCGAAATTAAAGTATGCCCTTTCATTAAAGAATAAAAGAGTGAAAACACAGACAGATCGAATGAAAAATTTGAATTATTTAAGACTATTTTATTTTCATAAGATTTAAGATATTTTACAGAAGAAATCCATTTACAGAAGTTAAATAAGTTTTTATAACTTATAGGAACTTCTTTAGGTTCTCCTGTGCTCCCAGAAGTGCTTATTATGTAAATAATTTTGTTTTCATCAATTTGTTTGTCTTCTGGTATAGGATTTATAGGATTTATAGAATTTTTACCAGATATTATTTCTATATTTTTTAATGAATCTGGAGTTAAAATCAAATCAGATTTACATTTTAACTTTATCATTTCAGTACGTTCATCCGGCATTAAAAAGTCAACAGGAATGTAAGGTCTCCCGGATTGAATACATGAAAAAATTTCAAGATAAGACTCCACAGATTTATCACATTTTATTATAACAGGCGACGTTCCCTGCTGCCTTAAAATCTTTCCATAAAGAAGTGATTTTTCATAAAGTTCCTTAAATGTTATGAATTTTTCTTTAAAAACATAAGCATTATTTTCGGGTATTCTTTCTGAATTTAATCTTAGCATTTCCAATACAAAATTCATTTTAACCCTGTCTTATCTGATCTTTAGGAATCAATTCAGGATTATAAAGAACCTTTGAATGATTGTCTAAAATCAATTCTTTACTGATTTCTTTATCAGTATTACGGTCAATTGAAATTTTATATATCCTTGAGATTCTGTACCAGTCTCCATCCTCTTTTGCAAAATGGTGATTCTCTTCGGTGATCTTATATCTTAGAGGAAACTGTTTTTCTGAACGAAGTTCGCCGCACAAATCTTTATCTTCAACCCAGACTAAAAGCTGTATAACCTGATCTGTTGTATTCTTGAACCTGTAATCCAGCATGTTATAACATATCGAAGTACCGGTTCCAAACGGAACACGTCTCTGATCATCCGGAAAAAGTGCATCAGTATGATGATGAAGTTCAGTAACTGTAAGAGGGCTGTTTAAAACAAGATAATGAATTAAATTTGCAAGTTGACATAAACCTCCGCCATAATCTGATTCAAATTTATTTTTCTTTATTACAAGGCCCTTTATATAACCTTTTTTTTTCGAAGGCTTCCCAACCAATTCCCAGAAAGAAAATGTCTGACCAGGGTTTATCAAAAGTCCGTTTATTTTCGATACAGCAATCTTTATGTTTTGGATTTTATTAATCTGGAGTTGAATATCGACTCCCTCAAGTTTTCTAAGAAGAATAGAAAAATGCGATTTGACAATCTGCGGAAGTTTTTCTTTTTCATTCCGCATAACTGCTATTTTTTTATTTATAACAAGATTTTTTATTTTACGAATAAAGATTTCTTTTTCAAGAGATATTTTATAACACAGTGGGTTTATTTCACAGAATAAACGTCGCTTCATTTTATACAACTCCAAACATATTATAAATGACAAAAAAACTTACGACAAATATTTTATTCTGTGAAATAAGAAGTAACAAAAAGATATTTTTAAATTTATCTTATCGCACTTGCTTCGTCTTTTGTTGCAGATTTCCAGAACTGACTTCGTCCAAACGGTCCTACTTCTCCACGCATTTCGAGAGTATCCTGTTTGTATTTTTTTCCGTCTGCTTTATGGAAAACGATGCGGCATTTATATCTTTTTCCGTCACCCGGATCAATAATAAAACCATCTGCCCATTTTCCTTCTTCGAGTTTTTTTAAATCCCAGATCCATGTTGCACCTACAGTTTTAACTGTTCCGATATCAACATTGTTCATAAAGTTTTCATAATGGCGGCCTTTTCCACCATTAGTCAAAGTGTCCTGCGGATAATCTGCAATAGAAAGCATTTTGCCGTAGAGCTTTCCGTTTTCTACCCAGATCTGCCATCCTGCTGTAGGTTTGTTTGTTTTTTCGTCGATACTGATCCAGTATCCTTCTGCAGGGTCACCTGCAAAGCATGCAGCTCCTGCAAGAAAAAGGCTTGCAAATAAAACAAGTAATTTTTTCATTTTTTCTCTCCTATAAACTGAATTATATCACTACTGAATGGCGAATGCAAATTTTCAGTTTTTATTTTTAATAGACTCAAGTGCACCTAAAAAACCTTTCGAATAACTGTCTATCGTAGAATTAATAATTTCGGGCCATTTCTCTTCTGGTTCTGTATAAGACTTTCCGCCCTCTTCAAAGACATATGATTTCATTCCATGAAGATTTATCCATCTCCTGTCATATTTGATATCATTTTTCTTTACATATTCAATTGCATCATTTACAATTTTTTCTAAATTTTCAACATTCTGAAAAGTATATGTATTTATCAGATAACCAAACTGTTCATTTAAAAGCGATACGGCTTCTCTGGCAGAAATATCCTGACATATATTTGCATCAATTCTCGCTCTAAGCTGCCCGATATAAAATATCCTGGAAGCTTCATCTTTGTTTTCCTGAAAATAGACATTTGATAAAACATATAAAACCGAAGGATTATACGAATCAAGATTCTTCAAAACTTCTTTTACAGTTTTATCAACAACCTTTTTATCTTTACTCAAAAGTTTTTCGATTGTTTTATTATCTTTATCAACTTTTATATCTGAATAAGCAGGATTAAGCTTGAGTTCTTTTTCCTGAGCAAATACAGAAATACACGTCATCATCAAAGAAATAAATAATGTTAAAATCTTTTTCATTTTATTCTCCTTAAATATTTTTTTTCGTCCATACGACTTCTACTCCGCTTGATTTATCAGACTTTTATTAAAGTATAAAGCATAACTGGCATTTTACAAAATCATTTTTTTTCAGCACTTTTATAATCTGCCTCAGAACACCAATAAATAAAAACCTTATAGTTGTCTGAAAAATACATTGCCAATTGTTTCAAAAATTATTATATTGAATATGTAAAGCCTGCTGCACAGAAGACTATATCCAGTAATTATTTTATGTTTATCAGCATGTGCGGTTATAAGACTGTCGTGTCTTGCGCGGCAATTAAGCATTTGATTTATCTTTGTTTTTTCTTTACCACAATTCAGGTCTGAGACTGGACTGGCGCTGAAATTGAAGATCTTTCAAGGACAGATTTTTGATTATTGATAAAACAATGCTTAGATAAAAAAACGCCGGCCCCGAACAAATCAGAACCGGCATTTCTATGATTATAAACCGCATGCCCAGGGCATGTAGGTTTTGAAATTAGTTTGACACGCACGGCAGTAGCCGTGTCGTGCTCATGACGTCTTTGCCGGTTTTAGTCCGGCAAAGACTATTTAATTAAACTGTGATATTCCTGCAATGACTTAACTCCGCCTTCGCCACCGTTACCGTTCTTTACTGCGGCAATTCCTTTTACGGCTGCCAATGCTCCGGCTAAAGTTGTGATGTATGGAACCTTGTATTTAAGGCAAGCTTTACGGATTGTCTTACGGTCTTCTGCGTAGTTGCGTTTTGCTTTTGGTGTATTGATTACAAGACCTACATCCTTATTCATAATCAAGTCGACTACGTCTGGACGGCCAGCCCCTATCTTATTTACAACTTCGCATTTGATTCCGTTTGAGTTATAGAAATCTGCAGTTCCCTGAGTTGCAACCAATGTAAAGCCAAGGTCTTTCAAAGTTTTTCCGATTGTAATTACCTGGTCCTTTAAGTTTTCCTTGTTGCTCAAAGAAATCAAAACCTTTTTGTTTTCCCATGCTGCAGGTGCGTGTGGAAGTTCATCTCCGGCAGCTTCCTGTGCTTTGTAATATGCAAGTGGGAAGTCTTCAGCAAGACCAAGAACTTCTCCGGTTGAACGCATTTCCGGTCCTAAGATTGGGTCAACACCTGGGAAACGTGCCCAAGGAAGAACTGCTTCTTTTGCTCCATAGTATGGAATCTTTTTGTCTTTGAGACCGAGTGATTTTAATGATTCACCAAGCATCATGCGTGTTGCAAGACGAGCCATCTGTGTGTCACAAACCTTTGATACAAGCGGAACAGTTCTCGAAGCGCGAGGGTTTGCTTCGATTACATAAACCTTTCCGTCTTCAATAGCATACTGCATGTTCATCAAACCGCAGACATGAAGTGCTTCTGCAATCTTCTTTGTATATTCTTTAATTGTTTCCTGACAGTTCTGTGGAATCGATACAGGAGGAATTACACAGGCAGAGTCACCTGAGTGGATTCCGGCAAGCTCAACGTGTTCCATGATTGCAGGAATATAAACGTGCTCGCTGTCTGCAAGTGCATCAGATTCACATTCAAGCGCATTCTTTAAGAAGCGGTCAATCAAAAGAGGACGATCTGGTGTAACACCAACAGCCTTATCTACATATTCGCGCAAAGTTTTTTCGTCATAAATTACTTCCATTCCGCGTCCGCCAAGAACGAAAGAAGGACGAATCATAATCGGATAACCAATCTTATCTGCGATTGCCTTTGCTTCATCAAAGTCAACAGCCATTCCGCTTTCAGGCATAGGAATATTTAATTTTTCCATCATGTGGCGGAAGAGGTCACGGTCTTCTGCAATGTCGATTGAATCGATTGAAGTACCAAGAATATTTACACCGTTTTCCTGAAGCTCGCGTGCAATGTTGAGCGGAGTCTGTCCACCAAACTGAACAATAACTCCAAACGGTTTTTCTTTTTCGTAAATCTGAAGAAC
>DBWY01000009.1:0-50138 GCA_002309195.1 Treponema sp. UBA1226
TTGTAACCGATAATCTGGTTGTCTTTATCAACTGCACAAGTTTCTACATAACCTTCTGTCATTTCCAGGTAGCGAGGACCAGTTTTGCGTGTTGCAAACATTGTTCCAACCTGAGAACGTAAGTTTTTACCGAGGTCTTCAAGAGAAGCACCAACTTTAAGTCCGTCTTTAGAATAAGCTGACTGTGTGCGTCCGTAAACGATCTGCATGAAAAGTTCGCGCATAGCTGTGTTGATAGCGTCACAAACAAGGTCAGTATTCAAAGCTTCGAGAAGAGTTTTTCCGATGAGGATTTCTGATGCCATAGCTGCTGAGTGAGTCATACCAGAACATCCGATTGTTTCAACCAATGCTTCTTCGATGATACCATTCTTTACGTTTAAAGAAAGTTTGCAGGCACCCTGCTGTGGTGCACACCAACCGATTCCGTGTGTAAAACCGGAAACGTCTTCAATTTTTTTAACCTTTACCCATTCGCCTTCTTCAGGAATTGGGGCTGGTCCATGATATGCGCCTTTAGCCAAAGGACACATATGTTCCACTTCTGCAGTGTAAGTCATGAAATGCTCCTTATAAATCTGCCGGGGAAATCCCGCAGTAATTTAAGAATTAATATAGAATAAAATACCATTTTTTAGAGACTATTACAATAAGGTACAGAATAATTAAAGGTTGCTTTTATTGATTCATTTCATTATTCTTATGCCATTATGAGTAAATTAAAAATATCAAATTTTCATACACATACATTTTTATGCCATCATGCAACCGGCCGTCCGATAGATTATGTTAAAGTTGCAAAAGAGCAGGGTTGTTCTGAATTAGGATTCAGCGATCACTGCCCGTATCCGGACTTAAAGGAAATTAACTGGATAAACTGCCGCATGAGTGTAGATCAGGTTGAACAATATAAAAATGACGTACAGGAAGCAGCAGAGAATGCGGACTTTAAGGTGCATTTCGGGTTCGAATGTGAATACGATAGAAACTATTTAAACTGGTACCGCGATGAGCTTAAAGGCCGTTACGGCGCAGAATACCTTGTTTTTGGACCACACTGGGTCGTAGACGGAAACATTCATCCTTATGCACCCCAGTTTAACCATGATAAAAGGCTTCTTGCAAAATATACCGACCAGGTTGTAGAGGGAATAGGTTCAGGACTCTATTCAATTTTAGCACATCCAGATCTTTTTATGTCGGGCTGGCGTGAATGGGACGATGAAGCAAAAGCATGTCTTACAGCGATTTTAAATGCCGCTAAAGATATGGACCTCCCGCTTGAAGTAAACGGTCTTGGAATTTACCGCGGGTTTGTAGAAACTTCGAAAGGTCCAAGGCTTGGTTATCCTTACCATGAGTTCTGGGAAATGGTTGCGTCAAGCGGTGCTCGGGTTATCTGTGATTCTGATGCTCATAATCCTAATGATGTTATAGCTCATGCACTTAATTCCCGCAATTTTGCTAAAAAATATGGAATCGTGCCGATAGAAACTATATTCTCTTGACATTAGTTTCTTTTTTTAAGATTATTTAGTTTATGAAAAATAATTCAGCTAAAAATAGATTATCTCGCAGTCACCTTGAAACTTTAACTTCATCACAGTTAATCGAACTTGCTGATGAATACGGAATTGATATTCCGGACGATCTTAACAGACGTTTTATTATTGTCGAACTTCTTGAAGTTGCAAAAGAAATCGATGAAAATCTTAACTATAAAGAAACGATTAAAGAAACAGATGAAGCAGCAAACATTGCATCGGAATTACCTGAAGGTTATAACGAAACTAAGATAGATATTCTGCTTCGTAATCCTGTTTCTATTTTTGTTTACTGGGATTACAGCGAAACTTTATACAAGCAGCTTGTTTCTTCTAAAACACCGGTTCATCTCCAGGTATGTTTCTTTGATGACCTTGAAACAGAAAAGCCGGAAGAAACTTTCGACATTCAGATTAATTATTCTGACAGGGAACAGTACATTCTTATTCCCGGCGGAAAAAAATATGTAAGGGTCGATCTTGTTCAGGATGATGCGTCTGCATTAAATTCTGTTCTTGCAGTTTCTTCCAGAATTGCAATTCCTCAGGGGTCACATCAGTTTATGAGTTTGCAGCCGGGACAGGATGCAAAGATTAAACCGATTCTTGAACTGTCTGGTTTAAAGACAATCCTTAAGAATCATTACAATAACTACAGAGAATCGTTTAATTAAAGAGAGAGTTAAAAATGGCAAGTAAAAATATTTCATTATTAATAAATCTTCATCACCCATACATAAGACATACAGACGAAAGCGCTCTCGCAAATGCGCAGGAAAATTCTCTCTTCTTTGAAAAGATTTCAAATGTATACATTCCGCTTTTAAATATGCTTTCGAAAATCGAAAGTGAAAAAATTAATGCAAAGATTGCAGTTGTTTTTTCTACACCTTTGTGTGCTCTTTTGAGTGATTCAGCTGTAAAAAAACAGTATGTAAACTATCTTGATAATTTAATTGAATTTGGTAAAAAAGAAGTTACAAGAACAAAATCAATTAAAGAATTAAATAAAAGCGCTGTTGAATATCTTGAAGATGCAATCGAAACAAAAAGATATTTTACAGAAGTTTATGAACAGAATCTTTTAAAACATTTTGCGCAGTTTGCAAAGAACGGAGTAATCGAAATTCTTGCAACATGCGGAACTTATATGTTCATGCCGCACTATGCTGACATGAGCGAAATTTTAAATGCGCAGATAGAAACCGGACTTTACTCTGTAAAATATTATTTCGGAATTCCTGCAGAAGGTTTTTTCCTTCCTGAACTCGGCTATGCTCCTGGAATCGAGAAAGTCCTTAGAATGTACGGAGTAAATTACACAATTCTTCCGTCACAGAGTTTTCTTCTTGGCGAAGTAACTCCGGAAAACGGAATCTTTACTCCGGCACGCTGTTACAACTGCCTTTCACTTTTTGCAGCAGATAAAATCAAGCTTGATTACAATCAGAATCCTGTTTACAAGAATAAAAATAAGGATATTGCATGGGAACTTGAGGGTGCTGAACTGACTCCATTCATTAAAAAGGGTCAGGCAAGAACAGGCTCGGGCTTCTGCTACTGGAATAATCTTTTTTCTGAATCAGATTCTAATCCAAAGAATTTAAAGAAACAGGAATACATTTATAACCGCGAAAATGCATATAATCAGGTTCTCATTGACTCTGACAATTTTGTTTCGGTTTACAAACAAAAAATTGAAGATGCAGCAAAGCTTATTAAGAATACAGACGTTTCACTTACATGTGTGTTTGATGATGAAATGCTTTATCAGTCATGGAGCGAGGGTATTCTCTGGTTTGAAAACGTAATCAGAAAATTTGCAGAAAGCGGAATAAACGTAGCAACTTTCTCTGATTTGCTTTTCGACAAATTTTCTTTCCAGAAAATTGTTCCGTATTCTGCTTCGGGGTCAGAACAGTCGTATGGCGAAGATTATCTTTCAAATAAAAACAGTTACATGCTCCGTTATTTGAGAAAAGCATGCGAAAGAATCGTTGACCTTGCAGGAAGATTTCCTGATGACTCAGGTCTGAAAGTTCGTCTTTTAAATCTTGGTTCACGAGAACTTATGCTTGCGCAGAGTTCTGAATGGGCAAAGATGATAGAAACTGATTACTTTGCAGATTATGCAAAAAAAGCGTTTAAAGACAGTATCGTGGCGTTTACAGCAGTTTTTGATGCGCTTGGTTCAAATACTGTAAGTACAGAATGGCTTTGTAATCTGGAAAAAAATCATCCGATTTTCCCTTGGATGAACTTTAGAATTTTCTGTCCGAAAAAATAGATTGTTAAGTAGAGTTTGCGCACTTTTACGATGCACACAGAGTTTGCGGTTTTTTATTCCAGACTCTGGATGTCGATTACTCTGTCAAAAAGTTTTTTAGAATTGCTCACAAGCTTTATGCTGTTTCTTGCAGGTGTAAAGCCCGGATTTATTTTTAAACATTTTTCCCACTGTTCAACTGCAAGATCCATCTGACCGCGCGCATAATATTTTAATCCTTCTTCGTAATAGCTTTCTGCTTCAAGTTCTTTTGCGTATCTTCCGCGGTCACCGAAATTCAATTTTAATGCAACAGAAAAATGGTTTACCGGATTTACTGATGAGGTTAAATCAAACGTGTAGTTAAAATCAAGAATGAACTGCTTTAATGTAATTTCTGTTCCAAGACTTATGCGAGGGTTAGCACCCTTAAGACGAAATCCTGCCATGACTTCTACAAAATCAGTTACGTTTACATCAAGTCCGACTCCAAAAGAGTACATCTGTGTTTTAGAAAAGTCCATGAGATTTACAGGCTGCTTAAAGTCAAATGCAATCATTGCAGGCTTTATAAATCTGTAAGAGATTCCGGCATTTATTGCTGTAGGAAGCGAATCATCAAGACGAACTCCCTGTGCACTCTGAAAGCCTGTAAGCGAAACACCTATGTTCTGGAGTGTCAGTCCGACTTTTAAGTTAGGATCACGGTCATCGAAAAATTTTGCCGCATTAAAACGAAGGAGAACTCCGAGATCAGTCATAAAGGCGAGGGCAGACTGGCTTATTCCCGAGTGCTTGATTATTTCTCCTGTATCGCGGTCTGTATAATCCGGAATTGCACGCCATGCAATCTTTGCGTTTCCTCCGACTGCAAGGCCTTTAAAATAATAACCGTTAAAGAAATTGTATGATGCATTTACTACTGCGGTTGTTTCTGAGTAATAGCTTGAAGCAACCCTGTCACCAAAATCGTTGTATTCTGTAAACGGAACGTAAAAGCATTTTATTTTTGCGCCGCAGCCGAAATTCTCGTTTCTAATTGTTCCGGCGATTGTTTCTATATTGGAATCTGCAATCCACGAGTTGTGGAAAAAACCGAGGGAAGTCTGATCAAGTACACAGCTGGCTGCAGGATTATATTCAAAAAAACTTATATCATCGGCAACGGCAGTAAAAGCAGAACCAAGGCTTTCTTCTCTTCCGCCTGCAGGAATATCCAGTGACGGAAATACAGTCGTTCCGGCATTTTTATCTACAAAAGAGGAGAAAGAATCTGCGATTGAAGAAAAGGTTTCGATGTATTCCAGAGAATACGCCTTTACGGGTATAATAAAGGAGGTGAGGAAAATTAAAATGAATGTCCTAAAAAAATCTTTCATCCGTCTTAATATTTTACCAGATTTTGACTAAAATGTCCATTTTCTCTAAAATATTATGAGAAATCGGCCATATCGTGTTATTAAATTTTCGGTTTTATTCCTTAATATGTTTAGTTTTTTTACCGAAAATATATAAGATAAGGGGAATTAATTATTAAACGTTTAATTCTTGTTCTGACAGTATTATTTCTTTCTCTTAATTTGTGTTTTGCGCAGGATACGAATGCTCAGGGCAGGACTTTAAGCCAGATTGATCAGCTCATCGAAGAAACAGATTTTTCTGCTGCTTTGATTGAATTGAGTGACTACCTCAAGGATCATCCTGAACAGCTTGATAAAGTTCAGAAAAGAATAGACAAAATCATGAAGTCAAGACAGCAGTACATCGTGCTTGCAAATGAACTTATTGACGTCATGGAAAAAGAACCTGAAAATGCTCAGAAAAAACTCGAAATCATCGCACAACTTGAAAGCGTAGAAAAAAATCCGACAGAAGAACAGCTCCAGTTTATCCGCCAGGCAAAGATTGCCGCGCAGTTTACTTACTACAGGGCACAGTTCAGACGAATTGCAGACGAATCTTCTGCAAGTGTTGATAACGGAGAATATACTGATGCGGTAAGTCAGATCCAGAAAGGATTTACGATGTACCGCCAGGAATTTTATGATGAAAACCCTAAGAGCGTAACTGACGGTGTTACTGTTACTGTAAACCAGATAAATGCACTCTGTAAAGAATATTCAAACATTCAGGATAAATTAAAGAACGCATACAACACATTTATCCGTGCCGTAGAAAGCGGAAACTACCGTGATGCTTCGAATGCGTATATAAACTTTAACAGTGAAATGCAGGCTCTTGCAAATGTTCGTAACCAGGTTTACAAGAATGCAGTTTCGCTTCGTGACACATTCCAGAGACTTCAGAAAAGAAATCCTGAACTTACAGAAGCATCATACCTTCCGTTTGTGTTCAGGTTTACACTCGGTCTTGAAAATAATCCGCGCTCGGGAATCATCGGCGCAATGGATACTCAGTTTAAAAATTATGTTGAAGGTGCAAAGCCTGCAATTTATTCTGTAATTCAAAAAAACAATATCGGGAAAATCGATTCTACAAATGTTGCAACTGTAAAAAACGATGATCTTCCTTACCAGCGGCTTACTGCAATGTCAAACTTTTCTGAACTCGGAATCAATGTAAATCAGATGTATTCTAAAATCTCTGAAGGATTAAAATATCAGAAGGATTATCCTGAGTATGTTCGCTCGATGGAATATGTAGCTTCGATTACCAGCGGAATAAACCAGAGTTTTGTAGTTCTTAATAAATATCAGGGAATTAACCAGACATTAAAGACAATCGAAAAACCTGCAGACGCCGTAGAAGGAATAAGATCTAAAAACTCATATGCGTCGCAGATGATTGACTGCTCAAGACAGTATGATGAATGTGCTGCAAAAGCTCAGAATCTTCTCAATGAAAAATTCTTTACAGAATACAGCGCAGAACTTTTACAGAATCAGAAAAACAAGAATGCAGAAAATGTTATTCTTGAATACAAAAACCTTGATACATATTATTCAGTTTTAAATAAGACGCTTTATGATGTTTGTATTAAAGCAAGTCAGCATCAGTGGAAAGAAACTTCTTCTTATTTTGCAAGTGCTGCAACAGAAATCGTTGACTACTATCAGAACGAATATAAAAAATCTGACGAGCTTCTTGCAAACCGCTATCCTAAAGAAGCGCTCGCATTTATTTCGCAGATTGATCAGAACTTAAAGAATGATTCTGCAACGCTTGAGTCATGCCGCACGACACTTCTTGAAAGTTCAATCGATAAATCTTCTTTTGCTTCAGAAGAAAAAACTGTAATCGATAGCGTTGCAAAAATGCATAAGCTTCAGGAAGCAAGTAATGCGACATCACAGAAATGTAATGAATCAATTCTCTTAAGTCAGAAAGCATTGAACGAAGCAGAATTAAGATATAATCAGGCTGTAAGTTCATTCAGAAGAACAGATTACACGGCTGCAAGAAAAAATATCGAGCTTGCAAGTTTAAAATACAAAGAATCTCTTGACTATCAGGAATCTGACAGCCTCAGAACAGAAAGCGACAGAAAACTTGCAGAACTTGGTCAGCAGATTAACGATGCAGAAAACCGTCTCGTTGTTGCAGAAGTTCGAAAACTCAAGAACAATGCTAAAAACGAATACTACAACGGTAACTTTGAAAAAGCAGAAAGCATTCTTAATCAGGCAAAGAGCCGCTGGGCTGTTACAAACGGTGATGAAAAAGACGAAGAAATCGAAAACCTTTTTGCTCTTGTAGAAACGGCTCTTTCTATGAAAACCGGTCGTGTAATTCCACCGACAGCACCGCTGTATCCTGAAATGTCTCAGATTTTGAGTATTGCCCATCAGTATTATGATCAGGGTTCAAAACTCATGAAGCAGAATAAAAAGGATGATGCCCTCGAAGTTTTAAATCTTGCAAAAAAGAAACTTCAGGAAGTTCAGCTTGTATATCCTTTAAACCAGGAAGCAAGTATTCTTACGCTCCGCATTGATGAACTTATTGACCCTGCA
Organism: Treponema sp. UBA1226; assembly: GCA_002309195.1. The sequence goes on from DBWY01000009.1 coordinate 7,785, forward strand.
GTTGCAAACCAGACCTTTGAACGCAAATTTAACAGTGCAAAGACAAACTATAAAAATCCGGCAAAGATTCAGGAAGCATATGCAGATCTTAAGGACCTTGCAGAAATAAGACCTAATTATCCTGGCCTTAAATCCCTCATAAATCAGGTAGAAATGGACCTCGGATTAAAGAAAAAGCCGGTTGATACTACTGCAATTACAAGGTCTCAGGCTTTGACACGAGAAGCTCAGAGCATCATAAACAGTGCAGGAAAGAGCGAGTCTCAGTTAAGGAACGCCCTTGCCAAACTTGATGAGGCAATCGTCCTTAACCCTAATAATGACCAGGCTTATCTTTTGAAGGACCGTGTTCAGATTTCTCTTGGCGGTAGGGCAAGCATCGTCATGACGGCTGCTGATGAGGCTAAATACCAGCAGGCTATTCAGGAGCTTCAGAAAAACAACATCGTCGGAGCCTATGCCCTCGTAGAACAGCTTCTCCAGAAGTCCGAAAACAAGCGCTGTACAAAGGTACTGGATTTGCAGAAAAAGGTAAAAGCGTTGTTGTAATTTTATGGCGTGTAAAGTACAATAGAATATGGTGGGATTTATAATTGAATAAAATAAAATCTTTTCGAAAATTATTTTTTCTCTTTGTTTTATTCACGCTGAATTTTATAACGGCACCTTGTCTTCTTTCTGCAGAAAGCTACTACTGGGAAAATCCTGAACGCATTTCATCTGGTGATGCAAGGTTCCCTAAGGCAATAAGCAGCGATTCTGTAAGTGCAATTTTCTGGCAGGATGTTGATGCAAAAAATTCACAGCTTTTTCTTTCATGCTCTATAAAAGTATCCGGCGGAATCTGGAAAAATCTTTCGCGTTTTGCAGGTCCTTTCCCTTATTCCGGTGAAGTTCCTGATTTATATTCTGCTGCGGTAAACTCTGCAGGAAAAATCTGTGTAAGTGTTCTTTCTGACTCAAACATGGTTTCTGTTTTTGAAACCGATGACTACGGAAATACTTTTAACAGAGTTGATTTTGCCAAACAGAATCTTCCTGTTGTTGCTCCTCGTATTTATTCATTAAAATCAGGTGACTTTATTTTATTTGCATCACTTGGAAAAGACGAATCTTTTTCGATGCTTACTTCGCGAAGCCATGATGGATTAAAGTGGAGTGAGTTTTCTGTTTTTGAACCTTCAAAAAATTTACGAAATCCGTTTCTGCCTGTTTTAGTTTCTTCTGATAAAGGAGAAATACTTTTTTTTCAGGCACAGTTGATGAGTGGAACTCGTCTTTCATATCAGCTTTATGCAACACGCTCGCGTTCAAACGGAATGTCATGGAGCGCGGCAGAGTTAGTTACCGACCAGAGTTCGATGCAGTCGGGCGCTCAGGACGTGTTCAGTTCGTATCACAATCAGAGGCCGACACTTTTATCTAAAGACGGAAAAACCTACGTAGCATGGGAGAGAACTCACTACAGCTCTGAAAACTCAAATATTTGTTTTGCCGAAATCGATACTAACTCTGCGCGCATTGTTTCTCAAGTTGAGCAGTTAACGAGCGAAGGAAACTGCTCGCGTCCTGTTTTATTCAGCTATCATGATAAGGTAAGCATAGTATGGTTTGATACGAGACAGGGTGCAGAAACTGTTTACTTTGCGCAGAAAGAAGGTGTGCTCTGGAGCGAAACAAAACTTTCTGATTCCGGAAAGTCTTCTATATTTTCTTATCCGATTGTAACAGACGGTGGAAAAGAAATTTCATTTATATGGCAGTCAGGAAATTCTATTTACAGACTTTCTTCTGATACGACTGTAAGAAAACCGACTGTCACTCCGATGACATATACTGCAGGACGTCACTCAAAAGATCAGAGAGTGCGCTATCAGGTTGCGCTTCCTTACGACAGTTCTGGAATTGCAGGTTACTCATGGATATGGACAAAAGATAAAGACGAAGAAGTTCCTCATGTATTAAAAGAACTTCCGAGAGAAAAATATATTAACACAGAAGCTTCAGAAGAAGCAGAATACTTTTTAAAAGTGAGTGTTACTGACTATGCGGGTAACTGGTCAGAGCCTTTAGTTATTTCTTACTTCCGCGATCTTACGCCGCCTGCTGAACCTGTGATAAATCTTCCGGAGCTTGATACTTACGGATTTGTTACTGCAAACTCCTTTAACATCACGTGGAATACTGACAAAGAAAATACAGACTCTGACATTGCAGGTTATGCATGGAATATCGTAAAGCTTTCTGACCTTGATAAAAATCTTGCTTCTTCTAAAAAACGTCCGCTTGGCGAAGATAACGAAGACGTAAAGCAGAAGGTTGAAGATCTCAAGGCAAAATATGAAACTGCATCGTTCTCTTCTAAAGCTGTTCCACCTAAGCGCATAATGCAGCAGAAAGCAGATACTGTATTTTTAAATTATGCAAATGGAATTTATGTATTTTCTGTAAGGGCAATCGACGAAGTAGGTAATGTCGGTGAACCTTCTTATGCTGTCATTTATCTTAATAAATTTGAACCTTACACGAGCATTACTCAGGTAAAAAAATCATCGGATATCTTTGGTAATACAAGCCTCACGATTGACGGTACAGGCTTTACTTATGACGGAGTCATTTCTGATATTTATCTTTCGGTTGAAGGCAGCACAGAAAATGCCCTTCATTTAAAGTATTCAACCGGAGACTATAAGATTAATTCTGACAACAGGATTTCTGACATAAAGCTTTCTAATCAGATGCCTAAGGGCAGATACTATATTTCTCTTTTACATACCGACCGTGGTCTTTATAAATCAAACATCGCGTTTACAATCGAAGAAAACGGTACTGTAAAGATTCAGAAGGAATACGAATATATTCCTGACTGGTTTGCATATTCTGCTTCTGGAAAACGAAACATCCAGATTGCATACATATTATTAACGGTTCTCATGATATTTGCTCTTGCAGGAATTATTCTTGCAGTCAAGGGAATCGTAACAACTGTGCACGACTTTAATATGGTTAATCTTGAAGTCGAAGCACTTTTAAAAGGAGACGTTATGCCGTTACAGAAAAAACAGAAAGCCGTGGCCTTAAAGAAAAAAGGCGGCGGATTAAGATTTAAGCTTATTTTATTTACCGTTGTACTCATTCTTATGGTTACTCTCCTTGTATCCCTTCCGCTTGGATTTATAATGGTAAAGACTCAGGAGCAGAGCCTTTCTAAGGGACTTGAAGACCGGGTTAACGTACTTCTCGAAAGCCTTTCTAGTGGTACTAAAGCGTATATGCCGTCAGAAAATGTACTTGAGTTAAGTTATCTTCCTAGTCAGTCGTCGGCTTTGACAGAAGCAAATTATGTAACGATTACAGGTTTTAAAACCGGCGAAGAAGATTTTGATAATGGAACTTTGGATTATGTCTGGGCTTCAAATGACGAAAGCATTACCGGTGAAGGTGAAAAAATAATTGATACTAAAAACTTTAGTGCAGGAAGTTCAAGAATTACAGATGAAAGCATCATAAAGATTGCAGAAACATGTAAGGAGCTTAATGCAAAAGTTTATGAAACTGCAGGTGAAATTGGAAACAATATTGCAAAGCTCAATGCAGAAGGTGCACAGCTTGCCCTTAAGACAGACTCGCGTTCTGTTGCACGACTTGAAGAAATTTCTGACATTACTTCTCAGCTTACGACACGAATGACAGAAACCATGAACAGTCTTTCTATCGAAAACAGTTCATCTTATCCACTGTATGACAGTAAGATTCTCGACAGAAACAATACAGAATATCTTTTCTATCGTCCTGTACTTTACAGATCCGGTAATTCAAAGACATTCGTTCGTGGAATCGTATTTATTTCGATTTCGACTAAATCCCTTATCCAGTCAATCAACTCTGCGCAGCGTACGATTATCCTTACCGCGATGGGAATTGCATTCGTTGCAATTATCATCGGAACAATCTGCGCGGTTGTCCTTTCTTCTATCATCGTAAATCCGATTCGTAAACTTGCAAAGCATGTGCGCATGATTGGAGAAACGGTTGATAAAGAAAAACTTGCAGGAAAAGAAATTGTAATTAAATCAAAAGACGAAATCGGTCAGCTTGGTGAAACCGTAAATGAAATGACCCGCGCATTGGTTAAAGCTGCGCAGGATGAACACCTTTTGATGGATGGTAAAGTCGTTCAGCAGACATTCCTTCCTCTGCTTGTTGACCAGAAAGGTAATAAGCAGACGACGGCTGTAATAAAAGAGGGTAACCTTGACTTTGTAGGATACTACGAAGGTGCTTCGGGTGTATCAGGTGACTACTTTGATTATAAAAAGCTTGATGACAGATGGCATGTCGTAATCAAGTGTGACGTTTCGGGACATGGAGTTCCGGCTGCGTTATTGATGACTGTAGTTGCAACGCTTTTCCGAAAGCATTTTGAAAACTGGAATTTCTCTAAAAACGGAACTGACCTTACAAAGCTTGTCTGCGCGATAAACGACTTTATCGAAGGCCTTGGAATTAAAGGAAAGTTTGCAACGATTATTCTTTCACTTATCGATACAAAGACAGGTGATGTATATCTTTGTAACGCAGGTGACAATATTGTTCATATTTATGACAGTCAGAAAAAGAAGCAGACTGTTTTAACTCTTGCAGAAACTCCGGCCGCAGGACCTCTTCCTACATTCATGGTAGAAATGAAGGGTGGCTTTAAATTGGAAAAGGCACACCTTAATCCGGGTGATGTTCTTTTCCTCTATACTGACGGTATCGAAGAAGCTACGAGAAAATTCCGTGATGCAAACTTTGCCGTGATGAAGTGTGCAGAACCTGGACTTAACGAAGGTGACATTCACGGAAACCATAAAGTCGGACTTGATTCTGAGCAGATGGAGCCTGAACGAGTAAGTGCAATTATCGAAGCTGTTCTTAACCACCGTACTTATGTTCTTGAAAAATATCATAACCCGGTAGCAGGTGAGCGCCTTGAGTTTGATTTTTCTAAATGTGACGGAACCGTAGAAGATGCCATCATGGCACTTGCGAGTGTCGAAAAAGTATTCCGTTTTTACAAGGATCCTGATGTTACGCCGAACGACCTTGTTCGCGTTGACAAAAAGATAGATGCATATCTTAGAAAATGCTTTAACCGTTACGACTATTACTGTTCTGACAGACAGGAAATCGGCGAAGAATCTTCTTATTTATATTATACAAATTTACGTGAAGATGAACAGCTTGATGACCTTACGCTTGTGGCAGTTAGAATGTAGGCGGCGCCCGTACAAGCGACAGCTTTTTTTTGACTTGACGGCAGGTGCGTCGGTCGCAGTGAGGATGTAAAAATATGGATAAATTTGTTAGTTGCACGCTAAAAGAAAAAGCTGGACTTGTTATTGGTGCCATTGTTACGGCTGCGGTCGGTGGTTTGAATTTATTCGAGAGAATTCTGCCTGTGTCATTTTCATTCTTTATGTTTTGTGGTATTCCGTTATTTATATTTCAGAGATCTATGTTTTACAAATATAAAATTGAAAATAATACTTTGATTGTAAAAAAATTCTTTAAAACGCAAGTGTATGATTTTGATCAAATAGATAAAATATTTTTACCTGCAAATACATATGAACGTTTTTTTGCATTGATTTTTTCGCATGAAACTGTAAAAATACTGACAGATAAAAACATTGCACTACTTATAAAATACTTTTTTGAGAACAATATTGAAGAGATTTATAAAAGAAAATTCCCTGAACTGGATGCATCAAAAAGATTTGTCTATAAAAATGTGATTTACCCGTCAAAGTATAAAAGATTAAAACTCTTTATCCTTTTTTTAATTTTCTTTTTTATTTGTCTTGATTTATATTTTGAGCGCAGATACGATTGGGAAGCATATTTTTACTCGGCTTTAGTATTATTGTCGTCTATAATATCCTTGATTGTTGTTTTATTGTCTTATAGAACTCCAAAACCGTCTGAGCACGAAAACGATTACATCGATAAAGATGGTGTTCATCTTTTTGATGCGGAAATACCTTTTTCTCAGATTTCAGAAATCTACAAAACCTGCTCGATATGGGGCTCGTCTAAATTTCATATTAAAACAAAAAATAATACAGACTATGTAATGCCGGGATATTTTATTAATGGCGATGTCTTATACGAAATGTATATGATGCGAAGAATATCTGAAGCTAAAAAGTCTGAGTCTTCCGAGTAGTCACCCCCTAATTGCTATCTAAGCCCGCGTGCCAATCCGTGCCGTGCACCTGCCGACTCGACCACCTTGTAATACCCCTTGAAAATCGCTATAATAGAATGAAATTAATGGAAAATTGTGTACTTTTTTGCATTAATTCAGCTTAAAGTGACTATTTTTATAAATTTAAGGTATATATATGGATTTTAAAGATTTTAATCTGGATTCGCGTTTGATGGAAGGAATCCAGAACGCCGGTTATGAAAAATGTACGCCGGTTCAGGAGCAGGTAATTTCTGCCAGTGGTGATGGAAGTGATTTGTATGTTCAGTCTCAGACTGGAACGGGAAAAACAGCTGCATATTTGATTGCAGTAATGCAGGAGATTCTTACAAAGAGTGAATGCAGCGGAAAAAAAGTTCTTGTACTTGTTCCGACAAGAGAACTTGCTGTTCAGGTAGAAATGGAATGCAAAACTTTGTGTGAAAAAACGGGTCTTGTTCCGTTCAGCTTTTATGGCGGAGTAGGCTACGAAAAACAGGTTAAGGCAATCGAAAAGGGTGTTGATATTTTAGTTGCAACACCTGGTCGTATTATAGATCTTCAGGAGCAGAAAAAACTTGATTTATCAAATGTCGGTTTTGCAATTATCGATGAAGCAGACAGAATGTTTGACATGGGATTTTATCCTGACTTAAGAATTATTTTAAAACATCTGCCTCAGGCTGAACAGAGACAGACAATGCTTTTTTCTGCAACGCTCAATACTTACGTAAAAAACCTTGCGTGGGAATATACTCGTGATGCAAAAGAAATTACAATCGAAGCAGAAAATATTACTGTTGATGAAATTGATCAGGAACTCATTCATGTTTCAAGTGATGAAAAGACAAAGCTTCTCATTGGAATTTTAAGCCGTGAAAAACCTGAAAGCACAATCATTTTCTGCAATACAAAAAAAGGCTGCGAGATTTTAGGGAAGCGTCTTGCATTAAACGGCTTTTCTTCTGAATACATCATCGGAGATATGCAGCAGTCACGACGCTTAAAGGTTTTAAATGACTTTAAGGCAGGAAAAGTTTCTATTCTCGTTGCAACAGATGTTGCAGCCCGCGGAATCGATGTAACTGACCTTGCTATGGTTGTAAACTACGACCTTCCTAACGAACCGGAAAATTATGTTCATCGTATCGGAAGAACTGCACGTGCAGGTAAATCGGGAAAGGCTTATACATTCTGTTCAGAAAAAGATGTTTACGATTTAATGCCGATTGAACGCTATATCGGAAAATCAATTCCATCTCGCGTATGCAATTCAGAAATGACAGGCGAGGATAAGAGCGAAGGAATTTACATTAAGCTTGATTCTTATGGTGATGATGATAACTTTGATAAGCGTGGTAGAGATTCTAAAAGAGGTGGCCGTGGTAACGGTCGTGACTCTGGCCGTAATGGACGTTCCGATAGACGTGATGGACGCTCAAACGGCGGACGCAGAAATGAAAAACGTTCAAATGCAGATTCATACAAGAAAGACAGAAGAGATTATGCAAAAGAGCGTGAAGAACTTTCTAACCTTAGTTTTGAAGAGCGCATGGAAGTATACAAGAAAAAGTATGCAGACAAAAAAGGCAGCGACAGTAAAAAAAGATTTGACGGTAAAAAATCAAATTCAAAATTCGCTGGAAAAAATTCAAACTATAAGAACAATAAAAAATATGACGCAAAGAAAAACAAAGCTCCTTCTGGAAAGAAAGTTTACGACAACAATAAGAAGGGCGTAAAGAAGCAGGGACTCTTTGCAAAAATTAAAGCATTTTTTGGGAGAAAATAGATGATTACAGTAAGTGACGTAAGCTTAAGGTTCAGCGAGAAACCACTTTTTAAAGATGTAAATTTAAAATTTACACCGGGCAACTGTTATGGAATTATCGGTGCAAACGGTGCAGGAAAATCTACGTTTTTAAAAGTTCTTTCAGGTGAGCTTGAACACGATTCAGGAACCATTACGATGACTCCGGGTGAGCGAATGGCAGTTTTAAAGCAGGACCACTTTGCTTACGACAGTTACTCGGTAAAAGATACTGTAATGATGGGTTTCCCAAAACTTTACGAATGTGCAAAAGCTCGTGAAGCAATTTATGAAAAATCAGATTTTACAGAAGAAGACGGAATAAAAGCAAGCGAACTTGAAGGCGAGTTTTCTGAGCTCGGCGGATGGGAAGCAGAAAACCAGATTGAACAGATGCTTTCTGGCCTTGGACTTGAAGAAGAACATCATGACAAGATGATGAGCGACCTTGACGAAAGCCAGAAAGTCCGCGTTCTTCTTGCTCAGGCACTTTTTGGAAATCCAGATATTCTTCTTCTCGACGAACCTACAAACGGTCTTGATCTTGAGTCAATCAGCTGGCTTGAAGACTTTTTAATTGAATTCCCTAACACTGTAATTGTTGTTTCGCATGACCGTCACTTTTTAAACGCTGTATGTACTTATATCTGCGACATCGACTACGGAAAAATAAGTCAGTTTACAGGTAACTACGACTTCTGGTATCAGATGAGCCAGATCATGCAGCGTCAGGCAAAAGACCAGGCTAAAAAACGCGAAGAAAAAATGGCAGACTTAAAGGAGTTTATCCTTCGCTTTGCTTCTAACGCAGCTAAATCAAAGCAGGCAACAAGCCGCAAAAAGATTTATGATAAACTTGCACTCGAAGAACTTCCTGTTACAAGCCGCAAGTTCCCTTATGTAAACTTTAAGGCAGACCGCGAAATCGGTAACAACGTCCTCGAAGTTAAAAATCTCTGCGTTAAAGAAGACGGAATCGAATTATTAAAAGATTATAATCTTGTAGTAAACCGTACAGATAAAATTGCTTTTGTCGGAATTGAACACAATTCAATTTCTGCGCTCTTTGATATCATCACAGGAACTAAAAAAGCAGACAGCGGTGAATATTTCTGGGGACAGACAACATCTAATTCTTATCTCCCACGCGATAATTCAGAATTCTTTAATAACGATTACAATATTACAGACTGGCTGCGCCAGTATTCACCTGATCAGGATGATGCGTATGTTCGCGGATTTTTGGGAAGAATGCTTTTCTCTGGTGATGAATCATTAAAGCCTGTAAAGGTTTTATCCGGTGGAGAAAAGGTGCGCTGTATGCTTTCAAAGCTCCAGTTATCAGGTGCAAACGTTCTTATTCTTGATGATCCTACAAACCATCTTGACCTTGAGTCGATTCAGAGTTTAAACGAAGCACTCACTTCTTTTTCTGGAGTAATTCTTTTTACAAGTCACGACCACGAGTTTATTCAGTCGATTGCAAACAGAATCATCGAAATTACACCTAACGGCGTAATCGACCGCATGATGGAATTTGACGATTACAGAAAAGACGAGCAGGTTATTGAGCTTCGCAATAAATACTACGAAGGTAGCGGGAAAAAGATAAGATATTAGTTCGAAATTTCTGGCATCGTACTGCATTCGCATAGGATTCTGCATAGATATAAAATCTCCTCAAATAAATTTACTCAAAAAAAATTAAAAAGATCCTGATGTTTATGAAAATCCTTCGATAGAATACGGAATCGTAACATGGGACAACGGACATATTGACTGCTCACCAGATTATATGTACGAAAACAGCTGTGAATATAATACAAAAGAAGTTATTTCTGCATGATATAATTTATTTTCTTTCTCCCATCAATAGTAATTGACTTGGATAGAAGGGAAAATGGTGTTAAAATGACAGTAAATTTACATAAGAGATAAGGAATATGAAAAAGTTTTTTTTATTATTGTGTTTAGTCGCTTTTATTTCGTGTAAACCAAAAAATACGCAGAAAACAGAACAGATAGATACTTCTCAGGAAGAAATTCAGCAGTCTGAAGTCAAAGAAGAATTGCATTCAAAAACAGATGATAAATCTGAAAAAAACAAGACCATCTGTTACATGTATGTAAATACAATAGGTGGTATTGTTTTAAGAAGTGATCCTGATGAGAAAAGTTATAACATTAAATCGCTTTTGTATAAAGAAAAGGTTCAGGTCGTTTCTCGTGAGACTCAATCAGTTACAATATCTGGAGTTACTTCAAATTGGTACAGAGTTAGGACAGAAGACGATTTAATGGGTTATGTTTTGGGCGCTTTTCTTGAATCTAATAAAGAAGATTTAGACTTTATAGAAAAATATACCGGAGATTTTTATTTGAATGAAGAGTCAGATAAGCCTATAATCTCTATTAAATATCTTGGTACTGGAGAAGTTTCAATAACTGCTAAACCCCTTCATTTAAATGAACAGACAGAAAACAAAAGTATATACACAATTTTATCAAGTGATGAAGTTTTTAAATGTGATTTGGATGGAACTGCGACGATTCAGCATAATTTTTATATTAAAGATGATAAATTAAATTATGATTATTATTATGGCAAACGTCGTGAAGATGATGATGGAAATTTATACTACGATGAAACATCTAAAAATTATGTTCTGGTAAAAAAAAGGCAAAAACCATCTTTTAAATTATTTTATAGATAATTTTACAGGTGAATTTGCAAAAGAAAATGAACCTCAAAAAACCGTGGCTGTAATTAATCAAATAAGTGATGATATATTTCATATTAATCTGACATGGAAAAATTTTGTCGGACAGTATCACGAATATGGTGGCGATTTCTCTTTTTCAGCGGTTCAGGATAAAAATAAAGTCTATGAATATTCTGCTGAAGGCGGTTTTTCGCAAACTTATTTTAAATTATATCTGGAAGACGAAAAATTAATGTGCAAGGTTGCATGTTATAAAGCATATCTTGATGATGATGAAATGAATATTACTGAAGAATATAGGGAAGATGAAGTTTATACTCTCATAAAAATTAAATAATATCCCATTTTTTTTATTTCTGTTCAGGTGCAGAAAACATCTTTAACATATTATCTAGTATGTCGCGGGCCTGGTCATTTGTAACTTCATGTGACGGCTGATGATATTCGACAAGATTTGCAGGGATTTCATCTAAAAATCGTGACGGAACGCACTCTGTTACGGCCTGCATCCTTTTTCTTTTCTGGCATGAAGAAATAAATAGTTTGTCACGCGCTCTTGTTATTGCAACGTAAAAAAGACGGCGTTCTTCTTCGATATTTCCTTCACCGTCCTCAATTGAACGAGCATGAGGGATAAGCCCGTCTTCAGCTCCGGCAATAAATACTACAGGAAACTCAAGTCCCTTTGATGCGTGAATCGTCATGAGGTTAACTTTTCCCCTGTCGTTTTCGTCTTCTGCATCGTCACGGCTTAAAAGTGTAATTCGGTTAAGATATGTGTAAAGGTTTGCGTCTGCATTGTCAGGGTTATTTTCCCATGTCTCGATTGAATGAATCAAAGTATCAATGTTAAGGTATTTAAATCTTGCGGCTTTTTCGCTTTTTGGATTGTCTGCTATAAGATAGTCCCAGTAATTAATTTCATCGACCAGGGCGCGAACTTTTTTTGCAAGGCCTTTGCCGCTTATCATCGAAGAGTTATTTTCAATTAAATTTATAAATTCTTCAATTGCAAATTTTACTTTGTCAGAAAGAGGGGAGTCGCTCATGCTCATTAAATCTGTCATTGCAGACCAGATTGTGCAGTGATGCATTAAAGCATAATTATTGAATATTTCAAGCGTGCTTCTTCCTATTCCACGGCGCGGAACATTTATAATACGAATGAGATTTACATCATCATCATGATTTGCAATGACACGAAGATAGCTTAATACATCCTTTATTTCCTTACGCTGAAAAAACGAAGTTCCACCTGACATAGTGTAAGGAATGTTTGCTTCAAGCAGTGCTTCTTCTATAGGACGGGACTGAGTATTAGCCCTTATTAAAATTCCGAACTGGTCGTATTTTAATTTTTCTTCCATCGAAATTCCCTGAATGCTTTCTGCAATAAAGTTTGCTTCGTCAACTTCGTTTTCGGGCATAAAGATTTCGATAGGTTTTCCGGAATCGTTTCCGCTCCAGAGTTTTTTCTCTTTGCGGTTTGTGTTGTGGGATATTACACCATTTGCAGCTGCAAGAATTGTTTCGGTTGAACGGTAATTCTGTTCAAGACGTATTTCCTGCATTCCTTTAAAATCTTTTTCAAAATTTATTATGTTCTGATAGTCTGCACCGCGCCAGCTGTAAATACTCTGGTCATCGTCTCCAACTACTGCAACGTTTTTGTCTGCAAGAAGATGCATGAACTCATACTGCTGGTGGCTCGTATCCTGAAACTCATCAATCATTATGTATTTAAAACGTGCGCGGTATTTTGCAAGTATTTCTGGATTTTCGCGGAATATTTTAATAGGGAGCACGATAAGGTCATCAAAGTCTACAGCATTGTAAAGCTTAAGGCCTGCCTGATATCCTTCGTAAAGCTGTCGGTACATGTCATTTTCTCCGTTCCAGCTTTTTCTTCCGCATTTTATATTTGAGAAAAGATTTCCTATCTTGTAAACGTCGAGATTGTCGGCAGTAAATCCAAGTTCGCGACCTGTTTCTTTGATAAGCGAGTTTCTGTCTGTTTCATCATAGATAGAAAAATTTTCCCTCCAGCCGAGGGCTGTAATTTCCTGCCTTAAGATTTTTACTCCGAACGCGTGGAATGTAGAAACTGTCAGAAGCTGGAGTTTTTTTCCTGTAAGCTCCTTGATGCGCTCTTCCATTTCTTTTGCAGCTTTGTTTGTAAAAGTAAGGGCTAAAATCTGGCTCTGCGGAATTCCTTTATCAAGCATGTGGGCTATTCTGTAAGTAATTACGCGCGTTTTACCGCTTCCGGCTCCGGCTATGATGAGAATAGGGCCTTCGGTTGTCGTAACTGCCCGGTACTGTTCTGGGTTGAGTTCCTTTTTTAATGTTTCTAAATCCAGTGATGCTGCCATTGAAAAAATACTGTATCAAAAAAATGCAAAAAAATCCACTAAAGGAGTTTATTTCCCGATCTTTAACTCCCAGGCTTTGTGGCATTTTGTTCCTTCAAAGTCTTTGGGAATTGATTCTTCGGTAATATCTGTCACCATGATGACTTTGCCCGAAACAGTTGCCTGAGGGAGCTTTGATTTATCAAAGACAAGCTTTGTTGAATTTGTTGAAAAATAAAGAATCCCGCCGGGAGATAAAATGTTAAGGCAGTCTTTTACAAGCTGAACCCAGTCGCGGTTTATGTCTAAAACTGTATAAGTGTTTTTGCTGTTAGAAAAAGTCGGCGGGTCAAGAATTATTATATCGTAGCGCTCGTCATCTTTAAGACTTCCATCTTTTGCTTTGAGCGCTTTTTCTTTTAAAAATTCTACACAGTCTGCTCTTGTATAAATGAATTTATCCTTGTCCGTAAAATTATTCAGCTTCATATTTTCTTTTGCAAGATTTAAATATGTGTTTGATAAATCTACAGATTCAACATAACGTGCGCCGCCTTCTGCTGCATATACAGAAAAACTTCCTGTGTAACAGAAAAGATTTAAGACAGATTTTTTTTGAGCGATGTCGCGGATTTTAGAGCGGAGTGGTCTGTGGTCAAAAAAAAGTCCTGTGTCGATGTATGAAGTTAAATCTATGTTAAAAAGTTCTCCGCTTTCCTGCGTAATTCCTTTAATTGCTGCCGAATTTTTTTGTGTCTGTTCGTCTTCTTTTTCGTACTGGTTTGTTCCTCTCTGGCGCTTTCGCATTTTTTTTACGATATGGCTTTCATCGATTGAAAGAGTGAGGGCTGCAGTCTGCGCCATCTGGTTAAACCACTCGTCTTCTTCTTTTTCATCTTTTTCGTACGGGCGCTCGTAAAGATATAAAACGGCATAAGTGTTAATAGAAGCTTCTTTTTGTACAAGAGGATCGTTTGCTGCGATGCGTTCGTTCTGGTTTAAAATATAGCGGGCAGCTTCGGTTTTTGTGTTTATTCCGTCTGGAAGAAATTCGTATATATCAAGCGAAAGCGGAATCTCTGGAATGTCCCGGTCGTAAAGCCTGTAGCATGAAATCCTGTTTTTTCTGGCCCATTTTTTGAGTTCCTTGAGCTTTCTTTTGAGGCGGTTTGAAAAAAGTTCTGCCTGATATGCATTTTTTTGAATATTCATGTGGAGATTTTAGCATATATCAGTTATAATTAAAATATGAATTCCGCTTAAAAACTGCGGTATAAATTGGAGAGGTAAAATGAAAAAATTTTTTTCTGTTCTTCTGAGCATTATTTTTGCTCTTTCACTTTTGTTTACGCTTTTACTTTCTGTAGTGCGTTTTAACTTCAGCTATTCAACTATAACAGACCTTGCAGGCCAGCTTTTACGTCCTGTTTCTAAGGCTCCTTCAATTGAATACCATAACGACGGACTTTTTCATCCGGGAGATGCAGTAATTACTCTTGCTTCATCAAATGATGATCTTGCTGACATGGATATCAACGAAATGGTTAAAAAGTACCTTAAAGAAAATAATGTTGATATGGAACCGGAAGTTCTTGCAGACATAATTTCTTCACCTGAAGTTTCACAGGCTGTTGATAAATATGCCGGTGAAATCGTAAATTATGTGACAGGTGAGAGTACTGAACTTAACATAGACCCTGCAGAAATCACAAATATCGTAAATGTTGCAATCGATAAATATGAGGAAGCTACAGGGGACAAAGTTGACCGCACGGGCCTTGAAGAAGAAGTGGCAAAAAGCGTAAATGAAGTTGTTCCTGAACTTACTGCAGCACTTGATGAAGCAAAACAGGAAAATGCAGAATCACTCGATGCACTTAAAAAAGTAAATACTCTTCTTTCTGTAAAAGTTTTTGTTATCTGCATCGTAGTAACAGTAATTTTTGCTTTGATAATTCTTTTGATAAACAGAAATGTCTTTACATGGTTTAAATATATTTCTATTCCGATGATTGTTGACGGCGTTATTCTTCTTGCATGTGGTATTGCAGCAGGTTCAATTGTTCCTGTAGCACTTAATGATGCGATAAAAGAGTTCAGTCTTCCGGGTGCAGTTTACGATGTACTTTTAGGCTATATTAAAAAGATTCTAGCTCAGATAAATATATACGGAATAATAACAGCAGTCCTCGGTGTAGCGCTATGTATAACAGGCTGTGTCGCAGGTAAGAAAAACAAAGTGTAAAAGGCGTGCAACAAAAAAATCAGCGTAGAAAAAGTAGATGGACATGCGACATTCTGGCGCAGCGTTAAGCCCTGTGCCAAGGGCATGGGCCGGGGTTTATTGTCACAACCGCACATACTGTTATATAATTAGCCATGCTTTTTATTTTTGATATGGGCGGCGTTGTTACGACGACATTCTTAATGGATGAACTCTATAAAAAAATTGGAATTACACAGGAGAAATTTAAGGAAATCTGCTGTAAAAAGCGAAAGATTTTTGATGAACTTGAAAAAGGCATTATAACTTCTGTGGAGTTCTGGCGTGAATTCAACCTGAGACTAAAGTCATATAAAATTGCTCCAGTAAAAAATGATTTATTCAGACTGTATTTTCATCCTGTTTTAAACGACGAAACCGTAAAAATCATCAGCTCACTTAAAAAAAAGCACCGTGTTGTATGC
Organism: Treponema sp. UBA1226; assembly: GCA_002309195.1. Next base: position 23,589 of record DBWY01000009.1, read on the forward strand.
GGAACCAATACAATCCAGAGTCACTGGGAAAACCATATGGAACGCGGCGACTATTCTTTTTTTGACCAGACTTATGCTTCAAATAAAATTGGAGAGGCAAAACCAGATCCACAGTTTTTCAAAGTCATTCTCGAAGCCGAGGGCTATAAACCCGAAGACGCGTTTTTTACGGATGACAGACTTGAAAACATCGAAGCTGCCCGTAGTGTCGGTATTAATGCAGTTCAGTTTAAGAGCGCTGCAGAATTAAAAAAAGAGTGGAAGAAATATTTTTAAGTTGAATTTATTAAATTCCCTAAAAAGGAGATTTATATGAAAAGTTGTTTTAAAAGATTTTTTTCTCTGGTTTTATTTTTCTGCTGTATTTCTTCTTCAAGTTTATTTGCCAATGGTGGTATCCCATGGTCGTACGTTGATGGTAGTTCCGGGAAAATTACCCTTACAAATGATAAAGACCTTCACTTAAAAAAAGAAGATTTGAAGATTATTTTTCAGGATGATAAAGCACTTGTAATATGTGAATATAATATAGAAAATACCTCTGATGAAGAAAAGAAAATTGATTTTGCCTTTAATATTCCTGTAAAAGTAAGTAATGATTATTCAAATTATCTTTCGATCTATAAAATTTATGATAATGGAAAAGCAATCAGCCATACTTCAAAATGTGAAATTTTAAATGATGAGCCGTTTGGTACCGAAAAAATTATCTGGAATCTTTCTAAATTTTCCTTTGAGCCCAAAGAAATTAAGCAGTTAAAAATAGTTTACAGGGTAAGAACTAATACAGATGGAAGATATTGTACTGCAACTGCAAGTGACAATAATTTTAAATATAATCTTTTCCCAGCAACAAGTTTTGATAATGGTATAGTCGATGAATTTAATCTTACTATTGATAAAACAGATGTTCTGATTCATGAAGGAAAAATAACTTTTATAAAGGGAATTGATATAGAAAACGATAATTCGAAATTTGTTCAAAAATATTCATTTAAAAATTTTGATCTGCATAAAAATGCAGAAATTGTTATTAACTACGATATACGCGGTTATTATGTAGGTACTTACATCGATGATGGTTTTAAAAGGCGATTTGACGCTACTGCTGCTTCAGAATTACATGAAGGTTCTGTAGTATATTCTGCAAAAAATCTTGGTGACCATGATTATAAAACCACATGGGCAGAAGGTGAGAAAGATTTTGGTAAAAATCAGGTAATAAAACTTTCCCTTTATAATCATTCAAAATTTGATGCAAGTTTTATGAATTATGCGAATTATGCTGTAACACATTTATATCTTGTTAACGGTTTTAGAAAAGATGAAAAAACATATTATGAAAACAATCGTGTAAAAAAATTACGTCTTACATTATGGATGGATAATGTAAGAAAAAGTTTTGAAATTACACTTCCTGACAGGCCCTATGCAGAAGTTAACGATTATAATATTGCTTATGAAGCAGATCTATTAAATACATATTTACCGCTTGGACGTCTTGGTACTATTTATGATGCAAATTGGTTTGATATAGAAATTCTTGAAGTATATCCTGGAACAAAATATAACGATACCTGTATAAGTGAAATTGTTATTTTGAATGTTCCGCAGCCATATAACTGATAAAAAAAATTATTTTAAAACAAGGACAAAACTATGACAGACTATCCAAGAGTATTTTTAAACTCAAAAGAAGAAAGAGAAATAAATCAGGGATTTCCCTGGGTTTTTGATAACGAAATCTCTCATTTAAAAGTTGCAGATAAAGACGGTAAATTTCAAAACATTTCTTTTAAAGACTGCAATCTTAAACCCGGAACTGCAGTCGAGATTTTTACCAAAGCAGGCGGTTTTCTGGGAACCGGGATCTTTAATAAAAACTCAAAGATTACTATCCGAATAATTTCCAGTGACCGCGCCTCTTTAGTTTACAAAGATATCGAAGGCTTTTGGGAAAAGCGCATAAGCGATGCTTATAACATTAGGCAGCTTCATTACAGTAAATCAGATTCTTACCGCCTTATTTTTGCAGAAGCAGATTTAGTTCCCGGTTTTATCTGTGAGCGTTATTGTGACCAGGACGAAAAGGTTTATTTAGTAGTTCAGTTTTTGAGCATGTCATGTGAAGTGTTTAGAAAAGAGATTCTTGGTGCACTTGAGAAAATATGCCGCCCATACGGAATCTATGAAAGAAGCGATGCTGATGTGCGCGATAAAGAAGGGCTTTCTCAAAAATCCGGCTGGCTTGGAAGGGAATGTTCTGATCAGATTATAATCGTCGAAAACGGAATAAAACTTCTGGTTGACCTTGCTCACGGTCAGAAAACAGGCTACTTTCTTGACCAGAAAGACAACCGAAAAGCCGCAGCGGTATTCTGCCACGGGAAAAACGTTCTTGATACATTCACTCATACAGGCGCATTCGGCTTAAATGCAGTAAAAGCAGGTGCAAAAGAGGTAATAAGCGTTGATATAAGCCCAGAAGCAGTCGAAACTGTCAACAAAAATATACAACTTAATAACGCTTCGAGTGTAATGACTGCCGTCTGTGCCGATGTTTTTGATTTATTAAAGCAGTACGAAGAAGAAAACCGCAAATTTGATGTTATCATTCTTGACCCTCCGGCCTTTACAAAGAGCGCTAAAATGATTCAAAAGGCATATGGCGGCTATAAAGAGATTAACTTACGAGCAATGCGCCTTTTAAACAAGGGCGGCATTTTAGTTACTTGTTCGTGCTCGCACTTTTTTGATTCAACCATTTTTTACGACATGCTCATGCACGCAGCTCAGGACAGCCACCGCCGCATTCAGATTTTAGAAAAACGCGGCGCAGGCCCTGACCATCCGGTATTGCTTGGCTACCCAAAGAGCGAATACCTTAAGTGTGCAATTACGAGGGTGCTGTAGAGTCTTTGTAGACTCTCAGTAGAGAGGTGAATTTAAGAAAGTGAAAGAAAGAGTTCGTAAAATTTTTATACTGTTATCGTTTTTCTCTGTTTTTTTCGCTTCACCTGCGTTTGCAGAATTTGACGATGATATAGTTATCTCAATTGGTTCATTCAGCCTTGATTTTGGATGGTTCCTTGATTATAGGCCTTCTGTTCTTGATAAAAACGAAGCGATTTTTCCACTTTTAAAATTTGTCGAAGAAAATTACGATGAACTTTCTAAAACAAAGCTTTCGTATCTTGCGTGGATTGAAAAATCAAATGATAAAAAATTCCCTTATAAACTTGGAATCAGCGATGATGCCGTAAAAGAAAATAAGATAAGATATTTTCTGCTAAAAAACGAAGAAGATTCTATTTCTGTTTTGATAAAAATAATTTCAGAATCTGTCTTTGGTGATAAAAAAATCACATTAAAAGATGAGCCTCTCTCTCTTTATCTGGTTGCAAAAAAGGTAGATCGCGATAGCAATGTTCCGTGCTGGTATGGTGAGCTTTTCAGACATTCATCTGTCTATAGAATCACAGATGATGATTATATTTATTCAGTTTATTTTTCATATGACAAGGCTGTTAAAAAGATTCTATCAGAAGATACTGATGGCCTTAAAAAACTAGTTTTTACAAAAGAGAGTATTAAAAATTTTAGAATTGATGTTAATACAAAAATTGAAGATATTCTTAGTAATCCTTCTGAAGGATATAAAAAGGTTTTAGATAAAGTCTCTGCAATTGTTGATGATGAATTTATCCAGGTGCCGGATAATCATCAGAAATATTTATTCGGTGATGGAATGCACAATCAGCTTCTTGAATTTTCAAAAGTAAATCTCAAAAATTCAAAAAATGAATATGATAAAAAGGAGTGGCAGGCTTTTTACGATATTATCAATGTCAAAAATTATGCCTTAAAAAATGTAATTCCTCTACAAAATGATAAATACTTTTTAAATTTCCAAGTTCGTGTTATTGAAGATGATGATAGTATGCTTCCTGCTTCAAGCGAATATTTTGGTGCGCTAAAATATAGCTGGTATATTTGCATGACTTATGATTTTTCAACAAAGAAGATTTTAAAATTTACTGTCAAGACAAATCCATATTCAACGCTTAACTTTCATAAATGTCCATTTAACGATGTCGATTTAATTTACAGTTTCAGTAACGACTCTTCGCTTGGAAGCTGGACTTCCCGTATGTCACTTTATATAATTAATCCATATAATTTTAAAACTCTTTTATACGAAGAGGTTTTGTTTCATTATATAAATATTGAATGTTATAAGGATTTTGAATTTACAAATGATTCAATATGCTTTAAAGGCTTTGAATATGATGATGAAAAAGATGAGTATAAAAAAGTATATAATAAAAAATATACGGTAAAAAAGGCGAAGTAAGAAATAAAAATGAATATGTTAAAACCAAACGAAAACTACAATTCAATATTTCTCCTGGGACCAACCGCAGTCGGAAAGACAAGTCTTGGTGTGCGCCTTGCGTATGAACTTGGCTTAGAAATTATTTCTGCAGATTCCCGCCAGGTTTATAAAGGTCTCGACCTTGGAAGCGGCAAGGATTTAGCTGAATACAACTATAACGGACGCGATATTCCTTACCACATAATCGATGTTACAGATCTTAGCCATGAATACAATCTTTTTGACTATACGAAAGACTTTTATAAAACCTTTGAAGACCTTCAAAAACGCGGCAAGATTCCGTTTACAGTCGGCGGAACGGGAATGTATCTTGACGCCGTAATTCGCGGCTATGAGCTTGCAGAAGTTCCGCCAAACCCTGACCTTCGCGAACAGATGTCTCACATGAGCCTTGAAGAGCTTGGAAAGCGCCTTTTAGAATTAAAGCCGGATTTACATAACAGGACAGACCTTGCGCTCAGGCCCCGCGTAGAAAAAGCACTTGAAATTGCAGTCTATATGAACAGTGACGAGTATAAGGCAAACAAAGAACAGCTCAATCAGCGTCCGCGCGTTAAGCCTTTAGTCCTTGGAACTACGATTGACCGCTCTTTACTTCGAGAAAACATAAAGCGCCGTCTTGATGAGCGCTTTGACCAGGGAATGATAGAAGAAGTAAAAAATCTTCACGAAAAAGAAGGCTTCAGCTGGGAAAGAATGGAGCGTCTTGGCCTTGAATACCGTTTTATCTCAGAATTTCTTGAAGGAAAAATTGCATCCCGAAAAGAGCTTGAAGACGGGCTTTATACAGCGATATGTCAGTTTGCAAAACGTCAGGAAACATGGTTCCGTGGAATGGAGCGAAAGGGCGTAAAGATTAACTGGCTTACGAAAGAAGCCGACAAAGATAAGAAATTTAACGAAGCGTTAAAGCTTATAAAAGATAATTTTAAGTCTTTATAAGACTGGAAAATAAAAAAAAATCGGGATAAAAATCCCGATTCTTTTTTATGCACCGATAGCCATTTTCTGTTTGTCTTCGATCTTTGTAAGATAACCTGTTCTTACGCAGCTGTCAAAAAGACTGTGGCTTATAAAATCTGTTTTAACTTCATCGTATCCGTCGCGGTCGCGAACGATTCTTACAACGAAACCGTCATCCATTTCTTTAACGATTGTCATATAATCTGTTGATTTTCCAATACTTTTTAATGTGTAAGTTCCCATAATAAAACCCCTTTACATAACTAAAAATTCAACTTAAAGTACAGATATCCCGTACATTTTTATTTTCGGAATCTGAAAAATTTAGTTTAGTTTTTTTTATGAATTTTAGAGATTTTTTACAAAGCCATAAAATATGCGATGCTCACATTCATCTTGCAGATTTATACGATTTTGGCGCCAGTCTTGTAAATTCGCCTGATTATTCATGTATTTCCTGCAGCCACTCAAAAAGAGAATTTGACTTACAGACTGAATTTACTAAAGCAATTCCATCTGATTGCAAGCCTTTTATCATAAGCTCGTTCGGCATGCATCCGCAGAATCCAGACCTTACATTAATTCCTTTTCTCGAACAGCTTTTAGAAGACAAAAAAATCGGTGCGATAGGCGAAACCGGTTTTGACTATTTTACAAGCGAATTTAAAGCCACATCAAAAATCCAGGAAGAAGCATTTATCATACAGACAGAGCTTGCATGTAAATATGAAAAACCGCTTATAATCCACTCAAGAAAAGCAATTGAAAAACTTTTTTCATATTCAAAGCTTCTTTCAAAAGTTCCTTTCGTAGTTTTTCACTCATTCCCCGGAACTTTATCCGAAGCGCTATCGCTTTTAAACCACGGAATAAACGGCCTTTTTTCATTCAGCTCGCAGATACTAAAGGGAAATAAAAAGTCGATTGAATGCGTTAAAAATCTTCCACAAGATAAACTGCTTTTCGAAACTGACGCCCCGTACCAGACTTTAAAGGACGAAAAAATTACGCTTCAGGAAAGAATTCTTGACGTTTATATCGAAGGCTTTAAAATCCGGACGTGTAAAGAAGCTTCCGGATTTTCGTTCGCCGGTTGGGACGATATGCCTGGTGAGTTTTTTGATTTTGTTCAGCTTGTAAATGCTAATTTTGATCTTCTTCGAGAAAAGAACTGATTTCTTTTTTTGTCTTTATATAAAGGTCGCAGAAATCGTTTATAAGAGGGGCAAGATTACCCTGTGCTTTGCCGCGAAGAATGTCCTCGATTTCCTGACCTTTTTGAGCAAGAGGTTTTGCTGCAATCTGGCGTGAAGCACCCTTTACTTTATGCACATAACCTGCAGCTTCTTCAGAAGACTTCATTATGATGTCATTTAATTCCTTAACGTCAAAGTGTGTGTCAGAAAGATAGAGGCTTAAAAGCTCTCTGTAAAGTTCTTCGTCATTGTCGGTAAGCTCAAGACCGGCCTGAATATCTATAAATTCTCGCATAAATAAAATATAGAATGTTTCGTATTTTTATGCTATATTATTAACATGAAAAAAATTAATATTTTTGTAATTACAAATCTGGTTCTTGCCGTTTTATTTTCACTTGTAAATATCTGCTTTTCGCCTGATGTTTCATGTGCCGCCTTTCTTGTAAGCGCTGTTTTTACGGGCTTTATGGTTTATTTCCTGTACTTTCAGGTCAGCGTTAAGGGCAATCTTGATAAAATATTCGTTTCGACAAAATTCCTTCAGTATGAGCCGTTTGTTTTTCTTATTGCGTTCATAATGCGTCGTGCCGGAGCAAAGGGAACTTCTTTTGCCTTTGACTTTTTCTGCGTAATTCTCTGGCTTGGTATTTTTATAAGCGGAATCATACTCCAGAAATTTTTTACTCCTAAAAAATTTGAGTCCATTACTGGTCAGAAGATAAAGGATTTTAAAAACGAAAAAATTTCACGCATGCTCATAAAGGGAAAGACTCGTTCAGGACAGAAGGCTAAAACATCTGACTATGCAAAATGGTTTGGTTTTGAAATTCTTGACTGGGCAGATGCAATTGTTCAGGCTGTGTTTACGGTTCTGCTTTTCCAGATTTTCTTCTTTCAGTTTTATAAGATTCCGACAGAATCAATGGTCCCTGAATACATGGTAAACGACAGGGTTGCGGTTGCAAAAATAACTTCTGGTCCTAAATTTCCTTTGAGTGATGTAGGACTTCCGTGTATCAGAAAATTTGACCGTGGAGACATCGTAGTATTCAGAAATCCGCATTATACGATTAACCGTGAGTCAGAAGTTAAAACCGTTGTTTCGCAGATTGTTTATATGTTAACGTTTACGCTTGTAAATCCAAATACAGATGAACACGGTCGACTCAAAGCAGACCCGCTTGTAAAAAGAATTACAGGTGTTGCAGGCGAGCAGCTTATGATGCAGGACGGAATTTTATACCGCCGCACAGAAGCTTTAAAAGAATTTACTCCTGTAAAAGAAGATCAGGACTGGGCAGTTTACAATCTTCATGCAGAAAACGAAGCCGTTAAAAAATATATAAAGGATCTTTCGATTACTGATGAAATTTATGAGCGTCTTCTCGAAGCAGAAACTAAAAGAAACGTTCTTGATATAAAAGAAGCAGAAAAGACATGCAGAGAGCTTGTAAAAGAATTTGAGCGCTATCTTCCTTCTGTAAACAGCGAAAAATACAGCCAGGATGAACTTCTTTCTCTTTTTACATCCCGCGATTTAGAAGCAGAAAAGATGTACGTTTTCTACAGCGATTTTGCGCAGCATCTTATTTCGTTAAAACAGGGAAGACTCTGGTTTAATTCATTTATGACAGACTGGATAGATTCATATGAATCATTCGTTAAAGACGGATATGTCGGCGGAAATCTCTATGACGACAGTTCATTTAAGCTTAATCTTCTTTATAAAATTGCACTCGGTAAGGCTGTAGTTTATATTGCAAAGAATATGCGTGACTCTGTTCCGTCTGATATCTGGATGAACAGCAAAGAATTCCTTAAAAACCACGAAGAACTAAAACTTCTTTTCCACTGCATATGTTTCCAGGATTTAAGGAATATGCCTGTTTTTCCAGCAAACGGCGACAACGGCGAACCTCAGTACATCCCTGAAAACTGTTTTTTCATGATGGGAGACAACAGGTTTCATTCGCTTGATATGCGCCACACAGAGCAGGAATTTCTTGCAAAACTTACGCGTTTTGACAACTATTCAATTAATTATGTTTCATGCATGAAACCGATGTATGTTCCGAAAAAAATGATTTTAGGTGCAGCAGGAATCCGTTTCTGGCCGATTGGTCGTCCGGTAAGGAATTCCAAAATGAATAAAAATAAATAACGGGAGGATTTTTTATGGCAGAAGAAAAGTATGTAAGACCTACATGGGATGAGTATTTTATGGAAGTTGCACGGACAATTGCAAAGCGTGCAACATGTGACAGAGGAAGGTCAGGCTGTGTAATCGCACGTGACAACCAGATTCTTGTAACAGGTTATGTAGGCTCTCCTGCAGGCCTCCCGCATTGTGACGAAGTCGGACATCTTTTAAAAAAGATGATTCACGATAATGGAGAAATTACACAGCATTGTGTACGTACAGTTCACGCTGAACAGAATGCAATCTGCCAGGCAGCTAAACTCGGCATCGCGCTTGAAGGTGCAACAGTTTACTGCAAGATGACTCCATGCCGTACATGTGCAATGCTCATCATCAACTGCGGAATCAAGCGCGTAGTCTGCGAAAAGCATTATCATGACGAGACAGACAGCCTTGATATGTTTAAGCAGGCAGGCATTGTAATAGAGCACCTCGAAGATACCGTTCAGACTTATAAGGATATGTAATGTCAGAAAAATTCAAAACGCCGCGTACAGTCAGTATCGGTGGAAACGGTAAGACAGAACGCATTCTCATAGGCGGCAGTAATCCTGTTACGATTCAGACGATGTGGAAAGAAGGCATTGAAGACGTAACAGAAAATACTGAACATCTTGAAAAAATCTGTAAACGCATTTTTGAGCTTAAATCGCTCGGTTGTGACATAATACGCTTTGCAGTTCCTGATATGAAAAGCGCAGAAGGTTTTATCGAAATCTGTAAAAATGTTTCGATGCCGCTTGTTGCAGACATTCACTTTGATTACCGCCTTGCCTTAAAATGTCTTGAGGGTAATGTAGGCGCCATAAGAATTAATCCAGGAAATATCGGAAGCCGTGACAGGGTAGAAGCTGTCGTTAACGGCTGTAAAGAAAAGGGTGTTGCAATACGTATCGGCGTAAACTCTGGTAGTCTTCCTAAAGATCTTGCAGAGGCCGTAGAAAAAGGAAAGCTGTCGCGTTCAAAAGCACTTGCAGAGACAGCATTCCGCGAAGTATCTGTATTTGATGAATTAAATTTTGATCAGTGCGTCGTAAGCATGAAGGCAAGTTCTGTTTTAGAAACGATTGAGGCAAACGAAGAATTTGCGTCAAAGTATGATGTTCCGCTTCATATAGGAGTTACAGAAGCAGGCCCTTTGATTACCGGCGTTGTAAAATCAACCCTGGCTTTTTCAAAACTTCTTACAGAAGGAATCGGAAGCACTATCCGTGTAAGTCTTTCATCAACTCCAGAAAACGAAGTCATTACAGGCCGTGAAATCCTTCATGAGTGCGGTTTAAGAAAGGGAGGTGTAACTCTCATTTCCTGTCCTCGCTGCGGAAGACTTGGTTTTGACGTTCACGGCTTTGTTGAGCGCTGGCAGAACGAGCTTCTTTCTATGAAAAAGGATATTACTGTTGCCATCATGGGCTGTGTAGTCAATGGTCCGGGCGAAGGAAAGCATGCCGACATAGGAATTGCGGGCGCCGGAGATAAGGCAATTATTTTTAAAAAAGGTCAAATAATACGTACGATTGACATAAAAGATGCCGATAATGAGTTTAGAAAGGAACTTGAATCTTTATGAGTTATTTTAAATTGAATAAGGCTAAAATCTTTTTTTGTATAGTATTTTTATCAGCTGCTTTCTCTGTTTTTGCTCAGCATCCTCAGAATCCGGGCAACGAATCCTGGAAAATGTTTCAGAAAGCACAGGCTCTTTTTGATCAGAAAAACTACGGAAAATCAATTAAACTTGCAAACGACTGTCTTGCCCAGCGTAAAAAAGAAGTTGAATACATCGATTACGTTCTTGCAAACGCATTAAAACCGTATCCTGTACGCAAGGTAGGCGATGATATAAACGAAGTCCTTACTGTTCTTCGTGAACGTGACGAATACGAAAGCGTAGAAATAATCGAAACATATATAAACGAAAAAGGCGAAGATTATTTTGATAGTTCAATTTCTAAGCTTACTGAATATCTTCATAAACGCCAGGATTATCCCGAAGTTTATTTTTTGATTGCAAAAATTTACAGGCTTGAAGGTGAGTTTGATATGGCTTATACATATCTTGAAAAAGCACATGCTTCTTCGTTCCTTCTTGAAATTCCTGCGCAGGATATAGACATTCTTTACGAAATGGCAGCGATTGCAGAAAATAAGAATGATGTTCCAAGACAGGAAAAATTACTGGAACTTATTGCCGTAAATGACGGAAGATACAGCGATACAAACTTAAAGAATGCTCTTTTAAGAACTTCACGTTCAACAAAAGAAGATAACTCTTCAAGATTCTTTGAACTTTACAGAATCGATGCAATCCGCACTGTAAATGCATATTATTCATTAAGTAAAATATACGATAACGCAAAAGAAAGGGAAAAAGCATATCTTGCAAACCTTTATGCTGTTTTAATTTCGTTTACTCATATCAATTCGATACTCGAAGAACGTGAGTCAGATTACCACTACAAAAATCTTACAGAATTCTTTGATGAGATAAAAAAATATCCTGACATCGTAGAGTGGTGCGGCAAAAACCATTTCTGGGAAGGATTTTACAACATATATACTCTTGGCATTAAAAATAAGTGTACAAGATTCCCTGTTGACGTTGTAAATGTACTTGCAAAGTCTTGTCCAGAAGTTTACTGGAAAAACGCTGCAATAGAAGCTGCTTCTAAAATCCGTGAAGAAAAGCAGGTTACGATTACCGTTGACTGATTTTTAAAAAATTAATAGTGAAGCCCAACGCCTAAAGAAATCTCATATTTTGAAACCTTTGGTCTCCATGACTCATCGATTATGTCTTTAAGTAAAATGCGTCCCATGTCAAAGCCTGCGCTTGCACGAACCTGCAGAGACTTAAACTTGTGTGGATAGGCGATAAATTCGATTCCGGCAGTATAAAAACCATCTTTAATCGAAAAATCTCTTCCGGTAACGCGGTTTTTTGTAAGCGCAAAATCTATAAAAGGTACTATCTGTATTTCTGAGTTGAATTTACTCAAAAAGTGAATGCCGATTTTATCAAAGTCAAAATTCATAAGATGAATCGGGAAGTCAAGATTAAAAACAACGGCACCCGGTGTACTTGTAGAGTTTATGTCGTAAAGAGGAGTCGTTGCAGGGAAAAGCTTTTCATTTCTTACGCCGCGGATGTAAATTCCTACAGGCATATTCTTATTTAAGTATGAAAAACCATACAACCTTAGACTAATTCCATTGTAATCCCACGAATAATGTCCCTTAAATTCGCCTTCAAAGCCGATTACCATGTCGTTAAGGCGGTAATTATAACCGATATCCTGTCTTATAAAAAACTCGACGCCTTTTCTAAAGTTGCCGTTCCAGTTTATGAGGTCTGCAGAAATTCCATTGGAAAAAAGAAGCTCCGGGCTTATGAGCGCGTCGTTTCTTATATTGATTTCTCCGTGAGGTTTCCAGTAATAAGTGTAGCTTACAGAAGGAGTATATTTAATGTCGCCCCATCCTGAAATCTTTTTTAATGTTATCGGAACTGCAAACTGAACATATTCGCCAAACGAAAGTCTGTCGTCAAATACATCGTTGTCAAAGTCATTCAAGAATTTCTGTTTTAAAACAAGGTCATACGAAATCCATTCAAACGGGAGGCTTAAAGAAAGTCCTGTAGAACCGTCCCACTCAGGAACGTCTTTGCTGATTGTGTATGATAAATCAATTTCGTTATCCCACGAGGCGTTTACAGGCCCTATTTTAAAAGGCAGGGAGTATGATGCAATTCCGCCGAACTTAAAATCAAATTTATCTGTATCGTCATTCTGCTTAAAAGAAAAATAAAGTTCGCTTTCAAAAGGATTTAATGTTCCGCAGAAATTTGTATTCTGCATCTTTACCTTAACCACATGACCGTCATCAGAGCTGTATTTGTAATACGGAAACGCGATGAAATTGCTCGAGTCGGTAACCGACACTTTAAGAGTTACACCGACAATTTCCTCGTTTTCAACATTGTCTGATGAGTCAGCCGGCTTTGAAGAAACAACATCGCCTTTTTCATATTCAACAGTTACTTCGTCAAAAAGCCTTAAATTTATATAACGCTGCTTAAGTTCTGCGATGTATTTTTTAAGTTCTTCTTCGGATTTAAAAACCGATTTTCTTGAAATATGAACTTTCTGATCTACAAACTGTTCTTTTGAAATGCCGGAAATATTGTAGTCAACTTTCGTTATTGTATAGCTTTCTGCATAAACTGAACAAAACAAAAAACCGAGTAAAATTAAAATAAACTGATATTTTCTCTTTAGTAAAAGCGTCATGATGTTATTTTTCTTTTTTAGAATTTTCTTCGTTCTGTAAAACCGTTATATCAACCGGATGATTTTTTGTTACGGCATAATATATAAAGTGAATCGAACTGTAAAAGAAAACCATAAATACAAAAATTGCAGTAAGTAAAATCGAACCTTTGTCGTGTCTTAAATACATTCCAAGACCTGCAGAAAGACAGAGACATATCTGGATCGAAAGTAAGAATATCAGAGTCTGAACTTTTGTAAAGCCCAGCGCGATAAGCTTATGATGAATATGCCTTGAATCTGCAGACATAAAGTTTCTGTGCTCGCGGGTTCTTCTCCACATAGCGGCAATCGTATCGAGTGCAGGAATACTTACAAGAACAATCATTACTAAAAGCTTGTTGTATTCAAAGTTTTCACTTGAGTTATAAAGAGGCAGAACGGCAATCATAAAGCCCATAAGCTGGCTTCCGCCGTCGCCCATAAAAATCTTTGCCTGAGGTTTATTATAAACAAGAAAGCCAAGAACAGCCGCGGCCATCATAAAGCACACTCCGGCACTGGCTTTTGCATTAAAGTCAGAACTGTAGAAAATGATTCCCAGAGCTCCGAGAATCAAAAAAGAAAGTCCGCCGCAAAGACCGTCAAGACCGTCAATAAGGTTAAATGCGTTTATGATTCCAATAATCCAGAAAAACGAAAGAGCATAACTGAACCATAAAGGAAGTTCAAAATTAAAAATTCTTTTAAATCTGAATCCAAAGTAGAGTACGATTACGGTTGCAATTACCTGGAAAAGAAGCTTTAACTTAGCCTTAAGATTAAAAAAATCATCGAGGAGGGCAACTGTAAAAATTATAAGCCCCGCAATAATAATCGGAAGAACGTGTGAAATGCTGTTTGATTTAGAGACAGCAAAATAGATTATTGTGGATGCCGTAAAGGCTATGATGATTCCAAGCCCGCCAAGACGCGGAATATTTCCCTTATGAATTTTTCTTTCGTTAGTTGTATCGTACCATCCGAAATGCCTGCACATAAGGATAATCAGCGGAATTACGACAACACTTGTACAAAAGGAAAAAGCAACCATCCACCACATAAAAATCTCCAGAATATCTATTTAATAGATTTTACCACATCTCTGACAAGATTACTAGAACCTTTTTTCATTACGAGAGCCTTGCCGTTCTTAATTACGACGATAAGGTCTTTTACATCGCATAATGCAACCGGAATATCAGAATAAACGAAATTGTTTTCAGAATAAGCCTGGGCAATTACATTGTCTTCGCCTTCAGAAAATTTTGCAAAAGCATCCCAGCTTCCTACGTCGTCCCATTTAAAGGTCGTTGTTACAGCGCAGGCTTTGTCTGTCTTTTCTGCAATCGCGTTATCTATTGCAATTTTTGGAGTAGACGAGTAGGCCTTATCCATTTCGCTCCATTTTTTTACATAATAAATTCCGTTTATTCTTGCAAGCTTTGGAGCCTTGCCATTTTCGACACATTCAAAGGCACAAGAAACATCGCTCTGGCATTTTTTTAATTCAGCTTTTAAAAAGTCAGAAGTAAAGCCGAACATACCCGAGTTCCAGAAATATTTTCCGCTTTTAAAATATTCTTCTGCAGTTTTTGCATCAGGCTTTTCTTTAAAGTTGTCGATTTTATAGGTTTTCTCTGTTACGGCATCTCCTGTTTTTATGTAGCCGTAGCCTGTGCTTGCTTCTGTCGGCGGAATTGCAAAGCAGACGAAGTTTCCCTTAGAAGCAATTTCATAAGCTTCTTTACAGTCAGCGGCAAAATTTTCTACCGGAGCAATTACATGATCACTTGTTAAAACTAAAACAGAGTGCTTAACATCAGGTGAGATTTTTTCGAGCATGTGGCATGTAAGGATAATCGGAGCTGTCGTGTGCTTTGCTTCTGGTTCTGCAAGAACGATAAGGTCACGTAAAATTTTATTTTTGTCATCATCAGAAACTTTTTGAGAAAGTTCGAGGGCATGATTTGCGCAGGATTCAAGAAGATCTTTTCTTGTTGCGATGACGATTTTTCCTTCCGGCTTTAAAGCAAGTGCTCTTAAAATTGAATTTTGTAAAAGAGAAAAATTTTTTCCAAGACTTAAAAACTGCTTCGGATGATCAGGACGGCTTGCAGGCCACAGTCTTTCACCAAATCCGCCTGCTAAAATTACGATATCTGTAAACATAAAATTTTATCTCCTAAACTGAACCAAGCTTTGAAAAAACATAGTTGCAGAAAGTTTTTATTCTGTTAATAAACGAAACTTCGATTCTTTTATTTAAAAACGGAATTCGCGGTGCATTTGCTCCACCGATTCCGTATAAAATCCAGTAATCATCGCTTTTAAAAACATAAATCGTAGAAATCATCTTCTGCTTTTTTATGCATGTAAAGTTATCATATTTGATGTCTTCTGTATTTATGTTTTCATAAAACAACATTTCTTTATTATTTAAAACCTTTATGTCACTAAAAATGTCACCGAAAGGCTTCATATAAAAATAAGATTTTAAATTTGATTCAGCATAAATGCCGGAATTGTCCGAGCTTTGAGAAAGTATTTTTGCTTCAGAATATAAATCTACCCAGTATTCATTTCTTTCTGAGTAATAGGGGATTCCTTTGTATGATGGAATGTCTGTCAGTATAGACTGAATTTTAGAAATAAGGTCTTCGTTTTCTTTGACTGGAATGATTCTTACGATTTCTGCAATGTAAGTAGGTTTTAAATTAATAAATTTATTCAAAAATAAATTTAGGCTGTTTTCACTTGGATTAAGGGAGATTTCAGAACAATTGCTTAATTTTCTGATGACAATTTTTCCCTGTAAGAGTTCCTGACGTTCAGATTGTGTAAGGTTTTGATTAAAAACTTTGTATACGTCAAATGTATAGTTATCAGCATGCGCACTGCTTAATGAAAAGAAAACAAGTAAAAATGTCAGAGTTTTAATCAAAATATTCTTCATTTTCTGCATTATATAGTAAAAACCATCGTTATTCAATTAAAGTTACGAAGTTAGTCTATTTGCCCACAAGTCTTAATCGTGCTATAATATTCCATTATGATAGCACCAAAAATTAAAGAAATTATTACAAGTCCCGGGGCGTCAGCTATACGCAAGATGTTTGAACAGGGCAAAATCTTAAAGGCAAAATACGGCGAAGATAAGGTTTTCGATTTTTCACTTGGAAATCCGGACCTTGATCCCCCTAAAGAAGTTCTTGATGCAATCGAAGAAATTGCAAGGGATAAAAGTCACGGATGTCACGGCTATATGTCAAATTCGGGCTATGAAGAAGCAAGAAAGGCCATGGCAGACAAGGAAACACAGGAGCAGGGCGTTAATGTTGGAGCTGACTGTGTTGTAATGGCATGTGGCGCTGCAGGGGCTATTAACAGTGTATTTAAGTCACTTTTGACTGCAGGGGATGAAATCATTGTTCCATCTCCATTCTTTGTTGAATACAGAAACTATGCAATGAACTTTGATGCAAAACTTGTTGAAGTTCCGACTAAAGAAGGCTTTTCTCTTGATGTTTCTAAAATCAAGGCAGCATTTAACGAAAAAACTGCGGCTGTTTTGATAAATTCACCAAATAACCCGACAGGAAGAATCTACAGCGACAGTGACATCAAAGAGCTCTGCGATGCATTAAAAGAGTTCGGAGACAAAACAGGACGCTATCCGTATTTAATCTGCGACGAGCCTTACCGAGCAATTACATACGACGGAAAAAAAGTAGCAACTGTTTTTGATAAATATGACTATGCAGTTGTTGTGACTTCATTTGCAAAGAACTTAAGCATTCCGGGAGAAAGAATCGGTTACGTTTGTGTAAACCCTTCATGTCCAGAAAAAGAAATGTTTATTGCTGCAGTTACTTTTGCAACACGTGTATTAGGTTATGTAAACGCTCCGGGATTCTTCCAGAAGGTTGTTGCAAAGACATGGAACGCTCCGTGCGATTATTCACCTTATGTAAAGAGAAGAAATCTTGTAAAGGATGTTCTTGATAATGCAGGAATCAAATACGCAGATCCAGAAGGAGCTTTCTACATTTTTGCAAAAGTTCCTGACAGCTGGGGCGATGACGATCTTGGCTTTGTAAAAGTTCTCGAAGAAAACATGATTCTATGTCCTGCAGGAAGTGGCTTTGGAATGAAAGGCTGGTTTAGAATCTGTTACTGTGTTGATGAAAAATCAATCGTAAACTCTCGTGACGCTTTTTATAAAGCAGCTCATACACCTAAGAAATAAATTTATCGGAGGAGTTTTATGAAAATTCTTATGGTAAGTGCAGAGGCTGTTCCTTTTGCAAAAACAGGCGGACTTGCAGATGCTGTTTCTGCTCTGGCAATTACGCTTACTAATATGGGACACGATGTAAAAATCGTAATGCCCCGCTACTATAAAATAGACAGAAATAAATTAAAGCTTCTTGATGGTCCTATGGGAATTCCTGTGGGAGGAGGCGAAGCATGGACAGCAGTTTATGAAGCTTCGATGCCTCAGGAAGAAAAGCTTAAAGTTTATTTTATCGACCATGAACAGGCTTTTGGCCGTGACGGTGTCTATGGAACTCCGTCAGAAACAGATTTTCATGATAACCCTTTCCGTTTTTCAATTTTGTGCCACGGCGCTTTTCAGTTATCGAGAAAGCTCGGATGGATTCCGGATATAATCCACTGCCATGACTGGTCTGCAAGCCCGGCACTCGTTTTCTTAAAACACATTTACCGTTACCAGGAATTTAATAAGACCGGCGGTGTTCTTACAATTCATAATCTTGGTTACCAGGGACAGTATTCAAAAGAAAGTTTTGCAAGCTTTGGAATTGACTGGGGACTTTATTATGGTGCAGGCTTTGAGCATCACGGCGGAATTAATTTACTCCAGGCAGGTATTTCTTCTGCAGACATGATTACTACAGTTTCTCCGACTTATGCGCGTGAAATCCAGACTGCAGAAGGCGGCTTTGGTCTTGACGGGCTTTTGCGTGTAAGAAGTGATGTTGTACGCGGTATTTTAAACGGTGTTGATCTTCGCTCATGGGATCCTGCTACCGACAAGAGACTTCCTAAAAACTATTCATTCAAGACAATAAAAGACAAGGCCGTAAATAAAAAGACTTTGCAGGAAAAAATGGGTCTTGAAGTAAATCCTGATATTCCTGTTTTTGGAATCGTAACACGTCTTGCAGATCAGAAAGGAATTGCAGAACTTTTTGCTCCGACTTACGGCTGCATGTACAATATGTGTTCAAATTTAAAGATTCAGGTTGCTGTTCTTGGAAGCGGCGAAGCGTGGTGCGAAAACGAGATAAGGACTTTAGAATCAAAGCTTCCTAACTTTAAAGCATACATCGGTTATGACGAAAACTTGAGCCATCTTATCGAAGCAGGAAGTGACTTCTTTATCATGCCTTCACGCTACGAACCGTGCGGCTTAAACCAGATATATTCGCTTTTGTACGGAACTCTCCCGATTGTAAGAAAAACAGGTGGTCTTGCTGATACAGTAGAAAACTATAATGAGCAGACAGGTGAGGGTACAGGCTTTATGTTTGACCAGCTTACTCCTGATGCAATTTACAATACTGTCGGCTGGGCAACATACGCTTACTACAACAAAAAAGACCACATCCTTAAAATGCAGAAAACCGGAATGGCAAAAACATTTACATGGGATGCGTCTGCAAAACAGTATCTTGATACTTACAACGAGGCAATCTTCAGAGGTTGCGGAAAATAAGCTCTGGGCTTATTAATATTCAAGAACTCTCTCATCAACCGTAATATACCAGTCGGCGACAATTTCTGGATTCTTAGCGTCAATCCACGAAAGGCTTCCGTCGTAGTTTAAAAATACGACGTTGTCTGTGCCGGCTGCAATTTTTGATGCAAGGCTGTAGCTTCTCTTATATGTCGTTACTTTCTTTGACTGTGTAGTAACAGAAGAAACTAAAGAAGAACATAATTTGTTAAACACATATCCTGACGAAACATACAGGTCACCCGAATAATCTGCACTGGAAAAACTCTGTACCGCAGAAACAGCCTTTGTCTTAAGGTCATATTTTAAAATCTTTGTAGAAGGTTTTGCATCGTTTTCAAAAACTGCTATTGCATAAAGATATTTATTATCCTTTTCATCTGCTGTTTCATCGAGTGCAAGATTAT
Source organism: Treponema sp. UBA1226 (assembly GCA_002309195.1). Next base: position 42,828 of record DBWY01000009.1, read on the forward strand.
AAATTAAATTTGCATCTATCTTTAACTGAACAGTTTCATGCGTCTTTGTGTTTACATAAACGAGAGGAGAGTCTGTAGGATTTGAACATGACTTTGCAATATAAAGATCTACATCACCTTTTATTACAGCATCCTGGATTCCAGATCCGTAATACAGTTCTTCGTAGAGTCCTGTATTTATATTGTAGCGGTTTACTACAGAACTGTTTTCTACATCGATTATAATGTTAGAACAGTTTTTTAAACTTACAATTTGTCCTTTAGATGTATAAAGTTCCTTTATTTTATTGTCGCGAAGATCAAGCATAGAAACCGTGCACTGTCTGTCTTTAGACCATAAAACGATTTTGGCACCGGTTTTTTCGTCAATGATTTTTTCTATATTCGTGTATCCCGGATTGTCTGCAAGTCTTATTACGATTTCTTTATTTTCATCAGATTTGTAAATCGAGTCTTCTGTAAGCATGTACAAATCATCATCAACAAAAACAATATCCATAACTCTTTTTATGTTATTGTTTGTAATCTGGTTTACAATAAAAAATTCATTCTCCGTATTTAAATCTACTGTATAGATTTCTCCTTTAGTTGAACCAAAGAAAACCTTTTCTTCTGTTATCATAAAACTAGAAATCGTTCCGTCAACCTTGCCGTTAAAATTGTAAGCAATGACAGGATTTTTTATGATTCCGTCTGAAAAATCAAATTTAAAAAGCGAATGTGTTTTTGCAAACTGAACTGAATCAAAATAATAAAGTTCATCGTTATAAACATGAAGAACAGGATTTTTTGCAGGGATTTCGAGTTCGATTTTCCCGGTCATTGCATCTGCAATAAAAATCTTTTTGTCTTTTACACATGCGATGTTTTTATTCTTGTTAAAGAGAACCATTTTATCAAAGCCGGTTTTAAAAGTAATCTTCTTTAAAAGTTTGCCTTTTGTAAGATCGATGTATGCAATGTGTCCTGTCATCGCATAACACATAAGGCTTTTTTCAGAATTTGCTGTTTCGACATAAGAAGTCATGAGCATTTTTTCTGAAACAGGCTTCATGACAGAGCCGTTGTTCGGGTTTATGAAAAACGTACCGCTTTCTGTTGCTGTTCCGATTATAAGATATGTTCCTTTTTTGCTGTAGTTAAGGCACAGAACAGTTTCGCTTATATTAAGTGCAAATTTTTTAGTAAAAGTCTTTAAATCCCAGACGCTTACTGTATTTACAGAACCTTCATTTGTTTCATAGATTGCAATTTCCTGCTTTACAGGATTTACGGCAACTTTCTTTATCTGTCTGTCGGTAAGCTGGTAGTGATATCCTGTTTTGTCACTGTTCCAGCGGATAACAAAACCGTCTTTTGCAACAGAATAAAAATTATCATCAGATACTCCTGGCTGTCCTGCAAAAGAAAAAATACTTATGACTTCGCCTTTGTGCGGCATAAACGAAGAACGCTCCTGTGCAGAAAAAATTGACGGAATAAAACAAAGAATTAAAAGACTTAAAAACTTTTTCATTTAGATGTTCTCCATTGTGAAATAAAATAGAAAATATCGCTTGAAACAGAAAGTGCAACAAGCAGGGCAATTATTATGATTCCGATAAACTGTATTTTTACCTGCAGCTTTGGTGGAATCTCTTTTTTTATTATGAATTCAATCAAAGCAAATAAAATGATTCCGCCGTCAAAAACTGGAATCGGTAAAAGGTTCATGATTCCAAGAGAAATACTTATGAGCGAAATAAGTTCAAGAATAGAGTAGAGTCCTGCCCTGAAATTTGCTGCAAAGCCTTCCTGAACAGATTCTCCGAGAATCGAAGAAATGCGTGCAGGACCCGAGACTACATTGGTAAGCTTTACGCCTTTAAATAAAATGCCGAGGGTTTTAAATGTCATCGAAATTGTTTTACCTGTTTCGACAAAACCCTGACCGATTGCAGGAAAGAATGAATAAGTCGGGGCTTCGAGTTTAAGCTGCTCATTAAGGTCGCACATAATTCCTAAAACGCCGTTTCCCTGATCTTTATTAATTAAAGTTGTAATGTAAAAAACTAAAATTTCACCGTCACGGTCAACCGTAACTTTTAATTCTTCTTTTGGTCTTATTGCAACCTGCTGCTGAATATCAAGAAATGTTTCTATCTGCGTATCATTGATTTTAATAATTTTATCGCCGGTTAAAAGACCCGCTTCGCGTGCAGGACTTTCTACAGTTTCATCAGGAATTACGATTTTATTTGAAGTTGTATAATACGTATAGCCGACCATAGAAATTACGGTAAATGCCATTATTGCAAGAATAAAATTAAAGAACGGACCTGCAAAAGCAATCATCGCGCGTTTTAAAGGATGAACACCGTAAAGAGACTCTGGATTTTTAGAAACAGAAGGCGAGCCGTCTTCGAGTGCCTTTTGAAAATCCTTTTCTCCTTCCATCGCACAGTAACCGCCGATTGGTAAAAGAGAAAGTCTGTAGTCAATTCCTTTTATGGTTTTATGTAAGATTACAGGTCCCATTCCGATAGAAAAACTCAAAACCTTTACGCCGAAAATGCGGGCAAAAATAAAATGTCCGAGCTCATGAAAAAAAACGATAAAATTAAGGCAAAGTAATCCGATTACATATTTCATATGAGTTCTCCGGCAATTTTTCGTGCAGTCCTGTCAATTTCTAAAACATCTTCAAATGATTCTGGTGACATCGTAAAATCTTTTTCGAGTGTTTTTTGTGTTACATGCTGAATATCAGTAAAGCCGATTTTTCTTTCTGTAAAAGCTGCAACTGCAATTTCGTTAGCAGCATTAAAAGCAATTGTATAACCGCCGTTTTTTTCTGCTGCCTCATATGCATATGAAAGCATAGGAAAATCATCATAGCGCGGTTTATAAAACTGCAGTTCTTTATCAAATAAATCAAAAGGTTTTAAATAATTTTTCTTATTTTCGGGATATACAAGGCTCTGGAAAATCGGATGCTTCATATCAGGATCGCTTATCTGAGCGTAAAGCATTCCGTCATTTGTGCGCACGATTGAATGTACAAACGACTGCGGATGAACGACAACTTTAACATGTTTTGTGTCCATGTCAAAAAGTCTTGTTGCTTCGATTACTTCAAGGCCTTTGTTTGCAAGGGTCGCAGAATCAATCGTAATTTTTGGTCCCATGTTCCATGTCGGGTGGTTTAATGCGTCTTCGAGCGTAACGTTCTTTAACTGTTCTTTTGTGTAATTTCTAAACGGGCCGCCGCTTGCTGTTATTATTATTTCATCGATGTTTTCGCGCCCGCACTGGTTTATAAGGCAGAATACTGCAGAATGTTCTGAGTCAACCGGAATGATTTTAGCACCTTTTTTTTCTGCCAGTGACTTTATAAGAGGCCATGCCATTACAACGGTTTCTTTGTTTGCAAGCGCAAGATCAATTGAGTTTTCAAGTACAATGCAGCTTGGTTCAAGGCCGGCACTGCCAGAGATGCCGTTTACAACGATATCAGGTTTGGTTTTGTCGATGATTTTTTTTATGCCGTCAATTCCATCGTCAGAAAAAAGGGTAGCTTCGCAGCCAAATTCGTTTTTGATTTGTTCAGCCTTTGATTTGCTCTTATTTGCAGAAATACCGACGATTTTAAAATCGTCTTTCATGTTTCTTGCAATATCAAGTGTGCTGCTTCCTATTGAGCCTGTTGCTCCTAAAACCAAAATCTTTTTCATTTATATTTTTAAATCCAGAATTTTCTAAAACATGTATTTTATAAATATATAAAAGAATGGAGCAGAAGCAAGAATCGAGTCTATCGAGTCAAGTGCACCGCCTCGTCCTAAAATTATATTTCCGCTGTCTTTAAAGCCGCTTGATCTTTTAAATACAGATTCTGCAAGGTCACCTATGATGCTTGAAGTCGTAACACAGATAGAAAGCAGAATCATTTTTAAAAGAGATACATCAGAAAAGATTTCTTTCCAGAAAACAAATTTAATTAAAACGGCAGCTAAAAGTGTTCCAAGATATGCGCCGATAAAGCCTGCAATGCTTTTGTTTGGGCTTGCCTTGATAAGTCCACGGTTGTTTTTTCCGAGGGTCATCCCAAAAAGCCATGCTGCAGAATCACTTATAAATACAAAGATAAAGAAAATACATATGATTATCGAAGCGTTGTCTAAAACTGTAAGGCGTGTGATAAACGAAGGTAAAAGTCCGCAGTAAACAAGAACTAAAACAGCGTTTGCAATTTTAGTATTTGAGTCTTCAAAATTTTTTGAAAGAAAAACTTCATATGCAAATACTATCATCACGTCTAAAATAAATACCATGTCTACAAGAATAAAATTAAAATCAAAAAGTCCGCAGATGTATGCAGCTACAGGAAGAAGAGGACACAAAACAAGAAGAAGGTTTCTTGAAATTGTTTTTCCGTTGTGAGAAAGCATATTGTTTAATTCAAGTGCTGCAAGAAATGAAAAAAGAACTACAAGAGCAGAAAAGGGCAGGTGATTAAAATAAGGAAGGATTACAATTGCAAGAACAACTGGAATACCTATAAAAAATATGATAAGTCTTTGAACAAGTTTTGGCACTTTATTTCCCTCTTTATGCGTTTCCAAACCTTCTGGTTCGTTTGTAAAATTCTTCGACATTTGATTTAAATTCTTCCGGCGTGTAATCTGGCCAGAGCGTATCTGTAAAGAAAAGTTCAGAATATGCACTGTGCCACATTAAAAAATTACTAAGGCGTTTTTCGCCGCCGGTTCGTATTAAAAAATCAACATCTGGTAATTCCGGAATATCGAAATTATCAGAAATTAATTTTTCGTTTATGTCTTTTTCTGCAGTACCAGAAGAAACGATTTTTTTTACACTGCGGACTAATTCATCACGACCGCCGTAGTTAATTGCAAGAACAACTGTAAGCCCCGTAAAATTTTCTGTTTCTTTTTTTGCCTTTAAAATTTCTTCTGCAACATCAGGAGGAAGTCCTGCAAGATCTCCGATATGTTCGATTCTAATTCCATTGGCTTTGTAAAATTCAAATTCGGCTCTAAGGTGACCTCTAATAAGTCCCATAAGATATCCGACTTCTTCCTGGGCTCTCTTCCAGTTTTCTGTAGAAAAAGTGTAGAGCGTAACATATTTTATATTCAGCTCAGCACAGGCTTTGACAATTTTTTTTGCAACTTCAAGTCCTTCTTTATGTCCGGCAGTTCTTGGAAGACCTCGTTTTTTTGCCCATCTTCCATTGCCGTCCATAATGATTCCGACATGAACAAGAGGCGTTGAATTGTCAGAAGTTTGTGCTGAACCGGACATAAATGTTAGTCCATTATTTCTTTTTCTTTTGCATCATAAATTGAATTTATTTCTGCAATATATTTATCTGTAGTTTTCTGGAGTTCGTCTTCCATCTTCTTTAAGTCGTCTTCGGTAATTTCTCCGCCTTTCTGCTGTTTTTTAAGTTCATCATTACCGTCGCGGCGAATATTTCTAATTGAAGTTCTTGAATTTTCTGCAATACCTTTTGCCTGTTTTACAAGTTCCTTGCGGCGTTCTGCAGTCAATGGTGGAATTGCAATTCTGATTACTTTTCCATCGTTAGAAGGATTAAGTCCAAGGTCTGCAACCTGAATTGCTTTTTCGATTTCAGAAATGAGCGATTTATCAAACGGCTGGATGATAATGCTTCTTGCTTCCGGAATTGAAATTGTTGCAACCTGGCTCAACGGAGATTTTGTTCCGTAATAGTCAACGCGTACTTTGTCAAAAATAGCAGCCGAAGCACGACCTGTTCTGATTGCATTCAATGAATCTTTGAGAGCTGCAATTGTTTTGTCCATGCGCTCTACACTTGTTTGATTTGACATATTTACCTTCCCAAAAGTGATATTTTATTAATTATACCATATTATTGCTTAAATATCAAAAAAAGCGGTATTCCCCTGTAAACCCGACAAAAGCCGGATTTACCGAAAAACAATACCGCTTTTTATTTATGCAAATTATTTTCCAAGAACGATAAGCTTTGTTGTTGCGAAAGAGAGTTCTGCTCCAGCTTCTTTAGAAACCTGAGCGAGTTTTGCAGCAACTGATACTTTATCATCTTTTACAAACATCTGGTCAACAAAGCAGCTTTCTGCAAGAAGTTTCTTGATTTTTCCAGCAAGGATTCCTTCTTTAACGTTGTCTGGTTTTGCAGCCATTTTCGGATCGTTGTCCATCTGTGCTTTAAAGATTTCTTTCTGCTCGTTGATAAAGCTTTCTGGAACATCTTCTTTTGTGATGTATGCAGGTGTAAATGCTGCAAGGTGGAGACAGCAGTCGTATGCAAATGTCTTTACAACTTCTGCATCTGAACCCTTAATAACAACACAAGAAGCTGTCTTAAAGTCAGAGTGAACATAAGATGCTCCTGCACATCCTGCAGGAATATCTACTACGATTACATTTCTTACAGACATGTTTTCGCGGATCTTAATCTGAAGGTCTTCAAGAAGTTTTTTGTGATCTTCTGTAACAGATGTAAGTCCTTTTTCGATTGTTACGTCGAGCAGTTTTTCTCCAAGTGCGATAAAGTCTGTATTCTTTGCAACGAAGTCTGTTTCACAAGTAAGTTCAACAAATACAACTTTGTTATCGAGTTTGCGTACAAAAATACGTCCTTCTGAAGTTGCTCTTTCTGCACGTTTTTCTACTGCAGCAAGTCCTTTTTCTTTAAGGATTTTTGCAGCTTCGGCTTTATCACCATTTGCTTCGATAAGAGCTTTCTTACATTCCATTAATCCAGCGCCTGTTGCTTCGCGCAATTCTTTTACGTCTGATGCACTAATTTCCATAATTAAGCTCCGGTTATTTATAAAGTTTATCTTCGTCTACAAAACTATCTTTTTCGTCTGCTTCAACATCTTCTTCTTTCTGTTCTGTAGGCTGATAGTTAGAATAGTCAACGATTTCTTCGTCTTCGTTCTTTTTAACTGCGTCAGTCTGTACGCTTTCGTCATCATCACCGAGGTTTTCGATAATCTTAAGACCTGCATCATTGTCTGCTTCGATAACTGCGTTTGCAATGATAGAAGTGAACAATGTAATTGCACGGATAGCATCGTCGTTACCTGGGATAGGGTAGTCGATTCCTTCTGGGTTACAGTTTGTATCAACAACTGCAATTACAGGAATTCCCATTCTGCGTGCTTCTGCAACAGCAATCTGTTCCTTGTGTGTATCGATGATAAAGATTACTCCAGGGAGTTCTTTCATTTCTTTGATACCGCCAAGGTTCTTTTCGAGTTTTGCTTTTTCCTTCTGGAGAGCAGAAACTTC
>DBWY01000009.1:50210-103311 GCA_002309195.1 Treponema sp. UBA1226
AAGTTTGTAAGCATACCACCAAGCCAGCGGTTGTTTACATAGAACATTCCACAGCGTTCAGCTTCTTTCTGAATGGCCTGCTGTGCCTGTTTTTTAGTTCCTACAAAGAGAACTGATTTTCCTGATGAAGCGATTTTTCTTACAGCTTCATAGCTTTCGCGGATTGCAGCAATAGTTTTCTGCAAATCGATAATGTGGATTCCATTGCGAGAAGCAAAAATGTACTTCTTCATGCGTGGATCCCAACGCTTAACCTGATGACCAAAGTGTACACCAGATTCAAGCAGACTTTTCATGGTTACAACTGCCATGATGACTCCTTCACCGGTAAATTTAACTGATAAGCGCATTAAAAAATTAATGCGTATTAAATCAGAATTTACCACCTGACTCTATTACACGTGACAAACAAAAGTTTGTCCGGAAGATTTTCGGTTTGTACTCATCTGTCTACGACCTGGTACAAATCCGGCAGAATGATATTCTATTTGTTGAGTTGGTTCAGCTTGTAAAAGAAAAACTACTCGAGGACAGAATAACCCTGCGACCTTAAGATATCATAAAGTTCAAATATAGGCAAGCCTACCACACAGCTCTGGCTGCCCTCGATTTTTGAGATAAAGCACGACGCCATGCCCTGGATGCGGTAACCGCCGGCAGCTCCGTGCCAGTCACCTGTTTCGACATAGGCTTCGATTTCGCGCTGTGTCATCGGTGCAAAAGTAACCTTTGAAATCGCGGTTCTTACCGAAGTTGTTTTTTTTGCGCCGTTGTAGAGTGCGATTGTCGTGCAGACTGTATGTGTTTTACCCTGAAAAGATTTTATGTATTCGAATGCTTCATCCTGATCAGAAGGCTTTCCGTATATTCTGTTGTTTAATGCAACTATTGTATCTGCCCCGAGTACCCACGGGATAACCTGTTTAGGCGGAAGTGAATGAACAACCGAAAGAACTTTTGAACGTGCAAGAGTTTCTGTAAGTTCTGCAGGAGATTTTGCTGTAGTAAGATTTTCATTTACGTTAGGCATTATTACGCGAAACGGAATGTTCATCATTTTTAAAATTTCCTGACGGCGTGGAGAAGAAGATGCTAAAATAATCGGTTCCATTTTTGTTTACCTCATTTTTACTTCAATTTATTTTCGATTGACATTTGTCAAGAATATTTATATTTTACAAAAAAAGCTTTGAGAGATTAGCTCATTTGGATAGAGCGTTGGCCTCCGGAGCCGAAGGTGGCGGGTTCGACTCCCGCATCTCTCGTATAAAAAAAAAGGGTTGCCTGATATGTTTTAGCAGACAGCCCTTTTTTTATGCAGAACAAAAAACTAGTTTTTGCTGCTATCGTCGTTCTTCTTGTTGTCTTTAGAAGAACCAGATCCAGAGTTAGCTCTTAAAAGTTCAAGAGCTCTTGTTCTTACTGGACGAACAAGTCTGTAGTCTGCAGCGATTCTTGAAAGTGAATCGATTACAGGTTTTCTGTTTTTAGTATTTGGAAGAAGCTTTTCGTAAGCTTCTATGATTTCGTATGCAAGTGAGCTTGTAGGATTTAATGTTTCTACACGGTTAGAAATGAATGCGATTGTATCTGTGATTTTGTCATCATCATTGTAACCGATGTTTCCGAGTGCGCGAACTGCAGCAGTCAAAACCCAAGGTTCATTGTCATAGCGAACAACATTAGCAAGAATGTGTGCTGCTTCTTCTGTTCCGACTTTACCGAGAATGTCACATGCCTTAGCACGGATATCAGGGTAGTTGTTTGACATACGTCCCTTTGTTCTTGACTGAGTAGAAATACCTTCGCCAGAAAGCTGGTTTAATGCAGCAACCATGTCAGGCGAAACGTTACCGCTGTCTGCAGCAGCTTCCAGATACTGTAAAGCAACAAGCTTGTTGTCTCTCTGATCTGAGTTTGCCATTTCTGTAATAACGACATCTTCGATGCTGCTCATGTATTCGCTTTCTACAGATGTTTCGTTTTCTTTTTTAGACTGTGCGTATACAGCAGTTCCAATTAATAATGTTGTCAAACCTGCTGCAATAAGCTTATTGATTTTCATATGATCTCCTGTAAAGCTCCGCGCTAGCGGTACTTAGTTGTTCCTTTTTCTATATATCGGTAAATATACATAGAATTATAAGGTAACTAAAATAAAAATTCAATCAAAATTTTCCCGTATTTTCTGTATTTAAACACAAAGAATATACGGTTTCGTTACACAATTCACTCTGTAAATTTTCCTACAGGGTAGGAAGTTCTACGAGCCATTCTCCGTTTACTTTCTTGAAATTATAGAAAATTACGACGTCTTCACCCTTAACCTGAACTGCTTTGATTGAGGTAGAAGAAAGGTAGCGGATTTCGTCGATTTTTCTTCCGACTCTGGACGGAATGAATACATAGTTAAAATAATCCTCGAGGTTCTTGAGCTGGATTCCTTTTACAGGAAGCTGTTTTGAAGCTGTCGAAAGATTCTTTCTCTGTGACCAGTAATTTATAGAACCCTGGTCGATGTATGAAAGCCATGACTTGTAGTTTTTGTCTTTCATGATTCCGTTAAGCTCGTCAATTTTTTCAAGAATAATTTTTTTATCCTTTTCGTATGTGTCACGGGATACGACTTCGCCCTTGAGGTCTTTGGTCGCCCTCTCGTATTCAGAGTCTTCCTTTGACTTTACGGTCTTCTGTGTCTGAGTCTGGCTGCCTTCCTGGGTCGACGATACGCACGACGAAAAGAGGACAGTAAATACTGCTGCAAAAATACATAAATAGTTTATTTTCTTCATACTATAAATAATACATCTCTTGTCGCATTTCGTCAAATCTGATATTTTCTAGTCATGGTTAAAGCAGTATTTCCTGGATCATTTGATCCGCCGACATTCGGACATTTAAATGTAATAGAAAGGACAATTTCTCTTTTTGACGAAATAGATGTTGTAGTGGCAGTAAACCCGGAAAAGAACTATCTTTTTTCTGCAGAAGAAAGGGTAGAAATGCTGTCAGAACTTACAAAGAATTATAAAAACGTAAAGATTCATACATGGCATTCGCTCATCGTAGATTATGCAGTGCAGAACAATGCAACGGTTTTACTTCGTGGAATCCGTAACGCGACAGACTTTGCATACGAATTTGATCTTTCACTCATAAATCATTCTTTAAATTCAAAAATCGATACTATTTTTGTTCCGACTGAACAGAAGTACGTAACGATAAAGTCAAGTTCAATAAAAGAGCTGGCAAGATTCGGCGGTGACGTTTCTAAAATGGTTCCGGAGCTTGTTGCAGAAAAACTTAAAGAGAAATTTAAATAATTTTTCTGCGTTTTTTTTATGCTGAATTTACTTAAAAACCATTTTTTTTGACAAATTTTGCAAATTTGTTAAGTTTTTTATGACATTTTTTTAAAAAGTGTTTGACAAAACTTATTTAGTTGGTATAATTAGTTGACACTCTAGGAAGAAATGTTGTATTATACCGCATTAAATCAGAGAAAATTAGAATAGTGAGGTTTATATATGGCAGTACCTAGATCAAAAACATCAGCAGCCGTTTCAAAGAGACGCCGTGGTATCAATATGCGCCTTGAAGCTCCACAGCTTGTTGAATGCAGCAATTGTGGTAACCTTGTTCAGTCGCATCATGTATGCCCGAAATGCGGTTTTTACCGTGGTCGTCAGGTAATTACACCTGAAACAAACGGCTAATTAGGAGTAAAAAATGGACGAATTGTTCAACAAAATCCAGAAGCTTATTTCAGAAAAGCTCGAAATCGATGAAAGCAAAATTACTATGGATTCTTCATTCCGTGGTGATCTTGGAGCAGACAGCCTTGATACATACGAACTCGTATATGCAATTGAAGAAGAACTCGAAGTAGGAATTCCTGACGAAGTTGCAAACGAATTTGAAACTGTTCGTGACGCTTACGAATTTATCAAGTCTGAACTTGCAAAAAAATAATTCTGACTGTCAAATAGTTTTATTTGCGAAAAACACGGATATTTTTCTTTTGAAAAATAATCTGTGTTTTTTTTTGCTTTCGTGTATAATAGACGTGAGGGTGGATTATAAAATTGAACGGTATTAAAAAGATTTTTTTTGATTCGAAAAAAATTTCTCCTGAACGAAAAAAGCAGCTTCTCGATTTCTGTAAATCGGTTCAGATAAAATTTGGCGACATAGAACTTCTTGAACTGGCTTTTCATCACAGAAGTTTTTCTAATGAAAATGCCATGCATAAAAGATATAACAATGAACGCCTCGAGTTTTTAGGAGATTCAGTTTTAGGAATGGCTGTTGCAGCTTTTCTTTACGAAGACATGGAAGAAAATCCGGAAGGCGATCTTGCAAAGATAAAGGCTTCTGTAGTTTCTGAAAAATCTCTTGCTCCGATAGGACTTTCTATGGGCATTGATAAAATGCTTGTGCTTGGAAAGGGAGAAGAAATGACTGGCGGAAGAACAAAGCCTGCAATTCTTGCTGACTGTGTAGAAGCTATAATCGGTGCATATTACATCGACAGCGGATTTGAAAAGGCTTGTGATTTTGTTTTAAAATTCCTTGTGCCGGAAATAAGAAAAGTTCAGAATAACAGAGGAAATCTTGATTATAAAACTTTACTACAGGAGCTTTTCCAGAAGCAGAGTAAAAAATGTCCTGTGTATGAACTTGTAGATACGACAGGACCTGACCATGATCAGACGTTCTTTATGTCGGTTCACCTTGGAGAAAAAGTTTACGGACCAAAATCCGGAAAGAGTAAAAAAGAAGCAGAACAGAGTGTGGCAGAATATGCGTATAGACAGCTTAAAAAATAAAATTAAAAATATTTTAGAAAAAATTGATGTTAAAAAAAACTATAAAATTCTTATTGCAGGAATTTGTGCTGCAGTTGTTTTATATTGCTGTACATATTTTTGTATAAGACGAAGTCAGATTGTTAAAGCGTTAAATAAAAATACATACACAATCTTTGAAGAGCAGGAAAGTCATTTTAATAATGCATGTGATGAAACAGGTTACGAAAGAAGAAAGACTGTTCATGCTCTGCCTTATGATACTGTTGCAGCAAAGCTTGATGTAAATGCAGAAAGTGCAATCCTTATAAATGCAGATACGGGTGACATACTTTACGAAAAAAATGCAGACGAAGTAATTCCTCCTGCTTCGATGACAAAAATTTTTTTAATGTACACTGTATTTCAGAAAATAAAACGTGGAGATGCAACACTCGATGATATTGTTCCGCTTCCAGAAGAGACGTGGGCAAGTCACATGCCGCCACATTCTTCATTGATGTTTTTAGGAAAAGATCAGACTGTAACTCTTAGAGAACTTATGCAGGGACTTGCAGTATGTTCAGGAAATGATGCAAGCCATGCGATTGCATTATATCTTTTCGGGTCTGAACAGAATTTTATTGACGAAGTAAATGAAGAAATAAAAAAATGTGGACTTGAAAAAACAAGAATTGTAGAACCATCCGGTTACAGCGAAGAAAACGTTACGACCGCGCGCGAAATGGCCGCGTTTGCAAGAATATATGTAACAAAATATCCTGAAAGTTTAACTGACTATCACAGCCTTAAAAAATTTATTTATCCTAAAAAAGAAAATATTGCAAAAGAAGATATAGGAAAGCCTGCGCAGGATTTAAGCCGCGGCCATCCTGACTCTATCTGGAGCGGCCTTGAGCAGCAGAACACGAATAAGCTTTTAAAGACGCTTGAGGGCTGTGACGGAATTAAAACCGGATACATCGACGAAAGCGGTTATAATCTTTCTCTTACATGTATAAGAAACGGAGAGCGTTATATCAGCGTTACGATGAAAGGACCAGGCGGACGTTATGCAGACGGAGATCCTCTTCGCCAGAAAGACGGAACAACGCTCATGGAATTTGCGTTTGGAAATTTTACAGAAATAAAACCTGATAAAAAAATACTTACTGTTTTTAATACTCCTGTACTTGCAACAAAGAACAAAGAATTTGGAAAAGCAAATACGGTGCTGCTTAAAATTCCGTATGAAATAAATACAGTGGTTCCGAAATTTTTTAACGGTGATGAAGTTGATGCAAACCGGGATTTAAGATGCGAAATTGATAAGCCGCGTTATATTTTTGGAACGGTAAAAGCAGGGCAGAGGTTTGGAACGATAAAAGTATTCGTAAAGGATGTTTTGATAGAAGAAGTTCCGCTTGTGGCATTCAGCGATGTAGAAAAGAACAGCGGCATCATTGCGCGCTTATTCGACAGAATTATCGTAAAGACGATTAAATAAAAAAGCGCTACCGCAGAAAAATAAAAGCGCCTTTTAGCTCTCTGCAATGTCGCCTGAATGGCTAACGGCTTCCGCAGAAAAAATTCTTTTATGTGCTCCCACAGAAAATGCCACGAAAATACGCTGGCTGAGCGTAAGTAGTATCTGACTCGCTTCGCTCGCAAACGCTCAGAAGCTATTTTGTGTCATTTTCTGTTCGCGCACATCAAAACACTGTTTTCTTCATAACAGTGTTTTTTTATTCCTTTCCGTAATTCTGTGGAATAAGCAGGTTAAGGATGATGCCTACAACTGTTGCGAGTGCTACGCCGCCGAGTTCGAAATTAAAACTGTTTCCGATAGCAAACTTTAACACACCGCCGCCGATTCCGATTACGAGAATAACAGAAGAAATCGTAAGGTTTCTCTTGTCCTGATAATCAACACCAGCATCAACGATTGTTCTTAATCCGCTTGATGCGATAAGTCCGTAAAGCAATGTACAGATACCGCCGAGTACTGGAGTCGGAATCGTATTAATCAACGCACCAAATTTTTCACAGAACGAAAGTAAAATTGCAATAACAGCAGCACCGCCGATTACCCATACAGAATAAACTTTAGTAATTGCCATTACACCGATGTTTTCGCCGTAAGTTGTGTTTGGAGGTCCGCCCCACAAAGCTGCCCATGCAGTTGCAACACCGTCACCAAGCAAAGTTTTATGAAGTCCAGGATCTTTGTAGAAATCCTGTCCGACAACTTTAGAAGTTGTAAGAGTATCTCCAAGGTGTTCACAGATTGTAGAAATGGAAATGATAATGAATGTCAAAACCGGAACAAGACCAAACTGAGGAGAAATCCATTTAAAGCCGAGAGTCTTTAAACTTGCATCACCATGAAGGAATGGAAGTGCAAACCATTTTGCCTGTGCAACTCCAGAAAAATCAATGAGTCTGTACGCAGGGAAGAATGCACCCATAATGAGTGTAAACAGATATCCTCCGAGAAGACCGATTAAAATTGAAAGAGTATTAAAGAATCCCTTAAAGAAAATCGTTGCAATAACGGCAGTCAAAAGAGTTACAAGACCAATGCTTGCATAAACAAGAGAATAATCTGCAGAAGCACCACTTGATCCTACGTAGAAAAATTCTTTTATTGCAGTAGGTGCAAGACCTAAACCGATTACGATAATTACAGAACCGATTACAACAGGTGGAAGAGCTTTATCAATCCAGCCTTTTCCTGTAAACCTGATGATTGATGCAACAAGCGCATACATGATACCTGCAAAAATTGCACCACCCATTGCATAAGGAGCACCATAATTTTGTCCTATTGCGATGAGAGCCGGAATAAATGCAAAAGAAGATCCTAAAAATGCAGGAACCTTTGCACCTGTAATAAGAATGTAAATCAGAGTACCTGTTCCTGCAGTAAACAATGCAGTAGAAGTACTAAGCCCTGTCAAAAGCGGAACAAGAACCGTAGCACCAAACATTGCAAATACATGCTGGAAGCTAAGCGGAATCCACTTACTTAACGGCGGCTTGTCAGCTGGTCCATAAAAACCATTTGAACTCATGAACAACCTCACTATATATAAAATTTGTTTAATTATAGCACGAGGTGTTCAAAAAAAACAGAAAATATTTTGCAGTCATATTGACTTTTTTTATCCAAATCTATATATTACTAAACATCAGATATGCGGATGTCATATAACGGCTTATTATCTCAGCCTTCCAAGCTGATGACGAGGGTTCGACTCCCTTCATCCGCTCTTATAAAGCTCTCCTAATTGGAGAGCTTTTTTTATGTCAAAATTCTCTAATCTATGCTATACTGTTGAGTGTCTTATTTTTTAGGGGAAAAATTAAAAATGATTACTGGCGAAATAAAAAATAAAATCGATAACATTTGGCAAAAACTTTGGGCGGCTGGAATGGCTAATCCGCTGACTTGTATTGAGCAGCTTTCTTATTTAATGTTTATTCGCTCGCTTGATGATATTGAAATTGAAACAGAACAGAAAGAAAATATGATGGGTATTAAGGGTAATCATATTTTTGATGAAAGCCAGCAGAAACTCCGATGGAGTAAGTTTAAGAATCTTAGCCCTGATGAAATCTTTTCTTTAATGAAAGATGAAAAAAACGGAATCTTTGCCTTTATTAAGAATATGCACGGAAACAATGAAAGTGCATTTGCAAAGTTTATGAAGGATGCAACTTTCCAGATTCCAGCCCCTCAGGTTTTAGTAAATGTAATTGCAGGACTTGATGAACTTTATGAAAACGACATTCAAGACCAGGATATGCTCGGTGATATTTACGAGTATATGCTTGATAAGCTTAGTGCTTCTGGTCAGAACGGACAGTTTAGAACTCCGGCTCAAATCAGAAACCTTATGGTAAATCTTATTCAGCCAACTCCTGATGACTGCATTTGTGACCCAGCTTGTGGTACTGCCGGATTTTTAATCAGCTCGGCAAATTATATTCGTGAAAACTATGCTAATAAAATAAGCGAAAAGCAGTGGGATCATTATATTAAAGGACTTGTTACTGGTTATGATACTGACATAACAATGCTCCGCATAAGTACAATGAACTTGATGCTTCACTCAATTACAAATCCTACTGTTGAATATCAGGATGGTGTAAGTAAGGCAAATCAGATTGAAGGTCAGTATGATGTAATTCTTGCTAATCCTCCATTCACAGGTACTGTAAACGAATCAACAATTAATCCTAATTTACTTGATGTTTGTAATACAAAGAAAACAGAACTTCTATTTGTTGCGCTCTTTATCCGTATGCTTAAGAAAGGCGGACGATGTGCCTGTATTGTTCCTGACGGAGTTTTGTTTGGTTCATCTAATGCACATAAGGCACTTAGAAAAGAACTTGTAGAAAATCATCAGCTACAGGCTGTAATTAGTATGCCAAGCGGTGTTTTCAAGCCATACGCCGGAGTAAGCACAGGAATCCTTGTTTTTACCAAAACTGGTGCTGGAGGAACCAATGGTGTCTGGTTCTATGATATGAAAGCTGATGGCTTTAGTCTTGATGATAAAAGACAACCAGTTGATGCAAACGATATTCCTGATATTATCAAAAGATTTAAGAAGCTTGATAATGAAAAAGACCGAAAGAGAACAGAGCAAAGCTTCTTTGTTCCAAAGTCTGAAATTGTTGCAAACAATTATGACCTTTCTATTAATAAGTACAAAGAAGTTGTTTATGAGAAAGTTGAATATCCAAAGTCCGCTGTTTTAATTTCTGAAATTGATGAATTACAGAAAGAAATCACTTCTGATTTGTCTGAACTTAAAAAGATGCTTGCAAAATAAGAGGTAAAACATGACTGAATGGAAAACTGTTCGGATTGGGGATGTGTGTGAAATTGTAAATGGTTTTGCATTTGATTCTAAACTATTTAATTCAGATAAAAACGGTGTTCCTCTTATTAGAATTCGTGATTTGGTTCGCGGTTTTTCCAAAACTTATACAACTGAAAATGCTGATTCTCGTTTTTTAGTAAAGGTTGGCGATTTACTTATAGGAATGGACGGAGAATTTAATTGTTCTTTGTGGAAAAGTGTAGATAGTTTTCTCAATCAACGGGTGTGTAAAATTATACCTAATTTGGAATTAATTCATAAAGATTATGTTTATTATGGCTTACAAGGAAAATTAAAAGAAATAGAAGATAAAACATCATTTGTTACAGTTAAGCATATTTCATCAAAACAAATCGAAAATATTGTTTTGACTTATCCTCCCCTTGAAACACAAAAGCAGATTGTCGTACAGCTGGATAAATGTAAAACGCTCATAGATAAGCACAAACAGATTCTCGAAAAATATGACATGCTAATCAAATCCCGATTTATCGAGATGTTTGGGGATAATCCTACTGAAAACGGTAAATGGAATATTGAAAAATTGGAAGATGTTTGCACAGTAACTTCAAGCAAACGGATTTATGCAGAAGAGCAAAGTACAAGTGGAGTACCTTTTTTACGAATATCAGATTTAGTTTCTAGAATTAATGGAAATCCAATAAATGATCTTTTCATTCCAAATAGTAAATTCAAAGAGTTTCAGACAAAGGGGCTCGTTCCTTCCGTAGATGATATATTAATTACATCAAGAGGAACGCTGGGACTTTGCTATATAATCAAACCAGAAGACAAATTCTATTTTCAAGATGGTATGATTACCTGGTTAGCTTTTGAAAATCATAATAAGGTTTTATCTGTTTTCATTGACTGGCTATTTAAGAGTGTATTGAAAACCAAAATTGATAATGAAACAAATGGAGCTACCGTAAAATATGTTTCAATATCAGATTTGAAGAAACTTCAAATTCCTGTTCCTCCACTTGAACTCCAAAACGACTTCGCCGCCTTCGTTCAACAAATCGACAAATCAAAAATTACCGTACAGAAATCTCTTGAAAAAGCGGAAACTTTGTATAAATCCTTAATGCAGGAGTATTTTGGATAATGAGTATTGAAGATATAATTGATATTGATGATGAACTAATCGAACAGCTTAATACTCCATTAACCGAAATGTGTCTTGAAATTCAAAAATCAAAATGTCCTAAGACATTGGAAGCTTTTTTTATGTTGCAGATAAATATTTCATTCTTAAAAACTGGAATATTTAATAATGCAGAAGATGAAAACTATTACAGTATAAATGTATTGCTCAGATCACTATCAGAATTATTTATAAAGCACTTATATTTATTTTTAAGGTTTTGTCATAAAAAAGATGATTCCGTTGGTTTGGAATACTATAAATGGACAGACATAAAGGAATATCAAGATTATTTCAAAGGGTTAGAAAAAGAAAGAGAACTGTTAGGAATAGAGGAGATAGAAATAGATTTAGATGAAATATTATCAGAAATCTATTCTGGTTATGCTGAATTACCTAACAAAGAAAAGAAAAATAGTAAATATTCCTTTTATAAGCTATTAAAATATGTAAATGAAAAACTTCCTGTAAAAAGTACTGTTTTAACAAATTTACCGACTGATTATTCAATTATGTCTTCTTTTGTCCATGGTGGACCCCATGCAAATAGATTGCTGATGTTTAATGGAGTTAATGAAGAGAATAGAAAACAAGAAATTTATCAAATATGTAAGAAAGCTTATTTGTTCAGCGTTATGTCATTATCAAATACTTTTGTAACTTTTGGACAATTTAATCATAAGTATTTGTCATATTTAGAATTGATAAAATCTTATCTTAATAAAGTTGAAGATTAAAGGATTTTTTAAATGGAAAATAAACAGAGCAGTCATATAAAAAATACAAACACAGTTCTCATACCTGAAGAAAATGATGATATTGACGTTTTAGATAGAAATGATTTAATTGAACAGATTATTAAAATAATTGAATATTATTCAAATAAAAAACAGTCTATTTCATTTTCAATACAGGGTTCATGGGGAAGTGGTAAAACTTGGCTGGTAAGAAATCTTTCTAGTAAACTTTATAATTATCAGGATATTAATATTGCAGGTGGAAAATATTGCATACTAAATTTTAACCCCTGGCAATTTGATTATTATAATGAACCGCTACTTTCTCTTATTCTTAATTTAAAAGAACAGGTAACATCTGAAAAATTTATATTTAAGGTTAATAAAGACCATATTGATATGTTAAAGAATTCTCTAGAGATTCTTTCAGATGAATTAATAAATCCTGTGCTTGATTGTGTTTCTGTTGCAACAATGAATCCTTTCATTTCGGTTTTTGGGAAATTATTTATAAAAAAAACGAAACAGATAAAAAATAAATTAGATAACAAAGATAAAGAGCAAAAGAAAAATGCAAGATATTTAAATCCATATATTGATTTAGAAGAAATTATGAAAAAAACGATAGAAGGATTAAATAAGATTTCTTCAGATAAAACTATTATTCTTTTTGTAGATGAACTTGACCGATGTTCGCCAGAGTTTGCAATAAAAGTATTGGAAAGAATGCATCATATTTCTCAAAGTGTAAATAATATTCAGATTATTTATTCCATCGACAAAAAGCAAATTGAAGAAACTGTTCGGAATATTTATGGACAGAAGGTAAATGCTAAAGATTATTTAAAAAAATTCTTTAGTTTTGGTTTTAATTTATCAACCGGATTTGTAAATGAAAATTTTACAAAAAAGTATGAACATATTTTTAAGAATTTTAATTTTATTTTTACAGACAACTTTGATAAAGAAAAAGCCTTTAGTTCAATCTTAATCGAAACAGATATGCGTGAAAGAGAAAATATAATTCAAAAGATAGAATTGATAAATTCATTTTTGAATAAAGAACAAAAAAATCTTGATATTTCCATATTATATGTTGAGCTTTTTCTGGCTAACTGCTTTGCTAATGGTATAAATATATATAATAGTGAAGTTCGTTATGAAAATAATATGCTTTTATTAGTAGTTGAAAATGATGGACCAGGATTAAAAAAATATAGAGAAATTTCTGAGTTCTTTGAAAGTCTTTCGAGTTGTCATAACGTAAAACATGAACTACATGGATATGATGGATTTTATGATGCAAAAATTGAAAATGTTGTTTATAATCTATTAAATAATTTAATAAATAATCAATTACCCAGATATGCAATAGCTTATGAAACAGATTTTTACAGTTTTGGGTTAGAATTTTTGATGAATTTTAAGAAAATGTATAAAAGTATTGAAATGTAAACATTATAGAACTGTAATTTGAATGATTTTTTGATAAAAACATGTTATAATAATTTAATGGAGGTGCAGAATGAATAATGATTGCGCAAAATTAAGCAATGAATCAAATTACACATTATTCTCGTATGGAAACACAAGACTTAAATTTGCAGCTCCTTATTCACTACAAAAATATGAAAGTGTAGTTTCCTGGGATAACGGCTACCTTGTTGTTATGGCAAAATATGCTCATAATTCAAAACCAGAAGAAGAATATATTGATTTATTACCTGTCCTTAAAGATTTATACATTGATCCAGAAAAATATTTAAAACCTATAAAGAGAGTAGAGGTTAGTTATGATTGATTTACAGAAGATTTCTGATGAAGCAGATATGATAGTCTGCGGTTTTGCATATAAGAAAACAGATAATGGGATTAAAATTTTTGATTTAAACAATGGCGAAGGAGCTGCTGTTGTTGCTAACGATGGAACTTTAATTGAAACAAATATGGACGATATTGAATTTTCAATTGCCCAGAAACATTTAATGCAAAATGTAAAATATATGGAGGCATAAATGCCAAAGTATTTTTCTTTTAAAGTAGCAGGTTATTATCTTTATTTCACATCAAAATGCATTATTGAAGCAATGCATGTTCATGCAAGTGATACAAAACTTACAGAAGAAGGTTCTGCAAAATTCTTTGTCAAAGGCAATGGAGATTCTGTTTTGCAGGAACGTGGAATATTAAACGACAGGGAAATTAATAAAATTCAATCTTTTATAAAAGACAATTATCAAAGTATGTATGATAAATGGATTGAATATAGTAACAATGGTTTTTATGTTGGAAAATAAATATGACCAACTTTGATTTTTTACTTGGACATACTGAATTCTCTGCTTTTTCTGGATTAGCAAACGAAGCCGAAAATCAATATAACAAATCTACGATGTTCTGCGGTATTTCTGCTCGAAAATGCGTTGAGCAGGCTGTTAACTGGATGTACAGCGTAGATGATGAACTTAGTATGCCTTATGACGACAGTATTCAGGTCCTAGTTCATGATAAAAACTTCTGTTCGATTGTTCCAGGAAACATTCAAAGAGACTTGCAGCTTGTAATTAAAGTTGGGAATCAAGCTGTTCATTCAAATACAGAAATAGATAAACCACGGGCACTTCTTTCGATTAAAGCATTATTCAACTTTATGAATTGGATTTGCTTTACTTATGGGTATACTTATCAAGCACGAAAATTTGATGAAAATCTTATCCCGCCAAATAAAACTACAATTATTGTAAAAAAGAATCAGGAAGAAATTGATAAATATAAAGAAGAACTTGATGAAAAAGAAAAATCTATTGCAGAACTAAAAAAACAGCTTGCAGATTTACAAAAGTCTATTATTACCAACAAAAACACGCCAAAATCCGATAGACAGATTAATTATGAAACAATAGATGAAAAAAACACACGTAAACTGTTTATTGATGATGATTTAAGAAGACTAGGATGGCATTTTGATGGCGTTGAAGTTGTAGAAGAATATCCAGTTCATGACATGGGAGACCAAAAAGCAAACGGATTCGTCGACTATGTTTTGTTTGGTAAAGATCGAAAACCTCTTGCTGTTGTTGAGGCTAAGAAAACAAGTAAAGATCCTAACATTGGAAAACAGCAGGCAAAAGATTATGCAGATTGTCTTGCACGTGAGTTTAACCGAAGACCATTTATTTTCTATACCAATGGTTTTGACTGCAACTTCTGGGATGACACTCAGGCAGCTCCTCGTCGTGTAAGTATGATATTTAGTCAGGGAGATCTGCAGAAGCTTATTGACCGTCGTGATTTAAAAGAAGATTTAAATGAGATTCAGATTAATCGTGATATAACAGGACGTGATTATCAGCTTGCTGCAATTAAGGCTGTTGTAAAATCTGCTAAAGATGGATTTAGAAAGTTCCTTCTGGTTATGGCGACAGGAACAGGAAAGACACGTACTGTAATTAGTCTTACTGATATTTTTGCACGTGCAAATTATGCAACAAATATTCTTTTTTTAACAGATAGAATTCAGCTTGTAAATCAAGCTTATTCAAATTACAAGGAACATTTAAAATCGATGTCGCTTTGTAATATGTTGGATGCAAAGTCCCGCCAGAATGATAAAAATGCAAGAATTGTATTTAGTACATATCCGACAATTCTTAATGCCATTGATACTGATAAAACTGAAGATGGAGAAAGACTTTATACTCCGGCCCATTTTGATTTGATTATTATTGATGAGGCGCATCGTTCCATCTTTAAGAAATATCGTGCAATTTTTGAGTATTTTGATGCTTATTTAATTGGACTTACGGCAACACCAAGAGAAGAAGTTGAACGAAGTACTTTTGATTTTTTTGAGCTCGAACATGGAAATCCGACTTATAATTATACTTATGAAGAAGCAATAAAAAATGGATATCTTGTGGATTATTATCCAGTAGAAAACTCAACAACATTCATTGATAAAGGTATTCATTTTGACGACCTTTCTGAAGAAGACAAAAAGGCAATTGAAGATCAATATCGTGAAGAAGGAAAGTCTGATTTTGAAGAAACTCCACCAAGTGACATTAATAAATTTGTTTTCAATAAAGATACTGTAAAAAAAGTTCTCGAAGAACTTATGGAAAATGGCATTAAAACTGATGCCGGTGATAAACTGGGTAAGACAATTATATTTGCATATAACCAGAAACATGCCCAATTCATTGTTGATACATTTGATGAGATGTATCCGCATTTAAAAGGCGGATTCTGTGCACGAGTTATATGTACAGACAGCAAGGTTGCACAGACTATTGCTGATTTTGAAAAGTCAGATCAAAACCCTTTTATCGCTGTAAGTGTTGATATGCTTGATACAGGTGTAGATGTACCAGAAGTTGTCAATCTTGTTTTTTTTAAGAAAGTATTGAGCAAGATTAAGTTCAATCAGATGATTGGACGCGGTACTCGTCTTTGCCCTGAACTCTCTTGTTGTGATGGTAAAAATGGCATTTATGAAGGGAAAAAATATTTTTATATTTTTGACTGGCTTAGAAACTTTGAATTCTTTCGTATTAATAAAGAAGGTATAAAAGGTAATGAAACAACCAGTCTTACTGAAAGTATTTTTAACAGACGTGTAGAACTTATTAAAGAATTACAGAGTGCAGAATATCAGACTGAAGAATATGAGAAGTATAGAGAAAGTCTTGTTCTTATTGTAAACAGACAGATTAGAGAACTGAATACGGAATTAACTTCTGTGAGACTTGTACGACAGTATGTAATGAAATATCAGAATATTGATACATTTAAAAATTTAGAAGATTCTGATGTAGAAGACTTATGTAAATATGTTTCTCCACTTGTTTTTATGAATGAGTTTGATGTTTATGCAAAGGGTTTTGATAATCTTGTTTATGGAATTGAACTATTGAAAACACAAAAGAAATCTTATTCATTACAGCAAGCTCAAATTATGGAAGATGCAAATATACTTTTGAAAAAGAAAGCAAATATTGAGAAGGTAAAAGAGCAGATTCCATTACTTACAAGACTTGTTGATGCTTCATATTATTCAAAAGCGACTGTACTTGATTTGGAAGATATGAGAATCAAAATTAGGGCTCTTATTAATTTCCTGGTTGAAAGCAAGAAGAAGAAAGTCAGATATACAAATTACATTGATACACCTCTCTCTGTCGGTCAGGGAACTCCTGTTTATACAGCAAATAACTTTGAAGCTTATGAAAAGAAAGTAAATTCATATATCACAGAACATCTTGATGATGAAGCAATTATAAAATTACGTAATAATATAAAACTTTCTAAGGTAGATTATGACAAATTGAATGAAGTATTTACTAAAGAACTAGGAACTTCTGAGCAATTTGATAAAATTCGAGATGGTAAACCGCTGGGTGTCTTTGTACGTTCTGTTGCAAAGATGGATAGACAAAAAGTAAATGAATTGTTTGCAGACTTTATTACAGAGTTTAACTTAAATATTAAACAGATTGAGTTTGTAAAAGTAATTATTGAAAATATCATCGAACAGGGTGAGATTAACCTTGAAAGACTTGGTGACGGGAAGCCACCGTTTGATAGACCCGGTAAGTTCTTTAGCTTGTTTAGTCCTAAAGCTCAGAATCGATTGATTATGATTATTCGGGATGTAAATGAGAATGCAAACGTTGCGTAACCACGTATCCTGCATTATCTCATCAACCAGATAAGCGTCCCTCAATCCTTCTTAATTTTATCTGTTCCGGTGATTTTATCGATTATGATGCTTACTTCTTCAATTAATATTCCGGTGTATTTTTCGATGTTGTCGATGATGTACTGCTGCATTTTGTAGATTTCGCCGGTGAGTTGTTTGCCAAACGGAACGTCAATCGTTATGACAAGCCTGTAGCCGCGCGCGTCTGTTTTAATCGAAAATTTCTTGATTCTTATATTTGAGTCAAATTCCTGGACACAGTGCATTGTCATCTGAGTGAGCGCGGCTTCTGAAATGCTTATGCGTCCTTTTTTAGAAAACTCTGGTCGTACGACAGATTTTTCAAATGTCTTTGAATTTCCCGAACCAAATTTTCTTGCAAAAAAGAGTCCTGGTCTTGAAAAAAATACTTTTATCGAGTCATAAAAAATCTGCGAATAATTTCTTTTTATTTCGATTGCAGGAACAGGAATTACATGTTTTCCTTCTACCTGGCGTGAGCGTATTGCCTTGTCGATTTCTTCTCGTGTTGCTATGTCTTCAATCTTAATTATCTTTGATGGCTGCGGAAGCTGCAGTCTTGCCGCAATCTTTATTACCATCTTTTCTGATGTTCCAAGAAGAAGTATTTTTTTTATGTGTGATTTTTTTAATATTCTTGCAATTTCGTCGCGGTGTTCTTTGTCGTCAAAGAGGGCAATCCTTACAGCGCCCATATATGTTTTTTCTGTCTTGGCAGATTTTCCGCCGAGGATTTTATCGTCTTTAATTAAAAGTCCGTCGTCGATTATTGCGTCGATTCCGTATTTTTGCGCAAGAAGCTTTGACTTAAAGCTTTTACCGGTTCCGCTTTCGCCGACTAAAGCCATTACCGAGATACCTGAAAATTTTTTAAGCAGATTACTTAATGATTCCATACTATTTTATTATAAGTGAGCCGTCCCAATTTATCAACGATTGTGTTAAAAATTTTTTAAATGCTTCGTTAAGAGGCGCCGTAATTTCTTCTGGTGCGTTTATCTCATTATCCTTAGGGAAAAACAATTTATATGCATGAAGGTAAAATCCCTGCTTTTCTTTTATCTCCTGAGCTCCATATGCCGTATCTCCCAAAAGAGGAAATTCATGAAAATAAGACTGGCATCTTATCTGATGCTTTTTTCCTGTAAGGATTTCATACTGGCATAATGTTATGTCTTTTCCCCTGTGTTTTCCGTACGAAAGAGGAGTGCAGACTGTTACTGCAAGGTCAGAAGGATTTTTTTCTTCCTGATCAATTTTCATCGTATAAAAATTTGTTTTTTTAAGCTGAACAGGCACAATATAGTCACTCCATTCCTGCCTTTCATTTATTTTTCCGCATGCAATTCCGACATAAAATTTTCTCACCCGTTTTTCTGCAATTGCACGCGAAAACCATACAGCACCTTTAAGGTTATTAGAAAATACAAGAAGGCCCGTAGTCTTTCTGTCAAGCCTGTGAAGAGGCCCTGGTGTAAAAGAAAGGGATTTTTCATGGGCTTCACTTTTATAGATTTCTTCGATTACTTCAGAAATTCCATCCGGGCCATGAACGTTTACGTCGTAAGGCTTATTTATGATTTTTATAAATTCGTTTTCAAATACAAAATCAAGTTTTAAAGAATTATTTTTTTTAGGCATAATACCAAAAGGGGACTTGTTTTGTTCAGCCTGGGAAAGAGGACTTAAAAGGAACGCAGCAACGCTTATTTTGTCGCCGGCCTTGATTTTGAGCGAAATATCGGCTTTTTTGTCGTTTACGCGGACAAGGCCTTTTCTTATGGCAGAATAAATCGATGAAATATGTGCTCCACCGGCCATTTTTCTTACGACTTTGTCGAGGCGGCGGTTTTCATCATCTGTTGCGGCTGTAAAATCCTTAAAATCCATATAAATATATTACCATATTTTAGTGTTTATTTCACTAATTCTACTAGATAAAACACTTTTGACATGATAAAATACTACAATATGTTATTGGCGCTAAAATTAAAATTGTTTAAGCTGTTTTTTAACCCTGTTTTTCTTTCGTGTGTATTCAGCTGGTTTTTTGCACAGTTTATCAAGACCATCATAAATCTTTGCCTTAGAAGGATTCACAGTATCGGGGAGCTTTTTGAGTACCTGGTCTGGCAGACAGGCGGTTTTCCGTCAAGTCACACTGCGCTTGTAACATCTTTGTGCACTTCTGTTGCATTTAGAAACGGAATCGAATCGGACATCTTTATGCTTTCTGCCTGCCTTATGATGATTACGATAAGGGATGCGCTTGGTGTTCGTCGTGCAAACGGAATTCACGCCAAAACCATCAATCAGATGGGAAAAGAACTTTCAGAAAAAAATATAATAAAATATAAACCTATAAAAGAAGTTTTGGGTCATAAACCGATGGAAGTTGTCGTCGGCGCTTTGCTTGGATTTTTTATTGGCCTTGCTTTTTCGACCTTGTAGAGCGGGCAGTAAAAATGAATGGTATTAAAAAATATATTGTACCGGCTGTAGTTTCAGCCGTTATTATTTTACTTATGATTATTTTAAGGACAGTTCCTGTTGCAAAACTATGGAAGGGTTTTTCTGTCCTTTATGTTCCGGCAGACACAGATGCAAAGATTGTTTTTGAAGCGCTCGATAAATACGGATGTTCGGATGTAATTTCGTATTATAACCAGAGCATCCCGTTTTTAAATCCTTATCTTCCGATTAAGGCAGATTATTCTGACTCGTATTTATCAAGAAGAAATTCTTATTTTTTTGACCGCGACAGAAAAGTAATGATTTATTATATTCCCGATGAATATTCTTCGCAGGCAAAAAAAGCTGCAGGCTTTTTAGCAGGCGAGTGCATGATTGATGCAGGACTTGACAGTAAATCTTCTTTTCCTCTTGTAACTCCGATTATATGTCTTATTGTCGCAGCAGTCTTTTTCTTTCTTTCAAAGCATAAAAAAGTTTTTACAGGTGCTTCGCTTTTCCCAATCATCTATGCTTTTTCGATGCCGTTTTATGTAAACGCTGCATCTGTCTGTCTTGTTCTTTTTGCAGTTTATCTATGCCAGAAAGTTTGGAGAAGAAAAGACGGTCTTAAATATGTATTAAGAAACAAGTACGTGATGATTTTATCGTTTGTAAGTCTTGTTGCAGCTTTTTTTGCTTCGTTTGTTTCTGGATTTTTATTCATGCTTGCTGCAGTTGCTTCAGTATTGATTTTATTTATGATAAACAATATGCAGAGCGATTACGAAAATTCCCTGCGTTTTAATCCGACTTTAATAAGGCCTGCACGTTTTATGAAAATGATATGTTCAGAGACTATAAACAAGGGGCTTATTGTTTCTGCAGCCGTTATCGTTCTTTTTGTGCTTTATATAACGAGCGTAAGCCTTTTTACCATCTCAAATTCTCAAGACTTGTCTTTTCCTATGCCGACAAGATATAATACTTTAACAGAAATTCCTAACCTTGATGACTATATTGTATGGAGCTGGAATACGGCAACTTTACCATATAAGTCACTTAATGCTTCTCATTCTGAAGTTCCAGAAGAAAACGAGTGCGTTACGATACAGAGGTTTAAGGATACGGATGACGGTGTTAAGACGACAGAAGAAGTTGTCTTTAAATTTGATTCCGATTTTAAAAATGAAGTCATAAGCTCAATAGATAAATTGGATTATCCTGCGATAGAAAAACTTATGAAGATGCAGGAAAGAGGTTTTTCGGTTGACTACTCATTCGGGTCAGGAGAAAAATTCAGCAAGTCTAATTTTATAATGATGCTTATTATGATAATGGTACCATGTGGTATGGCAATCTATTATTTGGGTGAAAAGAAACGCTATGGCAATGCTTACTGATATTACGAAAAAAGATAAGAATCCTGTGCAGAGAATGACGACAGGATTTCTTCCTGCAAAGATTACGATTCCTTTGTGCCAGGAAGACGGGTTTGAGTGTACAAGCTCTGTTAAACCCGGAGACTCTGTGCGCGAAGGTCAGGTAATTGCAGATGTATCCCGTGATGAATACGGCTCAAGATCCTTTGGGGCTGCAAAAATCCATTCACCGATTCCGGGAACTGTAACAGAAATTAAAAGCTGCACATACCCTAACGGAAAGCAGGGTAAAGCCGTAGAGATTTTCCTTAACGGAAGCTTTACATATCTTGGAAAACAGCAGACTGTTTTTGACTGGAAAAATTATTCGCCTGCAATGCTTCTTCGTACGATAAGCGAGGGCGGAGTAATCAATACTTTTTCCAATAGTTCATATTCATCTTTCGAAATCGAGATGAATAAAATAAAAGACGAAAAGGATAAAAAACTTGTAGTACGCCTTTTTGACGAAGATCCTTCGTGTCAGGCAGACTCGATTTTAACACGCAGTGAGTTTGAAAAAATCGCGACAGGTATTTATATTTCTGCAAAGGTTCTTGATGCAAACGAAATCATCATTGCATATGCAAAAAATGCAAAGCTTCCTGCAGCTGTCGGTATAGAAACAAAAGAACTTTTCGGTTCGATTCCGGTTACGTTTATCGAAATCGATACAAGGTTTTATCCGTGCGGTGGAAAGCGCGAATTAATCAAAGCCTGGCAGAAACAGCGCCGCGCTGCAGTTTCTGATAAAGAAATGTTAAGGACATGCTTCTTTACAGATTCTACGACAATGTTCCATGTTTATAACGCTGTTGTACTTAATATTCCTGTAGAAACGGTAAACGTTTTTGTTACCGGCGATTGTCTTCAGGCAAATGCGCTTTTAAAAGTCTGCGTGGGTACTTCATTTAAAACAATTGCAAAACAGTGCGGCGGCTTTACAAAAAAACTCGGCAAAATAATCGTTAACGGTCAGATAAGCGGGGTAGCGATAAACTCCCTTGATACGCCGGTAACAAAATATGTAAAGTCAATTTCATTTAATTCGCGCCAGGATAACTATGACAGAAGTGTAGGTGTGTGCTTAAGATGCGGACGCTGCAGAAGTGTATGCAGTCTTGATCTTAGCCCTAACATCATATATGCAAAAAAAATAAATAATGCTCAGGTAGATCCGATTTATCTTGAATCTGCCATGCTTTGTACAGAATGCGGTTTATGCAGTGCAATCTGTCCTTCTAAACTGCCTCTTACTCATGTAATCCGCTTATTAAAAGAGGAGTCAAAAGAAAATGTTAAGTAATTTAAATATTAATAAAATGTATAAAATGGTCAATTTAAGTCCGTTCGTAAATAAAAGGTCAACTGTACTTACATATTTATTTATGATTCTGGCTATTGTTCCGCAGGTGATAATGCTTTTTGTTACAAAAAGTTATGACAACCTTCTCATAATCGGGACAGCAATCCTTGCATGTTTTTTTACAGAGATTTTAAATTTCGTAAATAAGCGTCATGTAAACCTTTCGATTCTTCTTTGCATCCTTAAAGGAACGCTCATCGGATTTTTCCTTCCTGCAGGTTATCCGATTTTTTCTGTTTTTTTCATTACGCTCATTTCGATGCTGTTTGTAAAATACGCTTTCGGTGATTTACGCGTTTCATGGATTAATCCAGTTGTTCTTACTGTTGCAATCTGCTGGTTTATCGGAAGAATAAGTTTTCCTGGATTTTTACTTACAAGAGATTTTCTTGCAGCAAAAAATCCTTCGCTTACACTTATTCAGGAAGGAATTTTCCCGACTTACGCTTTTGATGAAAAAATAACTGCAATGTTTAATGATACGACATTCAGCCTGTTTGGAGTTTCAATCCCTCAAGGGTATGTATCGCTTTTCTGGGACAGCCAGTCGGTAATTCCTGCGTTCAGGTTTAATTTCCTTACAATCGTTTTTGCAATTCTTTTGATTGCATTTGACGTTATTACTTTTGAGATTCCGTTCTTTTATTTTATGACATATCTTATTCTTGTTAAATTTCTTTCTCCTGTTTTTTCTGGCGGAATTCCAATGCAGGGAGACATGCTGCTTGCTTTACTATCAAGCGGAACTTTATTTGCCGGCTTTATTCTCGTTCAGTGGTTTGGAACGATTCCGATGACTAACAAAGGAAAGATTTTTTATGGAATTGCAGGCGGTGTAATTGCATTTATTTTTGCAGGCCCGGGAACAACGCCGATTGGTTCGATAATTACGGTTTTATTTTTAAATATTTTGTCTCCGGTTATTCAGTTTGTTGAAAACAGGATTACAAAAGTTAAATTAACAAATATGTTGAGGAATGAAAATGCTGGAGACATCGGACAGTAAACTTAAACTTAAGACATGCATAATTTTTACGAGCGTCATTATGGTAATGACACTTTTACTCATAGGATTTTCTTTTCTTGCAAAGAAGAATTATAACTACAAGTTAAAGAATCAGGTCGAAATTGTAATGCACAATCACAGACCTCTTGAGTTTCCAGAAAAATATCAGATTGGAGATCAGATTAATGTAAAATCTTCGATTGCTGTAAGCTCTAATATGTATTCTGTAGTAAACTCAAGCAACAAGGTTGTACGTTATGTTCTCATTACACGCGTAACGACTTTTTACGGACCACAGGCTGCAGTTTTTCTTTATGACAAAGTGCAGGGCGTAACCTTTGAAGGCTTTTGCTGCGTAAACGAAAGATTAAGTTCACAGTTTGAAAATCCGAACAGTGACCTCATAATCAAATACTGGAAAAATCAGGCACTCAAGATATTTAAATCATCTGTAGATGAAATCGGAGGTCATAATGAATAGAAATCTTTACTATGTATTTACTGCAATTTCATTTGCACTTCTGGTTGCAGCTCCAGGCAGATTTGCCTATGGAATCATAATCTGTTTTGAACTGTTTTTCCTTGTTCTTTCTGGATTTTTATTTTCGTTCCTGCTTAAAAAACTTATGCTCCATGAAATGAACTCAATCGTAACTGTCCTTGGACTTATTTTTTCTACAGTGCTTTACAAGCAGATTATCATGGCGATGTATCCGCTTATAGCTTTGCAGATGAGTTTTGTTTTTTATCTTCCTGCAGTGTCTTCGTACATGATTGGAATAATCTATAAAAACATTGACGTTTCTACAAAGGTTTCTGTAATCGACAACTTAAAGGTTACAGGTTACTTTTCTGTTCTTGCATTAATTTTCTATGCTGTAAGGGATATTTTTGGTTACGGAACATTTACGCTTCCTTCGTCAAATGGGCTTTATGAAAAAGTATTTCTCGATAAAGACACAATCAGCTGGGGAACATTCTTTGCATCAATTCCTGGTGCACTTGTTCTTGTTTGCATTGCGATTTTAGTATTTATTTACGTTCAAAATAAATTTAAAATCATTAAGAGAATAGAGGATTCAAATGCTGCTTAATAGTTTCGTTTATTATATATTTTTTGGTTCTGCCGTCCTCATTTACGGAATCGGATTTAACAGAGAATCTGTTATGTGCAATTATCCAAAACAGGTTTTGTTTTCTGCAATTAAATCTTACGGATGTGTTGCAATAACTTATCTTTTGACATACTGCCTTAGCATGAATTTTTTAATTCCGCTTAGGATTGTAGAAATATTTCCTTTTATTGCGCTTTTGGTTTACATTACGGTTTCTGTTTTCTTTGAAATCCTTATCCAGGTTACGACAAGAAGAACAGCAGCAGAATTTGCAGTTTCTTTTTTGACTGTAATCCTTGCGTTAAACGAAGGCGTTACTCTTGTTGACGGTATTTTAATCTGCTTTAGCATCCTTACATGTTTTTACGTTCTTATACCGATTCTTTATGCACTCGAAAAAAGAATGCTTGCATCTACTGCAAACAACCTGTTTAAACAGAAATGTCTTATTTTCCTTAGCATGGTAATCATAATGATTGCAGTTTATTCATTTAATATTTCGTGGCTCAATGTCGGGGTGATAAAATGATTCTTCAGATTCTGTTTATTTTTCTTTTTGTAATTCTTGCCTCGTTTATCCTGTATTTTATTTACGGAATTTTCATGCCGGCAATAAAACTCCAGACAATTGAAAACCAGGATCCGCTTTTTTCTCAAGTTGAACTTAATTATATAGGCAACACTGATGAAAAAAACGTTAAAGTTTCTGATAAAATAGCATTTGTTTTATGTAATCCGGAACGATCGTTCAAAAAAGAACGCCTGGCTTATAACGGAATCCAGAGCTGTGCCTTGTTTAATTCAATTTATGACACACCAAATGACTGTACATTCGGATGTATAGGCTTCGGCGACTGTGTAAAAGCATGTCCGCAGGAAGCTATCCTTATAAAAAACGGAACAGCAGTAATTACACAAAACTGCTGCGGCTGCGGAGAGTGTATTACTGCCTGCCCGAAAAACATAATAAAACTCGTAGAAAAAAAGGAAATTGGTTCAGAAATCAAGCTTTGTGCTGCAAAGGAAGATTGTCTTACGACATGCGATAAATGCAATTCCATGAGCAAAATCGAAATTCCTGAACAAAAATACTTTAAATTCTGGAAATCTTGCTATAAAATATTAACTCAGCACTAATCAGGAATTTGGTACGGATTTATAAAAGATGGGCGTTCTAAACATTTGTTTTGAATTTTCGACAGAGACATCTGGTTTTTTTGATTACTCAGACTACAAGTCGGTTTATGAAAGTTTCTATAAACCGCTTGGTCAGTTTCTGTATGCCCATGAAGAATTTAAATTTACTTTTTATTTTTCCGGCTCACAGTTAGAATTTTTTAAACAGAAGAATCCGGAATTTCTTGAAATCTTAAAAAATCTTTCCAACAGAAAGCAGATAGAAATTTTAGGTGGCGGATATTATCATCCGGTTTTTCCGCTTTTGTTCCCGCTTGATAGAACAGGTCAGATAGAACTTTTAAGTTCTACAATAAGAAAAATTGTAGGTAAACGTCCGCGCGGTGTAATGCTCTGTGCAAGTGCGTGGGATCCGTCTCTGGTTACATCATTTGAAACATGCGGCGTTGATTTTGTTCAGCTTGACAGCTCACTTATCCAGAAAGAAAAAAAATTATTTTTACCTCTGATAATTTCTGACCGCGGCAAATCACTTAAAGTTCTTTCTCTTCATAAAGAATTTGTCCCGGAAGAAAATGAAACACCAGAAGGTTTTATCCAGCGATTAAAAAAGACTGTTGATAAGATTGTAAAAAATGACGAAGAAAATCCGGATGCCGACAGGGTAGTTGTAATTCCGTTTAACAAGACAACTATAAAAAGACTTTTAAACGAAAAACTCGTAAAAGAATTCCTTGAACTTTTAAAAACAAAATATGCAGATTCTATAAAGCTTGAACTTCCGTATAACTGCGTAAAGAATTCTGAAAACTTTGTTCAGACATATATTCACGCAGGAATTACAGAAGAAATTGCAAAATGGTCGATTGAGCCGTACAAGCAGATAGAAATTAAACCTAACACTTCGATAAATGTTTATGACTTTATGCAGACTTATAAAAGAAGTCAGGCTTTGTATAACCGTATGATCTTTGTTTCTCTTCTTGTAAACCAGTGTAAGGGCGACAAGATGAGAAAAAAGACTGCACGCGAATATCTCTGGGCAGCTCAGACCGGAGATGCTTATGTTTATCCTACAAGCGGCGCGCTTTTAAGTTCGCAGGAAAGGCAGAAGGCATTTAAAAAACTTACAGAAGCAGAATTACTGGTGCGTGAATGCGAAGACTTTCATGAGTCGATTTTAAATTATGACTATAACTGCGACGGTCTTAATGAATACCTTTGCCGCATGGAAAAATTTAACGTATGTATCAATCGTAGAGGCGGCGCAATTTTTGAACTTGACGTAATGAAAAAATCGTCAAACTATGCAGATAACATGTCGCGCGTAATGCCGCTTGATAAATGCAATGACAACTATGAAAAAGGAATTTTCGTAGACCATCTTTTTGAACCAGAAGAATACAGCCGTTACATAAAAGGGCTTCCTTGTAAAAATGGGGTTTTCTCTAACAATGTCTATAAAGAAGTAATGTTCAACTCGACGAAAAGAGAAATCTGTCTTGAAACGAAATCTCATTTCCCGAGCCTTGACCAGGCAATTTCGATAAGAAAAAAATACATCATTAATTCCAACGGAATAATGGTTCAGTACATCCTCAAAAACTTAAGTCCGATTTCGATTAAGGCAAAATTTGTCGTAGAATCCAATTTTGCCCAGCTGGATTTTAAGAAAGAAGTTTTTGACAGCTATAAAATCGATGTCGTAAACAACGGCCAGATAGAAGAAAAAACTTCGCAGAGCCTCGAATTTATGAAAAATGTAGATGCGTTCCAGCTTACAGATCTTGATAACAACGTTGTATTTACATTTGAACCAAACGAAATGGCAAACCTTGTTTCTTATCCTATAACCCTCATGCGTTCTAAAATCGACGCATCCGGTCTACAGCCTGCAGGAAGAACACTTTCTCTTTCGCTTGCCTGGGATGTAGACCTTGCATGCAATATGGAAATGGAAAAGACCATAAATCTTACGATTATTTCCAGCAAAAGAAAAAAAGCATAGAATTGTAATAAATTTGATAATCTGCTAAAATACCTCAAATCAAATCACTTTAAGGACAAAATAATGGACAGAAGACTCATTACAGCTGCTTTACCTTATGTAAACAATATTCCTCATCTTGGAAACATAATTCAGTCGCTTTCGGGAGACGTTTTTGCTCGTTTCTGCCGTAACCGTGGATACGAGACTTTATATGTTTGTGGTGTTGATGAATACGGAACAGCTACAGAAACAAAAGCGCTTGAAGAAGGAAAAGATCCTCGTTCTCTGTGCAATCATTATTATCAGGAACATACAAAAATCTATAAATGGTTCAACATAAACTTTGATAAATTTGGCCGCACATCAAATCCTCAGTGTACAGAAATTACACAGAGTCTTTTTACAGACCTTGATAAAGCAGGGCTTGTTCATGAACATACTAACAAACAGCTTTTCTGTCCTCATTGCAACAGGTTTCTTGCTGACCGTTATGTAGACGGAACATGTCCAAAGTGCGGTTCTACAAAGGCACGCGGTGACCAGTGTGATGAATGCGGAACTCTCTTAGACCCTGTAGATTTAAAAGATCCTAAATGTCATACATGCGGTTCAACTCCAGAAGTAAAAGAAACAAAACATCTTTACATCGACCTTCCTGCATTAAGCACAAAGTTAAACGAGTGGATGGAAAAAGCTGCAAAAGAAGGTAAGTGGGCAGACAACGCAGTTAACATGACAAAGGCATGGATTCGTGACGGACTCCAGGAACGTGCAATTACACGCGATTTAAAATGGGGAATCCCTGTTCCAAAAGAAGGATATGAAAATAAAGTATTCTACGTTTGGTTTAATGCACCTATCGGATATCTTTCGATTACAAAACAGCTTGCAGATGAACTTGAAAAATCTGGACGCGGAACTTTTGACTGGAAGAGCTGGTGGTGTCCTGATGAAAGTGAAGAAGCAAAGGGAAAAGGAGAAGTAAAACTTTTCCAGTTTATCGGAAAAGACAATATCCCGTTCCATACAGTCGTATTCCCTTGCACGCTTTTAGGTTCACCTCATAACTGGACAAAACTTTATCACATGTCTTCTACAGAATTCTTAAACTACGAAGACGGAAAATTTTCTAAGAGCCGTGGAATCGGTGTATTTGGAAGCGATGCTGTTGAGTCAGGAATTCCTGCTGATGCATGGCGTTTCTATATTTTCTTTAACAGACCGGAAAAACAGGACTACCAGTTTACATGGAAAGACTTTATGGAAAAACTCAACGGCGAGTTAATCGGAAATCTCGGAAATCTTGTAAATCGCACACTCCTTTTTGTAAACAAATACTTTGACGGCGTAATCCCGGAAGCTCCGGTTGACGAAGAACTCTGGACAAAGGTTCGCGAACTTGAAAAGAAAGCAACAGATTATCTTGAGTGGGCTGAATTAAAAGATGCATTCCACACGATTTTCGAAATCTCTGACATCTGTAATAAAAAATTCCAGGATGCAGAACCTTGGAAGAGCAGAACAGAAAACCCTCAAGAATGTGCAAAACTTATTCACAACCTCTGCTACGTAATCAAAGATTTAATGATTATGGCAAATCCGTTTATGCCTCAGTATACACAGGTAATCATGTCTTACTTTGGAAAATCGATTCAGGAATCTAAAGTCGGAACAGAAACAAAACCGGGTTACACCTGGGCAAACCTTGGTGAAACTACTGGACTTGATAAAGTAGGACCGACAGAAGTTTACTTTAAGCCTCTTGATCAGAAAACAATGCTTGCGTTTAAAGAAAAATTCAGCGGAGCTCAGCAGAAAAAAGCTGAAAAAGAAGCTAAGAAAGCAGAAAAGAAAAAGGAAGAAAAACCAGCTCTCACACCAGAACAGCAGATAGAATTCTTTAATAAGAACATAAATCTTACTGTAGCAAAGATTACAGATATTAAGCCAAACCCGGAAGGAGAAAAGCTTTATATCGAAACTCTCGATGACGGAAGCGGAACACCTCGTACAATTCAGTCGGGACTTCGCATGTACTTAAAAGAAGAAGAGCTTTTAGGAAAACATGTAATCATCGCAGAAAACCTTGCTCCTCGTACAATGCGCGGTGTAGAAAGTCGCGGAATGCTTTTAGCAGGTGACTACAAAGATGAAAACGGCAAAGAATGCGTAGAAGTTCTGGATGCCGGATGGGCTGCTCCTGGTACAAAGGTTATCCTTGAAGGTGCCGATGTAAATGCAGTTAAAAAAGAGCAGATTACAGGCGATGAGTTCTTTAGCGTTTCCATCGAAGCAAAAGACGGCTTTGTCCAGATTGCGGGTAAGAAGCTTCTTGCAGACTCAAAAGAAATCAAAACCGCAAAGGCTCTAAATTCCGAAATCGGCTAAAAATAATAGAGTAGTTATGTAACGCAGGTTTTTTAGCCTGCGTTTTTTTTACCCCTTAATCTCATTATTCTCATCTACCAGAATGACTTTAGGCTGCCAGTTTTCTGCAGTATTTTCTTCTATGTGAGTGTAGGTTACGATAATCACTTTGTCGCCGACTGCGGCCATGCGGGCTGCAGCTCCGTTAAGGCAGATTTCACCTTTTTTACCCGGAATAATATATGTCGAAAATCTAGCGCCGTTATTTACATTAAGGACGTCGACTTTTTCCCAGACATGCATGTTCGCTTTTTTTACAAGTTCAATATCAATCGAAATTGATCCTTCGTAATTTAAATTTGCATCTGTAACTGTTGCTCTGTGAATCTTTGATTTTAAAACTTCTATCTGCATTTTTTATTCCTTAATTCAATTCAAGTACTTTTTTTAATCCGATGTGAACAAGCTCCGGAACAATTGAGTCAAACAGTTTTTCATTTTCATAAAGTCTTGAAAAACCGCCTGTTCCGATTAAATAAGGCTTTTCTCCGTTAAATACTTCTTTTGTAAAAAGTCCGATTATTTCTTTTACTCCGCCAAGCTGCCCGAAATATATTCCAGACTGAATCGCTTCTACAGTAGAAGTTCCGTATGAGCGCTCTGGTTTTACGATTTCTACTGCAGGAAGTTTTGCAGTTCCAGAGGCGAGGGAAGAAGAAGACATTTTTATACCCGGTAAGATTGCTCCGCCAAGATATTCTTTTTCTTTTGTAATTATGTCGATTGTCGTTGCAGTTCCCATATCTACTACTATAAGGTTTTTGCCTTCGTAAAGATTGCTTGCTCCGATTGCAGCTGCAATTCTGTCTGCACCGATTTCCTTTGGATTTGAATACTTTAATTTTAATCCTGTTTTTATTCCCGCCTGAACAAAAAGACAGTCTATCTTAAAATATTTTTTAAACGCATTCGATAGTGAATAATTTAAAGACGGAACAACAGAACAGCATGCAATCTGTGTAATTTTCGTATAATCAAATCCGTTAAGCTCAATTACATTTCTAAAAAAGAGTCCTGCTTCATCAGAACTTAAATCACGGCTTGTCGAACGGCGAAAAATCAATACGTTCTTTCCGTCTTCATCAAATAATCCACCCTGAATCGTCGTGTTTCCTACATCAATTGTTAAAATCATATAAACTCCTTTTTGCAATTTCTTCTGCCATCGATTCTACTGTATCACATTCACTTATACAGTTTAAATTTTTATCATATATTCTGCACGGATGAATATCTCCATGTAACTCTGATTTATCATTTGAAATAACATAATCAGGATAAAACTGGTCAGATTCCGGGTTTCCTTCAAATAATTTTTTAACCGCATCAAATCTTTCTTCTAAAGCAGCATGATCTGTAAGCTTAAAGCCAAAAAGAATGCATGGAGCTTTTGACCATTTTTTTATGCTGTTAATAAGCTTTGGATTTGCCTTAAATTTTACGCTTAAATCTTTACCTGATGGAATTTTTGTTAAAGTTCCGGTTTTAAATTCTTTTCCGTCGATAATGATTTTATCTGCACTGTAATCACTTACAGCTGCTGCGTGAATTACAATATTATAGCTTCGTTTTAAAAGTTCAGTTTTAAGTGCAGACTGTAAATCATCAAAGCTTCTGTATAAAACAGTCTGGCAGTTTTCTGGTTTTACTGCCTTGTAACTTGTAATGCATGTTACAAGATGACCGTTTTTTACAAAATATTCAGAAAGGATTTTTGATGTTTTTCCTGTAGAAAAATTACAGATGCTCCGAACGTTGTCTATTGGTTCTTCTGTTCCGCCGCCTGTTATAAGTATGTTCATGCAAAATATTCCTTAATCTTATTAAAAGCATCTTCCGGTTCTAAAAGCCGGCCCTGACCGCTTTCTCCGCATGCAAGATGCCCCTGAGGGCTTTCAAGAATTACAGTTTTCCAGCCCTTAAGTTTTTTAAGCGATTCCTGAACGCTCGGGTGTAAAAACATCTGTGTGTTCATCGCAGGAGCAATAAGCAGTGGCTTTTTATAATTATTTGCAAGGCATATTGCACCGAATAAATCATCTGCAAGACCGCATGCAAGACGGTTTATGCAGTCTGCACTTGCAGGATATGCAATGATTAAATCTGCCCATTTTTGTGCAAGTTCAATATGAGGAATTTCAAACTCATCGTCAAACATATCCGTATGGAGCTTGTGATGAGATAAACCTTCAAAGCTTGCTTTTCCTACAAACTTGAGCGCGTCACGACTTGCAGCAACCCGTACGTCAAAGCCGTCTTTTGTAAGAAGACTTATAAGAGAGCACGATTTAAAACATGAAATTGAACCGCTTACATAAATTAAAATATTTTTATTTGTATTCGACATTATCGATTAACCTCACGTTTTCTAAAAAGACAGCTGCAAAAAGTCTTTTATCTTTTACTGTAAGATAATCAACTGTAAAACCTGCATCTTCCAGTTCTTTCTTTTTTTCTTCTAAAGTTGAATCATTACATAAAATTTCATGAAGACGAGGTGCAGTTTTAAGTCCCTTCTCAGAAAGTTTTCTGTTTCTTGAACTTATTGCAAGCCCGTTTTTTTCGCGAACGATAGGACATGCAACGATATTGATATCCATAAAAAATGCTTTAACCATTCCGCGAAGAAGTTCCAGCTGCTGAAAATCTTTTTCTCCAAAATACGCGTTATGAGGTTTTACGATATTAAAAAGCTTCATTACGACAGTTAATACACCGTCAAAATGACCAGGACGGCTTGCACCGCAGAGGAGTTTACTTAAATCATTTTCTGTAACTTTATAACGGTAATCGTCAGGATACATTTCTGTATAAGTCGGAGCAAATAAAAAATCTACGTCGGCTTTTTCAAGCAATTCTTTGTCGTCATCAAAATCTGCAGGGTAGGTAAGTAAATCATTTTTATCGTTAAACTGTGTCGGGTTAAGATAAACGCTTACAACCGTAACATCATTTTCATTTACAGATTTTTGTACTAAAGAAAGATGTCCTTCATGAAGTCCACCCATTGTCGGAACAAATCCGATTTTTCCGTCGCCTATATTTTTTCTAATTTCTTTAAACTCATCGATTGTCTTAATTACTTTCATTTGATACTCCGTTTTTTACATCGCGCACATATTCATTAAGTGCAACGGTAATAAGATTTCTTCCATCAAGATATTTTTTTACAAACTTCGGAGTAAAATCGCTCATTCCAAGAAGATCCTGCAAAACAAGAACCTGACCGTCACAATCGTTTCCACATCCGATTCCGATTGTAGGAATTAAAATACTTTGAGTAATTTCTTCTGCAAGTTCCTGCGGAATACACTCAAGTACGACAGAAAAGCATCCGAGTTCTTCTGCCATCTTTGCTTCGCGTTTTATTTTTTCTACAGAGTCTTCTGTTTTTCCCTGTCTTTTGTGTCCACCGAATGCATTGTAAAACTGTGGTGTAAGCCCAAGATGGCTCATTACAGGAATTCCGCTTTTAACAAGATGAGAAATTATATCTTCCTGACCGTCAACGCCTTCGATTTTTACGGCGTTTGCTCCGGCAACAAGAAGCTGTCCTGCACAATCAACGGCATTTTCAAGTCCTTTTCTTGTCGTAAGAAACGGCATGTCAGAAACGATAAATTTTTTCGTTTTGCTTCGCACGGCCTTTGTGTGCGTAACCATCATGCCTATGTCTGCAGGAAGGGTAGTCGGGTTTCCATGCATGACCATAGAGCAGCTGTCGCCGATTAAAATGCAGTCAAGCTCTGTGCCTTCGATGAGGCTTGCAAACGACGCGTCGTAGCACGTCACCATAGAAATTTTTTCATGATTTTTTTTCCGTAAAGGAA
Source organism: Treponema sp. UBA1226 (assembly GCA_002309195.1). The sequence continues at coordinate 84,242 of DBWY01000009.1, forward strand.
AGTCAAGAGTAGTCATAGTACCTGTCCTTCTTAGATCAAGTCTATTTTTGTGATTTCTGGCGGAATTTACTAAAATACCGGTTTATCATTAAGATAAATCCTGGGGCTTTTGATAAATTCCATTTCTTTTTAATTTTAAGAAAACAGTCGCTGTTCAAACAGAATCAACGCTGCGAGAGTGAGTATATACACTTTTGTGGGTTTTGTCAAAATAAGAACTGTAATTACCCGGAAGTATATGAGCGATTTGATAAAATCGCGACAAATAAAGCAAAAAGCCTTTGGGGTAAGAAGTATAATTTACTTTATTTATCTTGACTTATAATTACTATTTTGCTATCATTATCAAATCTAACCCCCTTGAGACTACGTATGTAGTCTCCATGACCATAAGGAGAAAATATGAGAAACTATGAACTTATGACTATCTTCCCATTAGACGAAGATAAGTACAAGAGAGGTTCAGACAACGTAAAGGCTGTTCTCTCTCAGTTTGGTGCCGAAATCGAAAAAGAAGAACCATTCGGTGACCGTGACCTTACCTACGAAGTTAAAAAACAGAAACGCGGACGTTTCGTTCTTTTTAACATCAAATCAAATCCAGGCAAAATTGCAGAAATTGATAAGCAGTTCAAATTGAACGCAGATCTTATCAAGTACATGTTTGTTCAGGTTGAAGAAAAGAAATAATTCTTTTAATTCTATTCCGCTTAAAATTTTTATTTGAGGAGGCTTTTTTATGACAGATGTAAACCGTGTAAACATAATCGGTCGTCTTACTCGTGACATCAATGCAGATGAACGTTCCTTTGCTTATCTTCCTAATGGAACTGCAAGAGCCAATGTGAGTATTGCCGTAAACAGAAGCCGCAAAAATGGAGATCAGTGGGTAGATGAAGTAAGTTACTTTGATGTAACTATTTGGGGAAAGACAGCAGAAAATCTTAAACCTTATTTACAGAAGGGTAAACAGATTGCTGTTGACGGCTATCTTAGACAGGACCGTTGGGAAAAAGACGGTCAGAAAAACAGTCGTGTAACTATCGTTGCAGAAAATGTTCAGTTATTGGGCGGAAGATCGGATAACGGTGGATCTGGAGACCAGCCATCTGGGGGTTTTGCTCCGAAATTCCAGCCAAGACCAGCAGGTTCAGCAAATAGTGCACCTAGTCCTATGGATGATGTTCCATATGGAGAAGATACAAGCTTCCCTGAAGATATTCCGTTTTAATTTTTAATAGGAGATTAATATGTCAGACGAAACAATGGATATGCAGTCTGTAGAAGATAAAGACCAGGCAGTTATGGAATCTAACGAAGCTAGTCTTGCTGGTGACGGACGCGAAGGTGAGGGACGTGGTGCCCGCGCAAAAGGTAAAACTTTCTTTAGAAAAAAAGTTTGCCGCTTCTGTGCTAACAAAGCAAAAATCGATTACAAAGATGCTGACGGACTTCGCCGCTTTACAACAGAAAGAGGAAAGATTCTTCCTCGCCGCATCACAGGCACATGTGCAAAACACCAGAGAGAACTTGCACGCGAAATCAAACGCGCTCGTTCAATCTGTCTTTTACCATACGTTGCAGAATAAATTAAATTTAAATAAGGGTGCTGCGATCTAACTCCTGGTGACGCGGTGCCTTAAAAAGAAAAGGAGCTTGAATATGAAAGTAATTCTTAATGCAGATGTAAAACACCTCGGTGAAGAAGGTGACGTAAAAGTAGTTGCAAACGGTTATTACCGCAACTTTCTTTTTCCAAGAAATTTAGCTGTTCCTTACAACGAAGCAACAGTTGCATATTTCGAAAGCCGCAAAGCAGAAATCGAAGCTAAAAAAGATGCTAAGAGAGCTGCTTCTGCAAGCCTCAAGGAAAAACTCGAAGCTACAGCACTCGAAATCTCAGTTCCTGCTGGAACAAACGGAAAACTTTATGGTGCCGTTACTTCTCAGTCAGTTATGGAACTCCTTGCTAAACAGGGATTCGAAATTGAACGCAAAAAGATTGAAATTCCAGGTCTTGCAATCAAGTCTTGCGGTAACTACAAAGTTACAATCAAACTTTATGAAGCACAGACTGCAGAAGTTCATCTTACTGTAAAAGCTCAGGAAGACAAATCTGCTGCTGCAGAAAAAAAGGCAGATAAAAAAGCAGAAAAGAAAGCTGAGCCAAAAGCAGAAGAAGCTAAACCACAGGAAGAAGCAGAGGCTAATGCCTAAGTAAATCCCTAAGGGTTTAAAATTAAAGCCGGGAAACTTGAAAAAGTGACTCGGCTTTAGTTGTCTTTTGAGAAGAATTAAAAAATGTTATGCTGTTAAGATGTAAAAGGGGGTATCATGACACAATACAACGAATTAAAGGATAAAGTTCCGCCACACAATCTCGAAGCTGAGCAGGCTGTTTTAGGTGCACTTCTTCTTGACTGGGACGCATTATCAAATGTTGTGTCAATGCTCGACAGCGAAAAATTTTATTCATACCAGAATAAACTTATTTACGATGCGATGATAAATCTCTTTCGTCAGAACATCCACGGTGATACCCTTGCACTTATAAACGAACTTACAAAATCAGGAAAACTCGAAGAAGCAGGCGGAACTGCATATATTGCATCCCTTACAGACCTTGTTCCGACAGCAGCAAACGTAGAGTTCTACGCAAAAATCGTTCTTGACCAGGCAGTGCGCCGCGAGCTTATCAGGATCTCACAGGAGTTAAAAGCCTGCTCATATGATGAAACAAAAGAAAGCCGTGGAATAATCGAAGAAGCAGAAAAATTAATCTTTACGCTTTCTGATAAAAACCAGACAACAAAAGTTTACGACATGCAGAACATTGTAAACAAGACAATTTCTACGGTAAACGATCACTATAAAAACAAAACTTCATTTACAGGAATCCCGTCAGGCTTTGCAGAACTTGACTCAATGACAAGCGGATTCCAGAATTCTGAACTTATAATCCTCGGTGCGCGTCCGTCTATCGGTAAAACTGCAATGGCACTTTCGATGATGGAACATATTGCAATCGAGCAGAAGATTCCATGCGGATTCTTTAGTCTTGAAATGTCATACGAAATGATCGGTCAGCGACTTTTAAGCCAGGTTGCCCGTGTTCCGGGTGGTAAGCTAAAAAGCGGTATGTTAAGGCTTGAGGATTTTCATAAGCTTCAGGATGCGGCAGGAAGATGTTATTATGCGCCGCTTTATGTAGTCGATGTTCCTAACATGCCGCTTCTTGACTTAAAAGCTATGGCACGGCGTCTTGTAGTTAATCAGGGTGTAAAAATTATTTTCATCGACTACATCGGCTTGATTTCTACAGATATGCCTACATCCCAGGTCTGGGAGCAGGTTTCTGAAATTTCTAAATCATTAAAAGCACTTGCACGTGAGCTTAATATTCCGATTGTTGCACTTTCACAGGTTGCGCGTGATGCAGAAGGTAATGAACCAAACCTTGCACAGCTTCGTGGTTCTGGTAGTATTGAACAGGATGCCGATGTAGTTATGTTCCTTCACAGAGAAAGGGTAAAGACTGTCGAACGCGACGCCGTGCAGGATGCAAAACTCATCGTTGCAAAACAGCGTAACGGTCCGACAGGTGATGTCGACATACTCTTTTTGTCTTCTTACACGAAATTCGAGAACAAGGCAAAAGAGTCGTCAACTTAAAAGATATTCTAGTTTAAATCCTTAGAGCTTAATATTCTTGCTTTTCCGCTCTTGTCTGTAACGAAGATTCCGTCTCCAGTTACAACAATCGGAGTTGCAGGATTAACTTCTACATTTGATTTTGCAGTACATTTAAGGCTTGAGTTAAAGCGGCCTGTGTAGTACTTACCGTTGTCATTGATTACACAGTAGTAGTCAGAACCGGCATTTGTAAGTACAGACTGATCTGCAATTACTTCTTCTGATTCACCGACAATTTCGAGATTGTCCTTGTCAATATGAACAAGTTTTACAGCACCTTTTTTGCTTGTCTGTCCTGCAATTGCAATAAAGTTATTTCCATCGTTAAAGATAACTCTGTTTCTGATAACTTTTACAGAAGAAGTTTTTAATTCTTTTCCGTCTTCTTTATTAACCTTTACGATTGTAGAAAGGAGGGAAGAAGAGTCAACAAGTTTAAGTGCATATACACCATTCTTTGCTTCTGTTTCTTTATTCTGAATTACTTCTTTCTGGTCTTTTGCAATTTCTTTTCTTTCTGTCTGAGCTTCGGTCTGTTTTTTATCTGCCTTAGCCTGTTCTTTCTGAGCTTCGCTCTTAGCTTCTTCTGTCTTTTCTTTCTGCTTTTCTACTTTTTCTTCCTGTTTTGCTACTTCTGTTTTCTTTTCGTCAGCTTTTTTCTGTGCTTCTTCTGCGTCTTTTTTAGCCTGTTTGTCTTTTGGATTTTCTTCGGCTTTCTGTTTTGCATCATCAGCTTTTTTCTGTGCTTCCTGAGCTTCTTCTTTTTTCTGTGCAAGCTCTTTCTTTTCTTCTTTTAATTTTTCTTCCTGCTTTGTTGCTTCTTTCTGAGCGTCGTTTGCTTTTTCCTGTGCGGTTTCTGCTTCGCGCTCTTTGATGTCAACCATGTTCTTTCTTTCGTCAATTCCCTTATCATCTTCTTCTTTCATGGAATTAACTACATTTTTATCACTGATTACAGAAGTATCAACAGTACTTAATCCGCCGTTTACATCAGAAAGAGGAATTACAATCTGAGAATTTCCTGCCCATTCTTTCCATGAAATGGCAAGACCTGCTTTATCTTCTGAAAGATTCTTGATTACAACATCCTTGTACTTGCTCTTAAAGTAGTCAAGGTTCTTTCTGTAAACTGCATTGTAAACCGTTACGAATGTTGCAAGAGTGTAGGCGTCATCATAACTGTATCCATAAGCCTTTGACATGTAAGAAGCAATGATGTGTCTCAAGTTTCTGATATGGTCAACACCTGCATCTTTTCCTATAACGAGGATGTCTGCATTGAGTTTTCCTTCGTTCTGGTCATAGCAGTGAATGATATAATACTTATCAGGATTTCCGCGTGTAGAAGACTTTTCTTTTTCAAGATTATTTCCGAGGCTGTCACCGATTCCTTTGATTGCTTCGAGAGAGTCAACAACTTTGTGCGGTCCGGTATAGTTTTCAAATACAATTGTCTGATTCTGTGTAGACTTGATTTCTACTTCATCAACATCAAGACAGAATGCAGTAGAAATTACAAATGTAAAAACAAGCACTCCGGCAAGTTTTTTAGTAAAAGAATTGTTACGCATTAAAAAATCCTCCAGATTTATTCCTTTTTATATAAGAAATATTATACCATTACATATTCAAATCGGCAAGTTTTTGTAAAATGGCTCTGGCGTGGGCTTTTGTCTTTTCGTCGTACTGAGGATAAAAGAAATTGCTTAAAATCTGCTTTCCTTTTGAGTACAGGGCAGGCCGTCCCATAAAGCGGCATATTTCATAGACTGCGTCAATCGAAACTTCAAGAAGATATTTGTCGGTCGGATTAGTCTTTCTTATAAGGCGCTCAATTTCCAGAAGTATTTCGCCTGTCGGATCATAGGGAAAACTGCAGAACGAGACAAGAGCCGATGTTATTAAAGTCTTGTCTTTTTCTGTTTTAAAAAACTCGATTAAAAGCTCCTGGAGGTAAATCGAGTGAACTTCGGGTGTAATCTTTAAAACCTTTTCTATGTCTGCAGAACTGTAATTTACCTTAAAAATATTGTCTTCAAGTCGTGTAGACTGAACGGTTTTAGTTTCGTTCATTCTTTCGTTTAACACGGCTGCAAGGTCAGAAGTTATATCGATTTCTGCTTCTCCGTAGTCATAAGCCTTTACAGTCTTTAAAACCTCTTCTGAAAAAGCAGATTTTTGCGGACAGTAGTCGATGTTTTCGATAAAGTAATTTTTAGTTCTTTTGTTTAATTCAGCTTTAAAAAAGTCATAAGTCGAAACTTCGTTTTCTTTCGAAGTCGAAAGGATTTTAAATGCGCTTACAGTCCAGTCTTTTGAAAAAAAGCAGAGGATTCCGTTATCTATGAACATTGCATAAAGCCATTTGTATTTTCCGCTCTGGGATGGCATTACAAACTCGCGAATGAGCTTTCCCTGAGAGCTGTAAATTACGCACGAACTCTGGTCAAAAATTACGAATTTTTCGTCGATAAAATCAATCGACAGGCAAGAATTTTTGTTTATAGCCGGAAGTGAAAAGGAACCTTTTGTGATTCCGCTTTCAAGATCAATTAAATAAAGTCTGTCGTTTGGAGTAAATAGGGCGCACATGCCTTTTGAAGCTTTACAGTACATCGTATTTGAATTACAGAAAACATCGTTGTTTACCCATTTAGAATAGGTCATGTGATTTTTGATTCCGTCTTTTTTATCGTTTACAGAACACATACCGATTTTACCGTCAGAAAAGGCAAGAATTACTCCGTCTTCTGTAGAAAAAGAATTGAGCACAGTTCCCTGAAAAACTATTTCTTCAATTACAGCCCCGTATGGACAGATGCGGAGTGCCTTTGTTTTTGCACCGACAGTTTCTGCCATAAAGACAAGAAGGCTTGCATCGTTTAAAACGCGCGGCTTTAAGATTCCCTGTTTTTCTGTAGAAATCTTCCACTTTTTTTCTGAGCCTATTGACCAGCAGGCAACCGTATTTTCTCCTGTAATGTAAACGCGGTCTTCAAAGCCTTGTAACGGGGCTCCAGTCGGAATAAAATCAAGATTCGATGTCCAGAGCGTAAGCCCCGACGGATTTAAAAGAGAAAGCTGATTTTTCTGGGTTATTACGTAAGTAAAATCATTTTTTGTAACTGTATAGAATTTTATCTTGTCCTTTAAATTTGTAAGCCAGAGATTTTGACCCGACTTTGAAGTACACGAAATGAACTTCGAATCCTGAACACATATAAAACCGTAGCTTGTTTTATGAGGAACGTCTGTAGGGTAGCCACCTGTTACAAAGACAGCGCTTCTGTCAAGTTCATCTAGTTTTATGCTTTTAATATCAGAATCCTGCGCGGATACAGAGGTAAGGGAAGCGATAAAAAAGGCAAGAGGAACTAGAATTTTTCTTAACTTGTATCTTTTAATATACATTAATCACTCTCAAGATAGCATAAACTTTCGATATGGGAAGTCTGCGGGTAAAAATCAAGCAGAAAGACGCGCTTGATTTTATAGCCTGCCTCAACTAAAAACTTTAAGTCCCGGACATTCGTTACAGGATCGCACGAAAGAAGCCGTATTCTTGAAGGCTTTGTCCTGCAAAGATAATCAAGGACAGCTTTTTCCATTCCCGAGCGAGGCGGGTCAATTACAACTGCATCAAAAGGTCCGTTCTGTTTTATGACAGATTCTGCGTTTTCTTTTACCCATTTTTCGCCGCTCAAGCCGTAAGAATCGTGGTTTTTAAGCTTTAAGTTCTGTTCTGCAAAAACAAGGGCGGCCCTGTTATGTTCAACTAAAGTAAGGTGATTAAATTTATCTTCGAGGAATACAGAAAAGGTTCCGCAGCCGCTGTACATGTCAAGAACGTTCTGGCCGGAAAGACCGTCTGTTACGAGTTTTACCGTTTTTTCGAGCATTTTTATGTTTGACTGGAAAAATCCCTGAACATCAAATGAAAGCTTTTTATCGAGGATGTTTACCGTTACGCATGTCGAAGGATCTATTATGTTTCCGGCATATTTTGGCCTTATATAGTGCTTTAGTTTTTTATTGTTTTTGCCGCCTTTTTTTTCTTCTCTGTTTTTTTCATGCGGAATCGACACAGAAAGCTCAGGCTCTGCGCATTTTGAACCGAATATGTGGCAGCGTCCTTTTGGTCTGTCTGTGGCCTTTACAGACGCAAAATAGGCGTTTACAGCCTCATCTGCAATGACACAGTGGTCTATATAGATTTTTTCGTTGGAATGCCTTTCTTCTAAAGCACCGTCATGCAGCTGAAATCTTGACCTGTAGAGCGTATTTTGAGAAGTTACGCATTCAATTTCGGGTATTTCGATTCTGTATTTTTCAAAGCAATCCGAAAGGATTTTTTTTCTTAATTCAACCTGGAAATCATAATCAATGTGCATGAGATTACAGCCGCCGCATTTCTGGTAATACGGACATTCAGGTGTAATACGCTTTGGAGAAGGCTCGACGATGTTTACTATTTTTGCAATGTCATAATCTTTTCTGGACTCGACTGTCTCGATTTCGAGTTTTTCACCCGGAACTGCATACGGAACAAAAACGTTTTTTCCGTCGATTTTTGCAAGACAATCTCCCCCAAAAACCATTTTTTCTGCTATAATAGTAGTGCTCATATTTAGTATGAGTTTATCAAAAAAATTAAATTAAGTGGAGTACTAAAAATGACATCCAAATCTTTTTTTCAGACCATGACAGACGGAACAGAAATATGCGTTAACCGCTGGCTTCCGGAAGACGACCCGAAAGCTGTAATCGTAATTGTTCATGGTATGGCAGAACATTCTTTAAGATATGACAGAACTGCAAGTTTTTTTGTTGATGCAGGTTTTGCTGTTTCTGCACATGACCAGAGAGGACATGGTAAGACAGCACAGAAACAGGCCGAAAAGGGTGAAGTAGGTTTTGGATACCTCTGCAATAAAAACGGACATAAAAAAATTGTAGAAGACTTACATGAAATTGTATGTCAGGTAAAAAATGAATTTCCTGGAAAAAAAGTTTTTGTTCTCGGACATTCATGGGGTTCATTTGTATCTCAATCATACATCGAAAATTATGGAAACGAAATTGACGGATGTCTCCTTTTAGGAACAAGAGGTCCTAATGCTCTCGAAGCAAAGGGCGGTCTTATTCTTGCTGACCTTCTTTATCTTTTTGGACAGAAAAAAAGAACTTCATATTTACTTGGAAGCATTGCATTTAACGGATACTTAAGCAGAATAAAAGATTCAAGAACAGAGTATGACTGGCTTTCTAAAGATAAGGCTGTAGTTGACATGTATATGAACGATGACTGGTGTGGTTTTTCTATGACAACAGGTTTTTATCATGAACTTTTTAAGCTTTTTATCTCGATGCACAAAATGTCAAATATTAAAAAGATTCCGGTTGATTTACCTGTATTCATTGCTGCAGGAAAAGAAGATCCTGTAGGTGCTTATGGTAAAACTGTAACAAAACTTAACGAAATCTATAAGGCACACGGAATAAAAGATCTTTCATTTAAATTATACGAAAACGATCGTCACGAAATCTTAAACGAGACAGACAGTGATGAAGTAATGAAAGAAATCATTTCATGGATTACAAATCATCTTTAAGGAACTAAAATGATTTCACATCCAGATTACAACAGTGCTCAAGAATTAAAATCTTTCCTCGAGAAAAAAGGTTTTGCGATGCAGAAAAAATTTGGACAGAATTTTCTGATAAACGAAACTGCAAGAAAAAAAATTATTGATGCACTTGATGTAAACGAAAATACTTTTGTCTGGGAAGTAGGGCCGGGTCTTGGCTGTATGACCGATGAGATTTTATCACGTGGTGCAAGTCTTACTGCTTTTGAAATCGACAAAGGTTTTGCTTCGTGCGTAAAAGATTTTTTTGAAGATTATTCTGATAAGAAAAAATTTTCTCTTATCGAGGGCGATGTTTTAAAAACATGGAAGAACGCTCTTAAAGATTTTAAAGATGTTACGGGTAAAGATTGTCCTGACAGATTTTTCGGAAATCTTCCGTATAATATTGCAGCAACATTAATTGCAGATACAATCGAAAACAGCATAAGATTTGAAAAATGTGTTTTTACAGTTCAAAAAGAAGTTGCAAAAAGAATGTGTGCAAAACCCGGAACAGAGGATTATTCTTCGTTCAGTGTGCTGTGTTCATGGGCATATGATATTACAAACATCATAGATTTAGCAGGCGCAAATTTCTGGCCTAAACCGAATGTAGATTCCCGCAGTGTTCTTTTTACAAGAAAGGAAAATTTTCCACGCTGCGAAAATCCTGTTCTTTTTTGTAAAATGCAAAGGGCTTTGTTTTCTTCAAGAAGAAAGACTGTAAAAAATAATCTTACAGCTTTTCTTTCATCTTCAGAAAAAGCAGATGCCGCTCTTTCTAAAGCCGGAATAAATCCTCTTTTAAGGGCAGAAGTAATGTCGCTTGACGAACTTCTCTTATTGTCTGATGTAATCAATAAGGATATAATTAAATCCTGACGGAATAAAAAAATGGAAATAAAAAATAATCTTGAAACAGTTAAAAATAAAATAAGTGACGCGTGCAGAAAATGCTCAAGAAATCCGGACGAAGTAAAGCTTGTTGCAGTAAGTAAATTTCACCCGGACACAAGTGTAATAGAAGCAATTGAATGCGGTCAGCTTCTTTTTGGAGAAAACCGCGTGCAGGAAGCAAAAGAAAAGTTTACAGCCGTAAGAGAAAAATATCCTCAAGCCAGACTTCATATAATAGGTTCGCTGCAGAGAAATAAAGTAAAGGATGCGGTAAAAATCTGTGAGTGCATCGAATCTGCAGACAGGATTGAACTTTTAGACGAAATAGAAAAACAGTGCGCAAAAATTGAAAAAAAAATCGACATACTTTTTGAGCTTCATACAGGAGAAGAATCAAAATCTGGATTTGCTGATGTTGACTCAATTAAAGAAGCGCTCGAACTTTTTAACCAGGGAAAATATCCTCATATAAATCCTGCAGGCTTTATGACGATGGCGCCTTTTACAGAAGATAAAGATTTAATTAGAAAGTCTTTTGTAACGCTTCGTGAGTGCAGGGATAAGTTAAAAAAGGAATACACGCAGTTTGATTTAAATGAACTTTCCATGGGTATGTCACACGACTTTGAAATTGCGATAGAAGAGGGTGCAACTCTTGTTCGTATCGGAACAAGTATTTTTGGACAGAGGAATTATAATTGAAAAAGTTCTTACCATTTATTTTGATTTTAGTTTCTTTCTCTCAATTCTGTTTTGCTCAAAGTTCTAATGAATCAGAAGAACCTGTTCCGTATGATGAAAAAGAAATTCCATATTGGGTTGAACAGGCTCGAAGAACAGAAATCATTACATTAGGTTCTCTTCCCTTTGTAACAATAGGTGTATCTCTCGGCTACTCAATTTACAACTGCGCACAGCATAACTGGGACGGCTCTTATTTTGCAAATCCGTTTACAAAGGGAGCAAATGCCACACAGCAGGATCAGATAAACATTCTTGTAGCATCATCTCTAGTTGCTGTCGGAATCGGAGTAACAAACCTTACGATTAATCTCATAAAGCATCACAAAGAAAAAAAAGACAGTCAGCAGATTCTACAGGAAAATGTGAAAATTACAACTATCGAAAATGAACTTAACATTGTTCCTGTTCCAGAAAAATATAAACGTGAAAAAGAATATTTATACGGAAGTGTAGAAAGTGCCGTTTTTTAGCAGTGAAGTTCCACAGGATTTTAAAGAATCAGTGCGCCTTGACAAATATATTGCTTCGCTCAAAGACGGAATGAACAGGTCAAAATTAAAATCTTCTGTAACAGAAATTTATTTAAACGACAGACTTGCAAAACTATCAAGTAAAGTTAAGGCCGGCGATTTAATTGAAATCCAATGGGATGACAATATTCCGACTGATATAAAACCAGAAAACATTCCCCTAAATATTATTTATGAAGATGACAACGTAACTGTTGTAAATAAAGAGCAGGGGATGGTAACTCATCCTGCATCCGGTAACTGGAATGGAACTTTAGTAAACGCCCTTTTATATCACTGGAATAGAAGTGCAATTGCAGAAATTAAGGATGATGATATTTCTAAGGTTCTTGCAAACAGAAGGCCAGGAATTGTACACAGGCTTGATAAAGATACTTCTGGCATCATAATTACCGCAAAAAATTCTGATGCTCAAACCTGGCTTTGCGAGCAGTTTTTAAAACGAAAGCTTCATAAAGAATATATTTTAATAACAAAAGGTCGTCCACCTGCTTCTGCAGGCGATGTTAAAACGCAGATTTTTCGTGATCCGAAAGACAGAAAAAAATTTAAAGCTGCAGTTGATTCAACACAGGGAAAATTTGCACGAACTTTATACAAGGTAATTGCATATTACGGAAACTATTCTTTAATTCGTGTACGACTAAAAACAGGACGAACACATCAGATAAGGGTACACATGAAATATCTTGGCTGCCCGATTCTGGGAGATCCGATTTACGGCAAAAAAGATGAAAGATTTCCTGACGCAACACTCATGCTGCACTCACGCCAGATAGACATAAGACTCCCAGAAAAAGATGTTTTTACACGGTTTAGGGCTGCTGTTCCTGAACGATTTAAAAAAATCATAACGGAGCTTTCTCAAAATTTTGAAAAAGAAATTCCTGTTATGCCCAAAAGGTATGTTAAAAAATGACAGATAAAATAAAAATCCTTCACGAACCGGATAAAAACGAACCGTTTATAATCCTCTACAAACAGCGCCACATTGCAAGTGCACCTTTAAATGATTTAGATAAAGACAATGCACTTTCCTTCTGTCTTGATTTATATCCTGAAATCAAAAACGTTAAAGGCAAAAAAGAAATTGAATACGGTCTTGTTCACAGAATTGACAATGTTACTGACGGTCTTTTACTTATTGCATGCACGCAAAAAGCATATGACTCATTCATAGAACAGCAGAAAGAAGGGCTTTTTATAAAAAAATACCGTGCCATCTGCTCTTATACTGAACAGAATAAAGAAGGTTTCCCTTTCTGCAAAAATACAGAAGCAGTTAAAAAAATGCTTGATGGAGAAAAAATTTCATTTGTTCAGACAAGCCTTTTTCGAATGTATGGACCAGGAAGAAAAGAAGTACGTCCTGCATTAAAAGAAGGCTCAAGGGCAGAAGCAAAAAAAGCAGGTTCTAAAGAATATTCAACTTATATCGATGTAACAAAAAAAGGCAGTGAGTACAGTGCAGTCTGTACGATTAAAGAAGGATTCAGACATCAGGTAAGGTCACATCTTGCATGGTGTTCACTTCCTGTAAAAGGCGATGAAATTTATAATCCAGATTATAAAAGTGGAGAAGAGTTTTTATTTACTGCTTTTTATTTAAGTTTTAAGAATCCTGTAAACGAAAAGGTGTGCGTTTTTGAAATATAAAGTTGCCCGAAAGGAGACTTGAACTCCTACGAGATTGCTCTCACTAGCACCTGAAGCTAGCGTGTCTACCAATTTCACCATTCGGGCTAACAATAAAAAGTATAATAGCAGATTTTATGGTTTTAATCAATCACACGCATTTATCGTGAACATTTCATAAAAAGAATAATCATTACGACAAGCAGACTTGTAGTAATTGCATAAATCCATACAGGAAGGGAAGATGCAGAATATTTTTTCTTTGCATAATCCTTAGTTGATGCTGAATTACGATGAGGCATATGAAAATAAAAATGATTCTTTTTAGGTCCAAAATCTTTTTCATCTTTTGAACTCTTAGAAGACATCTGTCCTTTTTCTGCATAACCGCATCTTGGACATCCGTTTGTAAAAGAATGTGCAGATCCAACTTTACCGCATTTAGGGCAGCGGACTGCAGAGAAAAAACGACCGCACTTTTTACAGAATCTTGCATTCTGAGGAACTTCTTCGCCGCAATTTTCACAAAAGAATTTAGCCTGTTTTTTCATAAATGTTAGATTACCTGCAATTTGATTTTCTGACTGTTATTGATTTTTGAAACAATTTTTGCGCTTATATATTTAATTGAATTTTTATTTTTAAGCGTTGCCTGTGTTATTTTCTGATCTTCTGGAAGGGCAGAAACAGAAGCTGGTAAATCAGGTTCAAATGAAATAACATCATTCTCGTAAGAAAGAATCTTTCCTGTAACGAAAGCTCCTGTTTTTGGATTTGTAAAAATGAGTGAATAATCTTTAGATTTCTTATCAGAAATAAGATCAAGCATTTCATTTAATCCATTTTCATCAATCGAGTTGAATATACCGCATATATTAAGGGCTTCTGTCTTTTTTATTTCTTCATCATCAAGAGACCGCTGAATGTAAAGAATTACTTTAGGAACGATTTTCGAAAGACCTGTCTGCACAAACGATACAAGTGTTTTCCAGTGACGTGGATAACTTGCTGCACTGACGATAATTACTTCCGGAGCAATTTCTTCTACGTTATCCATAGCTTTTAAAAGCCAGCGGTAAGTAATTACGTCAAATCCGTTGTCGTTGAGTTTAGCAGTAGCTTTTTCGATAAAATCTTCTTCGTCAGCAATCAGTAAAACTTTCATTCTGTCCCCAAATTATCAACTGTATAATCATAGATGTGCCATATTCCGTCACGCTGTCTTACAGAATATGTATACTGCTTTTTCTCATAGAAAGTAGGGTTTTTAAACCATTCAAGAACAATTACTTTTCCTTCTGTTGCAGAATAAGTAGTTCTTACAATCTCAAAACGTTCAGGAATTGCAACGATGTCTGTATCTATTCTTTCTGCCATGAGGTTTGATTTAAACTCTTCGAGCATCTTTGCACATTCTTTTGAAGAAGAATTCTGATACTGTCTTTTTCTCAATGGATCTTTTTTAAGCATTGTTTCAAGGTCAATGTAAAGAAAGAACTGATCCCACAAAGATTTCTGGCGTGCTACAATAGTCTGTTCAACAACCTTATCAGGAGAAATAGGTTGTGGTTTTAAAATCTGTGCTGTTTCTGACTGAACAGGAATTACATTCGAAGATGCTGCAGTAGGTGAAGGGCGGATTTCTAAAGTAAGTCTGTTTGATTTTAATTCAATATATCGTGATTTATAAAGTTCAGGATAGAAAGAAAGTTCGAGGTAATAAATTGAAGGTTCAGAAAAAACAAGGTAGTCCTTTACATTTTCGATAAACGAATATTCTTCACCGGTTTCGAGCGCAATTTCCCTAAAATAAACATACTGGTTTGTAGTACGCTTTCTTACGATTTCGTCTGTCTGGTCAAGTCCGATGTTTTTTACATTGTAGGCATTAAAATCTGCGCTGAACATTCTGTCGTCTGCAAGCTTAAATCTTAATGTTTCTGTTCCGTTATTACAGATTGTAATATGAACGAGAATCGGATTTTCCTTTGTGTTGTCAGGATAATACATGGTTCTGTCATAAAACTTGATTGTTACAGAAGCATCCTTGTAGTTTGACATATCAGTGTTGAATAACCCTTGAGCAGAAACCGTATGTGCAAACAATGTTAAAAATGTTATAATGACTAAAGTAAACTTTTTCAAAACTTTTACCTCACGACTATATTATCGGAAATATTTTATGAATACATTATTATCAAATTCATTAATAGATGCAATTAATAAGTGGAATATTTTTAATAATTCAATAAATAACTTTACTAATGACAAGTATAATTTTCCGATTGAAGTTGAAGGCGCACAGGGAAGTTTTTACGGAATCCTTACATCTTCTTTTGTTGATTCAGTAAGAAAAAAATACATAAGAGCGATACAATACAAAGACTCAAAGAAAAATGATAAAAGTGACGAAGAGATTTTATGCGACACACTTATAGTTGTTCCGACAGAAAAAGAAGAGCTTACAGTAATTAATGATTTAAAAACCTTTTCGGACAGCCTTGAAATTATAAGTCTTCCATGGTGGTCAACCGTTCCGTACAGGGCATGCGCACCAGGTTCTGCAATTTTTTCAAAAAGGGCAGGAGCACTTTCAAAACTTGTTACACCAGACAGACGAAAAATAATTTCAAAAAAAACTCGCGTTTTTATAATGAACCAGAGGGCGTTTTTAACTCCGGTTCCGCCACCTGAATACATTAAGAAAAATGTTTTTACTCTCGAAAAGGGACAGAACATAGACACGATTGAGATTGCAAAAAAACTTACTGACTTAGGATACATGAGGGTTTCGAAGGTTAGTGTAGGCGGGGAGTTTACGCTTAGAGGTGAAGTTCTTGACATCTATCTTTCGTGCGATGAAGATCCTTACAGAATTGTCTTTGATTTTGATACAATCGAAAATATCAAGACATTCAGCGTAGAAACTCAGACAACGATAGACGCGGTTGACCGCATAACGATTTATCCTTCAAAGGAAATCTTATGGACTGATGATTTTACAGCTGAACTTGACTCAAAGCTTCGTGAAACATTCAAAAAAAATCAGACAATCTCTGATGAATACACAAGTTCTCTTGGTCTAAGTCCAGTAAATTTATGCGAAAAATTTGATGAGCTTCTTGAAAAACTTGAATCTACCGGGGAAGCAGAAGGCGAGGAACTTTTATATCCTGCACTTTTTGATAGACAGTATTCTGTGCTTGATTACATAAACGATGACACGCTTGTTTTTTACTATGATTTTGACAGGCTCCAGAATTCCAGAGAATCGCTTCAGAAAGAGTTTATGGGTTCATTTAAAAAAGCCCGTCCTGTTGAACTTGTATTGAGTCCTGAAAAAATTTTATTTGATTTTGACAGACTCTGTGATTCTCACGATAAAAAAATTATTTATAAATCAATCCATACACAGATAGATGAAGAAGATAAAGAAACTAAATCAATTCAGCATACAAAAATAAAATTTAATATTGACCCGCCGAGAAGTTTTTTTGGAAACATAAATTACTTAAAAGAACAGATAGAAACACTCCAGAAAGATGACTGGAAAATCTATATATTTACAAACGGCGAAAATCAAAGTCTTCGCATAAATGAAATTCTTAAAGATTATACATCAGAAGAATGTAAAAACCGCGTCATTCTTATTCCAGAAGAAATTTCATCCGGCTTTGGAATCCCTGATGAAAAAATACTTGTAATTCAGGAAAACGAAATTTTCGGAAGAAAACGTCATATTCCAAAATCGATTGCCCATGTAAAAAGCGCTGTAATCGACACGTTTGTAGATTTAAATCCGGGTGATTATGTCGTTCACGTTAATTATGGAATCGGAATTTTTAAAGGAATTGAACGCGTTAAATCGATGGGAACAGAACGCGATTACATAAAGCTTGAATACGCAGGAGAAGAATTTGCATTTGTTCCGATTGAGCAGGTTAACTTAGTACAGAAATATATCGGTAACGAAGGAAATGCTCCGAAAATCGATACGATTGGAAGCAAAACATGGGAAAACCGCAAGAACCGCGTAAAAAAAGCCGTAGAAGATCTTGCACAAAAGCTCATTGATTTATATTCAAGAAGAAAGGCAAGTGCAGGCTACGCTTTCCCTAAAGACACAGAATGGCAGGTTGCATTTGAAGCCGCGTTCCCGTACGAAGATACACAGGATCAGCTTTCTGTTACAAAAGAAATAAAAGAAGATATGGAAAAGCCTGTTCCGATGGACAGACTTCTTTGTGGTGATGTCGGTTACGGTAAAACAGAAATTGCGATGAGGGCAGCTTTTAAAGCCGTTCTTGGCGGAAAACAGGTTGCATTTTTAGCTCCGACGACGATTCTTGCAGAACAGCATTATGAAACATGTGTTGAACGATTTAAGAATTTTCCGGTTTCGATTGCACACCTTTCACGCTTTGTCGCAAAAAAAGATCAGAAAAAAATCATAGAAAAACTTGCACTCGGCGAAGTTGATATCCTTATCGGAACACACAGAATAATTCAGAATGACATAAAATTTAAAAACCTTGGTCTTTTGATAATAGATGAAGAACAGAGATTTGGCGTAAAAGATAAAGAAAGACTAAAGGTAATGAAAAACAATATAGATTCACTTGCTCTTTCTGCAACACCGATTCCTCGCTCTCTGCACATGAGCCTTTTAAAGATACGCGACATGAGTCTTTTAACGACGCCGCCGCAGAACAGAAAACCTATCGAAACTGTAATAAGCGAATACAACGATGACAAAATCGCAAAGGCAATCCGGAACGAAGTTGAACGCGGCGGCCAGGTTTTCTATCTTCATAACCGTGTAGAAACTCTGGAAGAAACCCGTATAAAGCTTGAGCGTCTTGTTCCAGAAATGCTTATTGATACAGCCCATGGACAGATGACAAGCGATGAACTTGATGATATATTCCACAGATTTAAAATGGGCGGCTTTCATGTTCTTGTTGCAACAACAATCATCGAAAATGGAATCGACATTCCGAACGTAAATACAATCATAATCGACAGGGCAGACATGTACGGCGTAAGCCAGCTTTATCAGTTAAGGGGTCGGGTAGGGCGAAGCGACAAAAAGGCATATGCCTATCTTTTTTATCCGGAAAACAAAGTTCTGTCAGAAGTTGCAATGAAGCGACTCCAGGTTATAAGCGATTTTACGGAACTTGGAAGCGGTTTTAAAATTGCCATGAAAGATATGGAAATTCGCGGGGCTGGAAATCTTCTTGGACGCGATCAGTCCGGGGATGTTTATTCAGTAGGATTTGACATGTATCTTCGTCTTTTAAACGAAGCAATTTCTATACTTACAAAACAGAAAGATTATAAGCCCGAAAGTGAAGTTCTTATGGAACTTGAATACTCAGGATTTATACCTGATTCTTATGTTCACAGTTCACAGACTAAAATGGAAATATACAAGAAAATTGCAGCCGTTCAGACAAAGGATGAACTGGACAGTATTTACATCGAACTTCTTGACCGTTTTGGTCCGATTCCGGATGAAGTCATAAGCCTCATAACGCTTGCAGAAATCCGCTGTGTTTGCAAGAAACTGAACATAGCATCGATTAAAGAAAAAAATCATGTCGTTTATGTTGAATTTTCCAAAGTGTCGGAAATTAAAGTTGACAACGTCCTTAATCTCATCAAGCAGAATCCGGCTATGATTTCACTTGATGCAACTAAGCCAAATATGCTCATCCTTAAAACAGGAAAAATCGGTCTTAAAGAAAAAAGTGAGTTTATCTGCGAAAAGCTGAATTTACTCGATAAATGATATTTCTTAATCTAACCGTGAGGGGTTTATATATATAAACATAAGTCGTAAATATGGTGGAGTTTTATATATATAAATATAATTTCAAAATACGAGTTTTCCGCAGTATTTTTCCCGCCATATCGTAAGCGTCTAATTACCACCACC
>DBWY01000005.1:0-863 GCA_002309195.1 Treponema sp. UBA1226
CAGGTGAATAAGGCTCTTAAAGAATACGGATTTAAAGAAGGCGAAGCTGGATTAAACGAAGCTCGTGACCTTTGTAAAGCACGCGGATTTGATCCATATGAAATCTGTCAGTCAACACAGCAGATTTGTTTCGAAGACGCAAAATGGGCTTATGTATTAGGTTCAGCAATCGCAATTAAAGAAGCAGAAAAAACAGGAGACAAAACTGGTTCTGCTGCTGCAGCTAATATCGGAAAAGGACTTCAGGCATTCTGTCTCCCGGGTTCTGTAGCTGATGACCGCAAAGTTGGTCTTGGTCACGGAAACCTTGGTGCACGTCTTCTTTCAGAAGAAACACAGTGCTTCGCATTCCTGGCAGGACACGAATCATTCGCTGCTGCAGAAGGTGCAATTAAAATCGCAGCTAACGCAAACAAAGTTCGCAAGAACAAGCTCCGCGTTATCCTTAATGGTCTTGGAAAAGACGCTGCTCAGATTATTTCACGCATCAACGGTTTTACTTATGTTCAGACAGAATTTGATTACTTCAACGGTGAAGGAACAGACAAAGCTCTTAAGGTTGTAAAGGAAGTTCCATACGGATCTAACCCGGACCGCCTTATCGTAAAATGCTACGGTGCTGATGATGTTCGTGAAGGTGTTGCAATCATGTGGCACGAAGATGTTGATGTTTCAATCACAGGAAACTCTACAAACCCTACTCGTTTCCAGCATCCTGTTGCAGGAACTTACAAAAAGGAACGCCTCCTTGCAGGTAAGAAATACTTCTCTGTAGCATCAGGTGGTGGTACAGGTCGTACATTGCATCCGGATAACATGGCAGCTGGTCCTGCATCATACGGATTTACTGATACTTTGGGTCG
>DBWY01000005.1:942-15482 GCA_002309195.1 Treponema sp. UBA1226
GAATGGGAAACAACCCTATGGTTGGATGTACAGTAGCTTGTGCAGTAGCTGTAGCTGGAAGTTTCTAGCCTAAAAAACCGGCAGGTGCGTGCTGCGTGCCTGCGGTTTAAATCATAAAACAGTCCACGTGGACTGTTTTTTTTTTGCATGTATACCTTGAGAAGCGTGACTATATATAGTAAGATTAATCAAGAATATTTCATGGAGGGGTTTTATGAAAAACATCCAGAACAAATGGCTTAGAGGAGCAATTCCGGCTCTTCTTCTTCACTGCAGTATCGGAACAGTTTACTGCTGGTCAATTTTTAGTCAGGAAATCGCAAACTACATCGGCTTTTCAAAAGGTGCTGTTGAATGGGCATTCAGCTTTGCAATCTTTTTTCTCGGAATGTCGGCCGCATTTTTAGGAAGCCTTGTAGAAAAAAACATTCATAAATCTTCATTAATCGCAACGATAACTTTTACACTCGGTATGGCAGGAACTGGATTTTTTATCTGGTACGGCGGTCAGTCACTTGCATCGGGCTCTCCAAGTAAACTTGCTTTAATCGGAATCTACATAAGCTACGGCTTTATCATGGGAATCGGGCTTGGAAGCGGATATCTTTCTCCGGTAAAAACACTCATGCTCTGGTTTAAAGATAAAAAAGGACTTGCAACAGGACTTGCAGTTGCTGGCTTTGGTGCTGCAAAAGCAATTGCTTCTCCAATCATGCAGTGGATGTTAAAGAATCTTGGCTCAGGCGGAATCTATAAAATGTTCTACATTCTTGCCGCAGTTTATTTTTTAATGATGTTTATCGGACATCTTATTCTTGCAAAACCGGAAGGCTGGATTGAACCGCAAAAAAAATCAAAGGAAGAAGGAATCATCGCAACATTAAAAACAAAACCGATTGCTTCTTACATCGGAATCTGGCTTATGTTCTACATAAATATCACATGTGGTCTTGCAATCATTTCACAGGAAAAACAGATTATAAAATGCATCGGCTTAGGTTCTTTTATCGGAATAATATCCATGATTTCTGCACTCTTTAATGCCGGCGGACGAATCGGATTTTCTGCATGGGCAGATAAAATGAAAGACCGCAACACAATCTACAAAATGATTTTTATAATTTCCATTGCTCTTTCTGCAGTCGTATATTTTACAAACGGAATTGCAAATGGAAACAACAATATCATTCTCATTATATTTGTTCTTGCATTAAACTTTATGATAAACGCAGGATACGGCGGAGGATTTTCTAATGTTCCGACACTTCTTTCTGATCATTACGGAATGGGAAATATTTCTGCAATTCACGGAATTACACTTTCTGCGTGGGCATTTGCAGGTCTTTCTGGAAACCAGATTGCTAACCTTATCGTAGAAAAAACAGGTTCATTCGTCGAGCTTAACGGAACTACAGTTAATCCAACCGGTTACCAGAATGTTCTGATATTTACAGGCATTCTTTATGTAGTTGCCCTTATGCTTTCTGTATTCCTCGTAAAAAAAACAGACCCGCAGAAGCAGGCCTGATTAAATATTACTGATAATTATTCAATAAGTTCAGTTTGATGATTTACTATTCAATCTTGAACTTATTGATAATGTCTGTCATTACTACGATATTATCCTTAGTGCTGTTTGCAAGTTCAGAAACATCTTGAGAAGATGCATTGATTTCTTTTGCACCGGATTTCATTTCTTCCATACTACCAGAAACTATCTGTGCAATCTGTGCAAGGTTTTCGGTAGCAGAGCTTACAGAAAGAACTCCAGATGTCATGACTTTAGATGTTTCCTGAACCTTTGTTGTTGAATCGTTTACATTGCGAAGAGCAATAAGAACCTGTTCAGAAGCAGTCTGCTGTTCTTTCATCGCTGTACTAATCTGGTCTACAAGAACTTCTGTAGAACTTACCTTTTCAAGAATATTTTCAAATCCTTTAACTGCAAGACCAGAATTATTAACGACGTCTTCGATAACTTTTGTAATCGCATTAAGTTCTGTCTTAATTGCCTTTGACTGTTTACCAGAGTTTTCTGCAAGCTTACGGATTTCATCTGCAACTACAGAGAATCCCTTACCGGCTTCTCCGGCATGAGCAGCTTCTATTGCAGCATTCATGGCAAGAAGGTTTGTCTGTGAAGAAATCTGTGAAATTACGTTGTTTGCATCAGAAAGGTGTTTTGACTGCTGAGCCATATCTGCAATCTGGGCTGCAACAGTATTCTGCCTTTCCTTTTCGCTTTCTGTAATCGACATAAGACCTTTATATTCATCAGTCATCTTAATTACAGAATTGGAAACAGAGTTGATGTTTCCAATCATTTCTTCGATTTCTGCCGAAGACTGTGTAATACCAGTCGTCTGCTGTTCAATAAGCATATCAAGGCTTGATGCACCATCAAGGTTTTTCTGAAGATTCTGCTTTACGTCGATAAGTGCCTGACTCTGTTTTTCTACGTTTGCGTTTACACTTTCGATATTTGCCATAATCTGTGAGATTGCACTTGCAGACTGCTGAGAACTTGTCGCAAGACTTTCACCAATCTGAGCAAGAGCATCACTTGCTTCTTTTACATCAGAAATAATCGACTGCTGTGAAGAAATAAATGTATTGATTTCATCTGTCATTCTAGAAATTTCATTATTACCTTTAGATGCAAGACGTATCGTAAGGTCTGACGCACCAGATGTACCGTTCAATACCTCAAATGCATCAGCAGTTTTATTAAGAGGACTCATGATGAAAAGAGAAACTGCAAGAAGAATGATAACGATTACAAGCATAATGATTACGACAACAATCGGAATAGATTTATTTGAAATTGCTTTTGAAATTTCTTTAATCGAATGAACAGAAGTTCCCATAAAGAGCATTACGTTAGAACCGTCATCTGTATCAACAGGAATATAAACTGTTACATAAGGTTTTCCTACAATTATGTTGTCACCACGATAAATTTCGCGGATGTTATAAACTTTATTATAGATTTTATCGTTGTTAAGTTTTGTTCCAACAAGATACTTTCCATTTTCATCTTGAATCGTAGTCTCAACACGAAGGTCATCAATAAAAACAGTAATTACACAGTTCATAAGTTTTGCATATTCTTCGAGAGTGTAAAGATTACTTAATTCTTTTTCAAAAGTTAAGACATGGTTTCCAATTTTAACCGAAGCAATAAAAATAACTTCCTTATCTTCTGAGAAAACCATTACGCGTGGGGTTCCATTTGTAGCAGCCGTAATTGATTTTATTTCTGAAGGAACCACGCTTGGATTTCCAAGCCCAGATACAAATTCTACATTACCCTTCGTATCAGAATAAATTGCACGCATAAGATCAAATTCTGTTGCATAAAGATCTATAAGGCGCTTTGTAACTTCGTTTTCTGTATTACCAAGCATAAGAAAACTTCGTCTTGTTGACATAAGTTTTTTAGAAAGGTCATTCTTTTCTGCAGTAATTCTTGTCAAAAGAACAGGGATGTGTGCATTTAAAGAATCCCTGTTAATCTTTGTCATTTCTATATTTGTCTCTTTTCTTAAAAACAACGCAACAAAGAAACATCCTGCAATCAAAACGACAATCGCCGGAACAATGATTTTTGTATAAAGAGTTTTTCTCTTTACAGTTTTCTTTGTATCTATTATATGAGTCTTTAATGGTTCACTCGGTTTATTTTCATTTACGAAAGAAGGTGCGCTTTCTTTTACCGGTTCCACCTGTAAAGCAGGTTCCTGATTTACCGCCTCTTCCTTTACAGGTTCTTCTATTACAGATTCAGCCGGAATAGACTCAACTGACTCAACTGCTTCAAATTCTCCATGTACAGAAACTGTGTCTGCAGTTGTTTCATTTATATCAGTGCCCGTAAAAGCTTCTTCAGAAGCCGGATCAATTTTATTAACATCAGAAATATTTTCATCCTCAACACTCATTTCCGGATCTTCTGTAGAAATAGGCTTAAAAAAATCGTCCATATAATCTCTCCTGCATTTTTATGCAATTTGCATTTTTATATTATACATCTAATCACAAAATAAGTAAAACTATTTTAAGAACTGATTACTATATGAAGTAATTTAAAACTATCTGCAAATTCAAGATTTTTATGGTCAATATCAGTTAATTTATATATAATCTAACCATGCATAAAAAATTTTACCTGATACCTTTTTTTGTTCTTGTATTTTTTTCATGTACGACTACTCAAGTTGAACAGACTAAACGCCCGGATTTTCCTCAAAAAAATCTCAATATAGTCATCTGCGGAGACATTATGTGCCATACGCAGAATTTTAAGACAAAGGACTTTAACGATATCTGGAAAGGAATCAGAGACGTTACATTAAATTCAGACCTAACGATAGCAAACCTTGAAGCACCGGTATGTGATGACAGACCTTTTGAAAACTACCCTACTTTTAATATGCAAAGCTCATACCCGCAGGCAGCAATTGACGCCGGTATCAATGTAATGACTGTGGCAAATAACCACACGAACGATCAGGGTGAAGACGGAATAATTTCTACTGCAGCATGGATGAAAGAAATTCAGGAAAAGTATAAGGGCTCAAAACGACCTGTTTATATGAACGGTCTTAAAACCGATGTTTCTACAAAGCAAAAGGCTTCTAAAAGCCCTGTGTCATACAATTACTTTACGGTTAAAGATTATAAAGTCCTGTTTTTCGGAATTACCCAGATTTTAAATACTCAAAATTATAACGAACGCATAAATTATTTTCCGCACACAGAAAAAGGAAAAGCTGCTTTACTTGAGCAGGTAAAACTTTTACGCGAAAAAAATCCGTGCGATATATTTATTCTTGCAATCCACGCAGATGAACCAGAATACATCCTCGACATTTTTAAAGAGCGCCGCGATTTTTATCTTGAACTTCTTGATGCGGGAGTTGATGTTCTCTGGGCAAATCATCCGCATGTTCCAAAGCCTGTAGAATTTATAAAAAACAAAGATAAAAAAACTCCGGATAAAGTAATTCTCTACTCTACAGGAAATACAATTTCTGGCCAGCGCCATAAACCAAATTATGAAAACCCGCGTGCAATCCGCGAATACACGGGCGATGGATTTTTAATATCCTTAAGCATTGCAAAAGACAAGAAAGGACTATCCATAACAGGTTCATACACAGACTACATAACAACCTTTGTTGATGAAAACAGAAGTTTTGTTATTAAAATAATCGGTAAGGATTTTTATGACTACCTCGATGAAAAAAATCTGGTCAACTGGAAAAATTATCTTATCGAAAGAGAAAAAGCATTAAACGAAATAAAGGAAATTACAACATGCCGATAGACTATAAATCACTTCCTGTATACGAACAGAAACAGAGAATACTCGATACATTAAAAACAAATCAGGTAATTGTAGTTCAAAGCCCTACGGGTTCAGGAAAGACGACACAGATTCCTGTAATCCTTCACGAAGCAGGATATTCTGATAACGGAATAATCGCAGTAACGCAGCCGCGCCGCATAGCCGCGCTTTCTGTAAGTGAGTTCATTTCAAAACAGCTTGGAACAACTTACCCGGGACTTGTCGGTTATAAAATGCGTTTTGAAGATAAAACCGATTTAACGACAAGAATAAAAATCATGACCGACGGAATTCTTTTACAGGAAATGAAGCTTGATCCTATGATGAACAAGTATTCTGTCATCATGGTAGATGAAGCACATGAAAGAAGTTTAAACATAGATTTTGTTCTCGGCCTTTTAAAGCGCGTGCTAAAGGCGCGGCCTGATCTTAAAGTAATCGTTTCGAGTGCAACAATGAATGCAGAACAGTTTTCGACTTATTTTGATGGCTGTCCTATCGTTACGATTGATACGGTAACCTATCCTGTAACTGTAATTTATGATCCGCCGACGATTCCTGCAAGCACACTTACTGCAACAGCAGAAGAAGCTCTGCTTTCTAAAGTAAGCAATACGATTGAACGCATTCTTTACAATCATACAGACGGTGACGTACTTGTTTTTCTTCCAGGAGAAAAATCAATTAAAGACTGCATAAATAAATTATATCATGCACATTTTTCAAGAAAGATTCAGATGATTCCGCTCTATGGAAGGCTTCCAAAGGAAGAGCAGGAAAAAGTTTTTAACAAAGCGCCTCTGGGTCGAAAAAAGGTAATAATTTCTACAAACATAGCAGAAACTTCTGTAACGATTGACGGCATAACTTCTGTAATCGACTCGGGACTTTCGAAATTAAATTATTATTCACCGAGAACATTTACATCAAGCCTTATAGAAACGCCTGTTTCAAAAGCCTCGTGTAACCAGAGGCGCGGTCGCGCAGGACGTACAAGACCTGGGACATGCTACCGCCTTTATCCGAGAAAAGATTATGATACACGCGAAAGTTATACTACAGAAGAAATTTTCAGAACAGACTTAAGCGAAGTTGTGTTAAGAATGGCAGAACTAGGAATACGTGAATTTGAAAGCTTTGATTTTATTTCAAAACCACCAAGAGAAGCAATCCGCGGAGCTGTCGAAACATTAAAGATGTTAAAAGCCCTTAACGATGACAACACTCTTTCTCCTGTCGGAAACATGATGGTTCTTTTTCCTCTTCCGCCAAGAGTTTCAAGAATAATCGTAGAGTCAATCATGCACTACCCGGATGTTCTTGAAGAAGTCCTCATAGCAGCTTCTTTTTTAAGCACGCACTCACCTTTTGTTTTGCCACAGGGAGAAGAAATGGACGCACGCCGTGCACATCATACGTTCCGTGACATACAGGGCGATTTTGTGTCGTATTTAAAACTGTTCCGCACATATCAGCAGCAGAAAAATAAAGAACAGTTCTGCAAAAAATACTATCTTGATGACAAGGTTATGGCAGAAATAGAAAACATCGACGAGCAGCTTTCGCAGATTGTTTCTGACCAGCAGATTCCTATTCTTTCAAAAGGTCCTGTCGATAATTATCTTTGCTGTATTGCATGCGGTATGATTCAGTTTGTATGCGTTCGCGAAGGTCGTGATAATTACAGAACACTCACTGCAGACCATATTTCGATTCACCCAGGAAGCAATATGTTCAGAACAGACCCGATGTATATCGTTGCAGGAGAAATCGTACGAACAAGCCGAATGTTTGCAATGAGCGTTTCGCCGCTTACTAAAAGTCAGCTTGCAAAAATTGAATCAGGACTCGAAAAAGATCTTAATTCACTTAAGAAAACGAAGAATGATTCATTACCTAAAGAAAAAACAAAGAAAGAAAATAATTCAAAGAAAAAAGACAGCGTAAAAGACGTTCTTACAATCGGTTCATTCCCGTTTGAAATCAAGAAAATCAAGGGAAAACAGATTATTCTTCTGCCTTTAAGTGAACTGCTTGTATGTGCTAAAGAAAATGATTTTTCAAAAGAAGCAAAATCTTACGGAAAGATTTTAAATGTAAAGGGGAAAGTTTTATACAAAAACGGTTATGAAATCCTTGCAGGCGAAAAGCTTGAACTTATATTTAAGATTGCGTCAAACTTAAATCTCATTCCTGTAGATGAAAAGAAATTTGACAGAAAAATAAACATTGATATTTCAGATCCTTCTCAGATAGATAAACTCGTTTCTTCGCTCGACTATGTTTTAAATGTCGCAGTTGCAAAATCAAAAAGCCGCGAAATGGGATTTATCTGTGTATTTACAGACAACAAAGGAAATTACTGGTTTAAAGTTTCACGCGGATTTTCTACTGCTGTTTCTGAAAGCTTATCAAGCCTTGAAACTCTTATTGATGAAGCAGAAGATAAATTTAATGATGAGCAGAAAGAAAAAATCAATGAAATTTACAGAAGAATAAACAGCTTCTACGAAAACTAGAGCTAAAGCAAGCTCGGATTATTTATAGACAACCTCAAATTCTTCAAATACGACAGGCATGTCTTCTGAAAAATCATAGCCCATAAGCTCTGCTTCGTCTTTAAAAAACTCTATGTGGTTTTCCCGCCATTGTTCGATATTCTGGTCTTCGCCCTCTTTTCTTGCATACTCCCATGTAACATCTTTAAATGCCATAATCGTTACGTTTATTTCGTGGATAACGCACAGAGGACTGTCCTTATCGTCAGTAAGGATATAGTAATTTCCTTTTTTGGGAACACTTTCCATATCAATCTGAAAAGCATAAAGCGACGAAGTTACGGCTGTCTTTGCACCTGATAATACAAGTGATGAAAGACTTTTGTCGTGTTCTTCTCCAAGTCCAAACTGAAACTCGCCGTGATATTTTAATCCGGGATCTTTACCGGTTTCTTTTAAAAATTTCTGCCAGTATTCATCAGAGGTCATTTTTTTTCTCCATTAAGTTTTTAATCAAGCTGCAGTACTTTTCTTGCCTTTTTCTGATTTGCACCGGCTTTTGTATTTTCTGCAATTTCATTTATTTTTGCAGAAGCAGATGAGTATCTTCCTGATGCGTACATGTCAATTCCTAATGCACATGTAGAAGCATCCTTTGAATTCATATATGCAAGACAAACATCAGCAAATTTTGGATCAGGATATTTTGCAATCTGTTTTCCAATCTGATATCTTAAATTTTTTCTCTTGTCATCTGCTGCAATCGAAGAAGCAAGTTCTGCAATTTCTGATCTTCCGCTGTCTGTATTCTTTAAAAGTACGTCACAGGCCCTGCCCTTTGCTCCGTCATCAATTTTAGAATCTGTAATCTGTTCAACTAAAAATTTTATTGCTTCAGAAGTCTTGATTTTTGAAAGTGCTTCGTATGCTTTTTCCTTGATTACTTTTTCAGGATCTTTTTTTGCTCTGTGGATTATAAACGGAACAGCATCAGTAAGGTTCATTTTCTGTGCACATTCAAGAGACTCCTGCCTTACTTTCCAGTGACCGTCTTTTATTCCCTGGATAATTACATCCTTTGCTTCTTTATCATCAAAATTTGAAATACCTTTTATTACATAAACGCGAAAGTTAGGATCAGGTGTTTCAAAAAGTTTTACAAGAATAGGAAGAGCTTCGCTCTTTTTCATCTCACCGATTGCACACGCAGCATACATTCTTACAAAAGAGTTTTCGTCTTCGTCCTGGCAGATTTCTGCAAGTTTATCAAATGTGCTTTCGGCTTTTAACTTTCCCAAAACTTTCATAAGGCTCTGCCTCTGTGATACAGAAAGATCATCTCGCTCAAGATATTCGATTAAAAAGTCTGCTTCTTCTGTTCCGCCGATTTCTCCGATTGCATTAAGTGCATTTGAAAAATAAGTTTCGTCTTCTGATTCAAGAAGCTTTAATACATGAGGAACGGCTTCTTTTGTCTTTACTTCTGAAATATATTTAAAAAGCAAATCTACAGTTGAATCTTTTGTATCATAAGGGTCAGAAAGAATTTCTACGGCATAATCTTCGATGCACGGATCCTTTTCTTTTGTAAAATATTCGATTATTTTTTCACGTACTGCAACGCTTTTTGTCTGATAGAACAAAGCATAAAGCTCATTCGAAAATCTGGGGTCATCATTATCGATAAGGCCTTTAATAAGAGTAACGATTTCTGATTCAATTCCGTAGCGTATTGTATCGATTTTTTCTTCAACGGCATTTTTGCCTTCATCTTTTAATGCAGCCTTTTCTGCGCGCTCTTTATCTGGAGCCCTCGGAGCTTTTTTCTCCTGAGCAAAACAAAGCGAAAGGCTTAAAATCATAAATAAAGCAAATATCTTCTTCATCGTCGTTCTCCGTTATAAAATCTTTCCTGCTTTAAATCTCGACAGAAATGCATCTTTATATTCGTCAAATCTGTCATTATTTATAGCTTCTCTTGCTTCTTTTATCATATTATTTAAAAAATAAAGATTGTGAAAAGTTGCAAGAATACTGCTTAAAATTTCACCGGATTTAAATAAATGACGCAGATATGAGCGTGAATATGTCCTGCAGACTTTACAGTTGCATTCCCTGTCTACAGGAGAAAAATCATGAATAAATCTTTCCTGCTTTATAGAAAGCATTCCGTCACGCGTAAAATATGAGCCGTTTCTGGCATTTCTTGTCGGCAAAACGCAGTCAAACATATCGATTCCGTTTGAAATCGCATCGAGAATATAGTCAGGCGTTCCGATTCCCATGACATACTTAGGCTTATCTTCTGTCAAGTGTTCAACCGTATAGGCTAAAAATCTGGAATACTCTTCTTTTGGCTCGCCTACAGAAAGACCGCCGATTGCAATTCCGGGAAAATCAAGCGAATCAACAAATTCTGCACTCTGTTTTCTTAAGTCTTCAAAAAAGTTTCCCTGCACGATAGGAAAAAGAATTCCCTTATAGCCCTGCGCACGGCATTCTTCCCATCTTTTTTTTGCCCTCAAAAGCCAGTCAGAAGTTATTCTTAAAGACTCTTCTGCTTCTTTTCTCGAAACACCCCAGCCAGAGCAGACATCAAGCTGCATCTGTATATCCGAGTTGAATTTAACCTGAGTGTCGACAACGTTTTCTGGAGTAAACATATGATAGCTTCCGTCAATATTACTCTGAAACTTTGCTCCTTCATCGGTAATCTTTCTTAACTTAGAAAGAGAAAAAACCTGAAAGCCGCCTGAATCTGTCAAAAAATTTTTATTCCATTTAGAAAAACCATGAAGACCTCCGGCTTCCTGTATTAAATCTGCACCCGGTCTTAAATAAAGATGATATGTATTTGCAAGAATTATTTCAAAACCTATGTCATTTAAATCATCGTTTGTAATTGACTTTACTGTTGCGTTTGTTCCGACAGGCATAAAGACCGGAGTCTGAACAGTGCCATGAGGGAGCGTAAGAACTCCGGTACGAGCCCTTGAGTTTTTATTTTTGTGAATTATATTAAAAATTTTTTCCATATTTTTACCTGCCGATTTTTTATGTTTTAGAATTCTTTAATAAAAGAACGCTTATTATCAGAAAGATTATTACAGGAAGCCACGCTCCCGCTGCCGGTACGATGTAGCCGTTTTCTGCAAGAAGCATCGTTACCATCTGGAGTACGTAGAATACAACCGATGCAGAAAGAGAAAGGAACATACTTATTATAAATATATTCCGCCTTGATCTGCCTGTAAGACCGATTGCAAGAAATGTAACGATGAGAATTACATAAGGAAATGAAAATTTCTTGTAGTAAACAGAGTATGCCTTGCCACCGGGAAGTCCTGTACGCTGAAGATATCTTAAATATTCTTTTGCCTGAGCAATCGTAACTGTTTCTACATCGACCTCATTGTTTTTAAAAGTATCCGGTGACTCAATTAAAAGTTCTTCAAGCTGCGGTCTCATATAACCTGAACTAAGTTCCCCTTCTTCGTTTAAAGAATAAACTACAGGCGATGAAAGAACCCAGACTGCGCGGTCTTCTGACCAGACTGCATACGCTGCTTTAATAATATCTGTAATTACAGCTTCGTCATTACGCACAATAACCAAAAGTCCATGAAGGCGTTTTGAAGAAGATTCATATGTATCTGCCTTATAAATTATTTTCCCATTTTCGCTTCTTATCGTAATATTCGTGCTGTTTTTATTCTGTTCAATATGAAGAAGTTCATTCTTTAAATCTGTGTACTGCTTATAAGTCGGGACAACTACTTTATCTTCAAAAACCATGTACGCATGCGAAAGAATAAGTGCAAAAATGATAAGAGGAAGAACAAATCTAATATATGAAACACCTGACGCAAAAAAAGCAACAAGCTCATTCTGCGAAGCAAGAGAACACAGCATATAGCAGATTCCAAAAAGAATCGAAAGAGGCAGAGCATAAGTTATAGTCTTTGGAATATAAAGAAGCATGATGTGAAGGACTTCTTTAACCGGAACATTATTAAAAATATATTTCCAGATGTTCATGAAAAGGTCACCGATTTCAAAACCAAAAATAAAAAGAAATAACATTCCAAAAAGAAGAGGCAGAAACATTTTAAAAACGTACCAGACAAGCTTCATATCATTGCCTCATCATCACAGAATAAAATCCAAAGCCTGCAAGACCTACAAGAATATTAGGCATCCACATCGCGATAAATCCGTTTAAACCGTTTCTGTATCCGGCAAGCATAAAAATCCATATTAAAGCCCAGTAAGCTGCAGAAATAAGGATTCCGATAATAAGTCCTGCAAAAGTTCCGTTCTGCTTTCCAAAAATAAGCGCAAGCGGAAGAGCAAGGAAAGCAAAAAACAGTGCTCCAAAAGAAAGAGCATATTTTTTATTAAATTCAATTACAAACTGATTTAATTCTTCTTTTGAATGATTTTTATTTTTCTTAATTTTTTTAATTTCTTTATAAATATCATATGAAGTCATTTCGTTAGGCTGTACGCCTGTCTGATTCTGAATAAAAGCAGATTCAAAAATATTGAGTTTCATGACAGCAGACCTTATTAAGCTAAAATCATTTTTATCTTTTGAATCAAGCACAAAAACATCCGCGTTTTCCATCGTAAGCTGCATCGTAACACCATCTTCGCTTGATGTATCTGCATGAGATTTTTTCCCGGAAATGATTCTCGTATTATGATTTTCATCACGGTCAATAAAAACAATATCAGAAATTTCCGAGTTTTTTACTTCGCCTGTTATGATGGTATTTTCGTTAAATCGCTTTACAGAATTTGATTCAATTTCGATAAACGGATTTCTTGAAATACTTACAAGATACTGCTCGCGGTATTTGATAAGTCCGCTCGGCAATAAATAGTCATTAACAAAAAATGAGAAAAGTGAAATTAAAAAACCAAGTGCTAAAACCGGAACAAGAATTACAAGACGGGGATTTTGCCCGGATGCGCGAAAGATAAGGATTTCGTTATCAGAGTTCATTCGGCCAAGGCACATTAAAAATCCTGTAAGGACCGCAAAAGGCGCTGTCTGGGAAATTATCGACGGAATCGAATAAAACATCAGAAGGATTACATCACCAAGCGGAAGATTCTTGCCAAGAAGCTTTAACATCATTACGAGAATCTGGTTTACAAAAAAAATAAGGAAATAAAAAAGAAACATTAAAAGAAAATACATCGAAAGTTCTTTTATGATGTAACGCAAAAGAAGCTTGTCTTTTGCCATTCGGTTTTTAAATCTGAGGTGAATGTATTTTTCTTTTAAGCTTTCGAAAATTTCTAAAGCTTTTTCCTTAATGTTCATTTTCCGGTTGATCCAAAGCCGCCGCTACCCCGCTCTGTTTCGTCAAGCTTTTCAACCTTAATGAAATTTCCGATTGTAACAGGGCTTACGACAAGCTGAGCAATACGGTCGCCGTTATTAATTACAAAGTCTTCGCTTCCAAGATTTACAAGGATTACTTTTACTTCGCCGCGGTAATCACTGTCAATCGTCCCGGGAGTATTAAGACATGTAATTCCGTTTTTAATTGCAAGACCCGAGCGTGGCCTAACCTGTATTTCATATCCTTCGGGGATTTCAAAAAACAAGCCCGTAGGAACAGCAAAACGTTCCATAGGCTTAAGAGTAAGAGTCTCTGAAAGAAAAGCGCAGACATCACAGCCTGCAGCACCCTTTGTTTTATACTGCGGAATTACAGCGCCATCTAAAGCGACACATTTTATATCGATTAAATTCATTATTCTATATTACCATATTCGAGTGTAAAAAAAAAGTCCGACCGTAGCCGAACTCTTTTTAAATCCACACGCTGCACCCTATGGGTTATGCTGTACGCAGTATCAGCATGAAGCTTATTTATCACGCGGCTTTAGCCGTCGTGATATAGCATGTATGACTGCGCGAAGCGTCAGTCATACACTTATTTCTGTTCTTCGATTGCATCGATGTAAGAAAGCTGGAGGCGACCTCTCTGGTCAACTTCGAGCAATTTTACAGGAATCTGCTGTCCTTCTTTAAGAACGTCAGTTACCTTTTCTACGCGACCGCGTGAAAGTTTAGAAATATGACAAAGCCCTTCTTTTCCAGGTAAGATTTCTACAAATGCACCGAAGTCTTTGATGCTCTTTACAACGCCGTTATAAATTGTTCCAACTTCAGGATCTTCTGTAATTCCCTTAACTGCTTTCTTTGCTTCTTCTGCAGAAGTTCCAGTTTTTCCGTAGATTGTAACTGTTCCGTCATCGTCTGTATTGATTGTAACTCCGTACTGAGCACAGAGAGCTTTTACGTTCTTTCCACCAGGTCCGATGAGAGCACCAATCTTGTCTACCGGAATCTTCATAGTAAGAATCTTTGGAGCATATGGGCTTATTTCTGCAGGTTTGTCGATGCATTTTTCCATGATGGAAAGAATGTGCATACGGCCAACGCGAGCCTGCTCAAGAGCTTTCTTCATGATTTCTGTTGTTACACCGGCAATCTTGATATCCATCTGGAATCCTGTAATACCGTCTTTTGTTCCGGCAACCTTAAAGTCCATATCACCGAGGTGATCTTCTTCTCCAAGAATATCAGAAAGAATCTTATAACGTCCGTAAGGATTGTTTCCTTCTGGTTCTGTAATAAGACCCATTGCAATACCTGCAACCATTTTCTTCAT
>DBWY01000005.1:15602-39984 GCA_002309195.1 Treponema sp. UBA1226
ATTTCGCGGCGACCTGTTGTAAGCTTACCAGTTTCACCAACTGAGTATGGAGGAAAGTTATAGTGAAGGATAAAGTGTTCGCTTCTGTCTCCGTCGATATCATCGTAAACCTGTTCATCCATTGTTGTACCGAGTGTACAAACTGCAAGCGACTGAGTTTCGCCGCGTGTAAAGAGAGCAGATCCGTGTGGACGAGGAAGTACATTTATTTCACATGTGATAGGTCTGATTTCATCTGTCTTACGACCGTCAATACGAACTCCATCATCAAGAATTGATTTTCTTAAAAGTTTATACTGAATATCATCAATAAGGTTCATGAAAAGTTTCTGCTGAACTGCATCTGCAAGCTGTTCTGCATGTTTTTCTGTAAGTTCTTTAATAACTTTAGAAACTGCAAGACCACGGTTCTGTTTGCCGTCCTGGAAGCATGCTTCTTTTAAAAGCGGTGTAGCTTCAGCTTCGATTGCTTCTGCATTTTCAAGAGTTACATCAAGCGGATTAAGAGGAAGTTTTTCTTTTCCTGCTTTCTTAACGAGTTCTTCCTGTAAAAGACACATTTCCTTAATGAACTTTTCTGCTTCTGCAAGAGCACCAAGCATTACTTCTTCAGAAACTTCGTTAGCTCCACCTTCTACCATTGTAAATCCGTCTTTTGTTCCGGCTACAACGATTTCCATATCGCCTTCTTCAATTTCTTTGAATGTTGGGTTTACGATATATTTTCCATCTTTAAATCCGATACGGCATGCTGCAACTGGTCCGTGGAACGGAATATCAGAAATTGATGTTGCTGCACTTGCTGCGAGAACTGCAAGAATATCCTGTGTGTGTTCACCGTCTGCAGAAACACATGTCGGAACAATCTGAAGTTCATGTCCGAATGATGGTTCAAAAAGCGGACGCATAGGACGGTCGATAAGACGAGATACCAGGATTTCTTTATCCTTTGGACGACCTTCGCGTTTTACGAAGCCTCCAGGAATTTTTCCAGCTGCATAAAATTTTTCGTTGTATTCAACTGTAACCGGAACAAAGTCCTGTCCTTCTGTTACACTTGATGAAGCACAGATTGTTGCAATAACTGCTGCTCCACCCCACTGTGCATAAACACACCCGTTTGCCTGTTTTCCGATTTTTCCTGTTTCAAGGATGAGATCGGCATCTCCAAGTCGGTAAGTTACTCTTTCTACTGACATTTATTTTCTCCCTATATTTTTTAGGAAGACAAAAGAAAAATAAGAAACAAAACAAAAGAAATTATTCAAAAAAATTTTTTATACTGAATAAAAATAATTCCCTTTATCTTGTTTCCTATCTTATCCCTTTTTGTCTCCCAGTTTTACATAATTAATGCAATCTGCATTTACAAAAAAATCCTGTTCCCTACAAAAGGAAGCAGGATTTTTTTTCTGAAAACTACTTACGTAAACCTAACTCTTTGATAAGTGCACGGTAAGCTTCAAGGTTTGTGCTCTGGAGATATTTCAAAAGCTTTTTGCGCTGACCGATTACCTTAGCAAGGCTTCTCTTTGCGCTCTTATCTTTTGGAAAACTCTGGATATGAGCAGAAAGCTGTTCGATGCGTGCTGTAAAAAGCGCGATCTGAACTTTTGTGTTTCCAGTGTCGTTTTCGTTAGCACCGAACTTTGATACAAGTGATGCTGACTGTTCTTTTGTAAGTGCCATTTGGAACTCCTTAACGGTTAATTACTTAACCTGATTTTATTTACGATCCGGATACGCGGAAAGTCATGCAGGTCACATTCTGAAGTTCATAGAATGAAATCACATTACGCTCCGTAAACCAGATCTAATTTATTAAACCGAAGTTTAAAAAAATTATGCCTTTTTGTTTTCTTCTTTGATTCCGTAACGTTTGTTAAAGCGGTCAATACGTCCTGCAGTATCAACAAGTTTCTGTTTACCTGTAAAGAACGGGTGACATGCTGAACAAATTTCAACATGAATGTCTTTTACTGTTGAACGTGTTTCGATTACGTTGCCACAAACACATGTAATTTTTGTGAGTGTGTACTCTGGATGGATATCCTTTTTCATTTAATAACTCCTGTACTCTTGCCCTGTATTACGCCCGGCCACCACTAGCTTGCCCAAAAAATGGAACATCTATCATTCCGTCACCGTCAGCTATCAAAATTTATAGATAATACCACAAGATAAAATTAATAAACAATTATATAAGAAATTAAGTTTAATAGTCAATACTGAGATCAAAGACTTGTAAATATAGAAGAGAGTTTTTAAGCCTTATCCTAAACAGGATATATGCCCGAAAAACAGCCTTCGCAGAAACCCGTACCGCCGTTAGCGCAGGCACCGTCAGTACCAGAAGTTCCGTCAATACCACCAGCTGCCGCCCTAAGAGCCTTAAGCATACCCTCAAGCGATATAAAAGCAAGGCTGTCTGCCCCGATTTCTCTTCTTATTTCTTCAAGTTCATGCGTGCTCGAGATGAGTTCTCCCTTGCTCGGGGTATCGATTCCAAGATGGCATGGAAATTTTACAGGCGGTGAGCTTACCCTGAAATGTACTTCTTTTGCCCCTGCACGCTTTAAAAGTTCTACAAGACGGCGGCTTGTAGTCCCACGAACGATGGAATCATCAATAACAACAACTTTCTTTCCATTAATATCACTTTTTATTGCGTTGAGTTTTACGAAAACCATTGCTTCGCGCTCTGCCTGGGTCGGCGCGATAAAGGTACGTCCGATATACTTATTTTTAACGATGCCGGTTACATAAGGAATTCCGCTTTCTTTTGCATAACCCATAGCAGCGCCGATCCCGCTGTCAGGGACACCGATTATGACATCGGCCTCTACAGGGCTTTCCTTTGCAAGAATGCTTCCCATTTTGTAACGCGCTTCCTGAACTGCGACAGAGTCTATTATGCTGTCCGGGCGGGCGAAATAGACGTATTCAAAAATACAGGTCTGTTTTGGACTTTCTGAATATTTTATTGAGCGAAGCCCTTCTCTGTTTATGATGACTATTTCGCCCGGAGCTATGTCTCGGAGGAATGTTCCGTTTACAGAATCTATTGCACAAGACTCTGAGGCAACAATATATGCCTGGTTTTCAAGGCGACCGAGACATAACGGTCTGATCCCGCCGGGATCCCGGACAGCTATGAGACAGTCCGATGTCATAATGCAGAGCGCGAACGAACCCTTTATAAGTTTTGCAGTTTCGATTATCGCCTGTTCAAATCTTTTTTTATTTTTTTCGTAATTGTCATTAAGACTATGTCCGGGCTTACCGCCAAGCTCTATAAATTTTCTTACGATAAGTTTTAAAATTACTTCGCTGTCACTTGTGGAATTAAATGTAGAACCAGAGTCTTCAAGGAGAGAACGAAGTTCTGTGTGATTTACAAGCTGACCGTTATGAGCAAGTGCAATTGATCCAAACTTATATGTATTTACAAAAGGCTGTGCGTTTTCTATCGTGCGTCCGCCTGCAGTTGCATAACGTACATGACCTAATGCAATATTTCCGTCAAGGTCTTTAAAATGTTCAGCTTTAAAAACATCACCAGTAAGACCCATTCCTTTGTGAAGTTTTATTTTACACTCAGAATCTTCTGAAGAATTTTTTATCGAAAGTTCAGTGCATACTGCAATACCTGCACTTTCCTGTCCGCGATGCTGAAGACTGTTTAACGCATAATAAACAAAACGGGATGCATTATCTGCTCCATAAATTCCTGCAACACCGCATTCATCATGAAAACCCATTTTATTTTTCTCCGCTCAAAAGAAATGAATCAATCTGTTTTGCACATTCACGTCCTTCTGAAATTGCCCAGACAACAAGTGACTGTCCGCGATGCATATCTCCGGCAGTAAATACTTTAGAGATATTCGTTGCATAACCGTTAGGACTTGCACATTCTGGCGTAGGTTTACCAACAGACGCTACAGTACCACGCTCACCAAGTTCTACTCCAAAAGATTGCGGCGTATATTCTTCACAACCTGTAAAACCTGCTGCAATAAGAAGAAGATTGCAGGGTAAAGTCTTTTCTGTGCCTTCACGTTCTACAAGCTGTCTCTTACCGTCGATTGTTTTAAATTCAACCTCTATTGTACGAACTGCTGTAATGTGACCATTCTCACTTATAACTTCTTTTACAGTAGTTTCATAAATGCGCGGGTCATGACCGAATTTTTCAATTGATTCTTCGGCACCGTAATCTACTTTTAGTGTTCGAGGCCACTGTGGCCACGGATTGTCTGGAGAGCGTTCAACAGGCGGGCACGGCATCATTTCTATCTGAACAACGTTTTTTGCACCAAGCCTTATTGAAGAACCGCAGCAATCGTTTCCTGTATCACCACCTCCAACTATTATCACGTTTTTATTTTCTACATCGATTTTATATTTTTTCAAAAGATGTGCTGCAATCTGTGCATTAGTTGAATCAGACGAAATTTTTTCGAGCGCTTCGTCTGTTTCGACAACACATTTTGTAACTGCAGTAAGGAAATCAACGGCAAACATTACACCGCCTGCAGCTCCTTTATTTTCTGTAAGAACATTTTCGATTCCGGCTGAAGAAAGTGTTCGGGCTTTTTTTGCGCCGCAGCAAAGTGCAACCGCATCATAATCCTTTAAAATCTGTGATGAAGAAAAATCATGACCGACATCGGCGTTAAAAATAAATTCAACACCTTCATCCTTCATAAGTTTTATACGTCTTTCAATTATTTTTTTATCAAGCTTCATGTTAGGTATTCCATACATGAGAAGCCCGCCGGCTTTGTCTTCCCTTTCGTAAACCGTAACGCTGTGTCCGCGTCTGTTAAGCCAGTCTGCTGCTGCAAGACCTGCAGGGCCTGAGCCGATTACTGCAACCTTTTTGCCGCTTCTCATCGCTGGAATCTGGGGCTTCATATAACCTGTTTCAAAAGCTTTTTCTATTATATAGAGTTCATTGTCATGAACTGTTACAGAACCTGCTCCTACAACGGGACTTGAACAGTTGCATGCTTTTTCACAGAGAGCAGGACATACACGGCCTGTAAACTCAGGAAAACTTGAAGTCTTTAGAAGACGCCATGCGGCCATATCAAACTGACCGTTAAAAAGTGCATCGTTCCATTCCGGAATATAATTGTGAAGAGGACAGCCTGTTACCATTCCGTTAAGTTTGATTGCAGACTGGCACATCGGCACACCACAATTCATGCAGCGTGCTGCCTGCTCACGACGCTCTTTTTCATCAAGTCTAGGATGAAATTCCTTAAAATTTTTTATGCGTTCTGCCGGTGCTACGCTGGCGTTTTCGATTCTCTTATATTCTAAAAATCCTGTAGGTTTAGCCATAATCTTCTCCAAATCTTTAAGCGCTGCATTTTTTAAATGCTGCAAGAACTGCATCCTCGTAAGCAGCACCATTTTTTTCTTCTGCCTTGATTTCGGTCATTATACGAAGATAATCATTTGGAATTATTTTCTTAAAGCAGTTTCTGTAATATTCCCAGTTTGAAAGAATTTTTTCTGCACGAACGCTTCCTGTTTCCTTTGCATGCTGTTCAATAAGCGAATGAAGACGCTCTTCATCAGTCGTATCACTTAAAGTCGAAGTCTCGTCATCAAGCGAATACATTTTTACAAGTTCATGATTCATGCGTTTATACAGATCGTGATTTTCATCAAGAACATATGCGATTCCGCCGCTCATTCCGGCACAAAGATTCTTTCCTGTGCTTCCTAAAATTACGGCAGTTCCGCCTGTCATGTATTCAAGACCGTGATCGCCACATCCTTCTGCAACAACAGTTGCTCCAGAATTTCTTACACAAAATCTTTCTCCTGCAACACCGTTTATAAATGCAGTTCCACTTGTTGCACCAAAGAGAGCAACGTTTCCGACGATTATATTTTTATCTGCTTCTCCTTCAAAACCAGAAGCTTTAGTTACTACAACCTTTCCGCCGCTCAAGCCTTTGCCGAATGCATCGTTTGCATCACCTTCGAGGCGAAGTGTAAGTCCATGCGGAATAAATGCACCGAAACTCTGACCTGCTCCACCTTCAAAATGCACAGTGTAAGTATCATCAGCAAGCGAGTTACCAAAACGTTTTTGTATTTCACTTCCAAGAATAGTTCCTACTGTGCGGTCGGTTGACTGAATATTTATTTTACCAGATTTTGCGTTAGCAAAATCTAATCCATGTGACACTTTTTCAATCCAAGGTAACAGTGTCTTTTCATCAATTGTACTTTCAAGCTTAAAGTCAAATAATGATCTTTCTGATTTCCAGTTTTCGCCGGAATCAGAATTTGCAAGCATGCGGCTAAGATCTACAAGTCCTGCTCTCTTAAAGCCCTGACTGTCTTTGAGCTTTAGAAGATCTGTTCTGCCGCAAAGTTCATCCATTGTACGAATACCGAGTTTTGCCATTATCTCACGCATTTCCTGTGCGATAAACTTCATGAAGTTTTCGACATATTCAGGTTTACCGGGGAACTTTGCGCGCAGTTTTTCGTTCTGAGTTGCAACACCAAACGGACATGTATCGAGCTGGCAGACTCTCATCATTGAACAGCCCATAGTGATTAAAGGAGCTGTTGCAAAACCAAATTCTTCTGCACCAAGCAATGCTGCAATTACAACATCACGTCCACTCATAAGTTTTCCGTCTGTCTCAAGAACTACGCGACCTCGAAGTCCATTCTGAATCAAAGTCTGATGTGTTTCTGCAAGTCCAAGTTCCCAAGGCAATCCTGCATGGTGAATCGAAGAAATAGGAGCCGCCCCTGTTCCGCCATCGTGACCGCTTATTAAAATTACCTGGGCACCGGCTTTTGCAACACCTGCTGCAATTGTTCCGACTCCTGCTTCGCTTACAAGCTTTACAGAAATGCGTGCATCACGGTTTGCATTCTTTAAATCATATATAAGTTCTGCGAGATCTTCGATTGAATAAATATCGTGATGTGGTGGCGGAGAAATAAGTGCAACGCCCGGAGTTGCATATCGCGTTTTTGCAATCCATGGATAAACTTTTTTACCAGGAAGGTGTCCGCCCTCACCCGGCTTTGCACCCTGTGCCATTTTAATCTGAATCTCTTTTGCACTTAAAAGATATTCTTCTGTAACACCAAATCGGCCGCTTGCAACCTGCTTGATTGCACTGTTATATTCTGTTCCAAGTCGTTCAGGTTTTTCACCACCTTCACCGGAATTAGATTTTCCATGAAGATGATTCATTGCTGCAGCCATACATTTATGTGCTTCTTCGCTTATTGAACCGTATGACATTGCCCCTGTCTTAAAATGTTGAACGATTGAATCAACGCTTTCGACTTCGTCAACCGGAATTTCTTTTCCTGCTTTATCATAATTAAAATCGAGCATTGCACGAAGTGTATGCGGATGTTCATTATCATCAACAAGAGCTGTATATTCCTTAAATCTCTTGTAATCACCGTTTCTTGTTGCCTGCTGCAAGGCAACAATAGTTTCTGGATTATAAAGATGACTTTCTGCCTGAGGTCCTCTTCTAAACTTATGTTTTCCAACCGAATCAAGATGAGTGTTTACCGTAAGGCCAGAAGGATCAAAACCCTGATCATGATGGTATCTTACATCTTCTTCAATTTCCTTGAGTCCGATTCCGCCTACGCGACTTACTGTATTCGTAAAATATTTTTCTGTAACTTCAGAAGAAATTCCGACTGCTTCAAAAATCTGCGCACTCTGATAAGACTGAATCGTACTAATACCCATTTTGGCTGCGATTTTTACGATTCCGTTTATTACAGCCTTGTTGTAGTCGTCGATTGCAGTATGATAATCCTTATCAAGAATTTTCTGATCTATGAGTTCTGCAATTGCTTCGTGTGCAAGATACGGATTTATTGCACGAGCTCCGTAACCTAAGCACATTGCAGCCTGATGAACATCACGAACTTCTGCAGTTTCAAGAATTATCGAAACAGCAGTACGTTTTTTCGTACGGATTAAATACTGTTCAACTGCAGAAACAGCAAGAATTGCAGGAATTGCCGCATGCGTTCTGTCAACACCGCGGTCACTTAAAATGATTATGTTGTAGCCTTCGGAGTACGCTACATCTATCTGCGTAAATAAATTATCTAATGCAGTTTCAAGGTTGTCACACGTTTCCAATCCGTGTGGTTTATTTATGTCAAATAAAATCGATATAGTTTTTGCCTTTAGCCCTGGTTGATTAAGAGCTGCTATTTTTATAAGGTCAGTTCCGGTTAAAATCGGATTATTAATTTCGAGAACGCGGCAGTTTCGTGCAGCAGGCTCGAGTAGGTTTCCGTCTTTTCCTACATAAACGGTTGTATCAGTAACGATTTTTTCCCTAAGACTGTCAATCGGCGGGTTTGTAACCTGTGCAAAAAGCTGCTTGAAATAAGAAAAAAGACTCGGATGTTTTTCGCTCATTACGGCAAGCGGAGTATCAACACCCATACTTGCAGTCGGTTCAACTCCATTACGAGCCATAGGAAGAATCATTTCGTTTACATCTTCATAATTCCATCCGAATACGCGGTATAAGATATTTCTCTCATCAAGAGTATGAACAGGAATCTTTTTATTTGGAATCTTTAAATCTGCAAGATGAATAAGATTCATATCAAGCCATTCACCATAAGGATAAAGTGATGCATACTGATTCTTACATTCTTCATCAGAAATTATTTTTTTCTGAACAGTATCAACAAGAAGAATCTTTCCAGGCTGAAGACGAGATTTTATTTTTATATTTTCTTCCGGAATATCAAGAACACCTACTTCTGAACTTAAAATAAGCATTCCGTCTTTAGTAATATAATAGCGGCTCGGACGAAGTCCATTTCTGTCAAGTGTCGCACCAAGAATATCACCATCACTGAATAAAATTGCAGCAGGTCCATCCCAACTTTCCATCATTGTTGCCCAGTAATGATAGAAATCTTTTTTGTTCTGCGCCATATTGTCATCATGTTTCCATGGTTCAGGGATACACATCATTACTGCAAGAGGAAGTGAAACTCCGTTCATAAGAAGGAACTCAAGTGTATTATCAAGCATTGCAGAGTCACTTCCTGTTGTATCTACAATCGGAAGAACTTTTGAAAGTTCTGCATCATCGAGTTTTGTTGATGCAATAGTTTCTTCGCGGGCAAGCATTCTGTCGACGTTTCCGCGGATTGTATTTATTTCTCCGTTATGCGCAATAAAGCGGTTCGGATGTGCACGCTGCCAGCTTGGATTTGTGTTTGTAGAAAAGCGTGAATGAACGATAGCAAGTGATGATTCATAAAGCTCTGACTGAAGATCATTATAGAAAGTACGAAGTTCATGAACGAGGAACATTCCCTTGTAAACAATCGTACGTGATGAAAGAGAACAGATATAAGTTCCCGTAAGTACATGTTCAATCTGGCGTCTTAAAATATAAAGCTTTCTGTCAAAATCAAGACCTTTTTCACATGAGTCCGGGCGTTCGATAAAACACTGCATGATACACGGCATGCAGTCAAATGCTTTTTTACCCAAAACTTTTTCGTTGACAGGAACCTTTCTCCAGCCAAGGAATTTTAAATTTTCTTTTTTTGTAAAATCTTCAACTATCTTCTGATTTTCTTCTCTTTCGCTTTTATCCTGCGGAAAGAAAAACATTCCGATACCGTAATCGCGTTCTTCCTTTAATTTTATTCCGTCTTTTTCTGCAGCGGATTTAAAAAACTCATGGCTTATCTGAACAAGAATTCCGACCCCGTCTCCTGTTTTTCCCGAAGCATCTTTTCCTGCACGATGCTCAAGTTTTTCGACTATGC
The DNA here is from genome assembly GCA_002309195.1 of Treponema sp. UBA1226. The sequence goes on from DBWY01000005.1 coordinate 25,431, forward strand.
TTAAAGCATTGTCAACAATCTTGTGGGTTTTAGTTCCGTCAATGTTTACTACTGCACCGATTCCGCAGTTATCATGTTCAAAAGACGGTTCATACAAAGTCTTATTTGTTTTTGCTTTCATACTGTTTGACTTCCTTTTTTTGCCAGAGTTTAAACAAAAAAAAGAGGCCGTAGACACAATCTCGCCAAACTACGAGATAATATCTACGACCTCTTTGTCGTATTGAAATTATACTACATAAATTAAGTGAGGGTGTCAAGTAATTAGTATTTAGAAAATTTTCAAAATAGTTCTTGACAGATTAGCAATTGAGGTATATAAAGTATTTAGAAATATTTCTAATTAGATTTTTATCTAAATTGAACTGAATTTTAAGGAGGTAAACTTGCCGTTTGCAGATACCTTTAAGGCATTGTCGGACCCTGCAAGACGAGAGATTCTTGAGCTTTTAAAAAACGGGAGACTTTCTGCAGGAGACATTGCTTCGAAATTTAACATGACCGGTGCTACAATTTCATATCATCTTTCAATCTTAAAAAAAGCAGATTTGGTGCGTGAAAACCGTGAAAAAAACTTTATCTTTTACGAACTGAATACAAGCGTTTTTGAAGAACTTATGATGTGGCTTGGTCAATTCAACTCAAATAAAAAAAAATCTAAGTGAGGTATATTTATGTCAGAAAAAAAATCATTCTTTAATTTTACATTTTTCATTACTTGCATTATCTGTATTCTGCCTGTAGTTTTCGGCTTTTTTCTCTGGGACAAGCTTCCAGAACACATTCCGCAGCAGTACGGTTTTAACGATGAGCCGACATGGACTCTTGCAAAACCGTGGGGTTTTATTCTCTGCCCTCTTATTCTTCTTATACTGAATATAATTATAAACGTAATCGCTTATAAAAATCCGGAACAGAATAAAAAAGTTTTTGCTACTATGATCTGGGTTATTCCTGTGCTTTCACTTATCATAAACAGCTTTATGATTTTAAAACCTGCAGGACTTGATCTTACACCGACACAATTTTTACTTCCTGTTATTTCTATGATGTTCATCATAATCGGAAATTATCTTCCTAAAACTCAGGCAAACAGTGTCGTAGGAATACGTGCTCCATGGATTAACTCAAATCCTGATGTATGGCAAAAGACAAACCGTCTTGGAGGAATTTTATTCGTAACCGGAGGTTTAATAAGTCTTATTACATCTTTTACTCCCGTTGGAAAGTATGTTTTTGCATCTGTAATTCTTTGTATATGTGTAATTCTTTTTATATACTCAATCGTACTTGCAAGAAAAAAGGAGAATAAGTAATCATGTTTTACTTAAAGGAAATAAGCTATACTTTTGACATAAACGAATATAATTTCATTAAATCAATTCCTGCTGATGAAAATGAGTACACGAATGATTTTTATGACATAAGCATGGAAGACTATGTTTCAAAAGCACTTCCCTATTTTAAAGACAGCCACGAAGGCAAAAATTTAAAAGAAGGTTATGTACCGGAAACTTTTTTTCTTCTGATTAATGATGACAGAATAATCGGTCAGGTAAGAATAAGACATTATCTTACGAAAGAACTTGCAGAGACTTCGGGTCATATAGGATATTACATCGCTCCAGAATTTCGCGGTAAAGGTTTTGGTAAAAACTGTTTAAGGCTTGCAATTACATATGCATATCAATTTGTAAAAGAAGATGAAATTTATCTTAGAGCATTAAAAACAAATACGGCTTCGATTAAAGTTCAGCTTGCAAACGGCGGAAAGATTCATCACGAAGATGAAAAACACACATATGTGCGAATAATTAAGCAGCCTGTTTCACATGAGTTTGCAATGCAGATTGCACTTGATGAAGCATACAACGGAATAGGAAACGGTGATGGCGGACCATTCGGTTCTGTCATTACAAAAGGAAACCGCATCATAGGACGCGGTCATAACAGGGTTCTTAAAAACGGAGACCCAACATGTCACGGCGAAATGGAAGCAATTCGTGATGCATGCAGAAACCTAAAGACACATGACCTTACAGGCTGCGAACTTTACACGACTGCAGAACCATGTCCTATGTGCTTAGGCGGAATCCTATGGTCAAACATTTCAAAAGTATATTACGGCTGTACAGTAGATGATACAAATGAAATAGGATTCAGAGACGGAAAATTCTATGACTTTTTAAAAGGCGATAAAAACCTTTTAGACCTTGAAAACTTTCACAGAAATGACTGTCTTTCGCTTTTTAAAGAATACGAAAAAAGAAAGCATCTTTATTAGAATCCTTCTGCTTCGTTAAATCCTTCGCATGTTGAGTAAAAATATGGAGTTTCTGCATCAAATTCACCTGCGCATGTATCAACCATTTTAAATGACTTTGGCGGATATAATAAGGTGGTGCCACACGGATTGGAAATGTCTAACGACATTTCTTTTGTAGCGATGTTCTTTAATTTCTCCAGGAACCATTCGTCAATTTTTGTAATCTCATGGATTTTCTCGACGCTGTAAATACCGCGTTTTAAAGCCTGATAGATTGCAAAAATTCTCTGGTCCGTACACTGTCCTACACGTTCACGAATTTTTTCATCTTTTTCTTTTTCAAAAGGAGCAAAATTTAAATCCTTTACACCGACTTCAAGACCACGCACAGCTTTTAAAATCGCTTCTTCAAAGTTCTGACCGATTGCCATAACTTCTCCGGTTGCCTTCATCTGAGTTCCGAGTTTACGCGCTGCATATACAAATTTATCAAAAGGGAATTTAGGCATCTTTACAACAACATAATCCAGAACAGGTTCAAAGCATGCCTTTGTTTTTTTAGTAACGAAGTTCGGAATTTCATCAAGCGTAAAACCAACTGCAATTAAAGCTGCAACTTTTGCAATAGGATAACCTGTTGCCTTACTTGCAAGAGCCGAAGAACGTGAAACTCGAGGGTTTACTTCGATTACGGCATATTCAAAACTGTCGGGATTTAAAGCAAACTGGCAGTTACATCCGCCTTCGATTTTTAAGGCAGTAATGATATTTAATGCCGCAGAACGCAGCATCTGATATTCTTTATCTGCAAGAGTTACAGTCGGCGCAATTACGATTGAATCCCCTGTATGAACACCAACAGGATCAAAATTTTCCATCGAGCAGACTGTAATTACATTACCATGTGAATCGCGCATTACTTCAAATTCAACTTCTTTCCAGCCTGAGATACATTTTTCTACCAGAATCTGATGAATCGGTGAACGGTGAAGTCCGTTGTGTGCAATTTCATCAAGCTCGCGGTCGTTGTTTACGATTCCGCCTCCAGTCCCACCGAGAGTAAAAGCCGGTCTAATTATTGCAGGAAAACCGATTTCGTTATGAACAAAATCTGCTGCATCTTCATATGTCGTTACAACCTTTGACGGAATGCACGGCTCGCCGATTGATTCCATCGTGTCTTTAAACATCTGACGGTCTTCTGCCTTATCGATTGTCTCAGGTCGAGCACCCAGAAGCTGCACATTATGACTTTTTAAGAATCCTGATTTTGCAAGTTCCATACTGAGTGTAAGACCTGTCTGACCACCAAGAGTCGAAAGAAGTGAATCTGGTTTTTCTTTTTCGATGATTCGTTCAAGCGTTCTAATTGTAAGGGGCTCCATGTAGATTTCATCTGCCATTTCGTGATCGGTCATGAGAGTTGCAGGATTTGAGTTTACAAGACAGACTTCAAGCCCGAGTGACTTAAGCGCCTTGCAGGCCTGGTTTCCCGCATAGTCAAATTCTGCTGCCTGCCCGATTACGATAGGACCTGAACCTATTATCATTACTTTGTGAATATCCGGATTAAGTGGCAAAATATGCCTCCTTTTTTTATATGCTGAACTAAAAAAAAAGCGACACCGCTCCTAAAAAACGATGTCGCCTTTGACTAAGAATAATATAGCGAAATTTATCGGCTATGGGAAGTACCCTGAGGGGGATTTAATCCAACTCTATATAACTTATCTGAATCCAGAAATTAATATATTCATCCGGATAATCTGTGCAAAGAAGCTGCGGTTGAATCGCATATGGAGCATTGAGCCTGTAGAATGGAACTATACTAGACAGCGCATGATATTGTATACATTCATTTATCATTTCACTGGTACCAGGGTCATATTCTATCATATCTTTCGCATGGAACGTAAGTGAATCACTCGGGGAGTTCATATCAAAAGTATAAGAATAATATGAAAAAGACGGCCATTCATTACCAGGATATGTGTCAAATGTGGTTTGATTAAAATTTACTAAAGGCTGTGCCTGTGAACCTGTTTTATAAAGATATACATTACCGGTTATTTGGCAGTCAGTTCCGCCATCATTAATTGCACAGTATAAAAGAGCAGATGAAACATACAACCTTATAGTTTTAATCTTTACCTTTACATATCTGGTGGTTGTTCTCGTCTTACAGCGATCTCGCTTCTGAACTACTGTAATCTGATAATCACTTGAACTAGGTGAAAGAAAATAATTTGTTACAGAGTTTCCGCCGACACTAACAGAATCTATTGTGTTACCGTAGTTCCCTGCAGTTACAGTATAATTTACTCCATCAGTTTTTAGATAGCTGAATACCCAGAAAACATTTGAACTTTGTCTTACTTCATGTGCACCGTTGCCGCTGGTTTCAGTGACATTTATATCTGCATCGCTTAAAATTCCCTGTACATAAATATCTTCATAGAAAGTCTGAGGATTGTAACAAGACTTTTCAACTTTAATGGATAAACTATGAGAACCAAGATCAAGATAGCCGCTGTTTTCAAGCGGAGTGTTGCCATCTTTAATGGTCAGCGTTTCACCAGTACCTGGTGTAACAACATAATATAAAAGTCCGCCATCAGCTACTTTAACATCGTAATTTGTATAAGAGTTGAACTGATTTCCCTGTTCGTTATCGTTAGTAGATGAAACTATGTTTGAATGCGCTGCTTCTTTGTAAAAAACTATCGAAGGTTTTTGAAGTTTCTGAACAACTTTTATTTTACGTGTTAAAACAACATCATTGCAGTTTTCTTTATGAACTGTTACAGAAATTTCATTTGATGTTAAACAGTTAAGATTAACTTTTTTCTCATTTGTATCTTCACTAAAAATTGATGACCCGACTCTTCCCGAAATTGTAGTTCCTGTTTCACTTCTTATCGTACATTCTACCGTATCAGAAGTATGATCAACTTCGATATATTCAAAGTTCTGTGAATCTTTATCTCTATTAGGATTTATACTGAACTCTATTGCAGGATCCGAAATCTTTTTAATTACCGCAACTCTTTTTGTAACAGATACAGGACGACTTCCATCGCGTCTTATCGTTGCATTTATCGTGTACTTTCCTGTTCCAAGCTGCTGTTCATATTTATTAGTTGAACTTGCTATTGTAGTTCCGTTTATATCGCCTTCAATCGTACTTCCGTTTTCTGCAGAAATCGTACAGGTAACTTTATCATTTGCAGAATCAACTTCGATGTACTCATAATTTTCAGAATCTTTTTTACCGTTATAATCCAGAGAGAAAGTTATTCCAGGCTCATTAAGAATCTGAACACCGAGCGCACCGTTTGTAGAAACGATTTCACTTTTTAAACCGTGCTTTCCTATTACCTGTACAGTAAAATCGTAATAAAGATTTTCTGCCTGAATTGACTCAAAACAATAACTTATCGAATTACCGCTTTGAGGCATCGGAACAATCTGCTTTCCTAAAAAACTTCCGTCTTCTTTTGAATAACAGCATATTTCAAACTGTGCATCTTTATTTTTATTCTTACTTCTGTCAGGAATATCAAAAGAAACATGATGCTTTTGAGTATTCTGATAATACTTGTGAGAACTTTCCTGATTATTAAGATTCTTAATATTCTCAGGCGGTGTATTCTGAATAAATGAAGTTGAATAAAATAATTCCGGGTTTGATTTTTTTAATGCAGCAACATCATCATAGCCTGTACGGTTATCAGGCCAGAGACATCCTGAAAGAGTTATTGTTTCTCCTTCATATGCATCATCAAGCTTTGCCTCAATTTTTATTGTGTCAGGATTAATTTGTTCCTGACTTATTATTGTTCCGCATGAAAGAGTAAAAAATTCTACGCTGTTTTTAGCTAAAGTATTATGCTGTTCTGGATTTATAAGATTTAAATAAATGACTACTTCGTTATTAGAGTCTCCCTGCGCAGAAACATTGGGCTTACCGTTAATGACAGTACACGGAGAAATATATTCAACACCGGCAACCTGACAGGTAGATGACCAGTATTCAAAATAGCCTCTTACCGGTTCTTTACACGAAAAGAAAATGACAGAGAAATTTATTACTGCCAGAAAGATAAAACACTTTTTTAATTTCAATTAAATATCCCTCAGGTTACAAACCTGCTTCCCACACTCTCTTGGCTAAATTATAATATGAAAAAATTCAGTTGTCTACAAAATTTATCCAAAAACTCCATTTTTTTACAGAGGGAATTTACTAAAGGGACTTTACAAACCTGTCAAATAAAAAGTTGGTATCGTGGGGACCGCCGCATGCTTCGGGGTGAAACTGTACGCTGAATGCCGGAATATCAGTATAATCAATTCCTTCACATGTCTCATCGTTTACGTTTATAAAACTCAATCGTGCAAAATCCGGGAGTGTTGAACTTTCTACCGCATAACCGTGATTCTGACTTGTAATGTAAACCCTTCCTATTTCTGTATCTTTTACAGGATGATTTCCACCGCGATGACCGTATTTTAATTTAGAAGTTTTTGCACCGCGCGCGAGAGCCAGCATCTGATGCCCTAGACAGATTCCGAAAATCGGAAGCTTTCCGTATTCGCAGAGCTTTTTTATTTCTTCGATGATGCCGGTATTTTCTGCAGGATCTCCAGGTCCGTTGGAAAGCATGATTCCATCCGGGTTAAGCTCTAAAATCTGTTCTGCTTTTGTATCTCCAGGAACGACTGTTACATGACATCCTCTTTTTTCGAGTTCTCTCTGAATGTTTTTCTTTGCACCGAAATCCCAGAGTATGATGTGGTGTGATTTTTCTGAATCAGAAGATTTTAATGAGTCTTTTGAATTGATTTTTATTTCGTTGCACGTTACTGTTTCTACTGCCTTTTCAATTCTGTATTCTTTGATTTCGTTAAGGAGACTGTCTGTTATGTCGGGTCTTTTGTCTGTTCCGCTTAAAATCATTCCGTTCATAACTCCGGCTTCGCGAAGTTTTTTTGTAAGGGCTCTTGTGTCAATTCCGCATATACCGATTATACCCTGAGCTTTAAGAAAATCATCAAGCGTTGTGTCACAGCGAAAGTTAGAAGGTTTTTCGCAGAGCTCTCGAACGATATAACCGCTCACCCATGATTTTTTACTTTCAAAATCTTCGCTCATCACACCGTAATTTCCAATCAGAGGAAAAGTCTGAGTTACAATCTGTCCGTAGTAACTGGGGTCCGTCAAAGTTTCTACATAACCTGTCATTCCGGTTGTAAAAACAGTTTCACCGGTTGTAGTTCCTTCTGCACCGATTGACTGTCCTTCAAAAACTGTTCCGTCAGCAAGTACTAAATATGCTCTGCTCATTTTTAAAACTCCAGATAAACAGGGAGATCTGGTATAAAGCATGGAAGCTGAATAATATCAAGTTTAAATTTATTCTTCTTCCATCTTTCGATTATTTTTTCATAATGGATTCCCTTTTTATTTTCTCTTATCAGTTCATTTACTTCGTGATATGTCCAGCCAAGGTTATCTTCATCCGTTTTTCCGCACATTCCGTCACTCGGTGCTTTGTGTACGATTTCTTTCGGGAGTCCTGAATAATCTCCAAGGGCAACTACTTCATCAGTCGTAAGCTTACTTATCGGCGCAAAGCTTCCTGCACTGTCTCCGTAAAACGTACTGTATCCCATTGCGTCTTCGCTCAAATTACATGTATTTGCAACCATTGCGTTTCCTAAAAGCGATGCAATTCCGTAAAGTGTCGTCATACGAAGTCTTGCCGGTGTGTTTGTCTTATAATTTGCATAGCTGAAATTTTCTTCGCTGAATTTTTCCTGTATTCTGTCTGTAAGTCCCGTGTATGCATCTTCAATATTTATCGTTGCGTGTTTGATTCCAAGAAAATCGCACACACGTCTGCTGTCTTCGATATCACTCTGGATTCCGTTCGGAAGCATTACACCAAAAACCCTTTCTTTACCGAGTGCATCTGTCAAAAGTTTTGCAGTAAGCGCAGAATCTTTTCCGCCAGAAATTCCTATCACAGCCATGGCATCGCTTTTTGCATTAACCGAAAACCAGTTTTTGATCCATTCAACACATGATTTGTAAATGAATTCTGCATCAAAATTATAATTTGTATCCGACATACAGCCTCCAGAAAAAAAGACGCTCACTCAATCTGCCGGGACTAATCCGGTAAATCAAATGAACGTCTTTGTTCTTTGGATGTTATACAACTAAAGCACGATATCGTCAATACTATTTCTTGACAAACAGTCGTGTTTTGATGTAAAACAAGACTAACGGCAAAGAGGCCGTAGATATTTTTCTTATGTATCTTACTTTATGTATTTTACATGCGGAATATGTCTACGGCCTCTTTTTTTTATTGATGGAGGCGTTATGAATTTTACAAAAATGCATGGTTGCGGAAACGATTATATTTATTTTGACTGTACCGAAGAAGAATTTCCCGGAGGTCCAGAAGGAGAACGCCGTGCTGCAATCAAACTTTCTGACAGACATTTTGGAATCGGCGGAGACGGAATAATCCTTATCAAAAAAGGAAAAACCGCTGATTTTGAAATGGTAATGTACAATGCCGATGGAAGCAGAAGCCAGATGTGTGGCAACGGCATCCGCTGTGTCGGAAAGTATTTATATGACGCAGGAAAAACTTTAGGCAAAGAATTTACAGTAGAATCTATGGGAGCCGTTAAAAAACTTACGGTTGTCGAAGGTGAAAGAAAAGACAAAATTACAAAACTCTCTGTCGATATGGGAAAACCGATTCTCGAAGCAGAAAAAATTCCGGTTGATATTTCTCAAGCAGCAGTCGATGTCGCCAAAAATGTCATAAATCATCCCCTTACAATCGACGGAACAGAATATAAAATCACGTGCGTTTCGATGGGAAACCCTCACGCAGTCGTATTCATCGATAAAAAGGCAGACGATTCCCTCGTTCTTGAAAAAGGTCCACTTTTTGAAAACAATTCGTTCTTCCCTGAGCGCACCAACACAGAGTTTGCTTATGTCGAAGACCGAAGGACAGTCTGGATGCGTGTTTGGGAACGCGGAACAGGTGAAACTTTAGCATGTGGAACCGGAACATGCGCAACGGTTGTAGCAGCAATTTTAAACGGACTTGTTGATGCAGGGAAAAAAATTACCGTTCATCTTCTTGGCGGAGACTTAGAAATAAAATGGAGCGGCAAAGAAGAAGACAGCGTCTTTATGACAGGCCCTGCAGAAACAGTATTTACAGGCGATGTTGAATTATAGGAAAAGTAATTAGGAGAACAAAATGAAAATAAATAAAAACTTTTTAGACCTAGAAGAAAGCTATCTTTTTTCTACGGTCAATAAAAAAACACGCGAGTTTGCAGCTTCTCATCCTGATGCAGACATAATAAAACTTTCAATCGGTGACGTAACCCGTCCGCTCTGCCCTGCCGTAATTGATGCAATGCACAAGGCAGTTGACGAAATGGCAGACGAAAAAACATTCCGCGGCTATCCGCCAGAACAGGGCTATGATTTTATCCTTGAAAGAATTCTTGAAAATGACTATACAAAACGTGGAATCAAACTCAACAAAGATGAAATATTTCTTTCTGACGGAGCAAAATCTGACTGCGGAAATATCGGAGACATTTTTGCAACCGACAACACAGTTGCAATCTGCGATCCAGTTTACCCTGTTTACATCGACACGAACATCATGAACGGAAGAAAAGATAAAATAATAATTCTTCCATGCAGCGCAGAAACAGAATTTCTTCCTGCAATCCCGGGCGAAAATGATAAAGTTCCTGACATAATTTATCTTTGCTTTCCGAATAATCCGACTGGAACAGTCGCTTCAAAAGCTTATCTTAAAAAATGGGTTGATTATGCAAACAAGCATCACAGCGTAATTTTGTATGATTCAGCATATGAAGCATTCATAACAGATCCAGAAATCCCAAAATCGATTTATGAAATCGAAGGTGCAGAATCATGCGCAATAGAACTGCGTTCTTTTTCAAAAACTGCAGGATTTACCGGACTTCGCTGCGGTTATACAGTTGTTCCGCATAAGCTTGTTTTTGATAATGTTGAATTAAACTCATTATGGCGCAGGCGTCAGAGTACAAAATTTAACGGTGTTTCTTACATAACACAAAAAGCTGCAGAGGCTGTTTACTCAAGCGAAGGACAAAAACAGATTCAGGAAAATCTTTCATTCTACCGCGAAAATGCAGAATTGATTTTTAAAGGAGTAACAGAAGCAGGATTTAAAGCATTCGGCGGAAAATATTCTCCTTATGTCTGGCTTAAAATTCCAGAAGGATTTACAAGCTGGTCATTCTTTGATGAGCTTCTTGTAAAATGCAATGTAGTCGGAACACCAGGAAGCGGCTTTGGAAAAATGGGAGAAGGCTATCTTAGACTTACAGGTTTTGGAAGCCGCGAGCGCACTATCGAAGCAATTGAGAGAATAAAAAAAATTTTCGCAAAATAAAAAAAAATTGTTGACAAGTTTTTTTATTTGCATTATAAACAAATTATAAGACGACAAAGAGGTCGCAGGAATAATATTCTTGCGACCTCTTTTTGTTTATTAAGTAAATTTTGGCAATGGCGCTGTTATTTTTTTTCGGAGGACGCTCCGGAGAATATGCAGCGCCTTTTGTTTTAATTTATAATTTAAGGAGATTAAAATGGACGAAGTAACAGAAATTTTCGGTGAAAACGTTTTTAACGAAACAGTAATGAAGGCACGCCTTCCTAAAGAAACTTTTAAACAGCTTATGAAAACAATTGAAGGTGGAGAAAAACTTGATCCTTCGGTTGCTACTGTAGTTGCAAATGCAATGAAAGACTGGGCCGTAGAAAAAGGTGCAACACACTTTACTCACTGGTTCCAGCCTCTTACAGGAATTACTGCAGAAAAACATGACAGCTTCATAAGCCCGCTTGAAGGCGGAAAAATCATAATGGAGTTCAGCGGTAAAGAACTCGTACAGGGAGAACCTGATGCTTCTTCTTTTCCAAGCGGCGGAATCCGAGCTACATTTGAAGCACGCGGTTACACAGCATGGGACCCTACTTCTTATGCATTCATCAAAGACGGAACACTATGCATTCCGACTGCATTCTGTTCTTACACAGGAGAAGCACTTGATAAAAAGACACCGCTTCTCCGCTCTATGCAGGCAATTTCTAAACAGGCAGTACGCGTGCTCAAACTCTTCGAAGGAAATGAAGCCGTTACTTCTGTAAAAACAACTGTAGGACCAGAACAGGAATACTTTCTTGTTGATAAATCAGTTTATGACAAACGTGAAGACTTAATTTATACAGGACGCACATTGTTCGGTGCAAAAGCTCCTAAGGGACAGGAACTCGAAGATCATTACTTTGGTATGATTAAACCTCGTGTTCAGGAATTCATGAAAGATTTAAACAAAGAACTCTGGAAACTCGGAATCCTTGCAAAAACCGAACATAACGAAGTAGCTCCAGCACAGCACGAACTTGCCCCGATTTTCTCTACAACAAACCTCGCATGTGACCACAACCAGCTCACAATGGAACTTATGAGAAAAACAGCTTCTAAACACGGAATGGTATGTCTTTTACATGAAAAACCATTTGCAGGTGTAAACGGAAGCGGTAAACATAACAACTGGTCAATTTCTACAAACACAGGAAAGAACCTTCTCGATCCTGGTGCAACACCAGAAAGCAATGCTCAGTTCCTCCTCTTCCTCTGCGCTGTAATCAAGGCAGTTGATGAATATCAGGATCTTCTTCGTATTTCTGTTGCAAGTGCAGGAAACGACCACCGTCTCGGTGCAAACGAAGCACCTCCTGCAATCATTTCTATCTTCCTTGGTGATGAACTTTCTGCAATTCTTGATTCAATCGAAAAAGGCGTTCCATACGGAAAGCACGAAAAAGAAAAGATGCAGATCGGTGTAACAGTTCTTCCAGAATTTAACAAGGACACAACAGACCGAAACAGAACATCTCCATTTGCATTTACAGGAAATAAGTTTGAGTTCCGTATGCTCGGTTCAAACGAATCAATTGCATGTGCAAACGTATTCTTAAATACAGCAGTTGCAGAAGAACTCTCACAGTTTGCAGATATTCTTGAAAAATCAAAGGATTTCAAGGGCGACCTTCATGACTTGATCTTAAAGACAATCAAAGATCACAAACGCATCATCTTTAACGGAAACGGTTACGATGACTCATGGGTTAAAGAAGCAGAAAAACGCGGACTTTACAACTTAAAGTCTACACCAGAAGCTCTCCCACACATCCTCGATGAAAAGAATGTCAAAGTATTTGAAAAGTTCGGTGTATACAGCAAAGTTGAACTTGAAAGCCGCTATGAAATTCATAACGAAAACTATTCTAAAATCATCAACATCGAAGCAGAAACAATGCTTGAGATGGCAAAAAAAGATATTCTTCCTGCAGCAAGCAGATATGCAACAAACCTTGCATCAACAATCGGCTTAAAGAAAGCTGCAAGCGCAGAATGTGACTGCACTTATGAAAATGAAATGCTCAGCAAAGTTTCTGTACTCACTGCATCAATCTTTAAGAAAACAAGTGCTCTTGAAAAAGCAGTGCTCGATGCAAAAGAATTAAGTGCAGGCGGAGCAGATTCCGGAAAAGTTGCAATGTTCTACCGTGAAAGCGTATTTGCTGCAATGGGAGAACTTCGCGCGGCAGCAGATGAACTTGAAGTAATTACTCCAAAAGAACTCTGGCCGTTCCCAAGTTATGGTGATTTGCTTTACAGCGTAAGGTAAAATATTTTGTTTCCTGAAGTCCCCTTAGTTTAAGGGGACTTCTCTTTTTTAAACTGAATTTAATCAAAAAAAATATGATTTATTCTAAACTTACATAACCGGTTTTTTCTACGATTTCCTGTCCTGTTTTAGAAAGAGCAAAATCTATTACTTTTTTAATGTCTTCCCTGTCAGAATCAGAAGCGCGGTAAATTGCATAAAAGTTCGAGAATACAGGATAAGTTTTATTACGGATATTTTCTTTTGTCGGTTCAATTCCGTTTAGAGAAATCATTTTTAAATTTGCATCATTGACAATTCCATCTACATAAAAACGGAATGAATATCCGATTGATCTTCCTTCAAATGCATTGTTTACAGTCTTGATCGGAGTACCGTTCATGAAAGAAAGCATTGCAGTCTGGCTTCCACCGCCCTCTTTACAGGTTAAAGCAGAAATTTTTGTATTATCTCCGCCAACTTCTGACCATCTTTTATACTTTCCTGTATAAATTCCGCGTATCTGCTCAACGCTAAGCTCAGTGACCGGGTTATCCTTATTTACAAGAAATACAAAAGATTCCAGCCCAACAGGAACAAGCACAAACTCAATTCCGTTCTGCTTTGCATATTCAACCTGTTTTTCTGAAGGCTTTGCACAGAAAACAATATCTGCCCTTTTTTCTACAAGAGCTTTAAAAGCCCCCGCCGTATTATGTTTTTGAAGATAACTTTCACTTTTAAAATCTGTTCCGTCAAAAACACAAGCTTCTTTCGGGTAAAGCGAATGAAAAAAAGCTGAATACACAGGAAGAAGCGCAGTTGCTCCATCAAGAACCGGCATCTTTTCTCCGGATGAAAATTTTTTATTTTCGGCTGCTTCAATCTTGACTGTTTTAGAATTTTCATCAAACGGAAGATAATCTTTAAGGTCAATTGCCTTTGCCTGCACTGCCTTTCCAAATGGATTTATAAGACGTCTCGTAATGTTTTTATAGACATAAAAATCCAGGTATAAAAAACAACCTGCGATAAAAATAATTGTAAAAGCCTGGAAAAATGGATTATGAAAAAAATTTCTGTCTTTCATAAGTTTATCCTAAAACTTTTCTGTTGCAATAAATGCTGTAAGAGAAACAGACTTTTTTAAGCTGAATGAATAAGCAAAAAGAGTGGCAGTTGATATGACTCCAAGAATGATTGTTATGATGAGTGCTTTTAAAAAATTCTTTTCTTTCATAAGCTGAAATCCTTGTTACATATGAGTAACAGCAAGCATGAGAAGAAAAAAAAGAAAAACACAAGCTACAAGTATAAAACCAGCAATTGCCGAAGAAATAATAATCAGGATTTTGTAAGGTTTTCTCTTTTCCGTTTCTTCTTTCGGGGTACGGCACACCTGAACGATTCCGTAGATAAGAAGTGCTATAAAAATTGCAAAAATAACTATAATAATTTCCATAAAAATAATTATAACATATTTTTTTGTTTTTTTAAAATTTTTTT
>DBWY01000004.1:0-158 GCA_002309195.1 Treponema sp. UBA1226
TTAGCAAAATCAAATCCGTGTGGTATAATTTTAAAAGAGAGTTCCTTGATTTGAATCGGAAGCATGAGATAGTCCCAGATGAGTGTACGCTTTTTCTGTTACCATGCGGCCGCGCGGAGTTCTCTGCAAAAATCCGCACTGAATAAGATATGGCTCCG
>DBWY01000004.1:169-53665 GCA_002309195.1 Treponema sp. UBA1226
CTCGTAGTAGTCTTCAAGCGTATCCATACTCTCGCCTATAGAAATTGCAAGAGTTTCTGCTCCGACAGGACCTCCACCGAAGTTTTCAATTATCGACCGCAATATTTCCCTGTCATATTTTTCAAGTCCCATCTCGTCAATTTCAAGACGCTTAAGGCCGTCACCCACGATTGAAGTCGTAATCTTTTTACTTCCTGCAACCTGAGCAAAGTCACGCATTCTTCGCAGAACCCTGTTTGCAACGCGTGGAGTTCCACGGCAGCACTTTGCAAGCGCCATCGCAGCTTCTTCGTCAATACCGATTTCGAGAATCGAAGCCGAGCGTTTTATAATCGAAGCAAGTTCTGTCTGTGTATAAAATTCAAACCGCGGAATAAAACCAAAACGCGACCTCAATGGAGAACTTACGCTTCCTGCCTTTGTCGTAGCTCCAACGAGTGTAAATGGCGGAATCGGAATCCTTACCGTACGAGCCGCAGCACCCTGACCGATTATCCAGTCAAGTTCAAAATCTTCCATTGCGATATAAAGCATTTCTTCGATTGCAGGTTTTAAACGGTGAATTTCGTCTATAAAAAATACAGTGCGTGGCGTAATCGTAGAAAGAATTCCTGCAAGGTCTTTTGGTTTATCTAAAGCAGGAGCGCTGGTTACTTTAAAATCTACACCAAGCTCATGAGCGGTAATCTGTGCAAGAGTTGTCTTTCCAAGTCCCGGAGGCCCAATAAAAAGAAGATGATCTAAAGGTTCTTCCCTTAATTTTGCAGCTTCAATGAATGTAGAAAGATTTTTCTTTACGCTCTCCTGCCCTAAAAAATCTTTGAGCATGACAGGGCGAAGCTTATTATCCTGTTCATCAAAACTGTTTTTTAAATCTGCACGTACAATTGCAGAAAAGTCTTCATTAAAATCTTCACCCATAAAATCCCCCTACGCTAATTCCACAATCGCACGCCTGAATAAAATATCTTCCCTTTCCTTCTGACTCTTTGCGGCAAAATCAGAATCGTTTGTAAAGACTTCATTAAGTTCAGCTACTTTCTGCTGGACAAGACGCTTATCATAGCCCATTCCCACAAGAGAAGAAACAACATCCGCGTAAGGACTTGCATCAAAACGCACAGACGGGCCGGAACTTTCACTGAGCTTTAATTTACCCTTGAGCGCAAGAATCATTTTTCCTGCTGTCTTTTTACCAACGCCCGGAATTTTTTCGAGCATTTCAAAATCGCCTTTTTCAAGAATATCCATAAGACGAGAAGATGACACAGAACTCATTATCTTTACAGCGCCCTTAGGACCAACTCCGTCGACCTTAAGAAGATCAAGAAAAACTTCACGCTCCTCCCGGCTTGCAAAACCATAAAGTGCCATAAGCTGGTCGGTATGCTGCAGCCATGTATATATCTTAGCTTCGTTTCCTACCGGCGGAATCAAATCAAGGTTCGAATCTGGAACGCATAAATCCCACTCTACACCGTTTGTATCAATAAGAATCTGTTTAGGAAACTTTCCCGTAATTATTCCTGTAAGTGAATTAAACATAATTACATTATAAAACAAAGCACTAAATAAGTGAATAGGTTTTTAAACACATAAAACAAAATACTATCTTTTAGGATTCTCAATGACCTTAAAGACGGAAAGTCCGTTCTTGCCATGTAATATTTTTTTATCCCCTGCTGTGAATATGAGTAACAGCACCTGCAAGTGCATCTGCTGCATGATCCGGCCGGGGAACTTCTTTAAGTCCTAAAAGAAGTTTTACATAATTCTGAACAAGTTCTTTATCTGCAGTTGTATTTCCTGTAACTGCTTTTTTAATCTGGTTAGGAGTATATTCACCAAGGGGAATACAATGCTGTGCAAGGCAAAGCGATACTACCCCACGCGCTTCGCTTACTCCCATTGCAGATGTAACGTTCTTTGCAAAATAAAGGGTTTCCATTGCAGCCTCATCCGGTTTAAATTCATCGATTACGGCACAAAGCTTATTGTAAATTGTAAGAAGACGCTCCCCATGAGGCGCATCCGAAAGCGTCGTAATACAGCCGTAACTTACCATGCGGTATCTGCCTTCGTAAAAATCAACGATTCCAAAACCTGTATTTGCAAGCCCAGGGTCAATTCCCAAAACCCGTCTGATTTTTTTTTGAGAAGTTTTTTTAACTGTTACCTCTGAACCTGGAAGCGGTTCAAAATCAGGTATCTTTTTTTTCATACTCTTTATTATAAATGCAATTTTTAAAACAATAAAGCCCGGCATTACGTCGGGCTTTGTTATCAATTCAGCTTATATGTTTATGCTTCTGGTTCGAAATCATCCGGATATTCAGCTGTGTGATAAACGTTCTGAACATCATCGTTGTCTTCGAGTTTATCAATCATCTTCTGAACTTTAGCAGCTGTATCTTTATCTACTGCTGTATATGCATCCGGAACCATTCCTACGTCAGCAGAAAGTGTTTCGATTCCTTTTGCTGCGATTGCATCTGCAACTGCTGTGAATGCATCTGGAGTTGTTGTAATTGTAATAACTCCGTCTTCATTTACAACATCGTCTGCACCTGCATCGAGAGCGATTTCCATTACTTCGTCTTCGCTTGCTTTTTCTGCATCGATTTCGATAGTTCCCTTTCTCTGGAACATACGGCTAACAGAACCTGATGTTCCGAGGTTTCCACCATGTTTTGTAAAGATGTTGCGAACGTCAGCTGCAGCGCGGTTGTGGTTGTCTGTAAGAACTTCAACCATTACAGCAACTCCACCTGGAGCGTATCCTTCGTATACTAATTCTTCGTATGCTGTAGCACCGTCTTCACCTGTACCCTTTTTGATAGCACGTTCAATGTTATCTTTAGGCATGTTAGCGGCTCTTGCTTTGATGATTACTGTTCTAAGACGTGGGTTAGAGTTAGGATCTCCACCACCCATACGAGCTGCAATAGAAATTTCCTTGATGAATTTTGTAAAAATCTTTCCACGCTTTGCATCGGCCAAACCTTTTGCATGTTTGATTGTGGCCCATTTACTGTGTCCTGACATGGGAACTCCTTATATAAATCTTTAAAATTGTTTGTTAAAAGAAATAACTTGAAAATAATAACATTAATGGTTGTCAATAGTCAATACTTGACCGCTGGGTTTTTGCTATATATAATAGAAAATATGAAGACAACAAGACTTGTTTTAACGGCAATTTTAGCCCTTTTTGTTATAACACCCGCTTTTTCGTACAACAAGAACGACCTTATGCGCGCCGTTGAGTCGGATTCAAGCGCAAATGTAAAAAAAATACTTTCAAGAAATCCAAATCTTGCGACAGTAAGTTTTAACAGTGACAAAGATTCCATCTTAATGGTTGCAATAGATAATGATTGTAGCGTAAACGTAATCGAAGATATCCTCAAAGCAGGCTGCAGCCCTGACATAAAAAACGCCTATGGCCAGACAGCTTTAATGTATGCCTGTAAAAAACAGGCTGAACCAAGAGTCATAAGAAAAATCATTAATTTTAATGTTCTCACAAAAGGCGGAAAAGAAAAACGCTGTACAGTTGCTGACAAAGACGGCAAAACCGCATTTGATTATGCGGGAGAAAACAGTTCAGCTTATAACGTTCTGCTTGAATTTGCACAGGACCCTAAAAAAGTTCCGCCTAAAGAAAAGAAATCCAAAAAAACTCAGGAAGAGGAACCTTTAGAAGAAACTGAAGAAGTCGCAGAGGAAGTTGCAGAAGAAACAGAAGAAGTTACCGAAGAAGTTGAAGAGGTTGAAGAAACTGCAGAAGAAATTCCTGAAGAAGCAGAAGAAGTCGAAGAAGTTGCAGACGAACCTGTAGAAGAAGTTGAAGAAATCGAAGAGGAACGCGTTGCATACGATGAACCGGAAGAACTGGTAGAAGAAACAATCGAAGAAACTGCAGATGAATCTTTTGAAGAAGCAATCGAAGAAGCTGCTGTTGCAGCTGCTGCAGTTCCGGTAATTGTTGAAGAAACAGAACCAGAAGAAGAAACCGAAGAAGCTGAATCAGAGGAAGAATTCGAAGAAGATTATTCAGAAGAATATGATTATGAAGAAACAGAAGAATACGCAGAAACATATACAGAAGAAACCGAAGAAACACCAGAAGAAGTTCCTGCAAAAATTGATGTAAACGTTACACAGGAATTCCCTAAAATTGATCACTACAGCAAAAACAATCCTGAATATCTTTTCGATGACATGGATGCAGAAACAACTGTAGTAACAGATGATTATAAACCTAAAACGATTTCAAATCCTGATGCAACAGACAGAAGCGGAAGAACAAGACTCATGAATGCAATCATGTCAAATGATGTAGAGCTTTGTTACAACCTCCTCTACTCTGGAGCAAAAATTACTTCACGCGATAAAGACGGATGGACTCCGCTCATGTATGCATGCCGCTATGCAAAGTCTCCTGACATTGTAGTGATGCTTTTTAATCATGGTTCAACCCTTACAGAAAAAGCAAACATCTACGGCATTACACCGCTTTCGATTGCAGCAGCATACTGTCAGAACGAACAGATTTTAAATATCGTTCTCGAACATGCTAAGATAGAAAAAATCGAAATCGCACCGGCATTTGTAACTGCACTCACAAGTGAACGTCCGGCAAAAATCGTAAAAGAATTCCTGTCGTACATCAAGAACATCAATAAACTCATAAGCGGGAAAACTCCATTGATGTACGCTGCACAGAATTACAGCGACACTTCTGTAATAAAGCTTCTTCTCGAATCAGGAGCAGACCCTTACATCA
This sequence comes from Treponema sp. UBA1226, assembly GCA_002309195.1. The sequence continues at coordinate 4,959 of DBWY01000004.1, forward strand.
TAAGCTCAGAAAAGAAGAATGCATTCAGTTATGCAAAAGAAAACAACAGAATTGTACATGATTCTGTTTACTGGTCTCTCAACGTTTCTTACACAAAGAAAAGGTAGTCATGAGAATCACCGGCGGAAAACTTTCTGGACGCAGCATAAAATGTCCTGACGGCGTAATACGACCTGCAATGGACAGAATGAGGGAATCTGTCTTTGCAATACTTGGAGACCTCTCGGGAAAATCTTTTCTGGATCTTTTTTCGGGTTCTGGAACAATTGCAATAGAAGCAGTTTCGCGTGGTGCAACAAACGTTGAACTGTGCGAAAAAGATAAAATCAAGATAAAAACAGTCCTTGACAATGTTTCTGTAACAGAAAAAGAAATGGGCGTAAAGATTCACTGTCATTTTATGGCAGTTGAACTCTTTTTAAAGCGCTGCAAATCCAAATTTGACTATATATTCTTTGATCCACCGTTCCCGTATAAATTTCATGAACAGCTTGTAGAACTTGCATCAAAACGCGGACTTTTAAACCCTGGAGGCATAATTCTGGTTCACCGGCCAGAAGAACACTTCATGCCGGACGAAATCGACACTCTTTACAGGAAAGACCAGAGGGTTTACGGACGTTCAATCGTAGATTTCTATACATATAAAGAGTAGAAAGCGCTTAAAATAAAATTTAACTTCCGCTATTGACTTCTAGGGTTTTTATGATAACATTGTAATATAATAGTATAAAATTTTAAAAAGGTGATTATGAATAAAGAAACCAAGACAGTTCTGGAACAAAAGCAGATTCCCGAGGGATTCATAAAAGTTACGGATCAGCCTGTAAAAACGCTTTCATCTGAACAGAAAGTAATTCTTAATCGCAAAGGAAATGTTCTTTTTAATGAAGGAAACATAGAAGGTGCAAGGCGTATTTTCATTACAACCGGCTATTCTGACGGTCTTACGCGCGTTGCAGATAAATATGCTTCTGAAAAAAAAGAATTAAAAGCTTTAAAACTTTATCTTCTTGCCCACAATGAACGCAAGACAGAGCCTATTTACAATAAAATTGCGCAGACAATATCGATGCTTATTAGTGAATAAAATATATAAAAAAACAATTTCAGGAGATGTAAAAAAATGGACGAGCAGAAAGGATTTGTTCAGGATCACGAAATCGACACCCTTGACCCTACTAAAGATCTGGAAAATGAACAGTCAAATGAAATTTCTGAGTTATCCAAAAGAGGTTATCAGCTTTTAAAGGAGAACAAAATCAAGGAAGCAAAGGAAGAATTTTCTAAGATTCTCGGAATCGAAGAAAACAACAACTATGCCCTTGTAGGACTTGGAGATTCTGAGCGAAAGCTCAATCATTACAATGATGCAATTGAATATTACTCAAGATGTCTTTCTTATCATCCCGGTAATAACTATGCATTGTTCGGACTTGCAGACTGTTATAAGGCTTTAAATCAGTTTCATAAAGCAATTACAATCTGGGAACAGTATCTTGTTCACGACGACAGAAACATTACAGTCCTTACACGTGTTGCAGATGCTTACAGAAAAATACGTGACTTTAAAAAATCAAAACAGCTTTATTTAAAAGTTCTCGATATGGAAGAAAACAATCCGTATGCACTCATAGGACTTGGTCACCTTCATTACGATTTTAAAGAATACCGCGATGCACTTTATTACTGGACAAAGATGCTCGACTTAAATCCTAATGCAGTTGATATACGCGTATTAACTTCGATCGGAAACTGCCACAGAAAATTAAAGACATTCGACCGCGGCGTAAAATATTTCGAACGTGCCCTCGAAAGTGATCCTAAAAACTTTTATGCATTGTTTGGACTTGCAGACTGCTACCGTGGAATGAACCAGCAGTACCGCTCTGTAGAATACTGGAATAAAATTCTTGAGCTTGATCCTAACAACAAAGTTATTCTCACGCGTGCAGGAGATGCATACAGGAACACAGGTGATTACAAGACAGCAACAGAATATTACAACAAGGCAATGAACATTGACTTTGATATTTATGCTGCCCTTGGACTTGCACTAATCTGTAAAGGCGAAGGTCATTACGAAGAAAGTATCGAACGCTTAAGCGCACTTATTAAAAACGATCCTAAAAACTACAGGCTCTACATTGATCTTGCAGACAGTTACTTAAAACTTAATCAGCGCCAGAAAGCAATAGAGGCACTCGAAAGTTTCCAGAAACTGGGAATCAGAAGCCAGGCTATAAATGAATCACTCGAAAAAGTAAGGAACAACAAAAGCCTTTCATAGCCGGCACATTTTCTGATATAATGACGTTATGAATAAAATTGCATTGACAGGACTCACTCCCCCACAGATTACGGAACAGTTGTCTTTAAATCAGTCGTTCCGTGGTAAGCAGATTTTTAAATGGATTTACAGTCACGAATGCGATTTTGATAAAATGACAAATCTTTCAAAAGATTTGCGAGAGTTTTTAAAGGAAAAAGCAGTCGTAAGAAGTTCAACTGTAAACCAGGTTTTAAAAGATCCTGACGGAACTGTAAAACTTCAGATTAAACTTTCTGACGGACTTTTTATCGAAACAGTTCTTTTAACTGATAAAAGCGACAGGAAAACTGCCTGTGTTTCATGCCAGGCAGGTTGTGCAATGAAGTGTGCTTTCTGCCAGACAGGAACGCTGGGCCTTGCAAGAAACCTCACCCCTGGCGAAATCATCGAACAGTTCATGTATCTTGAAGAAGTAAGCGGAACTTTGGACAACATCGTTTTTATGGGCATGGGCGAACCAATGATGAATCTCGATGCCATAAGAACTGCAATCGAAATCTTAAGTTCTCCGGACGGAAGAAATCTTTCTACAAGAAGAATAACTTTAAGTACATGCGGTGTAATAAAAGGAATCTATGACCTTGCCGATAACGGGCCTTTAATAAGGCTTGCAGTTTCTCTTACAACCGCAGATGAAGAGTTAAGAGAAAGCCTCATGCCTGTACAAAAGGGAAATCCGCTTGCAGATTTAAGAGAGGCTATAAATTATTATGCCCAGAAGACAGGAAAGCGCGTTACTTTAGAAGCAGCCCTCCTTCATAACAAAAATACGGGTAAAGAAAGCGCAGGCCGCCTCATTGAGTTTGCCCGCGGCCTTGACGTAAATATAAATCTTATTCCGTGGAATCCTATAGATACACTCCCGTTTGAAGAACCGGATGCAAAAGAATGCCGTGATTTTGTTACAGAACTAGAAAAGGCAGGACTTAACGTAACATTAAGGACACGCCGCGGGCGTACGATAAAAGGGGCCTGCGGACAGCTCGGAAAAACTTCTGCAGAAAGCTAAAAAAGACATATGACAATATTCACTTGGCATATGATAAAATTCACCTGTAGAAATTGGTGAAAATTCTACCGTTTTGGAAAAATTAACTTGAACAATAAAATAATTCAATATATAATTAACTATATATAGGAGCATCAATCAATGCAAAAGAAAATATATGTTGCCGGAATGTTTGACGACGATTCGGCAAATAAGGTTGGAGCAGCAGTAAGCGCTGTTGCCGGTGTTACAAACTGTACTGCTAATGCACAGAAAGCACAGGTTCTTGTTGATTTCGATGAGAGTGTTGCAGGCATCGAAGGTGCCATAAATTCAGCTATAGAAGCAAACGGTGTCCAGGTATTGGGTTAATTCCGTTTAAAGTCTGCACTGGTGTAATATACATCAGTGCATATTTTTTGGTTGACAGATTTAAAAATATTTAATATATTTAATATATCTTAAAAAAACAAAGGGGACTGAGAAATATGGGAAAAACAATCGCTCAAAAGATTTTTGAGTCGCATCTGGTAGAAAAACCATTTGAAGACACATATGTATTAAAACTGGATCGTGTTTTCTGTCACGAAATTACAACTCCTATCGCAATTACAGATTTAGTTGAGCGCAATAAAGACCGTGTTTTTGACTGCTCTAAAATCAAGGCAGTCATAGACCACGTAACTCCTGCAAAAGACTCAAAGACTGCAACACAGGAAAAGATTCTTCGCGACTGGGCATGCAGAAATAATATCAAGGACTTTTTCGATATCGGTGCAAATGGTGTATGCCACGCCATCTTCCCGGAAAAAGGCTTTGTTCGCCCTGGCTTTACAGTAATCATGGGAGACAGCCATACTTGTACTCACGGTGCATTCGGAGCATTTGCTGCAGGAGTCGGAACAACTGACCTTGAAGTTGGAATCTTAAAGGGTGTCTGCTCTTTTAAGGAACCAAAATCAATTAAATTTACGCTGAACGGAGAACTCAAACCTGGTGTTTATGCAAAAGACGTAATCCTCTTTTTAATAAGCAAAATCGGTGTAAACGGAGCTACAAACTGCGTAGTAGAATTTACAGGTCCTGTAGTAGACAAGTTCGGAATGGAAGAAAGAATGACAATCTGTAACATGGCTGTAGAAGCCGGTGCTACAAGCGGAATCTGTTTTCCTGACGAAAAGACTGTAGACTACCTCTGGGAATTCATCAAAGACGACTACCCTTCTAAAGAAGCTGCTGTAGAAGACTATAAAAAATGGCGTTCGGATGACGATGCAGAATATGTAAAAACTTACGAATTTGATTTGTCAAATCTCGAACCTCTTGCTACAATAAACTATAAGCCAGATCAGGTAAAACCGGTTCGCGAACTTGCGGGAACAAAGGTTAACCAGGTTTATATCGGAAGCTGCACAAACGGCCGTATTTCTGACCTTAGAATTGCAGCAGAAGTTTTAAAGGGCAAACACATTGCTCCGGGAGTACGCGGTATCGTAAGTCCTGCAACTCCTAAGATTTACAAGATGGCATTGCAGGAAGGAATCATCGACATCTTTATGGATGCAGGATTCTGTGTAACAAACCCTACATGCGGTGCTTGTCTTGGTATGAGTAACGGTGTACTGGCAGAAGGTGAAGTATGTGCCTCTACCACAAACCGTAACTTTAATGGTAGAATGGGTAAAGGCGGAATGGTTCACTTGATGAGCCCGGCTTCGGCAGCAGCAACAGCTATTGCTGGAACTATAACAAATTCGCCTATATATAAATAACGAATTGGGAGAACGAGATGAAACAATTTGGTGGTGCTGTACTTTTTTTGGATCGCTCTGATATCAACACAGATGAGATTATTCCTGCAAAGTATCTTACAGAAAATACAAAACAGGCTCTAAAACCTTATCTTCTGGAGGATTTAAAACTTGAGGGATTTAATCCTAAGACTGATGTCGCAGGAAAAAAAGTAATCATTACAAGAGAAAATTTTGGATGTGGTTCATCGAGAGAACATGCTCCATGGGCACTGGAAGTAAACGGCATTTATGTTGTTGTCGCAACAAACTTTGCCCGCATCTTTAGGCAGAATATGTACAACTGCGGAATGCTCGCAATCGAAATGGATAAAAAATCCATCGAAGATATGTTCAGAACATTCGCAGATAAAGATACAGAATGTAAGATTGTAATCAATGATGATGGAACTCAGAAAGTAAAACTTATTGCAGGTTCTCTTTCTAAGAGCTATCCTTTCAAACTCGAAGGATTTGAAAAAGCTCTTATCGAAAAAGAAGGCTGGATCGGTTACGCTGATTCTAAATACTAAATCTTAATTAAGTGTAAAAAAGTCCGCAAAAAAATGCGGACTTTTTTTATGTAAAATTTTTTTTTTGAAATTTAAAGAAATTAAATTAAACTTCTTCAACTAATTCCATAAGAATAAGACGGTCAATTACGTGCTGGCATAAAAGCTCAGGATTGTCGATGCTTGAGTCAAGTACTAAATCTACAAAATCATAATCACTGTTATCGATATTATAAAGTTCTTTATACCTTCTTGAATCTTCTGAGTCACGCATCTGTGTAAACTTCTTGATTTCTTCAAGGTCACCGCCTTCCCTATTTAAAATTCTCTTTGCTCTTGTTTCTGCATCAAGATGAATGTAAACCTTTAAGTCTGCTTCCTTTAACATCCAGATTGCAAGACGGCTTCCGAGAACACATGACTGGGCTCGTGCAAGTTCTACCTGATGGCTGTCTACATACTTGTCATAAAAATCATCTGTCTTTGCGTTTTCTATAACCTGCGCAAGAGTAAGTCCTTTTTCTTCTGCAAGCTGACGGAATGTATAATTTATCAAAGTGATTCCAAGTTTTTGAGAAAGCATAGTGCTTATTGTTGTGTTTCCGCAGCCGGACTTTCCGCTGATTGCGATACGAAGCTCTTTCCCAGGTTTTACTCTATATGCCATTTTCTTTCCTCCAGTGTTGTAAGCGCACACGGATGCAATTTGTTAATTCTATTCAACATTCTTTGACTGCTCGCGAATGTTTTCTATTGCATCCTTTGCAGTAATTACCATTGCCCCTACTTCGGTAAACTGGTTTTTACTGCCGATTGTATTTATCTCACGGTTAATTTCCTGACAGATAAAATCAAGTTTTTTACCCGGAACAGGATTATCATTTATTTCGTTTTTCATCGCTTCAAGATGACTTGAAAGACGAACGATTTCTTCGTTTATCGTATACTTTACAAGCATTGCAGCTGTTTCTGTCATTATACGGTTTTCATCCGCGTTATCGCCCAGAAGTTCGTTGAACTTTTTTGTAATCTGTTCTTTAAACATGGCTTCCATTTTAGGCTGCCATTCTTTAAAGAAAGAAGCACATTCTTCAAGCTTAACAAGTTTTTCAAGAAGATCCTTTTTAAGATTTTCTCCTTCACGAAGCCTGTCTTTTACAAATTCATCAAGTGAAGAATTAAATACAGGAAGAATCATTTCCTTATATTTTTCTGCATCATAGTTTTTTGAACTGTTTAAAACTCCGGGCTGCGAAACAATTAAACCTATCGGAATCTCCTGACTGTAGCCTATTGAATCAGAAATCTTTTTTATTGCATCATAATATGCTTTTGCAGCCTTCGTATCTGCAGTAATTTCTACATCAGATTCAGTTTCTTTTACTCTTATAAAAACATCAACTTTGCCGCGGACAACTTTTTTTGTCACTAAATCTCGAAAAAAACTTTCAAGCGGATTTAAAAACGGCGGAAGATTTACGGTTAAATCCAGAAAACGCGAATTTACAGATTTTATTTCTACAGAAACGACTGCATTTTCTGTGTTCTGTTCAATATAAGAATAACCTGTCATTGATGTCATGATAAAATCCTCATTAAAACTGTTCAGTATAAAGACTTAAGGCAGTTTCTTTCCTCTATTTTACTTCTAATAAAGAATAATGACAAGAATATATGAATATGCTATAATTAAACAACAAGAGGATTTTTTGTCCCCTTATTTTTATTTTGAGGTGAATCACTTTATGCCCGCCGGGTCCTGGTCCTTACTCATTTCTTTAATCATACTTGTCTTTTTTTCTGGTTTCTTTTCTGCCATCGAAACTGCTTTTTCATGCGCATCAAGAATAAAACTCAGAACCCTTTTTTCTAACGGAAACAAACGCGCCGGAAGAGTATTAAATCTTACAGAAAAACACTATGACAGACTTTTAAGTACGATATTAATCGGAAACAATATCGTAAATCTTTCTGCTTCTGCAATTTCAACATTGTTTTTTGCAAAAATCCTTTTTGACTCAAGAATAGATTCAACTGTAGTGGCAACTGCAGTCATCACTGTTGCAGTCCTTATTTTCGGAGAAATTACACCAAAGTACATTGCAAAAACTTATCCCGAAAAAGTTTCGATGCTGTTTTTCCCTGCAGTCATTTTTTTCTACTATGTTCTTTATCCGGTAAACCTCATTTTTTCTGGATGGAAATTCATCATTTCGCATGTATTCAAGCTGAATAAAGAAGAAATCATCACCGAAGACGAAATCATGACTTTTGTAGAAGAAGCTCAGGAAGACGGAACACTAAAAAAAGACGAGACAAATCTTATTCGTTCTGTAATAGAATTTGATGACCTTGAAGTAGAAGATATTTTAACACCTCGTGTAAACATCGCAGCAGTTGACAGCCGCGCTTCTCTTGATGAAATTAAACTCGTCTTCCAGAGAACGGGATTTTCAAGACTTCCTGTTTACAAAGGCTCGATAGATTCTATCATCGGAATAATCCACGAAAAAGACTTTTACAATCTTTACGTAAGCGATAAAACGAACATTAACGAAGTAATGCAGGAAGCGTATTTTACGACAGAGCATACAAAGATTTCTAAGCTTTTAAAAACGCTCCAGCTTAAAAGAATCCAGATGGCAATCGTACTCGACGAATACGGTGGAACTCTTGGTATCGTAACACTCGAAGATATCCTGGAAGAACTTGTCGGCGAGATTTATGATGAGCATGACGAAGAAATCAATTACCACAAAAAATTAAACGATACGACATATATCTTTTACGGAAACGCACCGCTTGATTACACTTTCGAAACACTTGGGCTTGATAAAGACAAGGCAGAAGACTTTGATGCAAGTACGGTTTCTGGCTGGGTAATCGAAAACTTGGGCGAGATTCCTGCAAGTGGCAAATCATTTGAATACGAAAACTGCCGTGTAGAAGTAATGAAATCTACGGTAAAAAAAGTCCTTCAGGTAAAAATTGATATTACGCCTGTAAAAGAAGAAGAATAAAATTCTATTGTTCTAGAATCGCCTTACCGAGTTTCCAGTTATCCCCTGCTCCCATCGTAACAAAAAGATATCCGTCAGGGTATGCACCTGTAAGCGGAGCATCAAGAAGTTCGAGGACTTTATCCTTTGCGTCAAGAATTTCTTCGAAATAATGAACTCTATTTTCTTCGATACCGGTTTTTAAAACTTCTTCGTAAAGCGTCCGACCTGTGATATTAAAATCTGCAGGATTTTCCCTTGCAGATGAATAAATCTTATGAAGGATTATTTCGTCTGCACTTTTAAAGCACGAGGCAAATTCTTTTAAGAGAGCCTGAGTTCTGCTGTATGTATGGCTCATAAAGTCAACGATGATTTTTCTTCCCTTATAAAATTCTCTAAAGCCTTCAAGGGTTGTCTTTACAGCTGTCGGATGGTGACCGTAGTCATCTACAACAACTACATCGTTTCCTGATTTTGTCTTAAAGCGGCCTACGATTTCACTTCGTCTTTTTCCACCTGTAAAGTTTATAAGACCGCGTGAAATATTCTGATAATTTGAAAGTGGATCTATACCTGCATCACGTAAAAGCTCAGAGCATAATGCAACGGCAGCGGCTGCATCCATTACTTCGTGCTTTCCTGGAACTGCAATTGCAAGCTCACCACAGTTTTTAAAAAGTTCAAGTTTAAAACAGTTTTTTTCGTTTTCTACTTTACCGAACGAAAGCCTATAGTCGCCTTTGGCATTCTGGCCGTAAGGAATCATTTTTATGTCAGGCCTTTTTTTACCTGCGATAGAAGCTGTTTCTACAGCGCCCTTGTCATCGGCACAGTAAATGAGTTCACCGTTTTCCGGGAGCTTACAGATATAATCTACGAAAGCATCACGAATATCTTCGTAAGTCGGGTAATAATCCTGATGGTCGCTTTCTACCGATGTAAGGATTATCTTTTTAGGGCAGAAAGACATAAAGTGTCTCTGGTATTCGCATGTTTCTGCAACAAAAATGTTTTTGCCATTAAAATTCTGAGCATTTTCAGACGAAGCTTTATAGCCCTGATTGCGCTCTTTTTCTGCAATAAGAGGTGAAGTATATGTACATGTTCCGCCGAATGAGTTTATAACGCTGCCTGCAAGAACCTGGGAAGGAAGATTAAGTTCCTTGAGTATTGTTCCGGTTAAACCCGTTGTAGAAGTTTTACCATGAACACCGCATATACCGCACGAGTAAGCGCGTTCGCTGTAACTTCCGAGAGCTTCTGTGTATAAAAGGCATGGAATATTTTTTTTGACTGCGGCTATAAGGTCCGGGTTTTTATCGAGCTTGTATGCAGAAGAATATACTACATACTGGATTTTATCTGTAATATTGTTTTCTGAAAAAGAAAGCGCCTTAAGTCCGAGTTTTTCAAGAATTTCATCTGTATAAAAACGCTCGGCTACGTCGCTTCCTGTAATTACAGCGCCTGCATGAAAAAGTATTTCGACAAGGGCTGCCATACCGGTTCCCTTGATTCCGACAAAATGTATATGAACGCCTTTTAAATTTTCGGGTAATTGTTTAGCCATAAAAATGAGTATATCGCTTTTATGGGGCAGATTCAACTGCACGTGGTTGCCGGGTTTTATAAATATAAGGTGCCAGATTTTAGTATCATGAGCGCTTGCCGGAATGCTTTAAAAAAAAGGTCCCGAGCCATACGACCGGGACCTCTTCTGGAGGAAAAACTTTTATTTTTTATATCAGCGGCTCAATTCGAGGTAAATCGCATCTGCAATACCGAATCCGGCATTCTTTGTAAGTGCTGTAGTGTATTCATCATAGAGCATATCTTCGTACATTTTCTGTGCAAAGCCTGCATCTCCGTTTGCTTTTGTTACTGTTTTTCTCATCGAGTCTACCATCATTTTTACAAAGAAGGATTCAAGTTCGAGAGATTTTTCGTATAACTTAGAAGTTTTATCGATTGTTTTTTTACCGTGGGCTTTTGCTGTGTTGGCTGCAAATCCAGAAATACGAGCACTTTTATCTGCTTCGCTTATGTGAGAAGAAGAAAAATCACTTGCAATATCACCGTTAAGACGTGTATCGTGTTTTAAAACCTTGTCACTAGAAACAGTGCTCTGTGCAGATTTAACAAGATCATCAAAGCGGGAGTCTTCTGCCCTTGCCTTTGCGTTTGATAAAACTGTACTGCTCTGTGTTAAACTTCCAAGTCCCGTAATTCCTGTCATAATATATCCCCTTATTTATCCCACCATAATAGCGCAGAAAAAACCCGCGCTATATCATATTAACTTATCTCTTTAAGTTTGCAGCAACGCTTAACATCGAATCTGATGTCTGGATTGCCTTTGAGTTAAACTCGTAAGCACGCTGTGCAACAATCATCTGAACCATTTCGTTTACAACCGAAACGTTAGACATTTCAAGGAATTTATGTTTAAAAATTCCTGTTCCTTCCTGGCCCGGAATTCCCGGAATTGCTTCGCCTGATGCATTTGTTACTTTAAACAAACTGTCACCGATTGCTTCAAGACCTACCTGGTTAGGAAAGCGGTATAATTCAAGCTGACCAACTTCTACCGGAATATCATCACCTGCAACTTTTACAGTTACTTTTCCGTGATCAGTAATCGTAAGGCTTCTGATGTCAAAATTTTCCGGAAGAATTATTTCTGGCATTACACGAAGACCTTCAGAAGTTACAAGCTGCCCTGTCATATCAACTTTTAATGCACCGTCACGTGTGTATGCGTAGCTTCCGTCATAACGCTGAACTCTCATAAAGCCCTCGCCTACGATTGCAACGTCAGTATCTACACCAGTTGCCTGCAAAGAACCCTGACCAAAAATGCGCTGAGTTGCAGCAACTTTAACACCGGCACCCTGCTGGATTCCTACAGGATTAACTGTATCTTCTGTTGCAGGAGTTCCTGCAAGTTTTAAATTCTGATAAATCAAATCTTCAAATTCTACACGCTGCTGTTTGTAACCTGTTGTATTTACGTTTGAAAGGTTGTTTGAAATTGCATCAATATTTGCCTGCTGTCCGTTCATGCCTGTAGCGGCTGTCCACAAACTTCTTACCATCTTAACTTACTCCTTTTTAACGCTGAACAGATGCAACACGGTTCCACAATGTATTCATCATTGCATCTTCTGACTGTATCGTCTTCTGATTTGCTTCGTAAGCGCGGTTTACTTCGATCATACGAACCATTTCGTTTACGACATTAACATTTGACGTTTCCATATAATTCTGAATGAACTGAGGGCGCTCATCACCTTCTGCAATATGAGCCGGCCCTGATATATCATTATCAAGATACATGCTGTTTCCAATCTTTTTAAGATAGCGCTCGTTGTCAAATCTTACACAGCGGAATCTGTCTACGACTTCATTGTCCTTTGTTACAATAATTCCGTCTTCATTAACTTTAAACTTATCATCCTCAAGATAAATGTAGCCGTTCTCACCTAAAACAGGATAACCGTCTTTAGTTTCGAGAATGCCTTCTTTACCGAGCATAAAATTTCCGTTTCGTGTATATCTTTCTCCTTCCGGAGTCATAATTACAAAAAATCCTTTTCCATGGAGAGCAAAATCTGTAGGTGTGTCAGTGAGGCGAAGCGATCCTTCTGTAAAATCGATGAAATTCTCATTTGTTTCGCAGCCTGTACCGAGTTTTCCGATGATAGGAGCTGCGTCTGCGCTTCCGAAAATATTTTCATAGACACCGTCAGCATCCTGTCTTCTTAAAAGAAGCTCGCTGAACGATTTTACCGACGTAACGTCTTTTTTAAACCCTGCAGTATCAACGTTAGCAAGGTTATTTGCAATTGTATCAAGGCGCTGCTGCTGGACATTCATTCCGCTGGCACCCGTATACCATCCTCGAATCATAAATTTACCCCTCGTATTAGAAATCTTACCTTAATTATCGGTTTTTGATTTTTTGAGTTTAGGGAAATTTTTTAAGCTGAACTGACTCAAATTCTGCCCAAATTTATAGAAAAAAATAGAAAAAAGTTGCAAATCGAGGATTTCGGTTTTATAATAGAACAAAAGTTCAAAATATATCAATTTCTGGACTTACGTATCATTAAAAAAACTAATTTATTAAACACCTTGGAGGGTCACAAAATGCCAAAAGAATTTGATGAATCAAGAGTTTTAAGCCTCATTCTTGGAGGCGGTAAAGGAACCCGTCTTTATCCTTTAACAAAAGAACGTTCTAAACCAGCCGTTTCGTTCGGCGGAAAATACCGTATCGTTGATATCCCGATTTCTAACTGTATTAACTCAGGATTTAAAAAGATATACCTTTTAACACAGTTCAACTCGGCTTCGCTCCACCTTCACATTACTAACTCATATAACTTTGACCGTTTCTCAAACGGCTTTGTTGAGATTCTCGCTGCGGAACAGACTCTGGAACATTCAGGCTGGTACGAAGGAACTGCCGATGCAGTACGCAAGAACTTCATCCACTTTAAGACACAAAAGCCGACACACTACATAATTCTTTCTGGTGACCAGCTCTACCGCATGAACCTCAAGGAGTTCATGAAAAAGCATATCGAAAGCGGCGCAGACGTTACGATTGCAACAATCGCAGTTAACAGAAGCGATGCATCCGGCTTTGGTATCATGAAAATCGATGGCGACAACCGCATCACAGAATTTATGGAAAAACCGGCTCCGGATCTTAACATCGATGACTGGAAGATTCCGGAAAATTCACGCGACCCGATGCTTCCAAAAGAAAAAGAATATCTTGCTTCTATGGGTATTTACATCTTTAATGCCGACACAATGGAAGAAGTATTAAATAACGACAAGCAGGACTTTGGTAAAGAAATCATTCCTATGGCAATCAAATCTAAGAAAATCAATTCTTACATTTTTGACGGCTACTGGGAAGACATCGGAACAATCAAGAGTTTCTACGAAGCAACTCTCGACCTTACAAATGTTAAACCACAATTTAATTTCTATGATGAAAGAAAACCGATCTTTACACAGCTTACAAACCTTCCGCCTTGTAAAATGAACCACGCAGACTTGACTGCATGTCTTGCAAGTGACGGATGTGTAATTACAGATTCTATGATAACCCATTCTGTCATTGGACTTCGTTCAATTATCGAAAGCGGAACTGTGCTCGACGGAGTTATCACGATGGGTGCAGACTTCTATGAATCTGACGAAGAAAAAGAAGCAAACGCAAAATCAAATACGCCAAACATGGGAATCGGAAAACACTGCCACATTGCAAAGACAATCATCGATAAAAACGTAAGAATCGGTGACAACTGTTCTATAAATGTAAGCGGCAAAAAGTACGACAACGGCGATTACGGTAACTTCTATGTTGCAGACGGAATAATCGTAATAAGAAAGAATGCCGTTATTCCAAGCGGAACAATCATCTAGTTTATCTTTTAGGTTTTAAAAAATTATTCCTCGTCATCATTTACACCGTATTCTTCAAGTTTACGGTGTAATGTTTTTCTGCCGATTCCTAAAAGCTCAGCAGTCTTTGACTTATTGTTTTTGTTTGCAGCAAGAGTCTGCATTATTATGATTTTTTCTGCTTCGTCTAAAGTTGCAGATGCAGGAATCGAAATTGATTTTTCTTCCCCTGCATTGCTTACCGTCGGAGGAAGGTCTTCGAGTTTTATCTCATCTCCGGAACACATTACGACTGCACTTTCTATGCAGTTTCTTAGTTCGCGGATATTTCCCGGCCAGTTATAATTGTACATGGCAGATTTTGCGCGTGCGTCAATTGATTTAATATCCTTTGCGTTTTCGCGCGAAAACTCTTCGAGAAAATGTGCAATCAAAAGCGGTATGTCATCTTTTCTGTCACGAAGCGGCGGAACATGAATATGAATTACATTTAATCTGTAATAAAGATCCTCTCTGAAATTTCCTTTTTTTACTTCTTCTTCGAGATTTCTGTTTGTTGCGGCAATTATGCGTACATCTACGCTTATTGTTTCTGTTCCGCCTACGCGCTCAAACGCTTTTTCCTGCAGCACGCGCAGAATCTTTATCTGTACAGCCGGATTTATCTCACCTATTTCATCGAGGAAAATAGTACTGTTGTGGGCAAGCTCAAAGCGGCCCTTTACAAGGCTGTCTGCTCCCGTAAAAGCACCCTTTTCATGACCAAAAAGCTCGCTTTCCAAAAGGGTTTCGCTAAGGGCCGCACAATGTACCTTTATACACTGGTGGTCCTGTCTCGGCGAAAGCTTGTGTATTGCGTCTGCCACAACTTCCTTACCTACACCGCTTTCGCCTGTAATCAATACAGAAGCCTTTGAAGATGCAACCTTTTTAATAAGCTCAAATACTTTCTGCATCTGAGCGCTTTTTCCGATTATATTGTCAAGAGAATGATTTTTTTCTACTTCCTGCTTTAACTGTTTATGCTGGAGCGAAAGTTCACGGTTTTCAAGTGCACGCTTTACAATCATCGAAAGCTGGTCAAGATTCAATGGCTTTGTCAAAAAGTCATATGCGCCGTTTCTCATCGCATCAACTGCAGAATCTATGCTTCCGTGCCCTGTTAAAACGATTACAGGGATTCCAGGGGTTTCTGTCGCAACCTTTCTTAAAACCTCTTCGCCACTTACACCCGGCATCCTTAAGTCTGTAATTACAAGGTCAATGTCCCCTTTTGCAATTAAGTCAAGACCTGTCTGACCGTCTTCTGCAAGCTTTACATTATACCCTTCCATTTCAAAATTGGCTGCAAGACCTTCGCGGATATTTTTTTCATCATCAATAATTAAAAGAGTAAATTTCATTTTTTACCTTCTTCGCTTTCACTGTCATAACCAGTACTGTCCGGCATTTTTTTTGATTGAGGCTTTTCACCATCAAAAGACAAAAGGCGTCTGTCGAGCTGCGGAACCGGAATCGAAATAAAGAATGTAGTTCCTTTATTAAGCTCGGATTCAACATTGATATCGCCTGAAAATTCCTTGATGATTTTATAAACCATCGTAAGTCCAAGTCCCGTTCCGGTTGCCTTTGTCGTATAATACGGCTCAAAGATGCGCGAGACTTTTTCTTCTGTCATACCGCAGCCGTTGTCAGAAATCTCAAGATGATATCTGTCATCTTTTATGTAAGTCTTTATTTTTAGACAGCCGTCTTTTATTTTCTTATTTTCGTTTATCGCATAAATTGCATTCTGCGAAAGATTAACTATTACTTCGCGAAAAAGCTTTTCATCAAGTAAAAGCCTTATGTCTTCCTTACAAAGTTCAACTTCGATGCCGATTTTTTCCTTGTCATATTCCGGCTTAAGAAAATCAACAAGCTTTTCGATAATCTGATTCGGATGTAAGAGTTCAAGATTTGCACTTACCGGGCGGACTGCAAAAAGGAAATCCACAACGATTTTATTTAAGTTATCAATTTCTTCGTTAACGATATCAAGATAATTTTCTACAAATTTTTTATCAGGAATCTGATTATCCTTTCCCCTCGCCTTTGCAATCGCTTTCTGCAAAAGCTGAATATGAATGCTTATTGCACCAAGCGGATTTTTAATTTCATGAGCAACGCTTGCGGCAAGATTTGTAAGGCTTGCAAGACTTTCCATGCGGTGCAAAAGAATTTCCTGGTTACGTTTTTCTGTTATATCGCGGAATATGATTATATTTCCTGCAAGTTCCTCGTTACTTAAAAAAGGTGTAACAGTTATCGTAATAAATCTTACGGAGCCACCGTTATTTGAAATCGTAAATTCCTGCGATACATTTGTTTTATTTAAATCCTTACAGTCTTTAAAAAATGCTGCTATATCTTCATCCTTTACGATTTCTGAAAGGCTTATTTTTTCTGCATTTGCGTCCATCGGATCTGTAGAAAAAAGAACAAACCTGTCTACAGCCTTATTTAAATGAACGGGAACCCAGTCATTATTTACGATTAAAATTCCAGAAGTTAAAGACTGGATTATCGAGTTTAACATCTGATTGTCGGCGCTCATTGCTTCAAAGAGCCCCTGAATCTGAGAATCCGAAAGTTTTGAAATCTTTTCTGATATTCTTGTGTTAAAGTTTGACATAGGCCTCTAAAAGTGCATTTTCGTTCTGACGGTTAATCAGAGCAATTTCCTTTACTAGATTTTCCAGCGCAGAAAGCACGTTCTGATTATAAACTGTTATATTATTCCATGCATCGCATATAGCCTTAGTACATTTTGAACTTGCATAAGTACCACGGGCAGTTTTTAAAGCACTTTTTTGAATATCATAAAGATTTACAAAAAAGATTCTTAAAATTGTACGCGGGTCAAATTTATTGCAGTTACTTATAAGCTGTGCAAGGTCAGGAATATGACCGTTAATAATCTCTTCATAAAATTGCGTTGAATACTGTTTAATAAGATCAGGTGAAACAGAAAGAAACTGCTGCAGATACTGTTCGATTGAGCCATCAAATTTTTCATGATAAACCCTGTCGATTATATCTGCACTCTGAGCCTGCGTACGGGCTGTAAAATTATAAGTTCTTACGCGCGAAAGAATTGTAGGCATTACAGAGTTTCTTTTGCTCGTAGTTAAAATAAATACAGTATTTTCAGGCGGCTCTTCAAGGATTTTTAAAAGCGCATTTCTAACCCCCTCAAGCATTCTCTCTGCCTTTTCGATTATTACAACCTTTTTTCCTTCAGAAAGTGAAATATGTGCCCACTGAGAAAGATTTCTTATCTGTGCAATTGAAATAGAGTCATACATCAACTCTTCTTCAAATTCTAAAGCCTCTTTTTCAAGTTTATCGCAAATTTTTGAAAGGTCATCAAAATCAGGAAGTTCACGCGGAAAATCAATTTCTTCTAAAAGCTCATCAATATCCTGCATATAGGCAGAAATCTTAGAAAGCTTGTCACTATCCTGCCATAAAACAGGATTAAAGCGCATCGTTAATTTTCGAATGCTTCTTAAAAAAAGATAGCGCGCTGCATCCTCATGCTGACCGCTTAAAAAGGCATTTAAAAAAGTTTTTTTTGCAGCAGAAATCTCAAGGCTGCAGTCACGCGGTCCTAAAAGAACTACATTGGAACTCAAAAGCGCTTTATGAGAAAGACACGAAGAGCATGTACACTGCCACTTTCCAGGCACCTTATCCTTGCACGAAAGAATTCTTGCAGTTTCAAGCGCTGCCGTAAGCTTACCAGAAGCATCAGGCCCGGAAAATAAAATCGAACCCGGGAGTCTGTCGTTTTTTATATCATCGCTTAAAAGAGAATCTGTATTCTGATATAAAAGATTTTCGTACATTAAGCGCTCTCCAGCAGCTTGGAACTTGTGCTGTTTATAAATCCGTTAAAATATTTATAGAAAAGACTTTCCTTGATAATCGGAAAACTGAACCATGTACTCAAAGCATCAAGGACGATAAAAATTAGAACGATTACAAAAAAGCCTTCTGCAATTCCAAAAAGAAATCCAAGTCCGTGATCAAGGCTCTTTAAAATGCTTCCCGAGAAAACAGACTTTAATGCAAGCTGAATTATTTTAACAACGAGGAATATGATTATAAAAATAAGAAGGAACGAAAGAATTTTTGCAATCGTAGGGTTCATGCACGCTTCGAGATACGGCGAAAGCTTTGGCATAAAAAAGTACGCAAGGTACGCACCAAAGATAAAAGTTCCAAGTCCGAAAAAGTCATCGATAAAACCTTTAATCGCTGCCCTTATACTTAAAATAAGAGTGATAAGAATAAAACAGATATCAACCGGCGTAAGTCCAAACGGCATTTAAGCACCTTCCTTATTTTATATTGTTTATGCAGTCGTCAAAAATCAGATCTGCAATTTTTTCTGCACTTCTCTTTTTATCAAGCAAAGCTGCCATTGCTTCAGAAAAGAGCTTTCTCTTTTTAGCATCAAGCATGGCGCTCAAAGCATTCTTTAAAGGATCAGAAGAAGCATACTCGCCCTTAAGAACAATCGCAGCGCCTTTCTTTTCAAAAAACTCTGCATTGTCAACCTGATCTCCTCTCGTTCCGGAACCACAAAGCGGAATCAGGACAACAGGCTTTTTCAAAACAGCACACTCCCAGAGACTGTTGGCACCGGCGCGCGAAAGAATTACATCTGCATATTCCATTACATGCGGCATCTGCTCATAAATAAACGGAAACTGTCTGTAACTGTCAAGCACGCTGTCAGGAATTACAGGAATCGAATCCTGATTTTTAATTCCTGTCTGATGAACGACATAAAATCTCTTGCACAAAAATTCGATGTTTTCAAATACAAGGTCATTAATCTGCTTTGCACCAAGAGAACCGCCCATAACAAAAAGAACAGGCTTTGTCTTTTTCGAATAACCAAAGTTAACGAAATCCTTTCCTATCTTTGCATCAGTTGAATAAAACACAGGACGAACAGGATTTCCGGTAACCAGTGCTTTTTCTGCAAAATCTTTCTGCATGAACTCTTTTGTCTCTTCATAAGATAAAAGAATCTTTGTAGCAAAACGACTGTTAATCTTAGTCGCAAGTCCAGGTGTAAAATCACATTCATGCGTATAAACTTTTATTCCGAGGAGTTTTGCAACTACACAAGGCGGAACACTTACAAACCCACCCTTACTAAAAAGAACGACAGGCTTTTCTTTTAACAGAATAAAAAAAGAAGCAATACAGCCGGCCGCAATTTTAAAAAGGTCTGTAAAATTCTTTAAAGAAAAATAACGCCTTAATTTTCCCGAAGGAATTCCGTAAAACTTATTTACAGAAGGAAGATCATCAAGTCCCAGATTTGACTCGACTATATTTCTGTCCATTTTAGAACAGTTTCCTATCCAAACAAGATTTAAAGGGACATCTTTTTTCTTGCAGAGTTCCTTTAACTCATCTGCAATTGCAAGTCCCGGATAAATATGCCCGCCTGTTCCACCGCCGGCAAACGCTACGGTAATTTTTTTAGTTTTGTTTTTTTTCATTTTTTTGTGCTCGTTTATTTTGTTTATTCTTTATGATATTTTTCAAGCATCTGTGCAATGTCTTTTTTGCCAAAGAGTTTTGCATACTCATAGGCAGACATACCCATCTGGTCTTTTACGTCAGGATCAGCACCAGACTCTGCAAGAAGTTTACAAATATCAAATTTCCCTGCTCCGACTGCAAGAACTAAAACCGACTGACCGTCGCGGCTTATGAAATTTAAGTTTGCGCCACGTTCAATCAGAATTTTAGTAAGTTCGTAATTATTTTTCCATACTGCATCCATTACGGCAGAATAACCTCTGTCGTTAGAAACAGCATCGATATCAACATTCTGAGATAAAATCCAGTTAACCGCTTCGCTCTGCTCTGCCCTGATTGCAACATTAAGCATCGGAGTTCCTTCTTCAGTTCTCGTATTAATGCTTATTCCTGCATCAACAAAATCCTGGCAGACTTTTAAATTGTTTTTAGAAATATGGTATGCAAAACAATCTGCTGTATATGGAATCCCTTCGTTAAAAAGATTAGAAAAAGCTTCGCGCGATCTTTCTTCTGTCTTAATTGCATCAAGTTGTTTTTCAAGTCCTTTTTTAAGCGCATTTTCTCCTTTAAAAAGAAAAACGTTCTTAAAAAATTCCATATTTTTTGCCCACTCATTTGTAAGCGAGAAAAACTTTTTTACACGCCCTACAAGATATCCGTAAAAAAACGAAATCTTATCTTCAAGAAGAAGCTGGTTATCAAAAAGAACGCAGTGAGTCGCATTTTTTACCGATTCATTGATTTTTTCGTCCTGCAGATCTGCAATTTTAGCAATCGGCACGATAGTAGATTCTATATTATGAACAAGCAGCATTTCCTTTGTTTCGTTTGCTGCTTTCTCGAGGTCATCTCTGTATAAAATTATCCATTCCATGAAATATATTATAGTAGATAAAGTGGTTATTAACAAGTGAGTAATTTTGATACACCCGACAAAGTCATTTTTACCCAATTCAGCATAAATATTACAGGCGGAATCAACTCAAAAACCAAAAAAAAGGCTGAAAAACCAGAAGTCTTTCAGCCAAGTGCCACGAGTCAGAATCGAACTGACGACATACGGATTTTCAGTCCGGCGCTCTACCAACTGAGCTATCGCGGCGTGTGATAACTAATATAAAAAAAATATTAATTTGTGTCAATAGGTTTAAACTTAATTTTTAAGAAATTTATTAAATTGAATTCAACTCAAATGACTGATATACTGTGCTGTAACTAAGAGATCTGCTAATTTGTTTTTTTTACATCGGGAGATAAAATATGAAATTAAAAATACCGGCCATCTTATTTTTAACGCTCGCGCTCGGCCACGGAGCATTTGCACAGAACGAAGTTTCTAAAATCGATTCTCATCTTGAAGGTTTTTCAAGACAGCTTACAGCAGTAATTCCTAATGCTGCAGTACAGACAAATACTTATGCGGATGCATGGATAGGAAAATTTGTTCCTTCCCTTCCGATGCATTTTGCAGTCGGTATAGATGGCTCTGTAACACAGCTTGATATCAAAGATTTATCGAATGCCGCAAAGATGACAGGAATCTATTCGATACCAGATTCATTTCTTTTTCCTACGATAAACTTTAATGCACGGCTGGGAGGAATTTTTCTTCCTTTTGATGCAGGTTTTTCTTTTTCTATGGTAAATACAGAAAAACTCGGGAGAACTTTTGAAAAAATCGATTTTGAGTATTTTGCCATCGGCGGAGATTTACGCTACGCGCTTCTTAAAGGAATCGGACCTCTACCGCAGCTTTCTGTAGGAGCCGGATACTATTATGTAAATACATCGATAGGAAAATCTGCAGGAAGTCAGGAAGTAAAAAGTTCAAGCACAATGCAGGCAATAGTTGCAGAAGCACAGCTTTCAAAAACAATAATCTTTTTTACTCCTTTCATCGGCTTTAGAGCAATCTGGTCAGAAGCAGACAGTTCTTACAGCTGGAAAAGTTCTGCAGGTTTAAATAACGGAATGACAGTCGTACACTCAGGCAGCGGTTCAGTTAAAACAGAGTTTAAAGATTCTTTTATACCACAGATTTTCGGTGGATTTGGTTTTAAAATCGGAACATTTGAACTTGATGCAACCGGTTCTTATGACTTTAAAAATGAAATCTGGTCAGCCGGCGCCTCAATAAGATTTAAATTATAATTTTACACAGCGCGGATTTTTATTCACATAAAAAAAAACACTTTGCAATCTTAAAAGATGCAAAGTGTTTTTTTATCTTAAGCTATTTACAATCTGGTTATTAGCGCTTTAAGCTCAATACTGTTTCAAGCATTGTATCTGAAGTCTGGATTGTCTTAGCGTTAGACTGGAAGCCGCGCTGTGTTGTAATCATATCAACCATTTCCTGTGTAAGATCAACGTTTGACATTTCAAGGGCGCCAGCTAAGAGCTTTCCTTTGCCTGCAATTCCAGATTCACCGATGTTTGCAATACCAGAGTTGTTCGATTCAACATAAGTGTTGTCTCCGGCTTTTTCAAGACCGCCCTGGTTAGTAAATGTTGCCATTGCAATTTTACCGATTGCACGGTTTGTTCCGTTTGAATATACGCCGGTAATTACACCGCTCTGGTCAATCTTAAAGTTGTTAAGATATCCCATTTTATGTCCGTCCTGGAACCATGCTTTTGTAGAAGAATCTGCAGCACTCTGTGTTACAGTATCTTTCTGACTTCCGATTGTTCCAAGGTTAATGTTAAATGTCTGTCTTGTAGGGTTTCCTTCTTCGTCAGGATTTGCATTAGGAACTGTGAACGAAGCCTGTAAAACGATTTCGCCTTCAGGGTTTGTTACGTTTCCAGCAGAGTCTGTTACTGACTGGAGTGTTCCGTGATTATCAAAATTGATTACGAAAGTTTCACCCATTCCGTCTGTAGTACCAAGACCAACACGTGTCTGTGTAAAGTCTTCATTTTCTACGTCAACGCGAACTCTTGCCTGCCACTGGTTTGGATTTCCAACAACACGTGTAAAATCTACAGACAAAAGATGTTCGTTACCGAAGCTGTCATAAATTTTAAATTCTGTATTCCATGTTCCGCGAAGGATATCTTCTTCTGAAGCACCTTCAAGAATTTCAGGAGTATTTTTATTTAAGTTACAGAGGAACTTAACGTTTTCTGTAGCCTGTGCAGGATCTTTCTGTCCCAACGGAATTACTAAGTCTGTAGGTGTTGCAGCAGTCTGAATGATTGACTGACCGTTTACCTGGCGAGCCATCCATCCCTGAACGCGCATACCGTTTGCAGGGTTAACGAGAGTTCCTTCTTTATCAACACTAAAAGCACCTGCTCTTGTGTAGAATGACTGATCGCCCTGTTTTAATACAAAGAAACCGTTTCCCTGAATTGCGATATCAGTGTTTACACCAGTTGTCTGCAAGTTACCCTGTGTATGGATTGTATTGATTGCAGCAATCTGAACACCAAGTCCAACTTCTTTAGGGTTTACACCACCAACTTCTGTAGTAGGTGCTGCAGCGCCCGAAAGCTGCTGTGATATCATATCCTGAAAATCAACACGACCTTTTTTAAAGCCCCATGTGTTAACATTAGAAACGTTGTTTCCAATTACGTCCATTCTTGTCTGGTGATTCTGCATTCCTGATACACCAGAATAAAGTGATCTCATCATATAGCTACCCTCGTTTTAGTATCCGTATACTGCGTTAATGTGTTCTAAGTTATAATAGTTGCCGTTTACAAGCACCTGTGGAACTTCTCCACGTGTAACACTTTCGACAAC
This sequence comes from Treponema sp. UBA1226, assembly GCA_002309195.1. Next base: position 28,368 of record DBWY01000004.1, read on the forward strand.
GCCTGTTATCTGATTTTCGCCAACTTCAATCTGAACAGTCTTACCAAGCGTTGAAACTGCTTCGCTGTTGTTCATAAAAGCAGCCATCTTAGTAAAGCCTTCTGACATATTGTGCATCTGTTCCAGAGATGAGAACTGTGCCATCTGTGCAACAAATTCTGTATTGTCCATTGGCTGTGTAGGATCCTGATGGGACAACTGTGTAATAAGCAGTTTTAAGAAGTCATCCTTATCAAGCTGATTTTTAATCTGACGACCTTCGAAAGTATTCTCTTTATTGTGAGCATCAACTTTCAACTGTGTCTCAAACATTTCCTGTGGATTCATCTGTGGATTAAAATTTACTCCGTTGATTTCCATCATTCACCTCTTTATTTTATGCAACTATGTTTATCGAGTAATCCCGAACATCGTTTAAACTATCGGAATTATTTTCAACAACTGAATAATTTTCTGCAACAAAATTGTCATAAAGTTTTGCCGCATATTTTTCATTCTGGCTGTTGTCCTGATTGCCGTTTCCTGTAAACTGCTGACCCTGGTTTGCATAAGAAACATCAAAGCTTGCAGATTCAAAACCGCTGTCAATGAAGGCTGCCTTTAAGCTGTTCTGTGTAGAATTAAATGCATTAAAAGCTTCCTGACTTGACACCAGGATTTTTCCGGTAATAACCTTATCGGATAATTCCAGACTTATCTTAACATTACCAAGACTTTCTGGATGAAGGATAAGATTAATGTTTCCAACGTTGTTATCCTTAAGAACGATGTTTCCGGCTTTTACGAAATCTGCTGCATTTTCTGTTATCTGATTTTCAAGCATTGCCTGGAATGTAGAGCCCTGGGCACCTGCTGTCTGTGCATCAAGTGACAGAATATTTTTTTCTGCATTTGCATTTAATTCCATTGTCACCTGAGCATTATCATTTGATGTCTGCTTTATCGATGCAACAAAATCTGTTTTCTTTGCAGAAACAACAGTTTCTTTTTTCTCTGTTCTTAAATCTGTTACAGAAATTACATCAGAAAGTTTTTTTACATCTTTCTTAGGTTTAATTTCTTTTGCAGAATTTTTTGCATTTAAATTTTCAGAAAAGTTTTCTGAGTAATTTAAAATCGGCTTCTGTTCTTTTAAATCTAAAATCTGAACGGCTGACAAATCTTTTTCGTCATCATCTTTTATAAGTGACTTAAGATTTTTTGCCTGCTCTATAATAAATTCAGGATTTTCGTCATCTGACTTAACAGAAACAAGATGCAGTTTATGTTCTGCAAGCTCTACCTTGTTTTCTTTAGAATCCCTGAGCATTCTGTTGATTTTTTCTGCATCAACTTTATCTTTAAGATACATGATGCGGCTTACAAACTGCTCGTTGTCTTCTTTCTTTTCAGAAACTTTTTCTTTATCAGAAAGATTTTCTTTTTTTGAAGAAGGCTTTTCTACAGATTCTGTTTTTTCGTTAGTCGGATTATCCTGATTCTTCTTAACATCCCTGTCGGCAAAAGCAACTTTTTCTTCTTTGCTGTAATCGTCTTTAGAAGAACTTTTTGATACATCCATGTCGGTTTTAGACGCGCGGGAATTGTCGGATATCGGATTTTCCTTGAGCTCAATTTCTCTGTTCAGCATGGAAACAAAAGAAACCTCGCCTTCCGGTCGGTTAAAATCCTGACTGTTCTGAGTATCCCTGGCTGTCTGTGGAATATAGGTCGAATCTAAATTTACATTCAATCCCTGCATTCGGTAACCTCCATCTTTTTTAAGACTGCGACGCAGCCATAAACCGTGAAATTACCGTGATGCAAAAGATTAATTATTCATCTTCGTCATCAAGTGAAACAGGCTTCGAAACCATTTTTCGCTGGATTGTAGCGGCTCTGTTGGCATCCATGAGAGAAAGCCAGTAAGCAACCATCGAGCTTGTATTGTTGGCACGTGCCCTTTCTTCAACCTTTCGAAGGACGTCAATCACCAGCTGATCATCCATAGCAGACAGGATCTCAACTGCGTTCTTTGGTTGCATACCTTCTAAGTTTGCAGCAATTTGTACGATGTTTACTTCTTTCTTATCGTACTTTTCTTTCTCATTGTTAAATGTTTTTTCGCGTTCTTCCAAAGATTTTTCGCGATTTTCTATTTCAAGGGCTATCTGTTCGTTCTTTTTTTCTGAAATTTCAATGTCAGACTCGCGTTTTTCGAGCTCCTGCTTGAATATTTCGAGGGATTCGCGCTGTTTGTCCAGTCTGTCCTGGTCCAGGTCGGCTATAAGAGGTCTTGAATTTGTGGCTGTAGTCGAAGTCTGAGGCTGTAGTCCTATTGCCTTATAGAAAGGAGAGAACAATGACTTTACGTGAATTACACCGATAAAGTCAAACCATAAAAGTCCGCCAATCAAGAGAATTATTACCAAAATAAGTAAAACGATTGTTTTTCCTAAAGAACCTGATTTTGCCACGATTTTTCCCCTATTCTCTATATTTTACTCCATTATCGGTTAAAAAACAAGTTTACTAGATAGTTTTGGTAAAATTCCTATATACGGGTTCTGGCCGTCTTTTAAGAAAAGAACCACATCCGTTCCAAGTCCGATTGTCCCAAGTTTGACAAGGACTCCCGTATTTAGAGTAAATTCAACATTTAAGCCAAGACTTACCGACTGGTCAAAATGGCCGTTTTTTATGCCGTCACGCACTTCATCCGGCTTAAAGGCTGCCATAGAAATTTTTTTTTCGTAAAAAAGTTNNTCACCCTTGTAGCCGGCCGTAAAATAAATCCTGTTAAGATAAAGCGGAATAAAAAAATCCTTCGTTCCCTTCTGTACTTCAAACGAAAAAAGAACTGCAGAACAGTCAACGCTTGTAAACCTTAAAATATCCGTAAAAAGATATGCTCTTACATCAAGCGGAATAAAATCAGAAACAGAAAAACCTGCGATAAGTCCGAGATTAAATCCGTCACCGTCAGCACGAAGATTTCCCGTTTTTTCATAAACTGAATGATAATAAGAATAGTTCATGTGCGGACCAAAAAAGAGGCCCTTCTTTTCATGAGCACCGTTTCCGCTTTTTCGAAGCGTAGAAAAAACGACGGCTTCTGTACTCGAAAAACTTGTCGAAGTCTTTGTGTTTTCGCGCGGAATAAAAAGTTCGTTAAAATCAAATTCAACAGGATGACCGTAAAAAAACGAATTGCTGCTCATAAGCTGTATGCTCGAATGCGACATGACAGGAATATTAATTAGTATTTCAGAAAAACTGTAAGTCTGTTTAAAAGCCTCTTTATCAAAGACTGCATTTGATATGAGATAAAAATATGCATTCTGCGTATCAGAGTATTTAAAAAGTGCGCCGTTAATTCCATAACACATTGTAAGCGGATCAAAGCCGCACGAAATCTGATAAGAATCTGCGTGCCACGTAAGCCCAAGAAGACCGAGTGAAGTTATATTAAACGCGTCATTGCTTATTATAATCGTGCTGAACGGAGCAAAGATTCCGCGGAATGCGTAATCAAACGGATTAAATTTTTTATCGATGAAGCTTTCGGCGTTTTGAAATCCCATTCCACCACCAAACGCATTTTCTTTTTCTTCAAACGGAATGCTGAATTTTCTAAATTCAAATTTATCCGTATCGATTACAGAAATCTTTGCACTCCTGAAAAAATGCGAAGAATAAATTACAGAAGGAAGCTTCTGGCTCTTAGAAGAAAAATAAAGAGTCGGAGAATAAATTCCGCCTGAGACATCTGTTTCCATAAGATGGAGCGTTGAACGGACGACGTGAGAGTCAGAAAGATTTAACGTTAAAAATCCAAGGCGCGGAAGGCTGTCTTTAACGGCATAAGAAAAAGTCATGACAGCTCCGTTCTGCTCTGTAATAAAATTATTGTAAGCCGTACACGAAAGATCTTTTATATAAATATCATCAGGAACCCTTATCGTCGCTAGACGGTCTAAATCTATATAATACAAGAAAATAGAAGACTTAAGACCTTCGCGGTAAATAAAGGCAAGACCATGATTTCCTGCATCAGAAAGATTAAAGGCATACTTTCCGTAAGGAAGTTCAATAGACTTTACAAGCGAAAACTTTTTAGTTTCGATAGAATAGATTTCGATTTTCGAAGCCTGACTTTGTGATTTAACTGCCGCAAAATAATATTTGCCATTATGACTTAAAACGCATGCATCTTCATACCCTGTCTTATTAAAATAAATGAGGGATTTTTCTTTCATGTCGTAAACTGCGGCAGTATTTTTTCTTTCAAATGAACTTATTGTTCTTGAAGCGGCAAGATATCTTCCGTCACTGGAAAAAGAAATTTTTGTAACGCCTGTTAATGTAAAAAGTTTTTTTGGTTTTATAACAGAGTTTTTATCGCGGCCCTGTTTTTTAGAACAGAACCACACTTCTCCGCTTGCATAAGAAATCCATGCAGTTCCGGATTCTTCTTTTGTAATAAAACTCGTACAGAGTGTTTCGCAGTTTGTTTTAGAATTAATTTTATAATTAAAATCCGTAATACCTTCTGTGTCATAAGGATTTACGGTAACATCAGGAATTTTTACCTGACTTATAAACTCGTTAAAATCTGATTCAAGCCTGGTATTAAAAACTTTTTTATAAGTTACAAAATAATTGTTCTGCCTATTTGTAAGAGCATAAAGGAAATCCCTGTATAAATCCTTTCCGTATTTATTTATAACAAAATCAGTAAACTCCCCGCCAAACATATAAGGAATTTCTGAATACGGATAACGGTCATCTGCGCCGGTAATCTGAGTAAAATCCGGGCATGCGTTTTCGATTATCGCCTGCTTTATTACATGAGTTGCAAAAGGATCATTAAGCCTTCCCTTTCCGCCTTCGCTTTCCTGTTGAACTGCAATTCCTTCTGCAATCGATGTCGGGACAGTAAAAACTGCACTTGATAAACCGTTAAAGAAAAGCTCACTTATAAAACTGTTAAAACCGTTTTTTACGTTGTACGAAACCGCATGAACAAGCTCGTGGCGTAAAACTTCTAGAACGGTATTTTCAAAATTAGTGAGTGTCGAATATGCAGACGGAATCGTATCGTAAAATTTTATATGTCTGTAAGGATATTCAGTATAATATGCATTAAGGTCCTGTGTAGAATATTCGATGTAAACCGGAAAGCGCTTAAAGGTATAGAATTGTTCAACTTTAAGAGAACGGCGGATATCAAGATAAATGTCATCGATATTTTTAGAAATAAGAAGAGCCGTCTGTTTTGAAGGACTTTTATAAATTACATCAAAATATTTTGTTTTGATTATATAACGCGTAAAATTATTTTCTGCATGGGCATTAAAAAAACCGTACGCAAGAATCAAAAATCCAAGCAGTACGGTCTTTATTTTTTTAGCGTTCAATTAAACCACCGATTGCGGCACCTAAAGTTATATCGTTTTCTACTGCAACGATTTTCCAGTAAAGCCCTTTCTGACGTGTAAGGATTTCTTCAAGATAACCCTTTACGCGGTCTGCAACTTTGTATGTCTTGTGATATGTTGAACCGTTACAAAGGATGCACACTGGTTTTGTAGGATCTTTTCCCTGTCCGCTCTGAATGACACAGGCAGAAAGAATTGTTGCGGCATATCGTGCAGAACGCTCAACGATTGCATCAAGAAGATCAAAGGCAAAACCATAATCCTCTTGTGTACCGCCGTCTGCAAAAATTGCACCGAGTGTAGTCGTATTGTCATACGGAGTGTGTAAAAATCCGTCAGATTCTATTAAAGTAAGCTTTTCAAGCTTTTTAATCTTTTCTGCAACTTTAGGGCTAAAGCAGCCTTCTTCTGCTGCAAGCTTTAATGCTTCGTAAGAAAGGGGTCCAAGGTATGCCCCCGAGCATCCTTTTTCCATAAGGAAGGTTCCAGGCTTTGAAGTTTTTGCATCAACTGCCTTGTCAAAGTCAGACTGAACTACACTGCAGAATTTACCCGATTCGCATACAACAATCTGAGCTTTTTCAAAATCCTTTGATACGTCTGTTGCAGGCTGAATGTAAGCCGCATTCATACCTGTTCCAAGGATAAAACCGATATATGACGAATACTGCACGTTTTTTGAACGCGAAGCAGCCCCTGCAAGAAGTGCTGCAACAGTATCGTTAAGAAGTGAAATACGCTTTGGTCTTTCCCAGCCGTGTGCGACAAGTGCATCGCTTAAAGATTTACCGATAGGCTTCCCTACAACTTCAGGAGCTTTAACTTCTTTTGAAAAACCTAAAAGGATTCCGTCGCCGTCTTTCTGAATTTCTGTAGGATATGAAAAGCAGAATCCGATTGAATCTGAGAGTCCTTTAAGGTGTTCAAGATTCTTTGCAAACTGGTCAAAAAATTCTGTAAACGAAAGTTCCCTTTCTATGCCGGGCATCGAAGTTTTTTCAAGATTGCTGATTGAAGGAACTCCATTTTCGTCGAATGAAACGAGGCAGGACCTGAAGTTAGTTCCGCCTGCATCAATAACTATAACCTTTTTGCCGGCAATAGCCTTTTGTGGAGGAGTCGTCCATGTACGGATCATGTCTTCGTCAGATTTATTGCCTGCAATGCCGTTTCTCATATCAGAAAGCAGTGCTTTTGAAAAACTGTCAATATCAATGTGCTGGACAAAATTATGTTTAGAAAGGAATGCACTAACGCGCTCGTTCATAAAAACCTCGAAAATCAAAGAAATTTAATGAATTTATTATATAACATTGCGGGGATTTAATAAAGTGAATTTAAACCAGGAGGTTTTACGCCTTGTTATTTTGATGCTGAGCGTGAAAAAAAATGATTTTTGTGCTATAATGGACTTATGAAAATCTTTGACTGGGAACAGATTAAGCGCGACATCGAAAATGATTATACTCAAAGTTTCTTTAAGACAGGATGCGGAATTTCTATAGGAAGTTTTGACGGTCTTCATAAAGGCCACAGGCTTCTTTTAACCACCCTCGTCGAAAACTGCAAAAAAGACAAAATACTTTCGGGCGTTGTTTCATTTAAGCGTCCTCTTCCCAGTGTAAAACACTCAGACGATTATAAAGGCGACCTTTCTACATTAAACCAGCGTCTTAAACTTTTTGAAAACCTCGGAATCGATTTTGCAATTATCGTTGATTTTGACGAAACTTTTGCCTCTCTTAAAGGAATCGAATTTTTACAGATGCTCGTTAACTCGTGCAATATGAAATATATTGCAGAAGGCATAGACTTTCGCTGCGGCTACAAAGGCTCGACAGACGCTTCTTCCATAAAATATTTTGCAGAAAACAATAATATCAAATTTGATTTTGTAGAAAACGTTTACTACGATAACGGAACAGAAAAAGAAAGAATCAGTTCTTCTTACATTCGTTCAATTATATTAAAAAGATTTTTTTCAAAAGCTCAGGATCTTCTTGAGCGTCCGTATTCTCTTGAAATACAGATGCAGAATGACGGCTACGTTTTTCCTAAAGAAAACATACTTCAGGCAATTCCGCCGGAAGGTGTATATCAGTGTCTTATAAACGGAACAAGAACAAGAGTCGAAATTACTTCTACAGACATAATCTGCGGTTTTGAAGACAGCCAGAAGTTTTATAAAGGCGACGTCTTTGACATCGAGTTTGACTGATTTTTCAAAAGACGGTATGCGAAAAAAATTAATTATCAGAAATTACGTATTCGTATTTTATTTTTTCGCCGCAAAAAAGAATCACTCCTAAAAAATTTTCATCTTTAGAAAAAACAGCGTATTTTGTTTCTGTTTCTTTTCCTGCTTCTGATTCTTTGTCTGCCGGAATTGAATCAAAATACGAAGACTTTAAGAGTCTTCCATTTTTAAAGTGTCCTATAAAATCATCTTTTATTACGGCTGTTTTAAGACCACAGGTTTGCGCGATTTTAAAATCCATTTTCTTAATCTTTAACTTTATCTGTTCAAAAAGTTTTTCATCATCAAAAAAACTTTTAGCCCTAAACGCGCCGCGCTCATCGTCACGTTCTGCCCGGTTTTTCTTTATCACACTTTCAATCGTAAAACCTTCAAGTAAGTCAAAGCCTGCAGCCTCTCGTAAATCAAAGCAGCCGATTCTTGTTCTAAGCAATCCTTCAAGATGCCCTGCACTGCCGCATGCAAGAGCAATATCGCGCGCAAGCGACCTTATATAAGTGCCCTTGCTTACATCAAAGCGGATACGTGCATATTTAACTTTTTCGCCTTCTGATTTTACCTCAAGAATTTCGTAATCAAAAACAGTGACAGGACGTGATTTTAATTTTACTGTCTGTCCTTTACGAACAAGGTCGCTTGCGCGCTGTCCGTCGACATGAAGTGCAGAAAATGCGGGAGGCTCCTGGTCAATCGTACCAGAAAATTTTTTGAGTGCATCCTTTAATTCTGATAAACCCGGAAGCGGTGCGGTTTTTATTATTGTTCCGCCTGGATCAAGAGTATCAGTCTCGCTTCCAAACTCGATTACAGCTTCGTAAGATTTATCAAAGGCCGTAATATGAGAAGCAAGCCGGGTTAAATTTCCGACGCAGACAACTAAAAGCCCCTGAGCAAAACTGTCAAGGGTTCCTGTATGTCCGACTTTAGATGTTTCAAGTGATTTTTTTACGGCATTGAGAGACGAAAAACTTGTAAGCCCCGGACGTTTTGCAAGTAAAACGATTCCCGAAACACTGCTGTTTTTTTTAGCCATTTCGCCCCGTTATTCTGCCGTGTTTTCTGATTTGTATCCGGATTCTGCGGCCTTGCGCGCAACTTCTGCATCATGGGAAGCGAGCTCGTCAAGTTTTTTTACCATATTGAATCCGTCTTTTAAACTTGTATCTGCTACAAATGTAAGTTTAGGAAACTGTCTTATACGAAGTTTTTTTGCAATCGTTGACTGGATAAAACCTGCAGCGCTCTGTAAACCCTGAACGCCTTTTCCAAGCTGCTGGTCTGTCATGAATGTAGAAACAAAAACTTTCGCATAAGCAAGGTCAGAAACTACTTCGACCCTGTTTATGGTCAGAAACTGATTTACACGGGGATCTTTAACTTCCCCGCGAAGAATCATGTTTGCTATTTCGCTTCTGATCTGTTCTCCAAGTCTTAAAAGCCTGTATTCACCCATTATTGAGCATCTCCTGCTTCTGAGCTCTCTTTAGCTTCTTTTTCTTTTTCCTTAGAAATTGAATCTCCGAGCTTACGAGCAACTTCTACAGTGTCAATGATTTCGAGTGTATCGCCGACTTTAATATCCTGCCAGTCAACAAGACCGATACCGCATTCAAAGCCCTTCTGAACTTCTTTTGCGTCATCCTTAAAGCGTTTGAGAGAAGCAATCTTTCCGTTGAATACTACGATGCCGTCACGGATAAGGTTAACCGTACATGTCTTTTTAACAAGACCCTCTGTAACGTAACAACCTGCGATAACACCGATTTTCGGAACTTTAAATGTATCACGAACTTCAACCTGACCGATAACTTCTTCTTTAGTATCAGGACTTAACATACCTTCCATAGCCTGCTGAATTTCTTCAACACACTTATAGATGATATTATATTTTCTGATTTCTACGCTTTCCTGTTCTGCAAGAGCTTTTGCTTTTGGAGTAGGACGAACGTTAAATCCGATGATGATTGCATTTGAGTCAGCAGCTGCAAGTGTAACATCCGATTCGTTGATTGCACCGGCACTTGAGTGGATGACGTTAAGACGAATCTCTCTTGTTGTAAGTTTTTCAAGTGATGTCTTGAGAGCTTCGGCCGATCCCTGTAAGTCAGCCTTGATGATGACTTTAAGTTCTTTAATTTCGCTGTCTGCAATATCGCTGTAAAGGGATTCAAGAGTTGTTTTCTTAACTGCTTTTGCAGCTTCGTATCTCTTTAATTCCTGGCGTTTTGCAGAAATTGCGCGTGCATCTTTTTCGCTTTCTGTTACCTGGAACGGATCACCTGCATTAGGCATTTCTTCCATACCGAGAACTTCTACAGGAGTAGAAGGTCCAGCTTCCTGGATTCTCTTTCCCTTGTCATCAAACATAGCACGTACGCGGCCAGAATAAATTCCTGCAACATACGGATCACCCTGATGCAGTGTACCTTTCTGAACAACAACTGTTGCAACAACACCACGTCCCTGATCTACACGGCTTTCAAGAATCTTTCCTTCTGCGCGGCAGTCCCATGCACTCTTAAGTTCAAGCATTTCTGCCTGCAATAAGATTGCATCAAGAAGATCATCAATACCTTCTTTCTTAAGAGCCGAAATATGAACATACTGAGTGTCTCCACCCCATTCTTCCGGGGTAAGACCGAGTTCAGAAAGCTGAGTCTTAACGCGCTCAGGATTTGCTTCTGGTTTATCAACTTTGTTTACGGCAACGATGATAGGAACTTTTGCATCCTTTGCGTGGTTAATGGCTTCGAGAGTCTGAGGCATTACACCGTCATCTGCTGCAACAACGAGAACTACAATATCCGTAATCTGTGCACCACGAGCACGCATCATTGTAAATGCTTCGTGTCCCGGTGTATCGAGGAACGTAATAGAACCCTTTGGAGTTGTAACAGAATAAGCACCGATTGCCTGAGTAATTCCGCCTGCTTCACCTTCTGCAACGTGACTCTTTCTGATTGCATCGAGAGTTTTTGTCTTACCATGGTCAACGTGTCCCATAACAGTTACGATTGGTGGACGAGCAACCATGTTTTCGTCTCCTGCTGAATCTGATTCAATTACAGTTTCATCATAGAGCGAAACGAGGTGAACTTCGCAGTTATATTCTGCAGCTAAAAGTGTTGCAGTATCTGAGTCGATTGACTGAGTGATTGTTACCATCATTCCCATCGACATAAGTTTAGAAATAATTTCAGAAGCCTTGAGGTTCATTTTGCGTGCAAGGTCAGATACAGAAATTGATTCCATGATATCAATTTTTGCAGGAACTACACTTGCAGGAGTTTCTACCTTTTTCTTTGTCTCAAAGAACTTGTCTTCGTCAAAAGCTTCTTCTCTATCTTTGCGGCTGTAAGTCTGCTTTTTACCTGTAAACTTTTTCTTTGCCGCAGTTTTATTTGTTGTAATGTTATCTGGTGGTGGAGCAAAGCTTCTGCCCTGTCCGCCAAAGCCACCCTGACCACCACGGTTAAATCCACCTGGACCTCTGTTCTGGCCTCCAAAGCCACCCTGTCCGCCGCGGTTAAATCCACCTGGTCTTCCGTCGCGGTTAAATCCACCCTGACCGCCTCTGTTCTGTCCGTCGCGTTCACGGTTCTGGTAGCCCTGACGAGCCTGAGCTCCGGTAAAACCACCTTCGCGTCTCTGGAATCCGTTTGAACCCGGTCTTCCATCGCGGTTTGAGTAACTTGAGCGCTGCGAGTGATCAGAAAGATTTCCGGCTTTTACATTAGGACGAGTAGAATTGATTTCGAAAGAGCCGTTTCTCTTAAATGTTTTCTGTCCTGACTGTGCAGACGGCTGCTTGATATCCGAAGGAGCCTTTCTTTCCTGTTTAGGAGCTTCTCCTGCTGGATGAGCACCCGGCTTTACTGCAGGTTTTTCTGCAGCTGCGACAGTTTTTTTATCCGGACTTGAAGCCTTCTTCTTTATGACAATCTTTTTCTTCTGGGTTGTCGAAGCGGTCTGTGTTGTCTTTTCTTCAGATGCAGCAGATGCCTTTGGAGCACCCGATGATTTTCTGTGAACGACAGCTTTTTTTTCTGTTTCTTCTGCCATATATCCTGTTTTATCCCCTACTCTTCTTCCTCTTCAAACTCAAACTCAACACCGCATTTTGGACAATGTGTCATATCAAGGGTAATCTTTGCTCCGCATTCAGGACAGAAATATTCTTCTTCATCAGAATCTGATTCAGAAGCAGCTTCTGTTTCTGCCGGGTTTTCGTCTGATTCTTCAACAAACTCAACGTTTTCGCTGATAATTTTATTTACTGCTTCGATATCATCTGCAGTAAGTCCTTCTATATTCTTGAGTGCATCTTCTTCGTATGCATCAATAAACTGCTGAACATCAGCAATACCTGCTTCCTTAAGAATGTCTGCAACGCGAACGTCAACTCCAGGAAGATCAGAAATTGCATTAACGCTTTCAGAAGTTTCTTCATCCTTAAAGAGGTTGATTGCAGCCTTGCGTGTTTCGAACTCAGAAAGATCCATACCTGCAGCCTGTTCTTCTGTCTTAACATCGATTGTCCAGTCGCAGAGTCTGTTTGCAAGACGAACGTTCTGTCCCTGTTTACCGATTGCAAGTGAGAACTGCGAATCCGGAACAATTGCAAGTGCCTGTTTCTTTTCTTCGTCAAGAATTACTACTTTAGAAACCTCTGCAGGACTTAAAGCATTCTTGATGAATACAGTAGGATCGCTGTCGTATTTTAATACGTCAATCTTTTCTCCAAGAAGTTCAGTAATTACATTCTGAATTCTGTTTCCTTTAAGACCAACACAAGCTCCGACCGGATCTACATCTTCACGGTTTGTATAAACAGCAATCTTTGTTCTGTAACCTGCATCGCGAACAATTTTGTAAATCTCAACAGTCTTGTCATAAACTTCCGGAACTTCAAGTTCTACGATTGAGCGTACAAATTCTGGATCACTTCTTGAAAGTACAATCTGAATTCCGCTTGAAGTCTTTTTAATATCTACGATGAGCGCCTTGATGCGTTCATTCTTTTCGTATTTTTCGCGTGGTGACTGGAACTTAGCAGGAAGAACACCTTCTACTTTTCCAAGGTCAACGTAAATGTTTCCGTTCTTTTCGCGCTGGTAATAACCGATGATGATTTCACCAACCTTGTCTTTGTATTCGTTGTAAAGATTATCTTTAAAGCTTTCGTTCAAGCCCTGATGACCTGTCTGCTTTCCTGTAGATACAGCTGAACGTCCCCATGATTTTGGATCTTCAGGAATATCGATCTCGTCTCCTTCTTCACATTCAGGATCAAGCTTGCGTGCATCTTCAAGTTCGATTTCGATTATAGGATCATACACACCGTCAACAACTGTCTTGCGTGAATAAATTGTAACGTCAGACAAATCATCTTCGAAAACTACGACTGCATTGTCAGATGTTCCGTAAGTTCTCTTGTATGCTGCCTTAAGCATGTTTTCGATTGTCAATTTAACAGAATCTTCCGAGATTCCTTTTTCCTGCATTAACTGGCGAATTGCCTCGCCCATTTCTGAAGCCATTTTTTTTCAAAGCCTCCTACACATATATAAATTTTGCTTTAGCGATATTTTCAAAACTAACAGTTTTTATTTCTTTTGTATCAGTGTTTTCCAGAGATACAGTTTTTGAATCGGCTTCTTTAATAATTCCGCCGACCCAGTCACTAACAGTTTTATCCCAGACACGAACTTCATGTCCTTTAAAAATTTCAAATTCCGCAGCATTTTTAATATTGCGGTCCATACCTGGAGATGTAACTTCCATGTATGTGTCTTCGGTTCCAAGAAGAGCCTGTAAACGAGGAAGAAGAGCATGATGAACTTTTGAACAGTCCTCAACACCAATGTCTTTTGAAGAATCTTTAGAAGCAATGACGGCACTGATTTTTACAGTACTTTTAGCCGGAACAATCTTTAAATCAACAAGGATATATCCGAGACCCGACACAAGCGGTTCACAGTCCGAATAATGCGAAATTGATTTTAATGAAACGTAATCCACTAATTAACTCCAATAATAAAAAAAGACCCGTTCACACGAGTCCATCTTAAAAGGTAATTAAAATGTACAGTTACATATTATAGAAAATAGTATATAAGGTCAATAGATTTTGAAAAAAAATCAGTATCCCAGCTGAGTTTTTACGTTCTGTCTGAACTGCTTTATAGCCTCAGCTTTGGAAATTTCGCCTTTTGCGTATGAACTGCAGCATTCTTTCCACAATTTTTCAAAATCGCTGTCTGCACTATGTTCAAGCCCGCCGGTAACATTTTCTGCAATAGCTGCAAACACTTCGTAATGATTTTGACCTCCAAGGAAAGGCTCACTGAAATTTCCTTTTATTTCATTAAGGACATTTCTATCCGGGCCCATATCTCCCGTATCTTCTGCCCATTTCTGCTGGAACGAATCATCAGAAACTATATATTTTACAAACTGCTTTGCTTCTTCCGGATTCTTTGCATTTTTATTTATGGCAAGCCATGTACCGCCCCAGCGGAAAGATGAAGGACCTGGAACCATTGCCCAGTCTCCATCTGTTTTTTCTTCGGAACAAGGTTTTAAAAGATAATGAAGTCCCCAGCCAGGAAGAAAATATGAGAACACTTCCATATCGTTCCCATTTTCATCTTTCATTTCATCTTTTACTCCGTCAAACCATTCATCTGACCACTGGCTCTTATGACCTTCAAGATCTCTTTCTTTTAATGTCCTGCACATTTCCATATACTGTTCCATTGCCGGATCAATAAAAAGTTTTTTCTTTACAACCCATGACTGTTTTCTGGCACCTTCAAACGGTTTAAACAAATCCTCATATGAAGCAACGATTACACACTTTCCGTTTGAATTTCGTTTTAAAGTTTCTGCGGTTGATAAAAAATCATCCCATGTAGCTACTCTTTTCTGAATCAAATCAGGATCATCTGTACCAAGATATTTTTTTGCAAGAGAACGGCGATAAAACATTGCACCAGGACACATATTCCATGCAAGTGCATAAACTTTGCCGTTGTATGTTCCGACTTTTGCAGGAAAATCAACCATCTTGTTTTTTATTTCATTATAAAGATCTGTAAGATCGAGAAGACAGTCTGCACCATTTTCTACATATCGTCTTATAAAAGAATCTTCAAGAGTAAACAAATCAGGTTCATCACTCTTTCTTGTAAAAGCATCATCAAGTTTTGCAGAAAAACTTCCAGTCGGAATAAGTCTATAATCAAATTCTTTATCAGGAAAATCTTTTTTATAATAATATTCTATCATTGTCTGAATTTCATCTGTAAAAGACCAGATAGAAACTAAAACATTTGAAGAAGAATTTCCTGAAGCATCAACTATCTGTTCAGAAGATCCATCGGCCATTGCAATAAGATAACTTGTTACATAACCCTTTGCCTTTACATAACCAAATTCATCAAGTGACGTATATTCTTCATGAACATTCGGAGCAAATTTATAAAAGCTGTCCGTTATCTTTTCATAAATTTTTTCTTTTTCATATTCATATCTGTAGGTAACAGATTTTACAAGTGACTTTGCTTCGAAAGCAATTTTCTTTAATTCTTCAACTTCGGAATGATCACACAAAACAACATTAACTTCTGCTTTCTTTGTATCAGCAAAAACTGCACCTTCATATTCTTCATCACTGAAAAGGTAAAAAACTAAAGTTTCATCATCTTCAAGACTAAACTGAATTGTAAAAACTTCTGTTTTTTTTTCTTCTGCAAAAGCAGAAATTCCAAAACCAAAACACAAAATAAATAATAAAAATAGTTTTGTTAATATCTTTCTCATAACACCTCTATTCTACCCCAGGTTTTTCTGTTTTTCCACAAGATAAAATCTCCGTTTAATCACGCATCAAGCCCAAACTCCACAGGGAGTTCAAATGTCATTTCTTTGCCGTCAACAGGGATTGTAAGGCGCGAGCTTATGAGCTTTAAGCGTTTGATTCCGCAGAGCTTTTTTAACTCTTTATTTGCCTTAAAGTTTCCGTATTTGTCATCGCCTGCAATCGGATAGCCTGCCTTTGCAAGATGAATCCTTATCTGGTGCATACGGCCTGTTCCGAGAGTAAGGTGAATATGTGAAAGGATGTAACTATCCATATTCCATGATTTTTTTACTTTATAGAACGTAAGGGCATCTTTTTTTACACCGTGGTCGACTATCGAGGATTTAAAAGTGCCCTCTGGTTTTTCGGGAACTCCGATGCAGAGTGCGTCGTATTCTTTTTTTACGGACTTCTGGCCGATAAGGGATGTCCACTTTGAAGCAGCTTTGGCAGATTTTGCGACTATAAGAAGGCCGCTTGTTTCCTGGTCAAGTCTGTGGACAAGGTAAACAGGATACCCGAGCTTTAGCGGAAGTTCTTTATCAAGCGGATGGGCAATGTTCTGCCCGCCCTGGCATGCAAGCCCCTGAGGTTTATTTATAATGATAATTTCTGAATTTTCGTATATAATAGGAATATCGTTCATTGATTTTACTATATAAAAAGAGGTAAAAAATGGCAACAAACAAATCTTTTTTTAATAGAATTTTGCGCATTAAGTTTTTATCAGTTTTTTTTGTTTTATTCAGCTTAGCAAACGCACTCCACGCAGAATATTTTTCGCTCGACCAGTTTTCGTTTACAATGGACATTCCCGAAGGCTACGAGCTTAAAGATTTTAATCCAGAAACAAATTCTTTTTTCTTTGAAACAAGGTTAATGCCGGTAAAGCTGGCGCTTAAAATATATTCAGCAGAAGAAACAAAGCTTTCTGCAAAAGACCAGCTTGCAGACACGATGGCGCAGTTAAAAGCAAATTACAATGCAGAAGAGATTTCATGGTACAAAAGACCATGCGCACTCGCCTATTACTCTTTTGTAATGCCGGATCAGAAAGAATACACAGGCTGGGCGCTTTCTGTTCAGGTTCCGCTTGCAGCAAATCCAAAAGAAAAAGCCAACATGATTTTTTTAACTTATGCAGACAGTCAGATTGCAAAGGACTGCGAGCAGTTTATGATTTCTATCATCGACAGCGTATTTTTCTGCAAGGAAGATTTCAGACGACCGGGACCCTTTACATGCTTTGCATATCCTAAGACAAAAGATGAACAGATTGTAATAAATATTGCAGACAGAGTTTTGTCTTCTAAAATTGATGCAGATGCAATTGACAGAAGTAATTTTGTTCTTGAACGCGAATATGCTGTCTTAACTCTTTATGCAAAACATAAAAGCTGGAAAGAAGCATGGCAGAGATTTTACAGACTCATATTTAAAGAAAGCTACAGCGCACTTGATGCTCTTTCTGAAGACATGTACAAAACCCTTCTTCCTCTTGCGCAGAGAAATAATTTTGAAAATCCCGAAATGGAATTGATTCAAATGATTTTAGACTGGGTTCAGGATTTCGGATACAGAAGAGATAAAAGCGGAACTGACTTTACTTCGGTAACGGCAAGCGTACAGGGCGTAGGCTCTGACTGTGACAGCCGCTCCATGCTTATGTGCATTCTCATGGAACACATGGGAATAAAATCTGAGCTTTTTGTTTCAAGAGAATATAGTCACTCTGTGTTTGGACTTGCGGTAAAACACAACGGTGCTTTAATAAATGTTGACGGAACAGATTATGTCCTGGGCGAAACAACTGCAAAAGTAAACTTTGGTCTTATCGCACAGGAACACAGCGACACAAATAAATGGATCGCAGTAGATTTACCTTAAAATGATGCTGACAGAATAAAATTTGACAAAGTGCTTTTTTTTTGTATACTGGTATAAGGAGGTTCATATGTTTAAAATTAACAAGGCACTTATACCACTTAGTGTAATAATTGCGTTTTTCTTTTCGTGTTCAGGTCCATCAAGTGGCTCTTCACCTTCGTCAAACTCTATATCCCAAATTATATCACAAGTAGAAATCAACGGACTTACTGAAACAACTTCGAATTTATCAGACATAATAAATAATGGTAGTTGGATAATTCACAACATAAGCAAAACAAGAAAAATTGGAATGACTTTTTCCCAGAACGAATTTGATAGTCTGTTAAATCTGAATGAACAGAACGAATTAGATGACATGTGGTCAGAAGAGCACGGGGAAATTTTTATGGAAGCGCTAGCTGACGAACAGTATACAGCGACAAGCAAAATTGAATTTACAAAAAATGGAAGTACATATACTTCAACCTCGGGAAATTCTTTATCAAAACCAAAAACAAGTAATCCATTAATAAAAAAACTTATTGACTATTACTTCAATAATATGTCAGAAACAGGAATTACTAGTTCAATAAGTTGGAATGGTAGTACCGTAACAATAAATAAAGATTTACAAGGCAATAATTCGGATATATCACATTATATAAAAGACATAATAGAGGACGATTCTTACACATGGAAGAAAAATCCTGAAGGAACAAAGTTTTATATCAACCTTTACAATGAAGAATATTTGATAGTGAAAAAATAAAATTCATATATGCAAACAAAAACGTCAATTTGTACTTTGTACAAATTGACGGAAACCAATCCAATTAGTTAAAAAATAAAAAGCGTAGCGAGAAGACAAGCGGGCCAAACTTAGAAAGCGTTAAGCTTTCGATTTACCATAAAAGCGTCTCGTTTGGAGCCGATTGGATTCTCGTGAAAGCATTTTTAATCTTTAATAAGAAGTTCGTAAGCTTCTTCCGGGCTTGTAGAAGCAAGAAGAGCATCACGAAGTTCTGTCTTCTTTAACTTTGCACTCAAGAAACTCAATGTCTGAAGATAATATGTATGCTGATTGTATGCAGCACCAATCATAATCAAAAGCTGAACAGGAACATCATCGATTGTCTGGAAGTCGATGATAGGATTTTTACAGATTCCGACTGACATAACAAGGTCAGTGATAGAAGAAAGACGTACGTGTGGAATTGCAATTCCGCGGCCGATTGCCGTAGACATAAGCTCTTCTCTCTTTAAAATTTCTGTTTCGAGTTCCTGAGCAAACTTTACCTGAGGAGCAGTGCTCAAGTTTGCTGCAAGTTCAACTAAAGCATCGTGCTTTGTCGACTGTTTTATATAAACGATTCTGTCCGGTGAAAGTATGTTTTTAATCTGAACGTCAGGATTAACTGAATTAGTTTTTGAACCTGATGAAAGACGGTCATTTACCCATTTTTCGATTTCTGTTTTCTTAAAGCGCCATACTGTGCCGATTTTTCCTGCAGGTATTTCACCTTTCTGGGCCCAGTCATAAACGGTGCGTTCTGAAACACGCAGATATTTTGCTACTTCTTCGATTGTAAGGATGTCTTCTTCCATCGGATTCTCCTGATAAACTTTTTAAGTCTTTGTAATCTTTAGAATATTTTGCATTCTTTACCGTATTTTGTCAAGCATCGCAAGTTATTATATTTTATACGCTTCCATACCCATACCACAAAAAACATGCTGGCTGAGCGTAAGAGGTATCTGACTCGCTTTGCTCGCAAACGCTCAGAAGCAGTTTTTGTGGCATGTGGTATTCGCGCGTATAAAATATATATTGCCAACTGGCACGGGGCCCGCACGCTGCGCTTCGCTTAGAAGTGCTTCCCGGCATTTTTTTGCTCCGTATATTTTACCGTGTATGTCCTCATGTGGTATTCGCGCGTATAAAATATATATTGCCAACTGGGGTGAGGCATTGTAAAATATTCTTTATGGAGAAAAATTATACTAAACCGTTCGGAAACTCGATTTCTGCATCTTCGTGCTTTTTTAGTTCATTCAGCGTAAAATTCTGCTCGCTTTTTTTTGGCAAAAAAGAAAAACCTTTTGACCTTGTCGCAATTCCAAAGGGCCAGGTTTACAAAGACTTTAACGTCTGGACGCTCGTGCGGCGTGACGACGAAAAGGCGATGACAGATCCTGAAACAGGAAAAAAATTAAAATACGAAGAAATAAATCCTAAAAAATCAATCATAATCGGAACGATCAGAATGGGCTTTGGCCACTGGCGAATCGCTATTGCCCTCGCCTCTGCCGCCCATAAACTCGGAATAAAATCCTACCTTCTTGACCTCATGTCGTTTACCGACACGAGCATCGCAAAATCGATAAAGTTCCTCGAAGGATACTACAACGGTTTTTCGCGCCTGTCACAGAACTGGAAGTGGTTTAACGAGCACATCTGGGAAAAGATAACTTCTAAAACAAGTTTAACTCTTGACTCGTCGCTCCAGCAGAGGCTGCTTTCTTCTTTCTTTGTTCCGGCTTTTATAAATATTCCGTCAGAGATTCCACTTGTTGCAGCTCACCCATGGGTTGGACATGCTGCAGTTTTAAGCGGAACAAAAAAAGTAATTACAATGATTCCGGATAATCTGCCTCTTGCATTCTGGCTTGTCGAAGGTTCGATTCATACGATTCAGTCGCCGTCTGCATACATGGGTTACCGCACACTCATCAATATGGAAAAAGGACCTGCGATAGAAAAATGTATTCCAAAAGAAGATATAATTCTTGCAGGACACTACATCGACTACGAGCTTACATCAAACATCGCAAAAGACTGCAAGGCGCGCATCAAACGAATGAACGACGGACAGCCGAGACGACTTCTTTTAACGATGGGAGGGGCTGGAGCACAGGCTCTGAAATTTGCAGACATTGCAAAATACTGCAAAAAATATATCGAAGAAAAAAAAGCGTCGCTTTTAATAAATATGGGAGATCACAAGGGACGCTGGGAAATTTTAAAAGAGCACCTTGATAAAGACAACATAAAATACACGATGCACGACGACTGGAAAAAAACACAGAAGTTCATTTCAGAAATGGATGAAAAAGAAAATTCTGTTACGGGAGTTCACATTTTTCTGCACTCTGACTTTTACGGAGCAGTATATGCGACAAACCTTCTGATGCGTCACTGTGACATCATGATTACAAAACCGAGTGAGCTTTCGTTCTACCCTATTCCAAAGCTCTTTATCCAGCGCGTAGGACGTCACGAGGCATGGGGCGCAATACGCGGTTCTGAGATTGGAGACGGAACAAAAGAAGTAACGACACCGGATATCCTGCACCGTGTACTTAAGACGATTATCGAAGATGATGATCTTTTAAAGATGAATATCGATTTTATTGAATTAAATTCAAAAGCAAAGATTTATGACGGAGCTCTTGAAGTTGTAAGAATTGCAACAAACTGATATAATCGCGGTATTAAACATTCTATAATAAAGGAAGGACAGATATATGGCATTCGTAGATGAATTATTGAACAAAGCAAAAGCTGCAGGCAAAACAATCGTTTTGTGCGAAGGCGAAGACAAACGCGTCGTAGAAGCAGCTTCTAAAATCGTTAAAGACGGAATCGCAAAAATCATCCTCATCGGAAGCGATGAAGACATCAAATCAAGCGGATCAAATGCAGATTTAAGCGGTGTTACAGTCGTAGATCCTGCAAAAGACGCAAATGCAGACAAATATGCAGAGATTCTTTTTAAGGCCCGCGAAGGAAAAATCAACAAAAAAACAGGTGCACCAGAATACGCAGACGTAGCGGCTGCAAAAGCTGCAATCCTTAAAGACCATACAATGTACGGAGCTCTCATCCTTAAAGCAGGAGATGCAGACGGCTTTGTATCAGGTGCATGCCATTCAACAGCAAATACACTTCGCCCGGGACTTCAGGTAATCAAGACGGCTCCAGGTTTTAAGACAGTTTCAAGCTGCTTTATCATGGTAGCTCCAGAAGGAGGAAACAAATACGTACCAGAAGGCGTTGCAGTATTCGGTGACTGTGCAATCAATATTGAACCTACTGCAGAAGAACTTTCTGACATCGCACTTGCATCTGCAGATACAGCAAAGAAAATCGCAGGAATCACTCCACGCGTTGCAATGCTTTCTTTCTCTACAAAGGGTTCAGGAAACGATGCAAAATTCTATGACACAGTAACAAAAGTTCAGAAAGCAACAGAACTTGCAAAAGCTGCAAACCCGGATCTTGCACTCGACGGTGAGTTCCAGTTTGACGCAGCAGTAGCTCCAGAAGTTGGAGAACTTAAAGCACCAGGAAGCAGCGTTGCAGGACATGCAAACACATTCATCTTCCCTAACATCAATGCAGGAAACATCGGTTACAAAATCTGCCAGAGAATGGGCGGCTGGATGGCAATCGGACCTGTATGCCAGGGATTTGCAAAACCATTAAACGACCTTAGCCGCGGCTGTAACGTTGACGACATCGTAGCAACAGTTGCCGTTACTGCGCTGCAGGCATAATAAAGATTCTAAAATAACTATTTATTGCTTGACTTTATAGCTATCTGAATTTACTACAAAAACTGCATGATGTTTTGTTTCATGCAGTTTTTTTATGCAGAACGAATGGTACTAGTTACATACGACACAAAACAAAATTTAGCACCATACGATATTTTATCACTCTTCAATAATCAAATCTGCAAAATCAGATCTGGCAGCTAAAGCATTACAAGAGCTGTTTGCAAAACCCTTTGTTCCTGTAGCAGCAAGATATGCATCCTTTGAACCTGCAGGAACATAAATTTTTATATCAGCATTTACATTTTTAAAAATCTTATATGTAGTGCCCGCATTTATCAAAGGTGGTGAAGAACACAAAAAATGGACCTCTTTAAGCTCTGGACATTCAGAGAAAACCCTGTTTGCAATTTCAGATATTGAGCTTGGAACTATTACTTTAATGAGAGAACTACACTCAGAAATTGTAGAAACCCCCAGTTTTGTAGTTGTAACGTTTGACAAATCAAGTTGTTCAAGACTCTTGCATAAATAAAAAACAACTGCAGTACCACTGTCAACAGTCTCTACATCATTTAAATTAATAGTTTTAAGATTTTGATTATTTACAAAACATCTTGTTCCAATCGATTTTACTCCATTAGGAATTGTAAATGCGTCACCCTCTTTAGCTGGAGGATAAAAGCATATTAAAGTCTTTTCTTTATTATATACAACTCCATCTTCCACAATATTATTTCCCGGTGGAAAAATAATCTCCTTAAAATCATCTGCTGCATTCATTGACTGTAGAATCAAGCCATTATACCCTTTAGGTAAAACGGCTGCCTCAACATTCTTCTTTATTGCAGGGCTTCCACCATTACCTAAAGTACCAGCATTATTATACTCAGAAAAATTTAATACAAATTTTTGGGAAACTGTAGCTGAATTTATTTTGTCACATAATGCGGTAATTTGAGAAAAATCAACTGCAGAATCTATAACCAAATTTTTAGGAGTAGAATCATCTATCGTTAAAGTTGAAATATCAGAAGGTAGTATCCTTTTTGCTTTAGATACTTTTCCATCTGTATAATCAATTACGAGGCAATCATCCAAGTCTGACAAATTTATAATTTTTATCTTCATAAAATTATTTTTGATTAATGAATCGTCTGAAAGAACCTGTGTACCTGAGCTCGACAAAACCGTTGCAACTGGGAAATTTTTTGTTAAATTTCCTGAAATGGTAAACGGTGGCGTGTAGTATGCTGTTCTTCCAAGATTTATATAATTCTTTCCGTCATCATACGGGATATATGCATCACCACTCATGTCAAACAACGCACAAGAACCTACAGTACAGTCTACATAAACTGCTGCGTACGAGTTTTTTCTGATTTCACCGCCAGACATATATAATTTTGCAAAATCAGTACCAGAAGGTCCTGCAAGATATACTCCTCCACCTCTACCAGTTTCAGAAACTTCATTTTCTTCTATAACGCCACCATTCATATATAACGTTCCGCCGGCTGCCACAGATATTCCGCCACCGTATGTTGCACTGCAACTTTTTATACTACTTTCTTCCTCCAAATATACAGTTGCCCCGTTATTCACCAGAATACCACCGCCATTAGCAGTTCCCGCGTCCCCGCCGGTTATAGTCAAATCATTAATCTTCACCGTTCCGGCACTTACTTTAAGAACGCGGCCTTTGGAATTGGCGTTTAAAGTCGGCGTATCAGAAGCAGTTTCTTTATATCCTGTAAGATTTACTGTTTTTCCTGTTAATCCGATTTCTACAAGATTAGTTCCATCTTGAAGATCAGATGCATCCGAAGCTTTTATTTCACCGCTTATATAAACTGTATATTCATTGTCTAAAGACAAACCGACATTCCCATCCTGAGTAAAATCCAATGCCTCTTTTATTGATTCAAAAACAATGCACCTGTCTTTGCCGCCTATTAATTTTCCGGATGGTAGTTCGCTGATTCCATTAGAAGGAAACTTTCCTCCATTTCCGTTTACACATAATGCATAATCATGTATCGTAACTGATTTAAAATCATTGTGTGTGTATGTTATGGCCGACGTGAGTTGTGAAGAATGATCATAAACAGTTGAACTTTCAAGTCCCGCATAAACGATTGCATTAAAAGAAATTGTCGCATTTTTAAGAAAAGAATTATCCCTGCATATCGTAATATTTACATGATGAGTGCCGGGATCAAGATCGGTTATAGTAAATGTCTGTTCTGTAACATAGTTTTCCAGAGATATCATTTTCCCGTGGAGTCCTGTCTCATCAGCATCCTTTCCATCTACATCGCATTTTACGACATAGTATGATATCGCATTTTCACCGCTAATTTTTGCAGGAAAGTTTATCGTTAATTTTACGCTTCCTTTATCCGTTGCCGATGCATCTTGAGAAAATGGTTTTAACCCGAGCGGAACAACAATTCCAGAAGTTATAGTTCCTGTCCAATCATCAGATTTTAAAACGACTTTGTCAGAAACATCCAGCCCTTCAAGTTTTATTGTATGAGATTCCTGCGTTATCCTGAGTTCAATCGAAGTCTGTCCATGGGCAATATTAAAATCCTGCGTAGTTGAATCAACATAAACTCTGATTTTTTCTATTTCGTAATCAGAAAGACTGGTCAGCGAAGAAAAGTTCGGAAGGATGACATATCGCGGATCTGCTTCGCCTTCATATAAAAGAGCTTCCCTTCCAAAATTGATTTTTACATTTGTTTCTTCAGAAGGTATAGAGCCGTTCCCCGCGCCGCTACCCCTCGGCGTCCCGTCCAGAGTTAAATTACAAGAGGAAAAAAGTAATGCTGTAAATAAGGTCAAAAGCACTGATTTTTTCATATTCACCCCAATCTTCTATATTATACCCTCGCAAAAACCGTCATGCAAGCATATTTATACTGAATTTACTCAGAAAAATTCAGTTTTTTATTAAATTTGCTGAATAAATTTTAAAAAAAATCTGTATATAATATGCAGGGCATGATGTGAGTAAAAACTAAATTACAGAGGTACAAAATGAACTCAAAAGAAAAAATGACTCCAGATGAAAAATGGAACAACGCGACACTTGCAAACAATTTCATATTCTACAAGGTAATGAGGAACCATCCCGAAGCCTACAAACACTTTTTTATCCGCGCGGAGGCTTTGCAAAAGCCGACTGCAATACCACTTAAGAACAACAAGCAACATAACGTTGCTTGTTGATTGCGCCTTTATGTGCTAGAATGGTTGAGGATAAGGAAGTAAAGGATTTTTTTGAATTCCTTATTTCAAACCGTGCTGCAGATGATTACACGAA
>DBWY01000004.1:53709-153421 GCA_002309195.1 Treponema sp. UBA1226
AAGGAACAGTATATGACATATGAAAGAATCCAGGCATATGCCTATGACAACGGTAAGGAAGCAGGTATCGCAGAAGGTATTACTCAGGGCGTATTACAAGGCTCTCAGCAGAAAGCCGTCGAAGATGCAAAAACCCTGCTCTCCGACGGCAAATATTCTGCACAGGAAATTTCTGAACTCTTAAATATCCCGGTTGAAATGTTTTACGACAATAAATAAAGTTTATCGCTTTTTTTAGTCAGCATTGCGACAAACACGAAAGCCCCCTATGCTATTCATGTTGTAAGCTGGCGAGGAGTTGGACTTTAAGCAAACAGAACAGTTGTGGGCGTCTTGGCTCCAACAGCCGCCACGTAGAACACGTTGATACTGCACCACAGTGCCCGAGGGAGTTTTCAATACATACGTATCATAGCACCATTCCCATACATTGCCACTCATATCAAATATGCCTAATGTATTGGCTGCTTTTTTCCCTACCTGATGAGTTCCGTAACCGGCTGTACCACTTGAAGGCTCACTATTTGAAGTTGTCCCGCTTGCTGTGTTATACCTGTACCATCCAACAGCATCCAAACCTGAATTTTGTTGATCTGAATAACTTGAACCATCTGCCTTTGCTGCACCACTAAAGGTGTAATCCCACTCAGGCTTTGTCGGGTCTCCACCACGGGCTGCAAATTCCCATTCTGCTTCGGTTGGTAAGCGGTAGCCATTAGCTCCTGAAACAAGTGTTACTACAGCATCATTAATATTTCCATTAGAATTCAATCCTGTAACAGTGATATTGTAAGCCTTTGTAAGGCCTGTTTTTTCGCTTAGGACATTACAGAAATAGACAGCATCATACCAGGTAATACCATCTGCTGCACGGTATTTCTGTTCTTCTCCAGATAAAAGTACTTTATACTCATCTCTGGTAGATTTACAATAGAATGGTTCTGCTGCAAGAGGATATTCTGTTTCGCTTGGTAGAAAAGTAGCTTTCTGTCCTGTCATTACGGCAGTATAAAGCTCCTGAGTCACCTCGTACTTACTCATAATAAAAGGGCTCAAGCTTACTTCACAGTCTGCAATAAATACACCGTCATAATTGTCAGTATTTGCCTTGCCCTGTATTGTCGCTCCGTCCTTGCCGGTAACGTAAACCTCTGCAGTGTTTTCGTACTCAACATTGCCAATCTTGATTTTTGCAAGGGCAACATCACCTGCCTTGTAACTAGTTGGTGTTGTTTCACTGGCATTACTACTACTGGAACCCGATGGCGCTTTACAGCTGATAAGAGACGCACTCAAAACGAGTGCTAAAGATACTGCAAAAAACGAAAAACATTTTTTCATAAAAACCTCACTTTTTAAACTCTCTTCTATAATACCCACCCCCGAAAAATCCGTCAAGAAAAAGAAGTGAGATTTTTAGAAATTTAAATATGAAAAGTTATTTTACAACAATGTTATATGTCTTCTTCGTAACGACTGCGTTAGCCTCTTTTGCCTCTGAATAAATCTGCAGAGTATGAAGACCTTTCGTAAGAGGATATGAATTTAAAGCAGCCGAAGGTTCCTTAAACGCATTTGGAATTTCACCTGTACTTGTTCCAATTACAATATCTGCATAAGTACCGGAAGCATCTACCGCAACACAACCATATTTAGTTCCAATCATATACTGAATTGGATGTGCAGATCCAGAAACGCCATCTGTTCTAGTCCATTCTGCAAGTTTTTCAGCAACTCCAGAATTAAGATTAAATCTAATAACCGTATCGTCGGAAGCATTAAGATTAACCTGTGTTACTGCAAGATCTCCAAGATCAATTTCTGTAAATCCGCTCGGGTTGTCGATACCAATAGAAATTGAACCGATTGGAACTATCTTACCTTCGCTGTTTATACCATAACCGCTGTGTGCACAAGCAAACTTTGTGTAATTGTCAGCTACCAACGTACCCGAACCTGTCAAAACTGTCGGGTTATTTCCGTAGTCATTCGAATATATTTTTGCAATATAAGTTGCAGGAGATGTTACAGTCAAATCTTCTGCAATTTCTACCGTTGCACCATCTTCAAGTCTTATATAAGTAGACGGATCAAACGTTACGTCATTAAAAACTATTAAGTTAACTGGTTTTTCCTTATTTACAAGTTTTACATTTCCTGCTGTATTATCTGTAATCGATGTTGAATTTTTTAGTGTAATATTTAATGGATACCAGTAAGAATATGGTGCACCTTCTGCGATTATTCCATACCCTGTATTTCCAGAAATAGTACAATTTTCGATTAACGTTGGGTAACCATTGTCACTTGTTACTATGACTGCTATCCCATTTCCATCATTACCTTTAATCTCGGTATTTTTAAAAGTTGCATTTGCGTTTGTACGAATAACAGAACCATTCATTCCAGAAGCAGTAGTTTTGTTATTAATAAACTTACAGTTTTCTATAGTTAAACGCACACTACTGTCATAAATCACAGAAGGATAACTTGAAGTATAGTTATTCTGAACAACTACATTTTTTAATTCAGTTGTACTTATGATTGCAGAAAATATTGGCGAACAGTCTGCTATTTTACCTCCATCGATTGTAATATTTTCTATAGTTGTATAAGCCGTATTATTAAAAAACGCACCTTTAAACCCTGGATAACGTGAAAGTACTGCATAATTGTATTGCGATGTTGTTAAATTGTTAAACTCAGCAAAACCATTAAACGGGTTTTCATATCCACTCATCAATTTAACTGCAGGAGGATCAGATGCATCACCAAGAGCATTAGCAAGATACTTCTTTGCCTCTGCAATTGTCTTAAGAGGTTTTGTAGAATCAATTCCGCTGTTATCATCTGTTGCATCAGAGTTTTGCGGATCTACATAAACATATTTGTATTTCCATTTTGCGTAGAGAGTTTTATTTGTTGTATAAGAATCGGTCGGATAATGATAGTAGCCATCTGGCTCTAACGATGCACTACTAAATGAATTCGTAAGACCGGCATCTGTATACCAACCGTCAAACTCAACAGTATTTTCTGATGATGAAACATCAGCAACAGGTTTTGGGATTTTTACTTCTTCTCCAGACCAGAATTTTATAGGCTCTTTTGACACTCCTGAAAACTCTTTCCCAACAGTAGAACCATAAAGTCCATCCATAAATGTAAGTGTACAGCCATGAACCCAGTTTCCAAAAAGTTCAATAACTACACCAGTCGGTCTTATCGATATTATATTTCCGTCACTGTCTTTTATTATATCATCAGGAAGAGGAGCAGAAGTTGTTACCCATTTCCAGTTCTTAATAACCCAAGAACCATTTAAATTTGCAAACCGTTTGTCATTTGAATCTGGAAGTTCATCTGCAGTTATAACCTGTCCTATTTTATATTTTACATCTACATAAGGATTTTCTGTACCAGTGGGTACATCTATAGGATTCCCAACATAAAATCTTACAGTACACGTCGTATCGTCTTCTATCTGCTTAACAAGGCTCTTGTCAAAACTTATGTCCTCACAATTGCCAAGCATAAAACAGAAAATGAGAGTAAATAAAACTGTATTAAAAACATTCAGTTTTTTTCTCATAGAAAACTCCACTCGCTTCTCCTCTATTCTACTATCTTTTACAGTCTAAGTCCAATACTTAAATACGGCGTTATAAAGATTATGCTGCCGTCAGGTCCTATTATATCCTTGGCGTTAAGGCCGCATTCAAGAATTAAATGACGTATAGGCATCCAGCATACAGATACCCCGCCGTTTACATTAAAATAACCGAAAGTCAATGGCTTATGTTCAGTCATAGAAACAGAACCAAAATAGTCAATCGACTCGGTAATAAGCGAAAGTCCGCCGCCAGCCTTGAGGTTTAAGCCAAGCTTTTCGCCTGCAAAATTAAAGCGCCAGACAAAAGCTGCATCTATATCTGTAAAAAGACACATGACTTCATAGTTTTCTTCTGTATAGCCTTTAGAGTACATCGAAACACGACCCTCAAGCCCGACGCGGTTTGAGCCAAAACCAATCGGCATGTACTGGAGCGTAAAGCCAAGTCCTGCACCGCTCATAAGAAAATCTGCAGAACCGTAATCGATGTTGTCCTTTAATTTACCCGGAACCAGATAATTAAACAGTCCGCCTGTAAGAATTGCGATGTTTTTATCCTTATAATCAGGCTTTGGTGCCTTGCCTACGTCGACAGGAGCAGATTCACTCGAAAGTCCGCTCGGGTTTGTAACCATGATTTTATATTTTCCAGGTGCAACATCAGGAAAGACTGCTTCTGATGATTTCGCATTTCCTTCTTCGTCTGTTACTACTTCGATCTGTCCTTCGATTTCTTCACCTGTCTCGACGTTTACAAAAACAACCTTCGTCTCTTCTGTAATCTTTTCTATATCAACAGGAACAGTAAGCTTGTCTTTATTTTTATTATGCGGAATAAGAGCAGTATCTTTTTCAAGTTGTATTTCAGGTGCAAGGGCTTTAGTAATCGTAAATTCTTTCCACTCGGTAACAGATGCCTGGCGACCTAAGAAGTCGTAAGCAAAAACCCTGTACTGATAAAGTCCTGCCGGCATAGAAAATTCAAAGAAGGTGTCTTTTGTAACTACCGTTTTTGAAAGTGATTTTTTTTCAAGCGACTGGATTTCGAGTTTATATTCAAGCGCGTTAGGGTCTTCTTCCCATTCAAGCTTCTGCACGAAATTTCTTGAAGATGTTTTTGGTGCCGGTGTTTCTTTTACAGATTCTGCTTCGACCTCTTCGTGCGCTGCAGAATCTTCCTTCGCGTACAGGAAAGCACCGTTTATCGAGAATAAAATGATAGATGTAATTAAAGCAAATTTCTTTTTAAGCATCATCATTCACCATACATTCTTCCAGGATCTTTGGTTTTTACGGTATCAGGAAGATCAAATGAAATCGTAAATCTGTTTACGGCAGTTTCGCTTCTTCGTTCTTCAAATCCGTCGCGCGCATGAGCATAGGCAGTAACATGCCACTCAAACTCGCCTACATCAAGAATAGTAAAATCTGTAAACCAGTACAAGGTAGATTTTGTCTTTCTCTGCATTACCCTGGTTAAAGTTCCGTTTTCATTCTTCTTATAAAGCGCAAAAACATAATCTGTTGCGCCCTCAACATCATCCCAGCTGAATAAAATCTTTCTCGTGTTCTTAAGGAACTCCGGACCAATAAGAAGAGAATTTTCAGGGCTAAGAAGTTTAGCCGTTGCAAGCTGCTCTACAGAAGTAATTGTAAACGCATAATTCTTTTCAGGAGACAAGTCAGTTCCGTTTACAGAAGTTGCTTTTACAGTCCATCTGTAAGAACCGGCAGAAAGTCGCTTAAATGTAAGACGGTTTCTAGGATTATCGATTCTGCTTACGACAGTGGAAGTTCCGTTTGAGTTTACCTTTGTAAGTATAAACTGTGTCTTCTTTGATGTCGAATCCTCGTTCCATGTAAACGAAACAGGATTACGAAGAACGTTAAGTCCATCAAACACCGTATTATCCTGCGGCGAAGTAAGGGCAACGCGGCGCGCATTTTCTACCATGAACATACACTCAGAAACCGCACTTGCACGCGAAGGCTCTTTTGCCTTTTCTGTCGAGAACGCCTGGACAGTACATTTATATTTTAAAGTCCGTGCTGGTTCTGCACCAGGGACAAGCAGATCTACAGACTGCTTTTTTACATCGCCGCTTTCAGAAAGCAGTTTGTCGTTTACATCATAGATCTTTACTTTATAATAATCTGCTTCGCTTACAGGATTCCATGCAATCTTGATTGACTTGACATCAGACATATTATGTACGCTGTTGTCACGCGGGACTGTAATAAACGGCTTATCAAGTTCTTTTATTACATAAATATTTTTTACAGACGTATTATCAAGCATCAGAGAATTATCTTTGTCAAAAGCCTTTACGCGCCAGAAATAATTTCCTTCTGCAAGCTTTATTCCAGTATAAGAAGTATAGTCGGTTCTAATTTCACCTGCAATCTGCGTAAAGTTTTCGTCACGCGAAAGCTCAATTACATTGCTTATATTCTTATTTTTAATTTCGTCTCCAAGACGCCATATAAACTGAACGGTAGAAAGCCGTTTTGACTCTACCCTGTATCCGTCAGGCGGGAAAACGCTGTCTGTTTTCTGCGGAATATATTCATGCACGCTGAATGAACTTACTTCTGAATTATATTCTTTTTTTGCTTCATCTATTCTCGTAACATACCAGAAATATTTTCCTTCTGGTAAAGTATCTATTGAGAACGGTAAAGTTGTTTGAGTCTGTTCAAGCTGCGAAGAATAAATTATGTCTGACGCACCAAATGAATCGCTTTTAGAAAGCGTAAGCCTGTAGTCACTTTCTTTTATATCAGAAGTCCACAAAAACAGAACCTGATTTTCTTTTTTAGTAAGATAAAGATCAGACTGGTCACGCGGAAGCGATGCAACAGGATTTACGTTTATGTCTTCTTTAAAGATTTTAAAATCATAGGAAGCTGTCGGTTCTCCAAAACCGATATCGTCAATCGCATAATGCGGTGTAATTTTCCAGAAAAAGTTTCCGGCGTTTAAGTCCGTAATTAGCGCAGAATGACCTGCAACATCCTTACTTACGACAGGATGCTTAATATCGTTTTTGTCGTAAATTTCAAGACGGGAAAAATCGCAGTATTCATCTACGTCCCACTTAAAATTAATTTTTGGAAGCACGTCAACACTCGAGTAAATGCTTTTGTCTGCCGGGCTTAAAAGAGAAGGTTCTTTTACAGAAGTAACTGCGATTTTTCCTTCATATGCTTCGTCGATTTTATCTTCAAGATATACGCGGTAGTACAGTTTTCCGTCTTTTGCTTTTACTTCGGCTTCGTTTTTATCTTTTACTTCGATTTTTTCGATTATGTTTTTAAAATCTTTATCTGATGAAGTTTCAAGAATTATTTTTTTATTTTCATCTTCAGAAGAAGAGCCGGCATCAGAAAAAGCAAATTTAAAATCGATTATCTTTTCATCGTCATCAAAGCTTAAAAATTTTTCGTTAGAATCAAGGTTTGCAACGCTTACAGGAAGCACCTGTTTTTTGCCGGATGCATCCATTTTTACAGACTCGCCGCTTTTAATGTATTCTGCAGTTCCGTCATCAGAAACGATGCTTCCCGTTCCTTCGTGGATTACAAATGAGTTTTTGCCGCCGTCAGAAAGTGCACTCATTTTACTTCCTGCGTCAAGTTCAATTACAGAGCTTGCTCCAAGGTCAATCTTAACCTTCTGTGCAGATTCTGAGGTATCAATAGTAAAGTTTCCGCCCGACACCCTGAATTTTAAAGCCCCTTCGTCGTCCTCAAAAATCTGTATCATAGTGTTTTCATCAAGTTCAACCTTAACATGGCTTGTAAAATCCATTATCGCAACAGAATCCATGTCTGTTCTGATGATATCTTCGTTGTAGAGTAAAGAACCGTTCTGGAGCCTGTCCCATACAACGCTGTCAGAAAATTTTCTCTGCGTAATTTTTCGTTTAAGGTAAATGAGCGCAATTGACTTGTCGTTTCTTGACATAGACCTGTTTAAGTCTGTAAAGAAATAATACAGACTCAAGCCGCAGATGAGGAGACATACTGTTATAAAAAGGACATCACTTAACCGTGACTTTGTTTTCTTCTTCATCCAGGTTTACTCTCTCAAAATCAGGAGCAGGAATTCCAAGTATTTCACGAACCTGAGTAAGCGTCTTTGGTCCTTTAGGGCCTGCTGCAATTTCACAGTCCGGATCGACAGTAAAATCAGGGTCGGTTGTCTTAAAAAATTCTTCTATATTAAAATTAGGCATGTTAACGACACCATAAAAGTGCTGTCTGCCCTTTCCTTTTACTTCAAACGTAACCGGAATCTGTTCTACAATGATTTCGTTTTTAAAATTAGCTGCAGGAATTATATAACCGTTTTCTTCGCAGCGTATGAATTCATTCTTTAAAATCGAATATGTATCTTCTGTTATAAGGATGTCGGTACCGCAAGGCTTGTTAGAGCTTTCTGTTCGGCTTGCAAGGTTTACGGCGTCTCCTATAGAAGTAAATTCCATTTTTTCGCCAGAACCCATAAATCCGACTGTTGCTCGTCCAGAGTTTAAGCCGCATCCGATTCTGATGTGAGGCTTGTATTTTGCAAGCGGTTCGTTTTTATGAATCTCTGTAAAGATTTTTGCATCTTTATTATATTTCATAAGCGCGTAACGCATTGCAATCGTTGCACGGATTGCACTTAATGCGTCAAGCTTAACATTCTTTTCGTGCTGCAGTTTTAACTGATTGTATTCTTCGATAGAAGAAGAATCCTTTTCAAAATCAAGATTGTCGTCACGAAGAACACCCCACGCCGCCATTACGGCATCGCCTTCAAACTTATCTACTACACCGCCTGTAATCGAAATACAGTTTACCATTCGCGACATATAGTCATTAAGAAAGCCGATGATTTCTGCGGCAGATTTTTCTCCAAACCTCTTGTTAAAGCCATCAGAAATTGCAGTAAAGCCGCGGATATCAGAAAAGAAAATCGTAATATCCTTTAAGTGCGGATTAAAATCTATTTCTTTTCTTACGATTGCTTTTGTTACACCCTTGTTTGTAAGACTTGTAACAGTATTTAAAATATCGCGTTCGTTTTTTGTACTGCGGTTTAAAACACCGATTTCGTCACGGCGCTTTACATTTAATTTATCAAAGAGATTTGTATTAAAGTTTCCCTGATTAATCTGATCCGTTACTTCTGTAAGTTTATCAAGCGGAACACTAAGTGTCTTTGCAAAAATCCAGATGATGAGTATTGCAACAGAAAGAATTGCAATACTCAATGCAATGTTTCTTCTTGTCGTATTTCTGATTGCTTCAAGAATTACATCACATTTAACGCGCGTAACTACACGGCAGTCTGCATCAGTGATTTTTATACAGGCAGCATAATATTCTGTTTCGTCAGAATCTGTATATTTAAGCTGTCTTCCTGATGAATCTTCCTGAATTGCCTGACTTATAAATTTATCAGATGACATGTCATAAGCCTGATTCATTATAGAAGAATCGCTGTGAAGTAAAATTACTCCCCTGTCATTAATTAAAAACGATTCATTTATTCTTCCTGTCGAAATTGTTTCTGAAAGTTTTTCTGATGAACACAAAATTCCGACAATCTGAGATTTTTCTCCCGTTTCGATTTTCGTAAAAATACAGAGCATCGATTTAGAAAAGAACGGAGATGCATTTACGATTTTAGAAGAGCCGTTCTGAGCTTCTGCAATTACTGCACTGCACGATTTAAAATATGAATCAATTTTATCTTCTGAAATATCATTCGAATAAGAAAAGATTCTGTTATAAAGCAGGTTTAAGTCTGAACAAAAATAGAGAGCAGCAATTTCTGCATTGCGCCTGAAAAAGTTATCAGATGCAGAAAAAATTTCTCCTTCTGATTTTCCTTCGCCCATCGCAACATCGCAGAAAAACGATACATTCGAAATGATTCCGTTAAGTCGGTTTTCACAGCCTGCAGCCGTTCTTGAGTTTAATGTAAGGTTAGACTCTTCTGCGTTCTTGCTTGTATCTTCTGTTACATAGTAAGAAACGAGGGCTGTTATAAGACCCATCGAAAGAATTACGAGAGAAGAAATGATAAAGATTAATTTTGCACCGATTGAAGTCTTTTTTTTCTGAAAAGCCGCATTTTTGTCGCCGGATTTATCGCCGTCTTTACCTGATGTGTCGCCGGCCATACCAAAAGCCGCATTGCTTTTTTCAAAATGCGGGTCATAATCGGCAAAGGCTTCGGGATTTGCCTGCTTTTTTGCCTTAAAATGCGCATTAAGCTTTTCTATATTCTTATCATTGATTTCATCAGACGATTTACCGCCGTTTAGGGCGTTCTTTACCCCTTCCGGCGTTACAAACGAGCCGTAATCCAGTTCTTTTTCTCTCATTTGTTAATTTTACCATATGTAATAAGGGATTTCAAGAAAAACTGAACGAACTACCACCTTGGAAAACTGCTCAAAATTGCACTAAATCGCGGCCCGCGGGAAAAGTCCGTTTGCCCATGCAAGAAAGAGTCCGTAATTTACAATCGGAATCTGTCTTTCAAAAATTCCGCTTAGCTTATTTAACATCATCTTTCTTGAAAACATGCAGCCGCCGCATGTAATTACAAGATCAATGCTGCTTAAGTCTTCCGGAAACTGGCGGACATTTTCTATCACGAGTTTATCTGATATTTTTTTTCTTAAAAAAGCAGGTATTTTTACAGTTCCGATATCATCATCCTGTCTGTGATGTGAGCACGCCTCAAAAATAACGATGTGCGCATCAGATTTAAGACCGTTTAAATATTCAATACTCTTAACAAAATAATCATAGTCACCTTTTTTTCTTGCAAAAAGAATGGAAAAACCTGTAAGACGAACATCAGGAGGAACAATTTTAGAAACCTCGGCAAAGGCCTGGCTGTCTGTAATTACAAGTTCAGGCTTATCCTTAAGTGAATCAAGCGTTGCTTTAAGCTCAGAAACCTGACATACAAAAGCCTTGCAGTTTTTATCAAGACAGTCACGAAGAGTTTCTACCTGCGGAAGAATAAGACGAGCTTTTGGAGCTGCATCATCAATAGGACAAACAAGAATTACCGTATCACCTTTTTTTACAAGTCCGTCAAGAACACCGATTTCTTTTTCTGCTTTTGAAGCAGCCTTTTCAATCTTAAAAAGAAGATTTTCATAATACTCTGCCGGTTTTTTATTATCAGTTTTTATAAAATCAATGTCCTTAAAAAATTCATTTTTTTCTTCAAAGAATTTATTATTTTCGTTTTCTGCAAAAGTATATACTAAAAGTGAATTTAATTTTTTTTCTTTAATAAAATTGTAAAAATCTTTTTCGCTCTGTGTAATTTCTTTATTAAGTGAACTTACAAACAAAACTAAATCACTTTCAAGAAGTTTTTCAAGAGATTTCTCTGTTCTTTTTTGTCCGAGTTCTCCGACATCGTCAAGACCGGCTGTATCTGTAATTACACACGGACCAAGGTTTCTTAACTCTATTTTTCTTGAAACAGGATCTGTCGTAGTTCCTGCAACGTCACTTACAATTGCAACGTCTTTCTGGAATATCGAATTTAAAAGGCTTGATTTTCCTGCATTGCGGTTTCCTGCAAGGACAATGCGAAGAGATTCAGAAACGGGTGTTTTTATATCCATAATTGTGCCAAAGCCTCCATCTCGTCATTTTTTTCTATCATATCATAAAGCGGTTTTACGACTTTTATTTTTATAACTGAACTGCTCTCAGGAATTTCATTTTCGCCGCAATCTACGATACAGTGTAAGAAATTATCTGTAACTGCATAAACGATTTTCTTTCCCTCATATTCTTTTAAAACATTTTTACTGTGGCTCGTTTCTACAATTGCTTCGCGTATTGTTCCGCATACTGAATTAATATAATCCGTCTTTGCTTTTACCGAGTAATCAAGAAGCTTCTGTACTCTTTTTTGAGTTACAGCTTCCGGAACCTTAGGCCTCATTGTATAAGCCTTTGTATCAGGACGCGGGCTAAAAGGGAAAGCATGAACATAAGTAAAACCGCTGTTTTTTACAAGGTCCAGAGTTTTTTTAAAATCCTCGTCCGTTTCGCCGGGGAATCCTGCAATTATGTCGCAGGCAAGAAAACAATCCGGCCGCGTCATTCTCAAAATTCTTGTAGCCTTCTCGACTGCTTCTGAACCGTAAGGCCTGTTCATTTTCTTTAATATTTCATCACTCCCGCTCTGGACAGACAGATGAAAGTGAGGTCTTACCCTCGCATCCTTTAGAAGAAGTGCAAATTTTTCATCGATAATCTGCGGGTAAAGGCTTGAAAACCTGAACGAAACACCGTTTGTCTTTTTAAGAAGCAGCTCGAGAAGGCCCGTTATATCGATGACGCGGCCATTGTATTCTGAACGGTACTGCGCGATATTTACTGTAGTAAGAACAATTTCTTTATTACCAGCTTCTTTTAGAGACTCAACACGCTTTAAAACTTCTTCTGCCTCAAGCGAAACGGACGAACCGCGCGCGATGCAGATTTCGCAGTAAGAACAGCGGTTATTGCAGCCGTCCTGTATTTTTAATGAAGCGCGCGAATGATGTAAGAATGTATCCGTAGAAAGCAGGAACGGATTTTCGCTCGTCTTTTCTTTTTCGTTTTTTAAAATTGAATTTTTCAAAACAGCTTTTATCTTTTCTGAAATTTCAGAAGGGCTTTTGTTTGATTCAGCAAAAACACTTTTAATCATTGCAGGAACATTTACAAGCCTGCTTTTTATTAATCCCGGAAGAACAAGAACACGGCTGTCGATTGCAGAAATTTCTTTTCTGTTTACCTGAGCGTAACAACCTGTAACAATTATGAGCGCGTTAAAATATTTTTTTAACAAAAGACGAATAAGGCGGCGGGCTTTCTGCTCTGCTTTTGCAGTTACAGTACAGGTATTTAAAATTGCTATGATTACGTTTTCGTTTTCTTTTTCGCGCGCAGTAATACCGGTCATCTTTACGGTAAATCCTGAGTCAGAAAAAACACTCGCTGCGCCTTCGCTTTCTATCTGATTTAATCTGCAGCCGAGTGTTTCTATGTGAATGATTTTATCTGATAAATTATCTGATATGTTCTGAGACACGTTCTTTTCCGCGAACAGCATCTGTCTTAGAAGGATTTAACCTTAATGCTTCGTTGTATGCTGCAAGACTTTCAGGATAGTTTCCTGCCATTTCGCGGGCATAACCAAGTCTGGTCCACCACGAGTCAGAGTTTGGTTCCTTGCGTACTGCGGCAGAAAAAGCGATGTCTGCATGCTGGAACTTTGACTGTCTGATGTAGATTTCGCCCATAAAGTAATAAGCTACTCCTACGCGGCTTCCCGTTCTGTCATTTGCGATTGAAATATATTCCTGAAACTGTTTTAAGGCTTCTTCGTTTTTACCAAGATAAAATTTTGCTTCACCGAGAACTTCGATAAGTCTTATATCATAGCGTTCGATTTTAAGACCGTCGTACGCCCTCTGTTCTGCACGTGCATATTCCCTGTTTGCAACAAGGCTCCAGCACAAAACTACATATGAGTCGACATGAGAAGGATCAGCTTTAATTTCTTCTTCGCATACGGCGATAGATTCTTTGTAGTTTCCGTTTCTATATAATACGAGGGCGTCTTTTTTTCCCTGCGCAAAAATTCCAAATCCTAAAAAAGCAAGAACTGCAACTAATATACTACGCTTCATTTTTCACCATCGTACATCTTCCGGTAAAATTACTTCCCGGTTCAAGAACAACCTGCTGCGAAGTAATGTCACCGTCAACAGAACCATTAGAAGTTACAAACACCATTGATTTTCCTGTGATGTTTCCTTCTACTTTTCCGCGGACTAAAATGCGTTCAGCAACGATATCGGCTTTTACAACTGCATCCTGAGCAATTACAAGATCACTGTCGGCTTCGATTTTTCCGCTGACCTGTCCCTTTATCATAAACGGCTTTGTAAAACGGATTTTTCCCGAAAAAGAAATATCCGAAGCCATTACCGTATTAAAATCTGATTCTTCAAAATCAAGTAAGTCACAACCTTTGTTATCGTACATGCCTTTATTTTACCCCGAAAACCGTTTTTCTGTCTATCACTTATAATTTGCCCCAGAACAGCCGGATTAGAACAAATCACTCATCTCAAAGAGTTTTCCACGCTGCAGACTGCCGTTCTTAATTCCTTCTGCAAGGCGCTCAAGACTGTGAACCGCTCCGTTTGCAAAGCCTTCACGGCTTCTTGCCCTGTGCGTAATTTCGATTGTATCTGCGTTTGAATCAAAGAAAACCGTATGTGTTCCCGGAACAGAACCAAGTCTCATGCTTGCAACATGAAGCTCGTTTGCCTTAGGGCGTTCGTGGAACGATTCTGTTACGATTTCTGTCTTTTTAGGATAGTTTGCCATAAGGTGCTTTGCAATATCGAGGGCTGTACCACTCGGGCTGTCCGCTTTCTGGTTATGGTGAATTTCAAAAATGCTCGCATCGTATTCGTCAAAAGCACTTACAAGTTTTGCTGCTTCGTCAATTATTTTATAGAGAAGATTTACACCGATAGAAAAGTTAGCACTTGTCATTGCAATACCGTTACACTGTGCAAGGAGATTTCTTATTTCATCCTTTTTGTCGTTCCAGCCTGTTGTTCCGATTACAAGCGGCAGACCGAGCGGAATCAAAGCCTTTATGTTTCCCATTACAGCTGACGGATGAGAAAATTCGATTATGCCTTCTGCACCGCTTTCTTTTACAGCCTTTGCAACAGCTTCGTAATCACCCTGCTCTACCTTACAGTCTGCATCCTTTGCAACAGGATCTACAGTTGCAACAACTTCGTGTCCGAAATTTTCTGCAGAGCTTTTAATCATATGTCCCATTTTTCCAAAGCCGACAATTGCAATTTTCATTCATTCACCTCTATAAGACTTCATTAACCGAAGAACGCCTTGTGCAGGGTTTTTACAACATCATCAGTTTCTTCGTCGTCACAGATTACAGTGATGTTAACTTTTGATGCACCCTGGCTTATCATCTGAACATTGATTCCTTTTTCTGCAAGTGCACCAAAGCCGCTTGCAAGAATCGAGCTTGAGTGATCTGCATCACAGATGATTGTAACGATTGCTTTATTTTCCTGAACTTCTACATCTGCAACATGATCAAGATCGCCAAGAAGTCCTGTTAAATCTGTCTTTCCGTTTACTGTAAGAGAAACAGAAACTTCTGATGTTGCAATTACGTCTACACTTATTCCCCACTTTAAAAAGTTGTTGAATACGTGAGCTAAAAAGCCTGCGCTTCCAAGCATACGTGTTGAATTTATATCAATAAGCGTAACGTGTTTTACAGAAGTAATTGCTGTTACTTTAGGAACTTCGCCTGTATGGTTTTCTACGATGATAGAACCAGGACTGTCGATATTGTAAGAGTTCTTTACGCGAACCGGAACTCCGCTTTTAAGACACGGCTGCATTGAGCGTGGATGTAAAACCTGTGCTCCAAAATATGCAAGCTCGGCCGCTTCTTCGTAAGTAACTTCTGGTACAGGATGTGCTTCCTTTACGACACGCGGATCTGCAGTTAAAATTCCGTCGACATCCTTCCATGTCTGGATTTCGTCTGCCTGCATTGCGCTTCCAATCATAGTTGCGGTAAGGTCAGAGCCACCGCGGCCGAGCGTCGTAATGTTTCCCTTTCTGTCTTTTGCGATAAAACCTGTAACGATAGGAATTTCTTTTGAAACTCCGTATTTATAGTCATTGAGTTTTTCAGGAATGTCTGTCCATACGTCTTCTAAAAGTTCTGCTGACATAAAGTTAGAGTCAGATGTAATACCTGCATCCCATGCGTCATAGAATTTTGCACCAACGCCTTCCTTATTTAAGAAAGCAGCCATCATTCTTACTGACATACGTTCACCAAAAGAAACAAGGTAATCGCGTGTTCTTTTAGTAAGTTCCCTGAGCATAGAAATACCGGTCAAAAGCTGTGTAAGTTCTTCGAGAAGATCATCGATTTCTTCTATTTTGATTCCAAGTTTTTCTGCAGTTTCCCTGTGAAGGTTTTCTACCTTGGAAATGTCAACTTCTCCACCAACTGCAATATCTGCAGCCTCAAGCAGATGATCTGTAGTATCTCCCATTGCAGAAAGAACTACTACAGGCTTGTCTTCTTTATATGCCTTGATTATAGAGGCAACGTGACGGATTCTGTCTGCGTCTGCAACAGAAGAACCCCCGAATTTCATTACTATCATAGGGCAAATGTACCAATTATCCCCCATTTATGCAAGAAAAATTTTTAAGGCGATTCTTTGACTTGCAGATTATCCATAATTATTTTATTCTATATAAATGGAACTAAAAAAGCGCCTTCTTTTGCTTATAATGCCATTTCTACTCTTTTCTGCAGCTGCCGATGAGCCTCTGAGGGGAAAGCCGCTTGCAGATTCCATTTATAATGATCTTTCCAGAAACGGAATAAACTCAAGAAAAATCACGCTTTTCCGCTCAGAAGAAGATAACTTTCCTTATAATATTCAGCTTAATGTAAAGACATTAGAAAAAGAACCTTCCATCGAAGAAAGACAATATACGGCAATTCTCCTTGTTTTTTCGCAGGAAGAAATTGCGCAGAGAATGCAGTTTCTCTATAACCTTATCGAGACCGTAAAAAAAAGCGGCCTTGAATACAATGTTTCTGTACTTTTAAGCTCGGGCGACATACAGGAAATTTCTGGAAACGAGACAATGACCGGAACCGAGATTTACTGCGAATTTATCGAGGGAACAGAAAATATGTGTGCAATTCCGGTTAATTTTTCTACGCGAAAACTCTGCTCTCTTTCTGCAGGCTCTGACTTTCATTTAAGCCCGCTATGGCTTTTAAGAATCATAACAGAAAGCCTCGAAGAAAACGAAATGACTCCTGTTATAAACGGCGGAATGTTTATTTCTCTTTACAAGCTTGGTCTTCTTTCTTCGAGCCGCAAGCTTTCTGCTTTTTTATCAAGAGATATTCCGGCAGTAGAATTAAATCTTCCGGCCTCTTTTTCTGACTTTGAAAAATTAAACCGTGTTTTTTCCCGCCTTCTGGAAAAGTTTGAAAATCAGGAAAAATTTAATAATGATGTTCATTATATTCCGATAAAACTTGCAGGATACTATTACTGGATAAACGAGCATGTAACGATTGCACTTTTGATTCTTACAATCATTGCCTGTTTATTAATCATTGCAGACCTTGGCTTTATATTCAGAAAAAAGCACAGCCAGAAAAACCTCATGACAAAGCGGGCACTGCGCTCAATGTATCTTATCCCGGGAACAATAATTGCTTCTACCCTTTTTCTTGAGCTCGGACAGTTTATCGCAGGACTTTTTTATAAGACGACTTTTCAGAACCTTCTTATCCTTTTTGGAATAAAACTCGTTTTTTCTGTCGTACTCATTTATATTTCTTACCTTGCTGAATTAAAATTTCATGAACGGGCAACTGATTACAGCTACAGTTATCTTGTTTCTATTTCAAGCTTCATGAACATCTTTATTTTTTCTGCAATCGATATTACACTCTTTTATCTTTTTGCAGTAATCTACATAATTTTTGTTCTTTCGATTCTGTTTAAGAAAAACATTTCGATTTACATATTCTTTGTCTTAAGTATTCTTCCGTACTTTCAGCTTATCTTCGAATCGATGATGTATTCTTCGAACAGACAGATTCTGCCGTTTATTCTTTCAAAACCGATTTACAACATCCTTTTAAGTTGCGCACTTACTCCGGTTTATCTTACGATTTTACGAATAATTTCCAACTTAAACACAAGCGGTAAAAAAATGAGAAGCTCTGCGGTAGAAAAAGTAAAGACCAAGTTTCCAAAATATTATGTTCTTTTCCAGATTGGTACAGTTGCTTTTTTTGCCGCAGCTATTTTCTTTTTAAGCCTTCTTATCAGAAAAAGATTTTCGGTAAGATATGATAACTTCAGGATGCCGGGACAGATTGTTGAATCAAATACAAATAACCTTCTTTCTGTATCCTACAAAGATATAAATTATTACGGCGGAACAATAAGACGCCTTTCTATCGATACTAAAAAACCTGCAGTACGTGTAGATATAATAGTTTCAGGACAATCGGATAACCCTGTTTACTACACGATAAACCAGTACCTTCAGGCAGAAAAATCTCATCACATCCAGTTTATAATCCCGGATTATCCGCCTGAAAAATTTTCTGTTTCATATACGCCGGACAACTCAAACATAAGTATAATCGAAGTCTACGCATATTATTCACACGACGACTACCCTGCAGAACTTCTTAATCTTCCTTCAAACTTCAGAACAAGAAGAAAGATTTTCTACAAAGAAAAAGCCGTAAAGGCAATCGACATGCCTTATTCCGGAGAAAGCAGGTAAATGAGCAGTACAATCGAAAAATGCTATTTTCATGTTGATCTCGACGCCTTTTTTGCATCGGTAGAACAGCTGGTTCACCCGGAATACAGAGGTAAACCCGTGATTGTCTGCGGTGACCCGCATCACAAGCGTAACGTTGTTTCTACAGCTTCTTACGAAGCTAGAAAATACGGCGTTCATTCTGCCATGCCGGGTTTTAAAGCACTCGAACTGTGCCCGCAAGGAATTTTTACGCCGCCTGACATGAAGCTTTACTGTGAGTACTCAGAAAAAGTAATGGCAATTCTAGATGATTTTTCGCCATATGTAATACAGCTTTCGATAGACGAAGCATGCCTTGATATGACGGGAACGCGACGCCTTTTTGGTGATCCTGTAAAAGCTGCAGAGACTTTAAAGCAGCGCGTAAAAGATGAAACAGGTCTTACGATTTCCATCGGCATTGCATCAAATGCCTATCTTGCAAAAATCTGTTCTGACATAAAAAAGCCTGACGGGCTTTACAGGATTAATCCGGGTGAAGAAGAAGAGTTCATGGAAAATCTTCCATTAAAAAAGGTATGGGGAATCGGCGAAAAAACTCTCGAAAGGCTTAATTCATGCGGCCTACGTACTACAAAGGACATAAAATCTCACACATTGCCGTTTCTCGAAAGCATTTTCGGCTCTGCTTGTGCATCGTTTCTCTACAATGTAGTTCGCGCACAGGAACCAGAAAATTTTCACTCAGAGCCAAAATCACACTCGTTGAGCAGCGAAACAACTTTTGAATACGATATATCCGACAGATACACTTTAGAAACTTACCTCATGCAGTTAAGTGCAGATGTCATGGAAAGGCTTTTATCAGAAAACAAGACAAGCCTTACCGTTCAGATTAAAATAAGATACGAAGACTTTACGACAGTAAACGCTCAGGCAACTTTTGAAACTCCCCTTTTATGTACCGACGACATATACAAAAGAGCACTTGCGCTTTTTGAAAAAAAATACGAGTTCGAACGTGGTGTGCGCCTTCTTGGAGTCGGAGTTCAGAATGTAATAAATTCAAACCAGATAATCCAGAACGAACTTTTCGAAAACGAAAACATAAAAAAACAGACTGTCGAAAAAGCCATACTTGATTTAGAATCAAAACATCCAAAAATAAAAGTTCACAAGGCGCGGCTCTTATCTGCAAAAACAGTTGCTGTTTTCTTTTTGCTATCCCTCATTTTTTCAAAAGTGCTTGATGCACAGGAAATTGATTTTTCAAAAAACGTAAGACCTGGTACTTCAACGACAGTT
Organism: Treponema sp. UBA1226; assembly: GCA_002309195.1. Next base: position 73,043 of record DBWY01000004.1, read on the forward strand.
CCATCTGGAGCTGCAACAATTACAGATGAAAAAAAACTCCCGCCGCAGAAAAAAAGCGAGGGCTTTTCTCTCTTTAACTACACACAAAACGATAAAAACATAGAATTAAATGCAGAAGGCTTCTGGAACGTAAACCTTACAGGAACGCTCAATGCAACTTTCGGTTACGGAAAAGATTTTACAATGAGTTTCGGCACACCTGTTTTTGAACAGGAAGTCGACATGTCGCTCTGGTTTTTACTCGATAATCACTGGTACATTCAGGGAGCATTTGCAGATAAGTTTGAAAAAAACACATACGCAGCAGGATATTATTCTGACGGAGTAATAAAATCTTTTAAAGTCTCAAACAGAAACATCATTTTTCCCGAAAAATATTCTCTTAGCGACATAAACCGTTCAATCGGCGGCTCAGATAACGAAGCTCCGGGTGTAAGCATAAACATGTCAGATAAAAAATGGTCTTTCGATGCGGCTTTAAGATATGACATGCTCTCACAGCAGGACAAAACATATTACGGGAAAAACGCCGTTACAAATTTAAAGATTCCGCTTGAAAATTATTTAACCGGACATTCGTTTGTTCTGCCTGACTCACAGTCTGTTTCAAGAATCGTAAATATTTATGTTGAATCCTCTTCGGGAAATTACACCGATGAAGCACGGCGAACATATAAAAAGATTTCTTCAAACGATTATCTTCTTCTCCCGTTTCAAAATCAGGTTATGCTCTCACAGGAAGTACGTTCAGAAAAAACAAAGAAAACTTCGCCGTGCGTCTTAATCGAATTTGATTCGGACGCAGAATCTGTTCTTACTTCGCTTGGGAATTTCGGAACACCGGATGCTCCGGGCAGTTCTACCGGCTTTCTTGGAAAAATTCAGAGATTTTTTGGAAGCAGTCTCGACTCAAGTAATATTCCGCTTGTAAGCTCTTATTCATACGGAAAAAAAGTAAATCATACAAGCGTTCCTGATTTTTCCGGAAACGAAACCGGCGGTTTTTTTGTTCAGCTTAACGGAAAGAAAATGCTTCTTGTTCAGAACTCTACAGGCTTTTCTCCTTTTGCATGTTCATACAGATATGACGGCGGAACGGCTGCAGTAAACGATGTTCAGATTGCATCAAGCGAAACAGAAAATAAAAGCAAAAAATATTCTGCAGTAATTGCAGACACGGTTAACCTCGTAAAAAAAGATTTCTTTGCTTCTAAAAGAACATATGTCGACGCATATAACCCGGACTATGTAATTTCGCTTTCAGGAACAGATCCGGATAGAATTACATATTCATCTCCAGAAGTAAACTTTCCTTTTGCAGATTCTAACCCGGGCATTTATCTGGGTTTTGGCTCTCAAAGCGACGACTGCGTAATGTTAAAATCATTTACCGCATCATCGAGAATTGACATCGGAACAAAAGCAGTTTCGGGAACAGTCCGCGTTTACAAAAACGGAATCCTCGACAGCGGAGCAAAATATAATGCAAACACAGGAGAAATCACGGTTTCATCAGGCATTTCTGATACAGATAAAATCTACATAACCTGGTACGAAGACTCAAAGGATTTTGAAACCGGAATGGTTTCTTTTGCCTCAGGCTTTAAATACGACTTTCGCGATAACCTTACAGGAGATGTGGCCCTTGCAACAAGATGGGCTTTGGCTCCGGATTTAAAATACGCAGAAGAAGACAGAAGCTCAAACGGCTATCTTACCCTTTCTACGGGAATAAAATGGGCAGAAGAAAAATTGACCGTTTCGAACGTTGCCGCAGCAACCCTCGAAATCGAAAACGTAACCGGAATCTATAAAATTGCAGGCATGGACGAAGCAGAGCCTTCTACAACATACCTTATTCAAAGTGCGGCAAAAGACCTTCCCGGAGACTTTGCTCCGTTTATAAACCCGCGTCCCGCTGACGCCTTCTCAAATCCAGGGCTTTCAGAGCCTGTATCTCTTGAAACCGACTGCGACTGCTCTGTTTCTGCCGTCTCAGGCTCAAAAGACAGCGGGATTTCGGGTTACGCGGCAGGTATCTCGTACAATTTTTCTTCTGCCCCATCATCTTCTGACGGCAAAAAATACTGGGCTTCTACCGCAGTTTATCTTGGCGGCGCAAAATCAAGCCTTTCAAATGCTTCAAAGTTTTCGCTTGCCGTAAAACTTACTCCGGAATTAAAAGCCCTTCTCGAAGATTCTTCGGTTTCACCAGAAATTTACCTCCAGCTCGGAGTAAGCGCCGAAACTGATTTTAAAATCGAGAACAAAGGAAATATTCCGACATGGAAGATTTTTGACAGTTCAGTAAATAATACGAGTGCAAACCTTCAGGATGTAGAAAGCCACATTAACACAAACGAAGACAACTGGCAGACTGTAACGGTAATTCTTTCTGACCACGACAGAGCCTTTATAAACGAAAACTACAACGCAAGAATCATCATTACGGTTTCTAAAAAATCTGCTGTTTCAGATGCCAATAACGGAACGCTTTATGCAGGTCCTTTCGAAGCAGTTTCAAAGGGAATTTACTCTAACGCCGACAGTAATTTTTCTGTAAGCACTACTCAGATAAAAACTTATTCAAGTTCACTCAGTAAGCTCAACAATGATACTAATTACTCACAGCTTGTCACATGGAATACACAGAATGTTTCGCGTATAACAAATCCTAAAATCACTCTCTGTAAATACTTTAGCGAAGTTGATATTTCGACATACAAAACGATTAACCTTTATTTTTCATACAACGTACTCGACACAGGTTCTGCACCAGGTCCTCTGGTTTCTGATGATGACATTCCGCTTGAAATCATCCTCGACAGAAATGCACCCGGTGCAGATGAAAACGGCGAAATTGCGGTAGATTTAAAAATAAACTCCGACCAGTTAAAGCAGTACATAACCCACGACGGAATAATTTCTCCAAACGGAAACGTTTCGGGAAGCATTCACCACCTTGAAATAAACCGTTTTAACCGCGAAGTAAAAATCGACGGACAGAAAATCTCCGGATGTACCGTTTACGTTAACCCAAATGTAATTCCTGTAAGATTAAAGGTTAAAGTAGATTCTGTCGCAAAAACTCAGGACAATGATACATCTTTGCTATATCCTTCTGGAGAATTTTTACTTGATGAACTTTATCTTTCTGACAGCTGCCCTAAAGTAATTTTACAGGATCAGGTTAAAACAGAGTTCAGACAGCCGGGTGACATCGTAACGATAAAGGATTTTTCCCTCATAAAAGATGCATCGATTAAAGCAAATGCAGATGTAATTTCAACTGTCTACACAGACACAGATTTTACAAATAAAACAGGCTTTTCTGGAAATGCAGATGCAGCCGTTACGCTTGCAAATTTAAGGATTACAAACAGTATCGGGCGCTCATCAGAGTCAAAGCACAACATAACAAGCGCAGGCCACTCAGTTTCTACGACACAGCCGCTTTTAGGCTTTCTTTCTTTAAGCGAAGAGTTCAACGAAAACAAAGATGATAAAACGGCCGTAAAAGCAAATTCTGCAGCTCTCAATTTTAACTGCTACAAAATTCCGCTTGAACTTCGCGCCCAGACAAAAATCTCTTCTGATCCGTGGTCGCTTACACACAACATAAATGATTCACTTAATTTTTCATGCGGAACAGACTTTAAATACTCTTTAATTGTCAATGCCGCAGCTTCTCAGAATATAAACTCTTATTCATCTGATTCACCTTCGATTGACACATCAGATTATTTTAATGCATACGCAGATTCTTACAGAGAACAGTTTTCGATCGGAAATCCTTCAGCTTCAAAACGAAACACTTCTCTTATAATAAACAATACATTAAGCACGCCGTTTGCATCTTTTGCACCGCGCGTTAATTTTTCTCAGGGGTCAACATACACCTCAGGCACACAGAATCTTTTTTCTGACATGACACAGCTTGAGTTTGTTTTCCCATTTAAAGTCGGCGATCAGAATTTAAGCTTTACATATGCAAAAACAGGTTCAAATATAGAAAATGTCGTTAAAGGCGGAACTTACTTAAGCGACATAGAAAAGATGTGCAACTCGATGACAGAAAGAAGCTACTTCTTTACTTCGCTTCCGTTCTACGACCTTTTCAGCAATGATCTTGCACGAAAAGTTCACGACACATGCCCGCATTCTTCTGCGTCTATTCCCCTTTCGGACGATGAAGTTTCTCAATCTTCTTCGTACAACGCGCTGTATGAGTTTGCATGGCGCCGTCCTCTTTCTGCATCTAAATACGACCTCTTTGTTCCCGTCATTGCAACGCTCTCGTTTGCAAGAGACATCTCTGCAGCAGAAAACCTGACGGATACATACCAGGTAAAATCTACGCTCGGTTATACATCAGTAAACATTTTCTCAAGGGACGGCGCCTACCCGATATTTAAATGGTGCAAATCCGATGAATACAACCTTTCATTAAATGCAGCGCTTAAATTTGCAAAAGATAATCCTGATGAAGTTTACCAGCAGTACTCAACATACCTTCAGGCAAATTTCTACAAAACCGATGAAGACATAATAAGAAGCGCAGTTCAGTTTATGTTCCAGGATGCTTCAAACTGGAATGCGAAGGCGACGATTCAATACACAAGAAAGAGCAGTTTTTCTCCACTCCTCGAGTTCATAAAGCTTTTTAACGACGAATTTGATTATTCAAGCTTAAAGCTTTTAAGAACAGACTCGCTCAACTTTAACGCAATTTCAAGTCTTGCAAATTCTACCGATGCAAAAAAACGGCAGTATCAGTCAATCGAGTTTAATCATTTAATCGAGATTCAGATTACAAAGCAGATAAGCATAAATACAAGTCTTGCATCAGAGTTTACGCACACAAGAGACGAAATCTGTACGCTTGGGTTCAGCGCAGGCATCGGCGGAAGACTTACATTCTAAGCAAGTCCCGCACAAAGCCCAAAAGTTTATTTATTTTATTCAGCTTAGTTTAACGGAGAAAAATATCCTGTTTCATCGCGACCGCTTCTGTTAAGGATGTAAGTTTCAACCTCTACAGGTAAGAACGCGCGTCCTAAATCTGTCGGAAGAACCGAAGTATACGAGAGCGAATACAGCCCGTTAGGAACTTCGAGCATATCCTTTATTACACATGACAAACCCTGAGGGCGGTAAACATAATAACTCTTACCGTTAACGTTGTTTACCATGTAATTTAATTCCTGAACAAGTCCAGTATTTTCAAGCTGAATTACAGAGAAAGTAACTCCATTATTATTCATATATGTCGTAAGATCAGATATTCCGTAGCGTGCAAAAGAAGATTCATCAAAGCGGCCCTGCGTTACATAAATTATTCCGCGTTTAGGTTCTGCATTGATAAGCTCGTTTGTTGCAAGTCTTACAGAAAGGTCAAATGCCGTGTTCTTCGAAAGAGGCGCCTTTAATGCCTTAGAAGAGAATTTTAAAAGACCTTCAGGCTTTCCCTGATACTCAATTACAGGAATCTGTCCGGCGCTTATCACGCTTATATTTCCTACTCCCTGCATGTTAGAAGCAATTTCACGGATTGCAGTATTAAGCGCCTCATCATAATCTGCCATATACATTGATCTGTCAATTACGATTACAATATCTTCATTTTCGTTTTCAGAAGCAGCACCGGTAAGTCTTACATTTCCGCATGGACGCTTGTCTTCTGTAAGATAAAAGTTTTCTGCCTTTAAGCCCACAACAGGCTGTCTCTTTCTGTTCTGAACACGCACTTCAAGAGTAACTTCTGGAAATTTTTCTGCATAAACTCTTTCTATCTGAACAAAAAGGCCACCGATAAGCTCTGACATTTTTGCCATTATATAAACTTCGTTAGTCTTAAAATCACTTACGATTATGTTTCCGTTTTTATCCGGAACTGCACAAGTAATTCTTGAAGGCGCATTTCCTATGTAAGCGTTTTCAAAAACAATTCCAGTTCCTGTTTCTACAGTGCTTACATGCTTTCTGTCAGAAACAATAAGATAACCGTCATAAAATTTCATGCTTTCTGGAAAATCAAAAGTCTTTTCCTTTACAAGCATGTCCCTGTAGTTTCCGCTCAAGTCAAATTCGTAAATCGCACCCTTTACACTGTCACACACATAAATGCTTTCGCCGCTGCATGCAATTCCTGTCGGGCCTTTTAAACCGTCAAACCCTGCCGTTCTTGAACCAAAATTAAAAATACCGTTTCCTTCTTTATCAAAAACAGTTATGCGTGAGTTTCCGAAATCAGAAACGTAAATGTTTCCGTTTTCATCCTGACATGCATACTGAGGTCCAACAAGTTCACCAAGTCCGCGGCCTTTTTTTCCTATATACTTTTTAAAACTTCCTTTATCAGATAAAACTGCAAGACGGTCGCCTGCACTTTCGCATACAAGAAGATCTCCGTCATTGAGCCGCATAATATCAACAGGTCTGTCAAAACCAACAAGCGGACCTGTTACTCTTTTAATGATTGTTCCGTTGATGTCAAATAAGAGAAGCTCGTTAGAGCCGTAAGTCAAAACCCATATCGTACCGTCATAATTAGGAAGAACAGAAATCGGCTGACTAAAAAGAAGTTTGTTTTCTTTATTTATTCCGCTAAAACTTCCTGTCTCTGTATATCTTATGTTTAAGTTTGAATCTACTCCGGTAACACGGCGTTCACGCACAACTTCGATACGATTATCAAGAACAAGTCCGCCGTATCCTGCATCCTTTGCATACTGCCAGTGTTTAATTGCATCTCCTTCCATTCCGGCTCTGTAATAAGCTTTACCAAGCCAGTCGATTATGAGATTTTCTTCTGGCAGATACGAAAGTGCTCTCTCAAACTGATTTATCGCGTCATTAAAAAGTCCGCGGTAATAAGACTGAACACCTCTTCTGAATTCTTCTTCTGCAAAACCTGCTTCTGCTGAACGTGAATATTTTGTATCACTGTCTTTATCTTCAAAAAGATTTTTTGCAAACGCATTTGAACTTAATATCGAAAAAGAAATAAAAATTAAAAATAAAAAAACAATTGATTTAGATTTTACTTTCATCGCTTGTGTTCAACCTCTTCCAAAAGTCTTAAATGCTCTTTTACATCTTCGCTGTCAGGCAGTTTTTTTTCTGCTTTCTTAAAATATTTTTTTGCTTCTTTATAAAGACCAAGTTTGTAATAAACATATCCGAGAGAATCAAGACAAGCGCCTGAGTCCGGACTGTATTCAACTGCTTTCTTACAGTACCCCAGAGCCTGAGTCAAATCTTTATCCTGAGTTGCAAGAACATAACCAAGTCCGTTAAGCGCAGAAATATTATCTTCATCTGCTTCAAGAGATTTTTTATAATACTCAAGACACTTCTGCGTATCTTTCTGTTCCCAGCTTACAAAAGCAATCGCAGCATAAACGCTCGCAGTCTTGTATCCTGTTTCCAAAAGTTTTTCGAGTTCAAAATTTGCAAGGCGTCGTCTTCCAGAAATTGCATAGATTACAGCAAGTAAAAACCTGCACTGTAAAATTCTGTCAAGACTCTTTCCCGAAGTTACAACCTGTTCAAGATAAAGGAGAGCATCATCATAGCGTTCCAGCTTCGCATGACAGAGGCCGATGTAATATGCAAGTTCTATATTGTCAATTGAGGAATCTTCTGGAAGTCCCAAAAAGAAAGCGAGGGCATCAGAATACTTTTTCTGATTGTAAAGAGTAACCCCCTCATGCAAACTGTTACTTTGTTCCATTTTTCCACCCGACTTATATTTTATAACGAAAACCCGATACTATCAAGGTTCAAATCATCATTTGCACTGCACGGTTCTGCAATGACGCGGGAGACAGAAATATAGCCGTCCTTACAAGCCTGATAATCAGAATATGACCTCTGGTCACTTTCTCCTTCCCCGCCCAGAAAAACACATTCTGCAGTATCAGAAGAACCGTCCTTAAAACTTATTTCTGCCTTATCATCGGTGTATTCCCTAAAGCAGACGTCGGTAATCTTTACACCCTTAAAGGATTTAAGCGATCTGGCATTTACATTTATAAAAGCGCATTTTTCATCAGGCATTTTACCGCCGGATGCAGGGCGGCAGAGTGAACACAGTTTTTCAAGATTATCTGCAACAAAAGAAGCAATACTTTCAAAATGCCACTTTGACCTGTCATTCCAGTCGCTGTCGTTTTCACATGCAAGCTGCATGCTTACCGCAATTCCCGGAATCCCGAATATAACAGCACCCTTTGCAGCAGCGCAGGTTCCGCTGTAAATAATATCTGTTCCGATATTCTGTCCTTTATTAATACCAGAGAGAACCGCATCAATCTTACAATTTAAAAGATTTCCCTTGAGCGCAACATTTACGCAGTCTGCAGGAGTTCCTTCACAGGCCCACTTCTGCTCGCCTTTTTTATAAAGCTTGAACGAAGAATAAAGATGTATACACATAGAATTTCCCGAACGGTTTCCATCGGGAGCAATGACAAAGACATTATGTTTTTTAGAAACGGCTTCTATAAGGGCTTCGATTCCCCATGCCCCGTAACCATCATCATTAGTAATAAGTATATTCATTTTCCCACCCTAAAACTTCGCACTTCCGGCAAATATGCGCCTGCAAATTACCGCTACTGATTCCTTACGACGTGTGCTCCTTTTGCAGGTTTTACCTCGTAAGTCTCTGTTTCAAAACCAAAGATGCGCTCATATTCAGAAAGCTTTTTCTTATAAGTTTCTACATCGCCCTTTCTGATGATTGCATAAAGACACCGACCAAATCCCTTTCCTGTAATTCTTCCGCATGTAACAGGATCCCTTATATACTCAAGATTAGGTTCAAGCTCATTTACGCGTTTTAAAATCCAGTCAATTTCTGGACAAGAAAGCTTGTAGAGGTCACGAAGGTTTTCGTGGCTCTGATTTACGCATCTTGCAAACGAACCGAATTTCCCTGCAATGATTGCCTCGCGCGCATCAAGAACATACTGATGCTCTTTTATAATATAGAGAAGTTTTTTCTTTGTATCTTCCGGAATTACAGAAAGAACTTCATTTATTTCTGTAGCGCTCTGTTCATAAATCCAGCCGCCGTAAACATTATTCTTTCTTTCACGCAGATCTCCAAGAAGAAGAACATTTTCCGGTTCCTGTATAGTAGATTCATCCCAGATAGAAATGCGTGGAACTTTTGCGTCCGTAAGGAAAATCTTTTTATCCTTAAAATCAAACGGAATATAATCATAAGTTCCGGTTGCATGATCAGTAATGATTAAGTTACCCGGCTTTGAGTATAATGCCGCGTAGTTGTCTGCAATGTAATTTCCTGTATGCAAAAAGAGTTTGTTTCCGCGTTCAATTACCTGCAAAAGCTGTGCATCCGTACAAGGAATCTTTAAAAGCTGTCTTATTGCAAAAGCCGTTCCGACCTTGATAGCAGTTGTAATACCAAAACCTGCAGAAGGAAGAATGTCGGTATAGACAGAAAAGTTCATTCCTTTTACTTCAAAACCACCTGATGTATAACCATAAATCATGGCCTTCATGCTGTTTGCCCAGCGGTCTTCTTTTTTTACCTTTAAAGTCGAAAGTCCTGCTTTCTTTGTTTCGTTAAGCTGATGAAAATAAAAATATACAGAAGCATCTTCTCTTGGCGAAACTGCAATATAAACCGGGAGATTTACTGCCATTGAAACTGTCTTGTCCTTACAGAACCATGAATGCTCTCCAAGAAGATGAAAACGACCCGGAGTTTCTACCATGATTTTAGGAACTTCACCGTATATCTTTTTGTGAATCGCGTATATTTCTTTCACTTTTCCCACATCCCATACATTTTTTTTTGAAATCAACTACATAATTTTATATTTTATCTAGGCTGTTTCAAGTTAATGTTTTCTCAAGTCCGGCATCCGCCTCATGCCTCATCAAAACATATTTTCCCTATTATAACCTAAAATTTACATAAAATCAAATTAATTGAATAATTATTCTAAGCCCTGTATAATAAGACATATGAAAGGCAGAAAGCAGTTAAAAACAGTCCTTAAACTCATGGCTCTTGAACTCTTTTCTTCTATATTATTTGCTTTGAGCATTCCAAATGAATTATTCATGTTCGGGCTGCCTTTAGCAGGCTTTTTTACCCTCATTCCGCACTATATAGCATTAAAACAAGCCAGATCTATCAAGGTTTCATGCCTGCTGTGCTTCATACAGTGCTTTTTTACCCACATTTTTACAAGCTTCTGGCTTGCAAACTTCAAGAACTTTGCAATCTTTACACTCGGAGCATCTGCCTTAGGAACAGGCGCCATACACGCTATGTTCGCAATCCTTTTTTTTATGCCGTCTTTTGTCCAAAAGCTTAATCCATTTTCTGACAGAATAAAAAAAAGCTTTGCACGCCGTGAGTCTCGCATTTTATGGTTTGCCGCAGTCTACACTATATTCGAATACGCAAAATGTACGGGCTTTCTTTCGTATCCATGGGGAACACTCCCGATGTCATGCTACAGATTAAAACTTCTTAGCCAGATTACAGACATTACGGGAGTACGAGGTCTTACATTTATCATCTGCCTCGTTTCTGGCACTGCTGCAGAGTTCATACTGGATGCAGTAAAAGTTTTTAAGCTGAATTCAACTCAAAAGCAATCAGCTGTTCTAAATTTTAAACTATGCATTAAAGAAGCCTGCCGCCTTAACTTTAACAATGTGGCGGCAATCCTGATTGTCCTCGCGCTTTCGCTCGTCTACGGGGCTTTCCAGTACTACAGGCCTATAAAACCCGTAAAGAGTTTTAACGCAGCCCTCATCCAGGAAAACTACGATCCATGGCTTGTCCAGGAAGATGCAGTTTACATCCACGACTCACAGAGAATCACGCTTGACGCAATCGCCGACTTTCGAAAGCGCGGCCTTGAACCAGACTTAGTAGTCTGGAGCGAAGGAATACTACACTTTCCTCTCCCGGAAGGAATACCGCATTACTCAAGATATCCGACAGACAAACCTCTCATTCCGTTTATAAAAGAGACAGGCTGCCCTACGATAATCGGCGCCCCGTACACGATAAATTTCGAAGAACTTCGTTTTTCAAATTCTGCATTTTTATTTGATAAAGACGGTTCAAGTGACATGCATTACGAAAAAATAAAGCTCATTCCGTTTGCAGAACACATTCCGTTTACGCAGTATAAAATCGTGCGCCGCGTTTTAAAAAGACTTGTAGGATTTTCAAGCGGCTGGATACCGGGATCCTCATACAGTGTTTTTACCATTCCGCTTAACTCAAACAAAAACGAAAATTTAAAACTATGCATCCCGATATGCTTTGAAGACGCATTCGGTTTTATTCATTCAAACTTTAAAAAACTCGGCGCAGAAGTTTTCGTAAACATCACGGACGACTCATGGAGCCTTACAAAGTCTGCAGAATACCAGCACTTTGTTGTAAGCTGGTTCAGAGCCATAGAGTTCAGGACTACTATGGTGCGTTCGACAAACTCAGGCTTTACGGCAATAGTAGACCCTCAGGGACGCATAAAAGACAGCCTGCCTCTGTTTAAAGAAGCCTGGCTTTCTGCCGAAGTCCCGGTTTATAAGAACGTAAAGACTGTATATATGATGCTTGGTGAATGGGTTTCATTCACACTATTTATTTTTATAGTATTTGTATCAGGGACAATAATTTTTTTATATCATCTTAAAAAATTTTGCTTGTGCTATCACATATAGTGGTGTATAATTTCATTAATTCACATTTAACACTATATGTACTAAGGTAAAAAAGACGATGAGATGTCCTAACTGCGGCAACAACGATGACAAAGTTATTGAGTCAAGGACTCTTGGTGAAGGGGAAATCATCAGGAGACGGCGTGAATGCCTGCAATGCGGATTTCGTTTTACAAGTCATGAGAAAATCGAAGAAAAACCTTTTATGGTTGTTAAACGCGATGGAAGACGGCAACCTTTTGACAGGGATAAACTTGCCAAGGGTATCGAACGCGCTCTTGAAAAGCGTCCGGTAGCTACCACTATGGTAGACCTTATCGTCTCAGAAATAGAAGACCAGGCATTTATGCAGGGCCGTATAACACGCGAAATTACGACTTCTGAACTTGGAGAGCTCGTTCTTTCGAGGTTAAATACGATAGACAAAGTTGCTTACATACGTTTTGCATCTGTCTACAAACATTTTGAAAATTTGGATGAATTCATAAACGAAGTAAATAAATTGGGAGGGGACCAGAAATGAGTGACCAATCTGTATTTCCAGAGTGGAAGAGTTTTTTGGGCACTGCAAGTGACACAGAAACTCAAAGTTTCATTAAATCGGTCGTAAAAAGATCAGGTGATGTCGTACCGTACGACAGGACAAAAATCGAAAAGGCAATCGGTAAAGCCATCGAAGCAATCGAAAAGTTTCCGGATCCGGAAAGAGCAAAAACTCTTACCGACTGCGTAGAAGAAAAAATCAGACTTCTGCTTGCAGGTCGCAGAGCTCACTCTATTCCTGCTATCGAAGAAATTCAGGACCTTGTAGAAAATGCATTAATCGAAAATCAGGAAGTAGACGTTGCTAAAGCATACATCCTTTACCGCGCAAGACACGAAGCCGTACGTGATGCAAAGAGCCTCATGCTCGACATCAACAAGACGATGGACGGCTACCTTGGACAGAGTGACTGGCGTGTAAACGAAAACGCAAACGTAAACTTCTCTCTTGGTGGACTTATCCTCCATAACTCAGGTGCAATCACAGCCAACTACTGGCTCAATAATATCTATTCAAAGGAAGTAAAAGAAGCTCACAAGACAGCAGCGTTCCACATCCATGACCTTTCTATGTTCTCGGGCTACTGTGCAGGATGGTCACTCCGTCAGTTAATCCAGGAAGGATTAGGCGGCGTTCCAGATAAGATTACATCAAGCCCTGCAACACATCTTTCTACACTTGTAAACCAGATTGTAAATTTCTTAGGAATCATGCAGAACGAATGGGCTGGTGCTCAGGCATTCTCATCTTTTGATACATATCTTGCACCGTTTATCCGTGCAGACAAGCTCGACGAAAAACAGGTTCGCCAGTGCATCCAGAGTTACATCTATGGTGTAAACACACCAAGCCGCTGGGGTTCACAGGCACCGTTTACAAACATCACTCTTGACTGNNACTGGGTATGTCCTGATGACCTTAAAAACAAAAAGGCTATCGTAGGCGGTAAAGAACAGGATTATACATACGGCGACTGCCAGAAAGAAATGGACCTCATCAACAAAGTGTTCATCGAACTCATGATCGAAGGTGATGCAGAAGGAAGAGGATTTGCTTACCCTATTCCGACTTACAACATCACAAAAGATTTTGACTGGACATCAGAAAACGCAAAACTCCTGTTTACTATGACAGCTCAGTACGGAACACCTAACTTCCAGAACTTCGTAAACTCTGACCTTAACCCGTCAGACGTTCGTTCGATGTGCTGCCGTCTCCAGCTCGACAAGCGTGAACTTCGTCGTCGCGGTGGTGGACTTTTTGGTGCAGACGAATTTACAGGTTCGCTCGGAGTTGTAACAATCAACATGCCTCAGATCGGCTATCTTGCAAATACAGAGGAAGAGTTCTACAGAAGACTTGACTATCTTATGGACCTTGCAAAAGAAAGCCTCTGTACAAAACGAAAAGTTATTCAGCGTCTCTATGACGGCGGACTTTTCCCATATACAAGACGTTATCTTAAAACTCTCGTAAACCATTTTAATACAATCGGTTTATGCGGAATGAACGAATGCTGTCTTAACTTCTTAGGTGTAAACATTGCAGATCCAAAAGGAAAAGCATTTGCAGAAAAAGTTTTACAGCACATGAGAGAAAGAATGCAGGACTACCAGGAAGCAACGGGAGATTTGTTTAACCTCGAAGCAACACCGGCAGAATCTACTTCATATCGTCTTGCACGTCACGACAAGGAACAGTTCCCTGACATCATCACAAGTGGTGTAGATGAACCGTATTATACAAACTCAAGCCAGCTTCCTGTTGACTACACTGCTGACGTATTCGAAGCACTCGATCATCAGGAATCTCTCCAGACAAAATACACAGGCGGAACAATGTTCCACGTATTTATGGGAGAAGCAATCAGAGACTGGAAGTCATGCGGACAGCTTATCAAAAACATAAGCCACAATTACCGCATTCCGTTCTTTACGATTTCGCCGACATATTCAATCTGCCACATCCACGGATATTTGAGCGGACAGCAGTTTGAATGTCCTAAGTGTAAGGCAGAACGCGAGCTTGAACTTAAGAAACGCCTTGCTGAGCTTGAAGAAGAAAGAAAAATAATGCAGGCAAAAAATGCCTGAAAAAAAACTGATAAAGGATTAAAGAAATAAGAAAAGGGAGTCGATACTAAATATAGTGTGTTACACTTGAATTTTTGCATAATAAACGCTATATTTAGTTCGAAAGATGGGAGGAAGAAAAAAAATTATGACAGAGAGAACATTAGAACAAGTAGAATCAGAAATTGCACAGGTAAAAAATGAACTTAACAACGTTCATGGAACACAGACAGAAGTTTACGCAAGAATCGTAGGCTACTATCGTGCAGTACGCAACTGGAACAAAGGAAAAGCAGACGAGTTTACACACAGAAAAATGTTTACACTCGAAGACTCAAACCGCTTTGACAATGCAGAAACTGCACAGACAGTAAAGGAAGTTAAAAAAGAAACTGTAGCAAAACCAGTTGCTGCAGTATCTGACGAAATTGCTTCTTACGATATCTTTGTAAGAAAGACATGTCCTAACTGCCCTCCTGTAAAAGCATATATGGCAAACATTAAACTTACAGGAAACATGATTGATGTAGATACACCAGAAGGACTTTCTACAGCTGCAAGCCTTGGAGTATTTGCTGCTCCTACAGTAATCGTATACAATGCAGATCACAAAGAAATTGCACGCGGACACAACGTAGAAGAACTTACAGCAATCTTTGAACCTGCTGTCGTAATGGCATAAATTAAATCATAATTAATGACAGACGATGAATTATTAACAAAACCTGCAGGCGTCCTTATTAAAACGACGCTTGTAGATTTTCCAGGCTGTGTTGCAGCCACTTTCTTTCTTAAAGGCTGCAACCTGCGCTGCCCCTACTGCTACAACTGGGAACTCGTAAGCGCAGAAAACGAAAATCAAAACAACATACAGTTTGTATCATGCGCTGCAGTACTTGAACACCTTTACAAACGAAAGAATGTAATCGAAGGGCTTGTCATCTCTGGCGGCGAACCGCTTTTAAATCCTGTAACTCCCCTTTTAATAAAAAAAGCAAAGTCACTCGGAATAAAAATAAAACTCGACACAAACGGAACTTTACCCGATGCTTTAGAGTCAATCGTAAAAAATCCAGAAACAACGCCTGATTTTATTGCAATGGATATAAAAACTTCTCCAGAAAAATATAAAGAAAAAATCCATACAGCAGAAAACCTTAAAGATAAGGATATAGAAAAACTTCTTGAGCGTTCGGTAAAAATAATTTCATCATTGTCAGATAAAAACTACGAAATCCGTACCGTGCTTGTTCCGCATCTTGTAGAAAAAGAGGACATAAAAAAAATTGCAGAGCTTCTTCCAGAAAATGCAGCCTGGCGCTTTGCCCAGTTTAGAAACGAAAACTGCCTTGACCCGTCCTACAACGACATAATCCCCTACACCGACAGCGAACTTTCTGAGCTCGTAGATTTTGCGAAAACACTGATTAAGGATTCTGTCTTACGCTAGACGGAATTTACTAAAACGCCGGAGTGGCATCAAATCAAACCGGCAAGTGCTGGGAAAACCACCAGCAGCATAGGACAAACCGACAGCCCGCACTTGACACAAACGTCATTTTTTTATATTATAAGGACATTCATGGCGACCTAGCTCAGTTGGTAGAGCGCACGGCTCATATCCGTATGGTCATAGGTTCAATCCCTATGGTCGCTAAAAAAAGCGTAAGCTTCTGTTTTAAGCAGAAACTTACGCTTTTTTTTGGTAATCACGAAAGCTGCACTTTGGACTTGTTCAGATTAATAGCTGGAGATGACATAAAACCTTATTGTTCTATATAATATCCTGCTGTTACTCCATCCAAACAGAAACCAAAGTTATAATTTGTTCCATCCTTAGAAATATAAGCATCACCTTCAGCCATATCACCACAATCTAATGAAACATCATTTCCATGAGAAATATGCAAACTTTTTAGTATGGACAAAAATAAACCTGCATTACAGTTTTAACCTCTATGTCAGAGTAAGTTGGTGTATCAATTTTAACCCAAGTACCATCTTCATAGTCCCAATCATCGCTGGTTTCACCATTATCCAGATTCAAATATATATCATTTTCATCATAAATAATTGGTCCAAAGTAAACATCAGTGTCTTCGTCTTCCCATACAGTCCACTGAATTTCAATCTCACCTTGTTCCCAACCATCTATTAGCAATACATAGTATTTCCCACCTGATTTTAAAAGCGCTAGCCCATTTCCTGTGCCATAGTTATCATATAAATCTCTTCCATTAAAAACATAACCTGGATTCTGATCATGATCGAAATATTCGAACAAATTATCATCAAGTGCAGCAATTGTTGTTGGATTTGCTTTGTAATAACTCATTCTTAAAACTCCATAGTAAGTTCCTGATAAGTTTTTATAACCTATTCCATAAATGGTATCCCCTGAAAGTGTGAATTTAGATAGCGAGTCATTAAAATTGCTATAAGAAATTCCATTAGCACCTTTTAAGACATTAACACCATTACTGTATGCAGAATATGTAGATATTGTTGCGACGGTACCGGTATGAGTCAATTTTCCAGTTAGATTAATAATTTTTGCATCATCAACATAAACATTATTTTTTGCACCATTGGAATACCATGTATTACCAGCCAGTCCGTATGGGATATAAGCAGCTCCGCTCAAATACAGATTTCCATTAACATGGATTGCACCACTTACATTACCATCATGACAGTTTGAAGTCATTGTTCCGCCGCTCATTGTCATAGAGGCATTAGTATCTACGTAAACTCCACCTCCACGACCACTCGACCTGTTATATGAAATGTTACCCGTATTAAAATACAATTCAGAATTACCAGTTGTGTAAATTCCGCCACCTGGTCCTTTAGAAAAGTTACCTGTTATACCATTGGAGAGATTCGAAGTTTGATTATTTGTAGGACCTGCCCAGGTACTATAGCCAAGGCAGATAGTTCCTTTATTGTATACTCCACCTCCAAAAGCATAAGAACAGTTTCCTGTTGGATCTTGTGGAGTTGCTGCCCATGGGTTATTAGGATAGGTTGTAGATGTAGAACCGATTCTGGCTGTACCGTACATTAAAAGTTTTCCTTCATTATAAATACCGCCACCTTCATTTGCCCTGTTTAAATTTACCAGAGAGCCACTTTTCATAATGACTGTATTACCGGAAGCAATGTATATTCCGCCTCCTTTACCGGTATTATTATCTGTATAGTTATCGTTAGAAAGAATTTCAGCACCACTATCAAGAGTAAGGGTACAGCCTCCTGAAACACTAATACCTCCCCCATTTCCTGTAGTTGGTTTACCATTTATAATTTTGATACCGATAACTGTTACTTCCTTTGAAGTATTAATTGTCAGCGGTCGTCCACTGGCACCAGCATTGATACAAGGACTATTGCCAGTTCCCTGCAATGTAATTGATTTTGCATTTATAGTACCACTGATTTCATGATTACCGCTTAACGTATCTTTTACATAAATTGTATAAGGTTTATTTGAATCCCAACACTTTGAAACTGCAGTAGCCAGTGTTCCATACGGTCTGTCTGAGGTTCCATCACCATTTGAATCATTTGCACTTGTTCCAGAAACATATAAATCCGCATCAAGCTTAACCTGAGAATCATGCCAGATAATATTCCATTCAGAATCAGAAATTCCAAATTTGCTTAAAACATTTGCCTGATCCCAGTTGCCTGCTTGATCTGTAAAATTTGTATCTTTTGCAACCAGAGATTTTCCGCGGGTCCAGGATACAGGAGTAATTGTAGCAACATTAGTATTTGATGGTATAGCACTTAAATCAATTGTTTTTCCACTATCCAAATAAACATCATTGCTTTTTGGCTGACCACCGTAAGGAATTTTCGCAGTGCCGCTCATTATAAATTTTCCATTCTGGAAGACTGCACCACCAAAATTGCTTGTAGCAGTATTTTTATCTGAATCGTTATCTCCTCCAATTGTTCCTGCACTCATAGTAAAGGTACCGTAATTGCATACGGCGCCACCAATCATATACGCAGTATTTCCAGAAAAGGCAGCGCTGCCTGTAACATCAACCTTAGCTCCAGATTTTATATAAAGTGCACCTCCGGAATTAGATGCATAATTACCTTTAAAATCGCCACCAGCAATAGTCACATTACCAGCACAGTAAACAGCACCTCCATAATCATAATTACCGTTAGATGAGGTATTATACGAAACGGTTCCGCTTGCAATTATTAAATTTCCCCCAGCATGATATATTCCTCCACCGTTTCCTGATGAAGAAATGTTTTGTCTTACTCCGTAATCAGTATCAAGTGAATAGCTTACAAGAGTCTGTCCACTTCCTGTAGAAGTTGCACCACTTGAGTTGCATCCAATATAAACATTTCCGCTATCGTTATATATTCCGCCACCCTGTTTTGCAAGGTTTGCTGCTTTTCCTGCATCTGTACCCAAAGTATTAGATGTAGGTCTTTTGTCTGTTGTTGTGTTGTAACCAATTAAGGCTTCCCCATGCATGTAAAGTGTTGCATCACTTGCTATATAAACACCACCACCATTGTTGGTAGCCTGATTTCCTGTGATTACTGCTCCATCAGTAAGTACAACAGTACCTTTTGTGATGTTGATTCCGCCACCGTTTGTTGCATTACCACCGGTGATCGTAAGATTTTTAATTGTTACGGTTAGACCTGATTTATTAATAGAAAGTGCAGTTGTATTTGCTGTATTTTTTGCATCGATTTTTGCAGTACTTGCACTGTTTCCCGGTTTGTATCCTTCAATCGTTACGTTGGTAGCACTTCCTGAAATACTTGTTGAACTGTTAATTGCCTGAGATGAAACAGTTCCTGCAATAGTAATTGTATTTCCTTCAAGAGATAATTCTGAACAGCCTAATGCCGCCGTAATTGAAGCATAAGGATTTGTTTTTAAACCGTTAGCTCCACTTGTTTTTCCTTTTTCAAAGCCCGAAGGTCTTGTATTACCAGAATCTGTGCTGTCGACTACATAAATTGGAGAATCTATTTTTGCACTCTTATAATCTGTTGCAATGACTCTATTCCAGCCGTCGTTATCCTGACTTAGATTAAATCGATTTACTATATTAGAATTTAATGCGCCTGCTGAAGAAGAAAGAATATCTGTTCCGCGTTTAAAATATTGAGGAGTAATTGTTGCAACTGCTGTAGAACCTTCAGAAAGATTTGAAATCCCTACTGTTTTTCCGCTTTCAAGATAAACGTCATTGCTCGAACCCGAGCCCCCATACGGAATTGACGCTGTTCCGCCTATAGTAAATGAACCTGCATTATAAACTGCACCACCATTAGTTGCGGAATTGTTCTTTATTTCACCTGAATTAAAAACAAAATTTCCAGTGCTGCCTATATAAGCACCACCACCGTATTTACCGCCAGTATTACCCGAGATTTCTCCTCCACTCAAAGTTACACGCGCATAAGTATCAACATAAATACCAGTTCCTTTTTTATCATCTGGTACATGATTACCCGATATTTTTGCACCGGTATTTATAGTTAAAGTTGGATAAGTAGTTGAATTTGATCCATAAATATAAACGCCTCCACCATTTACTGTTGCAGTATTGCCAGAAATAGTAACTCCATTTCCAAGATTGACATTAGACTTTCCATAGATAACTAGACCGCCACCGCTTGAATTTTCTCCGTTTTTTAAAGTGAGGTTTTCTAATGTAATAGTAGTTCCAGAAGGAGTGTTTATTTTAAGAGCCGCACCTTTCTTCTTGGCATCAATGCAGATTCCTTCTCCATCTCCACGTATTGTAACCGAATTTGCAGCTACAGAGGTTCGGTCTATTATCTGAGGCTCCTCAAAAGATTTTATATTAACTGTATAATTCTTTGCAGAATCATTCATTTTATCAAATGCTTCAGAAATATTTTTAAGTGGCGCCACCCACGTTCCAGGATTATCTGAGCGGCCAGTTACAGGATCAACAAAAAAATCTACTATTGAATTGAACTTTGCAATAAGAGCATCCGTTACAATTAGTTTTCCACCTGAAATACACTCATCATCACCAATCCATGTTTTTGTTGTAAGACCGTCAAAAACATTTATACTCTGTCTTGTCACATATAACGGAGCGGCAGCTTCACTTTGTGGTAAAAACTCAATTAATATTTCGTAAGCTCCGGAAGGAACTCCAGTAATATCTAAAAAATTTCCTCCGGAAGAAATTGAGCTTGTATTTTCTAAAGACGCCGGCCAATTGGCGGTATTTGTAATTACTTTTGTTTTAATTTTTTTTATACCGCTGACAAATTCAGCTGATAATTGAATGTTTCCAGTTTTATTTTCTGTTATAATAGGAGTAAGAAGGATATTCATATCCGGTTTAATTGAATTATCTTTTGTAAGAGTAAATGATTGTGATCTTCCCTTTAATATTTCTGTATCGCTAACTGTAACAGAAATATCTATGTAGTATGAAATATCAAGCCTTAAATTTCTTACAACGAATTTTCCTGTACTGTAATCAATATCGCTCTGGTCCACCGTAGTAAAAACACTGTCATCTGCTGCTTTAACGGCAGATATAGTTGCTGTCGGCGTGGTAATAGAAGGTTTTAAAGGAAAAGCAGAACGCTCCTGTTCATCAGTGTCAGAAAAAAGATTGCTGTATTCTTCTGGAAGCAGATCAGAAACCTGCATGACACCGGAAACAGTTTGTGTATTAGAATTATTTCTATCATAACCGCCTGAAACATTCTGGCACGAAAAAACAAGGAGGAATATAAAAACCGGTATTAATAATATTTTACTCTTTTTCATTTTTCTGCCTCCCTAATTAAACCTTCTGATTGCAAGTGAGATGTGCCAGTTCTTCTCATTAGGCGCTCCGTTTTTATGACACCATCCGGAATGATTTTCCAGTAAGTTATACCACATAACCTGCTGACCATCAGCACCGTCAGAAGCCGGAAGACTTGCTGTCCAATACCATTGGCCGGAAAGTTCTTCAGCACCAATTGCCGTAAGAGCCGTATTTACAGTATTTAGATTTGGATATAGTGCCTCAAACTCTTTAAGAGTCGGCAGATACCATCCGCTTGTATATGAAGCAAGTCTTGTTCGGTAATAATATGGATACAGTTCATATGCCCAGTAGAATGCAGCATAATAATAAGGTGCATCACTTCTGAATCTTGAACCGACATATTCCTTAAAATCTGCATAAGCCGTACTTCCATCAACCTTATCAATAAGGGCTGGAACTTTATCATTAAAGCCTTCTGCATAACCACTACACCAATCCAATGCACCATTATTGAACCATAGATTACTATCATAATTATTCTTAAGATAGTTAAGTGCAGTATCATTAGAGAATGCATTATATCCAACACCAAGTACGCGGTTACCCAATTCAGAATTTCCGCCAGCGTAGAAGATTACTGCAATTGCATCAGTTTTTTGAGCTAGAGTTAACTTCCCCCTGTAATTATACGCAATGGCTTTTCCACTATTTAAAACAATATCTCCTACGGCATTTGGCGAACTCTTAAACGGCGCTCCAAGTTTTCCTTCTCTATCAATACCCCAGTATGAACTTGATGAACTAAATTTTGCAATCTTTGCTGCTGTCGTACTTCCCTTAATAATCAATCTGCTAACTGTATCATTTTGATAAGGGATTACGTCTACAGTCTGTGCTGCCGTATAAGTGCTGTCCAGAATAATGCAGCCCTTATTTGCAAGCTGAACTCTTCCGGTAATACGGGAATTTCCCTTAAGGATAAGGTTTTCACTCTCGCTTTGCAGATTAATTACAATTGAAGAACTATTGCCGGCAATCGTAATATTTTCCAGTTGAACCGGAACCCTTACCGTTGAATTAATAATTGTATTTGTTCCGCTGACAATCTGAGCCGTTGAACCGCCATAAGAATCCAGATTAAGTGATACGAGCTGATTATTCAAAACATTTGTTTTATCAGTTTCAGTAATATCACCAAGCATAACACTGCCGGAAATATGAATTGTAAAGAAGCTTGTTGAGTTTGAAAGCTGAATAAGACGCATTGCATGTCCAAAGGTTTTCAGTGCCTGAGCAGTTGTCTTTCCATTATTTGAATCATCACCATTTTCAGAAACATACAATTCTTCTACTGTGCGGACAAAAACATCAATTTCCTGCGAATAATAAACTCCGTTATATCTACAGCTTACATACAGAACATAACTTCCTGATCGTAAATTATTTTTAATTGTAACTTTATTTGTTGTAGTCGGTGTATAATAATTCAGTCCGATATCATGTCCGCCATAACAGAGTCTGTAATTAAAATCTGTACAATTATGTGTTATATCAACGTTGGTCTCTTCTGTTCCTGCAGTCTGTTTTTTTGTTACTGCAACAGTCAAAAGCTTAGATGTATTGAATGGAATATAAACAGAATCCAGTTCAAAAGAGACTTTTTCATTTATATCTACATCAAATCCACCGCCGTTTTGTGCAAGGCATGCTTCGCCGGTTGCTGAATCATAACCGACTCCATAAACATCACCGATAAAGTATCTTCCAGGTGGAACTCCATTATTAGATCCACCGTTATATCCGTAATTCGAAGTAAATGTAATGGCCTTCCCGGTTGAAGGAGCAATATTGGTCTGAACACCTATTTTACTTCCTGTAAGATTACCGTCAATAATCAGAGTATTAAAATCAAGTCCAATAGTACTTGTAATGAATAGATTTGACTGTGTCTGAGTATTTTTTATCTTATTATCATACACTACAGCTTTTCTTATATGACATGTTCCTGCTTGAGTTATTTCAAGCGCATGCTTTTCTGAGTGTAATGTATTGCCTGTAATAGTTACAATTCCATCATCAGAGCCTAAATAAAGAGTTCCAGCCACTACATCTATAATATTTGAATAAGTCCATATTTCATCAGAGTCATATTTAAAATCACTTATTTTACCGGACAGGTACTCTAAAATACCAGCTTGCAATCGCACTTTTCCTTGAGATATGTTTAAATTATTAATTGTTAGTTTTGAACCGTCTTGTTTTTTGTCTATTGTAATATGTCGCGAAGGGATATCGTAAAGTGTATGTCCATTACCTTCTATGTAGAAATGCTGTATATTTCCATTATGTGGAAATTCTACAAGAATGTCTGACGTGTTATCAGCATCTGCAGGAATATCGCTCTGTAAAATTATTTTATATGTTCCATCATTACCTTCTGTCTGTGCAACAGCTTCTATAACATCAACACATTGCATCAACGTCCTGCAAGGATGCTCAGAAGAACCATCATTATTATCTTTACCTGCTGCATTTACATAATAATTTCTGCTTCGTCTTACCGTAAATGCATTTGCTTTAACTGCACAATTTTGAGAATATTCACTATCGACGCAACCTGTGTGCACTGCATAAGATTTTACATAATACTTTCCTCGTTCAAGCGGGATTTTAACCGGAGCTTTTTTTGTTCCGCTTACAACAAGATTATCATTATTATCATAAACTTCATATATGATTGATGGGGAAGATGCCATTGTACTCTCAACCGTCTGCCCGTCCGAAGTATTATGAAAGCATTTTTTGTCGTGACTTATTACAAGCTCGTATTTTCCTGTTTTATCATCGGTGCAGTAGTCGGTTCCACTTGAAGTAACTTCTACATTAGGCGGAGTTAATTTTTCTGAAGTAGTGGAAACTGTTGCATCAGAATAAAAGCCATATAAATCTTTAAGTGTAATTGTATATGTAAAGGTTCTGTTGTTGCCAGCTCCTTCTGGATTTACTCCTGTTACGTAATACAGATTTATATAGCCGCTTTCCGGAGTTGCGTATGTAAATTTATCTTCGTCAGAAGCAGAAGAAGTAAAATCCTGTGCCGTAAGATTAAACAGCTGCGAAGTTGTAGTTTTAAGTTTTAAACTGCTTCCATTGCCGTCTGAATCTGTAATAAAAGGATTCCCTGAAAAATTCAGAACATAATGTTCACCGTTAATATACAAATCTTTTGTATCTTTCTCGTGAATAGTTCCGGATAATTTTTTTACTCTAAAGCAAACAACAAAATTAGATGCATCTCTTACAACTACAGCATCTTTAACTCGAGGCGGTGCAGAGTTTACGAACAAAGGAAGATAAAACGAGTCGAATGGTCGTCCTGTTTCATCTGCAACGTTTATTAATATCCTCCCGGACACATTTTTATTGCAACCTGAAGATTTTTCTATTTCCTCCAGCGTAGCCTGCGGCATAACAATTTTTGCCAGAGAGCTGTTAGAAGGATCCTGTTCCGGGGCAAATTCTACGCGAGCATTATCTGCTTCGTTTCCAGGAGCATAAGAAAAATTCAGCTGATAGTTTTTAGGATTTCTTAGATAAAAATAAACTTCTTTATCACTGTTACTTTCGATTACATCCATGCCGGAATATTTGCCAATCGATTCCGGCACAGAAAACTCCAGTATCCCGGCCGTATTTGTATAATAGTCGAAATATGCCCTTACCGGCTTATTAAAATTTTCACATGAGACAAGAGAAAAAATAAAGGCAAGAAGCGCACAAACTGAACAGACAAAAGCCTTGTTTCTTTTACGAGCCTGAATATCCAATTTAAACCCTCAAAAAACGGAATAAAACAATTAAAAAAAACTTGGCATTAATAAATAATTATACCATATTATAGTACACTTTGACTAGAGAATTTTGAGTTTTTAGGTTAAAGATCTTGATTTACGCTTTTTTCTTATCGTTTTCGATCAATGTTTTAAGGGCTTCGACTGCAACTTTAATTGCAAGTTCTGTGTCATGAGCCTGCTTGTTGGAAAGTCCTTTTTTTGCCCTTTCCTGGTTTGCAACGACTAAAAAGCACGAACCTACCCTTACGCGTAAAAACTGGCCTGCAATAAAGAGTGCCGCACTTTCCATTTCTGATGCAAGACATCCCATTCTTAACCAGGCCTGCCATTTGTTTTCCAGTTCATAGCTTACAGGCATTACTTCTGGCTCGTGCTGGCCAAAAAAAGAATCCTTACACTGAACAACGCCCACGTGATGCGGCGCGCCAAGTTTATCCGCAGCGCTCTTGAGCGCATTGACGCAGTCAATGTCGGGAACTGCGGGGTATTCGATTGGTGCAAACTCACGGCTTGTACCTTCCATTCTTACTGCCCCTGTTGCGATTACGATGTCACCGCCCATTACTTCTTCCTGCATGCCGCCGCAGGTTCCGACGCGGATAAACGTGTGCGCGCCGCATTTTGCAAGTTCATCAATTGCAATAGAAGCAGATGGCCCTCCGATTCCGGTAGAAGTTACGCTCACTTTTTCGCCGCAGAGAGTTCCTGTATATGTAACATATTCGCGGACATCTGCAACAAGTTTTGCATTTTCAAAGTGTTCAGCAATTTTTGCACAGCGTTTAGGATCGCCCGGCATGATAATGTATTTTCCAATGTCATCAGGACCAACTCCCGTATGATACTGTTTTCCAGAACCTTCTGTGTAATCTACCATAACTCTACCTCCAGTCGTTTGGATCCTTATCTGACGGAACAAAACAAGGAATATTTAAAAGTCTTCTCTTAAATGCAAGTGCATCGAAACGATTTTTTATTTTTTCTGCAGTCTGTGCATCAACAGAATCAAGTTTTCCGCGTGCAACATTTTCAAGCTGTGCATATGTAAATCCGAGTTTGTCTTCATCTGTCATTCCGCACATACCGTCACTCGGAGCCTTGACTACAAGTTCTTCCGGAAGTCCTAACTGGCGGCCAAGCTCAATAACTTCATTTACAAACAAATATGCAAGAGGAGCAAAATCTCCTGCTCCGTCTCCCCACAGTGTAAAAAATCCTGCAAGACGTTCACTTAAGTTTCCGTTGCATGAAATACGGCAGTTTCCTATAGTTGCTGCAACAGAATAAAGCGTCGTCATTCTAAGACGTGCCGGTGTATTTGTATTAAATTGTTCTGTAGTTTCATTTACTCCAAGAGAAGTTTTTACGCTGTCAGAAATACCCTTATATGCATCTGCAATGTTTACCGTATAATTTTTAATTCCGAGAAAAGAACAGAGTTTTTTTGAGTCATCAATATCTTTTTGAACACCGTTAGGCATAAGAACACCTATAACGCGTTCTTTTCCAAGGGCTGCGCAGCAGAGTGCTGCAACTGTAGAAGAATCTTTTCCGCCAGAAATTCCTATTACGGCTTTTGTATTTTCGTCTCCGTTATGAAGAAAATAATCTTTTATCCATTCAACAGCTTCTTCTTTTAAAACACTCATCTGTGATTAATTCTCCACTCGATTGTCTTTTTAAGATATTCAACATATTCATCGTCTTTACACATTGTCTTTCCCATTGCGTTAGAAAGTTTTGCTACAGAGCGGCCGTTACATTCAGAAACTTTCATTACGATGTTAAGAGGCTCTACATCAGTGTCGTTTGCGATGTATGTTCCGATTCCAAAAGCAACTTTGATGCGGTCTTTAAAATGCTCATAAAGTTTAGAAGCACGTTCAAAATCAAGGCTGTCGCTAAAAAGCAGTGTCTTGTTTTTAGGATTAACACGTTCGTCCTTATACTTATTGTAATAAGATTCGTAATGTTTAATCCACTCTTCGCCCCATTCATACGGATCGCCAGAGTCGTGACGCACACCGCTAAAACAGATCGAGAAAGTATAGCCCATATCCATGTGGGTTGTTGTATCACCGATTGTGTCAGTTAAGTAAGTTCCGTTTAAAACACCGTACTCTTTTGTCCATGACTCCATTGCAAGCTTGTTTGAATAAGCCGGGTTGTACATCGGATTTCCCTGCCCTACACACATGATGTATTCGTGCGCCATCGTGCCGACAGGTTTTACGTTATATTTTTTTGCAAGGAATACGTTTGATGTTCCTACGCAGAATGAGTCTTTGTATTTTCCGTTTGCATCACACAGTGTTTTTACTGCAAGATCCTGCGCTTCTGCACTCAGGCGGCGACGAAGTCCAAATTCAGAAAAGCTTCCGAGATTGTAAGTTCCATCAATGAGCCAGTTTTTCTTCTGTTCAAGCTTTCTTTTATACTGAACAAACAAATCGTCGTAGTTGTATGTCATTCTGAAAAACACTTCGTTAATGATTGCAAGAATCGGTATTTCATACATCGAAGTATTTAACCACGTTCCGCTTGCCTCAAGAAAAAGTCCTGATGGAGAATCAGAAGAGATTTCAAAATCTTCATAGCGCGGCTTCCAGAGACGAAGATGGTCGATATAATCTTCGTGGAGCCACTCGATTTTGCTAAGGTAATCAAGTTCTTCTTCCTTAAAGCGTATTGTACAGTAGTGTTTTATCTGCTCTTTGATTTCCTCAAGCATTTCTGATGTAAATTTTACGTTTTCATTGCGGCATTTAAATGTCCATCTTGTTTTATATGAAGGAAACTGATGATAAATGGCCTGGCCCATTGAAAATTTATAAAGGTCAGTCTCTAAAAGGCTTTCGATTACGGGGTGTAATTTCATGACATACTCCATTTTTACGCATTTTTACATAATTATATAAAAAACTGCGTTTTATACTCTCAGGCAATATGATAAACCCCTGACTGAATTTTTGCAACAAGCTCCTCTACCGGCATAGGACGTCCAAAAAGGTAACCCTGCATGTGTTCGCAGCCTATAGATTTAAGGAATTCTCTGGCTTCTTCTGTCTCAACGCCTTCAGAAAGGGTTTTCATTCCGAGATCTTTTGCAAGTATTACGATATTTTTAAGAAGCGTCTTTGCCTTTTCGTTTGAATCAAAATTAGAAAGGAACTTCATATCGATTTTCATCATGTCAAAGTCATATTCTTTAAGAACATTAAGGCCAGAGTAGCCCGAGCCGAAATCGTCAAGCCAGAGCGAGTGTCCTGAACTTCTTAATTCACGAAGTGATGTCTGTAATCCCTCGTTATTTTCTGTAAGCGCACTTTCTGTAATTTCTACATGAATGCAGCCCTTATCGATTTTGTGCTCACTTACATTCTTCTCTACTTCCTGAGCAAGATCGATGTATTCAAAATCGAGTCGTGAGAAATTAAGTGACACAGGAACAATCCTGTTATGTTTTTCCTTTGCTTCTGCAAGATCGCGGCAGACCCTTCTTACGACAAACATGTCAAGCTTGTGAATCATGTGATATTCTTCGAGAGTTTCTATAAAGTCTGCAGGAGATAAAAATCCATAAGTAGGATCATTCCACCTTGCAAGAGCTTCTGCTCCACAGAGATTTCCACTTACAGCGTCAATTACAGGCTGGTAATAAACCTTTATGTATTCGTTTTCGATTGCGGCATCAAGATTATTTATTATGTATTGCTTTCTGTAAAAATCTTTTGCCATCGATGAGTCATATTCACAGTAATCACGGTCGTAATGTTTTTTTATGCTGTAACATGCATAACGCGCATGATCGCATGCAACGACAGGAAGACAGTCACGGCTTTCTGGTCTGTATGCACCCGTCTTTAAAGACATTTTAATTTCAAAATCCGGATTGACGATTTCTTTTCTAAGCACATCAAGTTTTTCCTGGATTCCGTCATCATCAGTAAAAATAACAAAGTTGTCATTTGAAAAATGTGCAACAATCGAGCCTGAAAATGTTTTTTCTACAAGCTGCGCAAAATTCTTTAAGAAATTATTTCCTTCCCAAAAACCATATTTGTCGTTGTAATATTTAAAATGTTCAATATCAAGAAAAAGGAAAATCTTTTTTGTAAAATCAATCTTTTTATTTTTTAACAGCTCGATTGTCTGACCGCGAAAGTAAGTCATGTTTGAAATTCCGGTTACTTCATCGCTTATCGAAAGTTTTAACAAAAGATTATTATTTGCTTCTAGCCGTTCATCTTTATGTGCTTCCTTTATCTTCTGGTGATATGCACTTATTGCAGACATTAAAAGTGCAATCCAGATAATAAAAAGATTTACTTTTGTTGCATAACTTGCAGGAATAACTTTGTGACATATACTTACAAAAACCAGGAATGCAACTGTAAGAAATGAAATCGTATGAATCGGACGCCAGACGATAAAGCAGAAAACAAAAATCGACATCGTAATGAGCGTAATGAACTGTTCACCCTTTACATAATCAAGATACGAAATATAAATTCCAAATCCGATTGCAATTACAGAAAAGAGCGTATAAATTATTCCGCCTGCTTTTTTTACCCTCTTTTTATTTTTAATATAAAGAAGAGCATAAATAAGCATGATAAACCCTGCTGCAAGCAGGACAACATATGATGTAAGGTGTTTAAAAAGCCACTCAGGAGTTCTGCGGGAACTTCCGGTAAGATGACGAACAACAGCGCTTATTATCATCCATAGTTCAAGCGAAATAATTACACACGAAAGATATATGCTTGAGCGGACATTGGAAAGTTCAAAATAATCTTCTACATAAGAAGAATAGTGTTCTATGCCTAAAAACTGTTTTACTCTATCACCGATTTTCATACCTTCCATTATCTAGCCAAAACCGTAAAAAGTAAACGAAAAAAAACGCCCCTGCCACTGCCCCCAGCGTGTCTGCTCCCCAGTCAAAAAACGAGCACGAGCGACCAGGCGTAAAACTCTGATGGATTTCATCTATAATTCCGTATACGCTTACGATAACAGAAGGGATCCAGACCCTTTTATAAGTCCTTATATTACAAGCGAATGCAACCCAGAATGAGAGCATCGAAAAACAAAAAAAATGTACCACTTTATCAGCATTCCTGAATGTGGGTAAATGCGTAAGGCGCGGTTTACCCGATAAATACCAGCTTATGCATACGATTATCACAGCCGGAATCCACTTAGCAACTTTTATAATATTCCGCGAAGACAAAAAAACGTGCAATTTACACTTTTTTTTATTAGAATCTATATCCAAGTCCATATACTGTCTCTATCGAATTTTCGGGGAGTTTTTTCCTTAATCGCTTTATGTGGCAGTCAATCGCCCTGTCATTAAGATATGTATCATCGGGATACGAAATCTCAATAAGCTTATCGCGCGTTAGGACACTCCCCTTGTTTTTTATAAATGCTTCCAGAATGCGGAATTCTGTTACAGTAAGTTCGATTTTTTTCCCGTCGACATATGCACTGTAAGAACTAAGATTGAGAGTTATATTGTCTGACGAAATGATTTTATCTTCTTCCTGTGCTGCAGAACTCCGTCTTAAAAGCACTTTTACCCTTGCGATAAGTTCCCGAACCGAAAAAGGCTTACACAGATAATCATCTGCCCCAAGTTCAAGTCCTAAAACTTTATCAAACTCTTCATCGCGGCTGGTCAAAAACATCACGGGAGTTTTTATTCTGAGTTCACGAATTTTTGTAAGAAACGAAATGCCGTCCATTACAGGCATCATGATATCAAGAATAAAAATATCCGGTAAAATATTCTGAGAAACCGCATTAAGGGCTTCCTGTCCGTTTGAAAATTCTGTAACTTCAAAGCCCTCCTTTTTAAGGGCAGTCTTTACAGACAAACGGACATTTTTTTCATCATCTACAAGTGCAACTGTCATTCTTCTATTAAAACTGTTTCTTTAGATTTTTTCAAGGACGCCCAGTTAACATTTCTTGTAACAAACATTATTGCAGCAAGTACTATGAATGCAAAGATTGAACCAAACAAAAGCGCATAGTCTTCTGACTGTAAGCACACGTAAAGGTAACCGTACAAGAGTGCAAAAAGCAGAGCCATTATTCCGCCGAGATTTATTTTTTTACAGATTAATGCTATGTAAACCGAAACTAAAAGTCCTGATGCAATGCTTCCGAGGAAATATGAAAAACCAAAATTAATATGTTCGCTTAATGCAAGAAGCAAAAGGAAGAACAATACGCTTGCAGCTCCCGACAAAAGATAATTTACCGGATGAAGATTT
The DNA here is from genome assembly GCA_002309195.1 of Treponema sp. UBA1226. Next base: position 104,321 of record DBWY01000004.1, read on the forward strand.
ATTCCTGCAAAGATCTCAAGTAAGAATAATGCTATAAACGGAACAACTATAAAAAGGAATGCGTAATTAAATGCCCTGTGAAGCTTATTATAAATATTTACCGGCTGAATATAATCAAATCCGATTTCATTTCTTGCATCACCTGAGTCAAACGGAATATACCACGAAGAAGTAAAGCCTTCTTTTGTAAGTTCTCTTTCTGTCGGAATATACGAATAATCCGTAAATCCCGGGCTTGGCCAGTCAGATTTAATATCAAGCTTTGTTTCCTGCGAAATAAGTTTTAAAGAAAATTTCTCTGCTCCACGAATTTTATAATCTGATTTAAATACAACCGGGCTGTTTCCCAAAGGAATTTTTGCTGTGATGCATTTACTGATTTTTGCACTTTTTGACATTGAATATGCTGTAGCATAATCGATTTCTGTGTATTCAACAGGATAAACCTTATCACCAATTTTAAAAACCGGTTTTTCCATTAAAGAACGGTCAGAAACTTCTACGCAGAACATTGCGTTTGCATAGCTGTAAGTATTCCGTGTCTTTGTTTTAAGTTCACTAAAATCAAAAGTTGCCTCATATGAAACATCTCCTGAATAAATCGGGAAAGAATATATTCCGATATTTCGTTCCTGCGTTTTAAGATCCGCACTTGATTTAACAGAAGATGGACGTATATATTCATTTGCCCAGACTGTTTCATAATATATCTGGTCTTTTGAATTACGTCTTTTCTCCTGATATGAATAAGGAATTACAAGAAATACATCTTCGATAACAAAATTTCCTCCTGCTCCATTGATAATCGAAGACTTTGCATGATTGTATTCATATTCACGGTCAGAAAGTTTTGAACCTGTAAACAGATTTGCGACAATCAATACGATTACAATTGCAAAAATAAATACAAGCTTTAACACAATTGAATCTGCCTTTAGTGTTTTTTTAACCATAATTTTACCCCTTAAGTAATTTATTTATGGTTAAACTGTAAGATAGAATTGTGTCAAAAATGTGGCAGAATTTTGTTATTTTAATCCGTTTTCTTTACAATACCGGAACTCTAAATACAAACTTTGCGCCGCCAAGCTCATCACTGTTTCCAGCCTCGATACTGCCTTCAAGCGAATCTGTAATTGCCTTTACAATCGAAAGTCCAAGTCCAGTATGGCTTGATTTCTGCGCTTCTTCACGCTCAGAATAGAATCTGTCAAAGATTTTTTCAAAGGACTCAGCAGGGAGCCCGCGGCCGTTATCTTCTACGGTCATGACAAAAAATTCTGTGTTTCGACTTGATTTTTCTGCCGTATTACGTAAAGCGTTCTCGACACGCGCTGTAACCTTGACCTTTGTTCCAAAACTCAACGCATTGTCGATAAGGTTTTCTGCGACACGCTCGATGTAATCAGAAGGAATTTTTATATCAATATTTCCCTGCTGCGGCAAAAAAATGACTTCGCGGTCCGGATAATTTTTTTCAAGCCTTATAATTATATTTTTAATGAAAGAATTTACTTCAATAACTTCTGCCTCATCGTTAACTGACGCATCTCCCCTTTCTACTCCGGCATCGATTTTAGAAATATTCCGTATTCCGCTTAAAAGATTTTGAAGATGAGAAACTTCATCGATAACGGCGCGGCTTAATTCTTCCTGCTCTTTTTTATCAAGCTCGCCGGAACCTAAAAGCTCTGCAGAAGTTCTTATTGCCGTAAGAGGGTTTTTAAACTCGTGCGAAATATCAGAAGAAAAGGCCTGGGAAAATTTTATGCGTTTGTTAAGACGTTCAACTAAAAGAGTAAATGAGCGCGAAAGCTCTCCTATTTCGTCGCGGCGTTTTTTACCGGTAAAATCTGTAAAGAAAATGCGGCCTTTTTTATCGGCGCACGAGTTTGCCTCTTTTGAAAGCCGCTTTAACGGATACGAAATCCTGAACGCTAAAAAAAGCGCTATGAGAACGACCGCAATAAGCGATTTTACAAAAATGCGCGCAAGGTCCTGTCTTAATTCATAAAGGTTCTGAAGGATTTTATAAGTTGAACGGCTCACTAAAACTACACCGATTACATCATCCCCGTTTTTTACAGGAATAGCTGAATAAATCGTAATCGAAACCTGTCCGCCGGAAGAAAATCGTGTCATTGCGCCGTAGTTTCCGTTTAAGGCTTTTAAAACTTCGGCTCCGTCGAAAATTTCTTTATTTATGTAAAAATCAGCCGTGTCATAAAGAAGAGCTCTGGGCGGCTTAAAAAGCTTTCTGTAAATACGGAACGGAATAGAAAACAGGCGGTAGATAAAAGGTTCTTTTTCACCCGCGCGCGACTGTTGAATCTGTTTTTCACTTTCGCGCGATTGTTTATCTTGCAAGTCTTTATCAGAAACATCACCCGGCTTAATATCCATCCGGCTTGAATCTGCAATCAAAGTTTTGTCAGGCGCAATTATTCGTATACGGCAGTCAAACTGGCCGTTCATATTTTCAAGCAGTTTATAAGCATAGCCGGCATCAATTTTGTTTTCGCCAGCATCCCCGGCACTTACCGCGATGTTTGAAGATCCTGCAGCGTCTGAAGTGATGACAGCCGAAACAAGAGCAGACGCAACAAGACGTCCCTGCTGAACATTCGAGCGCTCCATCATATCAAGCTGCTGCTTTTCATAAGTCTTTAACGCCATCATTACCGCAACCGGAATAAAGGCAACGATTATGAGGAAAACCGAAATCTGTAAACTTATGCTTATAAAAAATTTCTTTTTCATATCGATGCAAGAGTCTTTTCGATTCTTGCAAGTGATTTTTCTTTCCCGAGAACTATAATCGAACCGATTAATGGAGGTGAAACACGGCTTCCTGTTACTGCCATACGGATCGGCATCATAAAGTCACCGAGTTTAATTCCAAGAGCTTCGGCCTTTGACTTAGCAAGGTTTTCTGCTCCTTCGTGGTCAAGTGTAAAGCACTGTTCAACAAAGTCCTTTGCAGCTTCTAAAACTTCTTTTGTCTTTGCAAGATCAAGCTTTTTAGGAACAATCTGTTCAACAGGTGGAACTGCAGGTTCTGTAAACATAAAGTGAACCATTTCTGCAGCTTCTGTAAGGAACTTAAGGCGTTCCTGAATCAAAGGCATAAGTCCCATCAATGTTTTTTCAACATCTTCGCTCGACATATTCATTGATTTATCAACGCAGTAAGGCTTTCCGTCTTCTCCCATTGCAACACCAGAGAACTCAGGTCCTACATTTGGTTTTGGCTGTGGGTTTTCAGGATTGATTTCAAGAGTTGCATCTCCTGTTCCTGTAATGAACGGAAGAGTCCACTTATAAAGTTCTTCTGTAGAAAGCTGTCTGATATAGTTTGCGTTGTAGTATTCAAGCTTTTTGTAGTCGAATACTGCAGGCGCTTTATTTAAATGCTCAAGCTTAAAATCTTTTGCAAGTTCTTCGAGAGTATAGAATTCTTTTCCTTCAACATAAGAGCAACCGAGCATTGCAACGTAGTTTACGATTGCCTGTGGAAGATAACCACGTGCGCGGAATTCATTTAAAGAAGTTGAACCGTGTCTCTTACTTAATTTCTTTCCGTCTGCACCATTTACCATTGGAAGATGACAGAACTCAGGGTGTTCCCATCCGAAAGACTTATACATCTGAACATGAAGCGGTGTCGAAGGAATCCATTCCTGAGCGCGCATTACATGACTTATTTTCATCATGTGATCGTCAACGATGTTTGCAAGGTGATAAGTCGGGAAACCGTCACTCTTTAACAAAACAGGATCCGGAGAAATATCTTCGTTTTTCCATTCGATGTCGCCTAAGATGTGATCGTGGAATTTTGTAGTTCCTTCCATCGGAACTTTAAGACGGATTACATAAGGTTTTCCGGCATCAAGATTTGCCTTAACTTCTTCTGGAGTCAAGTGACGGCAGTTTCTGTCGTAACCCGGTGCCATTTTATTTTCTGTCTGAATTTTTCTAATGCGGTCAAGGCGTTCTGAGTCACAGAAGCAGTAATAAGCTTCGCCGTTTTCGATAAGCTTCATTGCATATTCTTTGTAAAGTTCAAATCTTTCTGACTGAACATAAGGTCCGTATTCGCCGCCCTTTTCGCCGCCTTCATCCCAGTCGATTCCAAGCCAGCTCATTGTGTCATAAAGATTCTTTACATATTTCTCGTCATAACGTGTACGGTCTGTGTCCTCAAGACGAAGAATAAATTTTCCACCCTGTGAGCGTGCATATAAATAATTGAACAATGCAGTACGAACTCCACCGATGTGCTGCAATCCTGTTGGACTTGGTGCATATCTTACGCGAACTTCACTCATTACAAAACCCCTTATATTGCGCAAAAAGCGCTTCTTATTTTTATCTTAAAAGTTGAATTCTATTATAGTAAATTTTTTGATTATGCTCAATCTACTTTGAATTCTGCCCTACTTTATCTGCTCTTTAACCCACGGTAAAAGCCATTCTTCGTTCCAGTGAGTTTCCTGTACAAACTTTCCGTTTCCCATACCAAATCCATGGTCGCCTGTTTCGTTCAGTATAAAAACATGCGGAACTCCGGCCTTTGTTAAAGCCTGGTCAAGACGAACAGAATTTTCATACATTACGGTCCTGTCATCCTTGTTTGTAAGAAGAAAAACCGGGCACATATCACGCGTCATCTGTTTTTCAAGCGAAAACTTATCAAGCATTTCCTGACTCGGATTTTTTCCGATGAGACTCTTTCTTGACCACGCGTGTCCGATATCATACTGCATCGAAACTACAGGATAAATCGGCATTACGAAATTCGGTTTTAAACTTACGCTCGTACTGATGCCGTATTTTGAAAGTTCATTTTCTTTATCACCAAAAGAACCTGCCATAACGACCAGATGACCGCCTGCAGAAAATCCGATTGCACCGATTTTATTTACGTTAATTTTCCATTCAGCTGCGTTCTCACGCACAATCTGTATCGAGCGCTGGATATCTTCAAGCATTGCAGGATGATGAAAGCCTTCCTGTGAAACACGATATCTTAAAACAAAGGCGTTGATTCCATGACTTTTAAACCATGCTGCAACTTTTTTTCCCTCGTGACCCATTCCAAGATGATGATAGCTTCCGCCCGGACACACGATAACTGCAGCGCCTGTATTTATTTTTTCATCCGCAAAATACGGAATCAGATAACTTATATTTGCACCGCGAACTTTTTTTTGAGGCGCTTTTGTTTTTTCTACATCACGCCAGATTTTTATTTTAGCTGAACTGTTATAAAGCGATTTTTCCTGTGCATAAAAAGCAGACACGAAAAAAAAGCTTAATACAGCTGCTGTAATTTTTTTTAAGCAATTGTTTTTCAAAATTCTCTCCCTTATCTATAAAATCTCTTTTAAAATCGAAACCGGCTTTCCTATTTTATAACAAAGTTTTTTTATTTCTTCTGTCGGTTCAATTCTGTCAGGTATCATAACAGGAACATACCCTGCAGCGTGACAGCTTTTTATTCCGTTAGGGCTGTCCTCTACTCCGACACAAAACTCAGGCGCAATACCAAGCTCTTTTGCAGCCTTTAAATAAATATCCGGTGCCGGTTTTGAGTTTTTAATTTCATCACCGAAAGTCCATACGTCAAAAAAATCATAGATGTCCACTGCCTTAAGCTGTCTTGTCGCAGTAACACGTCTTGTGCTTGTAGAAAGAGCAAGCTTATAACCTTTGCCCTTTAAGTATTCAAGAGTCTCTCTTACTTGAGGCAAAAGCGGAATTCCTTTAGTAAATTCAACTTCATGAAAATAAACGCTAAAGTCTTCAAAAAACTTAGGGCAGTTAAAATCTTTTCCGTAACGGGCCTTAAGCTGGGTAGCCATGAGGTCTGTGTTGCAGCCGCGGTTTTCACGTATCGCATCTTCGATATCAGGAAGGTTCATTTCGTTTGCAAGCCTTACCCAGATTTCGTCACAAATAGATTCAGAATCAATCAAAACACCGTCCATGTCAAAAACGACGGCCTTAATATTAGTCAACATAGCGTACATAATATATTAAAATCGCTCCCATAGCAATGTGACGTAAAAAGGTTCTGAGCGTTCGCGAGCCGTAGGCGAGTCGGATTGCCAACGCTCGTGAGAGCGTACGTAAATTGCTTCCTAAAGCAAAACGAAGTATACCACTTACGCTCAGCCAGTTTTTTTCTGTCCCATTGCTATTCGCGCGGTTTTGCCATATCCTTTTTTCCTTGAATTTTACCCCTTTTATTCGTATATTAAGATTATGAAGAAGAAAAATGATAAAAATTCAGATATAGAAGTCGTTATTACAGAAGAAGACGGGACTCAGAAAAAGCAGAACAGTGCAAATTCCATCGTCTCTGTAGAACAGATTTTACCAAATAAACTCCACATTATTCCTATTTCAGGAAGACCTATTTTCCCGGGCATTTTTACGCCTCTTATGGTTTCATCCGGCGAAGACGTTAAAGCCGTTGACGAGTCTTACAACGACGACGGCTTTTTAGGTATCATAATGACTAAAACCGATGACGAGGCCCCTGGTGCTTCAAATCTTTACGAAATCGGAACGGTCGCAAGAATAATCAAGAAAATCAATCTTCCAGATGGCGGAATAAACATTTTTATCTCGACAATCAAGCGTTTTAAAATCCGAAAGGTTTTAAATAATAAAAATCCTATTCTGGCCACAGTAGAATATCTTGACGACGAAGAAGATTCAACTTTCGAAGTAAAGGCTTTAACCCGCGCCCTCGTAAGCGAAATGAAAGAAATTTCTGACAACAACCCTATGTTCTCAGAAGAAATGCGCCTTAACATGGTAAACATCGACAAACCTGGAAAGGTGGCAGATTTCGTTGCTTCGATTCTTAACGTAGAAAAAGAAGACCAGCAGCGCGTTCTTGAAACTATAAACGTGCGCCAGCGCCTTGAACAGGTTTTAGTCTTCATCAAAAAAGAACAGGAACTCCTTCGCATTCAGAAAAAAATTCAGACTGAACTTAATGAAAAAATCGAAAAGAATCAGAGAGAATATTTTTTACGCGAAGAATTAAAATCGATTCAGGAAGAACTGGGAACAGATTCTCACGGCAACCAGAACGATTACACAAAATTTAAGGAAAAAATCGAAAGCTTAAAATTCGAAGGCGAAATTAAAGAAACCGTCGAAAGCGAACTTGCAAAATTCAACCTGATGGAACCTAATTCATCAGAATATATCGTAACAAGAAATTATCTTGAGCTTGTCTGTGCCCTTCCATGGAAGACAGACGAAATCGAAGATTTCAATCTTGAAAACGCGAAAAAGATTCTTGAACACGACCACTACGGACTTGAAGATGTAAAAAAAAGAATCATGGAATACCTTGCAGTGCGCAAGTTAAAAAAAGACAACAAGGGTTCGATTCTTCTTTTAGTCGGACCTCCGGGAGTTGGAAAAACTTCTGTCGGCCACTCGATTGCAAACGCAATGAATAAAAAATTCTACAGATTCTCTGTAGGCGGAATGCATGACGAAGCAGAAATCAAAGGACACAGAAGAACATACATCGGTGCAATGAGCGGAAAAATCATTCAGGGGTTAAAGATTACAAAATCAAAATCTCCTGTATTCATGATTGACGAAATCGATAAAATGGGTACAAGTCATAACGGAGACCCGGCTTCGGCATTACTCGAAGTCTTAGATCCTGAACAGAATGTTTCGTTCAGGGATAATTATCTTGATCTTCCGTTTGACGTTTCGAATGTATTTTTCATTCTTACGGCAAACACACTCGATTCGATTCCAGGTCCGCTTTTAGACAGAGCAGAAGTAATTTCGCTTTCGGGCTATATCGATCAGGAAAAAATTCAGATTGCAAAAAAATATCTTATTCCTAAAAACCTCGAAAAAAACGGGCTTAAAAAGAATCAGATAAAATATACAAACGCTTCACTCGTAAAAATCGCAGAAGAATATGCGCGCGAAGCCGGTGTCAGAAACTTTGAAAAATGCATCGATAAAGTAAACCGAAAAATAATTACAAAAATGCTTTCAGAAGCAAAACCGGATACGACAAAAGTCTTTACAATCGATTCACCTGACCTTGCAGAATATCTTGGAAAACCAGTATTCGATGAGTCAGAAATCAAAAAGGCTTCAAAACCCGGAACTGCAATCGGCCTTGCATGGACAAGCATGGGCGGCGACACACTTTTACTCGAAGCAATTTCATTCCCTGGAAAAGGCGAACTCCAGCTTACAGGACAGATGGGCGATGTAATGAAAGAATCGGCTCAGATTGCATTTAACTATGTAAAGCAGTACGTCGAAGAAAAAGGAATCAAGGATTCTGAATGGTTCGAAAAAAATACGATTCACCTTCATATTCCTGAAGGTGCAACGCCAAAAGACGGACCTAGCGCCGGAATTACGATGGCAACTACATTCCTGTCGCTTTTAAGCGGAAAGACTATAAAGAAAAACCTTGCAATGACAGGAGAACTCTCGCTTACAGGCCAGGTTTTACCTATCGGTGGTCTTCGAGAAAAGACAGTTGCCGCACGCCGCAATAAGATTAAGACAATCATAATTCCAAAGGCAAACCTTCGCGACCTGGATGAAATTCCTGATCACGTCAAAGCCGGAATCAAATTTATAAGCGTGACGGATGTCCGCGAAGTCTTAAACATGGTATTCTAAAAATCCGCGCGATGCCGGTTTAGAAAAAAAATCCCGCACCGCCACTTTTATCCGGCTCTGCCCTATTTTTTTACGAGATCTGCAGAAATGCAGACTTCGTCCTGATACCAGTCGATTAAAAGCGAAAAGTACTCTTCCTCATAACCGTCGCACAGCACGCGGAATTTCCAGAGGCTGTTACTTACAAGCTTTTCAAACGGAACCGATTCAAGGCTCACCCATCTGTCTTTGTAAAGGATGAGAAAAAGGCTCTGCCCTGAAATATCATCTCCTGTAGAACTGTCAAAAGCCTTCATTACGATTTTTAACTGACGGCTTACGTTTGTGTAATTTTCAACATTGATGATTTTTTCTTCTTTTCCAACGACAAAGGTCTTCCACCATACGTTGGAACCCGTTACAACCTTTACCCTGTAGTTACCAGGCTTTAAGAAAACAGGCTTTGTATAAAAATTACGGCCTTTAGAACCAAGTCTTGTCGAAGTAACTCCGTTTTTAGAATAATGACCTTCAACAAATACGCGTTCAGAATCTTTAATCTGTTCAATTTTAGTTGCATTTACAAAGAAAACTGCCTGTGCAGAGACAGAACTTAACGGGCTTGCAACCTCAGGCATTTTCATCGTAAGAACTACAGGCGTATAAATCGACCTCAAAAGATACTGGTGAACAAAACCATTAACCCACATATAAAACGAAAGCCCTGAAAAAGCGCATAAAACAAGGAGAGTTATAAAAAATGTTTTCCATACATTCTTTTTTTTCTTAAACACACTTACGACATGTGGCTTTGGATTAATTACGATTTTTGCAAGTTCAACACGGATTGCGTGAGTATCAAACTGCTTTAAATATTTTTTAATTATCTTGATAATCGGATTTACAGACTGGAAACGATGTTTTGCCTTTGGCTTCATCATTTTTTTTATGAGCTTACATACAACATCCGGAATCGTCTTATCAATTTTTTTAGGATTTAAAAATCTTCCGCGTTTAATACGTGCGATATTTTCCTGCGACATTTCTGACGGGTATGGCTTTGTTCCGGTCACCATCTCATAAAGCATAACACCGAGCGCATAAATATCTGCACGGTTATCAACTGCAGAACTGTTTTCAAACTGTTCTGGCGGCATATATGCAGGAGTTCCAAGAGTTACACCGGCTTTAGTCTTGTCATCACTTTCATTTTCGTCAGATGCAATTCCAAAATCTGCAAGCTTTACTTCTGCCCTTCTGCTTATAAGAATGTTTCCTGGTTTTATATCACGATGAACGATTCCCTTTGAATGTGCAAACTTTAACGCATAACAAGCATCCTGTAAAATTAAAAGTGCGACAGTCGGATCTACAATCGTCTGCTTTTTGATGAGTCTGTCTAAAGCCATTCCGTCAACAAACTCTTCTACCATGTAACGGTAAGGGCCTTCTGTAAAATAATCAAAAAGATGAACGATATAAGGACTCTGCATATCAAGCAGAATCTGAGCTTCTTTTTTAAAACGCTCTTTTGCCATCTGGTTTGAGCGCATAGTCATTTTTTTAATTACGACATCACGCTTTAACGAAGGATGAATCGCTTTATATACTGCGCCCATTCCACCCTGTGCAATTTTATTTACAACCTTATACTTTCCAATATAATCTGATTCGTCTGCCATTTTTTCCTCCACATTTTAAATTCTTTTTTTTATAATTCGTATATATCATTTTCGGGATTAAACCCGTCACCGTTTTTTATGTACGCAAACTGCATCACATGCGGATTATGAATCTGCACGACATCTCCATTCTGACGCAGATTAAATTTTCCCTTTACAGGTCTGTGTCCGGTAATATATTTTTTTTCGATTTTATTTTTCTTACAAATTGAATCAAACATAACGCCTGCAGTTTCTGTCTTTACATCTCCATTACGCGTCCATGTAAGACCATATACAACTTCGCTTTTTATTACAGAATCAATGACTTCTTCCTTTGAATAACTTTTTAAAGGCTCGGCATGAGATATAAGAAAATCATCGAACGAAGCCATTACAGGTAAAAGAAGCTCAAATTTGTAAATTGCGTTAACGATTTTATCTCCGTATTTTTCGCTCATAAAATCATAGACCATGCTTCCTTCATCTACAAATTTCCTGAATGCAAAGTTTCCGCCCGAATTTTCATTTTTAATATTTTCGTGATTTCCTTTTAAACAGTGCACGCTTTCTGGAAATGCCTTTTTTAGAATCATAACCTGACATAGCGTTGCAAGGCCGTCTGTCATTTCTTCTGTCATCTGTTCGCTTAAAGCATTTCCTACACTGTATTCATCATAGGCTTTAAGCCATCGCTCTTTTTTATCACTTTCTGAGTGAAGAATATCGCCTAAAAAAATGATTAAAAGCTTTCCGGAACATAGCCTTTCAAAAACGCTTTCCCCGGTCTTTTCATCGATGCCGTATGAAAGAAGCTTGTAAATAAGCTCTTTTCTTGCATGAAGGTCAGGAACAACGATTACGTCAAAACCTTTTTTTCCTGTAAAATCAACAAGTCCGCCCGGCACTTCATCAGAAATCGAAACTGGTTTCCTGTAAGCCGTAACCTCGTTTTCGAGAACTTCAACACAGCCGGATATGAGTGACAAAAAATCCTTCTTAGTTACAGGCCTTTTCGCGCACGAAAACTTTTTGATTTTATCGAGAATTTCAGTTTTTTCAGGTGGAATTTTATTTAACAAGTGAAAATTCCTTCTTTTTTTTAATTCAGTTTAAATAAATATCACGAAAATACGAGGTTTGCACTGCCAATCGTGATTTTATCGCCGTGATTCAGTTTTACGTATTTTCCAACAGGAATTTTTACGCCGTTAAGAAGGGTTCCGTTTGTAGAGCCCTCGTCCTTTAAAAAATAATCATCACGAATTTTCTGAATTATCGCATGATGTCGGCTTGCAAGCTTATTGTCAACCACAACGCTGTTATCATTTTCGCGGCCAATCGTAATTTTTTCTACAAGCTGAATTTTTTTCTTATCAAATAAAAGATAAGAAAGATTTCCCGGATTTGTAATTGCATCAATATGCTTTCCTACCGGACTGTCAGTTAAAATTGTTGAATCGCCTGTCATTTTTATTTTTCTCCCATTGTTTTTATTAACTCATCCGTAATTGTAAGAAGCTGGTTTGAACTATCATTTGCTTCATGAACTTCGCGTCTTATCAGCTGGTTTGACTGTTTCATCTCTGCAAAGCTCTGATTTATTTTCTGACTTGTGTTCTTTACATTCTGCAGGTTTGCAGAAATAGTCTGGACTAAAGATGCCTCACTTTCGAGTTTGTTTGACATATTCTGGAAATTTTTCTGAACGATTTTTGTATTCTCTACAATTTCATCAAAAGAAGTTTTTGCTGTCTGCGAGTATTCTACCATTTCAGAAACCATATTATTTATGTCATCAATTGCACGGCTTACATCCTGCTGCTGCGTGCGGCTTTTTTCTGCAAGTGCACGGATTTCCTTTGCAACTACAGCAAAACCCTTACCCTGCTCACCTGCATGACTTGCTTCGATTGAAGCATTCATCGCAAGAAGATTTGTCTTTGATGTAATGCTTGCAATAAGTGCGTTTGCAGAACTAAGACGCTTTGTACATTCTTCGAGCTCTGCAATTTTTTCTGTTATATTTACGATGTGAGAATTTCCGTTTTGAGAACTCTCCTGAAGATCAGAAGCACTTTCGTTTGATTCTTTTCTAAGGATGTTCATCGCTTCAAGATCATTCATCAGCTCACTTGTATTATCTACCGATGTTGCAATCTGCTTAATCTGGTCGCCTATCAAATTTCCGAATGAATCAAGGTAATCAACATTTTCCTGCATGATTGAACTTACCTGATCCATTACTTCTACCTGAGAACCAGCCTTTGCTTTTGTATCAACAAGATGTGTCGTAGCAACACCGAGAATATTATTTATAAGCCAGATATAAACAGCGATGATTATTACTGCAAGGAATATAATTACAAGACCAAACATAAAGCCGTCTTTCGTAAAAGAATTTGCAATAGTCTTCGGAGAAAAAAGGAGAATATTCCATCCGATTACTTCGATAGGAGCAAGAATATATTCACCTGTTTTATCTTCAATACTTGTAAGAGATTTACAGAGCACACTGTCTTTAGAAAGATTTTTATAATATTCAGTTATAAGATGCTTGTCTGCAAGAATCGATGAATCTTTTGCACCGGTAATTTCAAGATTATCATTGTAAAGATACATCTGAACGTTCTGCGGCATATCACGGTACATGTCATTGATAAATTCCGAAAGCGGGATTCCAGTTCCTGCCATACCAATCGGATTATCATTCTTGTCACGTACTACAACGTTAAGCCAGAGCATCGTTTTGTTTAATTCAGGATTATAGTTAATGTTAAAATTATATACTTCGGTTTCAAAAACCGTCATCTTATACCAGTAGTCATTCGGATTTTCAGGATCGATAGTATACGAATATTTTAAGTCTGAATAAAATTTAAGGTCCTTATTGTTTGCCCAGAACGAAGTTTTTCCTAAAAACGAATTCTGATATGCGCTGAATTCCTTGAGAGCCTGAGCTGTAAGTTCTTTATCATCAGGGTTTAAAAAATATTCAATAATGACAGGCGACTTACACATCTGAAGCGCAAGCGTAATCTGACTGTTTAAGCTTGCCTGAAACTCAAGATTTTTCTGACTTGCAATCTGTTCAAGCTGTGCTCTGATCTTCTGCTTGTTTGATATCCTGCTGAATATGATGCAGACACAAACGGCTGCAAAACAGACGATAATCATAAAGACAAGCGAAAAAAACTTTACGACTTTCCTGATGTTTTTTTTGTGCATAAAACCTCTCTTTCCCACTTTAACCGTCAAAAAGCGATAAACTTAAGCAATATTTATTGACAGTTATTTTCTATAATTATATCATATTTTTATGAAAAATAAGAAAAATATTTCCATAGCAACAATAATTGTTTTTGTTGCATTTTTAGCATATATCATACTCTGCTATAAACCTCTTTCTACAGAATTACAGCTCACTCCCCAGTGGACCACAGAAATCAAACAGGAAAATGTAAACCCTAAAAGCTCGCTTAAAGTTCTGCCGTTCAGGCTGGGACAGAATACAGGCTATTTTACACACGAAGGAAAAATCGCCCTTCTCCATAATTTTGAATACAAAGCAAGCATCTGCTCCGATTTTTTCTGCTCATACATGCAGGATTCAAGGGAAGTTCAGATAATGAACCCCGAAGGCGAGACAATCGGAACTATAAAAGGCGGCGGATTTCCTTATCTTACCGAAGGAAAGATCTTTTTAATGCTCCCGGGTGGCGCAGGTTTTGAGCTCAGGGACCTTAATGACAATACCCTTGCCCGATATGAAAACACAAGCCCGATTACAGCCTTTAATTCAAGCCCGATGGGAACAGTTGCAGGCTTTGCAGACGGCTCATTATACGTTTTTAACGAAAAATTTGACCTTATCGACCGTCTCGAACCGGGCGGAAGCGACTATCCGACCATTTTAGGTGCAAATATAAGCTCAAACGGCAATTATTTTGCATGCGTCACAGGTCAGAATAAGCAGCGCTTTATCCTTTACAAGGTCGAAAACTACCATAATAAGCCGATTTTCCATCATTATCTCAACAATAGTATAGTAAACCAAACCCTTGTTGCATTCACTAAAGACGAATCAAAAGTCTACTATAACGACGCGACAGGGCTTGGAATCGTAGACACCTCGACATGTAAATACAGCCATATCGATATTCCGGGCCGTATTCTTGACATCCGCGAGTCTCCGGTTGCAAAAAGCGTTTTTGTACTTTCAAAAGAAAAAGACACAGTAAACAGCAAATATACAGTTTCTGTAATTGAACAGCAGAAATATAAAACGGGAAGTTTTTCATTCAACGCAAATTCTGCATTTATCCTTACAGATGAGAATGCACTTTTTATCGGAAAAGATGATAAAATTTCAAAGCTTATAATTTCAAAAGAGTAAACGGGAGAGAGAATATGAAGCTGAATAAAATCAAAAAACTGCCGCTTTTCGCAATAATCGCTTGTGCCTGTCTTTTTCCGCTGTTTACTTTTGAGTGGCCGCAGGAAAATGTCTCTGCAGATAAATTCTTTTCGTTCTTCGGTCAGAAACGCGAGTCAACGATTTCAAACTCGCTCATATTTTCTGAATCCGAAATGGCAAAATCAACCGACAACGGAATTGTAACTACAATCATCACCGAACACGAAGACGGCTTTAACTGGTTTGAGTCAACACTCGGAACAGCAGTAATCGTTTCCCACGAAGACTCGCTTATGACAATTTATGCAAACCTCGACACAGAAGAACTTAATCCTGAACTCATAAAAAATCCAGAAGTCACAGCCGGAACAAATTTATCAACGACAGGAAATTCTGCATGGCAGGAAAGTCAGTCATTCCTTGAGTTCCAGATTGTAGATACAAAAAACAAAAAATATGTAAACCCTCTTATCCTCATGCCGCGCATAGGAAAAGAAGAAACACTTACCCTCACAGGAATTTCTCTTCAGAATAAATTCGGAAAATTCTACGAGCTTGATACACAGAAAAATATTCCTGCAGGTTTCTACAAAGTATTCAGAAAAAGACAGTCAAAAGCTGTTCCATATAAAACTTCTGTTCTCGTAAACGGAGCAGAATCAGAACGTCTTTCTTTTGATACACTCAAGCAGGAAGAAAATCAGCTTGCAGTAGAAAGCCAGTCTTACTACATAGCATCAGAACTTTATCCGAATGACGAAATCATGCTCATGGGAGAAATATATCTTCCTCATGGTAAAGATACAATTTCTCTTCTCATAACAGATTTTTCGGGTATCGAAAAATCAAGAATATACAATGTGACGGTATACTGATATGAACGCAATAGATCACAACATGATTCTTTCTGCATCGGGCTGGAGAAAAATTTTTGCAGTCTCAAAAAACGAACAGGACAAAACACCGGAAATCGGAGAAGAAAATACATATTTAAGCTGTATTGCAGCTTATGTTTTTGCTGAATACATCAAAACCCGTTTTTCAAAAAAGACACCGACAATCGTTGTAGGAAACGACACTCGTCCTACAGGAACAAAAATTGCAGATGCAATAATAAAAACTCTTCTCAAAGAAAAGACTGTCGTAAAATATATCGGCATTACTGCTGCACCAGAAATCATGGCATATTCAAAACTCTTTGATGGTTTTATCTACATCTCTGCAAGCCACAACCCTATCGGCCACAACGGAATTAAATTTGGTCTTAATGACGGTGGCGTTCTTGATGCCCAGGAAAATGCAAAACTCATAGAAGAGTTCAATTTAAAATGCCGCGACACAAACTTCCTCGAAAAAATCGAAAAAAAATATCTTTCTGTAGCAGGAACAGAATTAGACTGGGTTTATTCTGAATCTGTCTCAACAAAATCAGAAGCACTTGCAACATACAGCGCATTTTCTAAAAATGTAATTTCATCACTTGCAGGACTTCCTGCACAGGAAAGTTTCTTTAACAAATTAAAAGAAAATATCAAAAAAAATCCTGTCGGTATTGTATGCGACATGAACGGTTCTGCAAGAACACTTTCCATCGACAAAACATTCTTTGCAGAAAACAACATAAACTTTTATCCGTTTAACGATATCCCAGGACAGATTGTTCACGAAATAATTCCAGAACCAGAAAACCTTGTTCACTGCGCGCGCCGTATGGAAGAACTGCAGTCACAGGGAAAGACTGACGCAATCTTAGGCTATATGCCTGACTGCGACGGCGACAGGGGAAACATCGTTTACTGGAATAATAAAACAAAGAAAGCAGAAATATTAAAGGCACAGGAAGTCTTTTCTCTTTCTGTCCTTGCAGAACTTGCATTTTCTCACTGGCTTAACGAAAACAACAAGGACTATAAGCCTGCCGTCGCAGTAAACTGCCCTACTTCAATGCGCATAAACGAAATCGCAGACTGCTTTAACGCAAAAGTTTTCCGGGGCGAAGTTGGAGAAGCAAACGTCGTAAATACGGCGCGCCTTGCCCGTAAACAGGGATACACAGTCCGCATCTTAGGTGAAGGCTCAAACGGCGGAACAATAACCTTCCCGTCGAGCGTGCGCGACCCTATAAACACGATTTTTGCATTCATAAAACTCCTTACAATCCGTGACGAAGTTTCTAAAGACGCAAAAATAAAGAGCGGCCTCTTTCACATCTGGTGCACTCTTTCAGGGCAGGAAGAAAAATATAAAGAAGATTTTTCACTTTGTGATATAATGGAAACACTGCCGCGCTACACTACGACGGGAGTTTCTGAACGGCGCGCCGTCTTAAAGATTAATACAGAAGATCACGCCGTCCTCAAAGGAAAATTTCAGAAAGTATTTGAAAAGTCATGGAGCGAAGGCGCTTCTGGCTTATTGAATAAATACGGCATTTCGTCATATAAATGTATATTGACGAACGGCACGACTGAACGCGAAGAAAAAGATGATTTTTCTAAAAGCGGTAAAGGTGGTTTAAAAATTCAGCTTTACGAAAAAGATGCACAAAAACCTGCATCCTTTATATGGATGAGAGGCTCTGGAACAGAAAGCGTTTTCCGCATCATGTGCGACGTAAAGGGTGACAACACCGAAAAAGAAAAAGAACTTCTTGAGTGGGAAACAAAGCTCATTTTAGAAGCAGATAATATGTAAATAACCCGGGCAACCGGACAAGCTATATTCATAAGGAGAAACTATCATGGAAAAAGAAGAAATCTTAAAAAGAGCAAAAGATTATATTGCAAACGAAAAAGATGAACGCTTCAGCAAAGAAGTTGAAGAATTAATAGCAAAAGAAGACTGGACAGAACTCGAAGACAGATTCTACCAGACACTCGAGTTTGGTACAGGTGGACTTCGCGGTATTATGGGTGGCGGAACAAACCGCATGAACACACTCGAAATAAACCAGGCAACACAGGGACTTGCAAACTATGTAATCAAAGCATTCCCGGAAAAAGCAAAGAACGGAACATTGAGCGCAGTTGTTGCATACGACAGTCGTCTTAATTCTGACGTATTTGCAGAAGCAACAGCTTTAATATTTGCCGCAAACGGAATCAAAGCATATCTTTTCTCTGGTCTTCGTCCTACTCCGGAGCTTTCATTTGCAATCCGCGAACTTAAGGCAGACACAGGTGTTGTAGTAACAGCATCACACAACCCGAGAATGTACAACGGATACAAAGCATACTGGAACGATGGTGCACAGGTTATCGAACCGCACGATGTCGGAATCATCAAAGAAGTAAATGCAGTAAAAGAAGTTAAGACAATTTCTAAAGACGAAGCTCTTAAAAACGGAACATTAAAAATAATCGACAAAGAAATCGATGAAAAATTCTGGGCAATGTGTAAAGCACAGCTTTTCCGCCCTGAACTCATAAAAGAAAAAGCAGGCGAAGTAAAAATCGTTTACACACCGCTTCATGGAACAGGTGCAATGCATGTAGAAAAAGTTCTCGGTGATCTTGGACTTAAAGTAATTACAGTTCCACAGCAGAGAGAACCAGACGGCAACTTCCCTACTGTAGAAAAACCAAACCCGGAAGAAAAACCAGCTTTAACTTTAGCAGTTGAACTCGGTAAAAAAGAAAAAGCAGACTGTGTAATGGCAACTGACCCTGACTCTGACCGCTTTGGAACTGCATTCCCTGATGCAAACGGAGAATGGGTTCTTCTTTCTGGAAACCAGATGGGAGCTCTCTTAATTGAATACGTTCTCATGAGCCGCAAGGAACTTGGAACAATGCCTGCAGATCCTGTTGTAGTACGTTCAATCGTAACAAGTCCGTTTGGAGATGCAATCTGTAAAAAGTTCGGTGTTCGCATGGTTGAATGTCTTACAGGATTTAAATGGATTGCAGCTGTAGAAGCAAAGATGGAAGCAGAAAAGACAGGCGACTACGTATTTGGTCTTGAAGAAAGCTACGGATACAAAGTGGAAAAAGAAGTAATGGATAAAGACGGTGTAAGCGCCGCTGCTCTCTGTGCAGAAATGACACTTTACTGGAGATCAAAAGGCAAGAGCCTTCTTGAACACCTTAACGACATGTATAAAGAATACGGCTACTTTGAAGACCGTGCAATAAGCCAGAACTTCCCGGGCTCTTCTGGAAAAGAAGTTATGGCAGGCATCATGACAAAACTCCGCACAGAAGGTCTTAAAACCCTCGGTGGAAAGACAGTTACATCTATCCGCGATGTTCAGAACTCTGTTGTATTCAACCCAGCAAATCCTTCTGACAAAAAGGCACTTAACCTTCCAAAGAGCAACGTACTTCAGTTCTTCCTTGACGGCGGTACAATCGTAAGTGCACGTCCTTCTGGAACAGAGCCAAAAATCAAGTTCTATATCAACAGCTGTACTCCTCTCGAAGGAAACTGCGACAAGTGCCTCGCTGCTGCAAAACATAAAGCAGGAACTCTCTGCGATGCAATCGAAAAAGAAATCAAATCTATTCTCGAAGCTGCAAAGTAAGGCATAAGTCATAAAATGGCAAATAAGATAATCGATGATTTTAGAAAACTCCAGATTCTTTTAGATTCTGGAGCAAGCTTTATAGCCTTTGACACAGAGACAACGGGACTAAAACCTGACACAGACCGCATAATCGAAATCGGGGCTGTAAAGTTTGACAAAAACGGAATCATAGATAAATTCGAAACTCTCGTAAATCCTCAGAAATCAATTCCTGCAGAATGCACGGCGATAAATCATATCACAAATGAAATGATAAAAGACGCGCCGCTTTCTAAAGATGCGCTTAAAGATTTTGTTGAATTTATCAAAGACGGAATTTTAATTGCGCATAACGCGGGATTTGACTTAGGATTTTTAAATGAAGAATGCGAACGCGCAAAACTTTCTGAGACAAAAAATAAAGCCCTGGACACACTTACACTCGTGCGCTGGGCCTATCCTCTCTTAGGAAAATATAACCTCCAGCTTATGGCACGCCTCATGAACATCGAAGTAAACGATGCTCATAGAGCTTATGACGATGCGCGTGTCTGCATGGAAGTATTTTTAAAAACTGTAGAAGATACTAAATCTGTTCAAAAGCGCGCCTAACACAGAGATTTGCCAGATTCTATCCGCGTGGTGCTTTAGCAGGATCTATGTATTCTCCGTTCTGAATTACCATAAGCATGATGCCGTTTTTCTTACTCATTGCATCAACTCCGGCTTTTCCAAGAACATCACCAGATACTACATAAGTTCCCTTTTTAACCTTTATGGAACTCAAACCTGTGTAAGCATATACAAGTCCTGTCATCGACTGAACAAATACAACTTCACCAAATCCACGGTAGGTTCCTGTAAACATAACAGTTCCAGAACGGATATTAACTACATTTTCCTTTGACGAAGATGTAAGCTGAACACCGCTTACCTTTCCTTTTACATAAGTAACGGTCGGATTTTTTACAGGCCAGTTTAAGCCCGGGTCAGTATTTTTTGTAGTATATTTTTTAGGATCAATTTCTGCTATATCAACGACAGAAGCCTGCTGGCTTGCAGGAACTTTAATCTTCTGTCCGGCTTTTATTACATCACCAGAATTAAGGCCGTTCATTGCATAGAGCTCTGCAACCTTAATGTCGTATTTTCTTGCAATTCCGTATAAAGTATCACCTTTCTGAACGGTATAAGACTGTGTTTTTCCTGCTACCTTTGACTGAGACTGGTTGCTCGAAAGAGTTACTGCATTTTCGATATCTGCAGTAGGGATTACAAGGCGCTGGCCTGCTTTAATTACGTCTTTTTCTGACAGGTTATTTGCCGTACGAAGCTCAGAAATAGTAAGCTGGTACTTTTTTCCGATTGAGTAAAGGGTCTCGCCCTTCTGTACAAGATGGCTTGTATCTGCAAAAGCGCACGAAAGCGCTGCAAGAGAAATTATTAAAAAATGCTTTTTTAGAAATTTACACATACTCTATCATTATCGGCAGAAATCTTCATAAAATAAGCAGGAAATTGAACAAATTTTAAGCTCCATCACCCTCCCTATCCTATAGACACTAAACATTTTTTCCTATATAATCATTCAATACGCTAAATTACATGTGTGTTTTTTTACAGACACTAGGAGGATAGTTGGTAGACAATAAGGGAACACGAATTAATGAACAGATTCGTGTAAGAGAAGTTAGACTTATAGACGACGAGGGCGAACAGAAAGGCATTGTGCCTATTCAGGAAGCACTCAAAATGGCTAAAGAACGGGAACTTGACCTTGTTGAAGTAGCGCCGACAGCGAATCCGCCTGTTTGTAAAATACTCGATTTCGGGAAATACCGTTTCGAACAAGAGAAAAAACTCCGTGACTCTAAACGAAACCAGAAGGTATTAAAAGTAAAAGAAATCAGGATGCAGCCAAAAATCGGTACTGGCGATCTTGATACGAAAGCTAAGCATGTACAGGAATTCTTAGACGAGGGTGCAAAGGTAAAAGTAACGGTACGCTTTCGCGGAAGAGAACTTGCCCACACAGAACTCGGATATGATGTTCTTAAGGAAGTTACAAACAGGCTTACTTCGGCGTATGTCATTGAAAAACCTGCCGCAATGGAAGGAAAGTTCATGTCAATGACGCTATCAGCAAAAGCCAAAAGTTAAGAGGTTTTACGATGTCTAAAATGAAGACAAAGAAGAGCGCATCAAAACGCTTTTCGCTTACAGGTACTGGAAAAGTAAAGTACAAGAAGATGAACCTTCGTCATATTTTGACAAAGCGTTCTCCAAAGAGAAAAAGACAGCTTCGTGCTGCCGGAATCCTTGATGAAGCAGATGCAAGAAAAGTTAGAAAGCAGATGCTTCCATACGGTTAATGAGGTGTAGAAAATGGCTAGAGCAATAGATGGAACAAAAAGAAAGAACCGTCGTATAAAGATTCTTAAGCTCACAAAGGGCTTTAGAGGTCGCCGCGGAACAAACTTTAAAGCAGCAAAAGATGCAATGACAAAAGCATTGGATCATGCTTATGTTGACCGCCGTGATAAAAAAGGCAACTTCCGTGCATTGTGGATTGCTCGTATCAACGCAGCAGTTCGTGACGAAGGTTTGTCTTACTCACGCTTTATTGACGGATGTAACAAAGCTGGCATTACAATTAACCGCAAAGCTTTGTCTAACATGGCTATCGAAGATCCAACAGCATTCAAAGCAGTTGTAGACGCTGCTAAGAACGCTCTTAAGGCATAACATATGATTTCTTTCGATCAAGTACTTCTTTTGCAGAAAAAAGTAGAAAGTGCTGTACAAAAAATTGTAGAGCTAAAGTCAGAAAACGATGCTCTGCGCAGTAAATGTTCAGAGCTCACAAACGCGCTTTCTGAAAAAACGGAGTTACTTAATTCTTTTACTGCAGATGAACAAAAGATCGAAAGTTCAATCAAAGATGCCTTAAACCAGCTCAATACGATTGAAGATACAATCGTTACACAGTCTGGTACAAAAGATGCAGCTGCTTCTAAAACAGAGCAGCCTGCATCTGCAGCGCAGCCATCTCCAAAAACAGAGCCAGCTGCAAAACCAGTAAATGCTGCACCAAAAGCACCTGCAGCACCCGTTTCAAATCCTGTATCCCCTGCCCCTGCAGAACCACAGCAGTCACTTGATATTTCTACAGACAAAGAAGAAACAAATTCAGAAGAAGAAACTGTAGAAGAAAAATTTGATATCTTTTAATTATGGGACTTTTAAAGATTGACGTTTTAGGTTCTTCATTTGCAATCCAGGCAAAAGAAGATGACGAATACCTTAAAAAACTCCTCAACTATTACACACAGATAATCACAGAAATAGAGAAATCAGATCACCTTAAGGATCCTAAAAAAACAGCAATTCTTGCAGGCATCCTTCTTGTTGATGAACTATATAAAGAAAAAGAACGCAATGCAAAACTTTTGCATGATTCGGACAATAAATACGCTCCAGAAGATAATCGCGACGACGACGAAATAAACTCCATTACAAGCGATTTAATTTCCCAGATTGAACAGGTTCTATAAATGCAAACAGTAATCTGGGTAGATGCAGATTCATGTCCGCGGCTTGTAAGAACATATCTTTTAGATTATTCAGCTAAATTAAATTTAAAAATAAATTTTGTTGCAAACAAAAACATTCCGTGCGAAAATGCGCATGAAAATTTTTCTATGATTGTAACAGATAAAGAGAATCAGGCTGCAGACAATTATATTTTTGATAACATTTTAGAAAAAGATATCGTAATAACACGCGATATTCTTCTTGCAGAACGCCTGGTAGAAAAAAACATTGCCGTAATAAATGACCGCGGAAAACGCTGGACAAGCGAAAACATAAAAGAACGAAAATCAGAACGCGACTTTAGCCTTGAACTTACGATGATAGGGCTTGGCGGTAAAAAGTACAACACATATTCAAAAAAAGAGTTTGCAGAATTTGCAAACTGCTTTGACAGAGAAATCCACGCCTTATTAAAAAAATAAAAAAAATCCGCGAACGATATTTGCAAAAAAAATCCGCGGGGAAACCGCGGATTTGATTTTTTCGAAGAACTATTCTTCATCTGGGAATGCAAGCTGGATTGCAGAAATACGGTCACGTACCTGCATAAAAGCAAGAACTACTTCCGGGTCAAAATGCTTTCCAGAATCCGACTGAATTTCTGCAAACGCATCATCAATCTTCCATGCTTCTTTATAACATCTCTTGTGACTCAAAGCGTCAAATACATCAGCAACTGCAACAATTCTTGCAGAAAGAGGAATCTCTTCGCCGCAAAGATGACGTGCAGGACTTAAAGGCTCACCGATAACAAAATTTCTGTAATCAAGTGCACCAGGATAAGCTGTTTCGCCGCCATCCCATCTTTCATGATGGAACAAAGCAATGTCGCGGCACATTTCATCAAGGAAACTTTCTGGTGGTTCAAAAAGATTTGCACCGATACAAGTATGTCCCTGCATTATCGAACGCTCTTCGTCCGTAAAGCGTGGAAATTTTTTCTTTAAGATAACATCTGATACACCTACTTTTCCAACATCATGGAACTTTGCAGCAATCTTTAATGTATCGCGGAACTTATGAGATTCTGTCATAGGAACATTGTGGTTAAATGCCCAGCGGTCATAAATTTCAAGCGCAAAACTTGATACACGTTCAACATGAGGATAAGTTTCTTTAGGATCTCTAAACTCTGCCATCTTAAGCATACGGCGAACCATGTTACTTGTAAGATATGCATTTTCAAGAGCCTTGATTGCACTCTGCGCAAAATGGTTTATAAAGAGTTCAGCATCAGAATCAAAAGAAACAACCTGGCCGTCATCATCCTGTGCATTGATAATCTGGAGGATTCCAAGAATTTTTCCAGCAGGAGTTTTTAACGGAATTGTATAAATAGATTTTGTTCTGTAGTCTGTAGTCTTATCTGTTGTCTTATTAAATTTAAATGGTTTATCTTCTGGAATTTCATAAGCATCAGGAATATTTAAAGGTTCTCCTGAATATGCAACATAACCAGAAATTGATTTTTCATTAATCGGGAAAGAAAAGAATGTATACGGAAGCTTTTCTCCAGGAGAAAGCTCTTTTAAGCGGGTATCATTCTGTGCATATTTAATCTTAAGGTTCGGTCCGTCTACAACATAAATAGAACCAGCATCGGCATGAACAATCGATCTTGCCTCTGTCAAAATGCGTTCAAGTAAGACATCAACGTCCTGGATTTCACCAAGTGACTTTTCCTGTTCAATTATATGCTCTAATTTTTCTTCTCTCGATGCACCTTTCATAGTTTATTCCTTATTATGTAGATATTTACTATTTTATACGCTAATTTTGTATTTGTCTATATTTTATATTTTTAAAAATTATTCAGCCTTTCTGATAACAGAAAAATAAATCGGCCCTGCTCCGCCGTTTACATCCGGCAGCACGTGATAGCCAAATTCAGTTTTTTCTGTATCCGGGAGCACAAGATTTTTGCTGCAAAGCTGAATTTTACCCGTATCATTACGGCATTCCTTGTACTGTTCATCATCTAAAGAAAGAACACGCGCATCGTCAAATTTCTTAAACAAACGCTGTACGACCATATCGTTTTCGGCTGGTGCAAGCGCACATGTTGAATAAACCAGATACCCGCCCTTCGTTAAAAGCCTCCAGGCGCTCGAAAGAAGAGCCCACTGCTCCATAGAAAGCGTCTTAACCCTTGCAGGCGACCACATATCAAGATATTTTTTATCATTAAGCACATGACGCTCAGAAGAGCATGGAGCATCCAAAAGAATTCTGTCAAAACACTCTGATTTTGTCTTACACCACAAAGCGCCGTCGCTGCACGTAATCGTAAGATTTTCCTGTATTTTCTGTGGAATATGCTCTTCGCAGACTTTTGAAAGCCGCATTTTTCTTTCAAACGAGCGTTCATTCGAAGTAAGTTTTGCACCTTCATCCATTAAAGAAGCAAGGACAAGAGTTTTACCGCCCGGAGCTGCACATAAATCAAGGATATCTTCAGCACCTTTTAACGGAAGTGAAAATGCTGCAAGAATGCTTGCGCTGTCAAGATAATAGGTTCTTAAAGATGGATCAAGACAGTATGGAACAGGTTCAGCTTCTTTTAAAAGCGCTTCCTTTAATGTACTCCAGCGTTCACCAAAAACGTTTTCGTAATATGAGTTAAAACCTTGTTCGCCCCTTAAAGCATCTTTATCTTTCTTTGCCATATTATTTACTGCGCTTTCCTTTCTTTTATATTAAGGCAATATTTTTCATCTTTATCTGCCGTGCCGTAAAAATATTCGTAATAAATGTCTTCGGTCGTTTTTTTTGACGTATTAAAAAGATAATATCGAAAACCTTTTTCGTCATTGATTAACTTATTTCTATCTCTAAACGGAATTGACTCAGGTATATTGCATGAAAATTTTTCCTGATTAAGAGGACTTCCCTTAAAGCAGATGTTTCCCGGATTTTCAAGATCAGATGCAGAAATTATTCCATAATCGATTTTAAAACTCAAAATCCTGTAAAGCGAATCTTCGATTTTCTTTAAAAACTCAGGATCTTCTTCGCAGATTGCAATAAAAATCTTAAGCCATTTTTTAAAAGTTTTCTGACTTATCATAATACAGTTAATACCCGCATCAACTGCCATCCTGCATGCTTTTTCAGGAGAATAACCGTTATCAATAAGAGCACCCATAAAAATGTCGTCAGAAAAAATCAATCCGTCATATCCAATTTTAGTACGCAGTATATCTGTTACCCAGAACCTGCTCAAACATGACGGATGGCTGTCATAGGAAGGAACTACCGCATGACTCATAAGAACACCGGCAGGATGACTTTCTTCTATGATTTTAGAAAAAGTTTCTGTAATTTCATCAAATTCTTCCTTTGACATTTCTATTTTAGGAAGCCCTGTATGTGGATCTACATTTGTATTTCCAGGAAAATGTTTTAAAATCGCCGCTACTTCATTTTTCTGATATGCGCTTACACATTCAGAAGAATATTTTATAACGCTGTCTTTGTTTCCGTAACTTCTTCCGCTTAAAAAATCTTTATTTTTATCTGTACAGATTTCAGAAACAGGTGCAAGATTTAAATTAAAACCAAGAGAACGCATCTGTTTTGCATAACTTTCATAAAGTTCAAAGGTCTTATCCGCTGTAAGACAGTTTGATACACGCTCGTTTTCTGCAAGAGGTCCTGCAACACTTCGAAGTCTGTTTACATAACCGCCTTCTACATCGACGCACAGATATGGAACGATAGAACCCTGCATATAAGCATGCTCAATGATGGAATCTGTAAAACTCATTATCTTTGATGCATTGTCAGCGATATTATATCCGAAAAAAATATATCCACCCGGAATAAGTGTCTTTTTAACGCCATCCTTTTCATAATACTCAACGCTTAAAAATTTATCATCGTTTTCAAGATTGATAAGAAAAAGCTGGGCAATTTTTTCTTCAAGAGAAAGAGAATCTGTATAAGTTTTTATAATCTGTTCTCTAGAGTCCGGTTGATTAATCTCGTCTGCTAAAATATTAGAAATCGGAAGAATCGTCAGGAACAGAGAACATATCAAGACTTTCGTCATATTCTTCTGAGTCATAATTAAATTCATATTCAGCATCAGCAGGCTCAACTTCATCGATTGCATCCGGTGACGGCTTTACAAGACATGTCGTCAATGCCGGAACATATGTTACAAGAAGCAGAACTGCAATCTGGACAGCGAGGAAAGGCATTACACCTTTGATAACTTTAGAAACCGGTTTTTTAAATGCATAAGAAGAAATAAACAAGTCCATTCCAACCGGTGGAGTTAAGAATCCAATTGAAAGGTTCATCAAAAAGATTACACCCGACTGAACTTCCGGGATTCCTAAAGCCTTTCCTGCATAAAGAAGAAGCGGCGAAATGATAAGGATTGCAGAATACAAATCCATAAGACAGCCGACAATGAGCAGGACGATGTTCATCAAAAAGAGGAACGCATATTTATTTGAAACATAAGTCGTTATAAACTCTGTTACGATTTCAGGAACGTTGGCGTCCTGCATGAAATATGAAAGACCTGCAGCCGCGCCGATGATAAATAAAACTCCGCCCGAAACAGGAACAGATTCTGCAACAACTCTTGCTGCCCCTCTGATTGTAAAATCCTTTCTGATGAATGTTTCAAGACAGAATGTATAGATTACTGCAAACGAAGCTACCTGGAAAAGATTAAAGAATCCCGTAAAGTATGTAAGGCAGAAAAGAACAGGAAGAAGAAGCTCAAATACACAATCCTTTAAAGATGAAAGAATTGCCTTTAAAGAAAATTTAGTTCGTTCAGTATTTTTATCAAAAATGATTCCCATGACAATCATTGCAACAGCCATAATCGTTCCCGGAATCAAAGCAGCAACAAAAAGGTTTGTTATGTCAAAGCCCTTGCTGAACTGCGTAATATTTGACGTAAAATACATGATGATTGCAACGCTCGGAGGAAAAAGAAGTCCAAGTGCGCCGCTTGATGTAATAAGGCTTTCTGCCCTGTCTTTATCATAACCAGAGCCTGTAAGGATAATCGAAAGAAGTGAACCGAGTGCAAGAATCGTTACACCGCTTACTCCTGTAAATGTAGAAAAGAAAGTAAGAACCAGAACCGTTGCTACAACCGTTCCGCCCCTGAACCATCCGAAAAGAGAATTAAAGAGGTTTACAAATCTCTTTCCTGCACTTCCCTGCGCAAGAATATATCCTGCAATCGTAAAAAGCGGAATTGCAGTTACGTTTTTATCTGTAAGCTTTGCATGTGCTTCGAGAATAATCATGTCGACATATCCGCCGGACTTTGAAAAAAGCACATAAGTAATTCCGCTTATAACTACAAAAAGCGGAACTCCTGCAAATGCAAGAAGAATCATTGCAATTACTAAAATCCATACAGATTTTTCGCAGAACAGATTCCACAAATCAAAAATCTTAAATAAAACAGGAAACTCAGACTGCCCCGTAACATACCAGAGGATTCCTGTAATGGAACTCATCGAAGTAATCAAACCGAGTAAGATTCCGACGATTCCTGCAATTTTATTCTTTCTTCTGCTTACTGCCATCACAACCATAGCGATATAGCAGACAGGCATAAAGAAAAAGAAAATGCGTTCAGAGAAAACTCCGAACACTTTATTTATAAACTGGTCACGATTTACAAGCTGACAGAATGCAGTTAAAAAAAGCTGAATGAGAATCATAGGAGTTACAGCATCTGTAACACAGTCAATGACTTTCTTTACTTTCTCGGGCAGCTTTTCTGTAAGGCTTGCAAGACTAAGATGCTTGCTTTCGCGCCATGTGATAATCCCCGCTATACATGCAAACAGAAATCCAAAGTTTACAATAATCGCATCTGCGTTTAAAACCTGTAAGTGCAGGTTATCCTGCATTATCTTTATTACGAGTGTCGTAACAGTAAGAATGATTATAAGTATAAAAGCAAATAAATCTTCTGCAAAATCTATCGGCTTTTTATCTTTTGGAATGATTTTTCCGTCTGCATTTATAAAAGGGTTTTTCAATTATTCACCTCGATATTTTTTTAAGAACACTTCAATCTGTTCATAAAACTGTTTGTTTACTACAGGATTACTTCCTTCGTACATAAAGTGCAGGTCTTTTCTAAACGAATCTTCCCAGACTTTTTTCTGTGCGTCGGTAGGATTAAAAACCTTACATCCGTTTTTTTCACAGAGGCTAAGATATTCTGCATCCATTTTTTTCTGGTCTGCAATAAATTTTGCTTCTGCTTTCTTGATACTCTGCATTAAAGCCGGCTTGTATTTATCCGGGATTGCTTCCCAGTCTTTTTTATTCATGATAAAGCCGACCATTACAGGTGCAAGCGGAATATTATTAACATTTACAAGGTTTTTATAATACTGAGCAGCATATGCGTACATCGGAATCGTAAAAAGTCCTTCTACGTCACCAGAAGAAATGCTTGACTGGAGCTTGTCTGCAGGAACATCCTGTGTTAAGTATCCGGCAGATTTAAATGCGTTGCTCAATGCAGGAGATGTAAGGCCTCCGATTGCAAGACGAACTTTTCTTAATTCATCAGGAGTATATGCAGGCTTAGAAGTAAAGAAGTAAGCCCAGCCGATGTTAAACCAGCCTAAAACTACATAGCCTTTTTCATCAAATGCTTTCTGCATTGTCGGGGTAAATTCTTTAAGAACTGCGTTTACTTCATCCTGATTTCTGAACATAAACGGAGCACACAAAGTCATTACGTTTGATTTTGGTGCAAAATCATCAAGTCCCATCGAAGTAAATACTGCACCACCAATCGGAGCTTTCTGTCCAGGACGAACAGCGTTGAGCTTTTTAACAACTCCGCCTTCTCCACCCATTGCGTCAGAAGTCATAAACTGGAGGATGATTTCTCCGTTTGTAATTGTTGCCCATTCTTTAGCAATCTGTCTCTGCTGAACGTCCCACGAAGAACGAGCAGGTGCAACAGATGCAATCTTTATTGTTGTCTGTGCAAATGCAGTCTGTGATAAAACAGCAGCTGCAAGAATAAAAATCTTTTTTAATGCTTTCATAATATTATCTCCCGTAAAACTTGATTACCATTCAATAAAATAATCATCAATATGATCCAGAAGTCTCTGTGCCTTTTTCTGATTGATTACATTCATAAGGCACGAAGAAGGTTCTGCGTCAGGATCGATGCTCAATGCTTTGTTCAATGATTCAACGAAACCGTCTTTATCTCCTTCAGGTATGCAGAAAGATTTAGCCTTTGTAACATAATTTCCTGCAAGTTTACCCTTGGAATACTTCATTCCCTGTTCAAAACAATAAACACCCCTGTCGTAGTCTCCGCCAAAATCAGATGGAGCAGCAACATAAATCTGAGTCAAAACGTCCCAGATTGCACCGTCAGAATAATCAGGTTTGAGTTCTGCAAGGCGCTCAAGAATTGCGATATGTCCTTTGATTGCTCCGATTATATTTGAATCAAGCGGATTAAGTGCAAATGACGCAAAAAATCCTGCGCACGCCCAGTACATTGCATTTACGTCGTTTGCAGTAATTTTTTCGACATAAGACTTTATCTTTTCTTCGTCACTTCCTTCGATTGCTTCTGTAAAACCTTTAAATCGCGATTCAAAAACACCAAAAATCAAATCATGACCACGAAGGTAATGAAGTTTGGCTCTTTCAAATTCTGCAACCTGTTCATCAAGCAGTCTAGGATCTGTCATAAGTTCAGCTTTAGACTCTACGCAAAGATTTGCATACATTACATTCAATGAACCGAGCATGATTGTATTTCCCTGATGCTCCGGGTTTTCGATATGCATAATTTCGTAGAGTTTTAAAATGACAGGCAGTACTTCCTGTACGATGACCGGATCTTTTTCTCCCATAAATGCCAGCATGGGATCAGGGTCAGATTCTTTTACTTTTGCAGGTATTCCCTTTTTGTTTGCAGAAGACAAACCGTCAGAAACACCATTTAAAATCATGGTTTTACAGGAAGTAAAGCTGCAAGCCACAGCCAAACTTACTGATAAAACAACTAATCGCTCACTAAGTTTCATATGACAATTTTATTAAAAATAGGAATAATAGTCAAATATTACGTCATATAATAAGAAGAAACTTATATTAGAACCGGCGCAGGTTTAAGCATCGCTTATGCGCGGCCTTAAATTAATACCTGCACGGGCGCTTTGCATACTTGTACGTAAACCAGGCACCGGCAAAACGGCCTATAAAACGTGACATAAACGCATTAAATTTCCATTTAAATGCCCACAGTGCAATTACCCGGTGTTTCGAAGCCGACTTTAAGGCGTGGAGTACGGTTTTTGGCGCAGATTTACCATGAAGAACTTCTTTTCTAGCTCCGTTTGACGCGACATTTGCAAACTCTGTCGATACAGAACCCGGACAAACGGCCGTAACATAGATTCCCTTTTCCTTTAACTCTGCGGCAAGCGCAACAGAAAAAGAAAGCACGTAGCTTTTTGTCGCAGCGTATACTGCAAAATTTCCAAGCGGAATAAAAGCAGCAAGGCTTGCGATATTTATAATCGTACAACCTCTGTTCATAAACGGAACTGCAATTCCAGTAATGCCTGTAAGGGATGTACAGTTTAAATCTATCATATCAAGTTCTTTTTCTATCGGAGTCTGTGTAAACTCGCCGTAAGTTCCAAAGCCCGCATTGTTTATTAAAAGCGCAATTTCAAAGCCTTCATTTTTTTCTGTCATCTGTTCAGTCTTTAAAAGAGCTTTGACAGCATTTACTCCTGCCCTTCCTGCAAGATTTGCTTCTATAGGAATTATTCTAGGATATTCTTTTGAAGTATTTTTTTCTGCGATAAGTGACATGTCAAACTGAATTTCTGTAAGGCGGTCAATACGTCTTGCTAAAATCCAGATTTCATCTATTTTACCGAAATTATATTTTTCGCTGTTTGTAAAAATTTCTTTTACAAATTCTTTTCCCATCCCGGAACTTGCACCGGTAACGATACATATTCTTTTCATGATAATATTATCAGTTATGGAAGATATTCAGTCAAGATATTTTTTAAAGAGTCAAACATGTGCTGCTTTTTTACCGGATCTCCACCAGTAAGAAACTCAAGTTTTTTTCTGGCTTCTTTTCTAAAAGAGTTTTCCTGATAAGTACACGTGCAGACCTGCGAAATATAACCTGATTTTTCTGCATGTTCAATTATCTTGTCTTCTGTAACATAACAAAGCGGGCGTATAATTGTAAGCGGATATTTTTTATAATTTAAAATCGGAGCCATCGTAGAAAGCTCACCTTTTTCAAGCATGTTCATCAAAAGAGTTTCAAGAATATCGTCCATATGGTGGCCTAAAACAAGCTTATTGTAATTATTGTCAATTGCATATTTTATAAGTTCTGTGCGCCTTTGAGTCGAACACCAGAAACAGTTCATCTTTTTATCTTTTTTTAAGCGGCCAAGCACATCGACTTTTATGTTCTCGCATTCCATGTTCCACAAAGAAAAGGTTTCTTTTAATTCTTGAGACAGAGGCTTTGTAATTTCTGTTTCTATGTGAACAGCCTTAACATAAAAATCGCAGTCCTTTCTTTTTATTCTGTTAGAAAAATATTCAGCAAGGACAGTTGAGTCTTTTCCGCCAGAAGCTGCAATAAGAAGTCTGTCCCCGCTTTTAATGAGATTGTAGTCAAAAATCGCCTTGTCTATAAGACTGAATATAAGAGGCTGTCCCATAAATAAAATCTTAAAATAAATTGACACTATTGGCAAGATTTTGGATAATTTAAGCTATGGATTTAGAGATGCTTGAATTTCGCGCATCGGTTATGCAGAAGATACGCGCGTTTTTCATTAAAAAAGGATTTTTAGAACTCGACACACCGGCTTTAAGCAGAGACTTGATTCCAGAAACATGCCTTGAAGTTTTTAAAACTGAATACATAAAGCCCTGGATAGAAGAAAAAATTCCTTTGTATCTTGTTCCGTCACCGGAGATTTACATTAAAAAAATAATCTCGCAGCATAAAAAAGATGTGTTCCAGATTTCAAAATGCTATCGTAACATCGAATCTGTCGGAAACATTCACAGCCCAGAGTTTACAATGCTTGAATATTACAAGATGAATGCTTCTTACATGGATACTGCGCGCCTTACAGAAGAACTTTTTAACGAGCTTCTTCCTCCAAAACCTGATGCAGGACAGCCAGATTCTTTTTCTTACATGAGACCGCCGTTTTATCATTTAAGAATAGATGACGCATTTAAACAGTATGCAGGCTTTGCATTATCTTCATGTCCGGAAAGTGCCGACCTTGCACGTCATGCGCGCGAGCTTGGTCTTGAAGAAAGTAAAGACAATCCGTTTGAAAGCTGGGCATGGGACGACCTTTACGAGCTTATTTTAGTTCACTGCGTAGAGCCCCACCTTCCGAAGGATGTTCCTGTAATGCTGATGGACTACCCGGCCAAAGTTCCGTGTCTTGCCCAGGAGTTTTACAAAAACGGAATGTACTGGAAAGAAAGGTTTGAACTTTACTGCGCTGGAATCGAGCTTTGTAACTGTTATTCAGAAGAAACAGACCCTAAAAAAATAAAGAAGTACTTCGAAGATGAATCAGAACAGAAAAAGAAATTTGCAAGAATTCAGCATGAAACAGACGAAAACTACTGGAAGATTTTCGAAAGCTTTCCTAAATGCTCGGGAAACGCAATCGGAGTGGATCGTCTCATTGCCCTTTTGAGCGGTCATAAAACGATAGAAAGTGTCTTGCCATTTTTACTGTAAATATCTATAATAATAGAAATTAACATGCTTTTTAATTTGTGAGGTTTTATATGATTAGAGGCGGCGAAATTAACAAGGGTACAGTTCTTATTATCAAGAACGCTCCATACCTTGTTGTAGAAAGAGAATTTGTAAACCCTGGAAAAGGAACTGCATTTGCTCGCTGCAAACTTAAGAACTTAAAGGACGGTTCAGTATTGAGCCAGCAGGTTTTTAAAACACCTGATACTTTCGAAGATGCAACTGTAGACACAATCAATGCACAGTATATTTATTCAGAAGCAGATGCTTATATCTTCCAGAACTCAGAAACATTTGACCAGATTTCTGTTCCTACTGAATTAAACCCGGACCTTAAATATTATCTTCGTGACGACATCGATTACCAGATTGTAATCTGGGACGGAAATCCTATCGATGTTAAAGTTCCACAGAAGATGCAGTTTATCGTTGAAGAATCAGAAAACTACATCAAAGGCGATACAGTAAGTGGTGCAACAAAGCCTATTACAACAGAAACAGGACTTACAGTTCGCGTTCCTCTGTTCATCAAACAGGGCGAAAAAATCGTAGTTAACACAGAAACTAATGAATACGTAGAAAGAATTAACAAATAATTCTTTTTTGTTTTACAAATCCCGCGACCTTTTACGGTAAGTGGGATTTTTTTTGCCCAACTCTTATTTTAATAAGATTGCCAATCCGCTTCTGCTTTTACGCACAGTTTTTTGTCGGTTACAGGGTGAATCAACTCAAGTGACTCGGCGTGCAGCATAAGTCGAGAATTTGCGCGGCCGCCGTAAAGACTGTCGCCGATAATTGCAAAGCCGCTTTGGGCAAGATGAACTCTTATCTGGTGGGTGCGGCCAGTTACAGGGTGACACTCGAGAATGCAAATGCCCGCGCGCCGTTGCCGGATTTTAAAATCTGTTACGGCAAGGACGCCGCCTTTTGACTCTGGAACACTTCCCCACTTTCCCTGTGCAGACTTTGAACTTATGCGGCCAAGATAATTTTTTACGGTAAACGAGTCTTTGATTTTTGGCGAGTCTTCGACTGCAGCGATATATGTTTTAGTAACCGGGCGCTGCGACACCGCGCTTTGACTTGACTCGAGTTCAAGCTTTGCAGAGTCAAACATATCAAATATTGCTTTGTTTACTTCGCGCTTTTTCGTAAATAAAATTACGCCCGAAGTTTCTTTATCAAGCCTGTGCATGATGCCGACATAAGGCGGATTTCGCAAACCCGGATTTTTGCTCCACAAATACCGGACGACCGCGTCATGCAGATTGTCGCGCGAATCCACGATTGTCTTTTCCGTCGGAAAGTGACACGGCTTATTTATAAAAATCAGATAGTCGTCCTCATACAAAACTGCTTCGGGCGTTACTTCAAACTTAATGTCATCTGCAGGTTTTTCAAAAAACAATTTTTCTTTATCTATAAAGGCGCTCACCTTTGAGCCAGATCTTAAATCAAATGCCGGGATCCGCACGACACGGCCATCAACCGAAACACATCCTGATATAATAAGACGTCTTATTTTACTGTTTGAAATTTCGCACCCTAAAGTTTCTGGAATAACTTTTCTAAGAAACTCATTAAGGCGTACATTAGAAGAAACAGTAAAAATAAGGTTCTGGTTCATATTTTTATTCCGCTTGAAAGATTAAAGAGGACTTAAATAAAATCGTACTCAGGGCCTTCATCTCCTGCATAAACTTTAACCCTGCAGTTTTCCATGCAGACATTGTCAGAAAAGGCACTTAAGTTTAGCGAAGCCGGGCTTAAAAGATCATCAGGGCTGTAAGAAAGCTCAAGGACAGTTTCTTCGTTTTCTTCGTCAACCCGGCTGAAAGCACCGTAAAGCATTACAAGGTCTTTTGCAATTTCAAAAAGATGCTCTTTATGCTTTTCTTCAAACTTCATTTCAAGAAAAAGAAGCTGCATTTTTTCGATTTCCTTATGTGTAAAGCTTTCGATTTTTTCGACATCTTTTGGGTTTACGTTATTGCACTCAAGCCATTCTGCAAAATCAGAAAAGAATTTTGAAGGCGCAATCTTTAAAGGCATTATCACGCAGTTAAACCATGGAACCGCCCTTCCTGATGTGTAGAAAATCTTTGCAGCAGCCGCAATTTTTTTTGAGTATTCAATATCCTGGCTTGAATAAGTTCCAGTACACTTTTCCTTTAAGTCAGATTTTTTTTCAATCTGAGGAAAATCTATGTGGTTTGGATAAAGTGTTACTGCAAAATCGATTCTGTCGCGGAACGATTTAAAAGAATCTCCCTGGCTTAAAGCAAAATCAAGGTCAAAACCAAAAACAAGACCGGCATTGTTTAAAAGAGCAGCTTTTTTTGAATAAAGCTTTTTGTCAAAAAGAAAAACCTTTTTGTCTTTTTCTGAAATCTGGTTTTTACTTTCTGTCATAGGAATTTCAAGAGAACAGAAAAGATTTGAAACAAGCGAAATAATTTCGCCGTCAATAATCTGAGGTTCGATTTTTAAACTGATATAGCAGTCAGGAATATCTTTTGCGGCGAAATTTAAAAAACGTATTAACTTCTTTTTATCCGATGCAAGAATCTGATCGTGAACATAAAGTTCGGTAATCTTTTTCTGCGCAAAAGTCTTTAACTCTGCTTCGAGACTATCGTGATTAAAATTATATTCAGCACCCTGCATCAAAAACTATTTTAACTGCAAAAGTTTGATTCCGGCTTTCTTACATGCCGCAAATTCTTTTTCCGGCCAGATAGAAACCTGTGTTTCACCGATGTGAGCCTTTCTTAAAAGGAACATGCAAAGGCGCGACTGTCCGATACCGCCGCCGATTGTCTGTGTAAGTTCGCCTTTGAGAAGTTTTGAGTGGAACATAAGCTTTGCCCTTTCTTCTGCATCTCTTTCTTCAAGCTGAAGCTGTAAAGAATGTGCATTAACTCTTATTCCCATTGATGAAAGCTCGAGAGGAAGCTCAAGGACAGAATCCCATACAAGTAAGTCACCGTTAAGGCCTCTGTGTCCGTCACCGCTTTCTGAAATCCAGTCATCGTAGTCAGGAGCACGGCCGTCATGAATAGTTCCGTCAGGAAGTTTGCCACCGATTCCGCAGATAAATACTGCACCATATTTTTTTGTAACGACAGCTTCCCTTTCTTTTGGAGAAAGATTAGGATACTGTCTCTGAAGATCATCAGAATAAAGGAAAGTTACCTGTTCAGGAAGAACCGGTTTAATCTGAGTATAACGGTCATAAATAAAAAATTCTGTGCGTTTGATGCAGCGGTAAATTTTATTTACGATTTCGTGAAGATAATAAATCGTTCTGTCTTTTTCGTCGATTGCCATTTCCCAGTCCCACTGGTCAACGTAAATCGAATGAAGTGCATCGATATCGTCATCAGGTCTGATGGCGTTCATATCTGTGTAGATTCCGAATCCCGGAGTCATCTTTAAATCTGTTACTTTAAGTCTCTTCCATTTTGCAAGTGACTGAACGATTTCGAGTTTTTCATCATTGAGCTGTTTTACCGGAAAAGATACCGGGCGCTCGATTCCATTTAAATCATCGTTAACACCAGTTGATGCTCTAACAAAAAGAGGCGCTGTTACTCGAGTTAAATTCAACTCGGTAGAAAGCGCCATCTGAAAAAAGTCCTTGATTAA
This sequence comes from Treponema sp. UBA1226, assembly GCA_002309195.1. The sequence goes on from DBWY01000004.1 coordinate 141,625, forward strand.
GACGATTGCATGTTCTGTTTCTTTTTCACCCAAAATTGATTTGTAGTGTTTTTTAGGCAGAATTGTTTTTTTTGAAACTGATTTTTTTGATGCGACGGTTGTCTTTGATGATTTAGCCATATGAATTCCTCTATAGATAAAAATAATAACACTTAAAATATTTTTTCGCAATAGAAAATAATTCTGTATATAGTATCCATGTTGAATTTACTCAATTGAAGTGCAGATTTTTTTCCTTTATAATTGAATACATGAAAAAACGGCCGCTTTACATTGTAATCATGATATTATGTTTTACAGCATCCATAGCCCTCCTCCTGTCACTTGCAAAAAATGAGGATACGACAGAAAAAGCAGACCCTGACGCGCCGGCCACTACCCTCGCCGCAAACGACCTTCATTTAGAAATTCCGCTTTGCCCCCGCGACTGCCTTTTAATTTCAGAAGACGACACAAAAGGCGTGCTTGAAACACCCGAAAAAGAAGACAGCCACCAGATAATCCGGCATGCAGGTTTTACACTCTGCTACCGCGAAAAATACGAACAGGCCGAATGGGTAGCCTACACCCTCGACTCAGAAAAAATCCAGAAAAATGTTGCAAGAAAAGACAACTTTCGCTCAGACCCCAAAGTCCTTACAGGCTCTGCAACGCCTGCAGATTACAAAAAATCAGGCTATGACAGAGGACACCTTGCTCCAAGCGCCGACATGACATACAGTTTTGAAACGATGGACGAATCCTTTTTTATGAGCAACATGAGTCCTCAAAAAGCAGACTTTAACCGGGGCCTCTGGAAAGACCTTGAACACGAAGTGCGCTGCTTTGCAGAACGCTTTGACCTACTCTACATCGTAACAGGTCCTGTTTTAGATAAAGCTGAATTTAACTCAATAGGAAAAAACTGTGTTGCAGTTCCCGATTTTTACTATAAAGCAATTCTTGGTGTTCGTAATGATGCTTACTTTGCAATCGGCTTTATTCTTCCTAACGAAAAATGCGAAGGTACGATATGGGATTATGCAGTTTCTGTAGACGAAGTAGAAAACCGTACCTTTCTTGATTTCTTTTATCTTCTTGAAGATGATGCCGAAAATAAAATAGAAGAAAGTTTTGAACTTTCTGACTGGATGGTAGAAAATGAATAAAAATTATCTTAAGAATGCAGAAAACTTTTTTTCAAAAATCAGGGAATATAAAATAATTCCGCTTGTAAAAATAGAAAACGAAAATGACGCAGAAAAAACCGCCGAACGCCTTTTATCGACCGGTCACAAAATTGCAGAAATCGCATACCGCACGAACGCCGCAGGTAAATGCATAAAATACATAAGCCAAAACTACCCGGACCTTCTTGTAGGAGCCGGAACCGTTACTAATGTAAAAACTGCACGCGATGCAATTTCTAACGGCGCAAAATTTATCGTAATGCCCGGCTTTGATAAAAAAACAGTTCTTTACTGCATAAAAAAAGGCGTTCCTGTAATTCCCGGGGTTATGACACCTACAGAAATTATGAACGCCTCATCTTACGGTCTTAAAGTATTAAAGCTTTTCCCGGCAGTACTTTCCGGCGGTACAAAGCTTTTACAAGCTCTCAAAGGTCCGTTTAATGACATCATGTTTATCCCGACCGGAGGAATTACAGAAGAAAATACAGACGAATATCTTAGCCTTTCTAACGTAATCGCAGTCGGCGGATCATGGAAATAAAAAATCCCCGCACCTGTTTTCCAGTTTCCACTTTTCATTATCAGATGCCAGATTGTAAAAATTTACCAGTTAGATTTCCAGACTTTTTATTTCCTGCCATACGTATGGAGCAGAAAGTACATACCGGTCATTAGGAAAATAAACATAATCTTCATATTCACTGTATTTTCTCATCTTAAGCAAAAGCTCTTCTGTATTATTGGAACTATCAAGTTCATAACCGATATACTCATCAAAAATAGGTTCATCTTCCCACTCATGATAAATATTTGTTACAACAATCTTTTTGAGTTTATTACCACAAAGATAATAAAAGCCCTCTACACTGTCGACAGGAGAAGAGAAACGGTTTCCATGAATTACAGGAGATTGCGGAATGCGGGACCACTGCATGATTTCAAGATGATTATAACAGAACCACTCGTCTAATCCAGAAGTATCAATTTTATATGCGACATTATTTTTTACAAGCACTAAATCTACAATTTCTATATCCTCATAATCATAGCTTTCAATAAATGACCATTCTCTCGAGCATGCTTCCTGATTATTAGCTGCAAAAGTTGAAAGAAGAAGCTGTTTTTCTTTTGTTTCAAAATCTGTCCATTCAGAAGCATACATACTTATGTAACGCGCAGGTAAGTTATAATCTTTACCATCTATCTGTATTTTATACTCATTGCAATACACATCATCTATATATACATAAGCGTTGGGGTTTTCTATATCTGCAGGACCTTTAACAACTACTTCTGTTCCTGCCTTAAATTTCTTTGATCCAATTGTAACATCACACATTAAGTAATGTCTGATATCTGCAATACGCTCCATACCCCAATCACTGATAGGAATTAACCCAGGCATATAATATACAAACTCTGGAACCGATTCAGGCGGATTCATTTTCTTATTTGCAGGAGTAAATTCTTTTAAAGGGTTGTCCTTTGCTTCTTTAATCATTTTAAATGATTCTTTAACAATTCCATCAGCATTATCCAGCGCATGAGGATTTGTACACATTTTAAAATCATCAGACAGAACAAATCTTATTAAATCTATATTAGATGAATTCTTTGAATAAATATCAATAAACGGCCATATTCCCTCTGCTTCATCATAAAGCGAAACATCAATTTTTCTGTCTGCCAGCTTTAAAAAGATATATAATTTATCAGCACTACTTTTAACAAGATAATAAAGTGCATTCCTTCCGTCATGATCTTTTACATTAATATCCTTTACATCTTCAATAATTTTAGAGCAAACCTGCAATTCAGAATCAAAGCATACAAATAAAGGATATATTCCATTTGCATCAGCAAGATTAACATCTGCTCCAGCTTCAACACAGGCATTAAAAACATCAATAGTCATGGATGGAAGAAACTTTGTCAAAACAGTATATCCGTCTTGAGAAAAAGCGTTCATGTCATATTTATTCTTTCTGACATTTTCCATTACTTCAGGTGTAAGACCTGAATATTTTTCAAGGTCTTTCCAGATATCTTTTTTTACACCACATGAACAAAAAACTGCACAGAGCACTACAAGCCCTGTAAAAAAACTGATACTTTTTTTCATAAAACACCTCAAAACGCGCCGTAAAATGCGCTTAAATTTTTTATCTATCAACTAAAAAAAATCCACGGCTTTAAGTTTTAGTTTAAGTCGTGGATTATATGGCAGATTATTTTCCGCCGTAATTAATTATCGTAGTAATTTTAGAAGGAGCAAGAACTTTTTCGTATTCAAGTTCAGGAAGCCCTATAACACCAAAGAAATCAGAAACAGTTCCACCACCCTGCTCGATAAGATTTCTGGCTGCAACTAAAGTTCCACCGGTTGCAATCAAGTCATCTATAACAAGATAATTCTTTCCTTTTTCTACATCAGATTTATGAACTTCTACCTCGGCCATGCCGTATTCGAGAGCATATTTACAGGAATAAGTATCACCAGGAAGCTTACCTTTTTTTCTTATCAGAACAAGCGGAAGCCCAAGCTTTTCTGCAAAAGGAGCTGCAAACAAAAAGCCGCGTGACTCAACTGCAGCAACTGCATCAATTTTTGCGTCCCTGTAAATTTCTACCATTTTATCGATAACAAATTTAAAAGCCTCTGGCTTTACAAAGACACCGGTAATATCATAAAAAAGAATTCCAGGTTTTGGAAAATCGTGAACACGACGGATAGCCCCGTCAAGCATTTCTAAGTCTGTCATAATACAGTAATTTTATTACCGTAAAGCATGAAAGTCAATTGCGAAGAGCCTGGCCGGCTATTTTTACAGCCACTGCCTTCCAGAGCCCTTACACTTTTGCCATTGCGCTGCGTTTTTCTCTTACAGCTTTTAAAATTGAATTTAACTCAGAAGCATTTTCTGTTTCTATTGCCGTCTTTATCTTCGAAAGAGAATTTTCAAATGAGTTTATCATAGAAACAAGTTCTTCTTTGTTAAGTAAAAAAAGCTCGGTCCACAAAGGAGCATTTATAAGCGCAATACGGGTAAGGTCTTCGTAACTTCCACCACCGAATGCCGTAATTTTATCGTCTTCTGCACTGTCTACAAGACTTGAAGCAATTACATGACAAAGCTGGCTTGTAAATGCAATTTTATGATCGTGAGTTTTATAATCAGTTTCGATGATTCGCTTAATTCCGAGTTTTGTAATAAGCTCGCGCATTAAAGAAAGGTTTTCTTCGCTGTTTGATTTTTGAGGCATTAAAATATAATTTCGACCTTCAAAAACAGTTCCGCTTGACGCGCTGTATCCTTCTTTTTCGTTTCCTGCCATCGGATGTCCGAGAATAAAATCTACATCGTCACGAAGAAGCTTTGCACCGTCTTCAAAAACCTTCTGAGCTATCAATGTTTTTACGCCGGAGATGTCTGTTACAATTGAACCGGATTTAAAGGCGTTTTTATGTTCAGCAAGAAAGCGCACCGTAGCACGCGGATAAAGACAGATAAAAACAAGGTCGCATTTTTCAAGCATTTCATCTGCCTCGCGGGGCGCAAACCATTCGTCAATGATATTTTCATCCTTTGCGTTTTTTAATGAATCAAGATTCATGTCCATCGCAAGGATTTTTCCGCATGAGTGGTCACAAGAAAGACCGTCAAGGCCCTCGCCTATTTTAAAAACTTCTGTACTTAAAGAAAATACTTTCTGTTTAATTGCCTTTGCGATTGAACCGCCCATAAGACCAAGTCCGACAAACCCGAATGTCATATCATTAAGCTTTTTCATCTGCGCCCCTGATTTTTTAGCAAGTTCTTCCGTCTAAAGCTGCATATTTTGGAAGAATCTTCATCAAATCTGCAAACTCTTCAGGTCTTAAACTCTGTTCGCCATCGCACAAAGCTTTTTCCGGATTGTTGTGAACTTCGATGATAAGTCCGTCTGCCCCTGCGGCAACTGCAGCCTTTGCAAGTGTCGGAACCATCCAGCGAAGTCCCGAAGCATGACTCGGGTCAATGATGATAGGAAGGTGACTTTCTTTTTTCAAATACGGAATTATGCTGATATCCATACAGTTTCTTGTGTAATTATCAAATGTTCTAATTCCACGTTCGCAGAGAATTACGTTTTCGTTTCCGGAAGCCATGATGTATTCTGCGCTCATAAGTAATTCTTTTACAGTTGCACTCATTCCGCGTTTTAAAAGAATAGGCTTTTTAACTTTTCCCATTTCCTTTAAAAGATCAAAATTCTGCATGTTGCGTGCTCCAATCTGAATCAAATCTACATCATCAAAATACTTTAACTGTCTTATATCCATTAATTCTGTTACGATAGGAAGGCCTGTTTCTTTTTTTGCCGTAACAAGAAAATCAAGTCCTTTTTTTCCAAGTCCCTGGAACGAGTATGGACTTGTGCGCGGCTTAAATGCACCGCCTCTTAAAAATCTGGCACCAGCTTTTTTAACAGCCTTTGCAATTTCTACAACCTGTTCTTCTGTTTCAACAGAACAAGGTCCTGCAATTATTCCGATTGATTTTTTACCGAATGTACTGCCCTTTACGCCCGGCTGATCTGTTCCGACAGAAACAATTGTATCTTCCGGATGAAATTTTCTGCTTGCCATTTTATATGGAGCAGATACACGCTGAACTACATCAACAACTTCATTTGCACATATTGCATTTGCATCGAGCGAAGAAGTATCACCTAAAAGTCCTACGATTGTAGTGTTTTCACCCTTTGAAAGATGAATTCCAAAGCCACGCTTTTTCCAGTTCTCAATGAACTCTTCTACTTTCTTTTCTTCCGCATTCTTTTTAAGAATAATAATCATTTCAACACCTTCCTGTTAAACAAAAAAAAAGGAACCCTTTTACAGAGTTCCTTGTAATTTACAATTGTAATTTATCAAAAAATATTACAGGCACTCTGCTACGCTTTTGTGAGAATAATAATAGTAATAATAGTATGCCTGCAATGTTTTAATCATAGGATGAATATAAACAATTCCGCAAATAATGTCAATCACGAAAAAATTGCTCCCGCAGAAAAACCGACTCACGAAAAAGCCTTGTCTAAGCGTCATGACTGGCGCTTTTGTAAATTACAGTTCCTCCGTGCCCTTGGCACAGGGCTTAACGCTGCGCCAGAATGTCGCTTAGCCATCTGCTTTTTCTACGCCGCTTTTTATGTGCGTTATTTTTTACCGGAACCCATCCCGCGTAATAAGCCCTTTTTAAACTGAACTATTCTTGCGCAGGCTGTAGTATCAATCCCGCTTCTGTCGCCGCGCTTTAAAAAGTGATATGCAACTCCTGCAATCATCGCGCCGTTATCCCCGCAAAGCTTTAAAGGCGGGAAAATACACTTAACGTCACTGCGCTCTGCCAGAAGCTCACGAAGGCGCGAGTTAGCCGCAACGCCGCCGCCGGCTACGACAGTTTTTAATCCGGTATCATCTACCGCCCTAAAAAGCCTTGAAGCAATCGTCCTGCACGCCGTCTCCTGAAAGGCAGCACACATATTTTCGTTTGTCTTTTCAAAATCCTTATTCCAGAACATATCGCACTGGTGAATGACGGCGGTTTTAAGTCCCGAAAAAGAAACATCATATCTGTGTTCTTTTCCATCAAGCTTAGGCATAGGAAAGTCTGCGGCGGCGGCGTTTCCTTTTTTTGCAAGGCCGTCAATTATTACGCCACCCGGGTATCCGAGCCCATAAAATTTTGCAACCTTATCAAATGCCTCGCCTACAGAATCGTCAACGGTAGTTCCCATAACTTCTATGTCATCAAATCCGTTAACCTTACAGATTATCGAGTGGCCGCCCGAAACTAAAAGCCCGATATAAGGATATTCAATATCGTTTACTAAGTGTGCGGCATAAAGATGACCCAGCATGTGGTTTATTGCAATAAAAGGTTTCCCCGTTGACCATGCAAGAGTTTTTCCGAATGTAAGGCCTACTAAAAGAGAACCCATAAGTCCAGGTCTGTTTGTCGAAGCAACTGCATCAATATCACTAAGAGTAAGATCTGCTTCTTTTAAAGCCTGCTTTACGACAGGTAAAATCCATTCAACATGTTTGCGGCTTGCAATCTCAGGAACTACTCCGCTGTAAATTCTATGAAACGGAATTTGTGTAGCAACAACATTGCTTAAAATATTTTTTCCGTCTTCTACAATTGCGCATGCTGTTTCATCGCAGCTTGATTCAATACCAAGAACTTTCATATATTTTATTTCTTTCCTTTACAATCAGAAACTGTTTTTAAAACATAACCTTTCTGTTTTAAAATCGGATAAAGATCCTGCAATAATTGTGGCAGAAAATCTGCAGACCACACATGACCTATCATCACAACATAACCTTCTTTATTTGCCTTTGCAATATTCTTTTTAATTTCTGTAAGTGCATTTGCTCTTGTCTTTTCGTTATCAAGAAAAAGACCGTTTCTTTCATAATAAGAAAAACCAAGTGCATTGCTTACATACGGAACTTTCGTATCTTTATTAGTCCTTGAGTCAAGAAAGTAAATTCCGTTTTCACTTGCAAATTTTAAAATCACTTCCATCTTGTGTTCATCGGCAGTAATGGCAGAACCTTCATGATTGTTCATTCCGGCAACAGGTCCGATTTCTTCTATATTTCTAAATAGAGTCGAAATAACTTCATCGTCACTCATCTCTGGTTTTATAGCCCCTGGTCCCGGATTTACCGCAGTATTAACTGCCTGCATCGGCTGATGAAGAATAAGTTCTTTTCCCGAAGCCCTTATTTTTGCAGCCGACTCTTTTGAATATTTTAATCCCGGCAAAACTGCAATCGTAACCGGGAAAGGAAGTTTTAAAAATTTATCAAGGTGAGAAAGATTCTGTCCGCCATCATCAAAAACAAAAACAATCTGCGCACCGTTTACTGCAGCAGGAATATCAGAAAACTCATCCTTTTTTTCCTGCGGTTTTTCTTCGCGAGGTTTTTCATCAGCTGGTTTTTCCTGTGGCTTTTCTTCACGTGGTTTTTCCTGGGCCGGTTTTTCCTGCGGTTTTTCATCTTTTTTGTCATCTTTTGGTTTTATTTCTACCGGTTTTTCTTCGTCCGTTTTTTTGCTTTGATTTTCGCTCTCGCTTTCACGATCACGTTTGCGCTTGGTTTCGCGATTACTTTCTTTTCTGCGGTTTGTTTCGCCTCTGCCCTCTTTTGTTACCGGAGTTTTTTCCTTTACGTTTTCAAGCTGTCCATCCGGAATAAAAAGAACTCCCAGAATTAAAAGTGAACAGAACACGACTATAATGACGCAGAGTTTAACTACTCTGTCTGTATCAAGCTTTACTTTTGGTTTGATTTTTTTTCTCTTGAAAAGTCCTGAACTGCGCGATGAACTTCTTTTTTGTCTTGAACTGCTTTTTCCTGCTGTCGATTTTCTTGTACCCGTTTTTCTGACACTCAAAACAAAAACCCCACGCCTTTAAAAAAAATAAGAGATGAAATAATCTTTCACCTCTTATTTTATTGTTTTACTCTCTTAATGTCCATAATTGCCGTATATTTTAATCCGGTAATATGCAAATTAGTGCCGTTTATAAAAACTCTCTCCGGTTACCCTCTCTTTATAAACGACATAGAGTATTATGCATTTTCCGTGCCAACTTTTTGTCTTTTTATGCTGAATTTACTCAAAACACATTATAATTCTTTATAATATAAGCATTTAGCTTTATATAACAATATTGTATGAAAATTGTATTTTTCAGAACAAATCTCCATAATATTCACTCGAATGTATACAAATTCATACAGTAACCTATAGTCGTGCTATTTGTATACAAATTCATACAGTGCACGCGCACGGTGAAATTCTATCTGTATACAAATTCATACAGTTTTTGCAGAATTTTCGGTCATTTTGACACTTTTTTCGTATTTATGCTTCGATAAAGTCCACTTTTTGAGCAGGAATGTCGATATTAGCTGCCCTGACGGTAATTGTTTGATTCAGCTCAAGCTTTTTAGAAAGGACAATCGTGGTCTGCTGGGCGATAGACGGAATCATAAAAACGCCCTGGTTTCCCTTGACCTCGACTAAAACAGCCTCGCCTCTCCAGTCAGGATTCTGCTTAAGGAAAACAAGTGTCCAGTGAAGGTTGCTTTTTCGCTCGGCTTTTTTGCATGCAATGGCAGCCTCGTCGCCTGCGCTTATGCGCTCAAGCATCGTATTTTTATCAATGAGTTCTCGGCCGTCAAGAAACGCGCGAAGCTGTTCGTGCGCAATTAAATCAGAGTAACGGCGAAGCGGGCTTGTTACCTGACTGTACATTCCGATTCCGATACCGGCATGAGCTGCAGGGGTTACTCCTACGCTGCGTTTATGCATCGACTTAACTTTTTTAAAATCTCCTGCAAGGCCTTCAGGAACGCTCGTCGGAAAATCAGGAGATTCCTGACTTACATAAGGAAACGGAATCTGATTTTCAAATGCAAAATGCGCTGCCCCTTCTCCTGCAAGAAGCATCATTTCGCGCACTACGGCAGTCGACTCGTATTCTACAATCGGAACAATCGAAACTTTTTTTGTTTCCGGTTCAACGTTGATATGAACTTCAGGAAAATTTATATTTACTGCACCGTTTGCATTTCTTCTTTTTTCATTTTTTCTTGCAATTTCAAAAAGCGGTTTTAATCCTTCGCTTTCTTTTTTCTTATCTGCTTCTTCGTATGTAATGCATTCAACATCAACAAGAGTTTTAAAAACCTTGCATTCTTTTACCGCACAGTTGTCATCAAGCAGCAGCCTGAACGAAAGCGCACGGCTTTCGCGTTTTAATCCAAGAGCATAATCGCTTAAAGATTCTTCTGCGAGCATTCGGCTTGCGCCTTCAGGGATATAAAGTGTTGCTCCCCTGTCGCGCGCAGTTTTATCAATCGTGCTGTCAGGCATTACAGTGCTTGCAGGATCTGCAATATGAACCCAGAGATAAGTTCCGTCAAAGGCGATTGCATCATCTGGATCTTTTGACCACGAGCTGTCTATTGCAAAAGCAACTCCTTCTACCTTTAAGCGCTCTTCATCAGGCGGACACTTTAAGCCCTCTTTAGCAGACTGCACCGACAAGCCCCAGCGCGACGGAAAAGGATTTCTCGTATAATCCCAGATACCGGTGTCAATCAAAAGCCTGTGCGCTTTTTCTACATCCTGACTAAAACCTGCTTCGGCCAGAGTCTTTGATTTATCTGTTTTACCCAGAGCAAACGCTTCTACGTCTCCCATAAAAATTGAATCTTCGGGTAAAAGTTTTTTCTGTTTTAAGCGTGCAATAAAATCTGCACGAATCTGCGCTTCGTTTTCTTTTGCAAATTTCTTTTTATTTAATTCTTCGATTTCAGTTTCGCTTCGCGGAACAAAACAAAGACCGTCAGTTAAAGCAAACTGCGGAAGAAGCATAAGGCTGTTATAAATAAACCATGCTTTTAAATCTTTGTATTCCGAGTCAATCAAGTCTGTAAGTTCAAAAAAAGAAATCTCTTTTCCTGCACTGCTTTCGTCACTCTGCAAAAGCTCCCATGCTTCTTTGATTTTTGAGTCAATCTGAGAATCAGAATATTTTATAATCTGCTCAAGAGAATATTTTTCTGGATCTTCGCTTTTTGAAATTATGGTTATATCTTTTTCGCGCACTTTCTGTTCCTGCGCAGTAAAACCCTTCGTACCAAATTTTTCGATATTCTCTTTTGTAAGAGCAAAAGAACAGAACTGGATGATATATTTATCCTGTTCAACATCGAGAACAACGGCAGGCGAGTTTTTATATAATACAACCGAGTTTTTTCTGATCATAAGCGTGATAATAACATGAAATTGATTATAAATACAATAAAGGGGTGTCTACACAAAAAAAGCGGACTCCATAAATGAAATCCGCTTTTTTCAAAAATCATGATATTAAAAAATTACCATTCCTTTTTGATATCTTCTACGATGTTAAGTTCGTCACCTTCGCAAGAGAAGAATTTTGCCTTAGCCATATCAGGGATAAGGTTAACTGTTTCTCCAAGACGGAACTGAACATTTGCATGTGTCTTTGCGATAAGGTTCTGACCTTTGTTTGTAGTAAGGAAAAGATGAGTTTCTGCTCCCAATGGTTCTTTGTTAGCAATCTTCATCTGCATTGCATCTTTAGATGGTTTTTCTGAGTATTCAACATCTTCTGGACGAATACCAAACCATACTTCCTGTCCTACAAATTCCTTGAGGCGTTTCTGGTGATCTGCACAAGGTGTTACATCGAATGAACCTTCTTCACAGATTACCTTTCCACCCTTTTCAAGAACTTTTACTTTGAGGAAGTTCATTGGAGGTGTTCCGATGAATCCTGCAACGAATTTGTTGATAGGGTTGTTGTAGAGGTACAATGGAGCACCAATCTGCTGGATGATACCATCACGCATTACAACGATTTTATCACCGAGTGTCATAGCTTCGATCTGGTCGTGNNGTTACGTAGATCATTGTAGCCTGCAAACGGTTGTGGAGTGCAGCAATTTCTGAACGCATTGTTACACGAAGTTTAGCATCAAGGTTTGACAATGGTTCGTCAAACAAGAATACTTTTGGATTACG
>DBWY01000004.1:153447-153568 GCA_002309195.1 Treponema sp. UBA1226
CTCTGTCCACCAGAGAGAGCCTTTGGTTTTCTGTTGAGGTACTGTTCGAGGTCAAGCTGTTTTGCAGCTGCTTTTACACGGCGGTCGATTTCGCTCTTGTCCATTTTGCGGATCTTAAGAC
>DBWY01000004.1:153597-171354 GCA_002309195.1 Treponema sp. UBA1226
AAAGCGTAGTTCTGGAATACCATTGCGATATCGCGGTCTTTTGGTGGAACGTCATTCATTTCTTTTCCATCAATGAAGAGTTTTCCTTCTGAAATGTCTTCAAGACCAGCAACCATACGAAGAGTTGTTGATTTACCACATCCAGATGGACCTACGAAAACACAGAATTCCTTGTCTTCGATTGTAATGTTGGCATTTGTTACGGCGCGAACGTTTCCGTCGTAGATTTTACCAATGCCTTTAAGTTCTACTTTAGCCATTTTGGCCTCCCATTTAGTGCAAAAACACCCGTTTTTACACCGTTTTATATTATTATAACCATTCTAAGCCATATTCTCCCACAAGTCAAACGAATTTGAGTAAATTCAGCATAAAATTTATCTTGTGGTGACAGATTTGCGCACTTTTCCGGGAGTGACACCAAAGATTTTCTTAAATTCACGAAGGAAAACCTTATAATTCTTTATCCCGTTGTTTTCCAAAAGGACGTTGAGCTTGTCATCTGTATTCCGAAGGTCGCGGTAGAATGAGGCGATTCGAAGCGAGAGGACGTATTCTGTAAACGTCTGGTTTGTATACTGCTTAAAAAGGCGGCACAAATGCTCGGGTGTAACAGAGATTATCGAGGCTGCATGCGAAAGCGAGATTTCTTTTTTATAGTTTTTTTCTACGAACGAAATTACAGGAGAAAGCCTGTTTACGGCAGTTTTACTGTATTTAGGAATTTCATTAAAGTTTGACTTTATTCTATAAGATGAAACCATTTTATATAATAACTCATACATAAGGGATACAAATTTTATTTTACTCCCCTCCCGGCTGCTTGTTTTGGCCTCGAGCATTTTTAAAAGAATTGAACCAAGTTCACCCGATTCATCTTTTGAAAGAAACTGAGTATAAATATAGGATTCTGCATCCGGTTCAATTTCGTTAAGGGAACTTGCAGGTATTTGAAAAAGTATGTGCTTTACGTTTCCCTTGAGCTTTGTAGAATGAAGCATGTCGGAATTAACTATAGCAAGACAGCCTTTCTGGAGAACATAAGTTGAATTTTCTATATTAAGTTCAAGTCTGCCTGAAAGGACATAAAGGATTTCTATATGATTATGCCAGTGAAAGGGAGAAAAGAAATTTGTATGCTCGATCAGGTCAAATCTGATTGTAAAATCAAGATCAAAATGCTGCCTGTTTCGGGTTATTATTTCATGTTTGTATGGTTCCATATCAAAATTATACATTTTTAACCCGTAATTAGCAAATGATTTTGACAAAAATATCAAATTTAACCTATTTTTTGCAAGAAAAAACTATTTATTTTTGTAAACATCCTCTATATATTACAAGAAGTTTGTATTTGAATTCGGGCAAAGCCTAAAGTTCAATTTGGGGATACAAAAATTTTTTTTTAGGAAGAGGTGCAAAATGAAAAAAATTTTAGACTGGACAAAGTACATGAATGCTGCACGAGAAGTCGTTCAGGAAGGATGTGTACTCCTCGAAAACAAGAACAACGTTCTGCCGTTTGCAAAAGGAACTAAGCTTGCAGTTTTCGGAAGGATTCAGAACAACTACTACAAAAGCGGTACAGGCTCAGGCGGAATGGTAAACGTAAACCATGTCTATGGAATTCCTGAAGGCTTAAAATCAAGCGGACGTGTTGTTCTTGACAGTGAGCTTGAACAGATTTACGCAGACTGGGAAAAAGAAAACCCGTTTGTAATCGGTGAAGGCTGGGGAGCTGAACCTTGGAGCCAGAAGGAAATGAGCGTTTCAAAAGAGCTTGCTCAGAAGATGGCTTTAAAAAACGATGCAGCAGTCGTAATAATCGGACGCAATGCCGGAGAAGATAAAGATAACTCAGAAACAGAAGGCTCATGGTTTTTGACAGAAGAAGAAAAGACAATGCTCAAAAATGTAAGGGCCGCTTTTAAGGAAGTATGTGTAGTTTTAAATACAGCTAACATCATCGACATGAACTTTATAAAAGACCTTAACCTTGACTGTGTTTTACTTACCTGGCAGGGCGGAATGGTCGGTGGTCTTGGAATTGCAGACATTCTTACAGGAAAAGCTTCTCCTTCTGGAAAGCTTACAGGCACGATTGCAAGAAATATTTCTGACTACCCTTCTTCTAAAAACTTTGGTGATGAAATTGAAAATGTATACGAAGAAGATATTTATGTCGGATACAGATATTTTGAAAGCGCTGCAAAGGATAAAGTACTCTACCCGTTCGGCTACGGTCTTTCATACACAGACTTCTCTATAGAAGAAAAAGATTTTAATCTTGATTTTGGTTCTGACATTCCTAGAATAGGTATTACTGTAAACGTAAAGAATACAGGAAACTCTTTCGGAAAAGAAACCGTACAGATTTATGTAAAGCAGCCGCAGGGAAAACTGGGAAAGCCTGCACTTGTTCTTGCAGATTTTAAGAAAACTTCTCTTCTAAAAAAAGGAAAGTCAGAAAAGGTTTCCTTTGACTTTAGTCTTTCACGCGTGCGCTCTTTTGATGATACAGGCGCAACAGGAAACATTGATTGTTTTGTTCTTGAAAAAGGCAAATACGAATTCTTTGCAGGAAACAATGTAGAAAACATTTTTAAAATCGGCGAAGTTCTTCTTGATGAAACTATCGTAACAGAAAAAGTTTCTGAAGCATTAAAACCTGTAAAAAGTTTTGAACGCCTCAAATCATGCGGCGCAAAGGATGACGGCCAGGTTATTTTTGAAAATGAAAAGATCAAAGCAGTCTCTCCTTACCAGAACGCGCACCGGCAGGAAGAATTAAGGAAACTTGAAGACTTCTTTAAAGATGAAAGCATTGATAAAGAAAGTCTCTCGATTGCACAGTCTCTTTCTGACGAAGATCTTGCATGTATCATACGCGGCGAAGGTATGGGAAGCCCTAAAGTAACTCCGGGAACTGCCGGTGCGTTTGGCGGTGTTTCTGACAGCCTTAAGGCAAAAGGAATTCCTTGTGCTTGCTGTACAGACGGTCCCAGCGGCATAAGACTTGACTCAGGTGCTCAGGCATTCAGTCTGCCAAACGGTACTCTCGAAGCCTGCACATTTAACCCGGAACTCGTAGAAAAGCTTTACCGCTTTACGGCTCTTGAAATGGTTTTCAACAAAATCGATGTTCTTCTTGGCCCTGGTATAAACATCATGCGTCATCCTTTAAACGGAAGAAACTTTGAATATTTTTCTGAAGATCCTTATTTAACCGGAGTCTTTACATCAGCAATAATCCGCGGATTAAAGACGCAGGGCGTTACAGGTTCGTTAAAGCATTTCTGCTGCAATAACCAGGAAACTGGAAGAAGAACTTCAAATACAACTTTAAGTACAAGAGCACTGCGCGAAATTTATTTAGTTCCGTATGAAATGGCTGTAAAAAATGGTGCAAGTGTCATAATGACTTCTTACGGCTCTGTAAACGGAATGTGGACTGCAGGAAGCTTTGACCTTAATACCCTCATTTTGAGAAAGGACTGGGGATTTAAAGGAATCGTAATGACTGACTGGTGGGCTGTTGCAAATGATGAAGGCAAAGAGCCAGAAAAGGCAAACACTGCTCAGCTTATAAGGGCACAAAACGACCTTTACATGGTTGTTCCAGAAGCAATTGCAAATACGTTCGGCGACAACACAGAAAAGGCACTTAAAGAAAACACTGTTTCCCGTCTCGAAGCTATAAGAAGCGCTTACAATATCATAAACTTCGTAAAGCACTCTAACGCACAGAAGAGAGCAGACGGAAAAGAGGTCGAAGTTAAAATCAAGCACAGACCTCCAATGCCTATGGACAAGTCGGCAGGCAAAATCGTTTACTATGATCTTTGCGACGGACTTACAATTCCTGTTGATAATGTAAACACAACACGTGGAAGCACTTTTGGATTTGGATTAAGTTCAAAAGACCAGAAAAAATACAGGATGACTATAACTTGTGAAACTGTCGGTAATGAAGTAGCCCAGATAAATACAAGCCTTTCATGGAACGGCGTTGTAATCCATACATTCGGTTTTACGGGCGAAAGAAATGGCCGGGAAGTTTCGGAACAGATAGAATTTGAGAGAGCATTCCCCCGCTTTCTGATTCTATCTCTGTTCTTCTCTCAGACCGGCCTTAAGTTAAAGGAGATTAAATTTACGACCGTACAGTAATCGTAGTTATTCCCTGTTTAACGTAATTAAATACCTTCTGTATCATTGCAGAAGCGTATTTAAGAGGGTTCTCCCTTATCTTTGCTTCTTCCTCGGCGATTCCTGTAAACAGACCGTCGAGGGCTTTTTCGGTTGCATACTGCGCAAGGTCTACAGTGACAGGTGGACAAGGTTCCTTCTGTCCTGCAATCTTTGCAGCAGTATTTGCAATCTTTCCGTATTTATTATAATTCGTAATAAGTTTTTCCCATGCTTCGTTTGCAGAAACATTCATTACAAGCGGCTTGTTTAAAACAGTATTAACTTTTGGTTTATAAAGATTTACAAGCTTATCGTAGCATTTTTCCCTAAGATATTCTGTTGCAGCATCTTTATTTCCTGTTACGATTTTAATTCCATCGATGACAGTCATCTGTTTGATTGCAGAAACGAAAATGTTTACCGTATCTTTTGCTGCTTCTTCTGCAGTCCTGTTGAGTCTTAAAACAACATCATCAACAAGAGACTGACCACCAGGAATTTTATTTAAAATTCCAAGAATTGGTTTTGCTTCTTCTGGTAAAAGAATTTTAATTGCAGCGTTCTTAAAATACGCGTCTTTTTGAGAAAGAGATGAAGAAGCAAATTTGATTCCTTCTTCGAGCGCATCTTTCATTGCAGACACTGCTTCTTCGTTTGTATAAGCCGGAACTTTTTTAACAGATGTTCCGCCATTTAAATCCATAAGTCCGCTTGATAGTTCCTGCAGCGAAGAAAGACAGGAAATGTTTAAGAAACAGACAAGCACAGTAAAAATCAATACAAGATTTTTCTTCATAAATTAAACTCCCTATATATTTTATTTTAACTTCCAGGTTCCATAATCGTCAAGAATTTCTGTTTTCATACTTTCCATTGGACGCCATACTACAGAAAGCGTAAAATAAGGACTAAAATCGTAGTACTGCATTCCTGTTGTAGGCGTAATAAGACGCGGTTCAATCTTAAATTCGCATTTTAAATCCCAGTCATGAAGGTCGTGAGTAATCGCAAAATTGAGTGATTTAAGTTTAAAACCACTGGCCTTTCTGAGAGATTCATCATCAAATCTGAATGAGTTTGCAAGATCTTTAAATATGTTTTCTTCGCCCGGGATTCTTCCAGGATGTCCGAGTGCAGACTGAACGTATCTGTAAAGTACATCGTTTCTCGAAGTTGCACTGAATGAAATATCAAGGAACTTGTTGATTCTGAATGTAATTCCCGGTGTAAAGATAAAATAACTGTTTGTCGGACGTATAAAGTCTATAGAAAGGCTTGTATCAAGTGTCGGGGCAACGCTGATTCTGTTTTTCCATGCCTTAAAATTCTTTGCAGGAAGCGTATATGCTATACTTGCAGACTTTGGAAGAAACTCCTGCGTTGAAGTATCCTGAACCCATCCGGTAGATGTAAAATCAAAAGGGTTTGTATACTGCATGAGATAAGACACCTGGAGCCCTTCATACGAAAGTGCAAGCTTTAATGAATCCGGATGAGAGTTTTCTACATCGTAGTTGTAGGATTCTGTAAAATTTAATTTGCTGTTAAAGAAATTAAATGTAAAGCCCTGTCTTAAAAGCTCTTTTTTCCATGTTGAATCTGTCTTACTTACCTGGCTTACTCCTGCCTCCCCCGTCAATGTTACATATGGAAATTCAAATTTTAATGTTCCGTAATACTTAGAAACCTGCGGAGGCAATGTCGAAGTAATCGTAAGACTCTGCTTAAAATCGCCTCCAAGCTCATTTGCAGCAAGCGTAAGGTCAAGAGAATGCTGCGTAATAGATTCTTCATCATTAAAGTCGACGGTAAGGGTATCCCATTTTGGATTATCCGCATCACCGATAAATTTTGTGCGAAGAAGTTTTACCGAAGTATTATATGTAATATTCGTGTCTTTAAAATTAGGATAAAAAGTAAAAGGCTTTATAGACAGAGAGTTGGTATTAAGAACTTCCATCATAGAAGAAGTATAATCTGCCTTTTTCATTGATTTTACTTCTGAATCCTGGTAACCGCCTGTCGTGGTATCTGTCGAAATATAAGGGTGCGTCTGATATACAGGCGTAAAATCAAGCGTATTATTCATCGTAAAGAAATTATTCTTTACAGAAAGATTGTCCTTAAACTTAACCGGAACTTTTACGTAAATATACGAAGACTGGATTCTGTCCCATTTAAAGTCAGAACCCTTGTTTAAGCCCTGATGCGCATAGTTAAGCTGAGAAACAAACTCAGGATTAATCGAATAATTTAAATCATATTTAAAATCATTTATAGAAGAAACAGAATCAGGAGAAAAATCAATTATTGCAAGGCCTTCTTTTTCAAAATCAAATCCCGAAGTTTCCTTCTCTTCCTTTTTTTCTTCTTCTTTTTTCTCTGCGTCTTCTTTTTTTTCAGGAGACAATTCTTCTGGTGGAATCAATTCAACCGGATAAGAAACAGATTTAGAAGAAGTTTTCGTGCTTCCAAGTGATATGAGGCTTCCGTTTATAGAAAGGCTGGTTTTTAAAGGCGTTACCTGTGACGGGAAGAAGAATTTTCTCTGTGCAGTAAAACGTCCTGAAGGATCATAAGACGGAAGATACGGAGAATCCACAAGTTTTGAAGAAAATACGACAGCTGAATTAAATGAAGAAATTGAAACTGATTCAACATAAGGTTTTAAAACTTCTGGAATCTTTAAAGAATAATTTCCTGACAAATCCCATGTAAACGAGGTAATTTCTGCAGAATCAAGTTTCTGCTGTTCCGTTATAGTAGAATTTTCTGCTACAGGATTATTTAAAAGATAAGAGAACCAGTCCATCGTCTCTGATCTGTCACCGTAATCATAATTAAAGAATGGATCAGAATAAATCGGCATCGAAAGCGTAAGGTTTACCGGAGTTGAAATTCCAAGTTTTAAATTTGCCCTGTATCTGAACGGAAGTTCCATTCCCATAAAATTTGATTTTTCGTAATGAGAATCTCCTGCACTGTCAAAAGGCAGATAAACATTATATGCATTTGCCGACTGAAAAACCGTATTACCAAATCCTAAAAGAACCCCGCCTTCAAGCTGGTTGAATATTTTTTTAGGCTTATAAGAACCTTCAAAACCTGTTGCAAAGCCAAGGTTAGAATACCAGTCTGCCATTATCTTTAAGTAATCAGAAGTACTTCCCGTATAAACAGTGTCAAGGTTGTGTAAAATCAAGCCCTGTCTTTCCTGATCCATAAGCTTTGTAGGTTTGATGAAATTAAAGTACTTTGACATGTCATCATCGCTTGCAGTAGTTGCACTTCCTGCAGAACTGTTTTCTGGTTCAAGAGGTTTTCTTCCGTAAAGATACGTTGTTGTCTGGATATAAAATCCATTTCTGTTTTTAAAACCAAAAACCGGATTAAACAACAGTTCATCTTTAGGGTAATAAAAAGCCGGAAGATATAAAACCGGAATATTATCAAGCCATAAAACTGCATTAAAAAAAGCAAATTCGTTTCCAGGCAAAAGCCAGATTCTTGTTGCCCTGATTTTCCAGTGCGGATGTTTATCATTACAGAAAGTAAGCTCGCCGTTTTTAAAAGCAATAGTTCCGGAGTGATTTCGCGCAAAAACTTCTGAACCTACTACAAGAGTTGAACCCGACGGAAGATTAATTGAGTTTGTCTCTGCCTGAACAATTCTTCCTTCATCAAAAATTCCTTCGAGGGTAGATGTATTGAACAGAACGCTTGTTGCACCGATATTTGAAACAGAACCGCTTTTATCTGTCTGTTCCATATTTACGTTGCCTTCTGCATAAAGCATTTCGTGTTTTCTGCTGTAGCTGATTCTGTCGGCACTTATTATTGTCTTTGTCTGTCCCTTTTCTACGCTTATCTTTACAAGGCCTTCAAAAAGAATCAAATCTTCGTCTTTTTCTTTATCCTTTACATTTGAAGTTTTTAATGCGTTAAGAATTGTTACTGTAGTCTGTTCATCTGCAGAACTGTCAGAACTTTCTGCAAAAACAGCAGCGGCAAAAACTGATGCTATGAGAAAAAATAAAAATGTTTTCCTCAAGTTAAACTTCATAAAACCCTATTTATTCTTTTTAAGCATATCCTTTACAAACTGACCCGTAAAGCTTTCCTTTACTTTAGAAACTTCTTCAGGAGTTCCGGTTGCAACAACAGTTCCTCCCCTGAATCCGCCTTCAGGACCAAGGTCAATTATATAATCTGCCTGGCATATAACATCAAGATTGTGTTCAATCATTACGACAGTATTTCCCTGGTCAACAAGACGCTGCAGAACACTCATCAATTGTTTTACATCTGCAAAATGAAGTCCCGTCGTAGGCTCATCAAGAATATAAAGCGTACGGCCTGTCGAAACGCGCGCAAGTTCGTTTGCAAGTTTTACACGCTGTGCTTCACCACCAGATAAAGTTAATGCCGACTGTCCAAGCTGAATATAACCAAGTCCTACACTCTTTAGCATTTCAAGCTTACGTGACAGATGCGGAATATGAGCAAAAAAGTCACACGCTTCTTCTATCGTCATATCAAGAACGTCTGTAATGCTTTTTCCTTTATATAAAATCTCAAGAGTTTCTTTATTAAAGCGCTTTCCGTTACATACATCACATTTAATGAATACGTCCGGCAAGAAGTTCATTTCGATTGTAATAGTTCCGGCTCCCTGACAGTTTTCACAGCGACCGCCTTTTACGTTAAAGCTGAATCTGCCCTTAAGATAGCCGCGCGCCTTTGCTTCTGGAAGCGATGCAAACAAATCGCGGATTTCGTCAAAAACTCCGACATAAGTTGCAGGGTTTGAGCGCGGGGTTCGTCCGATAGGACTCTGGTCAATGTTAATGACCTTGTCTATATGTTTGATTCCGTCAAGTTTAGAAAAAGCACCTGTCGGATAACTTGTCCTCATAAGTTTATTAGAAACTGCAGGATACAGAACATCACTTAACAAAGTAGATTTTCCGGAGCCAGAAACACCTGTAATACAAGTCATAGCTCCAAGCGGAATTGAAATCGAAATATCTTTTAGGTTGTGTTCCTTTACTCCCGTCAAAGTCAAAAAGTTTCCGTTACCGGGACGACGCTGCTTTGGAATCGGCATTGTAATCTTACCTGCAAGATAACGGCCGGTCACACTTTCTTCGACCTTCATTACCTGCTCCACAGTTCCCGAGGCTACAACCTTTCCACCGTGAACACCAGCACCAGGTCCGATATCGACAATCCAGTCTGCAGTGCGTAGAGTCTGTTCATCATGCTCAACGACAATCACGCTGTTTTTTAAATCTCGAAGATATGTAAGAGTATCAATAAGACGCTGGTTATCACGCTGATGAAGACCGATTGAAGGTTCATCAAGAATGTACATAACGCCTGTTAAAGCAGAACCGATTTGAGTTGCAAGACGAATTCTCTGAGCCTCACCGCCAGACAAAGTTCCGGCAGAGCGTTCAAGAGTAAGATAATCAAGACCGACATTCTTTAAAAAATTAAGGCGCGAATTTATTTCTTTTAAAACCTGAGATGCAATTTCTTTTTGCGTCTTTGTAAGCTTTAAATTTTTAAAAAACTCGATTGAATCGAGCACACTTAACTCGCACAATTCAATTATATTTTTTTTGCCGACTGTAACACCAAGAGCTTCTGGTCTTAGCTTTTTTCCGTGACAGCATGAACATTCTTTGTGTGACATGTATTTTTCAAGCGACTGCTTCATGTTGTCGCCCCACGCTTCGATATAACGTCTGTTCATGTCAGCAAATACGCCTTTCCACGGCTCATTGTATTCTGACATGCCTGTTCCACTCTGCTTGTAATAAATCCAGTGCAGAGTTTTATCAGAACCGTATAAAATTACGTCGCGCTGTTTTTTTGTAAGCTTGTTGAACGGAGTATCAAGTGAAAAATTATATGCATCCGCAACTGCCTGAAATCTTGTTGTATTCCATGCGCTTGTCGGATTATACGGAAGGAGTGCATGTTCGTTATAGGATTTTGTTTTATCCGGAATCATAAGGTCTTCGTCAAATTCCATTTTTTCACCAAGACCCGTACATTCAGGACATGCACCGAACGGATTGTTAAAAGAAAAAAGGCGCGGCTGTAATTCTGGAATTGAAATACCGCAGTCAGGACACGCATTTTTCTGAGAGAACATTACTTCTTCATAAGTTGCAGCATCTTTTTCTGAGCCTTTCGTTACTAAAATCATTCCGTTTGCACTTTTTAAAGCAGTCTCAACAGAATCTGCAAGGCGCTTTCTGATATCTGCTTTTAAAACGATTCGGTCGATGACAAGTTCTATCGTATGTTTTTTCTGCTTATCAAGTTTAATCGAATTATCAAGCTCACTCATAACGCCGTCAATGCGGGCGCGGGCAAACCCTGCCTTAATGGCATCCTCAATAACCTTCTGATGCTCGCCCTTTTTTCCTCGGATAACCGGAGCTAAAATCTGAACCTTAGTTCCTTCGTCCCAGCCGACAATCGTATCGATAATCTGATCAACACTCTGCTCATGAATTTCGCGCCCGCAGTTTGGACAGTGCGCAGTTCCGATTCTGGCAAATAAAAGACGATAGTAGTCATAAATCTCGGTAACAGTTCCGACAGTTGAACGCGGATTTTTGTGAGTTGTTTTCTGTTCAATAGAAATTGCAGGAGACAAGCCTTCGATTAAATCGACATCAGGCTTATCCATTGTTCCAAGGAACTGACGGGCATATGAAGAAAGGCTTTCTACATAACGGCGCTGACCTTCTGCAAAAAGGGTGTCAAACGCAAAACTTGACTTTCCCGAACCCGAAAGCCCTGAGACAACAACAAGCTTATTGCGTGGAATATCAATATCTATATTCTTAAGATTATGCTCGCGGGCCCCGCGAACACTTATTTTTTCGCCATCAACTGGATTTATGTTCATAATCTATTATTATAGTAGAAAATGAAGGTCTGCGCTATAGGTCCAACGAGTGCATTCCATTCTCAACTAACACAGATTATTCTCGTTGGTTAGCGATTTTTCAAATCTCTCTTTCGCTTTTCGGGAAAACCTTTATTCCAAGAATCTCCTGTTCTTTAGAAACAGTAACAGGTGCAAGAACAGCTCCCAGAAGTTTTTCTCCTGTCTTATTTGAGTTTGACTCATATTTTTCTTTTATAGCCTCTGCTTTTTGATCTGTAAACTGTTTTAAAAGCTCATACGCATCATTATAGTCTTTTACTAAAATCCACAACTGGACTGAAAAAATATTTGAAATGAGATTTGAACCAAAATAAAAACGGTTAGAGTTCTCGTGCTCTTTGTGGCTTGAAATCCCGTTGGCAAACAGTAACCCCTGAAAAATCGAACAATCCTGCCACGATGCAAAATTACAGAAAAGCTGACTGCGCTCCCCCTTCCTGCAGCACTCAAAATATT
Organism: Treponema sp. UBA1226; assembly: GCA_002309195.1. Next base: position 165,215 of record DBWY01000004.1, read on the forward strand.
CTTCATCAAAATGTTCATCAAGAGCAGAAGTTTCATCAAGAATTTCTTCGCCGTTTTCATCAGCCTGCTCTTTTACAGGTTCACCACTGCCACCACGTGGCTCAGAGATTTTTACAACAACAAAAATAAACAAAAAAAAGATAATAAAACTGGCTATTACAGGAATATCCATATTTTTCTCCGTCCACCTCTCACCGTAATTGTGCATGATACTATAACATAGTTATTTTTGCAATGTAAGAAGATTTTGCCAAATTCCGTCTTATCGCTTATAATATTTTCTATGGAACTTACTCAAAACTTAAAGATTGAACTTTTAAAAAAAGCATGTGACATGCTGAATTTTTCTTACACGCCGTATTCAAATTTTAAAGTTGGTGCTGCCCTTTTGTGTCAGGACGGAAAAATCTTTGGCGGCTGTAATATCGAAAATGCCGCTTACGGGCCTTCTAACTGCGCAGAGCGTACTGCTTTCTTTAAAGCTGTAAGCGAAGGTCACTTAAAATTTGACGCGATCATGATTGTAGGCGGACCTGAAGGAAACATTAAGGATTACTGCCCGCCTTGTGGTGTCTGCCGCCAGGTTATGATGGAATTCTGTAATCCCGACACGTTTAAGATTTTACTTGCAAAGTCAGAAAATGATATAGTTGAATACACTTTAAAAGAACTTCTGCCGCTTGGATTTGGCAATGCAGATTTACAGAAATAGGAAATATATATGTGCAAAAAGTGCGGAACACCAATTACAATTGAAAACATAACACGTTCATCCACATGTCCTGACTGCGGAAGAGACCTGCATACATGTATAAACTGCAGATTCTATTCTCCGGGAAGTCACTACGACTGCCATGAAACAATTGATGAGCTTGTAAAAGACAAAGAAAAATCAAATTTCTGCGATTTTTTTAAAGTAAACTCTTCAATAGGAAAGTCTGCTTCTCCTGATTTAAATTCAGCTTATAAAGGCACATCTCAGGACGACAAAGCCGCAAAGGCCCGCGCCGCATTTGATGCACTTTTTAGCTGACAGTCGGCATAAGACTCAGGAGACAAAAATGAAAATTAAAAAACATCTGACTACATTAATCATTCTTATTTCTCTTTTTATCTTTCAAGGCTGCATGATGACATTTACTTTTATTAAGGCTATGGAATCCTACAAGGATGAAAAGACTGTATTTGTAGTTTTTGAAGGAATTTATTACCATAAGGCTTCCTGTAAAGAAATAAAAAAGAAACAAAAGACCGGGCTTCCCCGCAGAGAAGCCATAGATCAGGGTTATACCAGCTGCCCTGTCTGTGATCCGGATAACTAGATTTTTACCATATAAAATTATACTTAAAAAAATTCCACAACTCTAATTCTTATGATATAATAGAAGAATGAGTACAAACAGAATAACAATCACACTCCCGAACGGGAAAACTCTTGAGACAGCACCTGGCTCAAGAGCAAAAGATTTTATTGATGCTTTGACGAATGAACCGGAGACAGTTTATGCAGTTAGGGTCAATAACCAGATATGTTCGCTTAACAAATCAATTATTACTGATTGCGAAGTTGAACCAGTTTTAGCAAAAAGCAAAGATGGTGCAGAAGTTTACAGACGCACTCTCTGCTTTACAATGGAAGCAGCAATGCACGAAATAGATCCGAAATACAGGCTCTTAATCGGACACAGCCTTGGTTACGGATATTACTACACGCTTGCAGACGGAAACGCAATCCATCCGCCTCTAATCGAAAAATTAAAGACAAAGATGCAGGAGCTGATTTCTAAAAATCTTCCAATCGAAACATCTTCTATGTCATACGCTCAGGCAATTGAACTTTTTGAACGCCAGGAACTTAATGACACAAGAAACCTTCTTCGTTACAAGTGCCCTCCAAGAGTAGAAATAAACTGCCTCGGAGAATTTACAGATCTCTACTACGCTCCTCTTTTAGTTTCTACAGGCTATCTTAAGACCTGGGAAATCATGAAATACGGACAGGGATTCCTTTTAAGATTCCCTACATCATCGGAACCGGATGTCCTCCCGGAATTTCATGACATTCCGCAGTTGTTTAAGACTTATGAAAAATACAAGAAATGGGGAAAACAGATTGGAGTTACAACAGCAGCGTCCCTCAATGAACTTGTTAAAAACCGTAAGGTAAATGATTTTATCAACATCTCAGAAATTTTCCAGCAGAAATGTATTTCTGACATCGCACAGCAGATTCAGGATAAGGGAAAAGTAAAGGTTGTTTTAATTGCAGGTCCTTCAAGTTCCGGCAAAACGACGAGCGCAAAAAAGCTTGCCCTCGAACTTCAGGCAATCGGTTACAATCCAAAAGTAATAAGCCTTGACTGCTATTATGTTGGCCGCGACAAAACACCAAAAGACGAAAACGGAAACTACGACTACGAATGTCTTGAAGCGCTCGACGTTCCACTTATCAACCAGAACCTCGTTGATCTCTTTGACGGAAAGACAATCACACTCCCGGAATATGATTTTGCAACAGGAACAAGACAGCCTGGAACAAAACAGATTACGCTTGGTGAAAATGACATTCTCATTATGGAAGGTATCCATGGTCTTAATGACAAGCTTACACCACTTGTAAAACCGCAGTTTAAATTTAAGCTTTACCTTTCTGCACTTACCCAGCTTAACTTTAACGAACACAACAGAATTTCGACAAGCGACAACAGACTTATCCGCCGTATCGTTCGAGATTCTCAGTTCCGCGGAAAATCTGCTGCAGAAACAATCGGAATGTGGGACAGCGTTCAGAAGGGAGAAAGACTTCATATCTTCCCTTTCCAGAATAACGCAGATGCAATTTTAAACACAGCACTTGATTACGAGCTTTCTGTATTAAAGATTTTTGCTGAACCTCTTTTAAGACGCATTACACCTCTGGAAAAAGAATATTCAGAAGCATGCCGCCTTTTAAGATTCCTTGATATATTCCCGACAATCGATCCTACAGAAGTTCCTGGCCGCTCGATTCTCCGAGAGTTTATCGGACATTCGGCATTTAAATACTAACCGGTGATGCGTAATAAATTACGCATCTTCTTAAAAAAACAACGCCCGGAGATTTCTTTTAGAAAACTCCGGGCTATTTTTTTATTCGCTTCTATTTTTACATTATTTTATAATTTCTCGCTGGAGGATTTATATCAACTTCTTTTCTGCAACGCGGGCGCTTATTGTTTCATCAATAATTTCTTCGTTTTCCTTTTCTTCTTCCTTAGAATAAAGCTCTTTCTGCTTTTCCTTTAATTTTTCAAGGCTCTGTGTTTTCTGCAGACACTTTTTAAAAACCTCACGTTTTGCATCTGTAATTATCTTTGCCTGTGCAAGGTCTTCTAAAAGCTTGTTTTCCTGCATCTTTAGAAACAGAAAAAACTGCTGCCCCTGTGTTATCAAAGAAAAATCAGTAACTCCCTTTAACTCTCCTTTCGCCTTTGTATGCTGCAGCGCAAGAGTCTGCAGATCATTCTGTATTCTGGTCTCTTCAGAAACGGCTTTTCCAAGTTCAATCTGGGCCTGCTCCTGTTCAAATTTTCTCAGAGAAAGTACGTCTTCAAGCTCAAACTTAAACGGCTTCATTCTCTGCTATTTCCTGTTCCATCTCTGCTTCTTCTATTGCAGAAACAGCATCGTATTCCTCTTCTGGAATTTTTATACCAGAAAGCTCTGACAGTTTTTGAATCGAATCATTCATCGTACAGTGATCCGTTTTTTTCTGCATGAGGAATTTTTCTATTTCTTCATGCATATCAATTGCCTTATCAATTTCTGGTGAAGTTCCTTTTTGATATGCACCTGTCGTAATCATAAGTTCATTCTGATCATAGATTGCAACAAGTCTGCTTATCTCACTTGCAGCATCAATAAAAACAGGGCCGTTAACTTTATCAAAACGACGGCTTACACTCATCGGAACATCAATTGCCGGATAATGTTTTCTATCTGCAAGTTTTCTGTTTAAGATGATGTGCCCGTCAATCGTACCGCGAACATTATCTGTAATCGGTTCGTTAAAATCATCCCCGTCAACTTTTACCGTATAAAATGCAGTAATCGAACCTTTTTCGTTTGTACCTGTTCTTTCCATAAGTTTCGGAATCAAATCAAATACGCTTGGTGGATATCCTTTAAGTGCAGGAGGTTCTCCGTTTGCAAGTCCTATTTCTCTCTGCGCCTGTGCAAATCGTGTAACAGAGTCAAACATCATCATTACATCTTTGCCCTGGTCACGAAAATATTCTGCAATCGCAGTTGCAACATAAGAAGCTCTTAAACGCGAAATTGCAGGTTCATCACTCGTTGCAATTACAACAACACTTTTCTTTAAGCCTTCTTCGCCCAGATCTTCGCTAACAAAGTCCATAAGCTCACGACCTCGTTCTCCGATAAGTGCAATTACATTTATATCTGCATTTGTATTTTTTGCAATTGTAGCAAGAAGAGTTGTCTTACCTACACCGGTTCCGGCAAAGATACCCATTCTCTGTCCTTTACCTACGGTTAAAAGAGTATCGATTGCACGAACACCTGTCGAAATACGATCTACAATCGGACGACGGTTCATTGGAGAAGGCGGATCTGCGATGACTGGATAATATGTATCGCAGGCGATATCACCTTTTCCGTCGATAGGACTTCCTACAGCGTTTACAATTCTTCCTAAAAGTTTTTTTCCTACAGGAACGTGTAAAGTTGAACCGGATGCAATAACGTCACATCCTACTTCGATTCCGCGTGTATCACCAAAAGGAGAAAGATGAACTTCTGTATCTTTTACACCAACAACTTCTGCCTTAACGCTTGTATTTAAACTCGGAATTTTTATCGTACAGATTTCGCCGACAACACATCGTGGTCCCTGGCTTATAACTTCAAGCCCGATGACAGAAGTAACTTTACCGATGTATAAAATTGTCGGAGTTTTTTCTACGCGGTCAATATATTTGTGTAAGTCAAAAGCTACATTATATGAAGATTTCATTTTCCCACCCTATCTAAAATCTTGCTATATCTTATGTAGTCGGAATATCTGATTTTGCAACTGTCTTAACAGGAGATATTTCAAGAATCTTCTGTTCAAGTTCTGTAAGCTGACTCGAAATACGTGCATCAATTGCACCAAAGTCTGTCTCTACAATACAGCCGCCTTTTTCTACAGTAGTATCTTCCATTACTGTAATTCCCTTTACAGCTTCTACTCTTTCTATAAAATCGTGAATATGATCTGTAGTAAGTTTTACATCTGCAAGGTTTACACGAATTGTAACATCTCCGCGGCCTTTTACTTTCTTAAGAGCCTGGAGAACGTTATTCATAATTACAGTCTTCTGGTTTTCAGAAATAATTTTTACAACCTTTCGTGCGATAAGTACGACGAGTTCAACAATCTGATATTCTGTTTCGTTTAAGATTTCTTCTCGTCGCGCCATTACAGCATCAAGAACATTGTGCATTCTTTCGATAAGACGCTGCGCTTCTTTATTTCCTTCCTGATAACCAGCTTCATAGCCTGTATCATATCCTTCTTTTTTAGAAGCATTTATAATCTTATCACGTTCTGCCTGAGCTTCAGCGATAATCTGTTCTGCCTGAGCCTGTGCATCTTTTACAATCTGCGCAGCGTTTGTTTCTGCCTGTGTTTTTATAATCTGAGCCTGATCTGTCTGGCGCTTAACTTCGGCAAAGGCCGCTTCTTCTGCTTTCTTTACGATTTCGTCTGCAGCAGCCTGCGCTTTAGAAAGCATTCCCTGTTTTTCGATTTCGAAATTCTTTTTATATTCTTCTGCTTCACGACGAAGATCATCTGCAGTAGGTCCTGTGTACTCAGGTTCTTCTTCTACAACCTCTTCGACAACAGGTGCATAATCATGCAGGAGCTTTAACTGAAACTTTTCTTCTTTTGTCTTTATTTCATTCTGACGAAATACAGTTTTTGCCATTTTCCTATCCTACTTAAATTAACATCATGTAACAAGCTCGTCTTCTCCAGAGCGGGCAATAACGATATCTCCCTTCTCTTCGAGACGTCTGATTGTAGATACGATTTTCTGCTGGGCTTCTTCTACGTCCTTCAAACGTACAGGTCCCATAAATTCCATATCTTC
>DBWY01000004.1:171392-229992 GCA_002309195.1 Treponema sp. UBA1226
TCAACAGACTTAAGCGCTTTTGCAAGTTCCTGTGTATCGACTTCGCGAAGTACTTTCTGAATAGAACGGTCGTCGAGCATAACGATATCTTCGAATACGAACATTCTCTTTTTAATCTCTTCTGCCAAATCCGGATCTTCTTCTTCGAGAGATTCGATGATAGCCTTTTCAGAAGAACGGTCAACAAGNNNACGATAGATTCAACACCACCGGCAGCCGTGTAGTCTTCTGAAGAAAGTGTAGAAAGTTTTTTCTCAAGAACGCGTTCAACTTCGCGCAATACATCAGGTGATGTACGGTCCATCGTTGCAAGACGCTTAGAAACTTCAGGCTGCATTTCTTCCGGGAGGTTCTGCAGGATAATTGCGGCTTTTCCCGGTTCGAGATAAGCAAGGATCAGGGCAATTGTCTGCGGATATTCCTGNNTCCTGCTGAATAAAGTTGAGCAAGTGGGCCGGGTCTGTTCGGCGGATAAAGTCGAACGGGCGAACCTGAAGGCTCGATGTAAGACGGTTGATGATATCGATGGCCTTCTGACTTCCCAAAGATTTTTCGAGGAGTTCGCGCGCATAATCGATACCACCGGTCGTGATAAAGTTCTGAGCATTCATCAAATCCTGGAATTCTTCGAGGACCTGATCTTTTATTTCTGCATCGACCGTTTCAAGTCTGGCAATTTCAAATGTTAATGTTTCTACTTCATCTTCGCGAAGGTGTTTCATGATTTCTGATGAAACATCACTTCCTACAGAAACGAGGAAGATAGCTGCTTTCTGTCTTCCGGTAAGGCTCTTAAAATCCTTACCTTTTTTTGATGAAGGACTCGAAGCAGGTTTTAATGTTCCCGGCTTTGGAACTGGCTTAGGATTACTTTTTGGTTTAGCCTGTGCTTCTTCTGCCATATACTATTCCTCCATCAACCATGTACGTATGAGCATAGCAACATCTTCCGGATGTTCTTTTGCCATAGCAATGGCGTTTTCCTGAAGTTCTGCACGACGTCTTTCTTCGACAGACATCGTAACTTCCATACCTTCGTTCTGTGCATCCTGAAGAGCCATGATACGAGCCATTTCCTGACGTCGTCTTTCCTCTTCTGCCTTGATGCGTTTGCGGCGTTCAATTTCGCGGCTGATAAATCTGTAGAGAATGAATGCAACAAGTACAAGTGCAATACCAATCAATACGATGATTATAGTCATCTTTGTCTGGTTTGCTTTTCTTATTGCTTCGTTTTCTGCTTCAAATTCTTCTGTATGGTCAATTGCAACATTTCTTACTGTTACAGAATAACCTTTAGCCCTGTCATATCCGATAGCATCCTGTACAAGGTCTGCAATCTGTTCAAGTTCTTCTTTCGGAACCGGAATATAATTTCTTATGATGCATCCCTGATCATCAAACTTAAGGTTATGATTTTTGTCATATTCCTTTGTCCATGTTCCGTCAACGTTAACAGAAACGGTAACACGGTCGATTGTTGGATGAACAGTCTCTGTTATATTATCGGTATTTACTATGAAATTTTGAGTAGTCGCAGTTTCTGTCTGACGTCCGATTACGTTGCTGTCTTCTGCATAAACAGGAGGATTGTTTCCTTCTGGTCCGACAGGCCCCTGAGGATTAAATCCTGTTCCCTGCCATTCGCGTGTAACCGTGTTTGAAGAAATAGCAACAGACTCTTTGATTTCTGATTCATCATAAGGAGTATCAGGATCATTTGGTTTTAATACAAACGGACTGTAACGAACTGACTCAATTTTTTTCTCAGACATATTCATGTCGATTTTAATATTGATTTCAGGAATTCGTTTTTCACCTTTGATGCTCTGCAACTGTTTTAAAATCTGAGCGCGGTAATAAACTTCCTGCTTCTGAATGAATCTCTGTTCTTTTTCGATACGAGAAAGACGCTCGAGTTCTTCAAGACCTGCATCATCGTTTAAAACATTTCCTTCTGAATCTGCAATAGTAAGGTCTTCTTTTTTAAGTCCGCTTACTGCAGTAAGAATTATTTTTTCAAGTCCCTTAATCTTTCTCTTATTAGTCGGCATGTCACTCATCGGGGTAAATGTAAGTATGACACTCGCGCTGATAGGATTCTGCTGAGACTTAAACACTTTATCTGGAGGGAGATCAAGTGTTACATCTGCTTTAACGATATCTTCGATTGCTTCTATGTGCTGTTCAAGAGCTTTCTTTATCGCGATACTTTTCTTAACATTCTGATCTGCATCTGTTGTTGACCAGCCTCTGTCAAAATATCCTGCAAAAGGATCAATGTTAGACGGAACAAGACCTTCTGTAATAAGAATGTCTTTCATTCGTCTTGCAGTTGCTTCATCCTTTACGCGAATAAAACCTGCGCTGTCAACATCTGCACTTACGTTTTCTTTATCAAGACGCGTAAGAATCTGAGCCTGTGCATCGCCTGTCACAGGTGCGCTAAAGAGTTTAACAGTTGTAGGCTGAGACGAAAATCTGAATCCAAGCACGATCGCAACAACGACTGCAAGGACAACACCGATAAGAATACCTTTTTGTAATATGGACCACTTCGCCCATTTTTCCTTTAAACTGGAAACGAGCTTTTTGAACCATTCGTTCATCTGACCCCTCCCGTGAACGAATAATATAAACAAGTTTACTTATTTTGTTAAATTATACCATTAAAATCAAATTCTGAAAAGAGAAAAATTAAAATATTTTTCCTATAAAATGCATTTAAAATACAAAACCCCGCAGGCTTTTTTGCGGGGTTAATCTACAAATTATCTTGTAGTCGTTATTTCATTCCAGCCGGTAACTACCCTGTCAATGACAGTTTTTGCAAGACTCAGTGACATCTGAGATTTTGCAAGCGCTCCGGTAATTTCATGAATCTGAACGCTGTCCGGATCTGTCATGGCTCTTTCTTCAAGGCGGCCAACTTCAAGCTGCTGGTCATTCATTTTAGAAACAGCTTCCATGAGAAAGTCACCGAAAGACTTTTTTGTCTTTTCTGCTTCTACATCGCTTATTGTATTTAAATTCCTCGTTACAGATACATAACCTGCATCCATAAACGGCTTATTAATCTGTGCTGAATTAAAACTATTTACCGTCATTTTTTCCCCCACTCAAACTTAACCCATTTACCTGCCAATTTCAAGTGCTGCAGAGAACATTGATTTTGCACTTTCAATTACAGTTGTATTTGCTTCATAAGCGCGGCTTGACGCGATAAGGTCTACCATTTCGTTTACGATGTTTACGTTAGGATATTCAACATAACCTTTTTCAGGACCAGATTTGATTGCATCCGGATGATCAGGGTCATAGATTAAAGTTCCACGGCTTGTGTCCTTTACGATTTCTTTTACTTTTACACCTTTTCCCGGACCGTTATCAAGATTTTCAGGAAGATACGGTGTTCTGAATGTAGGCTTTTCTGCTACGGGAGCAAATATTACGCGTGATCTCTTATACGGACCACCATCCTGAGTGCGTGTTGTAGACGCATTTGCGATATTGTCAGAAATTACATCACTTCTTAATCTTTCTGCTGCAAGTCCTGTTGATGCAATGTTAATACTGGTAAATAATCCCATAGTTTATTCCCCCTTAAATGATTCCCACCTTACGAATCTTATCTGATTGCAGCCATTGCTGTCTTTAACTGTGAAAACTCGTGGTTTTCGATAAGACAGAACATTTTGTACTGCATGTTTGTTTTAACAATGGTCATAGCTTCTGTTTCTACGTTTACATTGTTACCGTTAGGCTTTTCTGTCGAAACATAGTCAACGACACGCTGCGGTTTAACAGTTCTGTAATCTATTACATTATTTGATTTAAAATGTAATGGAGATGTAGTTTTAAGCTCAAATGCGTTTCTTGCCCTTTCTTCCGATTCAAAAGCCTTCTTAAGTTCACTCTCAAAGTGTACTTCTGTACGCTTATAGTTTTCTACGCCGGCATTTGCAATGTTGTTTGCAGCAACATTCATCCTTAACGAAGAAACATCGAGAGCTCTGTTTAATAAATCAATTGAACGTGTAAAAGAATTCATACCTTAATTGTCGGATTCTTAAAAAAGTAGTTTAGCGTTTTTTTAAGATATCAAGGCTGAATTTACTCAAGACCCGGCATAAAAACCGGGTACCGGCACAAATGACGCAAAAAACTAAAGGATATAGCGTGAAAGATCCTCGTTTCCAGCAACTTTTTCGACTTTCTGGTCGACATAGGCTGCATCGATGGAAATAGTTTCTCCCTTGTGCTCGTCGGCTTCAAACGAAATCTCGTCTAAAACCTTTTCCATTATGGTATGGAGGCGGCGCGCACCGATATTTTCGCTTTTAGAGTTTACTTCCTCTGCCATAGAGCTTATATGGTCAATCGCATCATCGGTAAAGTCAAGTTTTACACCTTCTGTTGCAAGAAGCGCCGTATACTGCTTTATAAGCGCGTTTTTAGGCTCCGTAAGGATGCGTTTAAAATCATCTTTGTTAAGAGAATCAAGTTCAACTCGAAGAGGAAAACGACCCTGAAGTTCAGGAATAAGGTCGCTCGGCTTTGACATGCTGAACGCTCCGGCTGCGATAAAAAGAATGTGCTTTGTATCAACAACGCCCCACTTTGTATTTACATGACAGCCTTCTACGATAGGAAGAATATCACGCTGAACGCCTTCGCGGCTTACATTTGGTCCGTGGCCTTCACCGTGAACCGCAATTTTATCGATTTCGTCAATAAATATGATTCCCGACTGCTGGACACGCTCTCGCGCAATGTCAGCAGCTTTATCAGCATCAACCATGCTGTCTAGAACCTGTTCTGTTAAAATCTTTCTTGCTTCTGCAACCGTCACAGTACGCTGCTTTTTTCTGGCTCCGTTCATCATTTCCTGGATATTCTGCATTGCACTTTCTATATCATCGATTGAACCGCCTGTCATTATGCTCATAGAACCTTTTGGCATTGAGCTTACAGTTATTTCTACCTCACGGTCTTCAAGTTTTCCTTCCCTGAGCATCGCACGAAATTTTTCTCGTGTAGAACTCATGGATGCGGCTTCTATTTTTTCTTTTTCTTCGTCTTCAACTGATTTTTCCTGTTTCACTTCCGGCTTAAAACCAAAAATATTTCCAAGAACATTCCCTTCTTTCTTTTTTTCGCTTCCGGGTAAAAGAAGGTCAAGGATTCTTTCTTCTACTTTATCCTTGCAGTTTTCACGAAGCTGTTCTTCCATTTCCTTTTTTACGTTGTTAAAGCCGACAGCCATGAGATCGCGTACCATAGATTCAACGTCGCGGCCTACATAACCTACTTCTGTATATTTAGTTGCTTCAACTTTTAAGAAAGGAGCGTTGCAGAGTTTTGCAAGGCGTCGTGCGATTTCTGTCTTTCCTACACCGGTAGGTCCTATCATAAGAATGTTTTTTGGAGTAACTTCTTCTTTCATGTCTTCAGAAAGCATGAGTCGTCTCGTTCTGTTTCTTAATGCAACGGCAACAGCCTTCTTTGCATTTTTCTGACCGATTATATATGAATCAAGTTTTTCTACAATCTGGCGCGGAGTTAATGTCTCAGCTATATTAACCTGTGCAACTTCTTTTTTTTCTTCGTTCGGATTTACAAGTACAAAATCGTTCATTTTTATCCTCTGATATTTTTAATTTATAGTTCTTCTACTACGATATTTGAATTTGTATAGATACAGATTTCGCCTGCAATTTTAAGACTCTTTTCTGCAATTTCCTTTGCGCTTAAAGATGAACCGTCAAGATAAGCAAGAGCTGCAGAATATGCGTAGTTTCCGCCTGAACCGATTGCAAGAACGTCATTTTCAGGTTCGATTACGTTACCGTCGCCGCTTATAAGAAGGATTTTTTCTTTATCTGCAACGATGAGCATTGCTTCAAGTTTCTGGAGTGAGCGTTCTGTCCTCCACTGCTTTGCAAGCTCAACTGCGCTCCTTGTAAGGTCCCCGTTATATTCCTTTACTTTGTCTTCAAATTTATCAAGAAGCGTAAAAGCATCTGCAACAGAACCGGCAAAGCCTGTAAGGATTTTACCGTCATATATTTTTCTTACCTTTCTTGCATTTCCCTTGCATACAGTGTTGCCGAGCGTTACCTGACCATCACCGGCCATTGCAACTTTTCCGTCTTTTCTTACTGCAATAACAGTCGTGCTTCTTATTTTTGTCTTACTCATTTTTTCCTCCATGCGGATGAGCTTTTCTGTAATCTTCTTCAATTTTTTTTCTTGTCACATGAGTATAACGCTGTGTAGTCGAAATACTTGCATGTCCCAAAAGAGCCTGAACTTTTCTGATATCAAGTCCCTCGTTAACCAGAGCCGTTGCAAATGCATGACGAAAATCATGAGGCGAAAAATGATGGTTTATTCCCTCGACGCTCGTATACTTTGATAAAATCCATGCAACGCCACGGGTTGTAAGCACAGTACCATTTCTGTTTACAAAAATACTCTGCAGTTTTTTACCCGGAAACTTCTGCTTTAAAAATTCTTCCCTTTCAAGAAGATACAGTTTTAGAGCTTTAACTGCGTCTTCATCAAAAAAAACAATTCTGTCCTTATTGCCCTTACCGGTTATTCTTGCCCTCGTATAACCCGGCGCAAAATTCTTAAAGGTAAGCGAACACATTTCACTTACACGGCAGCCAGACGAATAAAGCATCTCAAAAAGAGCCCTGTCGCGTGCGGGCCATAAAAGCCCGGTATTTTCGGGGCTCGAACACACGCTGTACATTTCTTTCTGCGTAACGACCTGATGGTAAGGCTTATCCATCTTTACGGTCTTTAGTTTTAGAGCCGGATTATCACTAATATAACCAAATTTCTTGCAATAGGCAAATAAGCCCCGCACGCTTGCAATAAAGCGGTTTATAGTGGCGCTTTTGCTTTTTAATTCTGACATACACGGAATGGCATACCTTATGTCGTTAAAAGTATATTCATCGGCATATTTTTGAGAGCCGCAGAACGACATGAATTTTTCGAGGTCGTTTCTGTAGGAATTTACCGTGTTGGAAGAATATCCCTTTATTGTCTCAAGATACAGCAGAAACTCCTCTACTGCATCAGAAATTAAAATTCTTTCGCCCATCTAAAAATCTATTTTTCTGCAGCTTCCTTTGCAAGACGCTCTGCTTCGTTTTCTTTTGCAAGAGCTTCTTTCTGCGCTTCTTCTACAGCTTCTGTTACAGAGTGCAGGTAATCGCAGTCCGGGTTGATACAAGATTTATATGAACCGTTTTTCTTGTCGTATTTTTCTACAAGGAACCAGCCGCATTTTGGACAATACTGATCAATCGGCTTAAAGTGCGAAATAAAATTACATGTCGGATAATTCGTACAACCGTAAAATTCTTTTCCACGTCCCTTTGTCTTTCTTGCAACGATTTCACCGTTACAGCCAGGCATAGGACATTTTGCAAGCGGAATTGACTTAGTATTGTGACATTCCGGGAAGCCCGAACATGCAAGGAAGAAACCGAATCGTCCGAGTTTTTTTACCATCGGCTTTCCGCATTTGTCGCAGATTTTATCTGTCTGTTCATCAAGGAAGCCTTTTACACTTTCCTGTTTTTCCATTACATCATCTACGCGTGTCTTAAACGGTCCGTAGAAATCTGCAATCATATTGTTCCAGACAAGTTTATCCTGTTCTACACTATCAAGTTCATTTTCTACTTCTGCAGTAAATGCTTCGTTAATTACATCAGGGAATGACTCTACTAAAATCTTGCAGATCATTCTTCCAAGCTGAGTCGGAACAAGCTGCTTGTTAACACGTGTTACATAGTAGCGGTCAAGAAGAACAGAAATAATCGGAGCATAAGTAGAAGGTCGTCCGATTCCCTTTTCTTCGAGCGTCTTTACGATGGATGCATCTGTAAAACGCGCTGGTCCCTGTGTAAAGTGCTGTTCAGGATAGAATTTAGAAGCAGAAAGCTCTTCGCCTTCTTTGAGAGAAGGAAGGTTTCCTGTCGAATCTTCTTTTGATGACAGAAGGTGAATTACATGATAAAAACCTTTGTCCACTATTTTACTTGCACTTACTCTAAATACAGCATCGCCGGCCTGAATCTCTACGCTTGTAGTACGAGTTTTCGCATTGTTCATCTGGCTTGATACAAAGCGTTCCCAGATGATTGTATAAAGGCGCAGCTGGTCACGTGTAAGATATTCTTTAACCGACTCAGGAGTATAAGTTACATAAGTCGGTCTGATACCTTCATGGGCATCCTGGGCACCTTTTCCGACAGCATACTGAATCTGTTCAGGTGGTAAATCTTCAGGATAGTTTTTAGAAATCCAGTCACGAACTTCGTCCAAAGCAGTCTGCGAAATACGGACAGAGTCTGTACGCATGTAAGTAATAAGACCTACACGGCTTTCTCCGATATTAATACCTTCATACAACTGCTGTGCAATCTGCATTGTCTTTCTCGAAGTAAAACCGAGCTTGTTTGCAGCAGACTGCTGTAATTTAGAAGTCGTAAAAGGTGCCTTAGGACGAACAACCTTATCTGTATACTTTATTGCAATTACCTTACAGTCTGCATTCTTTATTTCGTTTATGATGTCATTAACCTGGGTTTCGCTTTTAAGTACAGGCTTTTCACCTTTGTAAGTGACCAGCTGCGCCGTAAAAGATGATTTTCCCTTTACGAAATCTGCATCAAGCGACCAGTATTCTTCTGGTAAAAAGTTTTCTACTTCTTCTTCGCGTTCACAGATAAGACGAAGTGCAACCGACTGAACACGACCTGCAGAAAGTCCATTCTTTACTTTACTCCACAAAAGCGGACTTAAGTTATAACCTACAAGGCGGTCAAGAACACGGCGCGCTTTCTGAGCGTTTACCTTTGACTCAATTATTTCACCAGGATTTTTAACAGCCTCTTTAATTGCAACAGGAGTAATTTCGTTAAATACAATTCGGCCGATTTTAGCTTCTGTCTTTCCTTCAAGAGCATTCTTTAAATGCCATGCGATAGCTTCTCCTTCGCGGTCATTATCGGATGCGAGAAGGACATTATCACTTTTCTTTGCATCTTTCTGAAGTTCCTTTAAAAGCTTTGCCTTTCCGCGGACTGTGATATACTCAGGCATAAAATTATTTTCTACGTCAATTGCAATTCTTGACTTAGGAAGGTCGATAAGGTGTCCCATCGAAGCCTTTACCGTATAACCCGGCCCAAGATATTTTTCTATAGTTTTTGCTTTCGCAGGAGACTCTACGATTACTAAAGTCTGATTTGCCTTTTTTTTAGATTTTGCTTTTTTCTCTGTTGCTTCAGCCATAAAATCCTTCTTTAAGCTCATCTTAAAATTTCTGCACCAAACAGTTCAAGCTGAGCTTCTTTGTTTTTTCTGCAGATTCTCTGTCCAGGTTCTTCACAAAGACAGTTTACATAATCTGCATAATTTTCTATTACCGGAGCTCCATCATTAACAAAAAGTTCCGGATCTTTTTTTAATTTATTAAAAACGCTTCTGTCTTTTGCTGCTTCTCTTTCAAGCTGAACTCGTACAAAAGCATTTATTCTCTTGCTGCTCTCACAAAATGCTGCTTTATGAAACATCACTTCGCGGTTATAACCTGCAGCAAAATCTGCCGTAATCATCGCTCCGCTTCCAACCGGTGCCTGTATTACAACCGTTGCAGGAGAAAGCCCTGCAATAATTCTGTTTCGTTCTACAAAACAGTAAGGTTTTGCATATGTCACAGGCGGATACTCACTTATAAGAAGTCCGCCGGACTGCAGTATTTTTGCAGCAAGAATTTTATGACATACAGGAATTACAGCATCAATGCCGCCGGGTAAAACCGCAATGGTTTTTCCAACCCTTTCTTTATCCTGCGCATCATAATATGCATTAAGCGCTCCTTCATGAGCCTTTCTGTCAACTCCAAATGCAAGACCGCTTATTACATTTATTCCGTCCATACACGCATCATACGCAAAATCAATTGCGGCCCTGCATGAATCTCCGGTAATTTTTCTGGTTCCGACAACTGACACGCTTTTTCTGCTTAAAATACCGAAATCACCACGGTAATAAAGCACAAATGGCGGATCAGAAATCTCTTTTAAAATCGGAGGGTAATCATCATCCAGAAAACAGACCCATAAAATCGACAGTTTCTTAAGGATTAATACATCCCTCTGAGCCTGCCGGACAAGAGTTTCGGCCTTAAATTCTGTTTTTGGCACTCTCCCCACAATTTTAGAAATATCTTCTATAGACAGTACAACAAGGTCATATAAACTGTCAAGTTTTTTTAATAAATTTAATTTTTCGCTTAAATTTAAAAAACTCATCCTTGACAGGGCCAAGACCACGGTTTCAAAGTCATTATCCCCACGAACCATAACTTTTCCTGCGGAATTCTGCCCAAAAATCCCTTATTTTGAGTATTCTTCTTTAGCTCTGAGTACCTGTTCCTTTGTCTGCTGTGCAAGCTCTTTACGCTTTTCTATATTCGATGTTTCTATAATTCTGTCATAAAGCTCTATGGCTCTGTCAAACTGCAGTGTTTCGTAATAGCACTGTGCAAGAAGAACCATTGCATCGATATTCTTTGTCTCAATCGTAATGAGCTTTTCAAGATGCGGGATTGCCATTTCCGGCTGAGAATATTCCATGTCGTAAACTACTGCAATTCCGTAAAGAGCCCTTGTATACTTAGGATTAATTGCAAGAGCGTTTTTATACGCTTCTTCGCATGTCTTAAGATAGAACATCTTTTTATCCGTCTCTGAAGGATCAACTAAATGCGAAAGGATTCCTGTACAGATTGCAACATTGTAATAAAGAATCTCGTTATCAGGATCATATTCAAGCGATTTTCTGAAATACTTTAAAGCTTCAGAATACTGTTCATTTTTTTCAAGCTTTTTATTATCCCAATATCGCGTACCGATAATTTTATACCATGTCCCGGTCTGGACTGCCGCAAGCTGAACATCAGTCGCCTTTTCGTCCAGCTGTTTTATAGCCGCTGCATACTCTTCTTTAGTTGTAGGATTCGAAACTCCTTCTTCAAGATAGCGTACCATGCGGGCTTCACGGCTTTCCTTTAATCCAAATTTTTTCTCCGGAGTCTTCGTAACAGAAGCGCTTCTTTCATACAGTTCAGCTGCCCTCTGAGAATCAAAAGTCTGTTCATAACAGCTTGCAAGAATTAACATTGCATCTTTGTCATCAGTGACATCTGCAAGATATTTTTCCAGGTACCCGATTGCTTTTTCAGGATATCCAAGTTCCATTGCATACAGATAACCGATGGCAAACAGACTTCTTTTATGATCCGGTTGAATCGAAAGCGCGTTAAGGTATGATTCTTCTGCAGTCTTTAAATACTGCATCTGCTTTGTTTTTTTGCCGGTCGCTTCGTAGTCGAGAGCTGTGTGAGACATGTAACCTGCACACACTCCCCTGTAATAATACAGATTCTGGTTATCAGGATAAAATTCTATTGCACGGCTAAAACAATCGAGTGCCTTGCCGTAAACTTTTTTATCAAGAAATTTTGTTCCCAGGATTTTACACCAGAGACCGTTATTTTCGTTTTCTGACTCAATGCGGTTTATGCGATTTTCATATTTCTCGATGGCATTCTGATAATCTGCAACTGTCTTTAAAACAGAAACATTTTCTTCGATATGCTGAAGACGAATAATAGTCTTATTTGATTTTACACAAGAAACAAAAGTAGTAATAAGAACAAAAGACAGTAAAAGCGTACAAAGCTTTTTCATTTTTCCTCCCACAAAAACCCTTTCTCCAATATATGTGTAAATAACCAAAAAGTAAAGGTCTTTTTACGATTTACCGGCATTTTTATGCGCCGGAAAGTACTTGTGATGAGCTTCTTCGAGCTGTCTGTCGCTTACATGGGTATAAATCTGGGTTGTAGAAAGGTCTGCATGCCCTAAAAGTTCCTGAACACTCATAAGGTCTGCACCGCCTTCAAGAAGATGTGTTGCAAAAGAATGCCTCAAAGTATGCACTTTGCAGTCAAAACCCGTCACCGCAAGAATCTGCTTAAATTTTTTCCAGACTCCTTTTCGTGTTATCGGTTCTCCCCTGTAATTTACAAAAACTTCCTGAACTATTTTCTGCCTTACAAGATCAGGCCTTACATTATTAAAATATTCAACTAAAAGATCATGGGCTTTTTTACCGAAAGGAATTATACGTTCTTTCCCGCCCTTACCTTTTACGAGGATAAAGTCTTCATCAAGATGAACATTTATTACTTTTAATGAACAGCACTCCGAGATTCGAAGTCCGCATGAATAGATGAGTTCAAAAATTGCACGATCACGAAGCCCGAGCGGCGTTGATGTATCAATGGACTCAAGCAGATGTTCGATTTCCTGCAAAGATAAAACCGCTGGTAAAGGACGTGGAGATTTGGGGCGGTCCAGAACCAGCGCATGATTTTCTGTCCATATTTTTTCGCGCACTAAAAATTCGCCGAGAGCACGAATCGCAGAAAGATCTTTTGCAAGAGTAATTTCAGAAATTCCCTGTGTCTTTCGCCAGACACTGTAATAAATCAGATCTCTGACAGTAATCTGTGCGAGTTTTTTTTTCTGATTCTGGCACCAGAGTAAAAACTGCTCGCACGAAGTACGATATGTCAAGGCAGTAAGAGGTCTGTCCCTCTCTGCCATAAGCAGGTCAGAATAAAACTGATCAAGAAACTCTTCAATTTCCATCTGCGGCTTAAACTAATCTCTGAGGTTAATTTCCCTGCTAAGATGTCTCCAGCATGCAGGCTGGTTTATATCATCTTTTCCGTCGAAATCTCCCGGAGGTGTAAGACTGCTTGCAACAGTTCTGTGGAATGAAGATGCAATGGCTTCTCCAAGAGAACTCTCTTTTGAATCCTTTACATTTTCACTTTTTCCGGTTAATTCATCTTCGAGTTTAGTCGAAAACGAAAGTCTGTCGTCTTCTTCGTCATCAAAAAGCGAAGTCTTTTTAGGAGAATCAAATGACATAGCACCTGCATTGATGAGGTTGTCAAATTCTTCTACGCCGACAATGTTTTCGTTTTTATTCTTCTGTGCGATTTCACGGTCAGTAGTTTTTCCATTGTAGTTGTTAAATCCTGTTGCAATAACAGTAACAGAAACTTCGTCATCAGGCATAGAAGAATCTACGACATGACCAAGATAAACTTTGTGCATTGGATCTGCAGACGCACAGATGATATTTGAAATTTCCTGAACTTCGCTCAGGCGCAGGCTTTCGTTTGCTGCGATATTGATAAGGAGTGTTTTTGCTCCGTCTATATTCATGTATTCAAGCAGAGGGTTATTAATAGCATTTGTAGCAGCATCAACAGCACGGTTTTCACCCTTACCTGTTCCGATTCCAAGGAGAGCATCCCCCTGACCGAACATTGTTGCCTTAACATCTGCAAAGTCTGTATTGATATCTCCTGCACCGATGATGATGTTTGAAATTCCTTTTACACCCTGGTGCAGAACTTCATCTGCAAGAAGATATGCTTCTCTCATCGTAATATCATTCTGAGTCTTTAAAAGCTGTTCATTCGGAATAACGATAAGAGAGTCTACATTTGCACGAAGATTTTTAATTCCTTCTTCGGCAAGCTTCATTCGTACAGGACCTTCAAATGCAAATGGTGTTGTTACAACGCCAACTGTAAGTGCACCAAGTTCCTTTGCGATACTTGCAACAACCGGTGCAGAACCTGTTCCTGTTCCGCCACCCATTCCTGCAGTTATAAATACCATGTCTGCACCTTTGAGCGCATTCATGATTGTTTCTCTGTCTTCTTCGGCAGCCTTCTGACCGATTTCAGGATTTCCTCCTGCACCGAGACCACCTGTTAATTTCTGACCGATTGGAATCCTTACAGGCGAGTTAGATCTGTTTAATGCCTGAAGGTCTGTATTCAAGATCATAAATTCTACGTGATCAATGCCGGCTTCAATCATTCGATTGATGGCACTTGATCCACCACCACCACAACCAACAACCTTTAATACTGCAGGTGTCGGCTGAGCAAGACTGTTTGCAGTCTGTTCTACAACTTCGTGTTCTAACATTTTATCCTCCCAATCCCCAAATCGTTTCGCAATTCCCCAATTGCAAAAACATTAGAACAATTTTTTCAGCAGATTCTTTATGAAATTTGTTTTATTTCCACTCGAAGAAGAACTTTTTCTAAAGCCCTTCTCCAAAGTTTTAACCTGTTTTTTCTGAGACTGAATCAACCCTATAACCGTAGCAAATTCTGGTCTCCTGTATTCCTCTTCGATACCTCCGAGGCTTTCCGGAATTCCAAGCCTTACAGCTGTCGTTCCAAAAACATTCTGTGCAAGTTCTACAACACCCTGCATCTGAGCTCCACCACCGGTAAGAATGATGTTACCCGAAAGGCGCTGTAAATCTGTTTTATGTACTATTTCACTTCGTACGAGAGAAAAAATTTCTTCCATACGAGGCTGAATTATCTGACACAATTCATCCTGTGATGACATTTCTGGTGGTCTTCCACCAACTCCAGGAATCACAACTTCGCGGATTGTCTCAAGCGAAGGAAGATAACAGCATCCCGATTCAATCTTAATTTTTTCTGCAGCAGAAATCGGAATACCAAGAACAATTGAAATATCATTTGTAACAAGATTTCCACCAACAGGAATCGAAAGCGAACATACCGGAGCACCATCAACAAGAACAAGAACATCAGTAGTCCCGGCTCCTAAGTCAACGATGATTGAACCCATATCAATTTCATCTTCGTGTGCAACAGCCTGCACCTGTGCAAGTGTCTTTAACCATACTTTATCAAGTTCGTAACCTGCCCTGCTTACACATGAAAATACATTCTGTATTGCAGTCTTACTTGCAGTTACGATATGAACATCTGTCTCAAGACGAACACCAATCATATGAATCGGATCTTTTATTCCGCTTGTACCATCTACTGTATAATCACGCGGAATAACATGTAAGAATTCTCTGTCGAGTGGAATTAAAGTAGCAGTTGCAGATTCAAGAGCGCGATCTTTGTCTGCCTGGTTTATTTCTCTGTTAGGCTGATTTTTATTTGAAACGGCTGCAAGTCCATGTGAGTTGTAACTTTCTATCTGAGAACCACCGATTGCAGTTACGCATGAGAAAACTTCGTAACCTGCATTCTGTTCTGCAGCTTCTATTGTTTCTTTGATTGCAGCAATTGCAGCTTCTATATTTACGATTGAACCATTGCGCACACCGCTTGAAGGACGTTTTGCAAGTCCCATGATTTCTATGGTGTTTTCATCAATTATTTCACCAATAGCAACGCGTATACTGCTTGTGCCAATATCAAGTCCGACTATAGCATCAGTCAAGATCTTTTCCTCCCGAATATCCTAACAGCTATCTGTAAGAAATCGAATCGTATCTCAAGTCAATCTGTGACACATTCTGTTCCATCGAATTAACGACGTCAAGAACAACCATCATATACTGCAGCGATTCTTCATTGAGAACTCGACCCGTAAAAACCCTGATGTGCGAATTAACGGGAATAAGCATGAGCTCATAATTACCGTAAGTTTTAGGAACAACACAGATTTCAGAAACTGCTGCAAAATACTTCTGCGGCAGCGACTGAATCTTAGAAATCTGGTCAATAAGTCCGCGGTACTTTGCAGGAATTCTCATTCCGCTTACAAGGTGTTCCACAGGGATTCCAGAAACTATAGGTACAGAACCGTCTTCTACGATTTCGCTGTTTATATTATTAAATAATACACCATTTTTATCAATTTGAATAGGTACAGTACGACCTTCTTCCTCGGCAAAAATCATGGCCACACTTTCGCGTTCTGTAACAGAAATCCTTATTTTATCAGGGAAAACCTTCTCAATGTTTACGCTGTCAATTCCGGCAAGTGAAGAAAGCTTTGAAGCAGCCTTTACACAGTCAAATGTAAAATAGTTCTGGCCGTACAGATCCGTAAGGGTCGAAGCGATATCCTCTGCTGAATAGTTTTTGTTACCCGTTACGGTAATTTTTGCAGCATTAAGGCTTGGATTTACAATCTTATAAACCGCAAATTCTGCTGCAAAAACAATTGCAAGCGCGGCTACAAGGATTTTAATCCATTTGATAAATTTAGCATCACGTTCTTCCTTATACTTTTCTGATACCTCATACTGATCAAATTCTGCAAGCAAGCTTAAATCACTCATTTTACTCTTTCCACCCTATTTAAATATACTTATATCAAGGCTTTCAAATTTTCCCCCAAGGCCCTGATTTACATTATTCTCAACTGTCAGTGTGTCATAGTCGCACCTTGAAGCATTTATGATAAAACCGCACATGCACAATGTTACGATTATTGATGAACCACCGCTCGAAAAGAACGGAAGCGGGATACCGGTTGTAGGAAGAATTCCGCATACAACTCCGACATTCATCAGCGACTGAAAAAATATAACAGACACACAACCCATAGTACCAAAAGCAGAAAATCTGTCCGGACACCTTAAGGCAATCTTAACGGCTTTAATCACAAAATAAATTAAAAGTGCAAAATAAAGAATTACACCTATAAATCCCATAGCTTCTGCCCAGCCGGCAAAAATATAATCCGACTGAACTTCAGGAATATTGTTAAGTCGTTCAAGACCTTCTCCGATTCCCTGGCCCCATATTCCCCCTGTGCTTACTGCACGCTTTGAAGCAAGACTCTGAAAGTTATACGACTGAACAAATTCATCAGGATTTAAAAAAGCTGCAATTCGGTTAACACGATATTCCTCTGTTAAAATCATGAGAATCACAGCAGGAATTCCTAAAATGCAGAACGGAACAAACCATAACATTTTTGCTTTTGCAATATAGAACATGATAAGTCCGATAAAAAGTACGAAAAGACCTGTAGAAAAGTCTTTCTGCATAAAAATTACTGTTACAAAAATTACAAGAGAAACTACTGCAGGACTTACAGTTTTATCTTCGTCATCATCACTCTTTCTGCAGTACTTATCAAAATAATTTGCAAGATAAATTACGATTACAAATTTTACAAGTTCTGATGGCTGGAAAGTAAAGAACGGCATTTTTATCCAGCGGTGTGCACCGTTTCGTTCATACTGAATTCCAGGAATAAAAGTAAGAAGACAAAGGCCAAATGCTGCAAAAACAATTACAGGAAGAAGCTTTCTCTGCTTATCAAGAGGACAAACTGCAAAAAACAGAAGTCCGATAAATCCGACAGAACTTGCGATAAGCTGTCGTTTTACAAAATAAAGAGAATCATTAAGCGTTGCAGCAGCATAAGAACTTGAACAAACCAGGAGCGTAAATATTCCGATTCCCCACATGAGGATTACAGAGATGATAAAACTCATATCACTCTTTCTATAAGAATCTACAGAATGTTCAGGAATAAATTTATATTCGCTCATTTTGGTTTTCTATTCTTCCTCCACACAGATTTTTTTAATGATTTTTTCAAGATGCATTCCGTGAGAACCCTTTACAAACAGGAAATCTCCGGTCTTTATATAATCAAGGAGGAAGTTAACAAGTTCATTAAAATTATTTTCTTCGAGATTTTCAAAATACTTCTGGTTCGAAAGACCTCCAATGCGTGCTGCCTGTGCCGCGTTTTCCATATCGCGTCCAACAAAAATCGTAAGCTCCGGTTTTGCGACAACAACATCAGCACCGATTTTTGAGTGCATGGTAACAGAATCCTTACCAAGCTCAAACATATCACCAAGGATAAAAATCTTTCTTCCCTTCACTTTAAGGTTTGCACACATCTCTATTGCGCTCGACATAGAGTCCGGGTTTGCGTTATAGCAGTCTTCAAGAAGAGTAATCATTCTTCCGTTAACGACATTTACAGTCTCTATCTTACTTCTTCCCTCAGGTGCCTTTAGTTCTTTAATTCCGTCAGTAATCTGCTTTGCATCCATTCCGAGGCTTTTTGCAAGGGCAATACATGCAAGAGCATCAAGATAGTTATAAGAACCTGGAATCTTAAGAACAGTTTCGATTCCGTCAACCGAGAACTTAGTTCCTTCAAGGCCAAGATCTTCAATAAATTTTACGCCGTTTTTTTCCTGAGGAACATTCTTACCAAAGAATACGATTTTTCCTTTAACTCCGCGTGCAAGATAATCTGCAAAATCATCTTCCTGCGGAATTACAGCAACACCGTTTTCTTTTATGTATGTAAAAATCTTTTTCTTTTCAGAAGCAATGTTTTCGCGGCTTCCGAGGATTCCGATATGAGCCGTTCCTATGTTGGTAATGATTGCATAATTTGGTTTAAGAACGCGCGCGATTTCGCCGATTTCGTTTTCACGGTTCATACCCATTTCAAAAAGGCCGCATTCGTGCTCTTTTCTTATTCTGAATACACTTAAAGGAAGTCCGGTTTCTGAGTTAAAGTTTCCTTCTGTTGCGACAAGATTATATTTCTGGCGAAGAATAGATGACATGATTTCTTTTGTAGTCGTCTTTCCACTCGAGCCTGTAACCGCAACTTTAACAAGATCAGGAAACTTCTTTACATAAGCACGCGCTGCATCCTGGAGTGCATAAAGATTATTTTTAACAACGATAAATGAAACCCTGTGGTTTTCACTTAAGAGTCTCATATAATATTTACTGTTTTCTTCGTAGATATTTTCAGTAACAAAAATTACAGTAGCACCTTTTTCAATTGCCTGCGGAATATATTTATGACCGTCCTGAAACTCTCCGATTAACGGAACAAACAGAGAACCGCTTGTAACATTGCGGCTGTCGGTAACTACAGAAGTAAATGAGAAGTTTTTAATGTTTTCGGCAAGAGCTACGAAAGTTCCATGAACAGCACCCGTAAGCTCCTCAGCAGTCATTAATGATTCGCTTTGTTTCCCCTTTTCCATCTTTCAAAAACCACTTCTTTTATTTTTTCTTTTCCATTTCGACACGAACGATTTCTTCACTCTCTGCCTTGTGCATGCCCAGATCATTTTCTGCAATCGCTCCGATTCTCTGGCTGCTCGAAAGCAAACTG
The DNA here is from genome assembly GCA_002309195.1 of Treponema sp. UBA1226. The sequence goes on from DBWY01000004.1 coordinate 190,475, forward strand.
ATATCAGTAATGAGTTTTTCATTCTCCTCTACCAGCTGAACCTGTTTCTTTTCAAGTTCCTTTATCTCCCGTTCAATTTTCATATATCGTTCTGCCTGAATGGCATTTAAAATCAAAAGACCCGGTATTAAAACAGCAACTGCAACATAAAAAATCTTTTTTAAAACCTTTGGAAATCTTTTCATAAAGCAACTCCCCTCAAATGCAGTTGTGTCGCATCACTTATTTTTCTTACAACACGAAGCTTAGCACTTCGCGATGGTGAATTTTTTTTCACCTCTTCTTCTGTCGGTCCTACAGGCTTTCTTGTAATTATTTCTGCTTTTGCAGAACCGCCGCATTCACATTTCGAAAACTCAGGAGGACAAACACATTCCTTTCCAAGATTTCGAAAAAAGTTTTTCACAATCCTGTCTTCGAGTGAGTGGAATGTAATAACTCCCATTTTTCCCTTCACCTTTAAACAGTTAAATGCATCAAACAACGCTTTAGGCAAATGCCCCAGTTCGTCGTTTACCGCAATTCGTATCGCCTGAAAAGTTCTCGTCGCCGGATGAATCGGACCGTGACGATACTTTTCTGGCACACATTCATAAATAATATCTGCAAGAGCTTTCGAAGAATCAATCTTCCCACCCTCTCTTGCAGAAACAATTGCCGATGAGATGCGTCTGCTCAATTTTTCTTCACCATAAAGGTAAATCAAATCTGCAAGGCGTTTTTCGGGATATGTGTTTACAATATCATATGCAGACACAGTTCCGTTCTCATTTAAACGCATATCCAATGGTTCTTCATATCGAAAAGAAAATCCCCTCTTAGACCTTTCGTAATGAAAAACCGAAATTCCCAAGTCAAATAAAATCAAATCTGGTTTAGCTAAATCTGTCGGATACGAAGAATAAAAATCATTAAACCAGCCGTTATAAAATCTTACGCGATCCCCATACACGCTCAATCTTTCTTTTGCCCTCGCCTGAATCACGGCGTCAGCGTCAAGACCGCATACCTTTAATCCCGGATATTTTGCAAGAAATGCATTTGTGTGCCCGCCTTCTCCCAGTGTCGAGTCAATCATCAAAGCATCATTTTCATACGGTTCTCCAACAGGACTTAAATAATTTAAGCACTCATCAAGCAGAACCGGCGTATGAACTATTTCCAAAATAATCCGCCTTAAAATTTAATAGCGTTAAGGCCTTCTGCTGCATCAAGGAAAGAACTCTCTGTTTCTTCAAGATACTTCTGGTAAGTTTCTGCATCCCAAAGTTCGATGTACTTATCGATTCCTAAAAGCACACAGTCCTTAGTTAATCCGGCATATTCCCTTAAACTCTGCGGAATTGAAAGACGGCCCGATTTATCAAACTCAACTTCCTGTGCAGGGGCTACAAGGCGCCTCAGTACAAGACGGTTCTTTGCATCAAATGGCGATGCAGATTCCATAAGTCTTGTCGATAAACTTTTCCATTCTTCCGGTGTAAAAAGCCATAAACAGTGGTCCAGAGCCTGAGTAACAATAAGAGTAGATTCGTTCAATTCCTGACGAAGTTTAGAAGGAAAAGAAATTCTGCCCTTTTCGTCAAGAGTGTTGTTGTATTCTCCTGTTAATAACTCCATTCCACTATTTACCACTTTTCCCCACTTTTTCCCACTTATCAATTATTTTACACGAGAAATTCATAAAGTCAACCACTTTTTTTACCGAAAATATGCAGAATCTATATTTTTTTCAGAATAGATATATATTTTTGTAGACTATTCAAAAGTAGAGAAAACATGTATTTTTAAGGCTGAATTTTTCTATGATCAACACGTATAACGAGTCAAACCTGCATAAAACGTTAAAAATTTTATATGCTCAAAAGCATAACGGAACTACAGAAATTCCGTTTAAAAACTTCATAGCCGACATCATTGACGAAAAAGGAAACATAATAGAAATCCAGACAGGAGCCCCTTCACGATTAAAAGAAAAAGTCAGGGTTGCACTTGAAAACAAAACCGAAATTACAATAGTTCACCCTGTAGCACTTGAAAAAATAATCGAAACCTATGACGAAAACAAAAAGCTTGTTTCTAAAAGAAAAAGTCCTAAACGCTGCAGTGTTTACAGTGCGCTTGACGGCCTTACAGGGCTTGCCCCTTTTCTGTCTGACAGAAAGTTTACAGTGATTTTTCTTGAAGTAATAATTTGTGAACAGAGAATAAAGACAGCGGAACCTGTTCAGCTTAAAAATAAAAGCAGGCACTTTAAAAAAGCATGGTACAAAACAGGAAAAAAACTTTTAGAAATAAAAGGCGAAAACGTCTTTAACGGAAAAAAATCCTGGCTTTCTTTAATTCCGCATGAACTATTAAAAGGCGAGTTTTCATCAAAAGACGTGCGCGAAAAGCTCGATAAAGCCAGCAGCCCATATGCAAATGTTCTTTTGTGGCTTTTATTCCACGGCGGCTTAATCAGCTTTATCAGAACCGAAGGACGGTTTAAAATTTATTCAATAAAAAAATAATCAATGCCCATAGTTTTTTTAACAACATGCGTGCCCGATAAATCCCGTTCGACCGCGTAAAATTTATCTTGAAAAACCGCAGGAGCTGAGGTATTTTTTAAATCATGATTACATTAAAACACTCAGGAAAAAAGAAAGCTGCTCTTTCGCTTTTTACAGTGCTTACAGCTCTGGCAGTGTTCAGTCTCTGCTGTATTCTGTCTAAAGAAGATCACAGTATGTGGCCTCTTATCATCGGCAGTCTTGCATTAATCATAGGCTTCGTGAATGTATTAAATATTAACCAAAGCTATTTTTCGTATGATGATGAAAAAATGATTTTTCGTTCGTTATTTAAAGCTGAAACGGTTTATTTTAAAGATATAATTTTTTTCGGGACAGGGAAAAGTAATCCGATTATGGGAACCGGCCAAAGCGCAGGAGTCGCATCCGGTGGTAACGGAGGACGCATTTCCTACTACCTTGTTAAAACGGCTCAAAAAAAATATCAGCCGGACATCCCGCTCAATCAAGATAACTCAGAGCTTATAAAAGCAGATCTTACAGAAAAAATCCGAAACGCAAACCCGCGCGCTGTAATTAAGTTTTAAGTTGAATTACAAAATACCGCATGCGTATTTTTTACAATCATATTAAAACCAGAGAACTACACAAACAGCGTTTCTGTCAGCATCATCGCAGAATCACTAAATATTCTATGCCAATGTTCATCAGACTAAAAACAAAAAAAACCTCGCATGAGCGAGGTTTATGATTTGAGCTGCACGAAGTGTCAGCTCGAAATTGATTTCTCCCGCACGAAGTGTCGGGAGATTAAACTAATTTGACTGCACGGAGTGTCAGTCAAATTAATTATTACCAGTTATCCGGCATATCGTCTTCATCGCGGTTCTGTAATTCGAACAAGTCTGTTACAACGCGAAGATCGTCAAAGTAAATATAGTAAGTTCCCTTTGCGAGCATTGGGTTACAGTCAATTCTGAATCCGAGGATACGAAGTCCAGGTCTGTCGCCATAGTATGCGCTTGACTGAACAATTCCGTGTTCTCCATCCGGGCTAGGTGGAACAGCTAATGTCATCTGTTTCCAGCCGCTGAATCCAAGATTACCAAGGTAAAGTTCGTAACTGTGTCCGAAATAATCCTGAACGAGTACGAAAATATCATGATCCTGGTTGCGTCCTGCTACCCATACAGAGATAGTTTTTGTTGTTCCTTCTACTGCAAGAGGGCGAACTGCAGTGATATAAATAGAGTTTACACCACGTCTAAAGAACTGAACTTTAACACCAAGTACATGTGTATCAAGGTCTTCCTTGTCTTTATCTTCTTCAAGAACTTCTTTTGCTGCAGGGCTTCCTTCGAAAAGACGAGCAGAAATAACACCTGCGTCTGGTGAAATGTGAACGTTCCATGCACCGTCGCGTTCAAATTTTTCGATTGAAACTTCTCTTAAAGCTTCTGCGGCAGAACCAGAACCTGTATCGCTTGGATTAGGTTCTGCAAGGCTCTTGCTCTGAGCAAAGGCAAATGTTGCTGTACAAAGAACAGCTGCTACAGTTAAAATATACTTTTTCATTACTGACCGTCCTTTTTCTTCGAATCATCATCACCGAAATCTGCTTTCTGGAGTTCATATCCGTCGAAAATATAAGCAAGTGCTCCTGTAGAGTATTTGAAGTGATCAAAGTAAACAACATAATCATCAACAAATTCATCAGGATCTGTAGTAATTCTAAATCCGACAAATGTCATCTGTTCTGGACCTGAGCGGAGTCTTGAGTGCTGGCGGATATACGTAGGAACGTCTACAACAAAGTTTCTCCATCCGTCAAATGCAAGGTTTCCGCAGTGGATAATGTGAACACGTCCATCTGCATCACGAACAAGGACATCGAGGAAGTAAAGGTAATTAGCACCCCATACCCAGAAATCGAGTGTCTTTACATTTCCTCTGAAAGGAATTTCGTAAGGTTTACCGTCTTTTTCAGGGTAAATTTCCATCCAGTTATCACCCCTGCGGTCAAACTTTACTTTTGCACCGATTACCTTATGAGTCTCATCTGCTTTTGTAACAAGTTTAAGACTGTTTGGAATAGCTTCAAAAGTATTGATAATAGGATAACCTTCTGTAACGAAGCGACTTGCCTGTACATTCCATGTCCAGGTAACATCAGAATCATTGCCGTCAAAATTATCGATCATCACTGTCTCTACACTTCTAGAAGGAGCCTGGCCAAATGCAGGAATTCCAACAGCAAGAAGGAGAGCAAAACTAGCAAAGACAACTAAGCCCTTTTTCATTAAAAACTCCTTATAAACTACCTTTTCCCATATAAAGATAGTTACATACTTTTAATATCGGAAAATTTATTGATTCTCAATAGTATTTAGTACATTATAATTCGCAGTAAATTGTTTGTCAAACTCTATTTTCACATTACTTGAAAAAAACTTGTATTTATCGTACTATTACCTCTATAAAAGATTGATTTTTCTTTCTTTACAGATATTTTAAGGAGCTTTTTCATGGCTAACGTTAGTTACAAAGAACTGGGTCTTGTAAACACAAGAGAGATGTTTGCTAAGGCCATTAAGGGTGGTTATGCTATTCCGGCATACAACTTCAATAACATGGAACAGATGCAGGCTATCATCCAGGCTGCAGTAGAGACAAAATCGCCTGTTATTTTACAGGTTTCAAAGGGTGCCCGTGCCTATGCAAACGGTACACTTCTGCGCTATATGGCTCAGGGTGCAGTTGAATATGCTAAGGAACTCGGCTGTGCTAAGCCACAGATTGCACTTCACCTTGACCACGGTCCTTCTTTCGAAGTAGCAAAAGACTGTATCGACAACGGATTCTCATCAGTAATGATCGACGGTTCTGCCCTCCCTTACGACGAAAACGTTGCTTTGACTAAGAAAGTAGTTGAATACGCTCACGCTCGTGACGTTACAGTAGAAGCTGAACTTGGTGTTCTCGGCGGTGTAGAAGATGAAGTTTCTGCAGAAGAATCAAAATACACAAAACCAGAAGAAGTTGTAGACTTCGTAACAAAGACTGGATGTGACTCACTTGCTATCTCAATCGGAACATCACACGGCCGCTGCAAGTTTACTCCGGAACAGTGCACACGCGGACCAGACGGTGTATTAAATCCACCACCATTGGCATTCGATGTACTTGCAGAAATCGAAAAGAAAATCCCTGGATTCCCTATCGTTCTCCACGGATCTTCTTCTGTTCCACAGGAATATGTAAAGATTATCGAACAGTACGGCGGAAAAATTCCTGATTCAGTAGGAATTCCTGAAGATCAGCTCAGAAAGGCTGCAAAATCTGCTGTATGCAAAATCAACATTGACTCAGACGGACGTCTTGCAATGACTGCTGCAGTAAGAAAACACCTTGCAGAAAATCCTGGTGACTTTGACCCACGTCAGTACCTCAAACCAGCTCGTGATGAACTTGTTAAGATGTACTCACGCAAGAACATCGAAGTTCTCGGATCTGCAGGTCACTTAGATGACTAATTAGAATTGATAGAGAGATTTGAAAAATCTCAAAGCGCACTCCGCACGGGGTGCGTTTTTTTTATATTTTTTTCTTTACTTAATTCATTTTTTTTTATTATACTGTTCATATGCAGTTAGAACTTGATTTTATTTTACCGGCAGCAATGCCGTGGATCTGGGTAGCAGTTATAATTGTCTGTGCGATAATAGAAGCTTCTACTCTTTCGCTTACAACAATCTGGGCAGCAATCGCAGCTGTTCCGCTTGTTTTCCTTTCAAGATCAGTGCTTTCACTAAAGTGGCAGCTTCTGATTTTCGCAAGCCTTACGCTCGTGCTTCTTATAAGTACACGTCCGCTTGCATTGAAGTATTTAAAAAAGAAAAAAGATGGAGAGACCAGGCTCAACTCACTTGAAGGACAGGAAGTTACCGTAACAAAAAACATTTCCCCTTCTTCAAAAGGCGAAGTAAAAGCGCAGAACGGTGTTACATGGAACGCAAAGTCTTCTGACGAAAGCGAAATTCCTGCTGACTCGGTCTGCATCGTAACAAAAGTAGAAGGAAATACTTTAACAGTTGAACTAAAAAAATAACCCAAACATACAGCATCAGAACTTAATCAGGATGCTTATTACCAGGAGGAAAAAATGCCTTATTTAATTTCTGCACTGATATTTGTAGTTGTAATTCTTATCGCAACAAATATCCGTATCATTCCACAGTCTTCTGCATCAGTAATTGAGAGACTCGGAGCTTACAGTACAACCTGGCAGGTTGGTCTTCATGTAAAAATTCCGTTTATCGACAGAATCGTAAACAGAATCTCGCTCAAGGAAAAAGTTTTAGACTTTGATCCGCAGCCAGTAATTACAAAAGATAACGTAACAATGATGATTGACACTGTAGTTTACTTTCAGATTACAGATCCTAAACTTTATACATACGGTGTTGAACGCCCTATCAATGCTCTTGAAAACCTTTCTGCAACAACGCTCCGTAACATCATCGGTGACCTTGAACTTGATGAAACACTTACAAGCCGTGATGTAATCAATACAAAGATGCGCTCGATTCTTGACGAAGCTACAGATCCATGGGGAATCAAAGTAAACCGCGTAGAAGTTAAGAACATCGAACCGCCACAGGCAATCCGCGTTGCAATGGAAAAACAGATGAAGGCTGAACGCGAACGCCGCGAACAGATCCTTATTTCTGAAGGACACAAGCAGTCTGCAATCCTTGAGGCAGAAGGTAAAAAACAGGCCCTCATTCTCGAAGCAGAAGCAGAAAAAGAAGCTGCCATCCAGAAAGCAAAAGGTGAAGCTCAGGCAATCCTCGAAGTTCAGAATGCTAAGGCAGAAGGTTTAAGAAAGCTTAAGGAAGTTAAACTTGATGACGGCGTATTAAAACTCAGAAGCCTTGAAGCTCTCGAAGTTGTTTCTGAAGGTCAGTCAACAAAGATTATCATTCCGTCTGATTTACAGAACATGGCAGGACTTGTTACAAGTTTTGCAGAACTTGCTTCTAAAAAATAATCCAAAGCAGAAACAATAAAAAAAGCTGCACGCGATGAAGTGCAGCTTTTTTTTGCATTTTTTATAAAGTCTTAAGTTCGCAGGATTTTAAAATCCAGTCATCATCTTTTTTTTCAAATTCTGCAAGAGCGTACTTGCCTTCTAAAAGTGCTCCAGGGTTTACAACAGTCGTATCACCGATTTTTTCTACTCCGGCACCCTCGTGTATGTGCCCCGTAACTACAAGGACAGGAGCATATTTTTTTATAAAGTCTGTAAACATTGGACTTCCGGCATGCACTCCGGGTGCAGGGCTGTCGAGTTTTTCACAACGCGGCGGATTATGCGAAATTATAATAAGATTATGCCAGTGTCCGTTTTCATCTGTACATGATGCGCTCGAATTTTCTACGATTTCAAAATCCGACATAAGTTCTTCTTCTGTTCTTTCATTAGGAGTTACTTTAGTAAAAACTAATCCGCCGCTGCTTCCGGCAATTGCAAAGCCCTCATGAAATAAAAGTCCCTTATGAACGCTTATATCCTGGTTTTCAATTTCTTCGATAAAGTCAGGCTCATCGCAGTTTCCTATTACAGAAAAAATTGACTCATGCTTTGAAACAAGTTTTTCTAAAACTGGTTTTGCAGTTTCTGTCTTTTTAAATTGTGCAAAGTCTCCTGCACACAAAACTCCGTCAACTTCTTTAAAAACATGATCAAGTTTATCAAGGTTTTCTAAGTTTCCGTGCATGTCTGATATAATTAAAAATTTCATTTTTCCTCCATAAGTGACTTCTAATCAAGCTTATCCATAACTTTTTTAAGCTCGTTCATCTGTTCTTTAGTTCCGATTGTGATTCTAAGATATTCTTCGATTCCCGGAGTATCAAAACGCCGAACAAGTATGCCGTTCTGCTTGATGAACTCATATGCTTTCTTTCCATTAAGTCCGTCTTTTTTTACAAAAACAAAATTTGTTTTTGAATCACATACAGTATAACCTTTATTTCTCAAATAAGAAATAAAATCATCACGAACTTCGCAGATTTCTTTAGCACGTTCAGCATAGTAAGCAATATCACCGCATGCGGCCGTACATGCAACCTGTGTCATAGCATCCATCGGAAAATGATTTAAACTATTCTTTACTGTTGTAACTGCATTTACAAGTTGAGGATCTGCAACAATATAACCGCTTCTCAATCCTGCTCCGCAGATACTTTTACTGAATGTTCTTACAACAACAAGATTTTTATAATCTTTTAAAAGCGGAATAACACTCTCGCCCCCAAAATCCACATAAGCTTCATCAACTACAAAGATTCTGTTTTTCGGAGCGTCATCAAGCATCTTTTTTACCTGTTCACGCGAAAGACAAATACTTGTCGGTGCATTAGGATTTGCAAAAATAATCGGCGAATCATTTTCGCGCGCAAGCGATGTCATTTTTTCTGTCTTAAGTGTCCAGTCTTCATTAAGTTCAACTGGTAAACGCGGAATATCATAAAACCCGCAGTACACAGGATAAAAACTGTATGAATGCTCAGGACAGATAAGTTTTTTATCTGAATCAAAGAAAGCATAGAAAACGAATGAAAGGACTTCATCGCTTCCGTTGCCGGTATAAATCATGTCAGGAGTTACTGTAAAAGGAATTTTGTCCTCAGAAGCAGGCTTTACTTTTGCACTGCCCGTTCCGTCGAGGGCATCACCTTCTATCTGGCAGCGTGAGAGAACCCCGCCTGTACAGTTAAGCATATCCGCAATGGCTTCGTGGAGTTTTCTGGAATCCGGGTCAGGATAAAGTCCCAGCTTTTTAAAATCCTTGTCCAGGAAGTTCTTTAAAGCCTCCTTTACTTTAGGAGAAGGCGGAAAAGGATTTTCATTTGCATTAATCTTGATGTATTCCCTGTCTTCAGGCTGTTCACCCGGAACATAGGGATTTAAATTATTCATTCTCGAAGCAAGCATTGTTTTACCCCCTGCTAAACCATGCTTTATTCTATTCACTTAGAAAAATTTAATCAATTGTTACTTGTTTTATAGCAAAAACACTGTTAAAATAAATCTAATATGGCAATAACATCAAATATCTCCACTTTATTAAAATATTATGCTTCAAAGCAGAACTCTCCTTTTGTAATTTACAGGGATTTCTGCGAATATATCAAACGCTATGCACAGCACAATGTAGAAGAACAGCCTGATCTTGTAACCTATCTCGGTAATCCAGAACCTGCCATCGAAAAAGAGCTTGTTCCTCTTGTTGAATCAAAGCTGGCCGCTATAATCGATACAAATCCAAGCAAAAAGATTATTTTTGTTACAGGCTTTTTTATTACAAAATTTGCAGAGCGCTACAAGGAAATCCAGTCGAACGCTTCGATTCCTTTTCCTACGGTATCTGATTTGCCAAAACAGGCTCCGCTTGAAGTTTTAAATAAGCAGAACTCCCAGGAGATAATTCTCCAGTTAATGGATAAACAGGAGAAAAACGATAAACAGCTCTACTCTATTCTTCTTCCTAACAATGTTCCGCCGGTGCTATTTCCAGGAAACGTTCCGGTTTCGATTCTCATCGATGCCGTTATGGAAAAAATCCGGCGCATGTTAAAAAAAGAAGAATATCATGATTACTATCTTAAAAAATTAAGGATTTCTAATCCTGGAAAAGAAATTTCTGCAAAGAACTTCTTTAATTCTTTTTTAACAAAGCCGGATGTTGCGCTGCGTTCACTCGAAAGCACTGGCGACAGTTTTTATTTCTGGAACCAGCTCTGTTACTTTATCAAACAGGATTATGAAAAAGTAAAGGATTTTACATCAGAAGATATAAATGTACTGCAGTCAGTTTATATTGCAGAGATTGTAATTCTATTCTACAAGAACGCAGCTCAGCAGAATCTTCAGCGTGAATCTGCAATTAAAACACTTCAGTTATGTCTTACAAAACCACCGTATTATTTTACGATGGACACGATTTTAAAATTTACAGATACAAAAGGAATTCCGCTTTACGGACAGTTTAATGATCAGGATTTAAAACAGTTTTTGCAGAAAGAAACTACAGAGGCTGCAGGAAACGATCTTCCAAAACTGCTCGTATTTAAAATCGAAAACGGTACACGATATTTCATCTACAAGAATAATGTTATTCCGCTTATCATAAGACTTGCAAGCGATGCGCATACAGAAATAAATGACAGCCTTACAAAAGAATGGTTTAAGCACCTGCAGAATTTTGACAAGCTGCCAGAAATGACAGAAGAAAAAGCTTTTAACGAAAAACTTGAGATGGAACTTCGCGAAAAAGAACCTGTACTCTATTCACTTTTAACTGCAAACTTCCTTCCGGTTTTAAATATGGAAATGCAGGATAATTCTACTATGGGTGCACAGGGAAGCATTTTTGAAGGCGATGAGATGATGAGTTATGCCGGAATCTTACAGCTTAACAGAAATGAAATTCTTGAAAACGCAAGAATCCTTCTCCCGATCTGGTATACGATTCCTATCCTTTCATGGATAATCGCTCTGTTTACAAAAAAGAAAACAAAGAAGCCGGTTAATAAGAAATCAAAACCAAAGAGCATCGTTCAGTCAGAAGAAGTTCAGGCAGAACTTGATAATCTTGAACCTCACTCAACACAGAAACCTGTTTCTAAAAAAGATGCACTTATAAAAGCTGCAAAAGAAGTAGAAAGAGAATTTGTTCCGTCAGGTGCAACTCTTGAAAGCGAACTGGTTGCTTATAGAAAGCAGTGGAACAAGATGATTTCAAAGCAGGCAAACAGTGATCTTACAGAAGATGTTAACGCGCTCATCCGTGATTACATGAGAAAAGTTCTGAGAACCCTCTCAAGCAAAAGTTTTACGGCAGACCGTATAAGGGATCTTGCTGCAACTCTTGCAGATACACCTAACATGAAAAAAATAAGCGAACCTCAGGCCCTGCTTAAATATATTGAACTTTACATGGTATACCTTGTAAAGAATATGTAAAAAAAATTAATTTTTTTTATTTTTAGGTATAAAAATTTAAATCTTTCGTATGATATATGTGTCTGGACATTGTGTCAGACACATATTTTTTTTGCCCGGCCGGCATTTAAATCTATTATATGAGAGGTTTTTATGAACAATATTAATTGTTTAATCGTTGAAGGTAACATCACCAGAAGTCCGGAATTTAAAACAACACCACACGGATATCCTGTATGTAAGATGCCTATTGCCGTAAATCACTATTACAAGAAAAGTAATTCTGATGAATTTGTTGATGAAGTTTCGTATTTTGATGTTGAAACTTTCGGGAAACTTGCAGAAATCTGTGCTAAATTCAGCCAGAAAGGACGCGGAGTAAGTGTAATCGGTAGAATTAAGCAGAACAGATGGAAGACAGACGATGGAAAGAATGCCAGCCGGGTTACTATTATCGCAGAGAAAGTAGAATTTAAACCACGCTTAAACGGCAGCAGCGACAAAGACGGTGCTGATTCTCAGGTCGCAGTTGATGAAAACATCAGCGGCGAAGAGCTCGAAAAACAGAAGAATCTTGCAATGGAAGCTCTTGAAAAAGTAAAGGAGGATGCAGAAAACACGGTCTTCTAAATCTTAGCAATAAGAACAAAAGACGCCTGCAGAATAATCCCGCTCATGATTTTATGAGAGGGATTAAAAACCCTTCTGCGGGCGCTTTTTCTGACGAGCTGTATTTTTATTGTCAGAAGAACGCCCTTTTGTACTGCGTCCTGCACCACTGCGATTTGACGAACCATTAAATCCCGCACTGCCGCGCATACTTGCACCACGGGAATCTGCTTTACGCCCAAAATCGCCGCGATTTGGTGAACCGCCAAATCCAGCTCCACCGCGCGTTCCATTACCGCCACGACCGGCTGCTTTTTTCTCGCGTCGCATTTCATCAATTGCCTTATAGCTTTCAAGTTTTTCTGGAGAATAAAAACCGTCTTTCCAGTTAAACCTTGAAGTTTCTGGAAGTGACTGTTTTTTAATGAGTGCCGAATAAACCTGCTTAAAATGAGTCTTCTGAACCTTTGTCTTTGAAAAGTCAATAAGAATTCTTTTAAATCCCTGACCTGCAAGATAGTCTGCCCTGTCAATTATGGAGAACGGAGCTTCAGGCATTACGAAAGAGCCGTCCGGTGTTGAATTTACTTTAAAGTTCATTCCCTCTTTGTCAGAAAAGAAAGTAAAGTCATAGTCTTTAGGAAGTTTAAACCGCATTCTAAAAAGAGCAGGATATGCAAACACAGGAACTAAAACTCTTGCCCTGAACGGCATGTCATAAGTGTCTTCGAGATTATGACGTGAGTTTTCATAAGGTGAAACAAATGCACCTATGTCCTGATTTTCGAGCCATGAAACTGCCCAGCGGTTAAATGTATAGAGATAAGGACCGGCAATTACATTTGCGCCCTTTCCTTTTAACATCGAAATATGTGCAATATTGTTTGCAATAAATGTTTTAAATCCAAGTTCGATAAGCTGACTAAGCGTTTCTGCAAGTTCATCTTCTGCACCGCTTGTGCAGAAAGGATCAATCGAAAGTATTATCTGCTTTTTGCTCAAAGGAAGAACAGTTTTGCTTTTTAAAAGATCAGGAATGGTCGTTGAGTTAAGTTCAATTATAACACGAACAGGATGTCCAGACTGAACCACAAACACATCCTCGATTGAAGAAACCTGGATATAAAGTCCTTCAGGGAAATATGTAAGTTCATTTTTTTCTACAGGAGTAAGATCGAGGATAGGAAGTTTTTCATCTCCAGGCTGTCTGTAATATTTAGAAAGATCATTTGGAAGAATATGAGGATAGCGCTTTGACATAGCCTTTGTCTGGAGAAGATAAACGCTGTCGCCGCTTGTAAAGTTTGCAGGAACATCAATCCAGCGCTGGCCTTTTTCATCCGTATCAAGAAATCTTATCTTGTGACTTTCTCTTCCTGTATCATCTTTTTTATGAAGCCTTATAGAATCTCCCGGATCAGGATCATAAGCACCGCCTGAAAGAGTTACCATTTTAAAATCCTGCGGACCAGGTTTTGTCTTGTCGATTTTTCCAAGATAGATTCCAGTGCCGCCTGCCTGTTTAGGATTTAAAATAAGGGCGCCGGCGTTTTCTACACCTTCACCCGGCGTTTTAAAATTATACCAGTAAGAAGTCTTATTGCGTGCAAAATCAGTAGAAAGCATTCTCTTTGCAGCCGCAACTGCTTCTTTTTTATTTTCCTGGTAGTGGTCCATTACATATCTGTATGCAGAAACAACACTTCCGACATATTCTGCAGATTTCATTCTGCCTTCGATTTTAAAACTTTCAACGCCGGCGTCTATCAGGTCAGGAATTTTATCTATAAGCTGCAGATCGCATGGAGAAAAATAATATCCCTGATCAATTCCACCGGGAACTTCTGCAGTATAAAAACGTCTGCACGCCTGAGTACACATTCCGCGGTTTGCAGATTTACCGCCAAGAAAACTTGAAAAAAGGCAGAGACCTGACTCACTTACACACAATGCACCGTGAACAAAAACTTCAAGTTCTGTATTTGTCTTTGCCTTGATGGCCTTTATTTCTTCAAGTCCAAGCTCGCGTGCAACAACGACTCTTTTAAAACCTTCGCGGCTCAAAAGATTTACACCTGCACTGCTTGCAACATTCATCTGTGTACTCGCGTGCAGAACAAGATCAGGAAAAAATTCCTGACACATTCGTACAACACCAAAATCCTGAACGATAAGACCATCAGGACCTATTTTACTGAGATAAGATAAAAATCTGTAAAGGCGTTCAAGGTCGCGCTCTTCACTTACAGTATTTACCGTTACATAAATCTTTTTATTTTTTTTATGAAGCGAATTTACTGTTGCCTCAAACTGATTCCATGCGAAATTAGTCGTTCTTAAACGCGCGTTAAAGCTTTTGAGACCAAGATATACTGCGTCGGCACCTTCGCCGATTGCCGCTTCCAGTGATTCGATATTGCCTGCAGGGGCTAGTAATTCTGCCATAGCTGGCAATATAACACAAATGCGCGTTATTTTCTAGATACGAACGCTACCACATATTAGGTCCACCCGGTGTCGTTTTTGATTTTGCAGTTCCAATCCAGTTATCCCTGGAGTTTTTAACGCCAGAATTTCCGTTTAAATACTTTATATTCGTACGTGATATGTACGAAGTAGTTTTTCGCTTCATGCTGTAAACTGCATCGGATGGCTTTCCTTCTCCATGCCAGAGCCCGTAATCCAGACAAATTTCCGAAGCCTCACAGAGTTTTTCGCTTTTCCATTTTTCATTTTCAAGCGCGTAATCCTGCCTGCAGTACATTACGCAGTCTGTAACGACACTCCGTGCCTTATTCTTTAGCATAAGTATTTCTGCGGTTGAATTTAACACACTCTGATCATTATCAATCCAGATGTCCCTCACGCCGTTTACAGAACCTTTTGCCCTTGAAAGCGAAAGATTATCTCCTGTTTCAGAAATACACGATTCACTTTCATTCCTTAAATGAACGATTACATAATCCCCTTTCCTTACTTCTGCACACGGAAGGGCAAAATGCCTGTCATCGCTTGCACTTATAAGTTCAAGTCCAAAAAGGTTCCCCGAAGTTACAGCATAAAGTTCAATGTATTCACAGATTCCATCTTTTCTGCTGTAAAAATCGCTTACTTCAGAAATTACCATTACGGGGAAATTCCTGTTCTCGCCATAAAACGGAATCGTAAAAGAAAGAGTATTTCCCGACGTGTCCTTCACGCATGCAAAAAGATCATAGGTTTTACCAATCTGGGTTTTGTCTCTGACTGTAAACCTCAATGAGTTGTCATTCGAAGCTGAACAATCTACATCCATCTTTTTTTCATGATTAAGGAAATTTTCGATGGAAGTACAGGTTTCGTCAGATTCAACTGCAAAAACGCTTTCTGGTTCAACCTTTTTAGAAAACCACACCTGGATTAAGCCCTCGTCAATTGAGTACTCCTTAATCTTTACAGATGTAATTCCGTCGCTTACGAGTTTTATTCCCTCTGGAGTAATATGACACGAAGAATGATACATACACAAAAGAATAAAAAACACACCTGCCAGCGTGCACACAATCGTATGCACAATCATATTTAAAATGTTTTTCATACATATATCATTATTTTTTTTTAAACTTTTTATTCCCTTTTTAAAAAAAAACTGATATATTTTTTTCATGGACGAAACAAGCATAAATTATCAGGTACATACACTAAAACTCTTTGAAGACATAAACTGCGAAAAATCAGAAGATCTCGGGAACGGCATTCTTTACATGTGTACTACACGCTGCACAGAAAAAATGCTTGAACCTTCAAAAGACGATCTTTTGTCTTCTGCAACACAGGAAAATATAGAATTTAAGATTCCCGAAGGAGATTATCTTTTTGTACAGGGATTTTTAGGACCAGACACAAAGCCTTTTGACGAAGGCGGAACCCCTGCAAAAGAAATGTATGATGCTGCAAATGCCCTCTTTCTTGATTTTTTATGGCGCGAGCTTCCACAGAATGATGACAGGATTTTCGTAAGACTTCTTTTACACGAAGGTGAATATACAGATAAGGCAACCGGACAAAAAAAATCCGCCGGAACAGTTTTTCAGCTTTTCCGACGGACTTCTTTACAGGAGGATTTTTCTGATTTTTAACTATCTGCTTTCTGCGTCAACAGGATGCTCTAATTTTGTAGTTTCAACCATGTATCTGATTGAAACGCCGTTTTCATCTTCAATTCTTTTTTCTACTACAAAAACTACTCCATCTTTCGTCTTGTTAGTAAAAATCTTTACAATCTTATAATCTGTTACGTTAGCTCGTTTAACGGATGGTGTTCCTGCTTTGTACTTTAATACAGGCTTGTTGTCTTTGTCATAAACACTTACATCAATATAGAAAGAAGATTTATTGCCGTAGAAAGTCGGAATAAGTTTAATGTGATATGTATATTCACTTTCTTCAAAACTCTTGAAAACTATTTCTTCTGTAGACCCCTTTGATTCTTCTTCCATTACGTAAAGAAGGTCAACAGGCTGTGCTTTATAGCATTCATACTTCTGGATTTCAGAATAATGCTTTGCATAAAGTTCTTCGTAAACATCCTTACTTGCCTTTGTGCATTTTTTATCCTGAGACTTAAAAACCTTTCCAGGAATATATTCATTTTTAGCAACATCTACGCCATAGATTTCGCCATACGGAATGAACTTCTTGTCTGTTTTTCCGTATTCACCAAAGAAATAAGTCTTTCCATCTTTTGAAAAACCGATATCTTCAAAAACTGCAACATCACCTGCAAATGCAGCAAAACCTGCAAGAATACAGCCGAAAGCAAAAATAATTATCTTTTTCATAAATCTTTCCCTTACCCTCTAATAAAAGATTTAGTTATTTACTTAGAAATATCTTCTTATAGATTATCGGATATTTAAAATAACACTTTAGGCTTTACTATTATTTCTTTTGAATGTAAAATTGCGTTATGACATTAAGAACCCGCAACAGAATAATAAAAATCTTTGCCCTGTTTTCTACCCTCTGTTTTTTAGGTGTAATTGCTACAATAATAGTAAAATCCCTGGACGGAACGCTTGCAAATACTCTGGGTTCGTCTCTTTTTTCGTTCAAAAATTTCTCATTTTTCAAACCGAACGAAAAATCTGTCATTTATACACTTATTTTCCTGCAGTTTTTTATCCCGGTTGCTGCCTTTTTTTTGCTGTTCAGCTTTGAAAAAACACAGTCTACCCTCATAATTCTTTTCTGCGTTGTCCTTTTCGGGTTCCAGTTTGAACTTTCGCGCTTTATAATCGGTGTTTTTGACCTTAAACGCACTTTTTCGCAGTTCTACCTTCTTCTCGGGAAATATTCCCTTCTGGGACGGCTTCTGTGTCTTTTTTCTTTCTTTTACATTGCAATCGAGTCAAAAGATTCGCAGAAACTCAATATAGAAATGGACCTTACCGCAATCTTTACTGTAAGCATTTTCGTAACTCTATGCATTCCGCTTAACACAAGCGTTTCTACAAAGACTTTCGGGATTGAGTGCGGCTTTCTAAACGTACTTGTTGCATTGTTTGCAGTCGTTTCTCTTCTTACGATTCTGACTTTTATAATTACATACCGCGATACAGAAAATAAAAGCATAATCAAAATATTGATAAGCTATCTTTTTACTGCGACAGGAATCCATCTTATGGAATGTTCAGACATCCTGTGCATTACAACGACAGGCGCAGTCCTTCTTATAACCGGAACAAGACTCTACATGAAGGCACTGCATAAAATGTACCTCTGGGAATAAATGGACGCCCCCTCGCACGAATTAACACAAAAGGATTTTTGCAGCGTAGCCTATTCCAAGCGGAATCAAAAAATTATCCAGATCGTGAAGCGGGAACACCTCGATAATCATTCCAAGAAGTGCAATCAAAAGGCTCGCATAGACATTGCGGCATATCACATACGAACAGACAAATATCGCAAAAAAACAGCTTAAAGAACCTGCAACCGTTTTTCCTTCTGTAAAAGGAATGTGTATACGGCCAAAAAGTTTTCCGCAAAGACTTGCAAGCCCGTCACCAAATGCAAGAGAAGCAATTCCTATAGTGTACGCCTGCCGAGGGAAAATAAGACTTGAAACAATTATTCCTAAAACAAGAGTAACCGGACCAAGAACAAATCTTCCTTCATCACGTTTTCTTGCTGCAACCTTTGTTATATCAGAAACAACAGGAACTTCGATTCCCTTAAGCCGTAAAATTTCGCTTAAAGAAAAACCTGCAACTGCAAGCATAAGAAGAATTTCTATAGTCCAGTAAAAATGATTTAAAAGCAGAGGAATAAATGCCGTACACAGATGAATTGATTTTCTGAAAATCTCTTTATATACAGAGTTAAGATATCTTCTTATCAGTATTCCGTTATACGGACACGAAAGTTTCAAATTAAAACCTCAATCAAAACCGAAACTATTCAAGCTTCTTTTCGTTTTCCAGTGTACGCGGAATTTCTGTATAAATTGCAGGTTCGAATGATGTTGTAGGATTCGTTACATACTTGATGTTAAGTTCAGCAAGATTTGTTCCACCGATACGAACCATAGTATCCGGATTTCTTGTAAGTGCATCATAAGCACGAAGCGAGTTCTGGAAATTATTTATACATGCCCCATTAAGGCTACTGTCACCGGTTTCACGTGCAAGTCTGAACTGGCTTACACCAAGGTTATTCGAAGCCTTCATATACAAATCTACGAGAATAGTATCTTCATCCTTTACCTGAGGAAGAATAACATCTTTTCTTGAAATTCCTGCATTAATTACATCAAGCAGTCTGTCATAATATCCTGAACATGCATAATCATCGTTACGAAGTGAAAGCGTGTTTCCAAGCGCAAGCAGGAGATTAGAATCATTTTCTTTTTCTTCACATGCGATTACAAAGTTTTTAAATGCATCTTCGTAATTCTTGTTACCGTAATCAACGTAACCGATTTTATATCTTACTGCAGAGTTATCATTCTTGTTATTAATTGAATTTACATAATTACGTTTTGCTTCTTCAAGATCTCCGGAAATAAAGTAATCAATATCACCCATATCCTGATACATTATTCCGACCTTTTTATCACTTTCAAATCCACTTACAGAATTCTTTTCTTCAAACAAAGCTATTCCTTCTGTAAATGTTTCTCTTGCCTTAAGATATTCACGTTCGTAAACATACTGTTCACCGAGGAGTCTGTAAGTATCAAGATACTTGTAAACATCCCTTCTCTTTAATGACGGAGCTTCCTTAAAGAGATTAATCGTTGCATCAAGTTCCTTCTGAGCGCTCGTATGATTGCCAGATTCAATAAAGTAGCGTGCAAGATTATATCTTGAAATAGGATTTTTAGGGCTTCTCTTTATCGAATATCTGAGCATTGCAAGAACGTCTTCGATTGAATTTCTAAGATATTCTTCCTGCGGAGTAAGGTTTCCGAAAAGTTTGTCCATAAGATAGCCGGACATCTCTGTCCAGTCATCACCGCTCAGTGATTTTTCGTCAGGATAGAACATTTCCTTGTACTGGAGGACATCCTTTAACTTATCTGTCCTTACACTGTAACGCATCAACCTTGCGTAATACTCGTTTTTAGGCTCTTTTACAAGGCTAAGGACAAGAGAATACTGTTCAAAGGCATCTTCAAATCTTTCAGGGTCTTTTTCTGTTCCCCACTCAAGATATACATCTCCAAGAAGAAGAATGCCATCGATGTCATTTATATGATAATCAAGGATTTCCCTTTTACAGATTTCTTCTGCTTTTTCATAATTTGCAAGGTCATAAAGCACCATGTCTACATATTCAAGGCCACCCTGCTTGTCATGATTAAAGAGTCTTAAAATATTTACATACATCTTTTCTGCACGGTCATACTGCTTGTGTTTTCTGTAACCCTGCGCATATCTGAAGAACCATTTTTTCTTGATTTTTGTTTCTACTGCTTTATTAAATTTAATCTCACTTTGAGGGAACTCTTCGATTTCAAGGAGCTTGTAACCTTCTCTGTAATATTTTTCTGCAATAACAGGCTTTACGATAAATTCCGTAGAAAGGTATCCAACGCAGAAAAGCATCATAAAGGCAACGATACCGATTACAATTGCCGGAAGGATTCTGTTCTTTAACTGATACTGAATCGACTGCTTGTATGCTTCATATTCTTCTGCCGTACGTCGTTCAAAATCTCGCGGAACAGAAAGCTGGATATCAAGCATCTTTTCAAGATGAGAAGCAAGCTGTCTTGCAGGAACTTTCTTTAATATCTTTTCGATTACTTCAAAAATTACATCATCAGTAAATTCATTTTTGACAATCATATCCTCAACTGCAATGCGCACGTTAAGAGGATAATATTTTAAGTTCGATTTAAATTTCTTATATTCAGAATCTGTAAGAGTATTCTTTCTGCGTTCTTCTTTAGGTTCTGCAATCTGTGACTTTACACGGCCGCTTTTATCAAATGGATTTGCATCTGCTCCGGTATATCCTGCAATTTCAAAATCAAGATCACTTGCACCGTCAGCATCAAGTTCGAAGTCAGAACTTCCGCCTCCACTGAGTTTAGAATCTGTATCAGGAATGTTAAAGTCAGACATTCCGACACCATCCATTTCGGATGTATCAAAAATTTCAGGGGATACTGCTTCCCCTTCCGGAGCAGCTGCCCCATCAGAAGCAGAATCATCTCCGAGATTTAATCCAGAAAGATCTACAGCAGATGGATCAAACTCATCTCCAAAACCAGGTCCCGCACCTGCAGAGTCCATTCCTGCATCCATCGAAGGAGCAGCACCTGCATCTGTCATTGCAGCACCAAAATCATCGAGCCCCGAAGTATCTATCGCATCAAAACCAAAATCACCCGATGTCGGAATTTCATCTGCAGAACCAGAAGGCTCTGCACTATCCATCGAAGGCAAGTCTCCAGCATCAGGGATTGCATCCTCCGGCATTACAGGTTCTGCAGTAACTTCTGCAGCAGCTTCAGGAGCGGCAGTAAATTCTTCAGAAACATTTCCGCCTTCATCATCTAAAGGCGTTAAAGTCGATTCATCCTGTTCTGCAGTTTTTTTCGCAGACGAAGGTACACCTTCAGAAAATTCTTCAGGGATATCAGCATTTAAATCTATCGCGTCGCCGGAAAAACTAAACTCATCTGTTTCTTCCGGAACAGGTTCAAAACTTACTGGAGTTGATTCAACTGACTCAAGAGGAACTTCTTCTGCATCAGAAATGTCAGAAATATCCGGAATAGAAAAATCATCAGGTTCGCCGGCAGAAGCAGCAGGAGCCGGTGCAGATTGAGGCATTTCAACATCAGGAAACGAAACATCCGGCATCTGGATATCAGATATATCTGGAGCTGGTGTTGGTTCAGGAGCAGGCTCTGGTTCTGCAAAATCTGCAGAAGGCATATTAAGAAGATCGTCAAGACTCATGTCTGCGATCGATGGTTCTTCTTTCTTTGGAGGTTCAGGAGGAACTTCAAAAGCACTAAGGTCCGGGATTCCGTCTCCCGCATCAAGCGGATTTAAAATTCCAGAAAGGTCAGGTTCTGCAGCCGGAGCATTTCCTGCAAGCAATGCCTCAAGGTCACTTGCGGCAGAAGCCATTGCGGCCTGTTCCTGCTCTTTTTCTGCAAGTTCTTCTTCTGTTGGAGCATCTGTTTCTTTTTCTGGGAGACCTAAAACGAAATCTTCTGAGTCATCTATATCTGGAACCGAAGACGGAATTGTAGCAACGACAGGCTTTTCACCGCGTTCTGAACGCAGTTTTGCTTCATTACCTAATCTGAGCACATCTTCGCTTAATTTTCTTAATTGACTTAAACCCGGCATAAATTAATATTCTTTCCCCAAATCAACGGAATACAGTAAGCCTTAAGAACTATATTCCATTGAAATATTATATCATATATTTACGGCATTTGTCACAATTTTTTTATACTATATGGAAAATTTTTTATTTTGCTAAACTGAACGAAAATAAAACCGATAATCAATGTATGAAACGCTTTGTAAAATTTCTCATGATTATACTGGTTTTGGCAGGTTCAACTCCTGTTTTTGCCAAGGCAAAACCGCAGGGCAAGAAAAACGCTCCTGCCGTAGATTTTAAATACCCTTACGAATACCGCGTTGTCGCAAACGACATTCCGGGTGTAGATACTCCGTATCAGTCGGACGATTATGTCGTTTTTACAGCCGAAAAAGGTCCGCGCCACATAGGTATTGCCTTTGATTTTGAGGATTACAAGCAGATTCACTCTTTCATGAAAAAATCGAGAACCGACATCGATGACAATGAAATCGACAGTTTTTATTTTTACATACTTGAGCTTCCAAAAGATATTGAATCAATTTCATACCGCATCATAGTTGACGGAATCTGGACAACAGATCCGACAAACGAAAATAAATACTACAATCCCTACACCGGAATCGAAGTATCAACACTCGATGTGAAAAACTACCACAAAAACGAAACATCAAGAACAGACGCAGGTGTTCACTTTATCTACGAAGGACCTTCAGGTCAGAGAATCCGTATCGGCGGAACATTTACAAACTGGGATTCATGGATTTACGAACTTACAGAAACAAAACCCGGCTATTACGAAATCTACATTCCGTTGCCGCGTGGAACATACTACTACTCATTCTATAACGGAACAAAAGCTTTTGCCGACAGTACAAATCCGGACAGAGCCTGGTCTAACGAAGGACGCGAAGCTTCTATTATCGTTGTCCCATAAGCTGATTCATAAGATTTGACTGCATGCCTTTGTTGCGTGCAAGTTTTTTCATAGTGAGCTTTGTTTTTTCAAACTGCTTGATTAATTTATTTACTTCTGCAACAGAAGTTCCAGAACCTTTTGCAATTCTTTTTCTGCGGCTGGGACCAATAATAAGATGGTTTGCCCTTTCCTTTTTGGTCATCGACTGAATTATTGCTTCCTGCCTTTTCATTCCGCTTGTATCAATATCGCGACCCTGCATTGCACCGGAAAGTCCTGGTATCATTTCCATAAGTGACTGCATTGACCCCATCTTCTTAACCTGCTTAAACTGTTCAAGCATATCATCGAGGGTAAACTCGTTGCGAGACATTTTTGCTTCGAGTTTTTTTGCATCTTCTATAGTAACCTGTTCCTGAGCTTTTTCTACGAGAGAAACGATATCGCCCATTCCGAGAATGCGGCTTGCAATTCGTTCAGGATGGAATACTTCAAAATCTTCTGTCTTTTCACCGGTACCGATAAAAAGAATTGGTTTTTGAGTAATTGTCTTTAAAGAAAGAGCCGCACCACCGCGCGCATCAGAGTCAAACTTTGTAAGGATAACACCTGTAAGACCAAGCTGCTCATCAAAAGTCTTTGCAATATCAACTGCATTCTGACCTGTCATCGAATCTGCAACAAGCAGGACTTCGTCAGGATTAACGGCTTTCTTTACTGCGACAAGTTCTGCCATCATCTGTTCGTCAATCTGGAGGCGTCCTGCCGTATCAAGGATAATTACATCATGACCGTTTTTCTTTGCATAATCGAGTGCGTTTTTTGCAACGCGTACTGCATCTTTTGTATCTTCTTTATAAACCGGAACATCAATCTTTGCTCCGAGAACACATAACTGTTCAATAGCGGCAGGACGTACAAGGTCACACGCAGCTAAAAGAGGACGTCTACCCTCTTTCTTTAAGCGCGCTGCAAGCTTGTGGCTGGCCGTTGTCTTACCCGAACCCTGGAGACCAAGCATGAGAATTACTGACTGAGTGTCAGGACCTTTAAGCTTAAGGTCTGTCTTTGTATCTCCGAGCATTGCAACGATTTTGTCGTTGATTATCTTTACAAACTGCTGTCCCGGATCAACTGCCTTTAATACTTTTTCGCCCTTAGCTTCTTCTATAGTTGAATTTACAAAACGCCTTACAACCCTTACGTTTACATCTGCTTCAAGAAGGGCCATTTTAATCTGTTCAACTGTATCTTCGATATTTTTTTCTGTAATCGTAGATTTACCGCTGAGGGTCTTGATTATTCCGCTAAAAGTATTAGTCAGTTTTTCTAACATGGATTATCTCCGTCAGTTATTTTTTAACACGTTTTTTTAATCTCAAAAGATCGCGAAGGAAATCTTCTGGTTCAATTTCGCAATTTAAAATTTTATAAAGTCCGTCGCAGATTACAAGTTTTAATCCGAGACGTTCAGAAATTTCATATACGTATTTGCATGCGATTGCGCCTTCCGGTAAATATCCGACTTCGTTTACGCGTGCAATAAGATCATCAAGGTTTTTAAATTTAGAAAGAATATTTTTATTTATAATGTCCTGACCAAAGCGACGGTTTCTTCCGTATTTACTTTTACATGTAACATCAAGGTCACCAACGCCTGCAATCGAAGTAAATGTTTCTGCATGAGTTGCACCCATTGCAAAACCAAGCTGCTGAATCTCGTTTAATCCTGCAGCAAGAAGAAGGCTTTCTGAGTTATCACCGAACGTATCCGAGTTCTGCGAAATTGCATCACAGATTCCGTATACAATTGCAATAACATTCTTAACGGCTGCACAAACCTGTACACCGACAACATCAAGACTTGAATATGCAACGATTCCAGGAACCCTCATCAGCTCGCGGAATATAATTGTGTTCTTTGGATTTTCAGAAGCGGCAATAAGACCTGTAAGTTTTCCCATTGCAACTTCTTCTGCATGACTCGGTCCCGAAATATAAACTGTGTTTCCTTTGTAAATTCCGGGTAGTACATTTTCAATTGTTTCAAGACAAAGCTTTGCACCTTTTTTAGTCGGAACAAAACCTTTTGTCAAAACGCCTATAAAAGTATCACCGTCAGCGATATTAGGAATCGTAACAAGTTTTTTTACAGTCGAAGCAAGATAAAGTGAAGGGCTTGCTAAAATAAGAAAATCTTTTTTTGTCGCAACTTTTTCGATATCAGAAGAAGCAGTGATGTTTTCTGAAAGTTTAAAACCCGGAAGAAATTTTTTGTTCTCATGTTCATTATTGATTGAATCAACAACTTCGCTTTCGAGCGCCCAAAGTTCAACTTTATGTCCACCGCGTGCAAGTGCCTGAGCAAAACCTGTTCCCCATGCCCCTGCTCCGATTACTCCGACAGTCTTAGAATTCATTGCAAATCCTCCAGCTCCTGATTAAAAAGGCTTTACAGCCAGCAGGCAAGTGTATCTTCCCAGTCAATGATTTCTTCTTCTTTAAAGAAAAGATCTATCTCGCGCTTTGCACTTTCATCACTGTCAGATGCGTGGATGATATTATGCTGTGTGTGAGAACAGAAGTCTCCACGGATAGTTCCCGGATGACTTTCTGCCGGGCTTGTAGCACCACAGAGCTTTCTTACGAGTGTAATACAGTCATCGCCCTGCCATACCATTGCAACGACAGGTCCAGAAGTAATGTAATCAACAAGAGAATCATAAAAAGGCTTGCCCTTATGCTCGATATAGTGCTTGCTTGCAAGTTCCCTTGAAATATTCATCATTTTTAAGCCTACTAACTTTAATCCTTTCTTTTCGAGGCGGCTTATTACCTCTCCCACCAGCCTGCGATTCAAAACGCCAGGCTTTAACATACTAAAACATCTTGTTTCCATAATTGTTTAATTATATAGAAATAATATCAGTATTTCAACTACCCGTAGTATCTGCCAACCGGCATAACCTATTTTGTAAGTCTTTCTACCACTTCGTCAATAACACTGTCCGGAGTACTTGCACCTGCCGTTATGCCGACTGTATCAAGTAAATAAAACTCGTCCGGGATTTCTGAGGCGTTTTCGATGTGAACTGCTTTTTTTACATAAGATGAAGCCTTCTGGTAGAGTCTTACCGTGTTTGCAGATTTTTTTCCGCCGACAACGATTATTCCCTTAACTTTTCCAGAAAGTTTTTCCAGTGCTTCCTGCCTTTGTTTTGTTGCAGGACATATTGTATTTATTATTACAAGCTGAATTTTATCATCGCCCTTTTTCGCATCAAAAAACGTCTTAAAATATTCAGAAATTTTTGCAAATTCTACTTCGCTGAACGTTGTCTGACTTAAAAGCATGACTTTTTCAAAAGTGTTTGTCTTTAAAACATCCTGAGCTTCGGACAGATTTTCTATGCAGTAAAAATCACTTTCGCAAAAGCCTTTTATTCCTTCTACTTCTGCATGTCCCTTATCGCCTGTAAGAAAAACAGTATAACCCTGTCTTGAAAATTCTCTTACACGGTTCTGGCTTACAGTTACGCGTGGACATGTCGCATCGATTATGACAGTATTCTTATCTTCAAGAATCTTTTTTACCGAAGGTTTTACACCATGAGCCCTGATTATAACTACACTGTTTTCTTTAATATCATCGATTGAGTTTTCATCAATGATATTAAGGCCTTTTGATGCAAGATCATCAAGCGCATTCTGATTATGAATAAGCGGTCCAAGAGAATATACTTTTTTGTCCTTATATTCTTTAAGGGCAACTTCTGCGCTTTCTACGGCGCGACGAACACCCATGCAGTAGCCTAATGTATCTGCCTTAATAACATTCATAGTAAATATTCTACATAAAAGTAAAAAAAATATACAGTCTTTTTTAGATGTAAAAATATAAAAAGTGCTCCCGTAGAAAAAATATAGGGCCCGCACGCTGCGCTCCGCTTAGAAGTGCTTCCCATATTTGTTTCTGCTCCGCACTTTATTTATATTTTCACTAATAAAAAAACCTGCGGATTTTTTACTTTCCCGCAGGCTTTTTTCCTAGAACTTTACAGATATCTTAGAAATCTGTTTTTGGTTCTGGTTTTGTAAATGCATGAAGGCCAAATTCTGGTTTCCAGTTTTTTCTTACAAACGAAATGAATCCGCTTGAAATAAATACAGATGAATAACATCCACTCAACAAACCGATGATTAAAGCCCATGCAAAGTCATGAATAGTTCCACTTGTAAATATATAAAGAGAAACTACAGCAAACAATGTCGTTACAGTCGTGATGATAGAACGGCTTAATGTATCGCTTAATGACTGGTCAATAACTTCCTTAAAATTCTTAACTTCAAGTGTCTGAATGTTCTCCCTTACACGGTCAAGAATTACAACAGTATCGTTTATAGAATAACCGATAATTGTAAGAACTGCCGCAATCGAAGTTGTACTGAATTCAACCTGGAAAATAGCAAGGAAAGAAAACATTATAAGTGAGTCGTGAATCAATGCAATGATTGCACCGAGAGCGAAGTCCCAGCGGAATCTTATCGAAGAATAAATCCAGATACAAAGCATTGTTCCTACAAGAAGAAGAACAGACTGGAATGCAAGCGAATGAGAAAGCTGGTTTCCGATAAAGTCTGTCTTAAGAACTGTAACAGAACCATCTGGATAAGCTTTTTCAAGAGCAGCATTGATTGTATCGATGATAGCTTCATTTGATTTGTCTTCACCAACTCTGATCTGATATGCAAGAGCTTCACCTGTTCCTACCATTTTTACTGCAACGCCAGAAACTCCAGAAAGAGCTGCGCGTACATCTTCAACAGAAGGATTAGAAGAAATCTTTACTTCTTCGATATAACCAGGCTTAAAGTCAATTGAGAAATTAATTCCGCGTGTGCAGATATTAATGATTCCAACTACGATTACAACGAAACTTAAAATAGCAGCAGGAACAAAAGCTTTACTAAATTGAATTCTCTTTTTCATTATTTTATCCTCCAGCTGATACTTACACTTTCGCGGTTAAATGTATCGGTATTAAAGTCAAACATAAGGCGTGATACAAAGAGTGCTGTAAATACAGAAGATGCAACACCGATTGCAAGGCTTACTGCGAATCCCTGAATTGAACCTGTTCCGAGGATAGAAAGGAACAATGCTGCGATGAATGTAGTAATGTTAGAGTCCATGATTGCCCAGAGAGCACCGTCAAATCCTGCTTCGATAGCAGCTCTGCGGCTTTTTCCGTTTCTAAGTTCTTCTTTAATGCGTTCAAAAATAATTACGTTAGCATCAACGGCCATACCAATTGTTAAAACCATACCGGCAATACTTGGCAATGTTAATGTTAAGTTGAATGCAGAAAGAATTGAGAAAAGGAAGTAAAGGTTTAATACCTGTGCAACAACAGCATTAATTCCGGCTCCCTTATAATAAATGAGCATGAAGATCATAATTAAAGCAAGACCGATAATAAGTGCATTTGTTCCCTGCTTGATAGAAATAGCACCAAGAGAAGCACCGATTACCTGCTGGCTTTCAATTTCAAGTGGTACATCAAGTGAAGCAGTTTCGAGTACTTTCTGAAGATTCTGAGCTTCTTCTGTTCCAAAACCATCAACACGAACGTTACCGCCTGTGATTGCCTGTCTGATTACAGGAGCAGATTTTACTTTATTA
Organism: Treponema sp. UBA1226; assembly: GCA_002309195.1. The sequence goes on from DBWY01000004.1 coordinate 219,046, forward strand.
TCACTTACAATTGCAAGTTTTTTACCTACGTTCTTTCCTGTAAACTCACCAAAGATTTCTCCACCCTTAAAGTCGAGTGTAAGGTCAACACCAGTCTGTCCCATCTTGTCTGTAGAAATCATTACGTTTGTAATATGTTTACCGTCAAGTGCGATTTCTTTTTTTACAACAACATATCTATAGAACTGATCAAGACCATAATCATCTTTTATATACATTCCAAGAACTTCACAGTCATCAGGAATAATTGAAGGATCAATGAGTTTTTTGTTTGAATCAAATGTAGTATCAAGATGTGTTCCGTAATAATTGTAGAATGCAGTTGTTGCATCATCATCAACAAGTCTAAAGTTCAAAAGACCATTTCCCTGAATGATTGCATCCATAGAAGTTGTCTGGCCTTCTCCAGGGATTTCGATATAGATTCTGTCTTCTCCCTGTCTGCGGATTACAGGTTCTGTTAAACCAAAGCGGTCAATACGGCTTGTAATTGTTTCGATTGCAGTATTGATTGCCTGTTCCTTAAAATACGGAACGTTTTCTGGCTTAAGATCTGCTCCCTTTGCTGCAACTGCTGCATCAAGATCTGCATGAATGATTACGTTTACACCACCGGCAAGGTCAAGACCAAGCTTTACAGAGTTAGTATAAGTATCTTTATTCTTTAAGATTTCCTTCTTGTATTTATCCTGGAACATTGTGATAAGACCAGAATGAATTGCATTTGCAGCTTCTTTTTTCTGTTCCGGAGTATCTGTGTTATATCCGAAACTAAAACCATTAAGCATAGCTGATAAAGTCATCTGTGAAGGAATTTCTTTACCGAACTTTTTATAGTTCTTTTTTGATTCTTTAACAAGCCATTCATATTCTGCAGGAACAGATGCAGACGGATTTGTCTTTACATCTGCTTCCAGTTTTTTTACTGATTCAACAGCTTTTTCAATAGAATAATCTCTGATTCTTTCCAGCGAACTTAAAGCAATCTGCTGTGCATCTTTTGGTGTACGGAAGTACCAGTTAATAGATGGCCACAGACAATATAAACAGATGCCTAAAACTGCAAGAACGATAAGAAAACGATTTCGTTTACTCATTTTTTATTGCTCCAAAATTTATTTTTATTCTTTATTTTTTTTAGCTTCGGCTTTTTCTTTTTTAGCTTTTTCTGCTTCGGCCTTAGCTTTTTCTTCTTCTTCGTTTACTACTTTTGCAATGGCAGATTTTGAAAATTCAATTTTTGCATTTTCATCTACTTTTACAATTACAGAATTATCTTTAATTGAAGAAACAATTCCGTATATTCCACCATATGTTAAGATTTTGTCTCCCTTTTTGAGGGCTTCGAGCATTTTTTTTGCTTCATTTTCCTGTTTTTTCTGTGGTCTGAACAGTAAAAAATAGAAAATTGCGATCATTGCTACAACTGTAAGAGCAAGGTTACCCATAGAAGCGGCACCATTAGCTTCGGTTGCTGCAGTGTCCAGAAAACTATAAAACAACATATAATCCTTCCTGTTTTTTGATAAAAATATTAGTTTGAATAGAATAACACAGATTTTGACTATTTGACAAGAGCTTCAATTTCTGCGTTGAGTTTTATGTATTTTTCGTTGTTCGGATTGAGCGATACTACCTGTTTTAAGTAATACTGGGCCTTTTTATAGTCCTTTCTGTTGTAGTAAATCTGGTACATTCTGAACAAAGCCTCAGAATTACGCGGGTTTGCGATAAGGCTTGAGCGAAGGTCCGCAAGCTGGGCGTTTTCTGTTCCCTGCAGGAAGCTGCGTTCATAAAGAAGATAGCTTTTCATGGATGCCGACGGATTCGAAGAAAGCAGGTTGTTTATCATCCTTGAAGCAGCCGCCGTTCTTCCCGTCTTTCGCATTACATCTATATAAGTCTGGATTGCAAGCGGGTCAGTATTGTTTTTTTCGTATACAGACACGGCGTATTTCCACGCCTCTTCATTATATTTTGCAGCAAGACAGATTTTTATATGAAGTAAGATTCCTTCCTGCGGAACATAAGGAAGTCCCATCATTCTTTTACTCATCGCATAAGCTTGAGAATAATTTTCTTCTTTAAAGTAAGACTGTGCACTAACTCTTAGTGCTTTCTGGTTTGACGAATCTTCTGCTAAAATTACCGCAGCAAGTTCACCACCGTTTTTACCGTTTATCTTTGCACCGGTTTCAGAAGCAAGCTCGGCCGCATAAAGAATTACATCGATATCAGACGGATAAAGTGTCAGAGCATGTTCAATCGTCGCAACGGCAGCATTAAGATTTTTATTCCACTCTTTCTGAATCCTTGCGCGAAGAAGAAGGTATTCATTTTTATCCGGATAAGTTTTTGAATACACATCAAGAAGAGCAGAAGCTTTTAAATATTCTGCAGTCTCTACGAAAATCTTTGCACGAAACAGAATAAACTCAAGGTCAGAAGGATTCTGCTGCAGCACAAGAGAAGCATACTGTTCTGCCTTCTGATAATCATTCATTAAAAATGCTGTCGTCGCGTAGAGTTTTAAAATCTTTACATCAGATGGAAACTGTATTACAAGTTTATCCAGGATAGCAGAAACCTGATCATACTTCTTTAATTTTATAAGGCAGTTTGCTTTTTCGAAAAGGATTTCAAATACAATTGCATTTGTTTCTGTAGCTTTGTCAAAACATGAAATCGCTTTTGCATACTCACCTTTTTTAACGTAAAGTTTACCAAGAAGATAATTACACAAAACCGAATCAGAATTTTTGGAAAGCGCCGCATTAAGAGCGCGTTCTGCAGAATCGTAATAATCTGTCTTTACAGTTGAAGTACATAAAACAAGACACGGAATTACATAATCAAAAAATTCTTTTGCTTCAGGATTATATTCGTAAATTCCTGATTTTGCAGAATTAAGCATTCCGATATAATTATTTGTCTTTTTAACCTGCGGAACATTTTCCAGAGGTTTTTCCGACGGATATGCCATCGTCATAAAAGCTTGAGCAATATTATAAAGAGTAATTTCACTTTCTGAAAAATCAATCTGAGCTTTTTTAAATTTTAAAACTGCACGGCGCAATGCCTGCGGTGAACCGATTTTAATTTCCTTTATTACTTCGTCATCGGCAGAAGAAAAAAAAGAAACGTTTTTCTTTGGTTCAACTTTTATCGGAGTAGAATTTTCTAAATCAACAGGAGTTTCTTCTTTTTCTTCACCCGCATATGATGCCGTCATTTTTTTATCAGCACCTGCAACGGTTTCCTGTTTTGAACTCTGACATCCAGAAACAGAAAGCCCCGTAACAACCGCAGTGAGTAAAATAAAAATGTATTTATATAGACTTACGGTCTTATGACCTTTAAGCATTAATCTTCTCCGTCTTCCTGTTCATCCTGGTCATCAGAATCCTGAATAAATGATTCTTCATATTTCTGACTATATAAATAGTAAACAATTAAAAACAGTCCTCCTGCAATTAAAATTGCAGGCCATACAAATGCAATGAATCTTCTGAAAGAAACTTTTATTATATGGAATGAAAAAAGAGAGAATACTGTTCCAAGAAAAACAAGTACGATTGCAGGAATAAGATAAACGGTTCTTATTTTTTTAAATCTAAGATAACCGCTCGGAATCAATGTAATTCCAAAAACAATCATAAAAAGAGGCCAGATTTTTGACATATGCACCGGAATAAGTTTTGTAGTAAAAATTTCTGCCGCAACAGAATAAATGAATAAATTCATTCCGCTGTATAAAAGCACGGGTTTTAAAAGAACTAAAGACGCATAAGTCAAAAAAGCTGCAAGACACATGAGAACAAAGAAAAATATAAAAAGGAATCCTTCTGTATTTTTTGCAGGAAGTATAAGAATCAGAGATAATCCTATCAAAATACACATAAATCCTATCGCAAGCGTTGTCCTGAAAAACTTAACTTTACTCTTCTCTGCCATCTGTTCCACCTGTTCTATCTAGCATACTACAAAAAGTGCAATCTTGCCAATAACAAAAGCATATGATAAAGTAAAATTATGATTATGAAAAAAATACACGTTGTTTTGAGTGCATTCAGCCTTTTTATATGTTCAATTCTGGCATTTTCATGCTCAAAACGCGATTTAACGCATGAAACATACCAAAAAACCATAGAAGAACTTACATATCTGTCAAATCTTGAGCGTACGACAGACGATGCAAAGGCAGCAATGATGAACGCCATTGCAAAAACCTATCTTGCAAACGGCCGCGACACACAACTTATCGTATACCTTACAGAATGGGTCGAAGAACATCCCCAGGACAAATTTAACGCATACTGGCTTTTAATGGTAGCATATTCCTACATGAATACAAACGCAGAGCCTATGGCAGAGTTCTATTTTGAAAGAATCATAAAAAATTACCAGGATTTAATTGTGATGGGACAGTCGGTTCACTTTTTATGCCTCGAAAACCTCATAAAAATCAGCCGTAACCCTGAAAGCCGCATCAAATACTTTAACCAGCTCATAAACCGCTTTCCTGCAAACATAAGCATCACAGAAATCTACATGCGACTTGCCCGCGAATATGAAAAAATCGGTGAATGGACTAAAGCCTTAAAAACCTACAATATGTTCATCGAACAGCCGGACAGCGCTACAATCCAGATTGCAGATATACCTGATGCGTACAACTACGCAAAAACACTCATAGACTTCAATAATTCACCTAAAAACTGGACTTTCAAGTCACTTGGTGCACTCGAAAATGCGATTAAAGAAGCTATTTTCCGCTACCAGCCTAAAAAACTTGATACATACAGATCAAAAGTTAATTTCTTTGCAGTTTCATGGAAGCAGGACGAAAACGCAAGTACAGGCCAGGTAGACTTTTCGATGGCAAACTATATGCATGGAAACAGAATCACATGCGATAAGGATCTTATCCCGGGTCCAACCCCTAACGAGGCTTACCTCAGAACGACAGGCTGGACTACAATGCCTACATGGTATTTTTATTTCAGAGAAGTAAATTTCCCGGCCGATCCTGACATTCATGGTACATGGGAATGGGCCGGAATTTACATCGGAGACATGCTCTGATGTCACAAAAGGCAAGGCGCTTTTTCTCTGTTTTTCTTTTTTTCATACTGAATTTACCAATTACCGTCTTTACTCAGGAAAAACAGGAGTACCGCGCCCTTTTTACAGAGGGGTTTGACGAAGAAACCCTCGAATACTGTCTTGAAAACGGCAGGATTTACTGTTCAGAAAAAGATCTTGCAAAAATGCTCGAGTCAAGCACAGACTACAGAGCATATATAAGAAAGCGCCTTAAAGAAGAAGGCCTTCCATGGTGCCTTGAATACCTTCCTATAATCGAGTCAAGCTACAAACCCACCGCAAAACCCGTAAACGGCGTTTCTGTCGGAATGTGGCAGTTCATGCCAAACAGCGTAAAGCCCTACATGGAACTTTCTGAATACGTCGACGAACGACGCGACCCGTGGATAAGCACCGATGCCGCACTTAAAAAGCTTTCAGAAAACTACAGGACTTTTAAAGACTGGCCTCTTGCACTGGCTGCCTATAACTGTGGAGCCGGAGCGGTTAGCCGTGCCCTTCTAAAAAGCGAAAAAAAGACTTTCAAAGACCTGTGCGAAAATGACCTTATCCCGCAGCACGCTAAAGTTTATGTACCCAATTTCTGCGCTGTTGCCGACTCCATAGGAAACGCAGAGTACTACGGCAACAGCGCACTTTCTAAAGCCTCCGATATAGACTGCGGCGGGGCCTCCAGTAAAAACTACTTTTTTTACGATGATTTTGACTATATAACCGTCACAGAAAGCGTAAGTCTAAAAGCTCTTGCAAATGAACTGCGGCTTGATGAAGAAGTCCTGGAAAAGCTAAATTTAAGCCTTATAAGGGGCGTTACCCCGCCGCACAGGACATGGACTTTACGACTTCCACGCGGAACGGCACGCTCGGCGCATGACATTCTTTTACAAAATCACATCATTTCTACTATAAACTATTAAATTTATTAAGCCGATAATAGAACAGAGATAAGGTTTTATGAGGTATTTTATGAAAAAGTCTTTATTTTTAATCACTACTCTCTTTATGACTACTGCAGCTTTCTGCCAGGTTTCGCTTCTTGAATCAACTTCAAGGGTAAACTGGACGACTCAGGAATTTAAGTCAAACATAAATCTTGATATAGACAAGACAGACATTTTAATGCCTTCTGGAAAACAGACTGCTATAAACCTCATAAATACACGTGTCCCTGATCTTGTAAAAGATCCTCTTTTGACGCTTAATGTAGATTCAACCAGAAAAATCTGTGACCTTGTCGTTAATGAAGAAATAACATATCACGATTTAACACAGATAATTTCAAATTCAAAATGCACGATGGGTTATTTTAAACAGGATTCATCTGTATTCAATACAAATCATACAATTGAACTTACTAAAATAAGTTCACTGTTTGTAAAACATTCAGTTCCGTACAAACTCGGTAAACCGATTGACCAGGTTTCTACAAGAAAATATTCCGGCATAATAATTGATGCACGCGGTAAAATTCCTGTTCATGGAGAATTTATGAAAGAAGAAGTTTCTCCATGTTTTTTCCCGCGCATCTTTACTGATGAAATGGATTTGATTTTCGAAAAGAATATGGTTGAACCTTCTTGTGTAAAAAAAATGGGAATCTGTCACTATGATTATTCTGACGATGAAAGCCGCTACAAAAATATCGTAGGAAACAATCCGCTTCATATTCTTGCAGCAGAATCTTTCGGCGACAACAGAAGTGATATAGTAATTAAAAAAGAAGATGCATTAAGAATCATATGTCTTAATGATAATCTCGAACTTCTTCGTCAGGGGAAAATCGTCATTCTTCTTGATAAAGAACAGCTTGTATATAATGTTGCTGCTCCACTTAAAGATGAACCATATTACACTGCAATTGAAAAAATAAAACTTTATCCAGTTCCTCAGGTAATCGGACCGGACGCAATCATAGTTAATGAGTATGTAATTAAATTTCTTTACAACTTAAAATTTATTCCGGATAGTCCTAACCTTCTTCCAGAAGAATTACCAAGAATCAAGGAATGTGTAAATCTTCTTAAAGAAGCACTAAGTTATAATGCATTTACGATTTTCGTAGGCGGACATACTGCAGATATCGGACAACCTGTAAACCAGATGAATCTTTCGAAAGACCGCGCAGTAACAATTATCAATGCGCTTGTTAAAGAAGGAATACCTCAGGAATTATTCTCATACAGAGGATATGGTGCAACAGTCCCGGCTCCTGGCGGCGACAACACAACTCCAGAAGGCCGTGCCGTAAACCGCCGTGTAGAAATTACATTAAGACCAAGAACTACATACATTCAGAGAGCTAATTAGGAAAGAAAAAAAAGCCGGACTTAAAAAGTTCCGGCTTCTTTATTTAGCACACCCCGATTGAATGCATATAATCACGAAGAACACATGTAAAATGTGTCATCTCTTCTGGTTTTATGTCACCCATATTTGCAATTCTGAATGTATCGATATTTCCGAGCTTTCCAGGATAAATTGTAAAGCCAAATGAGCGCGCATAATCATGAAGTTCATTAAAATTATATTTTGGTGTCTCTGGAATTAAAATTGCAGTAATAAAATGGCTCTGATACTTTCTATCAACGAGCATCTTGAGTCCGATTTCATCCAGTGCTTTAACAAGAATTTCCCAGCATGCGGTAAAGCGTTCAAACCGTTTTTCGATTGTTTCTACTTTTGTTTCGATGATTGCCTGACGCAATGCATAGAATGTCTGAACAGGCGGTGTAAAACGAGTCTGCTTTGTTTCGAGGAAATATTTATACTGGTCATAAAGATTTAAGTAATAGTTTCTCATCGGCCAGTCTTTCTGTTTAAGAAGTTCATCGCGTTTACATACTACAAAACCAACACCTGCCATACCACCGATGTGCTTGTTTGAAGTACTTGTTGCAAAATCAATACCAAGCTTTCCAAGATCGATAGGCATTCCACCGTAAGCACTTACGATATCACAGATTGTAGTCATACCGTATTTTTTTGCCATAGGGCAGATTGTTGCAAGGTCATTTAAAAGTCCTGTCGTAGTTTCGTGATATACGATTGCAAATGTAGTATATTTTTTTGACTGCATCTGTTTTTCAAGAGCAGCAATGTCTATCGGCTCATAAGTTGAAGATTTAAATACGTCCATATCAATGCCGTATACACTTGCAATCTTTGCAAGACGCGCACCATACGATCCGTTATCAACAACTAAAAGCTTTCCATCCGGCGGAACACATGAACTTACCATTGCTTCATCTGCTCCAGTTCCAGAACAGCCGAACATTACTGTTATATAATCTTTTTTATCTGCACAAACCTCTGTAAGCCCTTCTGCAACTTCTTCCATAAGGTTTCCAAATTCAAGTTCACGAGGACAGATATCTGCAACTACCTGCGCGTATTTTACGCTGTCAGTTGTTGTAGAAGGTCCAGGATTTAAAAGAACTTCACGGCGAATTGCAAGAAGAGATTCGTTTTCTTTAATGCGAGGCCATATTTCTTTTTCTGCACGTTCAAGCATTGATTCGTCATCAATTTCTGTCCATGCATAATATTCAACTTTATGAACGTAAACAGGCTCGTCCATTTTTACAGAAACATATTTGAGCGCGTTTTCGTAGTCAAGCTTAATCAAAGATGAATCGCTGTTGTAATAAGAAACCATCTTATCAAGGCAAGACTTGCTTATTTTTGTAATTCCGACAAGCTCACCTGCAGGATCCGGAATTATACTCTTATCTTTGCTTACTTCAAAAAGAACACCGTCTTCATCTGCATCAAGATAAACTTCGTCATGACTGTTAGATTTTCCGCTTGCAAGAATTACATTATTTCTTTCATCGTTAATTAAAACCTTAAGTCCGACAGCATCGTAAATCAGATCGCTTTCAAGAAGGATAAAATCACCTTTAACAAGCGGAGCACAGACAGCAAGAGTTCCCATGCTGCTTGTATTTGCATAATTATCATTTCTTACTGTTTTAATCACGTGATATTTTTTTGCAAGTTCATCATAATATTCCGAGCAGTGGCCTGTTCCGATTATGATTTCTTCAATTCCGGCTGCGATGAGTTTCTGTACAGAGCGCTCTACCATTGCAACGCCATCGATTTCGATAAAACCTTTCGGCATTTCTTTTGTTCTGTTTCCAAAGCGGCTTCCTAATCCACCTGCCGCAATTACTGCCTGTTTAATCATGTTGTCCTCACAAAAAATATTTTATTTTAAAAAGTTCATCAAAGCGTTTTTATTTTCTACAGGAGTTGACTTAGGTCGTCCAAGATCTTTTCTTGCACCTTTTGTAACAAGAACTTCAATAAAAGTAAGTTTTTGTTTTGTGTCTTCCTGTTTTAAAACAGCGTCCAGCTCTTCGAGAGTGCTTACTTTAATTACATTTTCGTAACCGCATCCTTGTGCAATTTTACAGAGATCTATTTCACGGCCAACAGTAGGCTGCCCGCCGACAGAATCATGTGCTCCGTTATTTAAAACAAAGTGAACATAATTAGAAGGACGCCTGGCTCCTATAGTTGCCATTCCGCCCATCTGCATGATGCTTGCACCGTCTCCATCTACACAGAATACTGCGCGGTCTTTTTTCTGCATTGCAATCGAAAGAGCAATCTGGCTTGCATGTCCCATTCCACCGACTGTAAGAAAGTCTCTGTCATGTCCCATATTATATTTGTCACGAAGTTCATAAAGTTCGCGGCTTATCATACCCGTTGTAGAAACAAAAGCAGTTTTGTCGTCTGCTGCAAGCATTATTTTTTCGATTGCCTGCTCACGACTCATGTTTCCCGAAACTGGAATATTATTTTTTAAAGTGTAATCATCAAAAGTCCCTTTTCTGATTACAAAAGCATACTGCGCATTATTTTCTTTTATATATTTGTAAGCTTTTTCAAATTGAGAAGGAAGCTCTGCTTCGTTGTCACTCAATACTTCATACGGAACTTTCATGGCATCGAGAAGTTCACATGTTACTTTACCCTGCTTTACATGCTGCGGTTCGTCATGAACTCCAGGTTCACCACGCCATCCGATTACGATAAGCATAGGAATTGAATAAACATCAGGATCTGCAATAGACATAAGAGGGTTAATCATGTTTCCCTCTCCAGAGTTCTGCATGTAAATCATCGGAATCTTACCTGTTGCAAGATGATAACCTGTTGCAAGACCTGTTGCGCTTCCTTCGTTTGCAGAAATAATATGATTTTCTGCAGGAGCATTATCTGTAATATAAGCACAGAGATTTTTTAAAAGTGAATCCGGAACTCCGGCAAAAAAATCAGTTCCGTTTTTAATCAATAAATCGTAAAAGTAAGATGGTCTAATCATTATTTTGTCCCCGGAATAAGTTCCAAAATTTCTTTTATCGGCATACAGATGTCATTAACTTCAAGAGAGCGTTCTGCTTCAAGAATTTTTTCTGCACATTTTTTCATTGCAGGATAACTTGCACGGAGCATGTGGTTTGCATAAATGATTATGTTTGCACCCCATTCAGCGAGTTCTTTTTCTGTAAACTGATTGTATGTTGTCGGAACAAGAACAATCGGGATATTCTTGTATTCAGCACGGAACTTCTGACAGAACTCTTTAATGTCCATTCCGCTTTTATCTTTAGAATGAATCATAACTCCGTCAGCGCCTGCTTTAACTGCAGCAAATGCTTTTGCAATTGCTTCGTCAACTGTATAACCTGCAATAATTTCTTCGATGCGGGCAATAATCATAAAGTCTTTTGTAACCTGAGCTTTTTTACCTGCAGCGATTTTTTCACAGAACTCTTCTTCTGTTGCAAGAACCTGTTTAGCTTCTGTTCCAAAAAGAGAATTCTTTTT
>DBWY01000007.1:0-24711 GCA_002309195.1 Treponema sp. UBA1226
TCTTTTTTGCGTTTTTTTGAAAATTTCTTAAAAAAAATTTTTATTTTTTTGCAGAAGTTTTCCTTGCAGCAGTACTCTTTTTTGCCGTTGTTTTAGCAGGAGTTTTTGCCGAAGAAGCCTTCTTAGAAGCAGGTTTAGCGGCTGCTTTTTTAGCTGCAGGTTTCGCAGATGCCTTTGCAGAAGTTTTTGCTGCAGTTCCAGCAGAAGGTTTTACAGCTCCATCTGAGGCAAGTGCAGTCTCGCGCGCTTTGATTTCTGCCTTAATTCTCTTAATTTCTTTTAAAATTGCAGAAACTTTTGTGTCACTGGCTGCGATGGAATTTTTCTTTGCAAAAGTATCAGAAGCATATTCACCAAGAAGCTCATACTGTTTTTTAAGTTTTGATTCAAGCTGCATTTTTTCGATGCGAAGCACACTCTTATCGCTGAAATCCTGAACAGCATCACCTGCAACTCCGAGAGCTTTTTTTGATGCTACGATTCCGCGGTCAAAAACCTTTTTAACCTTGTCCATAAAATTCTTTGTTTTTTCTTTAGTTTCCTCTTTCATAAATCAATTCCTCCAGATATGTAAAGCGCGATACAATATAATGTAATAAAAAATCAAAAATCATTCAATTATTTTTACATACATATTGAAGAAAAAATAGCAAATAATTATTATATACCTATTATTTACATTTTAAGGAGGCAACCTAAATGGTTCCAACACTAATCAAAGATTTACTTACACAAAAGGCAGAAAGCCAGAAAGTTACTGTATGCGGCTGGGTCAGAACAGTACGCGATTCTAAAAACCTCGTTTTTATTCAGGTTAATGATGGAAGCTGTTTTGCAAACATTCAGCTTACTTTTGACCGAAACGCTCCTTCAAACAATGCAAATGTAAATAATATCGAAGCTGAACTCAAGAAATTAAACACAGGTGCTTCTGTACGCGCAGAAGGCATTTTAGTAGAAAGCCCTGCTTCAGGACAGGCTGTAGAAGTTACACTTGAAAACCTCACATGCTTAGGTACATGCAATCCGGAAGAATACCCTCTTCAGAAAAACAAGATGTCGATGGAATACCTTCGCGACAATGCACACCTTAGGGCACGTACAAATACTTTCGGCGCAGTTTACCGCGTAAGAAACCAGATGGCTTTTGCAGTTCACAGTTTCTTCCAGGAAAGAGGCTTTCAGTACATCAACGCTCCGGAAATTACATGTTCGGATTGTGAAGGTGCAGGAGAAATGTTTCAGGTAACTACACTCTCGATGGAAAAAATTGCAGAGCTCGGTGTTAAAGCTGGAATCGGCGGAATGAAAATTGAAGACGCACACAAAATAGTTGATTACTCAAAAGACTTCTTCGGAAAAAAAGCATCGCTTACTGTTTCAGGTCAGCTTGAAGCAGAAACCCTTGCAACAGCGTTGAGTCGTGTTTATACATTCGGACCTACATTCCGTGCAGAAAATTCTAACACACCTCGCCACCTTGCAGAGTTCTGGATGATTGAACCTGAGATGGCTTTCTATAATCTCGAAGATGACATGGATATTCAGGAAGACTTCGTAAAATATCTTTTAAACTGGGCACTTACAAAATGCCGCGAAGATCTTGAGTTCTTTGATAAAAGAATTCAGCCGGGACTTATCGAGTCTCTCGAAAAAGTTGCAAATGCAAAATTCGTACGCATCTCGTACACAGATGCAATTGCAGAACTCGAAAAGCATGCAGACAAATTTGAGTTTAAACCTTACTGGGGCTGTGATATTGCTACAGAACATGAACGCTACCTTACAGAACAGATTTATAAATGTCCTGTAATGGTTTACAACTATCCGAAAGAAATCAAATCATTCTACATGAAGCAGAATGAAGACGGAAAAACAGTTAAAGCCGTTGATGTTCTTGTTCCTGGAATCGGTGAACTTATCGGCGGATCTGAACGCGAAGAAGATTATGATAAACTCTGCGCAGAAATCGAACGCCGCGGAATGGATAAAAAGATTTATGACTGGTATCTTGACCTTCGTAAATTTGGAACTGTTCCTCACTCGGGATTCGGGCTTGGATTTGAACGCCTCATAAGATACGTGACAGGAATGGAAAACATCCGCGATGTAATTCCATATCCACGTGCACCGAAACTTGCAGACTTCTAATTGAATTTTTATTAAGGATAAATATGAGTCGAGAAAAAATAGTTGTACTTGATTTTGGTTCTCAATACGCACACCTGATTGCAAAACGATTCCGCATGCTCGGATATTATTCTGAAATTGCACTTCCATCTGCAGACATTTCTGTTTTTGAAAATGCAAAGGGAATCGTTTTTTCGGGTGGTCCTTCTTCTGTTTACGATGAAAAGGTTCCGGAATTTAATTCTAAAATTCTGGAACTAGATATTCCTATCCTCGGATTATGTTACGGACATTATATTGTTCAGCTTGGATACGGCGGAAAAGTTAAAAAGGCCGACGTCGGAGAATTTGGTTTTGCAACGCTTGAATTAAATGAAAACGTTAAGTGTCCTCTCTTTGACGGAATAGAAAAAGAACAGCAGGTATGGATGAGCCATCAGGATGCAGTCTATGAATGCGGTGAAGGTTTTGAAATCGTAGGCTCGACAAAAGACTGTAAGTTTGCAGCAATGCAGAATCTTTCTAAAAAAAGATTTTCACTCCAGTTTCATTGCGAAGTAAAAGATACACCATGTGGAAATAAACTTTTTGAAAATTTTGCATTGTTCTGCAAAATGGAAAAAAACTGGGATCAGGATACAGTTCTTGAAATAATTTTAGACAACATAAAAAAAGATGCCAAGGATAAAAACGTTCTTCTGTTCCTTTCTGGCGGAGTCGACTCAACAGTTGCATTTGCACTTTTAAATAAAGCTCTCGGACAGGAGCGCGTTTTAGGTCTTCATATCGATAACGGTTTTATGCGCAAAAATGAAAGTCAGAACGTTGCAGATCTTTATCACAAATTTGGCTTTACAAATTTTATCGTAGAAGATGCTTCTGAAAGTTTTTTAAATGCAGTTAAGGGACTTACTGATCCGCAGAAAAAGAGAATGGCTGTCGGAGAAAATTTCATAAGCGTAAGAAATGAAGTTGTTGCAAAGCAGCATCTCGATGAAGACAAGTGGCTTTTAGCCCAGGGGACACTCTACCCTGACATCATCGAGTCAGGCGGAACTAAAAACTCAAATACAATTAAAACTCATCATAACCGCGTAGATGGAATTCAAAAGCTTCTGGAAAAAGGTCTTGTCATTGAACCGATTAAAGAACTTTATAAAGACGAAGTTCGTTCAATAGGAAAGAAAATCGGACTCAATGACGAACTTGTAATGCGTCATCCTTTCCCGGGTCCGGGACTTTCGATTAACGTTCTTTGTTCTGACGGAGTTTTGTCTGACGGTGATAAAGCTGAATTAAACAACGCCCAGAAAGAACTTGAAAAAATCGAGCTTACTCAGTTCTGCGAAAAATGTACTGCTAAGATGACAAGAAGCGTGCTCCCTGTAAAATCTGTTGGGGTTCAGGGGGATTTCAGGACTTATCGTTTCCCGGCAGTCCTCACGTTTGCAGAAGAAGAAAACGGATTTTATCATATTCCGCATAAATGGGAAAAAATCGAAAGCGCATCAAGCACTATTACGAACAGTTCTTCCCTTATTAATAGAACAATTTTAAGACTCTGGAAGCGTCCGGGACTTTCTGACGGCGATTTTAAACTTTTAGAGGGCTACTGCGACAAAAAAAGACTTGACCAATTGCGAGAAGTGGATAATATAGTACTTACGGAGTTACATAAATCGAACTGGTATAATAGAATATTCCAGCATCTTACGATTGACATTCCGTATGCTTCAAAAGCCGACCATGCATGTTTTGTACTGCGCCCGGTTGTTTCTGAAGATGTAATGACTGCACGTTTTGCACATCTGGACCTTGAATTATTAAAAGTTATAATAGAAAAGATTTCAAAACTGGATTTTGTTGATGCACTTTATTACGACGTAACCAACAAACCGCCTGCCACATTTGGCTGGGAGTAATTACGATTCGGAGAGACGATGAAAAAAATTGGACTGGCAGTTCACAACATTCACGAAGAATACAGTATTGAACTTATCCGCGGGGTAGAAAAATACTGCAGTGAAAATGATTTACAGCTCTTACTCTTTCCTGTTAATGCCCAGAAATCAGAAAACCACGGTTTTGAATACCGTGCCCAGTCAATAAAAAATCTCCTTACTCCCGAAAATGTTGACGCACTCATTTTAAGTTCAGGAACTCTTTCTTCTTTCATTACAAAAGAAGAATTTATTGAATACGTAAAGACATTAAGTCCGCTTCCTGTAGTAAGCATCGGGGTTGATGTTCCGGGTGTTCCGACCATTTTGAGTAATTCAAAAAAGGCTTTTACGAATAACATAAAGCATCTTATAAAAAAACATCACAGAAAAAATTTTATACTTCTATGCGCATCAGAAAATAACTATGATGCAGTTTCAAGAAAACAGTGGTTTTTAGAAACACTCGAATCTTTTAAGATGTATATGGATAAAACAAAAATCATCAATGCCGACTTTAACAAAATCAGGGCAAAGAACGCGATTAATCTTTATATTTCTAAATTCGGCGTGGATTTTGACTGCATAGTATGTCTTAATGACGGAATGGCTTTTGGTGCAATAGAAGCACTTACGGAGCACGGGATAAGAATTCCTGAAGACATAATCGTAACAGGATTTGACAACTCAAAGCGTGCAAGATTTTCTGAGCCTTCTCTTTCTACAATCGACCCGCAGATTTCACTCCAGTCATATATGGCAACTCAGGTTGCCTGCGATCTTATTGATGGAAAAAAAACAGATGAAATCTATTATGTAGAAGCTACAGAAAGGTTCCGTGTAAGCTGTGGTTGTGTTAAAGGCAGATGGCTTTTAAGTGATTCTGTTGACTACTATGGCCGCCGCCATAATTTTTCTAAAAAGGGCCTTTATTCTCTTGTCCACAGCGTTCCGAATATCGTCAATACAGAACTTTACGCGTTGCACCAGCTCATCCAGAACTCTCTTGCAATCGTAAGTTTAAACGAGCTTTACAGACTTATTTCTAAATACATAGACAGAACTTCTCTTGAAGCAATGGCAATTTTTACTTATGACAAGCCTAAAGATTATTTACCAGATACAACATCTTTTAAAATGCCTCATAAAGTAAAAAGGGTTTTTGTTTATGAAAAGCTGAATGACAAAAATATCAACACAGAAAACAAAATCTTTAATCCGTATAAAGAAGCTTTTCCAGAAGATACATTCAAGCACTATTACAGAAAACTTGTCTTCTACCCTCTTTTTGAATCAACATACCAGTACGGTTATATTATCGTTCCGCTTGAAAACCACGACTATCTTTTCTACGAACTTATTCTTGAATCGTTCTCAAAAGAAATTACTGCTTCTATCAAACTTGAACTTGAACAGGAAGCAAACACAATTCTCGAAAACAAAAATTCGCGCCTTATTGAATACAACACAAGAATGGCAACTCTTTCTACAACCGATGAACTTACAAAAATCAATAACCGCCGTGGATTTACAATAGAAGCAAACAAACTTTTAAAAGCTGCAAAATCAAAAAACCGCTACGGAATGATTTTATTCTGCGACATGGATGGACTTAAAAAAATCAACGATACATACGGCCATGAAGCAGGAGACCGCGCAATAATTGCAGAATCTAAAATCCTTCAAAATATTTCAAGAAAATCAGACGTAATAGGACGATTCGGTGGTGATGAGTTTGCTCTTGCAATCGAAGGAATGGATAAAAAATCGTTTAAACTTCTTGAGCAGAGAATCATCGAAGAAAGCAATACATACAATAAAACGAGCAAAGAAAAGTTTAAGGTTTCGATAAGTATCGGAGCAGCTCAATACACGCCTGCAAACAATGACCTCGAAAAGCTTCTCGCGATTGCCGACAAAGAGCTTTACAAAGTCAAGGCAAAAAAGCATAAAGAAAATAAATAAAAAATCCGCACTAAAAAGTGCGGACATCCTGGTAAAAACTAACCCTTATATGATGACACCTGCTCTGCAATAAGCGGAATAAGCTGTTTTTTTCTTGATACAACTCCCTGAAGGTAATAAACATTCTCCTCAAGTCTTGGGAAAGTAATGAACGGCTTAAACTCTTCGTCTGCAGTCATTAAAAGAATGCTCGAAAGCTGCGTAATATCTGTAACAAGAATTGCAGAAAACAGCGCTTTATTTGAACGCCGTTCGATTTCAAGTTCACTTAAGAAATCTGCTTTATGGTCAAGAATTTCCTTTGTGTTTCCTACTTCTACCTGGCTTATCGTATAACAGATTTTCCCTTCGTTATAAATCTTCATATCCTGTGCAATAAGTTCAGAAGGTTTGCGGCCTGTAATCTGGCTTCCTGCAAGAAGAATTTCTGAACTTAATTCTTTGATATCAAGATTTGTTATGCTTGAAAGATATTCTGCAATATCGCGGTCAAAGTCAGTAGTCGTTGCAGACTGAAGCCCTAACGTATCAGAAAGAATTCCGCATAAAAGCAGAGACGCAATATCTTTTGGAATTGAAACCCTGTATTCTTTATACAAATTCGTGATTAAAGAAGAAGTTGAACCAACCGGTTTATTGATGAATGTAATCGGATATGAAGTCGAAAGTGTTCCAAGCCTGTGATGGTCTATTACTTCAAGAATTTTATAATGTTCGATTCCGTCGATAGCCTGACTCATTTCGTTGTGGTCAACGAGAATAAACTCGACATTAGGATCGAGAACCAAATCGTGTTCAGAAATTACGCCGACAACAACATTGTGTTCATCAACTACAGGAAGATAACGGCACGGAGAACTTTTTAATGCTGCCTGAATCTTTGTAATCGTATCATCAGGGTGAACAGGTACAATTTCAAGATCGCCTATTACAGAAACCGGCATCGAATATGCAATGAGCATCGAAGTCGGAGAAGTTCTGTAAGGACTTATGATTACAGAAACACCGTGCTTTTGAGCAAGCTCACGAAGTTCTTTGTTAAGGGCAAAGCCAGAAGTCAAAATCAAAAGCTTTACATTGTTTTCTATCGTAAGCTTTAATAAATCTTCGCGGTTACTTGCGATGACAACAACATTTTCTGTTTCGTGGCTCTTAAGTCTCTGGACCCAAGAATCAAGCGATGAAGAACCAACAAGCACTGTATATTTTAAAAGCTTTGAGTCATCTTCGTTTGAAATTACAGGCTGTGCATTAAGCGTTTTCTGGATAAGGTTAATGCTTGTCGCAATCGGTCGTGGCTTTTCGGGATTTAAAACAGTTAAAATTTTCTGTGCAAAAGCTGAATAATGCAAAAGCGACTGATACTTCCCGTTTCTGTCAGTTACAGGAAGAACTCGAAGGCCTGTTGATTCCATACGGCCAAGTGCTTCCCATACAGAAACGTTTTCATCAACCGTCTCAAAATTTTTGGGCATGTAATACTTTACTTTAGGCTGAAGATCCTGAAAATATTCCGGGCGGTTGATATTAAATTTATTAAATATATAAGCTGTCTGAGGATTTAAATGTCCTGCGCGAGCTGCTTTATAGTTTGAAAAGCCGAGAAGATTTTTTAATGCCGCATAACCGCATGCAGACGCTACTGCATCTGTGTCGGGATTTTTATGCCCGATTACGTAAACTGTTTTTTCCATGGTTTTATTTCCTAGCAGAAACTTTCGAGAACTTTCTTATAGATTTTAAGCCCTGCATCAATTTCGTCATAAGAAATCGTAAGCGGAGGAAGAAATCTTACAACATCGCTTCCTGCAGTTGTTGTACAAAGACCTTCTTCAAGACATTTTACTTCGATATCAAAAGGCTTGATCTTTGTGTCAATCTGAGTTCCGATCATAAGACCTTTTCCCCTTACATCTTTTACAATAGGAAGATCCCATGTCTTGATTATGTTTCTGATGTATTCACCTTTCTGCTTAACTTCATACAAAAAGTTTTCGTTATTTACTGTATCAAGAACAACCTGAGCTGCAGCACATGCAAGCGGGTTTCCTGCAAATGTCGACTGGTGATCACCTGCAACAAAAACATCCTTTGCTTTTCCTCTAAAAAGACATGCGCCCATAGGGATTCCGCCTGCGATGCCTTTTGCAAGAGTTACAACTTCCGGCTCTATTCCAAGATCATCGCTTGCAAGGAAAGTTCCTGTTCTTCCAACGCCTGTCTGAACTTCATCGCACATTACGATAGCACCTGCGTCGCGCGCAGCTTTTGCGGCAGCCTGAGCCCATTCTTTATCGATTAAGTTTACGCCGCCTTCTCCCTGAATGCACTCGATAAACAATGCGGCTGTCGTATCATCAAAAGCGTTTTTAAGACCTTCAAAATCGTTAGCCTTGATTGTTTTAAAGCCGTCAGGATATGGTGCAAAAGAATCCGGATGAAACCTGTCCTGGCCTGTTGCAGTCAATGTTGCAAGAGTTCTTCCGTGAAAAGAAGACTCGAGCGTTACGATTGTCTTTCTCTTTGAACCGCCGTTAAGCTGACCGTATTTTCTTGCAAGCTTTATTGCAGCTTCGTTTGCTTCGGCCCCTGAGTTTCCAAAATAGCCCCTGTCAAATCCAAGAGAATTTAAAAGGTTTTTTGCATATTCAGCTCCGACATCGCTGAAGTAATAGTTTGAAATATGAATCTGTTTTTTTGCCTGTTTTGCAATTGCCTTAACAAGAGGTTTGTAATCATGTCCAAGACAGTTTACGCCGATACCTGCAATAAAATCGATATATTTTTTTCCGTTGATGTCCCACATTGTAGAACCCTTTGATTTTGCAAATGTGACATCAAAGCTTCCATAATTATTTACAATTAATTTTTCCATAAACAACTCCATTAAAAGTCAATAAACGTACAAAATTTCACGCAGCAAAAAATCTCTGTATAAAACAAAAAATCTCGCGCGAAAATCCGCACTAAAAACCCATAGCGCGAAAATCCGCACTAATAAATCATCGTACCAATACCGCGATCGCTGAACATTTCTATCAAAAGCGAATGAGGAACACGGCCGTCAATGATGTGGGTACGGGGAACTCCTCCAGAAAGCGCAATTTCGCAGCATTCGATTTTTGGAATCATTCCGCCTGCGATAATTCCCGTCGCCTTAAGAGAACCGATTGCAGTACGCTCAATGCGCTTAATCAATGTTGCAGGATCGTTGATGTCGCGAAGAATACCCGGAACATTCGTAAGCTGAACAAATTTTTCTGCCTTTAGGCTAACTGCAATTTTTGCAGCAGCAGTATCTGCGTTGATATTATAGCGTGCCTCATCTCCCTGCTCACCGAGAGCAACAGTCGATACAACCGGAATAAAACCCTGGTCTAAAAGAGTAGTTAAAATCTGAGGATTTACGTCAGTAACTTCTCCAACAAAGCCAAGATCCTTTTCTGTCTTTTTTGCTCGAAGAAGACCGGAGTCAACTCCAGAAAGTCCTATTGCCCTTCCGCCTTTCTGCAAAAGAATGCCGACGATATCTTTATTCAGTTTACCGGTTAAAACCATCTGAACAATTTCCATGGTTTCTGCATCAGTATAGCGAAGTCCGTCAACAAACTTAGATTCTTTTCCAACACGTTCAAGCATGTGATTTATTTCTGGTCCACCACCGTGAACAAGCACGACCTTGATACCGATTGTGTTAAGAAGAACTATGTCTTCCATTACGGCCTGCTTTAATTCTTCGTTGAGCATTGCGTTTCCGCCGTATTTTACGACAACGATTTTTCCAACCCACTGCTTAAAATATGGCAGAGTCTGAACAAGTACTTCTGACCACTGCTCTGTAGTTAATGTCGTTATATCTTCTTTCATGATCTGTAATCCCCGTTAATCTTAACATAATCATAAGTCAAGTCACAACCCCAGGCCTGACCTTCTGCCTTTCCGTCTTCGAGCGTTACAAGAATTTCTATTGCTTCAGAAGAAAGGATTTTTTCTGCCTTATCTTCGTCAAACGAAAGTCCAACCCCGTTATGAACAACTTCGATTGAATCATCAGAGTAAAGGCTTTCTACACCGTCTGACTTAACTTCAAAATATCTTTTACCGTCTGCCCTGCTAGAAAAATAAACGCATGTTTTATCCGGATTAAATTCAAAACCGGAATAACCCATCGCGCATAAAATTCTTCCGCAGTTTGCATCACGTCCAAACATTGCAGCTTTAACAAGATTAGATCTGATGATTTCTTTTGCAAGTCCGCGTGCTGCAGTAATATTCTTTGCACCTTTTACAGTACATTCAACTAAACGACTTGCACCTTCACCATCGGCTGCAATTTTCATTGCCATAACTTTATTTAAAGCGTTAAGTGCATTTAAGAAAATCTCGTAATCTTTTCCTGCATTTTTAATTTCTTTATTGCCAGCAAGGCCATTTGCTAAAATCGTAAGAGTATCATTTGTACTTGTATCGCCGTCAACAGAAACACAGTTGTAAGTTCCAAGGATTGATTCATGCAAAGCTTTATCCAGCATCTTTGAAGAAATTGCACAGTCAGTCGTAACAAAGCAGAGCATAGTTCCCATGTTAATGTGAATCATACCCGAACCCTTACACATCGCACCGATTTTTACAGTCTTTGTGCCAAGCTCAAACTGGACTGCACACTCTTTGTTCTGCGTGTCGGTTGTCATGATTCCTATGCTTGCGTCTTTATGACCTTCTTTAGAAAGAGCATTTTTTAAGTTAGAAATATTTGCTTCGATTTTTTCTACCGGAACCTGCTGACCAATGATTCCGGTTGAACATACGATTACATCGTCAGAAGAAATTCCAAGTTCTTTTGAAGTGCATTGTGCCATGCGTTTTGCAACCTGAGCGCCCTGCTCTCCCGTGCACGCATTTGCATATCCTACGTTAACGATTGCAGCCTGAGCTTTTCCGTTTGAGAGAATTTTTTTTGTATATTTTACGCTTTCTGCTTTTACGCGGTTACTTGTAAAAACACCTGCAGCGTTGCAAAGTTTTTCTGAATATACTAAGGCAGTATCATTTTTTTCGCGGCCGGCTTTTATTCCGCAGTGATAACCACTTGCCGTAAAACCAATCGGTGCCGTTACTCCGCCCTCGATAAAAGTCAATTTTCCTTCCATAAGTTTTGCCTCCACAATTTTGCATTTCCATGCTGAATTTACCAAATGACCATCATCAATGCAAAATCAATATTTACGCATAAATATACATCTTTTTGTATATTTATGCAATACAAGAGAATCAAATCCATGTGGAATTTTAAGCCATAACCGGCAACTTAGCCACATCAATCACAATTTGGCGGGGGATGGAATAAATCATTTTTTCGTATGTTATAAAGCGTTGCTCGTCCACTCTGCTTTGCATCAGGACTGCTTGCTTGAAGCTTCGCGCCTTTTGTGTTTAATGGAATTATTAATTTCTCCAAAGTTATTTTGAAGCATACCTAATGACAATCCAGCATAAAAAAATGATAACTCCTGAACATATAGCTATTTTTTTTCTTTTTGCAAAAGTAGTGATACTACCGGCTATTAAGCCAGATACTAACGCAATCAAATTAAACGGCATTTCTAACTGAACACTAAAAAAATCAATAATTGAAATCGGTGCATGACGATAAATTGATAAAAATAAGCATATTAAAAAGAAAAAAATATATGAAACAAAAAAACAAAAAAGACCAGGTAAAACTCCTTTAAGCGCAAAATAAATAGCAAGACCCAAATATGGACATAAAATCAAATATCCAAAACCAAAGAAAGTTTCCTCATTTTTTTGTAAAGAAATTTTAAGGTAATACCAACATAGTACCAACAATATACTAACTATTAAAGCATACAAACATCCATATAAATAATCTTTTTTTTGCACCATATCATTCTCCAAAGTTTCCTTGCCCAATATTTTGTAAAACAAACAAAGCTATAAAAACAGCAGAAGTAATTGACATCAAAATGCCATATTTTAAATTATCCAGACCTATAGAATCTTTTCTAACAAAAATCTTTCCTGCAACAAAACCTATGACATAACTTATGACTAGAAAAAAATGAAAATTATCTGACGAACAAAGTTTGTAATTAAAAAATAATCCGATAATCGTGAATAAACACATACACGACATTATAATAAACATATCAAAAATTCTAAAATCAACATCTATTTTCATTTTACCAACCAATCCAATTTTTCCCAGTATAAAAGTTGGCACATTCATTAACAATCTTATGTTCTAAATACACAGAACCTTTTGCTAACTCTTTTATACCATATACAACTCCTTTTATCATAAATTTTGTACACTTATATCCCTGGAATACCAAATACACATCTACATTTACTGCACTACCAATATCAAAAACCGTATCTACAGTATAAGAAATCCCTTTTAGTATATTTCCATCTTTAAAAGCCTCTTTTGCAGAGGCAGCATCATGTCCAACTGAAATAATTGAAAAAATTAAACCTAATTGTTTAACAGCCTCTGCTTTACTTAAAAGTTGCAATAAAGCAACTCCGTCGGGAACCAAAACTGTAAAATCTAATAATGGTGAAAGATTTTTAGTTAACGCTTCCGACGAAACAATTCGGCCTAGTGCTTTTCTATCCTTTATTACTACTGAACCTTCTTTATTAAAATCTTTTATTATGCACTCATTAAGCGTTTTATTTTTCTTGAACTCTTTATATGCAGCCCTTAAATCTTTCTCATCATTGTAGTCACAAGTAATCGTATGATTTTCTTCATCGATAGTAAACATACCTGTCGGATCTACATAATTTACAGGATTATTGCTTGCATAATGGTACAAATGAAAATTGACCGGAGTAACTGCATTTTTTTTGATTAGATTTGCTGAATTTAACAACGAAATCCAGCTCTTTCCAGGGTTGAGGACACTTTTTTTAAGGATTTTTGCAGTTTCCAAGCCTTTTTTCCTTTTTTTAATTCCGTTTTATACCTTATTTTACCACTACTCCGACCAAATCACAATTTGGAGGGGGAAGTTTTTTTTACTTTTTTTTATTATTCATTCACAGCAGAGCTGTAAAACTGTAACGTTAATCTACAGACCAAATCATTTAAATCACTTTTATCATAAAAAAATACATTTTTTTAAAATTTGACAGTGTATCATTTTTATGTTACACTAAAACTATGAAGAAAGAAGATTGTGTAATTTACAAAGGCAAATTCTTCCAGATTGAATGGTATTATGATGCAAATGGAAACAGCCAGCCTTATGATTATTACGAATCTTGCGATTTAAACCAAAAGCGCAAATTTTTGATGCTTTGTCAAAGGATGGGTGATTTTGGAAAAATAAACGACATTACGAAATTCAGAAATGAAGGAGATGGAATATTCGCGTTTAAGCCACAGCCTGACCGATACCTTGCTTTCTTCAAAAAGGGCAGCAAAATTATCGTTACGAATGCTTTTAGAAAATCAGGCGATAAAATGCCTAATAATGAAAAGAGTCTTGCCGTAAAAAAACGTGAGGATTATCTAAACCGTAATCCAGACATAGAGGAGGAAACGAAATGACAACTTTTGAAAAATTTTTTGCTGAAAATCCTGAACAAAAAGAAATTTATGATAAAGAATACAATGATTTTTTACTTTCAGAGTTCATGATTGAACAGATGGAAGCTCGTCATATTTCAGTGCGCGAACTGGCAAAGCAGGCTGATGTTTCTCCAACTGTAATTCAAAAACTTCGCTCAAAGAATTCTCAGAAAGTAAATCTTACGACTTTTACTTCTGTTCTTCGATGTCTCGGGTATCAAATCAAACTTGAAAAAATGCCTGCAGACAGAAAATAACAAAAGTCCATACAGTTTTCGCTTTACTCTCTCCGAACGGCTGCACCGCGGCTACAATCACTTACCGGGGTCATCATTTCTTTTCATTCTTGTTTTTTTATAAAATACTAAAGCAAAATATGCAAATTCAACCTGCCCAAAAACATTCATTGCTATCAGATAATGACCTCTTTTTTCTTTAATAAAATTTATTATTAAAAAAAGAATTATAAAGAAATTAAGAATAATGAATATCAAATTACTTTTTAACTCAAAATTATCGTTTCTCAGTGAGAGAAAAACATAAGAAAAAGAAATTAATCCCATTAAACCTAGTAGTATTCCATTTGTTAAAGTCTCTTTTTCATATTTCATAAATAGCAAAAAAAACAATAAATCCAATATTATTGAAGATATATAAAATATACAAATTCTTTTTTTATCAGTTTTGTTCATTTGGAGTAACCTCAAAATCCAATACATTAAGAACAGGCACTTTTTTAAATGCTTTCTTTAGAAAAGATGGCGTACCAATCATAAATCCGGATGCGCCAAAAAATAGTCTACTTGAGGGACCAAAATTTGGACATAATGATATTCTTGCAGTATAATTTTCCCATCTTACTCCAAACGTAAACATACATGAAAGCAGACTTAGCTTTATATCAGCTCCTTTTTTATCTTCGTTATTCGCCCAATAAATATGATTATCAAGAATGTCACAATAAAAACCAAAGAAAACCGGAGTGTCAAATTCTCCACCTACTTTTAATACCGGAGTAACTGCATTTTTTTTACTTAAGTTTGCTGAATTTAATAAGGTTATCCAGTTGTTTCCGGGAGTGAGGACACTTTTTTTAAGGATTTTTGCAGTTTTCAAGCCTGTTTTTCCTTTTTTTTAATTCCTTTTATACCTTATTTTACCACTACTCCGACCAAATCACAATTTGTCTATGGAAGAAGAAGTAAGAATAATTTCATAAAAAAACATATATTTATATACGAAAGAAAAAATGATAAGTTAATATAGCTTCTCCTATAAGAAACAGACAAATTTGCCATATAATTATTTTTTTTGTTTTCATTTTGGCAATACAATATAATCTTATATATCCATTTAAAATCAAAACCAAAATAAGCAATATGGAAATACAAATAAATGCTTCAAAATTCTCTGGTACCATTTTATTCATTCTCCAATATTATTCTTAATAAACTTAACTCTTCTTTTAAGTTCGAAAGCTCTTTTTCATTATTAACCCAGAAGAATTTTAAAACACCTTCATTATCCCATTCATAGTCAATATCACCATTTTTAACCATCCCCGATATTCGCCATAGTGCATGTATGTATAATGCAGAAACATTTTCATGTGAGGTAGAATATAAATCTTCTCCAACAAGTACATTAATAAGATTATTCATTGCAACCTTTTCGTCTTGCAGTGAATTATAAATTACATTACAGAATGTAAATCCATTTGAAATTCTTGCTGCAACTTTTGAAATATTAGCCAGTATTTTTGCAACAGAACCACTTACTTTTATAAATTTTGAAAGGTAGTCTGCGCTACATGCAATATTTAATACTGTTCCAGCGACGGAACAGTATCTTGAATATCCTTCATAAGTATCTATAGCTTTTTTACCAAACAACTTGTCGACACTTTTTGACAAAGCATCACCCAAAAAGGGAATAGGAATAAAACCATATGCACTTCTTAAAGCTCCTTCAATAACAGTAATATCAGTTGTGAATGTATAAAAATCTTTAGAATTTTTAACGGAATAAACGTCTGCTCTTCCATCCGGATCCACATACCTCACAGGATTGTTTCCAGCATAATGGTACAAATGAAAATTGACCGGAGTAACTGCATTTTTTTTGATAATTTTTGCTGAATTTAATAAGGTTATCCAGCTCTTTCCAGGGTTGAGGACACTTTTTCTAAGGATTTTTGCAGTTTTCAAGCTTGTTTTTCCTTTTTTTAATTCCCTTTATACCTTATTTTACCACTACTCCGACCAAATCACAATTTGGCGGTTATAAAAGCAATTCATTAATTCTATAAAATTTGAAAAACTAAATGAATTCAATATTTAAAAAGTTATTTTTTTTTATGAAATAAAATAACTTGAACTCTAATAAAAATAAAAAAGGCAAATACAGAATAAATCAAATCAATAAAATTCTTCTTTGAACATAATTTATATAACTGAATGCAATTCAAAACAATAAAATAAAGGATTATCAAACTAAAACATATACAGAAAACTAAAAGTATTAATTTTTTCATATTTTCCTCTAATACCCGTAATATTCAACGAAAGATTTTCCAGCATCTTTGGTTAAAACTAAATCTGAAAAGAATTGATATGCTTCTTCACCAATCATTGTAATTATATTTTCTTTATTCAACTTTAGCGCTTTTTGCAATTTTGTTAGCATAGAAGGATCTTTGAGAAAAATTTCTTTAAGCGATTTTTCAACACTTTTTGATAAACCGATACCTATCGCTAAGTCAAGAAGATCCCCTAATCTACCAAACCACTTACGACATGCTTCTGCCTGATTCTCTTGTCCATCTATTTTTGTAACTATATATGCTATCCCATACAATACAGCACCAATTATTGATTCAGGAAGAAGATGATCAATATAATCTGCTTTTTCATCTCCTTCAATTTCTGCAATAATAGTTGTTGTCACAATTTTAGCTGTTTTCCATACAGCATTAGCACCACCTTGCACTATCATACATACACTGAATGGGCCAGCTACCTCAAGACTAGCAATACCAGTTGCAATTTCAAGTACATCAAAACCAATACCTAAGATTTCGTCATAATTTCTTTTCCACCATCGTGAATCAAAAACTTCCCTTCCATCCGGGTCCGTATATCTCACCGGATTATTGCTTGCATAATGGTACAAATGAAAATTGATGTGACTAAGGTAATATCAGCCTCAATCAACTATTTCAAAGAACTTATATTCATTTTATTGTATAATAATACAAAAATCTAGATTTTAATCACCTTAGTATCCTTATGCAAAACGCCCGCGGCGAAATGAAGTAAACTTCAAGAAGCCGCGGGCGTTCTTAGTTATTTTAGTAAATTCAGTTTAAATAAAACTTAGCAGATTTCGTAAATCCAGCCTTCTGGTGCTTCTATGAGTCCCATCTGGATTCCTGTAAGTGTTTCGTAAACTTTTTTAAGTACAGGACCAAAGTCGTTCATTCCGCTTGGAAGACAGATTTCTTTTCCATGATCAACGATTTTTCCAATCGGTGAAATTACTGCTGCTGTTCCGCACAAACCACATTCAACAAAATCAGGAAGTTCATCTTTATGAATCTTTCTTTCTTCTACTTCGATTCCAAGATATTTTTTTGCAACATCAACAAGAGAACGTCTTGTAATTGAAGGAAGAATGCTGTTTGATTTTGGTGTTACAAGCTTATTGTCTTTTGTTACAAAGAGAATATTTGCTCCACCTGTTTCTTCGATGTATGTATGTGTCTGTGGATCAAGATACATGTTTTCGTCAAAACCGTTTTTGTGTGCATCTACGATATTGTGAAGACTCATCGCATAGTTAAGTCCGGCTTTGATGTCACCTGTTCCGTGAGGAGCAGCTCTGTCAAGGTCAGAAATACGTACTGTAATCGGATGAGCACCGCCTTTAAAATAAGGTCCTACTGGTGTTCCGAAAAGTCTGAACTGATATTCTTCTGCCGGTTTTACACCGATTACTGAACTTGAACCGAACATATAAGGACGAAGATACAATGTTGCACCGCTTCCATATGGTGGAACCCAGCTTGCATTTGCACTTACAACCTGTTTTACTGCATCAATAAAGCGTTCTTTAGGAAAGACCGGCATTTCCAAACGTTCACAAGTTGTTGCCATACGTTCAGCATTTAAATCCGGACGGAAAGTAACAATCTTGCCTTGTTTTGTAGTATAAGCTTTAAGACCTTCAAAACATGTCTGCGCATACTGAAGGACGCCGGCACATTCAGAAATTGCGACTGTATTATCGTCTGTCAAAGTTCCGTTGTCCCATGCGCCGTCTTTAAAATTAGAAACGTAACGCTTATCTGTCTTAATGTAGCCAAATCCGAGACTACCCCAATCAAGATTTTGTTTTTCCATTTTTATTCCTCCTACTTTTTAAAAGCAGTTAATATCTTTATTATATATTAAAAAGCTGAATATGACAACATACGATTTTAGCATTCATCCTGGTACCGAAATTCTTTATATGGAATTATTCAGTTTAATATGCTATAATTTCTGTTATGGCAGATAAAGACTGCACAATCGGAGTGATGATACATGACTCGTATACTGACTATACGAAGGAGATGATCAGCGGAATCTCCACATTCTGCAATGAAAAAAACTGCAGAATTCTTGTGTTTCCTGTCGGGGAACTTGGAATTTCGTATTCACCCTTTGAATACCAGCACCGGGCCATAGCCGCATTTGCAAACAGAAATAACCTTGACGGTCTCATTATTGCCACAAGTACTCAAGGCAACCATGTTTCAAAACAGACACTCATCGATTATGTCCACAGCTTTAATGAAATTCCTCTTGTAAGCATAGGTATAGAAATTCCTGAAGTACCAAGCATACTCGTAAACTGCGAGCCGGGACTCAGGGCAATAATTACAGATCTTATAGAAAACCACAAAAGAAAAAAATTCTGTGTTCTCGCGGTTGAAGGAAATTCAATAGAAGCGCATGACCGTCTTAAAGTAATAAAGAAAGTCCTTAAAGAATATAAGATTGAACTTAATGATTCTGACATAATTCTCGGTGCTTTTACTTACGAAAGTGCTGCAGATGCAATTGCTGAACATGTTAAAGAATACGGTTCGCTTGATTACGATGCTGTAATCTGCTTAAACGACGACATGGCTTTTGCGTGCATCGATTACTGCAAGGAACACGGCATTAAAATCGGCAAAGACATTTCTATAACCGGCTTTGACGACATAAAACGCTCGGCATACATAAACCCGAGTCTTACAAGCGTAAACCAGCAAACAATAAAACAGGGATTTATTGCAGCTCAGATAATCTGGCGTCTCATACAAAAACAGAAAGTAGATTTAATTACTCCGATTTCAACAGTTCCGATTTTCAGAAAGTCATGCGGATGCATTGAGCTTAATGACTCATCCACAAATTATCTTGATTTAAATTACAACGAAATAAAATTTGATTCGAGCGACAGAGAATCTACGGTTGTAGAATGGATTGCAAAAAAAGCACAGCTTCTCAAAATGAATTTCTTTCACTCCTCTTCTCAGGCAGAAATTAATCTTGAAAAATTCAGGAAAACGTTTAAGGGAAATGTTCAGCAGTTTGATATCAACAAAGGTGCAATCGTTCTTTTTGATCCGCCTTTATATAAAGATCAGAATTATACAAGTATTGAACTTCCAGAAGAAGCTTACATGATCGCAGCTTTTGACAATCATAAAAACACTATGATTGACCCCGAAAAAGCTTCGGTAAAATTTAATCCAAGAAAAAATATTTTGCCGCAAAAATTTAAATTTGACAGCAAAAGACTTTATTATGTAAGTACTATTTCAAAATGTGAACTTATTTACGGTTATATCATATATGAGAAAGGCAGTTTTGAAGAACTTCTTTACGAAATGATGATAACAATCCTTTCGCATCTTATGTCTTCTGCATATCAGAATACAAAAAAAGAAGAAGCTGCAAAACTTTTAACTCAGCAGAATGAAATCCTTTCGATTATGTCAACGACAGACGAGATGACAGGTCTTTTAAACCGCCGCGGTTTTATGGCCTTTGGTCAGCAGGCTATCTATATGGGGCTTTGCAAAGACCAGTCAGGACTTGTAATATACGGTGACATGGACGGATTAAAGATAATAAACGATACATACGGCCATGATGCAGGCGATATTGCGATAAAAGCAGAAGCAGAGATATTAAAATCTATATTCCGTGCAACAGACATAATAGGAAGAATCGGCGGCGACGAATTCTGTATCGTAGCTCCGGGACTTCCTGAGCGTATTATTCCAAGAATCAAGGAAAATATACAAAAAGCCTGCGATAACTGGAACAATTGCGAAAACCATCCGTTCAGGCTTTCGATAAGTCTTGGTTATGCAAAATTTGAAAAGTCGTGCTCAAGCCTTGTAGAAATAATGCAGAAGGCAGACGAATCATTGTATAAAGAAAAAAAACTGCGTCACAAGCAGGGACTTAAAATTACGAACACTTGATTTTAATTATTCTTGCCTTCCCTTCTACGGTAATCTTTTCTCCCGGTGAAACTGCAAAAATATCTTCTTTATTAAAATCAAATTTCTGTCCGTCAGAATTTTTTATCGTTCCAGAGCCTTCAAGACAGAAAATCATCTGCCAGCTGCAGCTTTTCTCTTTATCTTCTGAACAAAGCATGCTGTAACCGCCCTTAACTTCTATTTCTTCAAGAGAAAAATATCTGCATTCAAACTCACCTTTAAAAGGAGCTACAGGAATAAGCGAATCTTCTTTTATTACCTTAAGTCCTTTTTCTACATGAACTTCGCGTGGTCTTCCCCAGTCATAAAGCCTGTAAGTAAGGTCACACGACTGCTGAACTTCTAAAAGCCTTAATCCCCCGCCTATTGCATGTACGGTTCCAGACGGAATAAAAACAAAATCCCCTTTTTTTACGTTTACAAAATTAAGATATTTTTCAAATTCATTATTTTTAATTGCAGATGCAAGCTCGTCACTTGAGTAAATTCCGTCTGAATTTTTTTTAAGACCAAAAACAAGCTTTGCATCGGATGCTGCATCAAGGACATACCAGCACTCTGTTTTTCCGACATTACCCTCGCCTTCAAGTTTAAGCGCAGCCTCATCATCCGGATGAACCTGTACAGAAAGCGTATCATCTGCCTGTATAACTTTTATCAAAAGAGGATAAGTGCTGCACGCATTATAAAAGTTTTCGTGTCGTGCCGCAGGATGAACAGAAGCAATCCAGTTTTCATAACCCCATACTTTATCAAGTCTGATCGGATCCAGTTTAATCATTGTGCATTCCTAAAAAAAAGCCGGGTTTTTCGCCCGACTCTTTTTTTTATTTTTCCCAGAGCTTTTCAGGGTAATAGTTTGTCTTTATTTTGTTGATGATTTCCTGTTTTACAATTTCGCGGTCTTCTGGATAAGTCATACCGAACCAGCTTTCTGTTGAATTAAAGAATTTAATTTTTCCCTTTCCGCTTTTTACGATATCACTTGCAGCAACAGGAAGAAGCGCTTCTTTCTTTTCTGTATAAAGACCTTCTTTCTTAAAGTTGTCCCAGTATTCATGAAATCCTTCAAATGCTTTTGGAGTAAAGCCGAAAAGGTTCATACTTACCCATTCTTTTCCTGTTAATTTAATGATTTTTCCATCGAGGTCGCTTACGATGTCACTTCCTTCGTAACTGATTTTTGTATTTTCAACGATTCCGTCAAGATACCCGTCTTTTACTGTACAGACGCCGCGGGATACAGAGCCGTTTTTACTCATTGTTTTTTCGAGCACATATCCTACCATTGCATGTTCTGTCGAGTCATTCGAAATAGAAGAAAGATATTCTCCGAGTGTTACGAATGCTTCGCGTCCATAATAGTCGTCAGAATTTATTACTGCAAAAGGAGCCTTGATTTTTTCTTCTGCACACAAAACTGCATGAACAGTTCCCCATGGCTTTTTTCTTTCTGCAGTTTTTGCAATTTCTTCCTGAGCTAAAAGGCTTTCTCTTGACTGGAATACATAATCTGCGTCAAAATTTGCAGCAATTCTGTCAAAAAGCTTTTCTCTGAAATCTTTTTCGATATCCTTTCTTATGATAAAAACTACATTTCCAAATCCGCTTTTTTTTGCGTCAAAGTTTGCAAAGTCCAGAAGACATTCACCATGCTGTCCAACTGCATCAATCTGTTTTACACCACCATAACGGCTTCCCATTCCTGCAGCTAATACTAAAAGTGTCGGTTTCATAATATTCCCCTTAAATTGCGTTATTATATCTATTATACCATGTTTTTCACAAAAATAATATACCAAAAACAGCGCCGATAAGCACAAGCCACAGCGGATGGACTTTAAACTTATAAAGCAGAATTAAAGAAATTCCGTATACAATCATACTTTTCCATCTGAAAATTTCTATAACAGGCGTTGAAGAAAGCGCAGAAAATGTAATCGGAACATTAAACAATGCAACTTCAAGTATCTGAAGCGTTGCAATCAATACAAGCCCAGCCGTTGCAGGCCTTAAAGTCAAAAATGCTGAGTTTACGACAGGCTTTTCGTGGAATTTTGCAAAAAGCTTTGCAATTATTAAAATACAGATAAGGCTTGGAAGAACCTGGCCGGCTGTTGTCACGATTCCGCCCGGAATCCCGTAAAACTTATTACCGATGTAAGTTGCCATGTTAATGCCAATCGGACCCGGTGTACTTTCTGAAACTGCAACCATATTTACGAAAGTTTCTGCATCCAAAAGACCGCGGTCAACAATCAGCTGCTTCATCATTGAAATTGCAACAAGACCGCCGCCTATCGTAAAGGTTCCGATATAAAAGAAAATAAAAAACAATTCTAAAAGAGAAATTTCGTTCATTTTTCTTCTCCTTCTTTATGTTTTTTCATGTAAAAAAGTGAAACGCCGATTGCAATACTTACAAGGACAATGATAAAAATTTCTACCTTAAAAAAATAAACACTTACGAAAGCACCGGCAAAAATAAAAACTCCGAGGATATTCTTTACAGCCTTTTTTGTGAGATTAAAAAAAGCATAAGTAAGGTTTGCAGCAACGGCTGCATTAATTCCCATGAGGGCTTTTTTTACATAAACTATTTCATTAAACGAATTTATAAGGCCAGCAATCGCAGTTATGATAATTACAGAAGGACAAACAACTCCTAATGTTGCAGTAATTCCGCCGATTATTCCTGCCCTTTTATAACCGCAGAAGGTTGCAACGTTTACGGCAATGATTCCCGGCGTAGACTGTCCGATTGCATAATAGTCCATCAACTCTTCAGAAGTGAGCCACTTTTTTTTATCTCCCAATTCCCGGTCGAGAATCGGAAGCATGGAAATCCCGCCTCCGAAAGTGCACAATCCTATTTTGAAAAAAGTTATAAAAAGTTCAATGTACGTCCTTATCCTTTTCATACGGTGATTCCTGGAAATATTTTTCGTGATTAAAGAAAAGACCTTCGTTTACATCATCTTTATGATCAAAAGACTTATATCTGTAAGGTGTCATTCCCTTGTATTTTTTAAATATTTTTATGTAATAACTCGAGTCACTAAAACCGCATTCTTTTGCAATTTCATTTAAGGTTTTATCTGTCGTCATAAGAAGACTGCACGACCGGTCAATTCTGTAGGCGTTAAGATAATCAATCGGAGTATATTTTGTATATTCACGGAAAATCCTGCAGAAATATTTCGGGCTTACACCAGAAATTTCAGAAAGAGTTTCAAGCGTAATGTGTTTTTCGAAATTTGTTTCGATATAATTAAATACACTCTGCAGCTGACTGTTTTTTAAATTACGCGCCGTAATTATCTTTTCGTCCTGCGAATACATTTTTTTATTCTGAATATAACCAAAAAAGCACATTATCTCGCCAACAGTAAGAAGTTCATAACCCGCATCTCTTGAACGCATAGTCTCAAACAGTTTATCCATATTCTGTTTTATGAACGGATCATCTATATTTATTACTTTATTAAGAATAACCCTATGCTCGGCAACATTTTTAAGGAACATATCTTGCGAATAATGTTTGCTTCGAAGAATGTTAAAATCAAAAACGACAGATTCATATGAGCCGGATAAAATTTCATCGCCATCTCCATGCAAAACGCCGTCCTGAATTACAACATAGTCATCTTTATTTAAAATCACCGTTTCACTGCCCCACAGAAAATTAAACTGCCCGTCCAGCACATGAATAATTTCATAATCGGTATGCCAGTGTACAGGAAGACTGTATAAAGGCGAATCGGTCTCATTCCAGTAATACTGTATTGGAAAAAAAACAGTTCCGTGTTTAATACTCTCCTGCTTAGTTAAATCCAGCATAAAAAATCCTTTTAGCTTTTCGCTTTAAGATTTCTTGCAAATAACTCCGATAAAAATGCCATCTCTCCCGCCTTCTCGTCTGTCAGCAAACTGTCATCAAATCTCCATTTCCAGTTTTTACCGACGGTACTCGGCTCGTTCATTCTTCCTTCTTCTCCGATTGCATATAAATCCTGCACAGGGAAAACAGCCATATCGGCTGCGGATGCCATAGCAGTTTTTATAAGCATCTGACAAAGTTCCTTACTGTCAGAAAGCCTTCTGGCTTCTTTTTCATCAAGTTTTTTTCCTGTTACGTATTCAGCAACAAGTTTAACCTGTTCATCAGAAATGCCGTCAAGCCATCCCTGCATCGTCTCATTGTCATGAGTTCCTGTATAAACAATACAGTTTTTAGTATACATATGAGGCAAAAAGGCATTAACCATTCCGTTCTGGCGCGCTTCATCCACGCTGAACGCAAACTGCAGAACCTTCATACCCGGAAAATCAAAATCATCACGAAGTTTTCTTACTTCATCAGTAATTACTCCGAGATCCTCTGCAATAAGCGGAATATCACCAAGTTTTTCCTTTACTGCATTAAAAAGATCATTTTTGGGGCCTGAAATCCATTTTCCGTTTACTGCAGTTTCTGCTCCAAACGGAATCGACCAGTATGACTCAAATCCTCTAAAATGATCAATTCT
>DBWY01000007.1:24816-90947 GCA_002309195.1 Treponema sp. UBA1226
TAATCAGGCGGAACTCCTGCAACACATTCAGGTTTTCCGTTTTTATCAAGCTTAAAATATTTCTGGTTTGACCATACATCAGCAGAATCTGCTGCAACAAAAATCGGAATATCACCGATAATTTTTACATCATTTTCATTTGCATATTTTTTTAATTCTGTCCACTGAGCAAAAAAGAAAAACTGAATTACTTTAATTACTTCAATTTCTTTTTCATGGTCTTTGTTCCATTTTAAAACTTCTGCATCATCATGAAGCGCAAGTTTTTTATCCCAGTAATTAAACCATACAGTTGCAATACCGGATTTTTTTTCTTCCTGAGCCTTTTTATCAAAAAAAGATTTTATGCTCATAAATGATGCATAATCGTCAAGCCATTCTTTATTTTTTTCTTTAAATTCTTCAAACTGAATTTTATCATCCTCTCTTAAACTTTCAAGAAAGAACGATGCACATTTATCAAGAACAGGAAGTTTCCACCATACAACACTTCCAAAATCAACAGGACCTTCGTTTTTTATATAATCTGCAGGAACAACATCTTCTTTTTTTGCCCAGCCTTTTTTTACAAGAACATCGAGATCAATCATAAGAGGGTTTCCCGCAAACGTACTGAACGAAGCATAAGGAGAGTCACCGTATCCTGTAGGACCTAAAGGAAGAATCTGCCATAAACACTGATTTGCTTTTTTTAACCAGTCGACAAATTTATACGCCTTGTCTCCTATTGTTCCTATTCCCGGAGTTCCTGAAAACGATGTAGGATGTAATAAAATTCCGCTTAATCTTCTTTCTGCCATATCCATAAACCCATTTTATTCAACAAGATTCTTAA
Organism: Treponema sp. UBA1226; assembly: GCA_002309195.1. The sequence continues at coordinate 25,652 of DBWY01000007.1, forward strand.
AAAGTTCGTACGCATTTATTCCATTGATAACTGTGTCTTTTGGATAAATCGTAAGAATATTTTTTCTTCCTACCTCAAGATGAACAGAAGTAATGCCGTGCTTAATCGAAATATCTGCCTCCAAAAGTGCAGACGCATGATCACAAAGCCTTACAAGCCTTCCGTCTACAGGATTAAATTCATTTTTATTGTAAACAGAATTTAACTGTTCATATTCTACAAATTTAACTTTACCATCATCATATACGCGGTTTTCAAATTCGTCATTGGTAAAATACATAAGTTCATCTTTATAAAAATCTTCCATAAGCGGAACAAGCTCTTTGTTTACGATTTCATCTTCTATGTGTTTTACGATGCTGGGAAGCTCGTCCGTTGCCTGTTTTACAGGACTTATAATGTCACGGGTAACTGCTTCGGGAAGGTCATGAAAAAGAGCCGAGAAAAAATTATTAAAAAGACGTTTTTCGCAAGGTCTTGAGCCGTTCTGACGTGAAAGCAGGAATGAAAGAATTGCAACAAAATAGCTGTGACCGATGACACTTGTGTTTGGAATTCTCGGTGTCTGGTTCCATCTTCGCTGAAAACGAAGCTGCTCGGTTTTTAAAAGAAATTCGTAAGGCCGCTGTTTAGTTGTTAAAAGCTGAAGTCCCCTTAAATCCAGAAACCTCTGGATATCCCTGTTTAATTCCTGCTCGATTTTTGTAAGACGAACCTTTTCATTTACAGGTGTTATCATTTCAAGTTCGCGTATCGTAGAATATTTATGTGCTGCCTGGTAAACATGAAAAGTAAGTTCATCTTCTTCCTTTACCTTTATCGAACCTGCTTTCTGACCTATATAAATTGTAAAGTTTTTAAATAGTTCTTCGTCTTCTATAAGCGGCCTATACTGGTTTAAAACCCATTCATTCAAACGCATGTATTCAGAAGGATATTCCTGTTTGATAAGCGCCTGAACAGGAGATTTTATATCGCACAATGCAATCTTTTTTAAAAGATCAAAAAAAGAAGCATTTATAAGCCATTCCCAGTTTATTCTGTGTCCTGCATTTTCTTCAAATTTTCCGAGAATATAGACAAGAACCATTTTTTCTGCCGCCTTATCCATCTCGATTAAATCAAACGGACGGATAAGATCGTTCCAGCGTTCTATAGAAAAAGCTTCAAATATTTTTAAGACAAGTTTTTTATTAAGCATAATAATCAGTTATCTTTTGCTCCAAGCCCATAAGGTGCAATTCCCGCACGAAGTGCGGCCTGATAAGTTGAATATATTTTTATCTTCCCCGAAGATATTTCCTGTTTTATTTTTTCTGTCTGTTTGATGACAGATGGTTTTAAATCCGGATTGGATTTTGAAAAATCAACTCCCTTGTCCTTTAATGAAAGCACAATCGTACCGTATCTGAATGATTTTTTTTCTACGCTTTCAAGCGCAAGTTTAGAAGCCTGTTCAACACTTTTTATCATAGAAGTAAGAACAGCAGATTTTGTTCCAGAATAAATTCCTTCTGAATACTGATCAGAATCAACGCCTATCGCCCAGACTTTCTGCCCTTTAAGCTGTCTCTGCTTTGCTTCTGCAATCACACCAAGAGCAGACTCTCCTGCTGCACAAAAAATTGCATATACTCCCGAGTCATACCAGTTTTTTGCCTTTTCTTTTGCAGCCATTTTTCTGTTCCAGCCGCCAAGATAAAAATCAACGATTTCTGCATCAGGAAAAACTGATTTTATTCCCTGTATATATCCCATTTCAAACTTCGTGATGGTTGCTCCAGCAATTCCGCCTATAAAACCAAACTTAGGATTATTCTTTCCTTCTTCTTTTGCCTGGAGTGCGGCAGCCACACCAACAAGATATGAGCCCTCTTCTTCATGAAAAACAAAACCCATTACATTAGGTTTTAAAATTGAATCAAAATCGATGATTACAAACTTCTGTTCAGGATAAAGATCTGCGGCTTTAGAAATTGATTCAGCAAAAGTAAAACCTGTTGCAATTATAAGATCAATTCCTTCTTCTGCCATAGATTTTAAAACTTCAAATGCCTGTGTCTGATCACGGCATGTTACGACGTCATAGAATTTTCCGCGGTGTTTCTGATTGTTCCATGTGTCATTGTAATAATCAAGAATTCCTCTCCACGCGGCTGCATTAAAAGATTTATCATCGACACCGGTCTGATCCGTAATCAATCTTACGGTCGGCATTACTTGTTTCGTGTCTGATTTCGAAAATGCGAGCGCAGAAATTAAAAGCAGAAAAGAAAGAAAGAAAAAAACTTTTTTCATTAAAACCTCTGTTTTATTTACTCTTTCCGGATTTTTGATCTGCTTCCATTAATTTTTTCCATGTAATAGCCTTTTTCTTGATTTCTTCTGCTTCATCAGAACTTCCGAGAGCTATTGCTATACGTCTGGAAGCAAGAAGAAAGTTAATTCCGGCATTGATATCATCAATTCGTCTTGTCGAAAGTTCATAACGGTCACGGTATGCAGTCGCAGAATCATCAACCAGTTTTCTAACCAGTCTTACATAAAGAACAGTAGAATCATAATTCGGTGAATTTGGATCAAAATAATCTTTTACAGCGGCCTTCATATCAAGAAGGTTTTTTGCAACAACCGCAAAACGTCCCTGAAGTTCTACAAAAGACCATTTCCATTTACTGTTATCACCAAATCCATCAATTACCATCTGGATTGCAAGTCCAAGCTTCTGCATAAGCTGATATCTTTTCTGAATCGGAGTATTGCTGATTGCTTCCATCTGATCAGAAAGCTCTGAGTATGCAATATTGATTGAGTTGGTTACGATTTCTTCAAGATAAATGATTGCTTTGTAAAGGATTTTACGCGCATCATTGAGGGCATCATTGTTTTTTACGCCAAGGATTTTAAGGGAGCTTCCGTTAATCTGAACATAGAGAGTTGCAACATAAATCATTTCTTCTGCAAGAATGAGTTTTTTATATTCAACTCCAACAGAATCTGTCTTCATTACAGTAAGCATGCTCTTTTCTTTTTCAAGAGCTTCATCTATGCGCTTTTTGTAATGGTCAGCTTCTGCATTAAACTGCTCGCGGCTCTCATCTGTAATCTTTGCCATTCCAGCCCCCTGTATAGTACTATTCTAACATTAAACAGTAAAATCATGCAAATTTTTCAAGCATCGCCTGTGCGTGCTTTAAAGATTCAGGACTTGCCGAATCTCCTGACAGCATTCTTGCAATTTCTGCCACTCTCTCGCTTCCCGTTACAGGCCTTACAGTAGTACTTGTCGTTGCATTATTTGTTCCTTTTTCAATCTTAATCTGGTTATCTGCATAAACTGCGATGCTTGCAAGATGTGTAATACAGAAAATCTGTCTGTTAAGCGCAAGTTTTTTGATGTGGCTTCCAACGCTCACAGCAACTTCACCGCCGATTCCCGTATCGATTTCATCAAAAATCATAGTAGGAACACCTTCTTCCTTTGCAAAAACAGTCTTCAATGCAAGCATAACCCTCGAAAGTTCACCGCCGGATGCAATCTTTGCAAGCGGTAAAAGAGGACTTCCCGGGTTTGCACTTATAAGGAATTCTATGTTATCAAGACCATAAGGTCCGCATTTCTGCACTACTTCGGTTCCAGGTTTTTCCTGAATGTTTACATCAAATTTAGTTCCCTTCATTCCAAGCTGCTGAAGTATTTCTTCGATGCATTTAGAAAGTCCCTTGCCAGCATTTAAACGCGCACTGGAAATTTCTTTTGCAGATTTATAAACATCCTTTTCGATTTCTGCAACTTCTTTAGAAAGAACTGCAATATCCTGTTCAGAATTTGAAAGAGATTCAAGCTCTGCCTTTGAATTTTCAAGATATGAAAAAAGTTCTTTTAAAGGCGCGTTTACATTTGAGCAGTATTTTTTCTTTAAATTGTATATGAGACTCAATCTATCCTGAACAAAAGCAAAACGTTCAGGATCAAAAACAAGACCGCGCGAATAATTCTTTATTTCAGAAGCAATATCATTTACTTCATAGAAAACATTTTCGATTCTCGAGTCAATTTCTTTTAAAGATCCGTCAAGGTTACATGCCCTGTCAGATGCAGACCGCAATTTTTTCGAAAGATCAACCATGCCAGAACCATCATCGCCAGAAAGTATCGAAGAAATAGTTTCTACTTCTGAAAACAATTTTTCAAACGAACTTAACTTTGCCTGTTCGGTTTCAAGTTCTGTATCTTCATTCTGTTTTAATTTTGCATCTTCTATTTCTTTAATTGCAAAAGTTAAAAGATCTATCTTCTGATTTTTTTCTTTGTCAGATGTATTTAGTGCAGCAAGTTTTTTTCTTTTATCTACAAGGACAGCATACTTTTCTGTAAACTTTGAAACAGTTTCTGTAAGCCCAGCATACGAATCAAGATATTTTCTGTGTTCAGGAACTTTTAAAAGCGACTGATGCTCATGCTGACCGTGAATATCAACAAGAAAAAAACAGAAACTCTGTAAATCTGCTCTTGTAACCGGAGTGCTTCCAATCCACGCGGCAGACTTTCCGTTATCACGGATATAGCGCCTTATTATGATTCTATCATCTTCGCTTTCTATCGAGTGAATGCTAAGCCACTGACGTGCAGTGCGTGCTTCCATCTCTCCTTCGGGATTTTTCTTTATTCCGAGTTTATCAAGATTATTTACAGGCGGAAGAAGAAAAGTCCCGGTTACGCTTGCCTCTGAAGCACCAGAACGAATCTGTTCAACTCCAGCTTTTCCTCCAAGAAGAAAAGAAAGGGCTCCGATGAGAATAGATTTACCTGCACCGGTTTCTCCTGATAATACAGTAAATCCTTTTGAAAATTCTATATACACGCTGTCAAGGAGCGCAAAGTTTTTTATGGTAAGGTCTTCAAGCATGAGGTCCTCCCGACCAGTTTAACTTAAAGCGAAGTGCATCGTAAAAATTTTCCTTTGTAGTTCCGGCAAGCATTACGTCATTCCTGCATTTAGTAATTTTTACGACATCATCATCCAAAAGATCATATGGTTTCTGGCCGTCGATAGTCAAAATAATGTTTTTTTCCCGCGAAGGAATAATCTTTACTCTGAGTTCTGAATCAGCATTCATTACAAGCGGACGCATCGAAAGCGAAAACGGATTTATCGGTGTTAATACCATAGCGTTAAGTTCAGGATCTACAATCGGACCGCCGGCAGAAGCAGAATACGCTGTCGAACCTGTAGAAGTTGCGACAATTATACCGTCTGCCTTACACTGCCCCAGGGAAATATCATTGCATGCAAGATCCAGCGCAATTACATGAACGGCGGTCCTCGCACTTATAACAATATCATTAAGACAGCATCCGGAAAGAATATTCTTCTTTCCCCTTTTTACAGAATATGTAAGGAGGCTTCTTTTTACTACAGGAATTTTACCGTCAAGAAAGGCTGTCAGAGACTTTTTCCATTCTCCTTTCTGAATACCTGCAATAAAACCAAACTGTCCGAGATTTATAGGAAAGACAGGAATCTCAAGTTCTGCACAACCTCTCGAAGCAAACAATACAGTACCGTCACCGCCAAGCGTTATTACAAAATCATAACCGCTGAACGGATACACATCAGAAAAACCATTGAACTCAAAAACAGAAGATGAAATTTTCTTTGACTTTAAGAATTTTCCAATCTTACCTGCAAGTTCCTGAGATTCTTCTTTATATGTATTTACAACGATAAGACAATTTTTCATTTACAGTCCGTTCTGATCTTACGGCAATGTTCCTAAAACTTTCGCAATCTTATCAATCTGTGATCTCGAAAGTCTCGGGTACAAAGGGAAAAGCGCAGTCCTCAGATATAAAGACTTAGCATTTTTACATGCTGAATAATCATAAGAATTCTTTTCTTCTTCAAGAAGATTTTCTTTTAATTTTTCAAGCACACCAATTACGCTTTCAGAAAAAGCACTTACAATCTCAATATCTTTTTTAGAAGTATACTGCTTAACATCTTTAAAACCGCTGTTTAAAACTACAGGAAAAGAATAAGCTGCAGAACCATAATCAAGTTCACGCACAAAAGTCTTGTTCTTTCCGACCATAATGGCCCTGTTGTAAAGATTAAAAATTTCTTTTCTTACCTGCTCATTGCGTTTATATTCTTTAAGTTGAACAAGCGCAAGAGCTGCATTGATATCCGGTAACATCTGGATGCCTGGTAAATTTTCTGTAAGCTGTTTTAATACAGGCCATTCCCTTCTTCCAGGTGCCATAAGGATTGCTCCACCACCGGCAGTAATTATATCGTGTTCTTCAAGAGCACATATACTGAATATACCGAAGCTTCCGGCTTTCTTTCCCTTTACTTCTGTATTCTGTTCTTCAGTTTTTTTCTGTGCCTTGTTTGCTTCGTCAGAATTTTCTCCTTCCTTTTCTACAATCATGGCACCGGCACTCTGCGATACATCTTCGATTACAGAAATTCCAAGTGCAAGGATTCCTTCAAAATCAGGAAGGATTCCAAGCGGTTCATGTAAAATCAAAAGCCTTCCGCCGTCTTTAATTCCCTGTTCAACAATCTGCGCTGTAACACAACATGTCGAAGGATCAACATCAAGAATAAGAGGCTCAAAACCTGCCTGCTTTATTGCAAAAAGCTGCCAGTAAGGAGCAAGGGCAGAAATCATGATTTTACTGTCTTTTGAAATTCCGCAGGCTTCTATTGCATACTTTACGCCGATTTCCGGACTACGCAAAGCCAAAGCACCCGCACAACCAAAAAACTCTTTTACACCCTGAATAAGACGCGCATTAATCTCACCTGGTCCAATTTTTTCATCAACCATGCAGGTCAATACTGCATCCATCTCGCGTCTGCGAATCGTCGAACTAAATGTCTGAATCATTTTTTACCTGTTGATAATTTTAAGTTAAGATAATTTAAAGCAGCAAAACTATTTCATATCAATGATATTCTGCAATTCTTTTGCGTTGAACAGTTTTCTGATATCAAGCATGATAAGATAACCGCCGGTTTCCTGCCTTATAACTCCCTGGATATACTCAGTTCCGATACCACTAAGCATCTGTGGCGGAGCTTTTACATCACCCTCGTTTACAGTAACTACTCTCGCAATACGGTCAATAATTACACCAATTTTATTGTTATCGATATTTAAAATTATAAAACCGCCTTCAAAATCGTTGTCATCATCCAGAACAGCTTTCTGAAGTCTGAATCTCTTATGAAGATTTATAATCGGAATAATTTCCCTTCGAAGATTAAAAATACCTTCTACATAATATGGAGCATTCGGTATAGGACGCACGCTCTGGATCTTTACGATCTCCTTTACATCCATAATGTCTACACCGTAAAGTTCTTCTCCCAATTGAAAAGTAACCAGCTGATACTGTGAATCATTTGCTGCTGCCATAAAGCCCTCCATAAAGAAAAAAAGTATGATTTTTTTCTCATTCTATCATTATAATCCGAAATTCATCATTTTGCAACAATTAGAAATTACATTCAGAAACTTAATCGACCATAAAAAGTGACAGCCCGTAAACCTCCCCTGCACCTGCCTTTTTTAATAGAACAGCGCATTTTTCCAAAGTTGAACCTGTGGTAATGACATCATCGATGATAAGAAAATTACTTTTGTTGACGAAAATCCCCTTTTTTAAGCTGTATCTGGCACCCAGATTACCCCTTCTCTCGCTTTTATTAAGAGACTTCTGTTCAATAGAAGAAAGCCTTTCAAGCAGTCTTTTTACCGTAAAGCCGTGTTTTTTTTCAAGAATTCTGCAAAGTTCATCCACCTGATCCCAGCCCTTAGACCTTATTTTTCCAGGCCTTGGCGGAACCGGTACAATTGCCTCAAATTTAATCTTATTTTTCGAAAGTAATTCGTTAACGGCTTTTGCTGCAAGAGAAGCGAAAACAGGCGAAAGGCTTCTCTGGTCCTGAGACTTCCATTCATATAGCAGGTCTTTTTTCCAGAGCCTGTACATATGAATCGGGTACAGGCCATCGAGAACACGTTTTCTTTCACCTTTTACGCATTCAGTACAGAGAAGTTTTTCAGATACAAGCTCTTTTCCGCATATCCGGCATCTTTTTTCGTCTTTAAACTGAACATACTCAAAAAATTTTTTTCGGCATTCTTTACACAGAGGAACGGCATAAGTCTGCATTCCGCAGCATATACAGTCAGTTCCGCCTGTAAGAAACGAAAGCAAATTCTGTACTGTAAGATAAAGCTTTTCAAATATTCTCATAAACATATCATAATTTTTTTTATGAGAAATATTATCAAAATTTAAAAATTATTTACCAGAAAGAGATTTTTTCCAGCGGGAAATCAAACCGAGAGCATTGACAGGAGTTATATTGTCGACGTCGCACGAAAGAATTTCATCCAGGATTATTTCTTCATCACTAAAAAGTCCAGGACCACTGGCTGCCTGCAAAACAGGAGCGGATGCAGAATCATATACTTCCTGATTTTCTGACTTATCAGTTGTTTCTATTAAAATAGGATGTTCACTTGCCTTATTCTGAATCTGCTCAAGGATTTCTTTAGCACGATCAATGACGCTTACAGGAATTCCGGCAAGGCCTGCTACATGAATACCGTAAGAATTTTCTGCAGAACCTTCCTTGATTTTTCGTAAGAAAATTACGTTTCCCGAAGTTTCCTTTACATCCATACAGAGGCATTTTAATTTTTTATGTTCAAGTCGTGTAAGTTCATGATAGTGAGTTGCAAACAGCGTCCTTGCCTTTACAGAATTTAAAAGATATTCACATACTGCCCAGGCAATAGAAAGCCCGTCTTCTGTCGAAGTACCGCGTCCTACTTCGTCCATAATAACAAGCGAGCGCTTTGTGCTGCTTTTTAAAATCAGGGCTGTTTCTGACATTTCAACGAGGAACGTAGATTCTCCTCGTGCAAGATTATCACTTGCACCTACCCTGCAGAAAATTTTATCAACACATCCGATTCGTGCACTCTCTGCCGGAACAAAAGAACCTGTCTGTGCTAAAAGTGCAATCAAAGCGCTCTGTCTTAAATATGTAGACTTACCTGCCATATTAGGTCCGGTAATAAGCGCAAGCGATATTCCGTCATCGCCAGCATCAACCTTTATGTCATTAGGAACAAATTCACCTTTAGGAAGATGTTTTTCTACGACAGGATGTCTTGCACCCCTTACATCAAAATCATATGAATCGTCAATTTCTGGTTTTACCCATCTGTTAAGAATTGCAGCATGTGCAAACGAACAGATTACATCTACATAAGATATTTCATGACTAAGATTCATTAAATACGGAACATATTCTGCAAGCTTGTTTCTTATTTCAATGAAAAGATTTTTTTCTGTTTCCATGATTTTAGAAGAAGCACTGTTAAGTTCCTGTTCAAGCTCCTGAAGTTTGTCAGTCGTATAACGTTCTGCATTTAAAAGTGAACGACGCATTATAAAGTGAGACGGAACTGCCCCAAGTTTTCCTTTTGTAACTTCAAGTACATAGCCTGTTGCAGAATTATGCTTTATCTTTAGATTCTGAATTCCCGTTTTCTGCTTTTCTTCTTCAAGATAATCATCAAGTATTTTATTAAAATTAGACTGTAAGTCATAATAATGATCGAGTTCACTTGACCACCCGCGCTTAATTATCCTTCCTTCTGTAATCGAAGTTGCAGGATCTTCGTGAATCGACTTAAAGATAAGATCAGAAATAAATTTTGCATCATCAAGATTAATCAGGGCAAAATCATAATCATTAATCTTTTCGCGGACTTTAATCCAGGAATCTATACTCGTTCTTAAAGCCTGAAGGTCTTTTGCATGAGCCCTCTGCATTGCAATACGTCCTGCAAGTCGTTCAATATCAAGAATCGAAGAAAGGAATTCCCTTATTTCTTTTAAAAGATCATTATTTTTATATAGCAGTTCAACATGATTGTGACGTTCACTTATACGGTTAATATCACACAGCGGAGATAAAAGCCAGCTTCTGATAAGGCGGTTTCCCATCGCAGTCTGCGTATAATTTACACAATCCAGAAGTGAATATTGTGTAGAGCCGTCACGGAGATTGTAAATTATTTCAAGATTCTTTCTGCTTGATTCATCAATGATTACAAATTCTGTATCGTGATATATCTTTATCGATTTTATATGCGGAACCTGCGTATTGGTTGTTTTTTCAAGATATTCAAGCAGGAATCCTGCAGAAACAACTTCGCTTGACTGTTCGTTAAGACCAAAAGAATTTAAATTTACCGTATTAAACTGCGAAGTAAGTCTTTTAAAAGAATTTTCTGCATTAAAATGCCAGTCAGGATAATACGAGACAGAAACAGTCGGATTCTGTTCAAGTGTATTCTTAATTACTTCATTTTCTTTTAATGACAGCGGAAGAAGAATCTCTTTAGGATTACAGCGGCCAAGCTCTTTTGCAAAATAATCTTTCATCAAAGAAGCATTCCAGCTTGTTGCCTTAAACTCAGAAGTAGTTACATCGATGTAAGCAAAACCAGCCTTCCCGTGAGTTACACAGAGACTGCAGAGAAAACTGTTTGTTGCCTGATCAAGATATTCGCTGTCTACAGCGGTTCCGGGAGTAATTATTTCTACAACCTTTCTTTCTGTAAGACCGCCGCCTGGAGAAATTTCTCCAACCTGCTCGCAGATTGCGATTTTTTTTCCGAGTCGAAGTAATCGTGCTATATAGATTTTAGATGCGTGATAAGGAACCCCACACATCGGACAGTCTGCCCGGTGTGTAAGCGTTAGATTTAGAAGGCGCGAAACCTCTACAGCGTCCTCATTGAACATCTCGTAAAAATCACCAAGACGAAAAAAGAGGACTTCATCTGCATACTGTTTCTTGATATTTGCGTATTGCTCCATTAAAGGTGTCATACGAACGCCTTCTGCCTTTTTATTTTTCCAGTTCTTTTATAACTTTATCAGTAATATCAACTGATGAACTGTACCAGAGGATTGCACTTTCACCCTGAAGACTTAAAACCATGCTCAAACCTTCATTTTCTGCAACTCTCTTGATTGTCTTTGAAAGTTTAATATAAAAATCATTTGATTCTGTAAGTGATTTCTTTAAATTCTGGAGTTCAAGATTTTTTGTTGTTGTATAATCTTTTAAGTATTCAGTTTTTTCTCTTATCTGAGTCTGAATTTTAGCAGCACCGTCCTTGTCCCCAAGTTCATCACACTGATCTTTTTTTTCTTTTAATTTCTTGAGTTCTTCTGTTTTTTTGTTTACTTCTTTCTGCATATCATTCTTTTTCTGTTCATAAACTTTGATTGCAGAAGAATTCTTAAAAAAGTGTTCGTAAACCTTGTTCGTATCAACAATACCGAAATTTGTGATGTGCTGCTGTGCAGACATAAGCGCAGATGCACAGATTAAGAATAATGTAACAACGATATTTCTCTTTAAGTTTTTCATATAAAACCTCCAAAGTTTTATTAAAAGAATAAACGATAACCCATTCCTATTTATTTACAAGATTGATTGAGAATACAAATTTCATTGTATCACGCCAGTCAAGCTTTCCGTTTGTAAATTTAAATGTATTTGCAAACATAAATCTCATCGGGAACTGCGGCATAAGAACCCTCAAGTCCGGTCCAAAGCTAAAGTAAAAGTCATCTCCGCTTATACTTGTAAGCATAGAACCCAAATCTTCCTTAATAACCGCAAAATCAAAGAATCCGTCAACAGCAAGAATTCCAGGAACTACAGGAACACGAAGCTCAACATTGTTTGACCACAAAGCCCTTCCCTTTACCTTATTATAAATCGTATTCCATCCGCGCGCATTGAACATACCGTCAATGTAAAGTTTATTAGAATCACTTACACTTGAACCCGGAGCCGGTGCCTGGAATGAAAGTGATGTAATTGCAGCAAGTACCATTCTTAAGTTGTATGAATCAGAAAGCTGGAAGTCAAAAAGTTTTAAGTAGCCTTCAAGTTTTGTATCAAATCTGGCATAAAAGTCAGATTCCCACGGTGTAAGTCCGTACCATCCGATCTGTTCACTTACAAACCATCCTCTTGTCGGATCATAGTTTATATCACGGCCGTCAAGCGAAGCTTTAGCCCAGATAGAGTTTGTAAGACCCCAGCGGTTTGCATATTCATTAATCTGAGTATCAAGTGGAATATAAATATCTTCATCATACATGTAGCATCTTAGGGAGTTTGTAAGACCACATGCTAAAGTAAGGATTGCCCAGTCGAGAGTATATCTTTTACCGATTGCAGAGTTAAGGCTTGTAACCCATGCCTCATACTGCATGTAATAATCTTCATCATTGTAAGTTCCGTCCGGCATGAGCTTAAGACGAAGCGTAGTTGATTTTGAATGAGAAATCGAAAGTGATTCATCAAGCGAAATAGGAAGTCCGAAAAGCCAGTTCTGTCCGTATCCGAGAGAAAGAGACTGTTCTGTAGAAGAAAGAGTTGTCTGTGCAGAAACAAGCCGTCCCGTTCCGGCAAGGTTAGAGTTTGACCATTTAGCCATCAAGGCAAAAGGAAGCTCTGTCGGATCTGTTACACCACTGAACGTAAGACCAAACTCAACAGAGTTTGTCATCTGTTCATCAACTGTAACAACAATATTAAGAAGGTTCGGTTCTGAACCAGACTGAACATCAGGAACAACGCTTGAGAAGTACTGGAGGTTATAAAGGTTTCTCAAACCGTTTGTAAGTTTCGTCTTTGAGAATACATCTCCAGATTCAAACGGAAACTCTCGCGAAATTACATATTCCTTTGTTTTTGTATTTCCGCGGATTATGATGCTTTCTACGTGGCTTCTGTCACGTTCAGAAATTGTAAGTACAAATGAAATTGTCTTGTTGACAGGATCCTTATTTATAGAAGGCTGGAATCCGTTAGATGTATATCCGTTTTCATAATAGAGATCCGTAATCGCCATTATGTTTTCGTTAAATTTTGTCTGGTTAAAAATCGCACCCTTCTGAAGTGTAATTTTTTCCATGAGTTTTTCAGAAGAGAAAATCGAGTTTCCTACAAATGTAATTCCGTCAAATCTGTACTGATTTCCTTCCTGAATATAAAATGTAAGAGTAATTTCATCACGATCCTTTTCATCGTTATGAGAAATTTCTCTTCCTACATCGATGACCTGAGAATCAAAATATCCGCGGTCTGTATAATATTTTAAAATTGCCTGCTTATCATTTTCGAGAACAGCTTCCTGGAACTCACCCTTTTTAATAAAGCCTGCTTCTTTTGACTTGAGCTGCTTTTTAAGTGCCTTTGATTTAAATACAGTGTTTCCAGAAAATTTGATTTTAGAAATTACAATGCTCTGTCCTTCACTGATGATGAATATGAGTTTTATTCCGCCTTCTACTTCTTCTTTTCTATATGATACACGCACATCTGTAAAACCTTTTTCGAGATAAAGGTTTCTGATTTCACGCTCATCATGAAGAGCTCTTGCTTCTGTAAAAATTTCATTTGTCTTTAATTTAACTGCATCCCTTAACGCAAGGTTTCTTATTTTTTTGTTTCCGCGGAATGCAATTTCTACGATGAGCGGTTTTTCTGTAACCTGGAATGTAATTACAACACCGTCATCTTTATCAGGCGTTGCAACCGGAACGATTTCGTCAAAAAGTTCAAGCGCATAAAGTCTGTCCATCAAATCATAAATTACATCATTAACTTTCTGAGAAACATAGCCTGCTGTAATTCCAGAGAGTTCAGATTTTTTTACTGTCTTTAAGCCGTCAAAGTTAATCTGTGAAATTGTTTTTTCAAGATACCAGTCTTCATCCTGCACTTCCTGCGCATAGCCCGAAAAAGTCAGAAATAAACAAGTCAGCAAAACAGCAAAAACAGAAGACCTGCGAAATAAATTCATACATAACTCCAAACGAACATTTTTTTATATCTCGTTTTTAATAATTAAATTTCCAGGATAAGGTCAGTGAAGGAATAATTACTATATTATTCCTTGCCAAATCCGATAAGTCCGGTGCGATACTCCATCTGATGTTCGCAAAAGGAGCAGCCATCTCAAAACCAAATTCCGGCTTTAATACAAGGCCCTGCCATGCAGAGTCATCATTAAGGCGGCCTTTTTCGTAAGAAAGCCTTAAAAGAGCATCTGCATATAAATCGCTTCCGAAGTACTTACCTATATAAACAGTCGTATTGTCCAAAAAGTTACCGATATTCATTCCGCGTGAGTCAGAAGACTGCGAAAGACTGTTCTTGAGGGCGTTCTGGACAACCATCGTTCGGAGTGAAAGTATATCAAAATTAAAGAAATCACGCAATGAGTTTTCAACTTTGCGCATAAGCATGGTCTGGAGAGCATAATCTCCCGTCGCAAGCATGAAAGCACCCACATTATCCGAGTTTGCAATGGCCATATTACCCAGAATCTCCATAATCTCTTTTTCGCTTCTTGCAGGAGAAGAAGTAAGCTTAGGAGAAAGCTCAGAAATGCGCTGATGGTCAACAGAAAGCGTAATCAGGATTTCATTGCCCGATTCGTCATTTTCCCTCGTTTCTGCGGTAAGCCACACATAAGGGTCAAAGTTCTCATCTTTCGGAGAAAAGAGAATTCTTCCGTTCTTTATATAGAAGCTTGAATTTAAGTAAATAATTTCACCACTTTTTACAGGAATATCACCGTTAAAGCTCATTTTCTCATCAAGCGAGTTATACATGTAAGTAATTTCTGATCCCGGTACTACCAGTGTCCTCAAGAATGAACCATAGAAAACCTGAACGCGTTTTTCCATCTTTATATCAAGAAGAACTTCTGTTTCCATAGAACCTGAGTTCTCATTATGTGAACTGTTCATACTGGCAACGTAATCAGAAAGAGATGAGTTACCAAACTCTGCATTTGTATCCTTTGCAGTGATGTTTCCAGAAACGAGTACACTGTCAGAATCAACAGAAATTTCAAGGTCAAGTTTTCCATTTCCTTTTACGTGAATCTGATTCATGTCGATATTTACAGGTGCATATGTATTGTTTGCTGTTCTTACGATTACCACTACGTTTTCAAAAGCTGTTTTATTAAACTGAATCGTAACGCTTACATCAACAAGCGATCGTTTGACATTAAAACGTGTAAGTTCTGTGTAGATGACATCTTTTTCTACAAAAAGATTTATCACATTTGTTTTCGCATGAGCCGTAAAGAATGAAGGCATACAGAACTCTGCGTTATCTATCCACATTCCGCCTGCAAAATATTTATAATTCTGCGGACCTAAAATCGAAAACTCCCCTTTAAGATGACCGTTAAATAATTTTGCCATTTTAAAATTGATGAGCTTGAGTGCTTTAGGAAGATCAATGTCGATATCATAAATCCTCAAATCAGAAATGCGCGACTTTGTATTTTTACTTACCTTAAATTTACACGGAATATTATTATCAACCGTAAGTGCAAGAAGTCCTTCAGAATCTATGCGCCCCGAAAGACCAAGATTACTGCTTGATGCAATAAGAAGTTCTTCACCGGCCTTTGTCAGATGAACCCAGAGAGCCTGAGAAGATTTTACAAATGTTCCGGTTACTGCAGGCGTTGCAATATGTATGTCAAATGCATCCGGCATTTTATCATTTTTTTCTGCACTAAGTTTATCAAAAGTAACATTGAGCGGACAATGAAGTGTTTCATCCATTACGACCATATCTGCCGTACAGTTAAGATTTCCCTTCCACTCGTTGAGAGAAAATTTAGAATTGATGTTTGTAATCGATGTCTTACCGAATTTTATATTTCCGTCCTGGAGTTCAAATTCTTTGTCGACCATTGTTGCCTGGAGCGAAAACGAAAGCGGAGTTTTGTTTAGCGTAAAGTTTCCGTTCGGGACAGAAAGCGATACAAATGGATTTGACAGGGCGCCGGTAACGCTTAAATGAGCATTCATCGTGTCACTTGAAAGAGAATCTCCTGTAAATCTTCC
Source organism: Treponema sp. UBA1226 (assembly GCA_002309195.1). Next base: position 41,655 of record DBWY01000007.1, read on the forward strand.
GGTTCTGAAATCCTTAAGTTCAACTTCTGTAGAAATATAAAAATCACTCAGGAAAGATTTTGCACTGAACGGCGCCCGCTCAGGATTTGTTATATCACCTTTTATCGTTACATATTCACTGTAAATAGGATCTGTAAGGCTTATATCATAGTTTGCGCTTATAAAATCTGCGTCTTCAAAACTCCAGATAACGGCACCGTTTCCTGTAAGGTTTGATACATAATCCCTGTATGCAATAGTATGCAGGAATGCTCCGTGCTGATCTGCGGTTCCTGTAAAAAGGAATGACGGAGTATTGTCAGAAATTCCGTCATAAGACTGAACAAAGAATTTAGATACATTTACGTTAAGTCTGTCTGTAACGCTGTATGAAAAATTTGTATCTGCAGTAAATGAAAGCGTTGCCTTTTCAAGTTTTACAGGAAAATCATTAAGGGCAAAGCTTCCGATAAGGCTATCTGTATCTTTGTCGGATATGAGAGAAAAGTTAAAGCCGTAGTCACCTGTAATTCCAATCCAGTCTTTGTTTATAAGCCCCGTAAATGTATACGGAATCGTATTGTATTCAAGCTGTCCCGAAAGCACTGTCTGCTTTGTTTTTGCTTCGCCTTCAAACATAGTCTCGGCATGCGCCGTTGCAAGAATTTTCTGATCATTAAAGATAAACTCAAATCTTGTAAGCTGCAGGTTTTCTTTGTTTCCATCAAAAGAAAGCATGAGCATCTTACTGTCACTCTTTGTATCTGCAATGATTACAGACGGAATACTGTAAGAAAAGTCTCCGTCGTATGAAGAAATATATGCAGACGTAGAAAAAATTGTGTTTTTATACATACCTGCAGTATCTTTTATGAGGGCAGCCTCGTTTTTCCCGAGGAATACTGCAATTGTATTCATGAGGCTGTCTACATACATTCCGTCAAGCACTACATTTGACTGAAAGAACTTAGAGTTCGCAATATAGTTTCCGTCGACTCTAAGATATCCTGTATCTCCCTTGTCTACATGAGAATAATCATAAACATCAAAATCAAAATCAAAACCATCACGGTCAGGAATAAAGTTTAACTGTGCAGCAGTAAATGTTTTATCTCCGAGCACGACTTCCGGTGAGAATGCCATGAATCCTTTTGCAAGAGGTTCGATATAGAACTCACATGAAATTTCAGATTCGTTCTTAAGCGCGATTCTGTTTACCGAAAGTACGCCTTCCGGCTGAACAGTCCTTATATTATAGGAACCGGTAAAGTTAACGTCTGTGTTTTCTCCGGTTGCATTTACATACGGAATATTTATGTAGTTCTGGTTTCCGTTAAGTGCAAAAGAAAGATCAAGTTTTCCGGGAACTATATTTTCTGATATGAGGATGTCGCCGCTTCCTGAATATTTTAAAGCCTTTGAAGTCGTATTATAAAATACCTTTGCACTTACAGAAAAAATAAGCGAGCTGATAGTATCGATTGCAGAGCCTTTTTTAATTCCGCTTACGATTCTATCAAGCTTAAAGTTTTCTGTATCAAACCTCATGTTAACATCATGAGTCTTTAAATCTGCAGAGAACTCTGCATAAATATTCTGCACTGTAGGAAGCATCTTGAATGAAAAAACAGAATTTTCATATTCACCGAGGAAGCCGAGCTGCCTTACAGAATAGTTGTTATAGTTTGCATTTATGAAATTTATTACCGCAGACGAATTGTTTAATTTACTTAAAAGAGATGACTGAACTGTAAGCGATGAAGAAAATTTATTTCCGCGAAGGCTTCCGTTTACGGAACCTGCAAGAAGTACATCATATTTATTCTTTACGCTTGTTCTTTCTACAAATGCTTTTCTAAACTCTGCTTCTGCATAAATGCGCTTAGGGTCATCGCGGTAAATGAAAGTAAAATTGTTTATGAAAACATCACACGGAATGTTTATGTCAAAGTCAGGATCTACAAGAAGATCAAGTATCGTAGTTTTTTTAATTTCCGAATTTTTTTCAGATTCTTCTTTCTCTTCTTTATCCTTGTTTCTTCTGGAAAGCGTATAATTTAACCACGCAGTATTTTTTCCCTGGATGATTTCTGCATGAAGATCCCTGATGATTATTTTTGAAATTCCGCGGTCAAAGTCTCCCTTTATGATGTTTGGAATCGAGTACTTTGCATTGGCTTTACTTATCGTCATGACAGTTTCGCCGGTTTCTGTATCCTTGAGGACTATACCCCTTATGTTGATTCCGGTGAGAATAGACGGTGAAAGTGATGAATAAGAGATATTTATACCAAATGACTTGTCAAGCGTATCGTTTAACACACTGATTTTAGAGCGCATTGCTCTACCCAGACCAACATAAATTGGCCGCACCAGAGCAAATGATGCTATAATTAAAGAGAAGAAAATCGTAATGCAAAGTGCTAATTTTAGTACTCTTGACTTCATTTTACCGTTGTTTTTCTTTTTAAAAACAGTTATAACTGATTATCGGTACATATTATAGGATAATTTATGACATTGGACAACTTTGTAGTATTTGAAGGAATTGACGGGGCAGGAACTTCGACCCAGATTAAAATCCTTAAAGAAAGGCCAGAAAGTTCAAGAATCTCATTCAGTGCAGAGCCGACAGAAGGCCCTACAGGACGATTTTTGAGGGAAATTTTAGGCGGAAAGATTGAATTAAACCCAAAAACCACAGCTTTTCTGTTTGCAGCTGACCGTGCAGAACACGTATGGGGAAAAGGCGGTATAGTTGATTCAGTAAATGAGGGAAAAGCCGTAGTAATCGACCGCTATATTTTCTCAAGTCTCGCATACCAGGGCGTTTCGTGCGGAAAAGAGCTCCCGAGAAAGCTTAATGAGGATTTCCCGCTTCCTTCACTGCTTTTTTTCTTTGACATAAACCCGGAAACTTCGCTAAAGCGCATAAAAAACCGCGACGTAACCGAAATCTACGAGAACAACGACTACCTTACACAGACAAGAAAGCAGTATCTTGAAGTCCTCGAAGAATATAAAAACAGTCCTCACTCAGACGGAATGAAAATAGTAACGATAGATGCGACAAAGCCTAAGGAAGAAATTGCAAAAATTATATGGAGTCACATCTCAAACCTGCCGATATTTAAATCGTGAAAAGCCTTAATCGATTTATAAAATTACTTGTATTATTTATAGTAATCTCGTTTTTACCGTCCTCTGATGCAGAAGCCTACATGGTTAAATACAAAGAGGACTACTATAAGCTTTATCACATTTACTACAAGCAGAATCCGGATGCATGCATCGAAAACATTTACTGGCTTGAAAAAGCAGTAAAGGCAGATTTCTGCAATCCGCTTTATGCAAAGGCAAAAATCACTAACGAAAACCAGTACGAAAAATACCGCTACCTTTTTATGATGCACCTTAACTTAAAGTTAATTGAACAGCACATACGACTTGGACGCAATTACGATAAAAAAGCATTTTATTTTTACGACTGTCCCTGGAAAGATGAATATTTAAGTAACTTAAAGAAAACGAAGGCAGCATATGAAGCCGGCTACTATTACTGGCAGGAAGCATGCCTCTGGGCAGAAAAGGCAAACATCGGAAAATTTAAATTCCTCTTTATCCAGGAACTGCAGAACTGGGAAGATGAGCGCGAAAGAATCTTTACAGGCGAATTAAATTACAAGACAACTCTTGACCGCGAGCTTAAGCGCGTAAACGGAATAATCGCAGAAATAGACGAAATAAACAGAAGAGCTTTAGAAAGCGCAGAATCGGGAGATCCACGCTTTGAGCCTTATGTTGAAAATCAATAATAAAAACATTAAAATGTCGTTATGAGTAAAGCATACGACCTTTTTAAATCCGTAAAAATAAGATATAAACCCATTTTCGCTTCTTCTAAAAAAACACAGATAAAAATTTCATGCAACAGCAATGAACCTGTAAAACTTTTTAATTCATATCTTGAAAGTGATTCAAAATATATTTTCGTTACTGATGACAGCATAATTAAACTTGATTACCTTGAACCGATAAGAAATTATTTTACAGATTCAGTTAAAAAAACACAGGGAAAAACAGAATACACACTTTTTGTAAAAGACAGACACGCGCTCATCGTAATTCCTGCAGGGGAAGAATATAAAACCATAGATACGGTTCTTGCAATCGTAAAATCTGCCCTTGAAATTTCTCTTTCGAGAAAAGACACTTTTGTTGCAATCGGTGGCGGCGTTATTACAGATTTAACGGCTTTTGCTTCTTCGATTTTTAAACGCGGCGCTCAGGTTGAATTTATTTCTACAACTTTACTCGGTATGTGCGATGCTGCAATCGGCGGTAAAACCGGATGCGATTTTGATGATTTTAAAAACATCACAGGAACTTTCTATCCTGCAAGAAAGCTTTATATATTTACGGGATTTTTAAACTCACTTTCAGAAAGCGAATTTCGTTCGGGGCTGGCAGAAGTAATTAAGACTGCCCTTCTCTTTGACGAAAAGCTTTTTGAGCTTTTAAAAAATGACCGCAAAAAAATTCTTTCGCACAATCCGGAAACTCTTTTTGCAATCGTTTCGCGCTGTGTAAAGGCAAAATCACGCATAGTACAGAAAGACCTTACAGAAAAAAATCAGAGAATGCTTTTAAACTTCGGTCATACATTCGGTCATGCCTTAGAAAGCCGTGCAGGACTTGGAAAGCTTAGCCACGGCGAGTGCGTTGCATGGGGTATTTCAAGAGCACTTACATTATGTGATAAATTAAATTTATGCAGTACAAAATACAAAGACGATGTATGCGCTCTTTTAAAGGATTACGGTTTTACTGTAAGCACCGTTCACCCGGCATTTAACGACGCAGAAAAAATTCTTGAGACAATGAAAAATGATAAGAAAAATGACAGCGATAAAATACGCCTCATTTTGCAGAACGCGCTCTGTGAAAACATCATACTTGAAATTCCTGATGATAAAATTTTAACTGCATTAAAAGATTAATGAATTAAGAACTATTAAAAATAATTAAGGTGAAAATTTTTAATGAACGAAATTGACTGCACACATTATTTTGACTGGGCCGCAACAGCTCCATTTGACACAGAAATTTTAAAATCCTCACTTGAAGTTCAATTTAAAAACTGGGGAAATCCTTCTTCTATTTATAAAAACGGAACTGACGCAAAAAAAACTCTTGATGATGCAAGAAACCGCATTGCTTCTGTACTCGGTGTAAAAAGCGAAACTCTTTTCTTTACATCCGGCGGGACAGAAAGCGACCACATTCCTCTGCTGTCGATGCTTAACCGCCCTACAAAAGGAACGATTCTCGTAAGCTCGATTGAGCACCCGGCGTTGAGGGAACAGTGCAATATAATGTCACACATGGGATTTAATGTCGTTAAAATCGAAAGCGATAAAAACGGAATCATAACTCCTGACGCTGTAGTAAATGCGATGACAGAAGACACTCAGTTTATAACCGTCATGGCGGTAAACAACGAGACGGGTGCGGTTTGTGACGTTAAAGAAATTGCGCGTGCCGTAAAGGAAAAGTGCAAGGGTAAAAGAAATATAAAATTTCACGTGGATTTTGTTCAGGCACTGGGTAAAATTCCTTTTAACTTAGGAGAAACGGGAGTCGACAGCGCCGCCTTTTCTGCTCATAAAATCGGAGGTCCGAGGGGAATCGGACTTTTATATATTGCAAACCCTCAGAGTTTTGAACCTTTCTTAAAAGGCGGTGGGCAGGAAAACAATGTAAGAAGCGGAACAGAAAATGTTTTTGGAGCCGCAGCCTTTGCCTCATGCATCGAAAAATATGCACTTACCGAAAAAAACAAGGCTGCGCTCGAACGCTTTGAGCTTCAGAAAAAATACATGAATGAGCTTATAAAAAATCTTTCTCTGATAAAAAAATGCCATATAATACCCGAATCGCGCCTCGATCCGTCTTTTAGCGACAATAATTTTTCGCCATGGGTAATTCAGGCGGCATTTGATAAAATTCCGGGTCAGGTAATGGTACGGGCCCTCGATGCAGACGGCTTTTATATTTCTACAGGAAGCGCATGTTCTGCAAGAAAAAACAACCGCCCGATTCTTGAGGCTATGAAGGTCGCTCCAAACCTTCGCGAAAACGCCATAAGGCTTAGTTTTGGCCCTCTTACGACAGAAAAAGCCATGAATGAACTGCTTGAGGAGATCGAAAAGGTCTGCTCAAGGTTCTAAATTTATAGTAAAAAAAATGTTTCGTTTTCGGGATTTTGGTGATATAATTGAATTGAATTCCAGTTATAGAAAAACGGAGCAGAGAAAATGGCATCAAAAGATTTAGAAAGTGTCGAACGCCGTGAAAAGACAAAAAAAATACTATCTTCAAAAAACATTCCGATTGATGAGTCAACTGCACTTACAGAAACAGTAAAACCTGCCAAAGATTTTGATTCAATGTGCAAAAGAGCAATTGCGTCACTTTTAGTAATTCAGCTTGCATCCTCTTTTTATGAGGGCGACCGGGATTCTGACAATATCGAAATAATCAAAAGATATCTTTCTATGCTTGATGTAGAAAAATCCCTCCTTACACTCGAAAAAAAGATGCTTGAAGGAAAGCTTACAAAAGAGCAGCTTTTAAGCGTTACGTGGAAATATGAAGCATACTGGTCTTTAGTCTGGTCGCTTGGCCTTATCGAAGACATTGCTGACGCATCAAAAACATGTGATTTTAATACTGCAATTTCTCTCGTACGCGACTGTCTTGAATATGATGAATTTAAGTCAAAATGCAAGATGCGCCCTGAATCTGAAATTCTTGAGATGAAAGACCTCTACTTCTGCTATTACAAAGCCATATGCGCTGCAGGGGATGAACAGGAAGTTCGTAAGCTTAAGCTTAATCCTGATGTAGTAAAGGAAAGGCTCAAAGGTCTTGAATGGATTTTCTCAAAGCAGAAAGACTGGTTTGAAATTACGCTTGACTAAAAAAACGCACAAAAAGCGGATTTTCCCCATCCTTTATTTTGCCTCGTTTATTGATAAAAAATCTGTAAAATGATATATTCTCTTTAAAATCCACTGCATTATCAGGGAAGGAATTTCAATCAAAACTGCTGAAGCAGAGTCTTTTTAGGAGAAAAATATGGGTATCCGTGGCGAATTATTTACCACTCAGGTAGTTTTAGACAACAGGTCTTATTTTTTTAACGTAAAGGAAAACCGCGCGGGAGACATTTTTCTCCAGGTTGTAGAAAGCAAAAAAGGCGACGGTTCGGATTTTGACAGACACCAGATTGCAGTTTTTGCAGAAGACATGCAGAAATTCTTTAAGGGTCTTGAAGATTCACTTAAGTACATCGAAAAAGCAAAAAAAGAAAAATCTAAAAAGGCTGCAGAAAAAAAAGCAGCTAAAGAAGCAAAATATGGTCATGTTTCTTCTGCAAAACGCGTAGTAAAAAAACGTGGGGAACGCGAAGATGAAAGAGAACATCTTTATACACCGCAGGTTAAAAAAAGCGGAAGAATCCACGTAGTTTCTAAAAGAAAGACAGATAAATAAACAGATTAGTTTTTAAAACAAAAAAGCGTCACACTCCGGTATGACGCTTTTTTAATATTTAAAAGTCATTCTCTGAATCGGAGATGGACCTATCTTTCTACATATTTCGCGGTGTTCGGATGTAGGATAGCCCTTGTGTTTTTTGTAGCCGTATTCAGGATAAAGCCCGTCATATTTTAACATAAGTTCATCACGTGCAACTTTTGCAATTATACTTGCAGCCATTACACTTTCAAACCTTGCGTCGGCCTTTACTTCGCTTTTACACGGAACACTTACATCAGGAATTTTATTTCCGTCTGCAATGCAAAGTATATTGGATTTATTAAAGACAGTTCTATCAAGATTATTTTTTTCTACCCATTCATCAAATTTCATCATGAGCATTTCGAATGCATTTTTCATTGCAAGAAGGCTTGCATTAAGGATATTTATTTTATCAATCGTTTCGTGATCTATAAGCCCAAGTCCCCACAATGCTTTTTCTTTAATTATGATTTCTGCTTCCTTTCTTTTTTTTTCAGAAAGTTTTTTTGAGTCATTTAAAATTTCAACTGGAAAATCAGGAGGAAGAATTACAGCTCCGGCAGAAACAGGGCCTGCAAGAGGTCCCCGCCCTGCTTCGTCAAGTCCGCATAAAATATTCTGCATGACTATTCCTGGTTAAAGCCTTTTATAGTATTTGAAGAAGCTTTATAAACAACAGAACTTTTTTTGTCCTTCCATACAGGTTCAACCGGCTTTAATCCAGAAGAATTTTCATCAGGATTTTCTGCTTCAAAAACGTTGCCTGAAATCTGGCCCGATGTTGAATAAAGCTCTGCGATGCGTCCCATTGTTCCTGTAACACGACATCTGCTGTTTATAAAGTTAAGTTCAGTTTTCTTTGCAGAAATGTTTACACATGTTGCAGATACAGTCGAAAGTCTGCTTGATGAAACATCAACTTTAGAGTTAAGCGCAGAAAGAATGCATGAATAATCATTTGCACATGAAGAAAGAATCGAATCCTTAACGCTTATTACTGATTTTGAAAAATTCATGAGCGTTGCATTTTTATATCGGGCAAAGCTTACTTCTGATCCATCAAGACTGAACACTGCATCAGATCCGTAAAAGAGAACGCTGGTTTCATCGCTGTCAGGACATACACTGTCGATTGCGATATTCTTAAAACTGCAGTTTGCGGCAGATAAAACCATAGCAGATTTATCAGAAAAATGTATCTTAGAATATTTATCCCCGACAAATTCTACGTCATGCTTTAATGAAACTTTTTTATCAGGAAAATTAACTTTTCCGTTTATGTAAAAGCGCGTAAACTTTCTGTCATTTACAACAGCTTCTATATCATCAAGATTTGTAAACGGGTTTTCTTTTGTTCCGTCTGCAACCGACGAAGAAGAATTTTCAGAAACGAAGAAATTGCACTTGTCAATTACAACCGCATATTCTTTAACGTCACTTACATTATTCCATTTATCGATTGAATAATATGCAATTACAAAAACAGTTGTATTTTCATCGTCTGCCTTTAATGAAATTACAGAGTCGTCATATTCCTTAAAATCATAGTTATGAAGGCTTGCATCGTATCCAGAAACCATAATGGCTGCATATCTGTCTGAGAACATAAGCGGATCAACGGTCTCTGCGTTAGAAACAGAATATTTTACAATCTGTTCTTCATCTTCTGTAGAAAAAGTAAAAGTCACATCGTTACGTTTTATAAAACTTGTGTCAGAGCAGATAAACTCTGGTGCGCGAGGCTTTTTTCTGTTTACTAATACCGATGCGTACAAAGTTCCCTGACACACATTCTGACAGTAGATATCAAGCGGAATCAATCCAAAAAACTTTTCTCCCTGGAAAGCATCAACGATTACAGATTTATACAAACCTTCTGCAAGGCTTACATTCTGCACATCGTTATTTTTAGAAAATCTGTATGACTCATCCCCTTCAAGAGTTAAAACCATAGTTGCATCTTCCTGCTCTATGTAACGCAGCGTAGGAATCGGTGGAACATTGTAAGTCATTACAGGATTTAAAGGGCTGTAATCAACACTCTGCCATCTTATTACATGAGAAACAGAACGGTCAATTTCTACAGGATTTTTCCAGCTTGTCCAGAGCCCGTCATCTATCTGATAAATAAATTTCGTATCTGTAAAACGAACAGTCTTCCACTGCTCAAAAACAAAAGGAACGACTGCCCTCGAAAACTCGCCTTTAGTTTCAGGCGCAACATGAACTGTAAAATTCCAGAACAGGTCATCTTTTTTAATTACAAGCGAAAAATATCGGTCGAGATTAGAATCTTTAGAAATGCTTATTTTTCTTCCTCTGTCAAATCCGGGATTTTCTGCTAAAGGAGAAATACTGTATTCAAACCCAGAAGGAATATTAAGCTCTGCCCCAGGTTTTAATTCTACTACAGAAGCAGAAGACATTTTTAGTATAAAGTTTTTTTCTTCAAGTGTAGTAAGCTTTGAAATCTGTGATTCATCAACATTGTATTTTATGACATAGTTTTCTTTTTTCTCATCAGAAACTGCAGTAACTTTTATTTCTACATCGCCTGTAAGATCAAGCGGAACAGGACCGTCATATGCAAATCCGCGTGTTTCAGGATCATCACCTGTTATCGAATAAAAAATTTCTTCGCCGCCTGTTGCATTGATTATAAGAGTCTGTCTGTTTCCGTAAGTCTGTGTAACAACTGACGGGCTCACCTGCACTACATCTGCAAAACAATTGTAACAGAACGAGATGAGTACAATGACAAAAACCATATAAATCTTAAAAAGTTTTCTGCTCATATTTTAAATTTCCTAAAATGTCATCTGTTTGCAAAAACTGCGTCCAGAACATCTTTAAGTTCAGGATCATCCTTGTAGTAATATTCTTCGAGGTCCTCTTTAGAAAGTCCTACAAGCTCGTGACTCATATAATGAATCCATCTGTCTTCGTCTGGATTTGTAATTTCAAATTTACGGCAGTAATAGTCAGGAATTATTTCATGCTGATTTTTGTAAGTAAAATGCTTGTAATCGTGAACAACAATCTTTAAGTCTTCACGTGGAATCCCGCGGTCAAGGAGAATATCTGCAAGCGCCTGAATCGTGTCGCCCGAGTCGTAAATATCATCAACGAGCATTACTTTATCACCCGGTCTCAATCGTTCCGGCGGATAAGTCCAGCCGTCAATCATAACCTTTGAGTGACTTTTTACACCGCTGTAAGATCTTGCAACTAAGGCTGCATATAAAACAGGATGCTTGTCCTTTCTTACGATTTTAAAATACTCGCTTATGACATTTGCCATATAAGCACCACCCCTGAGCGAACAGTAAAGAACGTCAGGAACAAAATGGTCTTCTGTATAAATCTTATGTGCAATCTTTAAAGCATTGTTTCTTACTTTATCGTACGGTAAAAATTCCTTAATCATATTTTCCTCTATCCTTAGAATTATATCAGACTAAAACCGCTTTTACAAATTTTACATGCTGAATTTACTCAAAAACCTCAAGTCTTTCTGAACTTTCTGTAAACCTCGGCCATAAGCCTTATTCCTTCGTCGACTTCCTTATCCGGTCTTGAGTAGTTCATCCTGATGCATTTTGAGTAATGCGGATGGTTTTCTACCGGCTCAAAACTTTTGTCAGCAGGGTTTCCGAAGAAAAAGTATTCTCCCGGAACGACTATTACACCCTTTTCCTTAAGCTTATGATAAAACTCTTTAGACGTAATCGAAAGGTCTTTTAATAAAAGCCACAGGAAAATTGCACCTTCACTTTTATGAATTGAATAATCCGTATCTTTAAAATACTTGTGAATCGCTTCCTGCGTTTTTAAGCTCTTTTCAAGATAAAATGGCTTTACATACTTTCGAGCCGCTTCGATAAGGGAGCCGTCCTTTATAAGAGAACCGGCAATCGCCTGTCCAAGGCTTCCCGATGCAAGAGCTACGATTGCATTTAAATTTGAAAGAGCCGTAATTATTCTTTTGTCTGCAATTACAATTCCTGTTCTGAGTGACGGGAGCCCTATTTTAGACAGGCTCATAGAAAGAATTACATTTTCGTCCCAATAAGGAATCGCGCCGTCATCAAAAATAATATCAGGCCACGGAAGCCCGTATGCATTATCAACCATCAGCGGTATGTCATACTGCGCGGCAAGCTTTGCAAGATGGTGAATCTCATTGTTCGTAAGAACGTTTCCCGTAGGATTTGTAGGACGGCTTACGCAGAGAGCCCCTACATTGTCATGATTTTCAAGATAATCCTCGAGTTTTTCAAAATCTATGTTGTATTTAAAAGTATGATTGTCAAACATCGTAAAAGATGCAGGGATTCCGACAAATGTATCTTTTTCAAGTCCCTGATCCGCATAACCTATGTATTCCGGAACAAGAGGAAGAACTATCGTCTTTTTTTTACCCGAAGCAGAAAATGTTCCGCTAAAAAGGTTAAAAAGGTAAAAGAAAGCGCTCTGGCTTCCGTTTGTTATCGCGATATTTTCCGGCCCGATTTTCCATCCGAATTTGCCCGAAAGATATTCTGCCACATTTTCGATAAACGAAACCCTGCCCTGAGGTGCATCGTAACGCCCTATAAGATTTTCAAAATCATTTGAATGGTTTAAAATAAATTCCATCCTGCTGCGGTACATTTTTTCTATTTCCGGGATCGAAGCAGGATTTCCCCCACCAAGCTGGAATGAAGGAATGTTTTTAGGAAGCGGCTTTCCAAGGTCATCCATAAGCTGGAGTATTCCGGACTCGCCGCACAGTTTTTTTCCAAAGTCGCTGAATTCTATAGTATCCATTTTTCTATTATATTGATAAAAACTTATAATAACAATATGAGTTTTTACCTACTAATTTAGTATGTTTAGTACTTCCTTTTTTTTGCAATTTCTGTTAGTATATGTCAAAGATTTCAATTTAAACGCATAAAAACAGCAGAGGTAGAAATGTCAGATAAACTGGTTGATATTCAGGATGTATCCGTAAGCATAGATTCAAAACAGGTTTTAAATAAATTAAGTCTCTCAATCGGGAAAGGTGAAACTCACGTACTTATGGGACCAAACGGCGCCGGAAAATCAACTCTCGGCAACACACTCATGGGAAATCCTGTCTATACAGTTGAAAACGGAAAAATATTTTTTGACGGAACTGATATAACTGACCTTACTGCAGATAAAAGAGCAAAAATGGGAATGTTCCTTTCGTTCCAGAATCCGCTTGAAGTTCCAGGAATAAGTCTCGAAACTTTCATACGCAGTTCACTCCAGCAGATTACAGGAGAAAAAGTAAAGCTCTTCCAGTTTCAGAAAGAATTAAAAGCCAATATGGAATTTCTTAACATGGCAGAGTCTTATGCAAGCCGTGACCTTAACGTAGGTTTTTCCGGCGGTGAAAGAAAAAAATCTGAGATTCTCCAGCTTCTTATGTTAAAACCAAAGTTTGCAATTCTTGACGAAACAGATTCTGGTCTTGATGTTGATGCAGTGCGCACAGTTTCTAAAGGAATTGAACAGTACCAGAAAACTCAGAACGGTTCTCTTTTAATCATAACTCACTCAACAAAAATTCTTGAGAGCCTTCATGTAGATTATACTCACGTTATCGTAAACGGAACTATTATAAAAACCGGCGATGCTTCTTTAGTTCAGGAAATCAATGACCATGGATTTGAGAAGTTTATCAATCAGACAAACTAATGCAGGAAAACTAAAAGATGGCAGAAACAGATAAGACACAGATTGATGACATCGACCGCTCAATGTACGACTTTCGCTACGAAGAAACGAAAGACTTTTACAGAATTAAAAATGGTCTTACAGAAGAAATCGTAGAAACTCTCTCGAAAGAAAAAGGTGATCCGGAATGGATGAGGGAGTTCAGATTAAATTCACTTAAAGTATATAACGAACTCAAAGTTCCAGAATGGGGACCTTCAATCGATGACCTTGATATCGAAAACATCGCAACATATGTAAGGCCAAACACAAAGATGCAGGCAAAGTGGGAAGACGTTCCCGATGACATAAAAGACACATTCGAAAAACTCGGAATCCCGGAAGCAGAACGCACTTCTTTAGCAGGTGTCGGTGCTCAGTATGACTCAGAGCTTGTATATCACAATGTTCAGGATGAAGTTGCAAAACAGGGCGTTGTCTACATGGGCTTTGAAGAAGCATTAAAGTCAGAACAGTGGGGACCGATGGTAAAAGAATATTTCATGACGCTCGTAACTCCACGCGACCACAAGTTTGCAGCGCTCCACGGTGCAGTGTGGTCAGGCGGAAGCTTCGTTTATGTTCCAAAGGGCGTTCATTTATCTTTCCCTCTCCAGTCATACTTTCGCTTAAATGCAAAAGGCGCAGGTCAGTATGAACACACTTTAATAATCGTTGACGAAGATGCAGACCTTCACTTTATCGAAGGATGTTCTGCACCAAAATATAATGTTGCAAACATGCATGCAGGCTGTGTAGAGCTTTTCGTAAAAAAAGGAGCTCACCTTCGCTACTCTACAATCGAAAACTGGTCAAAGAATATGTACAACCTTAACACAAAGCGTGCAAAGGTAGAAGAAAACGCAACGATTGAATGGGTGTCAGGCTCATTCGGTTCGCACGTTTCATATCTTTATCCGGAAAGCGACCTTGTAGGAAAAAATGCAAAAGCCGAGTTTACAGGAATTACATTTGCAGGAAACGGACAGAATCTCGACACAGGTGCAAAGATGGTTCACCGTGCACCGGACACTACAAGCTTAATAACAACTAAGTCAATTTCTAAAGGCGGCGGAATTTCTACATACCGCAGTGCCGTTTATATCGATAAAAACTCAAGCGGAGCAAAGGCTTCTGTAAGCTGCCAGAGTCTCATGCTTGACTCAGAAAGCCGCAGCGATACTATTCCTGCGATGACAGTTTTAACGGACGAAGCAGATGTCGGACACGAAGCAAAAATCGGCCGCATTTCTTCTGATGCAATTTTCTATCTTATGAGCCGCGGGATCCCGGAAGATGAAGCTCGAAGTATGATTGTTACAGGCTTTGCAAACCCTGTAAGCAAAGAACTTCCGCTTGAATATGCCGTAGAAATGAACAACCTCATAAGACTTGAAATGAAAGGTACACTTTGAGATTTGGGAGTAAGCGATGAAGATTGATGCAAAAGTAAACAACATTCCAAGCCTCACATGGAACTGGTTAAAAATGAATCATGCTGCTCTACAGCTTGAATCTGATTATAAAGAAAGAACAAACGTTTCTGTTTCAAAAATTCCGCATGGAGTAAAATTTGAAAAAGATGCAGAAAAATATCTTATGAGCATTGCGCCTGTCGATACGGGAGCAGGAAAAGAAATTTCTACATTCCTTTTTGACAACGAAGTTATTCCGTCTGCACTCATCGTAGATGAAAAAAATAAAATCGAAGAACCTGTTTTCTTTAACTTTGACTGCAAGGATAAGACATACAGTCTTTCTTCTCAGATTGTCTATGCAAAAAAAGATTCAGAAATCACGGTAATAATGAATTTTACTTCTGACAAAAAAGCACAGGGCTTTGATGTTGTTCAGACTAAATTATATGCAGAAAAAAATGCAAAGATTCATCTTGTAACAGTTCAGATGCTTGGAAACGATTTTATTCATGTAAATGACATCGGAACATTGTGCGAAGAAAATGCTTCTATCGAGGTTACTCAGATTGAACTGGGCGCAAAAAAATCATATGTCGGAGTATCATCTTCTCTTAAAGAATATAAATCAAGTTTTAAATCTGACACTGCATACTACTGCCGTGACAATCAGGAACTTGATATGAACTATATCGTAAACCACACAGGAAGAAAGACAGAAAGTACAATGATGGTTTACGGAAGCTTAAAAGACACTTCTAAAAAAACATACCGCGGAACAATTGATTTTAAAAACGGATGTCAGGGTGCAACAGGAAACGAACAGGAAGAAACTCTTCTTTTAACTCCGTCTGTCGTAAACAACTCGATTCCTGTAATTCTCTGTGATGAAGAAGACGTATCCGGCGAACACGGTTCTACAATCGGTAAACTTTCTAAGGAAGTATTGTTCTATATGAATACACACGGAATAAGTAAAAAAGCCGCAGAACAGATTGCATGTCAGGCAAAAATAAACCGCGTTGCTTCTTTGATTCCGGATAAAAACGTGAGGGAAAAAATTTCTCAATATATGGATGAGGCTTTCAATGAGTAGTGTTTTGCAGGATATAAGAAATGATTTCCCGATTTTTAGTGCTAAAGAAAATGAAGGGCTTATATATTTTGATAATGCCGCAACAAGCCAGAGACCTAAGTGCGTAATTGATGCAGTTTCTGATTTTTATAAAAAAAATAATGCCAACCCACTTCGTGGGCTTTACGGACTTAGCATGCGCGCGACAGAAGATTATGAAAGCTCACGCGAAACGGTTTCTAAATTTGTAAACGCAAAAGAAAGCTCAGAAATCATTTTTACACGCAATGCAACAGAAAGCTTAAACTTAATCGCATATGCCTATGCAATGGAAAACGTAAACGAAGGTGATGAAATTGCCGTAAGCATTATGGAACATCACTCAAATATTCTTCCATGGCAGATGGTTTCGCGCGCAAAAAAAGCGAAACTTGTATGGCTTGAGTGCGATAAAGAAACGGGTGTTATCCCCGATTCTGAATACCAGAAAATAAACGAAAAAACTAAAATCGTTTCTATTGCGCATGTAAGCAATGTTCTCGGGATTACAAATCCTGTAAAAGAAATTGCACGCATCGCACATAAAAACAACGCCGTAATCGTCATTGACGGCGCACAGGCTGTTCCGCACTTTAAGGTAGATGTACAGGACATTGATGCAGATTTCTATGTATTTTCGGGCCATAAATTTCTTGCGCCTACAGGAATCGGCTGTCTTTACGCAAAGCGTACAATTTTAGACAGCATGTCGCCTTTTTTGCGCGGCGGTGAAATGATTGAATACGTTACGCGTGATACTGCAACTTATGCAGAAGTTCCGCACAAATTTGAAGCAGGAACTGTAAATGCAGGAGGCGCTGTCGGCATGAAAGCTGCCTGCAATTATCTTGAAAAAATAGGCTTTGATTTTATCGAAAAACACGTTGATTCTCTTACAGGACTTTTACTTGAAGGCATTAAAAAAATTCCGCATATAAAAACTATAGGACATCCGGACTATTCAAAACACTGCGGAATTGTTACATTTACCATTGACGGTGTTCATCCGCATGACATTGCAAGCATTCTTGATACAGAAAAAATTGCAGTACGCGCAGGACATCATTGTGCACAGCCGCTTGGTGCATATCTTAATCTTCCGGCAACAGCTCGCGCTTCGCTTTATTTTTACAACACAGAAGAAGAAGTTAACTTATTCCTTGAAAAGGTTGCAAAAGTTAGAAGCTGGATGGGATTTAAAGAGGACTAGGACAATGGATACAAAAGAACTTTATCGTGAAATTTTAAATGAACACAATATAAATCCAAATCATAAAAAGGATCTTGAAGGTTCAACGATTTCACTTAACGGTGTAAACCCGAGCTGCGGTGACAACATCACTTTAAATCTTAAGGTTTCTGACGGTATCATCACTGACGGTTCTTTTACAGGAAGTGGCTGTGCTATAAGCCAGGCTTCTGTAGACATGATGCTTGATCTTGTAATCGGAAAGACAGAAAAAGAAGCAGTTGAGCTTTCTGAAAATTTCATGCAGATGATCAAAGGTTCTGCAACAGAACAGCAGATAGAATCTCTTGATGAAGCTGCAAGCCTTCAGGATATTTCTAAAATGCCTGCCCGTGTAAAATGCGCTGTCCTTGGCTGGCGTACTATGAAAGAATGCTTTGACAAAAATAAAGACTCAGCTCCCGGCACAAATCCTGAATGCTGTCCGTCTCATTAAGATTAAAAGTTCTTGCACCTGGAATCTCTTTCATAAATACATACTGTTTTTTTGCATAAGCGTGACTGTCGCTTTTTATCTTTTCTTTTATTGCTTCATCAGAATCAAGATTCATAAAAAATTCACGGTACCCTATCGCCTGCATTCCAGGATTTTCTTTTTTATATCCCATCTTTATTAAACCGTCGACTTCTTCTTTTAAACCTTCTTTAAACATCTGTTCGATACGAAGGTCAATTCTTTCGTAAAGTTCTTTTCTGTCGCGTTCTAAGATTACGGTAATAAAATTAAATTTGTCCCTGAGCTTATTTGAAAGTTCAAAAGAGCTTCTTGGTTTTCCTGTAAGATAAAAAACTTCAAGCGCCCTTAAAATTCTGTACGCGTCATTTTTATTGATTTTTTCTGCGCTAAGAGGATCTATGAGCTTTAGTTTTTCATACATAAAATCTATTCCAGATTTTTCAAGTTCCGCCTTAAGATTATTTCTTATTTCAGGGTTTGACTCAGGAGTATCCGGGAGGCCTAAAAGAAAATTGCGTATATAAAAACCTGTTCCGCCACATACAACAGGAATATTGCCGCGCTCATAAATTTCTTTACAGTATTCATCTGCCTTAGTTACAAAGTCACTTACAGAAAACTGTACGTCCGGCGTTACAAGGTCTATCATGTGATGCGGAATTTTTTTAAGAAGATTTTCGTCTGGCTTGGCAGTTCCGATGTTCATGTACTTATAGACAGCCATCGAATCTGCGCTTATTATTTCGGCATTGAATTTTTCTAAAGGTGTTTGTTTTGTTCCGTCTTTAAAAAAAGAATGACTGCCGTCTCCGAATAAGTGTTCGGTTAAAGCAGTCTTTCCTGTAGCTGTAGGAGCAAAAATAACAATTACCGGAATTTTTTCTGTAATCATATTTACTCTTACAATAAACCTTATGTCCTGATTTTATTTCTGATCAAGACGCATCTTTACTTTGTTGTTGAATAACTGTGAAGCAGCAAGAGATACAACTTTGTCTTCGTTTTCTTCGATCTGTGGATCCTGAACCATAGACATCTGATATGCGCGGCGGTTTGCTGCAACAGTAATTTCGTAAATGTTATCTGTGTATTTTACAAGCTGTTCAAGTGGAAAAATCATTTTAACTCCGGATAAATTCAAAGAAAATTAATAAATTTATTATATAAAATTATAAAATTAATGTCAATTTTTTGAAAAAAAATGTATGATATAGGTATGAGAAACATAAAGCGAAAAGCGCTTATCCTTACATGCAAAATGCAGGGCGAAAACAACAGATTAATAACATTTCTCACCAAAGAAGACGGTATATCTACTTCTATTTTGTATGGTGGACCAAAAAGCAAGCTTCGTTCTCTCGTCAGCCCGTGGAATTCGGGAGAAATAAATTTATACAATGACGAAGTAAAACATACTTCGAAGATTACGGACTTTGACGTAGAAAAATGCCATATGTCGTTCCGCGAAAGTCTTTATAAAACCATGGCGGCAAATGTCGCGACAGAAATCGTAATACTTACAAAATGTGCAGGAAGCAGCGAAGAATGCTTTACCCTCTTAAACGGCTTTCTTGACGGACTTGATCTGCTTGATGAACGCGAAGGCAAAAAAGGGTTTATAAGATTTTTATTCCGTTACCTGGGACTTCTTGGAATTCAGCCTTCAGACTTTAGCTGCGTAAAATGCGCTTCCCCTTTTTACAGTAGAAATCAATCTCAAAATGATGTAGTATATAAACCGGGTGGAGCATATTATTCACAATCAGAAAACGGATTTATCTGTTCAGATTGTTTAAAATCTCTTTTTGACAGTAAAGAACGGCAGCAGCTTTTTGAACTTACTCCAAGAGCTGTTGCATATTTAAATGCCACAAGCGTTTGTGAACCGTCTGTTTCACGCAGAATGCAGCTGACTGATGAAGAAATAAATTTACTGCAGCGACTTGTTTTTTCCCTTATTTCTTCTGGCGTCGGAACAAAAATTAAATCATTACAGTCAGGTACCGGCATACTATGAAAAATTGGATTAAAAAAGAAATACAGAAAGAATCGGTAATTGAACTTACAAAAAAATATTCAATAGATCCGCTTACTGCAAGTATATTGACACGCCGTGGAATTACAGAAGGAAGCGACATACTGTATTTTCTCGAAGACGATCTTCGTTTTCTGCACAATCCTTTTCTTTTTAATCAGATGGAAGATGCCGTTGACCGCATTCTTGATGCAAAAGATGAAGGCGAAAAAGTTTTAATCTTCGGTGACTGTGACGTTGACGGAATTACAAGTACAACAATCCTTTATGAATATTTAAAATCTCTTGGCATTGATGTACAGTTTAGGGTTCCGGAAGGTGATGAGACATACGGAATGAACAAAGATGCCGTTGATGAATTTGCAAAAAATTACGGCACTCTGATAATTACAGTTGACTGTGGAATTTCAAACCATCAGGAAATAAAATACGCATCAGAACTTGGAATCGATGTAATCGTAACAGATCATCATAATGTACCCGAAGTAATTCCTGACCCGGCGATAATCGTAAACCCTAAACTTGATGATTCTAACTACCCTTTTAAGGAAATCTCAGGCTGTGCAGTTGCATTTAAATTAATAGAAGCCCTTCGCTTTGCGCAGACAGAAATTTACAAGCAGGACATATGCCTTTTATCTGCCGTTGAAAATGAAAATTCATGGAAAATCGAATGTCTTAAACTTCACAACAATGTAGAAAAGGACAGACTTGTAATCGACAACATAGATTCTCCTTTAAAGATTTCTGATACAAAACTCGAAAGTTTTTTACGCGGACAACAGATTTTTACATGGGATGATAAGACAACGAAAAGAATCCTTCGCGAAATATTTGGTTCGTCGGTAGATTTTAATACATTTGATCTTAGACCTGAAGTTGCTAAAATAATTCCGCCTGCAGCATCGTTTTCTCTTGAACAGCTCAAAGAAAAATCTAAGATTGCGCACTACGATGAAAAAGAATCCGGAATAATGGACGGATTTAAAAATATTTTCATCACCTACATAAATAAGAAATTTAACGAGGCTTTCCCTAACAGGCAAAATCAGGAAAACGATGAACTGCAGCTTGTATGCCTTGCAGCCCTTGCAGATGTCATGCCTCTTCACAACGAAAACAGAATTTTCATCAAGCACGGCTTAAAAATAATGAACAGCGGTAAAATAAGACGCGGGCTTTCTGAACTCCTTTCAAAACTTAATATGCTTAACAAAAAAATTAATGCAACCGACCTTGCATGGAATTTAATTCCTGCAATAAACGCAACGGGAAGACTTCGCCAGCCGGAACTTGCAATTTCTCTTTTACTCGAAGAAGACCCGATAAAACGTAATAAGCTTGCTGATTCGATAATTGAACTTAACATAAAACGCAAGGAACTTGTAAATAATGCCGTAGAGTTTATGGGCTATAACGCAGATCAAAGCATTAAAAAACTTGGCAACTTCTGCTTTACGGTAGACTCAAGGATTCATCGCGGTATAATAGGTCTTATTTCTGCAAAAATTACGAATAAATATCATGTTCCGTCGATAACGGTAACTTTTACCGATGATGGTCTTGCAATCGGTTCAATGCGAAGCTGCCGCGGTCTTGACTGTACTGATTTTCTTTCTCAATTCGCTTCGCTGTTTGATAACTTTGGCGGACATAATAAGGCAGCAGGATTTTCTATGAAAAAAGAAAACCTTGAAATTTTACAGAAGAAAATAGAAAGCGCTGCACCTTCGCTAAAACTCAACGACAACGATGAAAACGAAATTACGGTCGATGCAGAAATTCCGCCTGAATACATAACACCAGAAATTTTAAAGACTGTAGATCTTTTTGAACCGTACGGCGAAAAAAACAAACAGCTTGTATTTATGACCCGCGGAATAAAATTAATTTCCTACCAGGTTGTCGGCAAAACCGAAAAGCAGCATTTAAAACTCATTTTCGACAACGGTAAAAATAAAATTTCTGTAATGTACTGGAACGCTGCAGATAAAATCGGAAAAGAATTTAATGTGGGAAATAATCTCAACATGGTGTATAATGTAGAAAGAAATATTTTTAACGGCATGGAATCAATGCAGCTTGTTGCTCAGGATATTCAGGTCTGACGGAGAGAATCGTGAAATCAAAACACATTTTTTTAAGCCTCATTCTATCTTTAATGTGCGTTTTTTCTTTTGCAAAAGAATTTTCGTATGAAGGAAAGAACTGTCATTTAAACGTAATTTATAACGAGACATCATATCCTGGAGAAGCATTCTGGCTTCGCCTTATTGTAAGTTCAAATAAAAAAAATAAGACATATTCTTTTAAGGCAAATGCACAGCTTAAAGGAGAAAAAGTTTTATCATCTTCTGACTTTTACAGCCTGAATCCTGATAAAAAAACAAAAAATGTTTCAGAATTCCTTACAGGCTTACCTACATGGTCAACTGTAAAACCAGAAGAAAACACAGTCATAACAATAAAATTTACATATAATGACGAAGAAGAGTCCTTTGAATTTCCTGTAAATTATAACGAAAAGGAATATCTTGAAGAAACAATAAAATTAAACAGCAGCCTTACAGACCTTGTTTCAAAACCTTCTCCAGAAAAAAAAGAGCAGTCGCGTATTTTAAACGAAACGCTCCAGACAATCGATGAAAAAGGCATTTACGAGCTTACAGGCTTTATAAAACCGACAACCGGAACAAGAATCACTTCTGAGTTCGGGCAGACAAGAACCCTGGTTTACAATAACGGGAAAAAATCTCCGAGTTACCATGCAGGCATTGATTACGGCATTCCTGAAGGCTCAGAAATAATTGCATGCGGTACAGGAAAAGTCGTAATGGCACGCTGGAGAATCGTAACCGGTTACAGCGTTATAATAGAACACCTTCCGGGCCTTTACAGCATTTATTATCACTTGAGCGAATTAAAATGTAAGGAAGGAGACATCGTTAAAAAAGGACAGCTTGTAGCTTTGTCAGGAAAGACAGGCTTTGCAACAGGTCCTCACCTTCACTGGGAAATAAGACTTAACAGCATTTGTCTTGATCCTGATTCTTTTCTCTGCAATTTCACTTTCCAGCCGCTACAGGCTAAATAAGGGCAAGAAACTGTTTTTCGTCGATAATCGAGATTCCAAGTTTCTGTGCCTTTACGTTTTTTGATGAACCGCTTGAAGTGTCGTTTGTAACAAGGTAAGTAAGATCTTTTGTAACAGATGTTTTTACAGAACCACCGTTTTTCTTTACAAGTTCCTGCGCATCCTGTCTCTTCATAGAATTTAATTCTCCGGTAAAACAGAAAGAAAGTCCTGTAAGTTTTCCTTCTTCGATGCTTTCAATTTTTATGATTCCGTTATCAGAAAGATAGCGCATTTCTTTTTCGTTTTCGACAAGTCCTTCTTTTAAAGTTGCAGCGGTTATGTCTGCAAACATGTAGACTCCTGCAAAATCTTCTGCGCTCGCGCCAAGGATTTTATCAAGCGAATTAAAACCGCTTTCTACAAGCTTATCGACCATAGTCTCACCGATTCCCTCGATGTCAAAGCCTGCTATAAAGCTTGCAAGCCTTACGCTTCTGTGAGACTGAATCGAATTAAAAACCTTCTGTGCCCCCAGAGAAACTTTTTCGCCTTTATTAACTTTCTCCTGGCTTTCTTCGTTTACAAAATACGGAACAAGCTTTTCGACCGTAAGGCTGTAAATATCAGAGACGCTTTTAATAACTCCATCGTTAAAAAGAGCATTTACAAGTGCCTCTCCAAAGTCGCGTATGTCAATACATTCTATCCATTTAAAAATCCTGTGAAGGATTCTTTTTTTACAGTCTTTGTTTGGACAGTAAAGACGCGAGCCAGAGTCTTTGAGTTCTGTTCCGCATGAATTACATCTTTTCGGAAACTCAATCGCTCTGCAACCGCTTTCATCTTCTTCATGAACGACGCGCTCAATTTTAGGAATGATTTCTCCGCGCTTTACTACAACAACATGGCTTCCTATCATCACACCAAGGTTTCTTAAAGTATCCGGATTTGCAAGGCTTGCCCTCTGTACCGTTGTGCCTGCAAGCTCAACCGGATCAAAAATTGCAACCGGAGTATATGTCGATCCCGACTCACTCCACTCTACTTCGCGTACAATGCTTATTGCTTCTTCAAGTGAAAACTTAAACGCAATCTGGTGGTCAGGGCGGTTTCGCCTTGCGTCTTCAAAATTTATAACGCGCTCTTTTATTACAAGACCATCGATATCATATTCAAGTGTTTTTCTTATTTCCATTACGTGAGCGCGATAATCAATTACTTCCTGAGGGTTCTTACAGATGTAAAGCGGGCTTGTAAAAAATCCAAGTTTTGTAAGCCATTTCATTTTTTCTTCTTCATCAGAGAAAGGCTGGCTTCCTTCTGACGAAAGTGCATCGTAAGTAATGAGCTTTAAGTGTTCTGTTCCCTTAGCTTCTTTACGCTTCATAAGACCATTTGCAGCATTCCTGCAGTTTGCCTTATCAGAAAAATATTTCTGATGAACTTCATGCGTCATGATTACTTCACCTCGGATTCCGCCTGTAAAGTCAAGCTTTTTTCCATCGATGTAAAGAGAGGCCTGAACGCCCTGCATTTTTTTTGCATTGTCGGTTATATCGTCGCCGATTGTTCCGTCGCCGCGTGTAACTGCCCTTATAAGAATTCCTTTTTCGTACTGAAGTTCAAGAGAAGCACCGTCAAGTTTATATTCAACAAGATACTCAGGATAAACATGTTCTTGAGCCCATTCGAGAAACTGCTCTGGAGTTGCAGCCTTTTCCTGGCTTCCCATAGGCATTACATGCCGGGCTTTTTCAAAGTTTCCGGAATCGGCTCCGATTTTCTGTAAAACAGGATTTGAAGGATCGAGCGCCTTTAACTCGTCCCAGAGCTTATCAAATTCTGCGTCGCTTATTTCGCTTTCGCCGTCATAATATGATTTCTGATATTTTACGATGAGTTTTTCAAGTTCGCCGATACGTTTTTTGCCGTCACTTATTTTTGCAGCTTCGTCTAAATCAAATAAATCCATTTTCCCACCTCAAATAAAAAATCAGACTTTTTCAAAAAAGAGTTCGTTTATCTTACGGTCTGCGTTAAGTCCTTTTTTCTCAAACTTTGTAAGCGGCCGCCACGTCTGATGTTCTGCAAAACCCTCATATTTATTTTTTAAACCTTCTGTTGCAGAAAGTTCTTCGAGTGCAAAATCTGCATATTCCTGCCAGTCTGTTACAAAATAAACGTATCCGCCTTTAACCAGTTTTTTTTCAAAGAGGTTCGTGCGCGGCCGCTGGACAAGGCGCCGTTTGTGGTGCTTTTTTTTAGGCCACGGATCTGCAAAGAATATATGAAAGCCGCTTACACTTTCATCTTTTATCATCTGCTCAAGAACATCAAGGGCATCATACTGAACTATATAAAGGTTTTTAAGTTCAAGCCGTTTTATTTCGCCCAAAACGGCGCCGACACCAGGCTTGTGTACTTCGATTCCAAGATAGTTTATATCAGGATTGTTCTTTGCAATTTCGACCGTAGCCTGTCCCATACCAAAACCGATTTCGATTATGACAGGATTATCGTTGCCGAAAACCCTTTTAAAATCTATAAGTTCCTGTTTAAACGGAATGCAGTAAACAGGCGACAGTTCATTGTAATCCCTCTCCTGTGCAGAAGTAAGGCGTCCCTGTCTTAAAACATATGTTTTTATTGTTCTGTAAAGACCCGATTTAAAATCTTTTTTTTCAACATTTTCGCCGGGCTTTGTGTTTTTTTCGTCCTGCATATTTTTCCTACTGTCCGACTTCGATTTTTGGCATTATGTAAATTATATTTTCTGATTTATAAAAAATCCTGTAATATGCTGCTTCAGGAAAATTCTTTTCTACTTCTTCCTTATATGCAAGGTCTTCGCTTTCTCCGAGCCTTGCAAACGGCGCGTCGAAAAAAAGCAGGTCCGACTCTTTTGAGTAAACTGCTATCATTACGCTTGACTTACCGAAATTCTTTTTTTCAAGAAGTTTTTTTGCAGTAAGCTTTGCGTCGTCCCTGTCATATTCAACATTAAAAAATCCAAAAGAATCTTTACCGCACGAATCAAGATAAAATACAGTATACTTTCCCTGCGGCATAAGGCCGTTATCTGCAACTGCCGCCGTAAGATATGTATAACCTGCATACTGTCTTGAACCTTCATTCTGTATGAGCTGAGGATTATTTATAATCCATCTGTATCCCGTTTCTTCATTGTAGACATTAATGTTTTCGACGCGCCTTACATCAGAGTTCATATTAAGGAAAAAAGAAAGCTTCTGCACAGGCTTTGCATCTTCTGATTCAAAATCATATACGATTTTTGCTTCAACAGAAGAAATCTCAGGCGCATTATTTGCACACGAAAAAAAACAAAATGCACAGAAAAGTACAGTTATCTTTAAAATGAGGCGCTTAAAAAAAATGTCAGCCGTTTTTTCTGTCATTTTAGAAATTAAAAATAAGGTTAATGACTGTCAAACCAGAAGCACTAAACTGATTAACGAGAGATTCAAATTTAACGTTAACCTTCTTACATGCATCATCAAGATAAGAAAGATAATACATACCAAGGTCTGTTCCTTCCTGACCTTCAGGAAGTTCCCTGTAAAAGTCAACGAGCGAACGTTTATTTGTATCTGCAGCTGCTTTAGTTTCGAAGTTCTCTTTTACTTCCTGGAACTCGTCATCCTTGTTGTAAAGCGTAATATGAAGTCTTCCCTGTTTACCGATAGAACTTGAACCACCACCAAGCTTCCAGCTTAAGAATACCTGCTCGTGCTTTGACTCAAGCTCGCGTACAATCTTTCGTCTTACATCAGGATCAAGAACGAGAGTATTGATATCATCACGATCAGAGTACATCTGCTGTGCTTCTTTCTTTATATTGGCGTTTTCGTTGTTAAGCGCAAGTTCCATAACCATTACAGAAATATATTCTGCAACTTTTGATTTATCCATATAACGTGTAAGAAGGCTTCTGATAGAAGAAAGCATTTCAGAAAAATTTTTGTCCTTGCTGAATTTTGTAATGATGTACCAGTTTAAAAGTCCAAGTCTGTTCATGAATTTTTCTGAAGTCAAAAGATAAACATTTTTTTCTTCTGGAGAATAATCTTTATTAGACATGATTCCTTTCCAGATAGGAGCAAGAATCGCTTTTCTTGTCTGTTCAATCAAACCATTCTTTGTAGAAAGAATCTGTCTTAATTTCATTTCGCCGATATTTGTTTTTTCATCAATGAGCTGCGCAGGATTTGCACGGTTATGACGGCGTACACAGTCAGATGCGATGAATGCCTGGAATATTTCTCTGTCAAACTGTTTATACAAAACTGAATATACAATCAGTTTAGAAAGATCCATTACTTCCTGACGCTTAGAAACAAATTCTGACATGGAAATTTCGATTTTAGAAACATACTCGAGAAGCAGCATATTCTGAATCGACTGAGGTGAAAATTTATTTAATGAGACACCATACTCTTCGATATTGTCTGCAAGTTTAATTCTTTTAAGATTTTTTTTATGGCTTATAAAATTTGACGCACCTTCTTCGGTTAATATTAACTTCAAAGGTAAATCAAGCATTAATTTTTTTGCGGACATTTATGCTTTTAACTCCATTTTTGATACTTTATTTATATTACTATTATTATATCCTATGAATTTTGGCTTGTAAACCGTTTTTTTCTACCCTTTTTTACCATTTTTTGTCCTTTTTGCACGGTTGCAGACTGTACCGAAAGCATTATATAATAAATTCAACATGGTTATAGCAGAAATCGGTACTTCTCACGAAGGTTCAATAGAAAAGGCAAAAAAACTTGTAGATGCAGCCTCAGAAAGCGGAACTGACTACATCAAATTTCAATGGGTCTATGCATCAGAAATCCTTCACCCAAAAACGGGCTTTGTGGACCTTCCGACAGGAAAAATCCCTCTTTACGACAGGTTTAAAGAACTCGAATGCCCTCCTTCGTTCTATAAAGAATTGCTCGACTATACCCACTCAAAAGGAAAAAAATTCATATGTTCCCCTTTCGGCTTAAAAAGCCTGGAGGAACTTTTGTCGATTCAGCCTGACGCAATAAAAATTGCCTCGCCTGAGTTAAATCATTACAAAATGCTCGAAGCCCTCCGCGACTACAGAGCATCTCAAAAAGAAAAGATTCCTGTCATCCTTTCATCTGGTGTTTCAAAAATGCAGGACATCGAAAAGGCTTTAAAGATTACAGGGACAGAAAACGTAAGTCTTCTTCACTGCATAACAAGCTACCCCGCTCCCGAAGAAGAATATAATTTAAAACTCATCACAAAATATAAAAAAGAATTTAAAATCGAATGTGGAGTAAGCGATCACTCGCTCGACCCTGTTTTAGTTCCGGCTTTAAGCATAGCCTGTGGCGGAACGATAATAGAAAAGCACATAACTTTAAGCAGAAAGACATCAGGACTTGATGACCCTGTTGCCTTAGAACCTGAGCAGTTTGGTTTTATGTGTCACGCTGTAAATCAGAGTCTTGCCTCGATAAATCACTACGGTGCAGACCTTGGTTCAAAAAGAATAATCGAACAAATTTCAGAACAGTATGGAGAAGAACGCGTTAAAAAAGTTTTAGGCAGCGGAATAAAAGAACTTGCTCCATCAGAAAAAGAAAATTACGGAAGAACAAACAGAAGCCTTCATTATATGAATGACTTAAAGAAAGGCGACGTGATAAAAGAAGGTGATATTGCAATTTTAAGAACAGAAAAAATTCTTACCCCCGGAATATCACCAGAGTATTACGATACATTAATCGGTAAAACCTTAACTTGTGATGTAAGTTCTGGTTCGGGAGTTATGCTTTCGCACTTTTAATTATTTCATCAGATCAGCAGATGCTTTCTGAGCCTTATATTTATTCTGATAAACGACAACGCTGGAACTTGAAAGCCATCCTTTATCAAAACGATACCATATTTCTTTTGAAGAGGAATCTGTAAAACTGTCTAAAATTGCATTTCCTTCGATCATAAGGACATCACCATAACGGCAGTGATCAAGAACAGAAGATTCCCATGATGCTTCTTTTCTGAATACAGCATAAGGCTCTATTACTACAGCCCATTGAATCGTAGGATTCATTGCAAGAATGTCATCTTCGTTAAGGGAAATTAAATCTTTATTTTTTGAACAGCCTGTCATCAATAAAAAAAGTAAAGCTGCTGCAATATAAAATATCTTTTTCACAATCTTATTTTTCCTTTGCCAGATATTTTTTTACATCAGGATAAATCATTAAATCCGAATCTACAAAATTTTCAGACAGAATTTCATTTATATCCACCCACTTATATTCTGTGTGTTCGGTAAGTTTATATTTTTTTTCTATGCCGTCATGGGCGACACTTACTCTATAAGCTTCAAGTGCAAAATCTTTACCGTTATGACAGAATTTTCCTTCTGTTATTTTTTCATGAACGGTAACATCAACATCAAACTCTTCCCTCATTTCGCGCCTTATTGCTTCCTGCTCGGTTTCGCCATCATCAACTTTACCGCCTGGAAATTCCCACCTTGAACCCATCTGCCCTGTAGGATTTCTGTGAGCAATCAAAACTTTTCCCTTATTGCAGATGATGCAGGCAATGGACTTTTTCATATCTTACGCTGAAACAGTTTGTTAAAAAATTATAAAGTTCGGAATTATAAAATGAATTATCGCAATAATCATACATACAAAGCCGATGTATTTTTTATTGTTAAAGAACACTGTCTCAAAAATATCAGGAAGATCATGCTCTGCAAACGACTTTGAATAATATTCCAGAAGAATAGTTCCGCCACCCAAAAGACCGGCAACTGCAGGAAGAAGATCACCTATTACAGGGATTCCGTGTCCCGTTCTTGAATATGCAAAAAAGAGTTTTACAAAGCCTACAATGGCTCCGATTGCACCACAGACAAGTGCAAAAGTCTCGTTGGTAATAATGCTGTCGCCTTCAAGCGCGTTCTTCATGTTGTTGATTTTTGACGAACTTTTTTCATCATAATCAAATTTATCGATATCAAGTTCTGTAGAATTGTTCGAAGAAATCAGTACAATTCCGATAAGGATATTCATCAAAATCGATAATAAATAAAACTGCACCATGGCTGCTTCTTTTCTCCTATTGCAATTTTTGCTTTACTTTTACAGATAAATTCGCTTTCTGTGAATCTATAGTCACCGTACAGGACACGGTAATTATATCACAATCTGCCGTGCTTGTCCTGAAAAAAACTACTTTATCATAAATTTGTCCCGAACACGTATTCTCAAAAACGACGGTTCTGCCGTCCCCCGTTTCTCCCGTAAACTCTATAAAAACTTCAAACGGTTCGGCATTTTCAGAACCCGTATCTTTTGAGGCTTTTTTCTCGAGTTCTTTTCTGTATTTTACCAGCGGATGAACTTTTACACTTGCAAATACAACATCATCATAAGAAAACGAAGTAAGCTCGCACTCATAATTATTTATGACTTTTATATTGTCGGTTCCAGAAAGATTTGCCTTTATCAAAACTATGGCAGCACACATGAGCATTACTATAAAAATTATTCTGTTTGATTTTGTTGCAACCAGAACCTTAAAAAAACCTTTTGTAAATTTTATTCCCGTGCCGTTGTAATAATCACGTACAATCTTTGGTGCATTCCGTATTCTCTCTTCATGAATTTCACTTTTATAATTTTCGTAGTCAAACTCTTCCTGAGAAGGATCTTTAGTTTCTTTAAGTCTGTCACCAAATCCCATTTTTACCAGCCTACGATTTTAGAAGAGCATCGATAAGAGAATCTGTTCTCCACCACACGACTTCTGCTTTTTCTTTTGTCGCAAGAAGTGCGCTTATTATTCCTTCGCCCGAAAGCGAAAAATTATGATAAACAACTTTTTCGTTATCAAACTGCAGAAGTCTTTTTATAATCTTGCTGCTTGATAAATCTACAATCTGAACTACATACCCCTGCTCTGTCGGAATCGTAAAGAACATCCAGTCATTTTCTGAAATTCCTAAAAAGTCGTAAGGACATTTAAACACCTGCTTGCTAAAGCCCTGTGTTATTACTTCTTCATAAGCCGGAATAACAATAGGCCGTCCATATTTTCCAGAAACTGCATCAAGCGGATAAATATAAGTTGAATTATATTCAATTCCTGACTGAATTTTACTTGTCTCATCTATAAGTGTATTAAAGTAATCGATTTTTACATAAAGCTTTGAATCCCTGCTGTCAGGAATTACATTTTCTACTTTTAAGAAAACACTCGTGTCTGTTTTATCAGAAAGCGGATTAGGTGCGTCGTTAGAATTAATCAGAATGTTATGAAGCGGATATCCCGCTTCTGAAAACCAGAATACTTCAAGCCCTTCTGGAACAATGCAGATAACTACAAGTTCATTATTTGCAGTAGTGTAAATATTTTTTATAAACGGGAATGGAGTTCCTCCAGGTCCCTGCTGTCCGATATGTCCGATACACTGGTTACCGTCAAAACGAAGGACAATCTGTCTTAAGGTTCTGTTGTTATCTGTTTCAAACTGCTGTTCCGGGTATAATTCAACTACATAGATAAGCTGTCTTGAGTCAACGCAGATATGTGACGGATTGTTAAGAGGATAGTCTATTATTTTTTTTGTACTTATTTCCTGAGTCTTAACCTGGTTTCCCGTGGCATTTATATTTGATGAGTTGAACAGAGGCGAAGGATTTTTCTGGCTGTTGTAATAAAGCGTGAGAAGATCTCCGTAAGAATTCATCTCGAGGATTTTCTTTGATTCACCGTTGGAAATATAGAAAAAACCGTTTTTCATTGCAATCGTTGTGTTTATGTTGTTTCCGATTTCTGAAAGGTCAAAAAGATTGAGCTGGTTTTCAAAGCTTCCGTATTTGAGCGAAAAAAGGTCGTCACGCCTTATAGACGGCACGACATTATTTCTGTGGCAGCAAGGCAGGAAAAACAAGCCGAAAATCGATAAAAATAGGCAGATAAAACTAGTTTTTTTCATATATAAATAGAATAAACATATGATAAATTATTGTCAATTGTCCCAATCTTTAGTATATTTACGATATTATGTTATTAGATAAGATTTTAACCGGAATTTTCGGTACACAAAATGACCGTGATGTAAAAAATTTAATGCCAGTTGTTGCTGCCATCAACGAAAAAGAAGCCTGGGCAGCATCCCTTTCTGCAGAAGATTTTCCAAAACAGACTAAGATATTCAAGGAACAGCTTGCTTCCGGAAAAACGCTTGATGATATTTTACCAGAAGCATTTGCCCTTGCACGAGAAGCTGCAAAACGTGTTTTAGGTGAACGTCCTTATGATGTTCAGCTTATGGGTTCTCTTGTACTTCACTCCGGAAGAATTACAGAAATGAAAACCGGTGAAGGTAAAACCCTCATGTGCGTTGCAGCCGCTTACTTAAACTCGCTTTCTGGAAAAGGTGTTCATATCGTAACGGTAAACGACTACCTTGCAGAACGAGACGCTGCATGGATGAGACCTGTATACGGTTATATGGGACAGACTGTCGGTACGATTCTTTCGAACATGGATAATGCTGCAAGAAAAGAAGCTTATGCATGCGACATCACTTACGGAACTAACAACGAATTTGGTTTTGACTATCTGCGTGACAACATGCAGATTGATATAAAGGAAAAAGTTCAGAGGGGATTTAACTTCTGTATCGTCGACGAAATCGACTCTATCTTAATCGATGAAGCAAGAACTCCTCTCATCATTTCTGGTCGTGGAGAAGACGATACATACAAATATCACGAAGTAGATAAATATGTAGGCCAGCTTAAAGAAATGGAAAAGGATCCTAAAACGGGTCTTTATCCTGATGAAGTTCAGATGCTGCCGGAAGAAAGGGAAGCTTTAGAGGGTGACTACACTCTTGATGAAAAATCAAAGCGTGTTTCATTTACCACAAAGGGTATGAACCACATCGATGAAATTCTTCATGCACATAATTTAATTCCTGCAGGAACTTCTGTTTACGACGAAGAAAACTTTGAGTTTGTTCACTACTTTACACAGGCAGTACGCGCTCACGAACTTTATAAAGTTGACGTTGACTACCTTGTTAAAGACGGACAGGTTCAGATTGTAGATGAGTTTACAGGTCGTGTACTCGAAGGAAGACGTTACGGTGACGGACTCCATCAGGCAATCGAAGCAAAAGAACATCTTCGCATTGCACAGAAGTCAAGAACACTTGCTACAATTACGTTCCAGAACTTCTTCCGTATGTATACAAAGCTTTCCGGAATGACCGGTACTGCTGCAACAGAAGCAATCGAATTTCACAACATCTATAAACTCGATGTTGTTGCAATTCCTACAAACAAGCCGGTTGCACGTATCGATGAAAACGATGAAGTTTACCTTAACGAAGAAGACAAATGGGAAGCAATTGCCCAGGAAATAAAAGAAGCACATGCAAAGGGACAGCCTGTTCTTGTCGGAACAGTATCCGTAGAAAAATCAGAACACCTTTCTGCCCTTCTTACACGCAAGGGAATCAGACACGAAGTATTGAACGCTAAAAACCATGCTCGCGAAGCTATGATCGTTGCAGAAGCAGGTGCAAAAGGCGCTGTAACAATTGCAACAAACATGGCAGGTCGTGGTACCGATATCAAACTCGGCGGTAACCCTGAAATGCGTGCACGCAAAAAAGTCGGAACAAGTGCGTCAGAAGAACAGTATCAGGCAGCACTCAAAATAGAAAAAGAGCTTCATGTAAAAGATCAGGAAGAAGTAAAGGCTGCAGGTGGTCTTTATGTAATCGGTTCAGAGCGCCATGAATCACGCCGTATCGATAACCAGCTTCGCGGTCGTTCTGGTCGTCAGGGAGACCCTGGACGTTCTAAGTTCTTTATTTCGATGGACGATGACCTCATGCGTCTTTTCGGCGGCGAAAGAATGAAGAACCTCATGAGCCGCATCGGTATGCAGCCGGGTGAACCTATCGACCACCCTATGCTCAACAAATCGATCGAAAAGGCACAGCACAAGGTAGAAGAGAGAAACTACGAAATCCGTAAACACCTCCTCGACTTTGATGACGTATTAAATGAACAGCGCGGTGACATTTATACACAGCGTGACAACATCCTCACAGATGATAATCTTGCACAGCGTGTATTGAATAATGCAAAGGACCTTGTTCAGGATTATCTTGATGAATATCAGGCAGACCGCAAGAATCCTAATGCTCAGAGTGAACTGATTACAAAGCTCCGCGATACATTCGGCGTTCAGTTTACAGAAAAAGACCTGAACTTTGAGGCAATTGTTGCACACCTTCAGAATGACATAACAGAAAAAGAAGCACTTGCAGGTAAAGAAAACCTCAATATGTTCATCCGCTATCAGTACATTACGACAATCGATAAAAAATGGCTTGACCAGCTTGAAACTCTCGAAGGACTTCGCGAAGGCGTTTCTTTGAGAACTTACAGCCAGAAGAACCCTCTTACAGAATATAAAAACGATGGTTTTGAAATTTTCTATGATATGCTCGATTCTATCCGCAATACGATAATTTCAAAACTGTTTAAAGTAAGAGTTCAGCTTAACCCAGAAGCACAGGCTCAGAGAAGAGCTCAGTCGCAGATGAGCAATATGGATGCACATCATGACGAAAGTCAGAGCGGTTTTGCAGGTGTAAGATCCGGAATTAACGGCGACAGCGCAAGAAGACAGGCTGCTGCAAGTTCTACAAGCCAGAGAGCGCGTCAGGGCGGCGAAAACGTAACGGTAAGACGCACAATGCCTAAAGTCGGCCGTAACGATCCATGCCCTTGCGGTTCAGGAAAGAAATACAAGCTCTGTCACGGACGTTAAAATATAAAAGCCGGAACTCATGTTCCGGCTTTTTTTTATTCAAAGATGTCTAAATAAATCTTAGAACAATCCCGAAATTACTCCGTCATCATCTACATCGATGTTCAATGCAGCAGGAAGTTTTGGAAGTCCCGGCATCGGAACGATTTCGCCGGCAAAAGCTACGACAAAACCTGCACCGCTGTAAAGCTGAACGTCACGAATCGGGAATACATAACCTTTTGGAGCTCCGACTGTATTCTTATCATGGCTTATAGAGTTTTGTGTCTTAGCCATACATACAGGAAGATTTCCGTAGCCGTTTTCCTCGAAGTTCTTGAGTTTCTTTAATGCAGTTGCTTCAAACTCTACATGATCTGCGCGGTAGATTTCTTTTGCAAGAGTTTCAATCTTCTTTGTAAGAGGAAGGTTAATGTCATAAAGAGGCTTAAAGTTAGACTTGCCGCTGTCTGCAATTTCGCAAACAGTCTTTGCAAGTTCCTTTGCACCTTCTCCACCCTTTTCCCATCCTTCTGTAAGAACTGCCTTTGCACCAAACTGAGCACAGAGATCTTCGAGAAGCTTTACTTCTTTATCAGTATCAGTGATAAATTTATTAACTGCAACTACTGCTTCTACTCCAAACTTCTTGATGTTCTCAATATGAACTGCAAGGTTTTCAAAACCTTTTTTAAGTGCGTCAAGATTTTCTGCCTTTAAATCTGTCTTTGCAACGCCACCATGCATCTTTAAAGCGCGGATTGTTGCAACGATTACACATGCATCCGGTTTAAGATTATTCAAGCGGCATTTGATGTCAAAGAATTTTTCTGCTCCAAGGTCTGCAGCAAATCCTGCTTCTGTAATTACATAATCTCCTGTTGCAAGAGCACATAATGTCGCGTTGATTGAGTTACATCCGTGTGCAATATTTGCAAATGGGCCGCCATGAACAAACGCAGGAGTTTTTTCAAGAGTCTGAACAAGATTAGGTCTTATCGCATCTTTTAAAAGCGAAGCAACAGCTCCAGTGCATTTAAGATCACCAAACTTAACAGTTTCTTTTTTATAGTTCTGGCCGATTGTAATATTTGAAATTCTTTCTTTTAATTCAGTTATAGATTTAGAAAGACAGATGATTGCCATGATTTCTGAAGCAACCGAAATACAGAAATGATCCTGGCGAGGAACACCATCGAGACGAGTTCCAAGTCCGATCGTAATATTTCTTAAAGCTCTGTCGTTTAAATCAACGCAGCGTTTCCAGGAAATTGTGCGAGGATCGATTCCAAGTTCATTTCCCTGCTGAATATGATTGTCAATTAATGCCGCAATAAGATTGTTTGCAATACTTATCGCATGAATATCTCCGGTAAAATGGAGATTGATGTCTTCCATCGGAACAATCTGTGCATAACCGCCACCACATGCGCCGCCTTTTACACCAAAGCAAGGCCCTAACGAGGGTTCACGCAATGCGATAACCGCATTCTTTCCGATTTTACGCATACCGTCTGCAAGACCGATAGAAACGGTTGACTTACCTTCACCTGCAGGAGTCGGAGTAATAGCAGTAACAAGAACAAGCTTACCGCTCTTTTTTTCATTCAGTACTTTAGACTGAAGCTTTCTAAGTTCTGCCATGGTAATTTTTGCCTTGTACTTACCATAAAGATCATAGTCGTCTTCTGTCATTCCGACCTTTGCAGCAATTTCCTTTACAGGAACCATCTGATTTTTCTGTGCAATTTCAATGTCTGTCAGCATTTTATCCACCCGAAAAAAAATATTAAGTGAAAATCAACGGAAATTCACCCTTAAACGGGAAACAACGGAATCCCGGATTTAAGCAATTCTTTTAATTGTATAATATCGCAATTTTTAATATTATTCTACATATGAAAACATTCAAAAAATTATTCGTCTTATCAACAATAGTCTTTTTAATTGCAGGCTGCAAAAAAAACGTTAAATCAGAAAATCAGGCTGAACTGACTCAGGAAGACAGCACGGATTTAGAATACACAACATCCGACGAGCAGAACTCAGATTTTGTAAGTTATCAAGAACTTAAACCCTTCTATAAAGTAAACGGGATGCCTGTAGAAACGGTTTATGCTTTAAAAGATTTTAAAGTAAATTCTGAGTCAAGTGACAGAGATGTTTATGTTTATACAAATGAAATGCTTAAACTTGTTTCAATCACCGGAGACAAAGCAAAAGTTTTAGCTCCCGTAAGAGAATGCGTAAAAAATAAAGAATTGTTTTATATAGATGTTAATATAAATGATATAACCCCAGAACATAAATCAAATGATTATGATTCTTTGACTAAAAAGAATGACATCACAGATTATCTGGACAGATTTCAGTGGAAGGGATTTTTTCCGCCTTCAAGATTTTATTATGACGGAGATGAAATTGAAGGGGTAATGACTTTCAGATCTTATGATAAGGGTAATGTTCAGTTTACGTTTAAGTCAGACTATGGAGTTTTAAAGGGAACGTATCATATATCAAAAAATGACAATCAGACTTTACTTAATGTAGATATTTACAAGACAGATGATAATGATTTTTATTCAGAAGCAGATTCTGCTGCAGATTCATACCAGATGATTCTTTATGATTTTAATGAAGATACATTCTGGTTACAGGAAGGCAGAGGTGCAGATCCTTATTTAATTTCATTATATTTCCCGCTTCCTGATTTATACGAATTTGAAAACCTTTCATTTGACGAACAGATTGCATGGGATTTAAGCCACTACGAATGTATATCATACTATGATTCAAATCTTGATAAGATTTTTGATGATAAAGAAACTGTACATCAATATGTCAATGCACTGGCAAAACTTGGAATCTGTTTAAAAAAAGCTGAATACAAAAAAATATATGACAGCTACTGGAATGATCAGTTTCCTGCTTCAGAAATAAGCAATCATGATTTTGACAGGACGACAGGAGAAGATTATTTATCAAAATATTTTTTATATAAAACAAATCCTGAAGTAAAGGCTTATGAAGATGTATTAAAAGATCTGGACTCTTTAAAACCTTTTTACCGCGAATCAGGAGAAATGCGTCTTTATGGAACAAATATGTGGTCTGTTTATAATTATTCAGAAGACCGCATAAAAGATGAACTTACTGTTTATGAAAAGCCTGATGAAAAATCAACCGTGCTATATAAAACAAAAGATATTGCTTATTTTAAAATCGTCGGAATAGGTAAAAAAGATACTCTTTACGGCGTTACATCGCACTGGGTTGAAATCATACTTCCGCGATTTAAATGGAGTTCTGACCAGGTGGAATCTGGGTGGGTTTTCGGTGCCGCACTTGATTTTTCAGATGATATTTATCCGACAAATTATTCATTCAGTTATATCGAAGGTAAGGAACCACCTGATTTTGAATATGACCCGCTTGAACTTACTTTAGACAACTTTAATTCTTTGTTTTCTTCCAAGGAATTATATGATGTAAACGAAAATGGAGAAACAAATTATACCCGTTACCTCAGGTTTTTAAAAGAAAACAACAGATCGTTTATGTTGGATTTTTATGATGAACCATATCCTGACTTTCAGCTTGAGTTTATACGCTCAGGAGTTTATCCGGGAGCAGCTCACGAAAAAGAGCTTAAGAGCGAGTTTAAGCTTGATTATATTTACACACGCA
The DNA here is from genome assembly GCA_002309195.1 of Treponema sp. UBA1226. The sequence goes on from DBWY01000007.1 coordinate 79,822, forward strand.
TGATGCAGCATGAGTATTCACTTTACCCTGTTTATATAGAATATGCCGACAATCTTACTTTAAGAAAATCAGACCCGAGAACATTAACTGCAGATGACCTGTCAAAGTGTACGGTTACGATTCCAAAGCTCAATAACTTTGAGTTTGACTGTGAATACATCATAAACTCCCAGCTTGAACATACTACAGAAGTTTTAAACAAAGCCACACTTTACGAAATGATTGACGGAACATATTTTGTAATGGTCTACAGCGTTTTTAAAAATGCCTCGTACTGCAGACAGGACCAGATAAATGTTTACAAAATCGATGAATCCAGAAATGTAGAAAGGATTTATACATGGAAATCAAAATGTCTTGACTGGGTAAGCGAAACAAAAGCATGCATCACGTTTGAAGGAAAAGCACCTGCAGTAGATATATACAAGATTAACGCCTTTAGTGAAGACGAACTGGCAGGAAAAAACCTATAAATCGCGTGAAAGAAGTTCAACTTCTTCTGCCGTAAGTTTTCTGTATTCACCGGGCTGTAAGCTTTCATCAAGCTTTAAAAGCGAAACAGAAACGCGTTTTAAGTAAATTACGGCATTTCCTAAAGCTGCAAACATTCTCTTTACCTGATGAAATTTTCCTTCGACAATCGTAAGGAAAACCTCATCGTCTTTTTGAGTAAATTCAACTTTAGAAGGAAGACATGTAAACTCTGCTTCATTTCCTTCTGGTGGAATATAAAAGCCCTGCTCAAGTTTTTTCTGATATTCAACTTTAAGTGTTTGGTCAAGAGCTTTTTCAAGACGGACAAAATAAGTCTTAGGACAGTTTGACTTTGGAGAAATAAGGCGGTGAGTAAGCTTTCCGTCGGTAGTAAAAACCAAAAGGCCTTCTGTATCAATATCAAGGCGACCGATTAAATGAAGGTTTTCAAGAGCAAAGCCTGTCTGATACTCATCATCAAGGAGAGAAAAAACCGTTGAGTGCAGGCCGTCTTTATTTGCACAGACAACATTCTGAGGTTTGTTCATCATAAGATAGATGTTTTTTTCAAGACTTAAAATTTCACCGTCAACACAGATTTCATCGCGGTCAATGTCACAGTGAAGGCCCGGATCGTTAGCAGCCTCACCGTTTACTAAAACGCGGCCTGCACGAACCATGCGCCTTACATCTTTTCGAGTTCCAAAACCTTTGTGTCCAAGTATTTTATCAAGTCTATCTGTCATCGATTTTTACGTATTTGTGAACAGGACAGATATTCTTGTATGCAGGACGATAGATTCTTCCGCCTGCACTAACCTCTTCTATGCGGTGTGCACTCCATCCTGCAATACGTGAAATTGCAAACAGCGGAGTAAACAGTTCACGAGGAATACCAAGCATCGTATATACAAAGCCAGAAAAGAAATCGACATTCGCACAGATTCTTTTACCTGTTCCGTGAATCGAATAAATAACTTCTGGTGCAATTTTTTCAATTCTCTTATAGAGATTAAATTCATCAAGACAGCCTTTCTGCTTTGCAAGTTTTTCTGCAAGTTCATTTAAAAGAACTGCACGCGGATCAGAAACAGTGTAAATTGCGTGTCCCATTCCGTATATTAAACCTGTTTTATCAAAAGCCTTTCTTGTTGCAACAAGAGTAAGATAATCGCGTATCTGTTTATCGCTTGTCCAGTCTTTTACATGTGCTTTAAGATCATCCATCATTTCCATTACACGAATGTTTGCACCACCATGTCTTCTTCCCTTAAGAGAACCTACAGCAGCTGCAATTGATGAATAAGTATCTGTATCTGCAGAAGAAACTACATGCACGGTAAGAGATGAGTTGTTACCACCACCATGTTCTGCATGAAGAATCAATGCAAGATCAAGAATCTGAGCTTCGAGTTTTGTGTATTTTCCGTCAAAACGAATCAAGTGAAGAAAATTTTCTGCAGTAGAAAGTTCTGTATTCGGATTATGAATATACATACTCTGTCCGTCGTAATATCTTCTCTTTGCCTGATATGCATAAGCTGCAAGAGTAGAAAAACGGGCAATGAGTTCAAGACACTGTCTCATGATATTATCAACACTTCTGTTTTCAGGATCAGGATCATATGAATAGCTTGCAAGAACACCACGTGCAATTTTATTCATGATGTCGTTAGAAGGAGCTTTCATAATCATGTCTTCTGTAAAGTTTGGTGGAAGAACACGAAGACTTCCCAGATATTTTTTAAAATCCGCAAGCTGTTTTTTTGTCGGGAGTTTTCCGAACATCAGAAGATATACAGACTGTTCATATCCAAAATCATTATGTTTTTCTGAATCATGTACAAGTTCTGCAATATCATATCCGCGGTATAAAAGTTTTCCAGGGATTGGAACTTTTTTTCCGTCTTTGAGTTCATATCCTACTACATCACCGATTTTTGTAAGACCTACAAGGACACCAGTTCCATTTGAATAACGAAGCCCGCGCTTTACGTCATATTTTTCATAAAGCTCAGGATTGATAGCATCGTTTTTCTGTGCAACTACTGCCAGGTGTTTTAGAAATGCGCTTTCCGGATTCTTTTTCAATACTTTGTCCTCATTTTGCATAAATATGCAAATTCATATTTGTTATTTAGCATAATTATACAAAATATAAAAAGTATATGCAATAATGTAGAAGTTTAAAAAAGCGCTTTTTATGAGTGAACCTTTTCGGTAACCTTCTTTGTTACCTTTCTTGTCTTCTTGTACTTGATATCAAGTTTTTCACCCGTGCAGTCAACCACGATTTCATCAGATGAATTCTCATTCCTTGTAAGTATCATGATACTCATAGGATCTTCGATTTCACGCTGAATCATACGTCTCATCGGGCGGGCTCCCATTTCCGGGTCATAGCCGTGCTCGACCATATATTTTTTTGCAGCAGGTTTTACAGTAAGCTTTAAGCCCTTTTCAAGAAGCCTGTCAGAAAGCTCTTTAAGCTGGTTATCAAGAATCTTTTCTACTTCTTTCTGAGACAATCCGCTGAACACGATTATATCGTCGATACGGTTAATAAGCTCAGGACTCATTATTTTCTTTAATTCAAGAACAGCACTGGCCTTTATGCTTTCATAATCCAGAGACGAATCATTGCCCTTAAACGAAGAAAATCCGATTTTACCGTCAGAAATAATTTCCCTTGCACCGGCATTACTTGTCATGACGATTACAGTATTTTTAAAACTAACATTATGACCAAGGCCGTCACTTAATTCACCTTCTTCAAGAATCTGAAGCATAAGGTTAAATACATCAGGGTGAGCCTTTTCTATTTCATCAAAAAGAATTACAGAATAAGGATGCTGTCTTACTTTTTCTGTAAGAACACCGCCTTCTTCATAGCCGACATATCCAGGAGGAGCACCAACAAGGCGCGAAGCCGTATGGCGTTCCATGTAATCAGACATATCTATTCTTACAAGAGAATCTTCTGTTCCAAAAAGGAATTTTGCTAAAGTCTTTGCAAGCTGAGTTTTACCGACCCCTGTCGGACCAAGGAAAATGAACGAACCTATCGGGCGTTTTGTACTTGAAATACCTGCACGGTTTCTTCTTACTGCGCTCGAAATAAGTTTTATAGCTTCATCCTGTCCGATAACAGTTTTATGAATTTCATCTTCCATATGAACAAGACGTTCAATCTGTGACACATCAAGATCTTCAACAGGAATTCCTGTCATCTGACTTATAACACGGCAGACATCGCTTGTCCTTACTTCCTTTAGAATATTTCCATTGTTCTGTTTCCAATATTCGCTGAACAATTCAAGTTTTTCTTTTAATGCAATAACCTTGTCGCGTACTAAAGCTGCCTTTTCATATTTCTGATTCGTTACAAGCTGTTTTTTTTCTTCGATAAGGTCTTCGATATTTTTTTCAAGTTCATCAAGTTCCGAAGGTCTGTTATCTTCCTGAATTTTTTTCTGTGCACCAGATTCGTCGAGAATATCGATTGCCTTATCCGGCAAAAATCTGTCAGGAACATAACGGTGCGAAAGTTTTATTATAAGCGGAATTACATCATCAGCATAATGAACATTGTGATATTCCTCGTATTTCTTTTTAATACCTTCAAGAATATCATTTGTTTCTTCGTCGCTAGGTTCTTCTACTTTTATTACCTGAAATCTTCTTTCAAAAGCAGAATCTTTTTCAAGATATTTTCTGTATTCTTTTCTTGTAGTTGCACCAATAATCTGGATTTCACCGCGGCTTAATGCAGGCTTTAACATATTAGAAGCATCCATCTGCCCTGCCTGACCACCGGCTCCGATTATCGTATGAATCTCATCGATAAAAAGAAGGATATTTTTATCCTGTTTTACTTCATTCATTATTTTCTTGAGGCGCTCTTCAAAGTCCCCGCGATATTTTGTTCCTGCGATGAGGGCTCCAAGGTCCAGAACCATAACTTTTTTCTTTAAAAGATTATAAGGTACTTCGCCCCTTACGATTGCCTGGCTCAATCCTTCTACGATTGCAGTTTTACCGACGCCCGGCTCACCGATTAAAAGCGGGTTGTTTTTATTTCTTCGCGACAGAATCTGTATCACACGCTGTATTTCTTTTTCACGTCCGACAACAGGATCACATGCACCGCTTTTAGCTTCTGCCGTAAGATCGCGGCTGTATTCAGCGAGAATCGAATTCTGCTGATTCTGATTTTTTGATTTCTGAGGAGCCGGCTGAGCCCTGTTTTCTTCTGCCGGTTTTCCCATAGCCGGCTGTTTTGGTTTTGCAGAATCAAATGCTTCGTACAAATCATCATCAGACTTTGGACCAAATAAATCTTTTATTATGCTTTTTTCAAGATTTTTCTGACCGCTTTCACTTGCGCTGGAAATTGTGCGTGCTCTTGCATCCGGCAAAAGTGTTCTTATTAATTCAACAGAAATTCCTGATCTAATAAAATAGCGGTTTGTAATACTGCGTTCTTCCCTTATTGCGGCGATTACAAGATGTTCAGTTCCGATATAATCGTCACCTATGTTCTGTGCTTCTACTCTTGCTGAATCAATCAAAGCCGAAAGTCGTCTGCTTGGAGGAAGTTCATAAATTCCATCGGCACTGTTTTTTGCCGGTATTAAACTCTGTTCAAGTGCAAGCTGAAAGTTAAGGACATTCACGTTCATCACAAGTAAAAGTGAATAACCAACAGAATCTGCATTTTTTAAAAGTGCAAGAAGAACGTGTTCCGGTAAAAGATATGCGCTGCCGCTTTTACGGCCTTCATCCTGTGCCAATGCAACAATAATACGCTGAGCTCTCGGAGATAAACCTTTCATAAATTTCTGCCTGTCCTTAACAATAAATTCAAAATAAATTTACAGAAGAAAAACTATGAAACAAAAGATATTTTTTCAACTGTGGATTTTAAGATAATTGCACGCAGACGATTTTCTTTTAACTGAGCGTCGTTTTCAACATCTTCTTCAAAATTAAAATCATTCGTCTTAAGCAGATATCCTAAATGTCCCGGCTGAACACGATAAAGAAGCGAGTTTAATTCATAATCTTCGACGCCTGCAATAAAACCAAGATCAAGTCCCCATTTAAGGCACGAAATAATGTCAATGCAGTCACGAAGTTCCAGCAGAATCGTAAATTTTGCCAGGGAATATGCCCTTACTACGATATTGTGAACAACTGTCGGTTTATTATCGGCATATTCGGCCCTTTTCTTGCGTTCTAAATCACAAATAAATTTCCCGACGGCACTCATCGAGGCGAGCTGGTCGATTTCTGAACCGGCCATCGAAGAAATAGAAGAAACCTGGTAATAAGCGCCAAGCGCGGAATTAAAGAAACTTCCTACCCCATAACAGTCTGCGAATGTATAGTTCTTTTCATAAACCTGCTTAACAACATCACGAATCTCACCGCTAAAACTTAGCGATGGAAGATGAAGACGCAGACTTGTTTTCATACCGCTGCCGGCGTTGAACACGCTTGAGGTAAGATAGCCGAAATCCCGGCTTGCCGCAAACTGAACAAACTGCTGCATCTGGTTATCTATGTCTTCTGCCCTTTCGTATGCCTTTTCAAGCTCAAGGCCGGGCGCAAAACTCGAAATACGCACATGATCGCAGTCATTTACAATACATGCAGAAATGCCGTCAAGCGTCGTTATTAATCCTGTTCCGCTTGTACCGTCAAAAAGACCACGCTCGCCGAGAATCTTTTCTCCGTTTGTATCGAGATTTTTTAATGCCATTATCTGGTAGTTATCCGGATGATTAAATTTCGAAAAAGCATCAAATACGATATTCTGAACCCTGTCAAATTCATCAGATTTAGAATTTAACGGAAAAGGAAAGCTTGCAAGATTTCTTGCAAGACGAACACGTGTAGAGACTACGACATCCTGATCCTGGGCCGGTGTATTGTACCAGATTTCTGCCCTGCTATTTTCGTCCTGCATCATCGTCCTGTTCAAAATCTCCGTCAAACACAGCTTTGTTTTCTATTGCATGAAGGTAGTCGCGGTAAAAGGCTGCCTTTTCATAGTCTTCATTTTTTATGGCAAGTTCAAGTTTTTTCTGAACGTCAATTCTGTCAGTAAGAACAGAACGGAATGCCGCAATTCTTTTTGGCATCTGTCCGGTATACTCGCCATGAATTTTCTGTTTTTTCATATATTCAACTATCTTATCTTTAAAAATTTCGTAACACTCTGGACAGCCTGTAAGACCGGTAAGCATTATGCGTGAAAGATGCTGACCACAGACAGGACATGCTAAATCAGAAGATTTTTCTGCATTGTAAACTTCCATGAAAAGAGAATTTAACGCCTTTGAAATTTCTTTAGGGTCAGTAGAAAAACCGCGCTGTCTGACACAGTCTGCGCAGAAATGCAGTTTTCGCTTTCCGCTTTTTGAGGTCTGTTCAACAAAAAAAGTTGCTTCATTTCTGTGGCATAAATCACAAAGCATTTACACACCCGCCTTCCTGAAAGTTTCTATAGGTTTTTCCTTTGCTGCCTTTGCCGCCGGAGCAAGGCTTGTAAGCAGAGACAGAACCAGAGTCATCAGTATATACATTATAATCTGTTTTCCAGGAATTTCTACTGGTATTTTTTCAAGATAATAAGCTTCGTCCATAAGGTGAATCGTATAAAAAGACCTGAGATTTCCATTTTTAATAAGATAAAAAAGCTGTGCAAAAGCATTTATTATTTTTTCTACAAGCTGAATAAGACTATTAATGTTAAAGCTTATCAAAATCCCAAGCGGAATTCCTATAATTACTCCTGCTGCTCCTATTCCAAGCCCTGTAAGGATAAACGATTTTCTTATGTCAGAATTCTTTACCCCTACACTTTTTAAAATTGCAATTTCTTTCTGACGCTCCATAGAAAGCATTACAAGACAGGAAGAAATATTTACAGAGGCAACAAGCACGATTAAAATCATTATAAAAAGAAGAAGCATTTTCGTGCTCGAAAAATTTTCATACTGTCCCTGATTAAGTTCATCCCAAGTATATGTCATCGCAGAATAAAGAAGCTGCTCATCAACTTTCTGCTGAACGTTTTTAATATTTTTAAACGGATCGGAAGTCTCTATCATTATCGAAACCGTCGCGTTCTCCGGATGCAGAATCTTAATACCTTCTTCAATCGGAATAAAAACCCAGAGTGAATCAAGCTCCTGATAACCGCAGCTTATGATTCCAGAAACTTTAAATGCAGTAATTTTTGGAAAAATTTTTCCGTTAAGTTTCTGAGTCGTAACAAGCCTTATCGTATCTCCTGGAGAAAGAGCGAGGCGTGATGCAATTTCTTTTCCGATAAGGGCAGATTTTGAATTTGAGTTTATAAAATCTTCTGTCGAGCCTTCGACACATGAAAAAAGATTTTTATATGAGCCTACTTTTTCAAAAGTGTCGCGTTCAACTGCCCTGATTAAAGCACCGCATCTTCCACTCTTTGACGAGACAAAACCGCTGGAAGAAATAAGTTCATAAGCCTCTTTTACTTCGGGCAGTTTTTTTACGCTTTCACATCCAAAATCCATAAAATCCTTATCGATTGTTTCATCACCAAAATACGAAAACTGTGCCTGGATATGCGACGAAGAAAGATTTATAAGACGCTCCGTTATTCCTTCTATCATCCCGTCGGTTACGGATAAAACTGTTACAAGCGGAATCAAACTCAATGCGATGCAGATTACTGCTCCGACAATACTTTTAGTACCCACAGACTTTCTGTTTACCTTAGGCAAAAGCATCCTCGAAGCAAGAAGTGCAGAAGATTTTATACTCATTATAAATCTCCTGCAAAAAGTTTTTTATCTTTTATCCTGTAGATGATATCACCTTTTTTAGCAAGTTCCATATCATGCGTAACAAGGACAAGAGATTTATTATATTTTTCTGCAACAGAAAAAAGCAGGTTTCCGATAAGGGCTGCGTTTTCTGGATCAAGGTTTCCTGTAGGCTCATCTGCAAGAATCAGTTTCGGGTCGTTTATAAGAGCTCTTGCAACCGCAACCCTCTGGCGTTCCCCACCGGAAAGCTCTGACGGCAGATGATTTATTCTGTCAGAAAGCCCTGCGTCATCAAGAAGTGCAAGTGCTTTTTCCATAGCCTCTTTTTTATTCATCCCGGCCATATATGCCGGCAAAAAGACATTTTCAAGGGCAGAAAAATCCTTTAAAAGATAATGGAACTGGAAAACAAGCCCAATAAATTTTGAGCGATACTGACAGAGTTCGCTTTCTGTCATCTTTTCTAAATCGCGGTCTCCGACTTTAATAGTACCGGCGGTTGCTGAGTCAATTCCGCTTATAATATTAAGCAGAGTACTTTTACCGTTACCGCTCTGCCCTACAATCGTTATCTTTTTCCCTTCCGGAATATCAAGATTGAGGTCTTTTAGAACCGTAAGGGTTTCCCCTTTTGAAACATAAACTTTTTCAAGATTACGTATCTCTACAATATTACTGCTCATGTAAAACCTCACAAATGTTTAATTTAAGAATATTTGAACTTGCAATCCACGACGAAAAGAGGCATGAAAAAATTCCGAATAAAGTAATAAAAACAACTTCACCTGCAAAAACTCTCGCCGGAATATTTGCATAAACGTTCCACATCGGATTTTCCCTTATAAGTTCTTTTGCCGCAGGATTAAAAATCACAGCCGAAATCCACGTAAAGAAATACTGAATTTTAGAAATTACGAAAAATACTTTTTTAATATTAAAACTTATTATGAGCGCAAGAATCATTCCCGAAACAGAACCTTTAATTCCAATCGAAAGTCCCCTTATGATAAAAACATTCCGGATTGCTTTTTTACTTCCGCCAAGACTTGCAAGAGTCGAAATCTCTGTCCTTCGCTCATAGACAAGCTTTCTCATTGAATTATAAATATTTATTGCGACAACTATAAAAATCATTACAACAAGTAAAAGGAGAATATTTTTTTCTACACGAAGGGCACCAAAAAAACTTCTGTTATAATCACGCCATACAGACACTTTGTAGTCAGGAAACTTTTTTAAAAGCTCTTTCTGCATCTTTAAATCTGAACTTTGGTTCAAGAGTTTTATTCCGTATGTAGTTTCTGCATTCCCGAAATATTTATCTGCCCCTTTCTGATTTATAAAGGCATAAGCAGCATTTATATCTGCATAACCGCACGAAAAAATTCCTGTAACAGTGAAAGTGCGGTCGTTTGAAATAAGCGATGTATCACCGGAACCGCTTAAAGCAAAAATATTTACCCGGCTGCCGGTCCTTACCCCAAGGCTTCGTGCAAGCCTTATACCAAGCACGATTGAGTCCTCACCCGAAATGTCAAAATCGCCCGACACGATTTTCATCTGAGACTTAAATCCAGGATCTTTAGAAAGCACATCTTCTGGAACAGACCTTATAAGGCAGCCGGCTTCTTTACCGCCATTGTCTGTCATAAGACCCTGAGCTTCCCTGAACGGCACAAAAGATACAACGTTTTTATCCGACCTTAAATATGATTCAAGCTCAGAAAAGTCCGCGCGATCTACAACTTTGTCGCGGGTTTGAGTCTCTTCGCGGTTTTTGGTCTCTTCGCTCCCGGCAACATCCTCACCTAAAGCAACCTGCACGTGATATGAGCTAAGTTCAATTATCGAATCGATAAACTGCAGCTGAAAACCGTTCATCACGCTCAAAACCGTAATTAAAGTCATCACCCCAAAACAGATTCCGATTGTCGAAAGTCTTGTAGTAACTGCAGAACGGCCCTTTGAGTCAACCATGGAGAAGCGTTTATTTACAAAATTTATCCAGCTAAAATCTTTAATCATAAGTTCTTCTTAATTTTTCTTCACCCGAAACATAGAATACTTCAAGGTGCTTTCTTGCATTTACAAATTCTGTCCTGACATATGTATCATTGTCAAAATATACATTCTGAACATAATCTTTTTTAGAAGTATATACGATTTTCAAGCGCAGTACATCATTTTCGAAAAAAGTTTTTGATGGCGGGCAGTCTACCCTTATATATTCGTAAATATTCTTTCTTGTATTTCTTTTTTTCTCACGTACTGAATTTTTATAATACTCCAGATGAGTTTCACTTTCCATTAAAATGCGTTCTTTTTCGTCATATTTATAAAGATAATAATAAATCATCTTTTTCTGCATTTTATTTCTGTCGATTGTTCTGTCTTCAGGCTTTATATTTAAGTCTTTAATGTCATATTCTGTTTTTTCGAGAAGGAGTTTTTTTTCGCTGTAGACATATTCAGTATAAAGCTCATTTTCATAATCTATTTCAAAAGTTTTATAAGCAAGGCCTTTATCTTCGTATTCATAATAAATCTTTTTTTTGATTTTATAGACAGCCGCTTTTTCTGCAGTTTTCCAGATTTCTACATGTTCAAGATAAAAGTCCTTGTCGTAATAAAACCTTTTAAGATTCTGCTTTGAAAAGATTACTACTGTTCTTCCTTCGACAAATTTACTTTTATTTACCGTAAGGTATTCAACATTTTCATCTTCGTATGAATGAATATGAAGTGAGTTACTTTCATCAAGAATATATTCGTATTTAGGAATTTTTACTTTATTGTCAGAGTCGCTGGAGGTCCTTTCTTCAGAGTCGCCGG
>DBWY01000007.1:90978-191464 GCA_002309195.1 Treponema sp. UBA1226
TTACGTCAGCCATTTCTTCATCCGATTCATCCTGCGCATAAAAAAAGAACGGGACGAAAAAGAGAATAAAAAATATACAGAAGATTTTTTTTACCGGTTTTGTCCTACACATTACTGCTCACCGCACCTTAAGTCTGCAATCCTTAAAATCCATAAATTCTTACAACCCAAGAAATTCATTTACATAGTCTTGAGGATTAAACACCTCAATATCAGAATATGTTTCACCTGTACACACATAAAGAACAGGAATATTAAGTTCTTTATAGATGCTTATTGCAACACCGCCCTTTGCCGTAGAATCATATTTTGTCATTACAATTGCATCAACTCCGACAGCCTCATTAAACACTTCTGCCTGCCTCAACGCATTCTGACCGGTCGTTGCATCGATTACAAGTATTTTTTTATAACAGCCCTCATCGGCTTTCTGACTGCAGATTCTGTCAATTTTTTCAAGCTCATGAACAAGGTTTTCTTTATTATGAAGTCTTCCTGCAGTATCAGCAATTACAAGACCGCCTCCGTGAGATTTAACGCTTTCTGCAGCATCAAAAACTACACTCGATGGATCCGAACCGTTCTGGTGGCTTACAATCCTTACCCCGATTTTTTCTGCATGATAGCAAAGCTGCTCGATTGCTGCCGCCCTGAATGTATCACTTGCAGAAAGAACTATGTTTTCAAAACCTTCATTCCTTAATTTATTTGCAATCTTTGCGCAGCTTGTTGTTTTTCCAACTCCGTTAACTCCGAGCACCATCCATACATTTATCTTGTCTTTTTGCGGAACAAACTCAATGCCCTTTGCATATTCCAGCAAAAGAGATTTTAATTTCTGCATTATATCTTCTTCTGATTTTATCTTTCCTTCCCTGCACTGCTGCTCAAGAAGGTCAACAATTTCCATAGAATTCTTTGCTCCGACATCGCCTTCTATCAGAGCATCGAGGAGGTCCTCAAAAAAATCTTCATTTCTGTCTTTATGTGATGAAAAAAGATTTTTGATTTTCTGTGCAAAAGAAAGTTTAGCCATTTTATTCCTCCGTTGTTGCCGCTTCTGTTTCTAAAGCCTCTGATTCTGTGCCCTCAGCCGCCTCTGCTTCAAGCTCTGCTTTCTGCAAAGCCTCTTTTTCCTCGCGCTCAGTCTTAAGCGTTTTTTGCGATTCCTGATAGCCGCTTACTGCAGTATCATAATCATATTTAACGCTCTTTACTTCGACCGGCAGAGTTTTGTTTGCATTTACAAGATAAAGTACAAGCTGAACCGTAAACCAGATTCCGCAGGCAGCACTTATTGCACCGCTTACGTAAGTCATAGTCTTGTACTTATCTATATCATTCAAACTTACACTGGCAGATCCAAGCTCATAAGCCTTATAATAGTTCGTATAGTTTGAATATGAATAAAAAAGAAAAGGTAGCGAGCAGATAAGCGCGCTGTATGAAATATACATCAATCTGCGGCTTTTTTCTATGCGATCTTCTATATTATAATCATTAATGTCTGCCATAAAGACAGCATTATTAAAAATATCCTTATCATCAATTTTAAAGAATACGGTATTTTTATTTACAGAATAAGCGTAACCAAGGATTCCGGTATTATTTATCTTAATATTCATCTGATTATCAGGACTTTTAATTCCGTTATAAAAAATGTCTGTTTCAAAAGGATTCTTTAAAAGAATCGCTGTATTCATATAATCTTCAGGAAGAAATTCAAGCTCTATAAGATATTTTTTTTCATAACCAAAGCCATATGAAAAATTTTCACGCTTATAGCCGTCGCATTCAAAAGAAAAATTATGTACGCCTGTACTTAAAATTATCTTATCCGGAATTTTCGCATAAAGCGTAGAGTCAACCGTAAGTTTTGCCTTTGATTTTAATTCTTCAGGATAAATCTTAATCTGCACTTCACAAGGCAGTGCATTTTCTATAATCGGAACAAGCCTGTACGCAATGTTTTTTGCAATCTCATCAGGAAGAGCAAGAAGCCCGACTTCTGTAATTACACCGCAAGAAACCGCACCGGGATATAAAAACATTTCAACGCTTACTGCAGCATATTCACCGTATGTTACGATTGTTCCGGTTATGAGAGAATTTATTCCAGCCTTAACGATTTCTTCTGAACATTTATAGGATTTAAAATCAGGTTCATCAATCTCACTGCTGAACGAAAAAAGTTCTTTTGATTCTCCCTTGTAAAATGCAAATTCTTCTGTTACAAGATTTTTTTCTGCAAAATCGCCTTGAGAATTTTTATAATCTTTAAAAACTTCATCCTGTTTTTCAAGATTAAGATCTATCTTATGTTTTATTTCTTCTATCTTTTTATCCTGAATGTCAGACTGCTTTTTAAACTGGTATTCAGATAAATGCTTTACGATAAGGGCATCTTTTTTCTTAACTTCTCCGGAAAGTTCAAGAAAAAGTGCAAGACGCTCCTTTACGAGTTTGTCGATATTCCTGTTTAAAATTTCATCTGACGGAATGTTTCTTGATTTAGTTCCGTATAACTGCTCAAGAATAAGTTCCGGCATTGCAGTCAAAACAGCGTTTTCAAACTGCGAACGCTTTACATCCTGCGTATAGGAAAATTTATGCGCACCGACAGTCCACTTTTTACCTTCGGCCGAACCATCATCGGCAAATAAACTGCCCGAAAAGAGAAACGATAAAATAATTAAAAACCTGCATGCTCTTAGAGCAGCCGGTTTAAATTTATTTTTATAAGTCATCATCCTCTCCGGCATCTTCTGATACTGTGCCGTTCCATTTTGCTTTGAGGTAAGCTTCGATAAACTGATCAATATCGCCGTCCATCACCGCCTGAATGTTTCCGCATTCGTATTTTGTTCTGTGATCTTTTACCATCGTATATGGCTNNATACATAAGAACGAATCTGATTTCCCCAGCCGATATCCTTTTTTTCACCGGCATATTTTGAGTTTTCCTTTTCTTTCTGCTCACGGTAATATTCGTAGAGTTTTGCCTTGAGCATACTCATACATGCCTGACGGTTAAAAATCTGGCTTCTTTCACTCTGGCATGCAACTACAATTCCTGTAGGAAGATGAGTAAACCTTACAGCCGAGTCAGTCTTGTTTACATGCTGACCGCCTTTTCCGCCTGCACGATATGTATCAACCCTCAAATCCTCAGGTCTGATTTCGACTTCGATTGTATCGTCAAGAACAGGAAAAACATAAACGCTCGAAAAAGAAGTATGTCGTCTTGCGTTCGCGTCAAACGGACTTATGCGCACAAGGCGGTGGATTCCGGCTTCTCCTTTAAGGTAGCCGTACGCGTACTCACCGTCAATCTGAAAGGTTATTGATTTAATTCCGCCTTCTGCCTCAAGCTGATCAATTACTTCTACTTTAAAGCCACGGCGTTCTGCCCAGCGCGTGTACATTCTGCTAAGCATAAAAGCCCAGTCTTCGGCTTCGGTTCCGCCGGCTCCCGCATGAATCGTAAGAAAGGCGCTCGAATTGTCCACCTCGCCCGAAAGGAGATTTAATACGCTCTGTTTTTCGTACTTTTTCTTTGCTTCTTCATACATTGTCCTGATCTCTGCTTCAGAAGCCGCATCGCCTGATTCTAAAGCAAGTTCATACATTGTTTCTATGTCGTCTATATCGTTTATAAGCTCTTTCCACGGCTCAACGCGCATTTTAAGGGCTCTGATTTTACTCATAACCTTCTGGGCTTTCTGAGGATCGTCCCAGAAACCGTCGGCTGTAGTAAGTTTTTCTGATTCTTCTATTTTCTTATAGATTGAATCCGGGTCAAAGACACCCCCAGACATTCATGATATTTTCTTTTAATTCAGCTATAGGTAATTTTAATTCTTCTAACATAATATTGATAGAATAAATTAAACATTGTATCTTGTCAAATAAGTAAAAATGATTATACAATATATAGTATGAAACTTAAAAAACTGCTTATTGCTTTAACAGCCGTATTTACCGCTTATTTTACATTTGCACAGTCAAGGCCGGTTGCCCTTGATATAAATGTCGTTCCAAAAGAAACTTCAAAAATCAAAATAACATGGAAAATCCCGGAAAACTCAGAGCCGGCAATAACAGGTTTTTTAATCTGTCGTGACACAAAGCAGATTACTTCTTATGAACAGCTTTCTTCGCTCGGAGTAATTGCACAGCTTGCTTCGGATATCACAGAATACACAGACTTCGTAGAAGATTTTCGCGAATATTTTTACTGCGTAATTGCAAATACAGACAACGGCCCTTACATGATTCTTCTTCCTTCGATTAATACATCTGTAGGCGGAATCAGAGCCAGAAAAAACATGAATGTCGAAAACGAAGTAATCACTCCGTCAGAAACAGCATCTTCAAAAAAGACTTCAAAACCGGTGGACGTTTCAGAAAGAATGAGAGACATTCCTCTTCCTACACCGGGACTTGTAGACACAAATAAAAACCAGGCTGTCAAGCTTGGTCCTAAAGCAATGAACGCTTCAAAAACTCTCGGCAAAAATTATGTCGGAAAGAAAAATAAGATAACAAAAATGCATATTTTCGAAGAAGACCTTGTCTGCCCGGAAGGCGGTGACGACTACTTCTTATTTAAAATCTTAAAGGCAACATTTGCAAAAAAAGATTTTAAAGCTTCGATAAAAGAGCTTAACGATTTTTTAAGTGTACGCCGCAGTGAATCTACATCAAAACGCGCGACATTCTATCTTGCACAGTCATATTATTTTTCAAAAGACTATCAGAATGCACTCTTTAACTTCCTCACAGTCAGCGAAGAATATCCAAAGCTATCAAAGAAATGGATAGACTCAAGCCTCGACATGATAGAAATTAATTAAGTTCTTTTATCATTCTTATAAGCGATGGAGTTCTGGTAATCTCAAGATCTGCACCCTTAAGTGCACTCACTTTGCCCTGATTATCTTTTGTCGCCTGAGGAGAAGTATCCTTTGCAGCTTCACTAGGAGTTTCCTGTGAAGTTTTCGGATCCGGAACTTCTACAAGAATCAGCTCGTCATCGCTGTTAACTCTGTCATAAAATCCCGTATCAGAAAGAACACCTTCAGAAATTTCTTCAGAAACTTTAGTAACCGTTACGATACCGAGCATGTCAGATTCGTTATAAACAAGCCCTACTCCGGTATCGCTTGTTTTCATCGCACCTTTTTTGATTACGGCAAATTTAGAATTCTTTACGATACCTTCTGTTTTTCCTATATCGATAAGAATATCAGAAAGGCTTCTGTTTAATATATTTGCCCTTACCGGTAAAATCGAAAGTATTTCTTTTCTTAATCTTAAAAGCGAACCGGAGAATCTTTCGTTACCCGTTCTGTAAATAGAAAAATCTCTTGTCTTTGTTCCGGTCCTTGCAGAATACATTACGGCGTCAATCTTTACGTCACGTTCCGTTTCGTCTCCTGTAAGAATAATAAAATAGTCAAGCTTTTTATCATGTGCTTTTTTATATGCGTCTGCATAACCTGTAACTTCTTCTGGATAAAGCTTTACGTTCGTAGAAGAAATTCCCTGGAACATAAGGCGAAGCGTATCCGATGCAATGCGCGCAATATCACAGTGATAAAGCGGTTCAACTTTTTCCATATAATAAATACCGATATTCCATCTTGTCTTATCAAGATAGAACGGATTGATGTCCCATTTTTTTGCAAGCGTATTTTCCATAAGGGACTCAAAACCTTCTACAGTATCTGAAAGTCTTGTATAACGTATCTTTTTTGCTTCTTCGATATCTGTAGGTTTATCCTTGTTCTTTACCTCAGGAAGCTTTGAATTATTCTTTACAAACTTAATCTGTTCAAGATAGTTTTCGTTAAATCCATCATTATAGAGAATGTCAGAAAAAGCAAGACGTGCGGTTTTGTTTTTAGGATTTATCTTTAAAGCGCTCTGGTATTCATAACGAACCTGAAGTCCCGAATATTTTTTCTGATACTCCTGTCCTTTTTTAACATGATACATCGCCCAGTTTTTTCTTCTAGGATCTTCAAGACGAGTATTCTTTAAAATCGAAAGTTCAAAAGCGCTTCTCATTATTTCGTCAGAAGGATCTACTGTAAGACCGGTTTCCCAGGTAGCAAGAGAATCTTCATAACGTCCAAGCTTTTCAAGCGCAAGACCTTTTATAAACCAGGCCTGAGAAACATTTCGGTTGCGGTTTATCCTAAAGTCTGCAATATCAATTACATCATCGTAGCGCTTTTGAGCATAATAGATTGTCGATAAAAGTTCGTAAGCGCTGTCGTAATTTGGATTTACAGTAACGGCCATGATGCATTTTTTTTCTGCATCCTTATAGTCCCCATTCATTGCAGAAAGATAAGAAGCAATAAAATAAACTTCTTCGTTATTTGCATGAGACTGTAATGCCCTGTTTATATAACTGTAGGCAAGATCTTTTTTACCGAGCTCTGTACTAACAAGCGCAAGACTTAAAAGCGCCTTTACATTTAAAGGCTCGCGTTTTAAAGCATCGTTATAAAGACTTTCTGCACCAGAAAGTTTTCCAGAAAAAAGATCAAGTTCTGCAAGACCAAATCTTGCTTCTATGTTGTTCGGATATTTTTTTAAAACTGAATTAAAAAGCTTGTCTGCGTCATTAAATTTCCCGAGAGAAATATAACTGAACGCCTTAAGATTTGTATACTCTGGTTTTTCACCTGCATATTTCTGTGCGTTTTCTACATATTCAACACACAGATCAAACTGATTCATCTCATAAGAACATTTAGAAAGCATGTACCACGCATCTGCATAAGCGCCGTTTTTCTGGAGTGCCTCCTGAAATTTCTCACTTGCCTGCCACCAGTTTTTCTGACTGTAAAAATCATAACCGATGTTATAAAGCTGGGCAGCAGACATATTGCTGTTCTGCTCAAATGCACGTGTTTTTGAAAAGCCGTTTACTTCTGCAGAAGCCGGAAGAATTAAAAATAAACATACAGAAGAAATTAAAAAGAACCTTTTTACAAGGCCGTCATTCTTTGTTTTCATCCTTTTCCCCACCACCTTCATTATGATATATAACTTTAATCATATCAATCCTATGACCGTCCATATCCTGAATTATAAAGTCATAATCTTTCCATGTAATTTTTTCAAATTTAAGCGGAATTTTACCGAATAAATCCAGCACGAATCCGCCGAAAGTATCAAAATCGCCGCTCGGAAACTCTGATCCAATCTGCTCGTTCAAATCCTCAAGATTTTCCCTTGCATCAATAAGCCATGTATCCTTACCGAGATTTATTATATCCTCGCGCTCGTTATCAAACTCATCCTGAATATCCCCTACAATTTCTTCGATGATATCTTCAAGGCATACGATACCCGAAAGCCCACCGTATTCATCGACAGCCATCGCGATATGAACATGACGCCTTTTAAACTCGCGCAAAAGTGTATCTATTCTTTTTGTTTCCGGAACAAAAAAAGCCTTTCTTATTATTTTTTCAAGCGAAACAGTTTCGTTGTTAAAAAGATATTTTATAAGATCCTTTACATAAAGAATTCCGACTACATTATCAATTGAATCTTTATAGACAGGAAAGCGCGAATGTCCGCTTTCGAAAATCTTTTTAGTCCACTCTTCCTGAGACCAGTCAACATTTACAAAGTCAACATCGATTCTCGGAATCATAACCTCTTTTACCAGAGTGCTCGAAAGATCTTCTACACCCTGAATCATATCTTCTTTTTCTTCGTTTAAGATTTCATCAAGTTCTGTCTGAGGTTCTTCTTTATTTTTCGTTTTAGCAAAATCAAATAAACTCATTTCTCTCTACCATTTCTAACTTTCTATAATCGTTTCATCCTTTAATTCATCAAGAATTTTTTCCTGCAGCACAAGCATTTCGCACTCAGGCTTTGCACCCTTTTCGATATGTTCTTCGCCGTGATCCATTCCGTTTAAATGCAGAAGCCCATGAACTAAAAGACGTTTAAGCTCATCATTTTCTGTTATTTCAAAATATTCAGCATTTTCCCTGATCATTTCTATGCTTATGGCGATATCACCGACTGTTTTCCATTTCCCTTCATCATCTTCGTATTCGCCATCGGCTTCAAAAGATAAAACATCTGTAGCAGCATCAATGTTACGGTATTCTTTGTTAAGAAGTTTTATGTATTCATTATCAACAAACATTACAGAAACTTCTTCACCGTCAAACTTGAGTTTTTTCATCGCAAGAGAAATAAAGTCCTCTACTTTTTCAAACCATGAAGGAGTTTCCAGATTTTCCTGAACGCTTACTAAAATTCTGTTTGCCATAACTACTTTTTTTTCTGTTTTATTTTTACTGAATTATTTACGACCACAGTCTTATTTTTTTCTTCCGGATCATCAGGATCTTTCTGGTCAGGATACTCGATGCGCGAGTGATAATAACCTGCAAGAATCGTAACAAAAGATTCACGTATCTTAGTAAGATCACTGAATGTAAGATTACAGTTATCAAGCTGATGATGTTCAAGCTTAGAAGCGATAAGACTCTGAATAAATTTATCAAGACGAGAAACAGAAGGCTTTTCAAGAGTACGACATGCAGCTTCTACTGTATCTGCAAGCATTACTACAGCACTTTCTTTTGTCGTAGGCGGAACTCCGTTATATGCAAAATCTTCTTCGTTTGCATCCGGATTCTGTTTTTTTGCTTCGTTATAGAAATATGCAATTACGCTGTTTCCATGATGCTCTGCGATGATGTCTATGATAACCTGAGGAAGGTGCAGCTGATGAGCTTTTTCAACACCTTTTTTAACATGGCTTCGTATTACAGAAACAGAAAGTGACGGATTAATGTCGTCATGCTTATTCTGCCCGGTCTGGTTTTCTACGAAATATTCGCTCTGATCCATCTTTCCGATATCGTGATAGTATGCACCGACGCGCGCAACGAGGGCATTTGCTCCTATTTCGTTACATGCATTTTCGGCAAGGGTTGCAACCATCATCGCATGGTTATAAGTGCCCGAAGCGGTAAGCAAAAGCCCTCTCATAGTAGGATTGTTAAGGTCACTTAAATCCATAAGCCTGAATACAGATGCAGTATTTAAAATCTGTTCAAGCGGAGTAATAAATCCTAAAGCAAGAATACCGCAGATAAAACCGTTTACCGCAATCGCAAATGCAAGAGTTCCAAATCTGTCAAACGACTCATTAAAAAGAATTTTTTCAAGAAATAAAAACAGGATGTTCAAAAGCGCAATCGAAACAGACGCAAAAACCATATCGATACGTGTTTCAATTTTTCTTACGATTCTTGCAGCACTAAAGCATGAACAGAACGTAAAGAGGAATACAATGATATTGTAGTCTGCAGCGCTTAAAATTCCCAGCGATAATACGATGGAATAGAACAAAGCAGATTTTTCACCGTAAAGAAGCGTAATCAAAAAGATTACGAATGCAGTCGGAATCGCAATACACAGATGGAACGGTGACTGCGCAAAAAACGGATACTTCGGAGCAAAAAGCGTACACGAATAAAGTATCGTAAAGAAAATAATCTGCAGTAAAAGTTCTTTAAAGGCAAGTTTTCTTCCTAAAAGCACATCAGAATAAAGAAGGGTCCACAAAATCATCAAAAGGAGCAGATAAAGTACAGAATTTGCATAAGCTCTGTAATCGATGTACTCTTTTTCGTTAGCCATCTTTTCGAGTTTTCTGTAGCCTTCTTCTGTTATAGGAAAACCCTTTCTTATGATTTTTTCACCGTCATGAATTGCAATCGGATACTTTGAGTTTGCCGGAATCGTTCTGTCTGCAACAATGTTTCTGTCTGCAATCTGCCCGATTTCGTATTCATTAAGAGAAAAAGCTGCAATAGTCACGTTTTTCGTTACACTAAAAAAAGTAATTATAGAAATAACGAGAAAAGAAACTATCGAAAGAATAAAAATAGGATAATCTTCCTTTAAATTTTCAAAAAATTTCTTAAAAACAGAAACTTTTTTATCTTTATTCTTCTTTTCCTTTTTCTTTGAGTTTTCAATTACATTATCATTCTTCTTTTGCATTTTCGTACGCCTGCACTATCTTTTTTACCAGAGGATTTCTTACTACATCTGCTCCCGTCATCTGCATCATTCCGATTTCCGAAACATTCGAAAGAACCTGCAGAGCATCTACAAGACCAGACTTACATCTTTTTGGTAAATCTATTTGAGTAACATCTCCGGTAACAAATACCTTAGATCCATTTCCCATGCGTGTCAAAAACATTTTCATCTGCTCGCATGTCGTATTCTGTGCTTCATCAAGGATAACCACACAATCATTTAGAGTCCTTCCGCGCATATACGCAAGAGGAGCCATCTCTATTATACCATTTTCTATTAATTTTTTAACAGTATCCTTAGGTAAAATCGCTTCCATAGAATCATAAAGCGGCCTCAGGTACGGGCCAATCTTCTGATCAAGGTCACCAGGCAAAAATCCAAGGCTTTCCCCTGCTTCTACAACCGGACGGGTTAAAACAATCCCTTTTTTTTCTTTAGAAAGAACAAGCCTCAAAGCTTCTGCAACGGCAAGGAAAGTCTTTCCCGAACCTGCACTTCCCGTACAGAAAACCATGTCCTTTGTCCTCAAAAGCCTTACATAATCTGCCTGATTCTGGGTCTTAGGATATACTTTTTTCTGGCAACCCGGAACAATAACAGCCCCTTCATTCATTGTAGCGTGTTCACGCTTAGAGGAAAAATAGTCTTTTGTAGGAGTATAGTCAGGATTTAAGTCTGTATTAAGGATAGAAGCTACAGCATCTTCTGTATCTGCATAGCCTTCTTCGATTTCGTCAATAATTCTATCTATTATAAACCTGAACTGTTGTAAAATCGCAGGATCGTCCTGTTCTACGGACAGTTCATTTCCCCGCATGAACACGGGTACGCCAAGATGCTGTTCTATGAGTTTAAGATTGCTGTCGTTAGTGCCGCAAAGTTTCGTTAAAATATCTGTATCCGACACAACAATTTTATAAGAATGTTCCACAAAACCCCTTTTTTTATGCTTTATATAATTATAAAGTCACTATTGTTGTTTGGTCAAGGATAGTTTATAATTAAGGAGATGGAGTTTACATTAATCAGAGGGCTTATACAGCTTAATTATCAGTCAGTTGCTATTTCGATAATTCTTCTCGTTTTTATCTGCACGAATAAAACGTTCCCGCGAAACGTTCTCATGTATTTTTTCGTTGCCTGTATTCTTGCACTGCTTCTCACATTTGCAGATAACGTAAGATATCTTTCTTCACAGCTGCCTGCCCCTACGAGCGCACGCTACTGGAGTTCTGCAGTCGGCTATGCCCTTCGCCCGATAACCATCTTCCTTATTTTTGAAGTATCCGGAAGAAACCAGAAACGCCCTTCTGCGTGGTACTGGATTCCGATTTTCTTTAATACGGCAATTTCATTTTTAAGCATTCCGACAGGAATAATGTTTTTCTTTACAGACGACAACATGCTCGGACACGGACCATTGGGATATCTGTGTCACTTTACGACACTCGCATATGCTGTTCTCATCATAAACAATTCACTTAAAATTTATAAATCAAATAAAATGGAAACAGTAGTCATTGCGGTGATTATCGTGTTTGCATCTGCTGCAGCAGTGCTCGAGCATTTCTTTTTATTCAGCATAATACTTGCACAGACAATCACAATCGGAATCGTTTTCTATTTTCTGTTCCTTAATGTGCAGGTTCACAAACGCGACACGCTCACAAATCTCTTAAATCGCCGATGCTTTTATCTTGACTTAAGACGATTTTTAAATAGAAAGATAATTGTTTTATCAATGGATTTAAATGATTTAAAAAGATGGAACGATAACTACGGACACGCCGCAGGTGACACGGCAATCAAGACATGCGTAGACTTTATGCTTACGACATTCCCTAAAGCACGCCTTTACAGAACGGGCGGAGATGAGTTTATGGCAATCTTTTTAAATTTTACGAAGGAACAGATTCTAACACTTGTCCGTCAGTTTCATGCAAAACTTGAACCTACCCCCTACCGCGTAGCATGTGGAGTTGCAGAATTTATTCCGGGCGACGACATCGAAAAAATCATCTCCCAGTCCGACCGCGAAATGTACAAGAATAAGAAAGCATTAAAATCTGTCGAGTTTGAACAGATGAAATAAGCGGAAGAAAAAAAATGCCGGCATCGCTTAAAGCAAACTGCCGGGGTTTTTTGTAATTAAAGTGTGTGACATTTAAAAAGAATTAAAATAAAAATCTATAGCTTTGAACGCACAACACGAAAGCCCACTGTATAGCCATAAATAGGCTCTGCTGTCTTATGTGAAACTACAGCCCCGTTTGGAGCACTTTGGGTACAGGCAATCCCACGAAATATAACACTTCCGTAATTGCTATAATTTAACCAAGAGCCACCACGATAAAGCCTACGAGTCGATCTGTCTTCACTTCCTAAAGGATTATTAACTTCTCCGATTTCTAAACGCGTTGTTCCGACTGCATCCCAAACCCATTCCCATACATTACCGCTCATATCATAAAGATTAAGTTCATTAGGTTCCTTTTTCTTTACTTCGTGAGTTCTATTATTACTGTTTGCTGGTATCCATGCATAATCTCTAAGAATAACTTCATCACTTGTTCCGGCATGTTTATTAGGTTCATCAAGCAAAACTCCGTTTTTTCCACCACGCGCAGCATATTCCCATTCTGCTTCTGTAGGAAGACGATATCCGTTCGCATTAAAATTACATTCGATTAAATTCCAAGTTGCGTCATACACTAAAGGAACTTCTCCCCATTCTGCTGGATTTGTTTTTTGCTCCAAAGAATAGCAGGGAGTAAGACCTTCTTTTATGCTAAGCATATTGCAGTAAACAATTGCGTTATACCACGAAACATTTTCTACAGGACGATTTTCCTGAATTTCTTCTTCTGACACTTTTTTACTTTCATCATCACCGACAAAAAAACTTGGATTATTACCAACAACATCTTGATATTCTTTCTGGGTGACTTCATGATTGCACATAAAAAAATCACTTAATATGACTGTTCGCCCGTCTTGAAAAACACCTTTACAATCCCATCTACCCTGCCTGCCAATTGTGGTATCATAAAACTGTATTCCTCCTACTATGCGAGAACCCTCTACTTTGACAAAATCAACTGGCGGTACTTTTGCAGGTCTTCTTGTCGGCGACTTGCAGCTAAAAAAAAGAAAACAAACAGAACAGAATACAAAAAACTTTTTAAAATTCATACTTTTACTCCTTGATTAATGGTAACATGGAAAGACCATGAACGCAAATTTTACTTTCGGGAGTCTAACGCAAAAAAAAGGCTTTCGGAAAACCGAAAGCCTTCTGTGAGCTATGATGGATTCGAACCATCGACCCACGCCTTAAAAGGGCGTTGCTCTACCTACTGAGCTAATAGCCCGCATACCCGTCAAACGAGCATGAAAGCATACTATAGTTTTTTTAAAATAGTGTCAATAGCAATTTATCTTATTTTGGAAAAGTTGTTTATCCAGAATAATTATTAAGCATTATATTGGAAGCGCAACGGAGCCCTTACTGTAATGGTATTACTACCTTCATTATATTCGGCTGCATCATAATCCTTAAGAATATACACAATTTCATAATCAGTATCATTTATATAAAAAGTAAAATAATTTGGATTATTTATTCCGCCGTCAAAATCATTACTGTCACAGACTTTCTGTCCATTTTTATAAATTATCCAGGAAGATACTTTAAAATGCTGTTCTAAATCATTTCCTGTCTGTTCCTTGTAGCCACCTCTATATACGTATTCTGCGCTAGTTCCATCATTATCCAAGTTTAAAACAATACCATAACCATTGGAAATATTTTGAAAATTATATGGATCAACCGGTGTCATTGAACTGTCGAATGCTATACGGGAAGAATCTATTATCTGCGAGTAACCATAGAATAAAGTAGCAGTACATCCAGTAATCTCCTTAACATTTCTTGGTGTTAGAGAATATATATCTATCGATTTGATATTTTCACCACCTGTAACTGCTATATCCTTTTCACCATAACAATACAAAGAAACCGTCGCTTGTGGAGCATATGGATCCCCAGACCAGTTATAAACACTAAGTTTGTAACGACCGCATACCAGATTTTCAAAAACACATGACTCACCATATCCAGTAAGCTTTTCTAAGTGCATAGGACCATCAAGAATAATTTCATAAACCGAGCCCGGCAGTAAATCATCGGCAAACTCATCAGGATCATGATTTCCTATAAACCTTGCGTCAGAATCAGGACTACCCGGAAGACAAATTTCAAGAGAAGCCTCTCCCTGATTATAAATATTGCTGCAGGAAATTACTGCAAAAGAAAAAATCGTTAAAAACAAAAATTTTATGACTTTCATAAAACGTCCCCCTGAATAACTTAAATTATTTTACCACAGCTTACAAAATGTTTTCAATTGCAAAAAACTTTTTTTAAGTTTTTTTATTTTTTGTGAATTTTTTTCATAAAAAAAATAATGATATATGTGAGGGTTTTCGATATTCCAATGCCAGCACTTGTCGGGCACTTTCCCGCGCGTATGCACGACACCACCGCTGCATGGCGGGGTAAATTAATTTTAAGGAGCTTATCCAATGAAAGAACTTAAAAAAGAAAGACATGTAAAAACCATAGAAGAACTTACGTTCACAGACGACGGAATGTTCCAGGCAGTCCTTCATGAACCTGATGTGTGCGCAGAACTTGTAGAGCGTCTTCTTCATATCAAAGTCGGTAAAATCGAATATCCCGAACTTGAAAAACAGATTGCACCATACTACACGACTAAGGGCGTACGATTGGACGTATATTTAAAGGATGTCGATAAAATCATCGACATCGAAATACAGAACTACCCTGAAAGGGACATCGGCAATCGCACTCGTTATTACCAGTCAATGATAGACATGGACAGCCTCATGAAAAACGAAGATTATTCAGAATTAAAGGAAAGCTACATCCTCTTTATCTGCAAGCATGATCCGTTCAAAGATGAAGACGAAAAACCGTACGGACTTCCATGCTATATATTCAAAAGCATCTGCGTTCAAAAAAGCGAAGTAAATTTACATGACAATTCGTTAAAAGTCATATATAATGCAAGTGCGTATGAAAAAGAAAAGGACGAGCGAATCCGAAGTTTTCTTCGCTTCATACACACCAACAAACCGGGTAACGATGACTTTTCTAACAGGCTTTCTGAACTTGTAGAAAAGACAAAAGAGAATGAAAAATTCAGGAGTACGTTTTTAGCCATGAACCTGCACGACAGAGATTTGATATGGAATACAAGAAAAGAAGCTCTTCAGCAGAAAGCTATCGAAGATGCAATCATGCTCGTTCATGATTACAACGCTACACCAGAAGTTGCTGCCCAGAAAATGAACGCGCCTCTGGAACTTGTGCTCGAGGGCTTAAAAAATAATTCTTAATCTTCCCTGCTCTTCCATGGTGCGATAATCGATCTTAAAGATTTTTTTCCAAGCGCCATGCTGTCTTCTCTTAAAAGAGCTTCCCACGGAATATTTTTTCTTTCCTTTGCATTCTTTAAATCTGCATGCTGATCAAGCCAGTCATATTTATAAAGTCTTAAGCGAAGTGCATTTACATAAGACAAAACAATTCCAGACCAGCCCGGAAGTAAAAATCCCAGCGCTACGCAAATCCCCAGAATCCCCGGATTGCCCTGAAGCGCACTTTTTAAATTCAGCACAAGAAAGCAGATTATATAAGGCCACCAGACGTAGCAGAACATAAAAATACTGAACGCAAAATTATCAAACAGAATTACAAAACATTTTTTAAACGTTTTCTTAAAATTCAGTTTTAAAATTTCTTTAAGCGGAATAAACCACTGTAATCCTAAAACAAGTGTCAGAATAAACAGAAAAAGAATCGCAGCAAGCATAAAGCCTATAAAACCGTTTATTCCGATATAAAAAGGAATTCCTGTAACAGCGCTCAAAACAATCAGCGCTACAATCATTCCGAATTTAAAATAATCCTTAAAAGCGCTCCAGAGGTTTTTAAAATATGTGCTAAGATGAGCAGTTTCAAAACCCGCTATCGAAAGCGCATTTTTACCAAAAGCGCCCGACGAAACAACAAGAAGGCTTATTCCAAGAAAAATAATCACAAGCGACAGAATACTGAACGGAAACCTGAAAAACCTGTATCCAAAGTAAATCGCAAGCACAAATATGTCACATATAAGATTGGGAAAAATAAGGTTAATTATATTTTCCCAGCCGTCAAAAAAATTCTTTTTTAATAAAAACAAAATCATTCTTCTATAATAATAATTTTTTGTGCTATAATCAATTATGGATTTTTCAAAATCAAACATAATATCAAAAATTTCTCTCGTACATACACTCTGCAAGGACTTTCTCAAAGCTGAACTAAACAAACAAGGTTTGCCAAGGCTAACTTCAAGCCACGGTCACATCCTCTACCTTCTGTCTAAAGAACCCTTCCTTTCGATGCAGGAAATCGCAAAAAAAATAAACCGTGACAAATCAACCACAACTGTCCTCATAAAAAAACTAAAGGATCTTGGCCTCGTAGAAATTTCTGTAAGCCCATCCGACAGCCGCGTCAAATGCGTCAAGCTTTCTCCTCTCGGAGTTGAATACAACCGCCACACTCAGGAAATTTCTGACACCCTCAAATCCCGCTTTTTTACAGGGCTCTCATCATCCGACGCCCAAACCTTAAGCACCCTCCTCGACAAAATAAGTCATAACTTTGATTAATTTTTTCGTTTGCATACTGAATTGACACAAATTGCAGAAGGCACCGGATTACCCCTTGACAAAGTCCTTGAACTTAAGGAAAAAGTGGCCGTACACGCATAAAAGCCGCTGGTTTTTGGGGTAAATTCAGGCTGAAAAACTAAAAAAAAGCGTTAAAAAAAAACTAAAAAAAAACTTGACAACGGTATGAAACAATATTACACTTCAAGTATCGGTTCGTATTGAACCGTTAAAAAAATAAGGAGGTTTTTTCATAATGAAAAAAATCGTAGGAACAATCGCAGCAATCGCATTGGCAACAAGCGCTGTTTTTGCTGACGTAAACGTAGGAATGGGATTCTCACGTGCTATCTTTACACCATTTGCATATGATGGCGAAGATGCTCGTATGGATATTTCTACATCTTGGGGTGCAAATCCTCGTATCGGTGGTTCTATTGCTGGATCATCAGAAGACTGTGGTGTTGTAGGAACTTTCCTTTTCGACGGTGCTGCTCTTGCAGTAAATGATGAAGCATACGTTTGGGTAAAACCAATTTCTTGGTTAACACTCAAAATCGGTTCTGCATTCGATGACACACTCCGTGGAAACGCTTGTTTCGGTTCATGGGACTGGTTACGTCTTAAAACAGCTATGACAGGTGAAGATTTCACATTCACACGTGTAACAAACGGTACAGATGCTGGTAATGCATATCAGCCTGTAGCTGGTGCTCTCTTGATGTTTGATCCATTCGAAGGATTCCATGCAGCTGTTGCATTCAAGAGCCTCTATGCTAACAAAACATACGAAGATGTATTTGCTAACATTCAGGTAGCTGCTGGTTACACAATCGACGGTGTAGGAACAATCAAAGCACAGTGGATTGGACTTGGAAAAGATGCAGAAGACAAAGTACAGGGTGCTATCGAAGCTGCATTTGCTCTTAAAGCAGTAGAAAACATGACACTCGATGTTGGTGCTCGTTTCTCAACAGTAGAAAAATCACCAATCAATGTAAACGTATACTGGTCTATGCCATTTGACGCTCTTCGCGTACACGCATCTGCTGGTTTCGCAATCAATCCTGCAAAGACTGTAATTACGACAATTCCTAACCCACTTGATCCATCTCAGACAATCGATGTTCCAACTGATGTAGATTCTTTTGTTACTCTTAACGCTGGTGTAGGTATTGATTATGACCTCGGAAACGGTGTTGGAGTATCAGCTGACGTACGTATGTACAAGTCATTTGCTGAAAATGCTCCAGATCCAGCTGTCGGATTTGGTGTATGGGTAAACAAGGGCATTGCTAACGGTACACTTGGTATCGGTGCACAGGGTGCTCTCCGCGATACAATCCGCGACTTTACTCCACTTGATGACTTCACATTCGCAATCCCAGTTCGCGTACAGTGCTTCTTCTAATCTAACTGTCTTGGCCTAGAGTCAGACACAAAAGATTAAAAAAGCAAAAACCCGAGATTCGAAAGAACCTCGGGTTTTTTTATGCCCGTTTGTATTATTTGGCCGCAAAACCGCCTCAGGACGCTCTACGGCCTTTTTTTAGAGCCGGTACACCATATTTACCAGCATTACATTGATATCTGATTTTCCCATTCCCAGTATAAAAAAAACTATAAATGCGCAAGTTTACAATTGAACAAAGAAGTTTTTGAAATAAAAATTTCAAAAATATTTCAAAATTATTTCAAAATTATTTCAGAAAAATTTCAAATTTATTTCGAAATATTTTTGAAATAAATTTGAAATAATTTCATGGCTTTTCAGTCAGTTCAGCATCGAAAAAGAGAAGAAAACAAAATTGACTAAGTTTAAAAATCCCTATAAAATATCACAAACTGGTTGTGTTACTTTTTACCCGGTTTTTTGTTTACATTTCAGAGGTATTTATAATGAAAAAGACAATTTTAAAAAAATTAGCGGCAGCCTGTATTCTGTCTGCGTTAATGGTTTATACTGGATTTGCGCAGGAAGCAGATGCTTACACAGAGACTGAACCGACTCAAGAAAGCGATAAGTATGAAGAAAAAGATACTTACGAAGTAAAAACTACAAAAAAGAAGAAGTCAAACGAATGGAATCCTTTTGAAGGTATTTTTTCTTATAAACAGGCAAATTATATTTTTTATGACGAAATTCCGCTTTCAACAGGAACAATAGGCTATGGAATCAAGCACAGAAAAGCAACTGCAGTTATAGAACCTAAAACAAGAAAAGCCGGAATTCAAGTATATTACCAGTCGGCATATTTTAATTTCCTTTTTGATGAAAATAATATAGCTACAATCGCAGATGCATTTGAAAAATATCTTAAAGACTTTGAAGAACACAAACTAATAAAAAAGCAAACTGCAAAAACAAGAAAAATTTATACATCAAAGGGCAAATGCCGCACCGAGTGGGGTTCTGTTAAACACATGATGAACTATTTTGGTGACTCGCAGTTTCATGTCGGTTACGAATTTAAGGACGGTTCTCCATATTTTTGTATCATCGTAAAGGACTGCAAAAACCTTGCAAAGGATCTTGGTTCAAACATTCCTGAAAAATCTGTAGAAGTTCAACTTTACTTTACAAAAGCAGAAGCAAAAACTTTTTTAAGCGTTCTTAGTCGCGAACGTGTAAAGCAACTTATAGAAACAGAATACTTTGACGAAGACGGCGAAACATTTACACCGGACACTTTCTAAACTGAATCAACTAAAATGGTGCGTCAAATCTGACGCACCACCTTCAAAAAAATAAATCAACAGAGAAACTTTTAGGCAACCTTTATTTTAAGCACTGTAAAGCTCACCATAAATTATCCTGATAAAACTAATCCTTTGTATAATATTCAAAGGTTTGTTGGCCTTTGTAATTATCATCTTTAAACTCGCTTTTCCTGTATATATCTAATTTATCATACATTTCTTTTGTCCATCTCATCTCAAACTCAATTTCCTGAGTTTCTTCTATGTATCGCTTACGCTTAGGAAAGCTATAGTTGTGTATTGCTTTATTACGAGTTTTAACTGTATCTCCATAGTGTTCCCGTAAATTATCTTCTATTTCTCTAGAATCAATATTTTCATCTTCAGAAGATGGAACATATATATAAAACGATCCCATTCTAAGGTCAAAATCCCCTTGTAGATCTATATAAAGTACATTGTCATCTGTCCTTAACCCTTCAATAAACTGCCTTCGCTCTAATGGATCTTCAATAGTCTCTGTGTGCTTTATACCCTTATGCATTTTTGAAATAATTTTTTCTATATTCTTCTTTGAAAAATGATAATTCATAAAAGCATCCTTATATGTCCAGACATGACTATTTGTATTGATAAATATTTCTTTTTGAATACTGGTACCTTTTTTTAAATACAAAAAATAGGAATAATGTGTACAACTGTTAAGTACAAAAAAAGTTTTGGCTAGGTAGCCTATACTTATAATTTTTGGAAATTTATGCAAAATATTTTTTATTTCTTTTTCATCTTCCAGATAATATACTTCTTTTGTTTCGGAACAATATATGGTAAGGACTAAATTATCCATAACATTGATATCCCCTTTAGAGGCATAAGTGATTCCAGTAAAAATAAAAAGAATAAATAAAAAACTTATTTTTTTGATCACTCTTATTATATTTCCCAATAAAACACAAACAACCCAGGAAGCAAACAAACAGTATGCTTCCTGAATCTTATTGTTATATTTTTAATTAATGGAAATGTCTAATTCCATGTGCCCAAATACCACCACCAATAAGACCTGCACCAATACCTATTCCAGTACCTATTGCTCCACCCTTAGAAGATTTTCCCCAGATTGCTCCAATCATACCACCAGTAACTCTTCCAAATACTCCACCTGCAATCGTTAGACTGGCAAAAGCAGCAAAAGTATTTTTTGGTGTAATCTGTTCTTCCTTTATATAGCCAGGGAAAGTTTTATCATTCATATCCGAAAATAATCTAGTTAACCCAACAATATCACCAGTAGATGTATAGGAATGGATTTTACGATCATAACCAGTAGCATACTTATCTCTGTTTTTTTTATTTAAGCCTGCAGAATTAAAAATATAAGCATTTTTTCCTGTTGCATAGGCATTTGCCATAGCTTCTGCACCACCTTTAGAGTGTCCAACCATTGTAACCTCTTCTGATTCGTGTTCTTGGCAAAACTCCCTGGCTCGTTTAACAGAATTCTCCATATCTTTTGAATTTCCCGTGAAGAACTGACTAAAATTTTCTCCCCAATCTTTCCCGGAAACAGTTCCTTTGTTTACAAAGGCATATTCTGTTTTACCATCTTTATTTGTCCTTTGATAAACTGCAGTTCCACCACTTCCCTCTTGTAACTCTTGATAACTTCCTTCAACTCTTTTCCATCCACCTAGTAGTTTTACTTCTCCCCTGTTAGGGTCGGCCCACGAATATATATCATCTGCCATAGCAGCGGCTTCTTCTTTCGTTGGCTCGCAACCATCAGGATCAATATATTTTAATGGATTATTGCTAGCATAATGGTAAACATTAAAGTTAATTGAATTATAAATACCACCAAGGCCAGACTTTGAACCAGACATAAAATCACTGATTGCAGGGTCTGTGCTGATCCACATACTGTACTTTGAATCATAATAACGTGCTCCAAAATAATAAAGTCCAGTCTCTTTATCCTTTTCTTTACCGGTAAACTTATATGGAACATATTCCTCACTTGTTGTGCCCTGGATAGTTACATCAATCCATGTTTCACCGTAAGGAGTATTTTCGAACCTTTCGTATTCATTACCATCATGATCCGTAATTAACTGAGCCGTTCCGATATGATCACTGTGGTAATAATACTGATGCTCATTTTCATAATCATAACTTGCCGTCGAAGCATTATCATGATTAATCTTTGTAACCAGTCTTGAGCTTCCAAGGAAGATATGCTTACTTGCCATTCCTCCATGACTTGAGCTGTTTTCGTCTATATGCCATGTCCAGTAATCATTAAAATACATATATTCAGATGTATTTGTATACTTACATGCACGTTTACCGTCTGCGCCATAGACAAAATTTACAGTACAGCTTTCATCAGAACTCTTTATAAGCTGGTTTCTTTCATTCCACTTATATTCTCTTTTGTGATCATTTTTCTTTGTACCTGAAGAATTCTGATCATCATCATAATAACCCCAGGCTTCATCAACACCGTAAACATCTTCATCATATTGTTCTATAGGAACATATTCTGCAGTTTCTTCATCAAGCCCACCATCCTGCTCAAGAATGATGTTTCCAACTTCGTCATACTTATAATAACGTTTACCTATTCTTTCAAATCTGTGGGCAAAGCCTTCCATAAGTACATAGTCAAGTTCGTAATCAAGGTCATCTCCCTTTCGCACGTTATACTGCTGAACTTCAGAAGAAACTTTACCCGTCATGTTACCGACTTCGTCATACTCATATACCTGCTCATAGCGGCTTAAAAGATTAGGTACTTCTGTTCCGTATCTGTTAAATACAGTTTCTCCATTTACTTTAATAAGCTGGTTAAGAGCATCATAAGCATAACTTTGTTTTGTATAATAATTGTTTGTTTCTTTAAATACATTATTGTCACGGCAGTCATTTACATATCCTGTAATGTTACCGACAGAATCAAAATAGTAATTAATATTCTGATAAGTCTTTGACTCTTTATCCTTTACAGTCTTTATATTATCAAGAAGCTTATTGTATCTGTCATATGTATATTCTGTAGAAACCCCGTTACCGTATTCGATATATGCCCTCTGGCCATCTTCGTTATATGCTATCTTGTTAACATAAGTAAACTTCTGCCCAAAATGGATGCCCTCGATTTTTACTACTTTACCATAATCGTTATAAGTATAAGAAACAGTTTCTCCATCAGGGTATGTAATTTCTTCCATCTGACCAAGATAGTTTGGCTCATACTTCATCGAATAAGTCTTTTCTTCGGTACCGATAAGAATATTATCCTTTATGGTCCTTGTAGATTTAACAACTTCTCCAAGTTTGCCATATACATTTGTTGTCGTTCCGCTGTTATCAGTAACTTTTACAACTCTACCTTTAGAATATGTACTATCAACTTTTTCTCCATATTCATAGCTTACACTGCTTTCATCCGAATAAATAATTTTAGAAAGACGGTCAAATCCATCATACTGATAGTTTATTGACTTTCCCTCTTTTAAAAGTTTGGAGTTAGTTTCCTGAACAACATTACCTGCAGCATCATAAGTATAATAATATGATCCTCCATCTACACTTGAAAGCTCTGTTCTTCTTCCAAGCATATCATATTTAACTTCTATAATATTTGCAGTCTTGTCCTGCTTATTTTCATTAAAGTCATATGCCCTAAGCATCTGGCCCATTGCATCATATTCATATCTTGTAGAAGTTAAAAGTTTTCCGTTTGAATCATATTTATTTATCTTTTTAATTTCTGCTTTAACATCGTGAATTGTTTCTACAAGGTTATTTCTAGGATCAACACTTACAACATACAGTTCTTTATTTTTTAAGCTGTATGATGTTTTTGTAGATATCCACTTTAAGCTAGAAGCATCTGAGTCTGGATCTTTTTCTTCAAAAAGGCATTTTGTTAAAACAGTTCTTCCCTTCTCATCATATTTATTGATGGTAGGATTTTTAACAATCAGATTTAAATCTTCTATACTTTCAAGTGATACTTCATCTTCATTTACAAAGTACGGCTGACCTGCATTAACAGTTCTTCCCATATTATCAACAATTGAAGAACCAGATACCACATAACCGACTTTATCTTCTGCATCCTTACCCTGATATACAGATGATTTACATAAAGTTCTTATTAACTGACCAAATCCGCCTGTCTGTACAATTGTAGAAATATATTTGTTGTCAGATGAATCAAAACTTACCTTGTTGTTGGTTTTTGTATACCAGAAATAATGCTTATCTAATGTATTAACACCATCTTTATATACGGCAACTGACAGTGGTGTAAAATATTCATATGAAACGGCAGGATTAGATGAATCATAAGGAGAATAAACCTTACTTAATCTCTGCCAGTCATCATATTCATATCTCATTACAAGCTTATTTAAATCCGTACATGATTTTATAAGCTGTGTAGCATAATCTGTCTCATAATAAGTATCATAGTTAACATTGTCACGAGATATATCTACCACTTTTGCCGCAAATTGATTATTACTACCATCATAATCAATTGTTTTCTGCACTCCAGACGGTGATTTTATAAGTGAAATATTTCCGTAACCATCATATCCAAACTCTGTTACATATTGTTTCCTGCTACCATAACCATCCTTATAGTAAGATATAAATTTATCCATCTGGCCATTTACGTATTCTGCAGATCTTTCGCGAATAGGTTCAAAAATATTATTTAAGTCATAAACCGCAATTGATTTTGGCTTAGAGTAAATACCTAAGGAAACATCTTTAAGATAAGTAATATCTGCTGTAATATCAGGGATAGATGCATCATTATACTCTTGTGTAATCTTTGTAACATTGTTATATGAGTCATATTCATATGAAACTTTTGTTTCAAAGCAGTCTGTTGTTGATTCTTTATTTGAATCATAATCATATTCATAAGTAACAGAATTTGCTAGCAACAAAGATGGTTCGCTATCTAAATAGGTATTTTCTGTTTTTTCCATCAGATAGCTGTGTTCATAATCACTTCCAGAACAAACTTCTTTTGTTAAAACAGCACCTTTCTTGTAATACTTATTAATATCATTGCAGTATGTTGTCACAACATAAGTATTATCAGGATTTACAGTTTTTACAGTTTCATAACCATAGAACTCTTTTTCTTCACGGTTATATTTTGCATTATGATATTCAAATCTTGTTGTTATTTCGTGAACATACTCTGCCTTATCTTCCTCATCAAGACTTATTCCGGCATCATATGTATAATTTACTTCTGGAACCGTAACTCCATTACCGTCATTAGAAGTAACAGATGACATTACATACCTGTAAGAAGGCATATCTGCAGTTCCATGTTTTCCTTCATAACCGATTTCTAGGCTTGAACCGTTAGGCATATGAACTTTTGTCAAAAGACCAGACTTACCTGTCATATTCTCTTTATAAAGGACATAGCCATCATCTTTAAATAAACTTACATCATTAAAATTAACTGAAACTTTCGTTCCTGGAATACGCATTACATGATCAGGAAGTCCGTCTCCCGTAATATCCTGCATTGTAACAGAAATACTGTTCATTGAAGTATTTGCATTAACTCCGGCATTTCCTTCACCTGTAATATTTATACTGCATGTTGTAAATGGAATAGGAATTGAACCTGTTCCTGTTCCTCCGACAGAGGCTGCAATTCCTACACTTGCTGTAGAAGAAAAATCAAGAGAGTCACAATATGTAGCAAAGTCATCTGCATAAGGATTATTAAATTTCACTACATTTTTAGTAAGAATAGCAGCAATATCTTCTCCAACATATGGGATTGAATTTACAAATCCAAAAAGGAGCTCATTATCGTGCTCTGTTCTAAATTTATCTTTATCATCATCAGAGACATTCCATGACGGCATAGAAAATTTAACCGGACCTGTAAAGCCGTTCCCTGTATTAAATCGTACATACCAGTCCTTGT
This sequence comes from Treponema sp. UBA1226, assembly GCA_002309195.1. Next base: position 116,498 of record DBWY01000007.1, read on the forward strand.
TAGGAATAAGTTTTTCAGTTTTATCCCAGAAATGCTCTGTTTTTCTCTCTCCTATCTCTTTTGTTAATATATCAGGTAAGCCGTCTCCGTTAACATCAAGGTACATAGCCTTGACATTGTTTCTGGAATAGTTAAATACAACACATGCACCTAATACAACACCATTAGAAAGAGACTCTCCCTGTCCAGGACCTCTTTTAATAGGCTTTGTTATAGACATTGACTCATTTTCTGATTTTGAAATATCCGAATAAAGATTTGCAAAATCAGAATATTTTTTAAAGTTATCACCCTGGTTAATGGAAACATTTGAGCCATTAACATAGTCTGGTAAGCCGTCTCCATTTATATCCATCAAACCTGCTGTCTGTTCACTTGAACCAGAAGAAATCGACTTGTTTCCAGAACCATCAGAAGCTGCGTTTGTAACAGCCGTTTTAAATTCACCTGTGGAAGTATATTCTGGAGTTACAGTACCCTTTTCTGTAACGTTTCCACCTTTTGTCTTTGTAGTATTTGTAGTATGAGATATTTTATCTATACCAGAAAGATAATATTTTTCTCCATAAATGATTTCATATTTTTCTTCGTTGTCAGAATTTTCATCAAAAACCTTAAATCCCGGAGTTACAGAAATTTGATTCTTTCCTTCATACTGAATAAAGTCAGGTATCCTGTCACCGTTTATATCCTGGTAATACTGCAAAATCTGGTTATGACTCTCATTTTCTGCGTCATTACCTTTCTTCATATTGTTAAAATCAAATCCATTAGCAGTATCAAAACTAAGATCTACACTAATGCCTGCTAAATTTACTTTTGCATTAACACCCCATACAAAGTCTTCTGCTGTTGTCTCTGTTTTTCTTATTGTAGGAATAGTAAGTGGTCTTTTGTCTGTATTATGCACCTGATTTGGATCAGTAGTGTTAGAATTTCCTGCTCCACCACTGACACCGCTAAAATTCTGTGCTACCTCAATTCCTTCGATGTCATAATAAGAAGAACCTCCCAATCTGTTTGCATGGATATAGTCCTTGTAGATATATGGAACATAGTAGTAAGTCGTAAGGTTTTCTGGGCTTACAAGTTTTGAAACAGTAGATACAGTACCCATGATTATATCTTTTATGTTCGAATCCAGATTTTTTCCTGTATCAGCTTCTTCGTTAATAGCAGTAATAGAAGTTTCTTCATTAGAATCATTTAGAACAATTCTTTCATTTTTTGTCGGATTATAGAAACTGTCTACATCCGGATTTCCCAATTTATTTTTTGCACTCGCCCTGCTATCTACACCATCTAACGAACTGTTATTTTCTTTTTGTTTGCTAAGTACATCATCTTCTGTCATAGTCGAATAATCAGCACTAGCATACTCAGATGTGTATATATTTTCAGGATTAAACTTTTTATTACCCTGCCAGATTCCATAATACCAGTCGTTATTTCCGCCAAATAGCTTTTCATCTCTGTATACTTCATATGAAGCCTTGACTTCAACAGATACACCATCATCTTCTTCATATGACGCATCATATACTTCTTTGAACAAAGATTTTGAAGGATTTTTATTTTCTGGCTTAAAATCAATTTCAGAATCCCAGATGTTTTTTCTAAAACTATTTTCCTGATATTCAAAATCATTCTGTTCATTTAATACAAGGAGATTATAATATGTATTTTCTCCTTTTTTGTTAAGGGTATATTCTTCATCTCTAAAATACTCTATACTTACATTGATTTTCTCTGCATTATATAAACAAAACTCATCTGCAAGTTTTTCAAGCATTCCCTTATTAAAACAATATAAATTATACGCATCCTCATCATAGAGGTCAGTACCCTCTATGATAAAATCAGTTAAATTTTTTTCTACTTTCCAGTTTCCGGTAATATAATAATTACCATCATCTCTTTTTTTGTAGATACCATTAAGTGATTTAAGATTACTGAGGTCAAAACTGGAATTAAACTGCGAAACTTTAGAATCATAACTAGATTTAGTGTTATATAATTCTAAATTCAGTTTATCAATCAATTCCTGATCTTTTTCTCCATCTTCTTTTATAACTTCTTCACCCAGTTGCTTTTCCAATAATTTAACTTTAGCGTCTAATTCATCTATCTCATTTGCCAAAGTAACAAATGTAGTATCTATCGGAATAAGCTTTCCATTTAAAATCCACTCTTTTACTTTTGAAACACAATTGCTATACAGTTCTTCACTTATCAAGGCAGGTTCATTATTTAATCCTCGAACAGCATAACTTAATTTCTGTCTGTTATCGTATGTAAAGGAAATATCTATATCTTCATCTTTAAAGCTTTTTGTAAAACCGGTTATCTTTTCTGACTCTTTACCATCAAAAAGCAATTTCACATCAGTAATACCTTTACCCGGTAATTTATCTGAAAGTAAAATCAAACTCTTTCCATCGATATTTCCAAGATATATATCGTAATTATATATACCAGCAGAATCATTTTCCAGCTGTTCATAGTTTCCAACATCATGAATAGCCCTGTTTCCACTCATCTGCTCCTGCGAATCAGATATCCCAAAAACAAGTGCATCTTTATCAAACTGTTTAAAGTAATCTTCCGTATTAAAAACGGTATTTTTCTTATATTTAGTAAGATAATCAGCCTTTAATTTAGCCTTTGTATCAGAAGTCAGCTTACTAAATATTTTAGACCATGCCATTTCCTGCTGGTTCTGTATTAAATCACACAATTCATAAACATTTTTATCTGTATTGTATCTAAATATAGAAGCAAATGTTTTATAAAGCGTTTCATGATTTAAAGCGCTGTTTTTCACATAATTATCTTCATAATCTTCCCAAAGCTGCGTAAACTCATCTTCATAATAGCATCCAGGTATTACTTTACCAAAATCATATTCTATGAGAGCATTATAGATATTCTTTTTCTGATCTAAATCAAGAACATCCTGCCAGTTATTCTTAAGTGTAAACGTAATAGTATACTCATATATTGTTGTTCCCGAACTACTACTGTTAGCTTGTGGTGTAGCTGCAAAACTGAAAACATTATATGCATCCAAAATTATACTGTCATATTCTGATCTATTTTTTATAGATTTTATTACATCACTTTGTGAAGGACTAGAAAAAGTTGTAATTGTTCCTGTACGGGTAAAAGCACTGTCTAAGACAAAATAAGGCAGTTTATATACAGTCTGTAACGGTTCAACAGATTTATAATTTATCTGAATATTCCATGTTATATCTGTGTCTTTAGGCTCAAAACCACTGTTTACATAGAAATAAACATTCTGATCTTTTAAGACTTTAACAGAAGCAGATGAAACTTTTGGTGTATTAGAATCTCCCTGCTGTAATTCGATACAAAGGTTATTCTGGATTTCATTTCCTATATAAGTTTCTGCAATTATTTTTGAATCAAAATTTTCTGTTTTAGAAACAGTGTTTGTAATTTCTACAATACCAGTAAACGGTGCTTTCCATACCCTGAACGGTGTCTGTGGTATATATGTACTTCTATATTTTTTCTGTTCATCCGTACTTAATTTTTTATCAAGATCTTTAATCGGGTTTGAAGATTGTGTATAAATTTTTCTCTTAACAAAATTTCCGTTTCCTTTGTTTTTAAGGTAAGTATTTTTCCCAGTTTCAATAATATCTACAAGACCGTCTCCGTCTACGTCCATAAGAGACCTAGAAACCCTCGTAGTACTATTCTGTGTTACTCCATTAATACTGCCCCCCAAACCGGTAACAAACTTAGTTTTAAGACCAGCACCTGCATAAAGATCCCCACCAAAATTTGTAGATACAGAATCTTCTCTATCCAATTCCTGTATATTAATTTCTGACTGGCCCGGTGTTTTATAATCAGGTGATGGATTTTGTCCATATTTTACCGAATAGTTATTCTTATCATATTCACGGCGGAAGTCTAAACCATCCGGGATACCATCACCGTTTATATCTGCCATACAATTATCTGTATAACCAAAAGATCCGTCTACAGATCCGTTAATTCCCCCTGTAACACGGACATCAGCTACAGGAGTACCAAAACCGGCACCTGCCTGCCCTCTGATATTTGCACCGGCTCCCATAGAATTTCCGGTATGCAGAATAAAATTATTATAGTCTTCAGAATATACAACCTTCGCCTGTGAAGCAAACATTTTATCTTTATGAATTCTGTTATAGTCAAAATAATATGAGTAACTGTCATTCATTCCCCTGTTATAGACTTTTAACTCATTTAAGAAATTATCTACTTCAATAAGATCACTATTATAGGCAGCATAATTAAATTCGTATACTCTGACAGAAACCTCTTTCTGAGAATTTTCATACCATTTATTTAAATCAGCAGTGCTGTAAGACAAATCTGCCTTTGAATCTGGATCATATCCTGTCGAAATTTGTTTTAAAAGCCACCTGCATTCTTTAATATTTCTGCTTCGAGCATCAATTCTTACATCACGTCTTTTTTCTGCATCGGCATTATCAGAATCTGTGTAATAGTAATCAAACCTTACAAAATAATTTCCTTTTTTTGTTACAGATGTTGAATCAATTTTACCTGCAGTCTTTCCTGTATATCTGATTAATTTTGGATATACACAACCCTTATCTTTGACATATGTAAATAGAATTGTATTTCCATGAATGTCCACTACCTCAGAAAGATACCATTCATAAACACACTCTTTTGTACCATTACCTTCTGGTATAACAGCAGTTGAACATGAATTATTTGCTTCATCACTATATATTACATATTTACCGTATCTTGATATAACACCATCAGAACTTGTTACTTCCCAGTAATCATCAGACTTTCCAGGGTTGTATCGTACAATTTTTTCATAACCAGTTCTTCTCTTTAAATTATATACCTGAACATTTTCATTTGAAACACTGCTGTCAATTTCAAGCAAAACTCCATCTTTAAGATAAGTATCATTTCCCTCATATTTTGGAAGACCATGTCGTGTATCAGTAGAAATTACACTTCCGTAATTTACGTTAAAACCTCTTCCTAAAATACCGTTTCCTGAACCGCTGGAATAGCCGACTGATACAGAAGGCTGCATTCCAAGTCTGCCTGCAGGAACATTAAGTCCAAAGCTAAACGAAGCATCACCAGTATTGCTTGCTGATGGCGGATTAAAGTTTAAAAGATGTCCATCTGGTTTTGATGCTTCAAGCCCTTTTATGGTATTAATATCAAAAGAGACAGAAGAAGCCGCATCTGGCATCGTTAATGTACCGTTGATCATATCAGTAAAATGCGTTGTATAGCTTTTTACAATGCCGTTTTCTCTGTCTATTTCCTTTCTTTCAAGTTTTACCCATCTATTTTCTTTTGTATCATAGAAATAAGTATAAAGATCGTTGAGTTTCTGTTCATTATTGACAACTTGCTTGTTATATGGAATTGAAACAACTACTTTTTTCTTAAATTTTGTACCGGCCGGAAGGAATCTGTATCCACCCATAAGCTGTGTCGCATTTGCAAGCATTTCACCGGTTTCGTTTACTTCTTCTAGTCTTGTAATACTAATTTCTGTATCTTTTTTAACAGCACCGGCAGGAATCTCAATGGAAACATTTCCAAGCGAGATAACACCACCATCTTTTTTTGTAATAAGGCTCTTTACCTCCAATGGTAAATCACCCCATTCATCCTTCATCTCTTCTGATTCTACTTTTACTTCGGGAGCGTTTTTTATCGTTTTTACGGCTTTAACTTCAGAAGCACCATTTTCTATTTCTAAATCAGCTGAAGCAAGCAAGGTCTTCCCCATCTCTTCTGCCTTTACGTCTTCAGAAACCTCTGAAACCACAGGAACTTCGCATCTGATGCTGTCAATAAATTTTCTATTCGCTTCAAATTCATCTGCAAACAGACTAAAAGGCAGCAATGTAATGGCATACATTGTCATCATTGCAAGAGCAGCAAATCTTTTTGAATACTCTTTTTCTTCCCTTTCATTAACCGATAAAAAACTTTTCATACTCTTTACTCCCTGTATTATTTTTTCTCAAATTCTACAATAAGATAATCACCGTTTCGATACTCCATCGGTGAAACAACCGCCACATAACCATATCTCGTATCCTTAAAAACAGGATGCGTATTTTCTGTATCTGCAAAAGTAAAACTGTATTGCTCAGTATTCGAATTTTTGAAAGTCACTTTAAACTTATTCTGCGATGATCCATCAACATCGTATTCAATCTTTATTGTATTTTTGCCGGCGCCTTTTGGCTCAAGAACATCACAACGTATCCACCCGTCTGTTATTTTCTTAAACTTTCCGTTCTTAACTCTTCCGACAATATATTTCTGTTCATTATTAATCATGACAGTAAGCATATATGATGAATCAACATCTCTATAACTGTTAAAAACAACCCCGTAACCGCTTTTAGAATCGCCATACGGCTTTTCTAATTCAACTTCAATTGTTTCAAAACTGCTTGAACTGTTAATATAAGGTTCACACCAGAATGTGTAACCTTCGGCTTTTATGTATTGAGTGTCATTTAGAATTATTTCGCACTTATCGGTATTAGAAGGATCCGATAACGAAGGAACAAAAAGGTCTTCCCGTTTTTCGTAATTCTCGGGCTCTCCACCGCTATTGCCAACTCCCGAAGAAGGAGCTTCGCAGGAAAGAACAACAAGAGAAAGAACAGAAACAATAATTGCAAAACTTTTTTTAATCATTTTATCCTCTCACAGTTTTAATTATGCGCCTTCATTTATCGCACTTGTAGTATTAAGCTTTATGGTATATGTAACTACTACATTTCCAACACTCTCCTGTTGGGCAGAAATCTGGAACTTAACAATTTTTGGAACAAACAACTCATTTGTTATCCTTATATGGCTATCTGTATAAGGTTTTTCTGCATCACCCAGAATAAGATAATTTAATCTCGAACTATTAGTACTACCGGCATCTTTTTGCTCTGTAATTACTATTTCACATATCCTTCTTGGCGGAACCTCAAGATAATACCAGTCATTCTCCCTTTTAAGAGTTCCATCATAATAATATGCCGAAGCAACAGTCATCATCGTATACTCATATTCAAGCTTCATTGCTGTTTCGTCGCTATGATTATAATAGATATCTCTTCTTTTAGCAGAACAAACTCCATAACCTACTTTTTTAGATTTGAACTCTACAGTCCCCCTCTTTTTGTTAAGTCTATAAAGATACTTTGTACCAGTTGCAAGCCCTGCTGCATCTACAAATTTAAGATCCTTACCTCTGTAAATTTCTGTAAAGTTCGGGTTCGATATAACAGAACTATAATCCTCAGAGCGTTCCAGAATATATATATCGCATCCCGGATCCTCATCCCAACTGATATAAATCTTATTTTCCTCCCTGTAAGAATCTACGTATGGGGCAACATCTACAGGATCGTTATAAGTTCTAAGAACGATATCAGCTACAAAATTCTTGCATGAAAAAAACGAAAAAGCAACAAATATAAATGAAATTCTTATCAATTTCTCCATTTTCTCTATCTCCTCTTATAAAATGTGTAAACGGCACCCAATTTTGGTTTTAAAACCATATATGATCCTGCATTAAAGAAATACTGTAACTCAAGTTCTCCCAGCAATTTCCAGTTATCATTAAGTTTATAATAATACCCTGCTAATAATCCTATACCAAACTGATTCTGCAAATTAACGGTTGAATCTTCATACTTTTTAGTAATCTGATAGATGTCAAGTTCATAGACAGGTCCAAGCCCAAAAGAACAGCTGTGTGTATCATTAAAGTGGACATTAAACATAGAAAATGTAGTAATGGATAATGTATGTAAATTAATCGGGTAATAATTAGGGTTTCCCATACCGTATTTATATGCAAATTCTGCCCTCAGACTAAAATTTATCATTTTATTATTCAAATAGTAAACCTTAAATTCCGGATAAAAATCTATTCCCCCATTAATACCGGCGATCCCGTAAAGTTTTTCCGGCCACTCATTATGTAAAGGAGCCCAATAATTTAATGACATTGGAATGGCAAGCTCAAGAGACTGATATTCTTCCTGTCTCTCTTCTTCTGTTTTTATGTCATATAATTCTTTAAGGTATTTTTCAATTTTTGTTGTAACATCAGCAATCATTCTGTCATAATTTTTAATATCATCACTACCAAAAAACTGCGCAATAACTTTTTTTTCTTCAACATTATACAATTTTAGTTCGACATAATAATTTACATCTGTCTGCTTCATATAACCGTAAATAATAAACTGTCTGCCAAGTTTATTACATGCTTTTAATGCATCCAATGAAGATGCAACAGGTCCAACAGTTTTTTTTGTTGCAACATCAAAATCAATCAATCCATTAAACCAGAGATGAGACAAATTTTTCTGTATATCATTTTCCGGATTTCTAAAAATACTTACATCTTTGCCTTGTGAATCATAAATAATTATTTCTGCGATTGATATAGTCTCCGCAAATACACAACCGGCAAACAAATAAACAAGCAAACCTAAAAGAAACTTTTTTTTCATTATTCATTTTCCCCTTTTATAAATTCCTCAACTTCATCAAGTCTTGGATCAGTACTTCCATTCTCTCTCAATATTTTTATATTCTGCAATATTTCTGCATAATTAGAACTATCAAGTTTATTAATATTAAACAATGATAGCATTCTATACATTCTTATTTCATTATTAGAAAGATCATCCTGTAAAATATTATTGAATATTTCATAGGCCTTAACATATTCCTTCTTAGCAAAAAGAGATTTAGCCTCATTTGCAAGCTTATCATTTTCACTGTCATGTTCTGCAGTATCAAGATGTCGCTTTTTTTCTTCTTCAAGAAGACTAGAATAAGTCTGTTCCATTTGAACTGTTTTTCTGTACTGAGAATTTACAGTCGTCTGATTTCTCTGAATACCTGAATTTACATTGTCTAGTTTAGAATTTAACTGAGCCATATCTTTCTGATAATATTCATATGCAATGTCAAATGATTTTTTATGTTCCTCAAGCTCTTGTTCAAGGTTATCAACACGGGTAGTTAAATCATCAACTTTTGTTTCTACTTCATCGATTTTCTTTGTTATTCCGTTAAATCCGTTAACAACAATAACTGTATTTACTGCTAACGCAATTAGGGAAACAATAATTACAAATACTTTTGTAATTTCACTACTTTTTGTTTTCATTAATCAATCCTTCTATATACTTTTTATTTATTTCCTTACTCTCCATTTTGCCTAATATCGCTTCGGCTTCTTCGTACATTCCAAGCTTATAAAGAACTATAGCTTTAAGGTACAAAGCATCGTCTCTGTCCTGTTTGATTTCCAGCGCTTTATCTATTGCTTTTAGTGCTTCCTGATAATCATTAAAATCAAACCTTTCTTCTGCTTTTTTCAAATATTGATCAGAATTACCCATTTTATAATATAAAACTAAAGAATCTGAATACTTAAATTCATCTTCTATTGATTCAAAGCCTTCCTTTTTTAACTCTACCTTATGGGGCTTTGAATCATCAATCTTAAATACAAAACGACCGTTTACATCACTTTTACCAAGCTCTTTACCATCGAGGATAAATGCAACATTATTAATCGGACAATTATCATAATCATAAAACATAGCAAAAACAGACCTTTCACCCAAAGAAAGTCTGGTAGATTTGCACGAAATTGCAAAAACTGCAGTAAAAAACATGATCAAAATAATACGTTTTCTCATTTTCGAACCTCATATTCATTATTAGCTATAAAAGCCTGGTATTTATTTGAAAATTCAAGGCAATAATCCCCCGAAACCGGCTCACTTACTACCGGAAGTTTGTAAATTTCGCCTGTAAACGGATTTTTAACAAATATAAGTCTGGTACCTGCTGAACTTGATCCCTTTCCAAGATACTCAAGCTTTTCTATTTTTTTAGGAATTTTATTTTCTGTCTTTACCTGATTATTTACGACAACACGAGGCTTTGAAACTACAGCAGTCCTTTTTGGAGCGGCAGTAGATTTAAAGACCTTTCCTATATCAGAAGGATTTGCTTCGTTATATGCTATTATTTCAATATTTTCATCTTTAATTGAATCAATATCAATATGAGTATCAAACTTAATATTTGCATTACACAGACCGGCATCTTTAATATTCTTGATTCTTAAACTCTTTACTTCGATATTCTCTTTACTATCATCAATTGCTTTAACAAAAGAAATTATCGAAGTCCCACTACCTTTAAAAGCACACTCCAATTCTATCAAACCATTATCATCTTTTACCTGCATATATATTTCGCTGCAGTTATTTGAATTGAGATATTTCCTTACATTCTTTGCATATTCAGAAAATATTACCTCATGCTCTGTTTCTTTAAGAAGATTTTCATAAAATGCAATTTTTTCTTTTGTAGATAAAAGAGGTTCCGGCTCTTTATACTCATTTATGATTTTCCCGGCATAAGAAACATATTCCAGACCAGAATCAATTGCCGTTCTGTTCATTTTTATCTGTTCAATATTTGAATCTTTTTCAAAATTAGAAAGTATCTCAAGAGAATTTTTTGTCCTTACGTCAATTTGAAATAAATTTTTCTGAATGCTTAATGATTCTACTACACAATTCTTATCAAGATTATTGTAGACAAGATTTATCGTTTTATACATTTTTTTATTTCTTGTCTGCTCGTATTTTTCAAATTCTGCCTTGAGTTCAGCAAGTTTTTTTTCATCTGCTTTCTGTTCCTGAATTTTAAGTTTATTCTGCTCTTCTATTTCATGCTGCTCTGCAATCTGTCTGTGAATATCATCAGAAATCTTTTTTGCTGTAAAAAAAATCATAGATATAGCACAAAGAAAAACAGCAAAAAATGTACACCCTTTTTTTATTATCTCTGTTTTATCCGGAACATAATAAAGATCAAACGTTTTAGCGTCATTTATTGCTGATAAATCAATATTAATCGAATCGGAAATATCAGAAGCAGGAGCTTCTTCTGTCAGTACACCATTGTTTAAATAAATTTTTCCATGATTATTCCCCGATGTTATGAGGATTTCTCCTGTATAATTTCTATATCTGTTTATTGCATATCTTTCCGGGAGAATTTTGTTTTTACATTTCTCGCGGTCTTTAAAAAGAAAGCATATTTTATTTTTCTTATTTCTAATAACATATAAATTTCCCTTGTCAATCTTAAACGGATAATTCTTATCCAGATATTCATCCAGATTTATATTATCAGGAATAACAAAAACAGAGTAACTTGTTCTTTCTGCAGCTCTATAAACTTTTTTCACTTTTTACTTCTATCAAATACAATTTTTTCAAATAATCTATATTCTTTTATCTTACCTTCCTCATTAGGAATGGCAGCAATTATAGCCTTTACAGTATTTGTATCAGTAGAAAATTCAATTTCCCAAAACGTGGTTTTAAAACCAAAGATTGTTAAGAAGAGTGAACTTTCTGAAATCCCAAGCAGTTTTGCAATTTCTTTTTTTTCAAGCTTTTCATTATACAAATCATCATAAAATTTCAACTTTATTTCATCATAATTTTGTATTTTACAAAACTCTGCTACTGAATCTATTAAATCATAGTCACAAAAGTATATATTAATCAATGGCAAATTATTCTGAAAATGGAAATTTTTATTTTTTACTACAGGATACTCTTCTGCAATATCAGAATTGTACCAGTTTTTATTAATCCAGCCATATTTTTTTATAACAGAATCTCTCCCAGAATTTACAAGTGCAGAAATTTTTTCATTTTCCAGAAACGTCCTTGGAAAAGTAGCCGTATTTATTCCACTGGAACAGTCCTTTATTGTAAGCATATATTCATCATACTTTGTCTTAAGGTCTTCTATTTCCATAGAATTAGGAGAATCATAATCAGAGTATCTTACAATTTGAAAATCTTTTATGATTTTCTCTAAAATCTCTTCTGCACCTTCGCGATTATTGTAATAATTTTCATATGCATGTAAAAATTTTAATCCGGAAGCAACATAAAGACTTAAAGAACCTATTATCAGAAAGAGTATAACGAATACAAGCAAAACTGCAGGAGTTACAAAGCCCTCCTTTTTTCTGATGCCTAATCCTTCCATTTGAAGTACCTTCCTGCAAAAAGTCCTTTTGTCGTAAAATCTCTGCCTTCATAGGACCAGCCTATACTGCAGCCAACTCTGATGCCGTTTTTTTCAATAAAATCGACCTTGTTTACCGCGCCTCCGTTTTCATTGATTATTGTTGTTAAATCCTGCTCAAGCTGAAGATATTTTAACTCGTCTTTTGTTAAGTAAAATGGAGTAAATTCTTCAATTCTATTTCGGACCAGGCGATCTGTTTTTAAAACATGTTCATTTTGTTTACTTATGTCAAATACAACATCCGTATTCCGGACTACTCCGGTATATGCAAAAAACAAACCGGTCAATAAAAGAGAACTTATCAATATACTGACAATAAGTTCACTTAATCTCATTTTCCACTTTTAAATTCTGTTCTTTCATTATGTTTAAAACTCTTGTATTGAGCTTTCCAGACTGTAAAAGAATGAGAGAAAAACAATATACTAAACCTGCCATAAGAATTATTACGAAAAAAGACATTATCAAAGTCCTCAAAAGAACAAATCCGTCGTTTTTAGCCTTACCATGACGTAATATCAGCATTCTTGTCTTCTCCGCCATCCTTTCCGTCTGCACCAAAGCTTCTTATTCCATACGGATTGCCGTCAGGTCCCGGCAGCATATATTCATACTCATTATCCCATGGATCTTTAGGAACATCTCTTAAAATATATGGGCCGTTCCACTTATCACTTACAGGTTCAATCTCAGGTTTTTTTCTTAAAGCAGAGAGTCCCTGTTCTACTGTCGGATAATAACCACAGTCAATATAAAAAGCTTCAAGAGCAACACAAAAAGAATCTATCTGTGTCCGCGCCGAAGCGACTCTAGCTTTTTCAAGGCTTCCAACTGCCATAAAACCAACCGATGCAGTAAGAACCATTACGATTGCAATGACAATCAATGTTTCCATAAATGACCATCCGGCCTGTTTATTTTTACTTAACTTTCTTTTTTTGAAAATTTTCATCATACGCTCCCCAGGACATTCATAATCGGCAGGACAAACTGTACTACCATTAAGAAAATTATTAATCCTGTAATAATTATAAAAAAACTTTCTGCATTAGAAGTCATTTTTTCGATAAAACGTGAACTCATATTTTTGTAATATTCATAAATCTGTTCAAATACATTCTGAACATTACCGTTAGCCTCTCCTATTCCTATCCACATAGACAGATATTTTGGAAAAACTTTCTGAGACCTGATGCTATCATACAGGCTCCTTCCATCAGAAATTTGTTTCTTTACATAATCAATACCATTTTGATATGCTGCATTCTTTATTATCATTTTTGATTCTTCAAGAGCATTGACGATCTGCATGCCAGATCCACACAAAAGCTTCATCGAAAAAGAAAAATCATATGTACATGTTAATTGTAAAAAATCTTTAATAAGCGGAACAGAAAACAAAAAATTATCCAATTTGTTTTTAAAATTCTGATTTTTTTTATAAAGAATTATTCCAGAAACAATAACTGCAAACAGAATAAGAATAAATGAACATGTTATTTTTCCAGAAAGCAATACTCTGCTTGAAATATTTGCAAATTCATTACTGCTTTCAGACAGCGCCTCAAAAACTGCCGAAAGTTTTGGGAAAACATAAAAAAGAATGACAAGAATTACAACAATTGCTGTAAAAAAAACAAGAAGAGGATAAGACAAAGCCATCCAGAGTTTCTGTTTCATCTCATTTTTCTGCTTAAGATAATCCGTTAATTTTTTTAAAACAACTTCAATCGAACCTGTAATTTCACCAATTCTGATCAATGAAATATACAAAGGCGAAAAACTGTGTGAAACATCTTTTAATGAATTACACAAACTTTTCCCATTACTTATTTCTTTAATAATCGAATCACAAAGAACCTGATTATTTTTCGAATCATCAATTTTTGCACAGACTTTTAATGAATCAATAATTGAAAGACCTGACTGAACAAGAGACGACATGTTTTCTGTAAAAGAAATCAGCTGTTTGTTTGGGACATTTATACTCATACCAGAGCCTCTCTCTTTATCTCTTCTACAGAAGTTTCACCACTTTTAACTTTTAACATTGCATCTTCGTTAATAAATTTCATTTTATTTTTTACGAGATACTTTTTTATAGTCGAAATACTTTCGTTTCTAGAAATCAATTCAACGAGGTCTTCATCAACCTTAAATATTTCTGAAACAGCAGTTCGTCCCTTATAACCTGTATGATTACAACTTTTACATCCGACAGCTTTATAGATATGACTCTTTTGATTTACAATTTTCTTACATTCTGGGCAAAGCCTTCTTACAAGCCTCTGTGCGATTGAATATTTTAATACAGAACCTACAAGATAAGGTTCTATACCAAGGTTTATCAATCTACTTATAGTAGAAATACTGTCATTCGTATGCAAAGTAGAAATAATAATATGACCTGTTAAACTGGCTCTTACAGCGAGTTCTGCAGTTGCCTCATCTCGAATTTCTCCGACCATAATTACATCCGGGTCCTGTCTTAAAACACATCTTAAAATAGATTCAAAAGTAAGACCGATACTTTCATTAACCTGAATCTGTTCAACATCCGGAATAACGCGTTCAACAGGATCTTCAATCGTAATAATCTTTAAAGACTTTTTATCCATCAGATTTATCAATGAATGAATTGTAGTTGTTTTGCCTGATCCCGTAGGCCCTGAAATAAGTATGAGCCCATTAGAAATATGAATTGAATTTGCAAGCATCTTGTAATTGTCTTTTGTAAAACCAAGTTGTTCAAGATCTGCTTTCTGAGTATCAGCATTGAACAGACGAAGAACTATAGATTCTCCACCTATAACCGGAACTATCGAAACACGAAAATCTATTTCCCTGTTAGATGCATTAAGTTTCATATGCCCATCCTGAGGGAGTCTTTGTTCCATAATGTTAAGATTTGACATTACTTTTATTCGAGAAGAAACAACGTTAAAAATTGACTTATCCAGCTCTTTAATAACCTGAAGAACACCGTCTATCCTGAACTTTATAACGGTTTTGCCATTCTCCGGAACAATATGGATATCGCTGGCATTCATTCTTATAGCACCAAGACATGTTGCATTTATAATGTTAACAATCGGGCTTGTTTCTGAAACCTCTTCCAGCGAAAAATCTGATGCTTTCGAAACCGTTGAAGCTTCTCTATTTATGACATTTCCTTCTACTACGTTACCTATAAACTCTTCAAATTCACTGTCTTTTACAACGATTAATTCAATTTGTTTAGGGAAATGATATTCCCTTGCTTTTTTTTCGACAAACTGTTTTTTTGTTTTACTGCAGGCTATCAGTACTTTTTCATCATCTTCTTCTACAATTACCGAACAGGAATTTTTAATATAACTGTCGGAATATTGATTGAGAATACTTCTATAATTTGAAAAAAAAGCTATATCAAAATTTCTGTTTTTCATCTTACCGACTGTTCTTCTGAATTTTTATTAACATACTTTCTATAATACTTTTCGATATTTTTGTTAAAATCGAGTTTAGTATCACCTGTCTTTTCAACAAACGGAACAAGATAAATAATCATTTCTGTTTCTGCTACCGACTCTGTTTTACTTGAAAAAAGAAGTCCAAGCAACGGAATATAACCCAAAACCGGAACTTTCTTTTCAGAAACATCTTTTTCTTCCTGCAGCAAGCCACCAATGATTACTGGTTCACCGGACTTTGTACGAACATTTGTCGTAACTTTTTTTTCTGAAGTAGATGGAGGAATTGAATCACTGGTTGCAGATGATGATCCAGAAGATGAATCTGATGAACCCTGTTTTGAAACAGAAGCGTTTACATTAACTGTAATCATTTCATCGCCGCTTACCCATCCGTTAATAGACAAAGTCAAACCACTTGAAATTTCACGTGCCGTACTTGTATAAACTCCGTTAGAATCTTTAACAACATCTCGATATCTGTAAACATTTATATTTGAAAAACTAATTGACTCACCGCTAATTCCGTTTAATGTTGTATCAGCAAGAACATGACTTACGCCCTGGCTTATTTCTGCACTTAACCTTGATGCAAATTTAAGACCAAATTTAGAAACAACATCAAACTTTACATCAAGAAGATTATAAAGTGATGACGAATGAGTTATTCCATCTGCAAGTCCTGCTGTCTGATTAGATATATTATCTATTCCCGAAGAAAATTTATCTCCTGCAGTTTTTTGATGCTGCAAAACTAAAATCTGATAACGAATCTGCTGTTTAGGCTTGTCAATCAATTCGAGATCTTTAAGAAATTTTTCATACAGATCATCTGTTCCTATAAAAAATATAAGAGAAGAGTCTCCAGTCTCACAGATATTTTCTTTATTAATTGACGGCGGAAGATATTTTATCAAATCCTCGCTTTTAATATATTTTAGTTTTGTAGGAAATGATGACTGCTTGTTATCAATAAGATAAAGATATTCTCTGATTTCTTTTTCCTTTTGCTCTGTAACCTGCGTTACAAAAGATGTAGATTCCGGAACAACAACAACATCCGAAAGAAACATATTCTTTGGCATAGAAGCCAAAGCATCTTTTACACTAAGATGCTTTAGAGAAAATTTCTGATAGTATCTTCCATCCAGAGGAACATCAACAGCCTTAATAAAATCCTCAATTGGTGTAAGTTGCTCCTGACTTCCGGTTAAAATAATTGAATTAGATGATTTATCAATTTTAATCTGTGCATTGTTATTCAATTCACCAGGAATAAGGCTTAATAGATTTTCACCGTTTATATTTTCTAGTTTTATTATTTTAATATCTTTAAATTTCTTTAGTACATCGTTTTTCTGAATTTCGAAAATATAATATATTCCATTCTTTACCGAATAGTCACAGCTTGCAGCCTCAAGGATCAGGGCGAGCATTGTCGAGAAATCTTTTGAATCATAGTAAAGATTTTCAATGGTAACAGGCTTAGCGTTAATTACTGAATATTCTTTGTTTTCTTTCTTGAATAATTCATCCAGGACATTGATAAAATTTGCTTTCTGAAGCTTTAATGTATACGATAATGTTTCGTTGCCATCTCTGTTTCTTGATAAAGTGTATGAATCTATCTTGATTTTAGCATTTGCACTGGCATTTTTTGAAATATAATAACCCGTACCGATTTTCTCGAGTGCATATCCATTAAGTTTGACAAGAACAAGGTTTAAAACTTCATCAAGTTTTACATTACTGCATCTGATAGTAAGCTTTGTTTCAGGAAGTTTTTCATACATAATCGTAGTTTTAGACTTTCTTGAGAGCAGAATCAAAAATGGCTCTACAGGAACATCCTCAGCTTCTATCGAAATGAGACTGTTATTAATCTGAATATTTGCCTTTGAGATAAAATAGACATTATCCTTTTTTTCAACATAAAGCCCGGCAAATTCTGAAAACCTTTTCAAAGCACTTTCAAAAGAGGAATCCTCGAAATGAAAGCTTATTCTTCCGGTTACAGTTTCGTCTATATAGATGGACTCCGAACACATATCAGAAATGGCATACAGGACATCAGTTATATTCTGGTTCCTGAAATCTATATTGATAGAAGAATTTTCTGTCTGAGCAAACGAAAAAAATGACATTCCCAGTATGCCTACTAAAATAACCAATGCCTTTTTCACTTAACAAGTCCTCTCAAAGTTAAATATACTATACATCCGACGGTTAAAAATGGGGCAAAAGGTATTTTCTCTACTTTTTTCATGCCAATTACCCTGTTTACACCGAAAAACACCAATCCAGTAATACTAGCTACCAGACATATATATATTGAAGAAATAAAGCCAAATGTATAGGTTATACATCCAGCAAATTTTACATCTCCAAAGCCCAGGCCTCCAGCAAAGCGGTAAATAAACCAAAAAATCAGAAACATTATCAATGCTTCTACAACATGACCGATAATTGACTCTTTTCCTGTAAAAAGGTCAAAAACCAGCATAGTTACGAAAAAGATAATCAGGATTAAATCTGGAATTATGAACTTTTTACAGTCAATTATCGATATAATGAGCAAAAATATACATGCAGTTGTAATTTTTAGTGTCATATTTCCATGATGTTATGCTTAAAACTTAAAGCAAATGCAGATCATACTCTTTTCAATAACTTTAATCATAAAAGGACATTAAAGTTATGTCAATAAAAAATAATCATGGTTTAGGTTTAATAATTTACAGTCAAAATATTACTTTACAGTATCTGATAAAGGCTTTATAATGTATATACTTGATTATTTATGATGTTTATTCATCCGGAGGTTTTATGAAACTAAAGAAAGGCTTGATTTTTGCTGCTTTATGTATTCTGCTTTCATTGCCTGTTTTGGCTCAGGAAAGCAAGAGTAAATATAATTCTAATATTACATATTATTCAGCACCGGTTTACAAAGTTCTCGACTCTACAGAATACTATGTTGTTCTCTATGGAAAGAACGGTGCAAAAATCGGTATTGCTACGATTCCAAAAAAATGGGCAAAGTGGCAGAAGGATAAACCTAGAAGACTTACTATTCGCGAAATGCCTAAAAAGCTTTCTCCATACATCACTGTTGTAAAGAAGGACAATAAATTCCTTAAGGTTATGCTTACTATTCCGACTGCTAAGACTCATGCAATCTGGGGTTTTGCAAGCAAGAATGTAGAAGGACCTTCTTCGGATGATGATTTTGACCTTGAATTGTAAAAAGGTCCTTTAGTAAATTCAACTTAAAGACGTAAAAAAACAATCCGGGTCATATTGATTTCGGATTGTTTTTATTTGTGAGCAGTTATGAACATTATTACAGAAAAACAGATTTGTGCATTTAAAAATTTTATTGACGGCCATAAAAATTTTATCGTGACCGGACACAAGGATCCTGACGGAGACTGCATTTCTTCTATCCTTGGCGTTTCTTATATTCTTGAACATTTTAATAAACCTTTTTTACTCTTAAATGCCGGGCCTTTTAAGCGGTCAGAAATTAAGGAATTTGAAAAAAAATTTGTAAACGAAATTCCTTTTATGTCTGCAGAAGATGTAAAAAACTGCGGACTTATAATTACTGACTGTTCAGAACTTTCGCGTCTCGGTGAAGTCGGAGATTTAAAGTCTTTTGATACTTTTATTATTGATCATCATAAAACTTCAACCGGGTTTGATGAAAATTATTCTATCGTTGATCCTTCAAGTCCTGCAGCAAGCTGTCTTGTAATGATGCTTTATGAAGGTCTTGTAAAAAATCTTGATAAAAGAGCTGCTGATACTTTGTTTTTTGGTCTGTGCACTGATACCGGATTTTTTAGATTTTTACGCGAAGACTCTGCAAATGTTTTTGAACTTACCGCCCGACTCGTTGCTGCAGGCGCAAACCCTAACAATATGTATGACAGGATTACAGGCGGTAAACCCTACTCTACACGTAAACTTTTAGGAACGACTTTAGGTCATGCAGAACGCTATTGCGGCGGTAAGCTTGTCGTTGCTTATGAGACGATGGAAGAAACAAAAACTTACGGACAGGAAGGCCGTGACTCTGACATGCTTTATCAGGCGCTTCTTTCATGCGAAGGTGTTGAAGCATGTGTTTTTGTAAGACAGGAAACAGAACATTCATGCACTGCAGGTTTTAGAAGCCGTGATGATGTTGATGTAAGTGTCGTTGCATCAAAGTTCGGCGGTGGCGGTCACAAAAATGCATCGGGCATGAGCTGTGACGGCAGGGTCGAAAAACTTATTCCGCAGATTGTAAACGAATTTTCTAAGATTTTAAAATAAATTTAGCATAAACTTGGCACGCTTCTTGCATACATAATTTTACTGATGATCATGTCTGGTATCAATAAAATTATGGTGGGGGAAGGAGTTTTTTATGACTGTGCTCACTCTGGATAAAATTCCAGAACTGGTAAAGTCAGGAAAGCTGTCAGTTTCCGGCGCGTGCATTGCGGTGCACAAAATCATTTACACAAATTATCCGAGATTTGATCTCGAAAGTCTTGACGAGGACTCAAGGAGTGATTTGCTTCTTGAGTTTCTTGAAAAGCGTGTAAAAAAACTTCTCGAGCGTTATGATCCTGAGGTTGCACCATTTGGTGCATATGTTTTTAAAGCCCTGCAGAATTCTAAAAACAGTTTTCTAAAACGTAGGGCTTTGCGCAGCAGTTTTGGTTATACGATTTTCAGGGATTCGATGTTTACTTATGCTGAACAGATGCAGAAAACAATGCATGATGTTACGGACGTTGCAGATGAAATTCCGCCTTACAAGCCCAAAGATAAAAACGAAGAAATCCCGCAGTTAGTTTTTAAAAGGGTATTTAAGAAAATTCCGCATAGACTGACATGCCAGGCTTCGCAGGAAAGGAGACTTCGTCAGGGGCTTTTGATTCTTGCACTTAAATCTGCCTGGTACATAAATGATGAACAGATAAAAAAAGTAAGTGCTTTCTGCCAAGTCTCTGAAGACATTATCTCAAGTTCAGTATGCACTCTTAAATCAAAACTGATAAACAAAGCTTTAAATAAAAGGGATATTGAACAGAGGCGCAACAGGGCTTTTTGTTTTATAGACAATTATAAAAGTCAGCTTGAAGAAGAAAAGCTTTACGGAAAAACTTCGCATTTTGAAAACCTCATAAAAAGTCTTGAATACCAGCAGGTAAACTGGGAAAGAAAAAATTCTCTTCTTAACCGAGGACATTTTAAGGTTGCGCCTTCTAATTCTGAGATTGCAAAAGTTATAGGTTTACCGCATGCAGTTGTAAGCAGATATCTGACAAACTTTAACAAGGCAGACATTTCGAAAATCAAGGAGGCTTTAGGATAGTAATATACTTGAGCGTGCGGCTTTTTTTTATTAGAATGCTTGTTATGAAAATTTATTTAGCAAGCGGAAATCTTAATAAAAAACGCGAAATGTCAGAAATATTTTCTGAGCATACGATTGTAATTCCTAAAGATGAAGGAATAGATTTTGATCCTGTCGAAACGGGAACAGATTTTTACCAGAACAGCATGATAAAGGCCCGTTCTCTCTGGGATATAGTCCACTGCCCTGTAATTGCAGATGACTCAGGTATCTGTGTTGACGCTTTAGGCGGAATTCCGGGTGTATGGTCTGCACGTTATGCGGGACCCGATTTTCCTAAGGGAAAGCCTGACGGTTCTAAAATAAGCCAGGAAGAACAGAACGCGTTTTTAATTGAATCTCTTAATAAAAAACTTGCAGAGTTTTCTGATATAACGGATCCAAAAAAATTTGTAACAAGCGAAAACCCGGATTATATCCCGGCATTCATAAACGGGCCGCGCTCGGCTCACTATTCATGTTCGATGGTTTTAATGCTTAATCCTTCGCGCTTTTTTATTGCACAGGAGACGATGGAAGGCACAATCATCGAGGATATTAAGGACGCACGCGGTCAGTACGGCTTTGGCTACGACCCTATATTCTTTCTCCCGCAGTACGGCAAAACGGACGCAGAACTGCTTCCTGAGCAGAAAAACGCGATTTCGCACCGCGGCAAAGCGTGCAGGATTCTGCAAAAAATAATGGCTGGATTGTAAAATAACGAATAGCCTGCAGAAGCGCTTTTTTTTTGAAATTTTTGTTTTTTTTTTAAAAAAAACTGTAAAGTTTTCTCATAGTGTTGCCGATACCATAAGAGAGGAGTTATGGGCGCATAATCTTCTTTCGAAGTGACGCTCAAACGATTCACTATAAAAATGTGTGGATGTAGCCTTGTAATACTGAAGCACATTTTTATAAACGGGCAAAAAGGATTTTGCCTTGCAATTTCCAAGGAGGAAATTATGGTTATCAATCACAACATGTCAGCTATGTTCGCCAATCGTCAGCTTGGTGTAACAGGTCTCTATCTTTCAAAAGATATGGAGAAACTCTCTTCGGGAGAAAAAATCAACCGTGCAGGTGATGATGCATCAGGACTTGCAGTATCTGAAAAGATGCGTGCACAGATCCGCGGTCTTAACCAGGCTTCAACAAACGCACAGAATGGTATCAGTTTCATTCAGACAACAGAAGGTTACTTACAGGAAACAACTGACATCATGCAGCGCATTCGTGAGCTTGCAGTTCAGGCAGCTAACGGTATCTACTCAGACGAAGACCGTATGCAGATCCAGGTAGAAGTTTCTCAGCTTGTTGATGAAGTTGACCGTATCGCAAGTTCAGCACAGTTCAACGGTATGAACATGCTTACAGGACGCTTCGCTCAGGCAACTGGTGAAAACACTCCTACAGGTTCTATGTGGTTCCACATTGGTGCTAACATGGACCAGAGAATGTCTGTTTACATTGGAACAATGTCAGCAGTAGCTCTCGGAGTACGTGAAATCGGTACTGGAGATAAGATCACATTGGCAGGTCCAGATGATGCCAACCGCGCAATCGGTGTTATTGACACTGCTCTTATGAAAATTAACAAGCAGCGTGCAGACCTTGGTGCATATCAGAATCGTATGGAATATGCTGTTAGAGGCTTGGATATTTCAGCAGAAAACCTCCAGGCATCTGAAAGCCGCATCCGCGACACAGATATGGCTAGCCAGATGGTAGAATTTACAAAGAACACAATTCTCCAGCAGGCTGGTACTGCAATGTTGGCTCAGGCTAACACTCAGTCACAGACAGTATTGAGCTTACTCAGATAGGCTTAAAATACTGTAATTGCCATAAGACAGGGCAAAAAAAATGTCTTGTCTTTGCACTAATAACGGTATATAATATAAATAGTTTGTTTATCCCTTTGGGGTAAGCAGACTATTTATAGTGCGGTACTTCTCTACTCTCTTTTTTTTTACAATCACTCAAATACCGCAAACCGTTAGAAATGATAATGCATTTTCAGATGCATTTTGTTCTTTGAAAACGAGTCTTCTATGTGCGCCCGTGGCAGCATGGACAATCGGTTTTAAGCTGAATCAAATTAGCGTCGCTGGTTTTATTCAGGATACAAGACTGATTATCCCTGCTGTAAGGGTCTGAAACTGTTAAATTTGGCGCAAAAATTTGACAGCCCGCACAGGCAGAGTGCAAAGCATGATGCTTTGTAGTTTAATCACATGGAGGGCTCAAAATGATTATTAATCACAACATGAGTTCAATGTATGCAAACAGAACTCTTGGTATCTCTAACGATGCCATCATGGGCAACATTGAAAAACTCAGTTCAGGTCAGCGCATTAATCGTGCTGGTGATGACGCTTCAGGACTTGCCGTATCAGAAAAGATGCGCAGCCAGATCCGCGGCTTAAATCAGGCTAACAGAAATATCGAAAACGGTGTTTCTTTCATTCAGGCAACAGAAGGATATTTGCAGGAAACTACAGACATTCTTCAGCGTGTTCGTGAATTGGCAGTACAGTCAGCAAACGGAATTTACTCAGATGAAGACCGTATGCAGATTCAGGTAGAAGTTTCACAGCTTGTATCAGAAGTAGACCGCATTGCTAGCCAGGCACAGTTCAACGGAATGAATCTTCTTACTGGAGCATTCGCTTCTGAATCTGTTTCAGGAAGAATCATGCAGTTCCAGATTGGTGCTAACATGGACCAGAACGCTCGTGTATACATTGGAACAATGTCTGCTCAGGCACTCGGACTTAAGGGTGCTCAGGGAACTGACGAGCAGATCGGAATTGCTTCACCAGAATCGGCTAACATGGCAATCGGTTCTATCGACCACGCACTCATGATCGTTTCTAAACAGAGAGCAGATCTCGGTGCATACCAGAACCGCTTCGAAATGGCAGCTGACGGTGTAAACGTTGCAGCAGAAAATCTTCAGGCTGCAGAAAGCCTTATCCGCGATACAGATATGGCTAGCGAGATGGTAGAATATACCAAGAATCAGATTCTCACACAGTCTGGTACTGCAATGCTCGCACAGGCTAACTCACAGAGCCAGAACGTTCTTGCTTTGTTAAGATAGTCTAAAAAAATCGTATTGTATTTGAGAGACTTCTGGATGTCGTCTTTTTGACACAATACGTGAGACTGGAGAGGTGCGCCCCTCTCCTTTCTTTATCTTTCAGGAGGAATGCCTATGAATACGATCAGTAACATAGGGTCAAGCTTGGCCATGGAAGGCCTATATTACAATTCTCCGGCTGTAAAAACTATTAACAGCGATTTAAAAGCAGCAGTTGATGTTCAGCAGCTTAATATTGCAGACGGTGCTAGAGTTGTAGACAACATAGTTCAGAACAATGCTCAGATTAAAGCTGACGCTCAGCAGCTTCAGAAATTATCTGACATGGTAATGGGCCGTAAACTCCAGTTCAACGTAAATGAAGAACTGGGATCCATAGTCGTAAAAGTTGTTGATCCGAGTACAAACCAGGTCATTAAAGAAATTCCATCTGCTGATATTCAGAGACTGAAAATCAGTATCAGAAAAGCAATCGGAATTCTTTTCGACGAGATGATTTAATCTTGAGGAAATTAAGGGTGGCAGGATTATATGTCGGGACTTAATATACCTGGTGTTAATGATAAGTACAAAACAAATGAGATTGTAGAAGGACTTATGAAGGTTGAGAGAATTCCTCTCAATCGTGAAAAAGAAAATCTCGACTCGTACAAAAAACAACAGGATGCATGGCGAACAGTAAATCAGAAAATGTCGTCATTGCGTGACAGTGTAAAATCTCTCTACTCTTTTGATAATCCGTTCAACAGTAAAATTGCGTCTTCAAGCGAAGAATATGCAGTTACAGCTACTGCCGGACGCGAAGCAGCTTACGAATCATTTAAAGTTGATGTAATAACTCCCGCAACTGCAGACAGATTTTTGTCAAAAGAAATCGAAAAAGGTATGTCTGTGCCTGCAGGTTTATACGTATACCAGACAGGTGATAAAACAATTCAGTTAAACTGGAAAGGCGGAAAAATCGAAGACTTTGTTACAAGTCTTAATAAGCGTGGCCGTGATGTTCTTAAGGCAAGCCTTATCGGTGTAAATAAAGGAAATAAGGCGCTTTTAATCGAAAGCCTTAAAACCGGCGAAGAAGCAAAATTAGTTTTTAAGGACGCAGCACTTACTTTTGCGCTCGACACGCAGATGGTAAAAAGAGTGACTGCAGAAAAAGATTCATTCGGAAAAACATTTTCAGAAATAAAAGCGCCGGTTAATTTAAGTGAGGTCGAACAGGAAGGCCTTGCGCAGATTTCAAATTCAAATGTTAAAATTTCAGAAAACGGAATTTTAGTTCCACCGCGTGGTGGATTTTCTATAGATATTCCGCAGAATATTGCAAAGGACTCTTCAAAGACCTTAGTTTTTTCTGTTAAAGCCCGCAATGTAAATGACATTACAAGTTCAGATTATTCTGAAGTCGGAGAACCAACCCTCCCCGACTCTGGAAGCGTAACGTTTAAAAATATTACGATTACAAACAACCCTCTGTCGGTTGATCTGCCGGAAAATTCTAAGCCGTCAGTTCCGCTTGTGCCGGTTAAAAACGACAGCGTGCTTTTTGCTCATTTTGAAGACGGAACCGAGCGCGAGCTTAAACTTACTGACGATGCATTCAGCGAAAACGGTGCAACATTAAAGCTTGATTTAAAGCAGTATCCGGGCATAAAGTCTTTTGTAATAAGAAACCAGAATACCGGCGTTGAATATGTCGTTTCGCAGATTGACTCTGTTGACGAAAATGCGAGCCTCGGATATGCGCCTGTAAATCCTGTAAGTACGGCAGGAGATGCAGTAATCAAATACGAAGGAATAACGATTACAAGACCAACCAATTCGATTGATGATGTTATTCCGCATGTAACATTAAATTTATCAAATGCGACAGAAAGAACTGCAACGATTAAAATTGAACCTGATGTAGAAGCTGCAAAAGATGCTCTCATAACTTTTGTAGGCAAATATAACCAGGCGGTTGCAGAATTAAATATTTTATCTCAGAACAAACCAGAAATAATTGCAGAGCTTGATTATCTTAGTTCTGATGAAAAAAAAGAATATCAGGATAAGCTCGGGCTTTTCTTTAATGATTTTTCTTTATCAAATATTAAAAACTCGATGGCTCAGGTCATAAGCGGAGTTTACAAGGCAACGGATAATTCAGAAATTACAATGCTAAGCCAGATCGGTATTTCTACAAATGCAACTAATTACTCGGGCTACAACCCTGGAAAGATGCGCGGTTATCTTGAAATTAACGAAAAAGTTCTTGATGAAAATTTAAAGAACAATCTTGATTCGATAAAAGTTCTTTTTGGATTTGACAGTGACGGCGACCTTGTAGTTGATACAGGAATCGGTTATAAACTCGACAGACAGATTACAGCTTACGTTCAGTCAGGCGGAATTTTTGCAAATAAAAATTCTACTCTTGATAAACAGATAAAGGCAAGCGAACAGAAAATTGCAAAACTCGAAACCCAGCTTGACAGAAAAGAAGCAGAGCTTAAAGCAAAATACGGACAGATGGAAAGTTCTCTAAACAGTCTTGAAAATCAGTCTGAATCAATAAATAACTTTAACAGGCAGCACCAGAATAACAATAACAGATAAAATAAATAATTAAGAAGGAAACGAAGTATGGAATTTTATGTAAACTCACAGAAACTTGATGTAACGATTCAGGATGAAAAAACAGTAGGCGATGTACTTCGTTCTTTTGAAGTAAGCTGCGAACAGAACAAGCTTGCAACAATAGGAATTACTGTTGACGGTAAAAACATCGGAGCCGAAGAATTTGATAAAGCAATAGAAATGCCTTTAAAGGATGATACAAAAATTGAAGTATCTGTAATTTCTGAAAGCGCTGTATCTGCAAGTTTTGCACAGTCAAGTAAAGAAATGACAGATTTGATTGAACTTCTTAAAAATATTCCGGTTGAAATGCAGAGCGGAAAAGACATCAAGGCAAAGCAGACAATCATAAAACTTTCTGATGTAATGAATGCATTCTGCAGCACGGTTACATGGTCAAGCCTTTTTCCTGAGAAATTCGGCTCGATAATGATAGACGGTAAAAATCTTTCTGACTTCCTTTCTGATCTTTCGCCGATTTTAAAAGATTTTAGCGATGCACTTGAAAACTCTGATTCTGTTTTGCTCGGCGACTTATCGGAATATGAAATCTGCCCGAGACTTGAGTCTCTTTCCAAGGCAATAGGAGAATTATAAGTATGACCGGTTCTCCACTAGCTGCAAGACAGAATCCTCTTGTTTACCTTGTAATCGTTTATCTTGCGATTTTTATCGGAATAGTTTTTGTACTCTGGCTCATTCATAAATTTATCGAAAAAAAACATAAGAGCCCGGAATACATCGAGGCACAGAAACAAAAGCCAACTACGATAAAGGATATAAAACTTCTTGCAAAAAAAATTGAACTGACTAAAGAAGAAGCGCTCCTTCTCTGGAGAATCTGCAAAAATCACAACGCAAAAAATATTTTTTATTCTTATACGGATGAAAAATTTCTTGATACACTTTTTAAAACTGAATTCCGCAGATCTGCGCAGACAAAGAACAACGAAAAAGATCTTTATGATATATTCCGCTTAAGGTTTCATATCGAAAAATATGTTTCGTTTTCACGCTGCATTACAAATTCTAAAAACATTCCGAACGGAACAATTCTTTCTTATCCTGCACCGAGCGGCTTTCAATACCAGTTTACACTCGTAAAAAATGATAAAAACGGTCTTTATTTAAGTGTTCCTGAAGCACTACAGGAATCAAGTGATGACCGCCCTGAACACTTAAATAAGCTTGTTCTTCTCTTTACTCTTGCAAACAAACAGCAGTATGCGATAATTGCAAGAGTCGTTCAGTTTCTGGATATGCCTAACGGCGAAAAGCAGGTACTCATTACACATTCAAATACACTCTGTCCTCAGAGCCGCCGTGCGTCAAAGCGTTTTACAATAAACAGAGACTGTTCTTTTTCTGCGGTTGAAGCGGTTGCAAAACCAGACGGCGAGTTTAAGTATGTTCCGAAAGAAAACAGATATGAAGGAACAATCGTTGACCTTTCTGAAGGTGGATGCAAAATGTATACGACGCTGCCGATTAAGAAAAAGCAGTATATCTATATAAGGGTAAAGATTCTTGGTCGTGAGGAAAACCTTGTAGGGCAGATTATGGACACAAGGACAGACGTGGATACGGGACTTTACTCGCTTCATATCGCGTTTAAGAACGTAAGCCTCGAGACTAAGGTAAAAATGCTTACGGAGTTATACGATTGGTCCTAAAACTTGACCATTTAGGAACCTTATTTTATAATTAATAAGTCGATTTTTATGAACATAGTTGAACTTAAAGATATCGAACGCGAAGAGGGTCATATTTTCTATTTAAGGAAGTATACGGCAAACGCAGTTATTGAGTTACCTACAGAAACTTCTCAAATTCCAATCTCATTTAGTATCGAAACGGGACCAATGGGAGATAAAAATATTAATGTCAAAATAAGACAGACTCCAAACTATCCTGTACTTCCGCTTATAGCAAAATTAAAAACATTTATTCTTAACAACGACAAAGAAGGCCTTTTACCGCAATGAAAGAACTGACTTTTAAAACCTCAAGTGCAGATGAAACAATTGAACTGGGGCGTAGAATCGGTTCAATGTTAAAAAAAGGCGACATCATTGCCATGCAGGGAACACTTGCTGCAGGTAAAACCACAATTACAAAGGGAATTGCAGAAAGCCTCGGAGTAACAGAGGTCATTACAAGCCCTACTTTCTGTCTGATTTCTGAATACGAAGGCAGAATGCCTCTTTATCATCTTGATGTTTACAGACTCGACGGGCCTGAGGACTTTATAAATCTCGGCACAGATGACATGCTTTACGGCAACGGAGTTTCGATTATCGAATGGAGCGAAAAAATCATGGAAGAACTTCCTTCGAACACGATAATTTTAAAACTCGAACCAGACAGCGAACATGGAACTAACCGCACGATTACAATTTCAAACTGGCCGTATGATGACATTGACTTTTAAACTGAATTTAATCAAATAAGGATTACGATATGAAAGCTCTTGCAATAGATACTTCGCTTACAAGAATTACAATATGCGCAAAGAATGATGACAACACTGCATACCTTACACTCGACATCGGAATGAGGCAGTCAGAAAAGCTTCTTCCTTCTATCGAATATATTCTTTCTCAAGTTGATTTAAAGACAAGCGATCTGGATTATACAGTTTTATGCAAGGGACCAGGCTCGTTTACGGGACTTCGCCTTAGTTTTTCTGCGCTCAAGGCAATTGAACTTAGCCACGGCACTCCGCTTTATGGCGTAGGAACGCTCGAAGCGTATTCATATGCGTATTCTTCTTTACCATTTCCCGTCATATGCGCAGTGGACGCAAAGAAAAACCGATTTTATGTAAGAATAAATAACGGAACAGAAAATATTATCGAAGACGGCGATTATGAAATAGACGCGATTGCAAAAAAAATTGCAGGGCTTGAAAGCAGCGAGTTTTTCGTATGCGGAAGTGATGCAGAACTTTTTATTGAACGCATTAAAAAGGATATTCCTTCTTTTAATAAAAAATTATTCTGTCTTAAGGGAAAGCCTAATGAAACAGAGAATCTTTTTGCAATTGCTGAAGATATGATTGCAAAAAAAATACCGGCCCTAAAGGATTTTGAAGGACCGGTTTATATTCGTGCAAGCGAAGCCGAAGAACATCTTACTTCGAAAGCATCTTCCTGATTGCATCGATTGATGATTCTGCAGGGATTTCTGATGCAGCTCTGTTTTCTGACTGAATTGCATTAAAAACTTCCTGGCGGAAAACCTTTACATTTTTTGGCGCTTCTACACCTATCTTTACCTGATCACCACGGATTTCGATAATCGTAAGCGTAATATCTTCGCCGATCTTTATTTTTTCATCGATTTTACGTGACAATATCAGCATACGCTCTCCTTTTCTTTGAGCGCTTTTACGATGTCATGCTTTGTTGTCCAGCGGTTTGAGTTTAAGATTACCTGCAGGCACTGCTTGTTATTTTTATTTATGATAACCGGCCCCTGGAGATTTGCAGTTACAGGTCCACCGTCCTGCGGAATCGTAACGATTGTCATCACAAAAACATCTGTCGGAGAAGAGATGCCGATTTTAGCAAGGCTCTTGTCATCTACATCAAGTTCATAATCATTTACGATTAAAAACGGATCTACAATTAAAAATGCAAGATTCTGATCTTCGATGGACTGCATCCACATAAACGGTGAATACTCGGATTCATAAACTGCATAATTGTGGTAGAGTTCAAATCCAAAAAGTCCTTCCGGAAAATTAAAAATGTGCTCATCATCTACAGAAACTACTGTACCCTGCTTTGTCTTAACATCCATGTCTTACCCCTGTTATCTCATATAATTTAAAAGCGAACTTGAATATAACTTTCCTGCTACACTCAATGTTGCCTGATGTACATAATCGAGCATCTTCATATCTGTAATTGCTTTTGTAAAATCAAGATCGCCTTCTGTAGAAATCATCTGCGTTACGTTAAGCGATGTCTGTGAGTTTCTTGCAATATTAAGAGTTGCCCTTTCGTGCTCACTGCCGAGTTCTGCAATTCTTGTTACAAGATTATCAACGCTCTGGTCCAAAGCACCAAGAACGCGTCCGCCGATCGATTCCTGATCACCAGAGAGCATTGCATCACGAAGTGCAATTACAGAATCAAACATTGAACCGCCCGAAACTTTTGCGCTCACATTAAGGTTGTACGGCGGACGCTGTTCAGGACTTGAAATTACTCCAAGGTCCGTAAATGTTGTTCCGCTTATATCCTCAAGCCAGAGCTGGCGTGGGTCTGTAGTAATAAGATTAAGGCCGTTAGAAACCGGGTCAATGCTTGCCTTTACGGCCGCTCCGCTGTTGTTTATTTTAGAAATGAGCGAATATACATTGTCACCACGCTTGATTTCTATCTGGTGTCCGTCAACTGCGATTACACTGTCACGGTCTGCCTGCCATCCTGACGCGTCGCGGCCTGTAAAGAGCTGCTGGTGTTCTGCCCAGAATGTTCTGTTTCCAGAATTATCTACGTTAAGATACTGATTTTCGTCGATTTCGATTCTGTTTGTATCTACATTTCCATTGTACGTAACAGTTTCGATAAGAGGAACTGCACTTCCTGCAACATTGCCGAGTTCTACGTCAAAAGCAGCAGACTTTGTGTTTGTTCCGGCAAAAAGCGAGTTACCATCCTGATCTACTGCGTTAGCATTCTGGATGAGCTGTTTTAAAAGTTCATCAACTTCGCCAGCCATATTGCCAAGATCTTCTTTTGTGTAAGTTCCGTTTGCACCTGCAACTGCAAGTTCACGAACGCGCTGCATGATCTGGAGTGAGTCGTTCATATATCCTTCGCGAAATGTAAGGCGTTCTGTTACAGTCTGTGCGTTTGTTTCGAAAGTATCGATTCTTCCCTTAAATGACTGGTAGCGTACAAGGTGTCCTGCAGCAATAGGGTCGTCACGAAGCTGCTGGATGCGGCGCTGACTTCCGAGCTGGTTATTTACTGTGTTCAGCTTTGACTCGTGATTTCTAAGCCTATACTGAACGTCGTTGTTATTCATGTTTGTACTGATTCTTCTCATAACTTAACTCCTTGCCTTATACCTTTAATCTGTTGATTACAGTATCAAGCATCTGGTCAATTACCGTTACATATTTTGCAGCAGCGTTGTATCCGTGCTGGAACTTCATGATATCTGCAAGCTCTTCATCGATGTTTACACCGCTTATAGAATCGCGCAGAGAACGAAGGTCATCCATTACCGCATGCTGGCTCATTGCATTTGTTTCTGCCTGTTCGCCCATAAGACCAACCTGTGTTACAGAATCTGCAAAGTAGTCATCAAAAGTTCTTTCATGACCTATCATGATTTTTGTATTTCTTATTGCAGCAATTTCTACTGCAGCACGACCGTCACCGTTACTTACAGCACCGTTGTGATCTGCAAAACCTGCTGCTACATTCTTAACATCATTTCTGATTCTTTCGTTGATTTCTACATATGTCGAAGGATTTTCTACAGGGCTTACTGCAAACTGTGCAGCTCTTTCTGCTTCTGCTCCAATACCAACAAGTGCGTTAACTGCATCTGCCTGGTTGTAATCGTAAGCACCTTCTTCGCCGCTTGCTGCAAGGATTCCTGAATATCCTGTAAGGAAAAGACCAGAATCTTCTACGTGACGGATTACAAAATCAGGATTGTATTTATCTTCTGCAGTTGTTGCCTTTAATACAAGCTTATTGTTACGGTCAAGATATGCCTTAACTTCGCCGTTAGAATCATTGATGCGGTTGATTACATCTTCTACTCTGTCTGTAGGATGATATTCAACTGTAATATTTCCTTTGGGGCCCGAAAGAATCATCTGACCTTCAAGTCCAATCTGTTCCTGAGGATTTAATGCGTTAGTTCCTGTAAAGCGGAATATATAAGACTTGTCTTCGATTCCGTCGCCGTCAGAGTCATAGTTACCTACTGTATTTTCTACAAACGGACGCTGAATAAAGAAATCAAGTCCAGTTACATTGTTTGAACCTACAGCGTTTCTGTGAACATCGTTTACTAAATCTGCAAAGTTCATCGTCATTGTATTTAATGACTGGATTTCGTGTCTTATATCTACATCGCGAAGTTCAATCAATGCACCGAGTGAACCGCCTTTAACATCGATTTCATCTTTTGTATCTGACCATACAACGCGCGAATAACCGTAGTTGTCGAGAACAGGTTCAACAGTAAAAGATCTTGCAATATTTCCCTGAACAAGAATCTTTCCGTTTACGTGAACTTCGTATTCATCAGGATCACGGTATTCTGTAGTTATATTTGCAATCTTTGAAAGTTTTTCTACGAGAAGATCACGGCGGTCAAGAAGGTCATTAGGATTGTCACCCATTGCCTTACTCTGAATGATTTCTTTATTTAATCCTGCAATCTGGCGTGCAATATCATTAAACTGTTCAACTGTTGCTTCGATATCTGAATTAATTATATTTGCAACTCCAACTAAAGCTGTATCACGATTACGGATAGAGTTGATGAGAGATTTACCGCGTTCTACGATTGCCTGACGGTTAGCAGTGCTTTCCGGGTTTAAAGAAAGTTCCTGCCAGCTTTCCCAGAACTTATCCATTGTAGTTCTGATTGAGATTTCATCCGGCTCGTTATAAATCTGTTCAAGCATTACATAGTATTTACTTCTTGTATCCCAGTAAGATTCCTGGTTTGACTGAGCAACGATTCTTTTATCAAGCATTTCATCACGCACACGATTAATGCTTTCTACAGTCACACCCTGACCAATCTGTCCCGGAGTTTCTTCGCGTGAGAGATCCGGTCTGTAAAGAGGATCAAATGCCTTTAATTCTACGCGCTGTCTTGAATAACCTTCTACATCTGCATTAGAAATATTATGACCACTTGTATGGATTGCCTGGCTGTGAGCCATAAGGCTTCTTTTTCCAAGTTCAATTGAACCAAAAGTACTTCCCATATTTTTACCTCTTAATTAAAACACCCTGTTAAGAACAACACTCTGCGGCTGTTTTTTTACGATTGAGCCGTTTTTTGAGTAAAGCACGTTTCGTCTCTGCGGAACGACATTTTCAAGCACATTCTGAACAAATCCGTGCGAAATATTTACATAATCGCTAAGCGATGTATTTTCGATTTTTGATTTAATGAGTTTAGACTGAATGATTTTCATAAGCTCATGCTCTTCGTTGCTGAAATCGGCTTTCTTTAATGAATCACGCTGGTCGTCAAGGCAGATAAAATCTACGGTATATGACTGCATTTTCGTGATGTTTTTCTCAAGTTCAAGCCAGTCACGCTGCTTAACAGCCTCACGTATATTTCCCTGGCAGCTTAAGATTTCGTCCATAACCGAGTCTTCTTTCTTCAAAATTTCAATAATATCAGCCATAAAAACCTCCGTAATACGGTAAAAAAGCATGAAAACCATAAAAAAATTATGGTATACCGTTTAAATTGTCGGAATTTAAGAAATTGACTTTAGGGGAATTTTGCAAAGAAAACCGGTATTTTAAGACCGGCGCGGCGGAGAAAAACTGGTTTTTCAGGACCATGAACGCGGCAAAAAAGTGCGCGGGGACAAAAAAAAACTCCCTTTTTGAGGGAGTCTTTGAGCCATGAAGGGTTCGAACCTTCGACCCACAGATTAAGAGTCTGTTGCTCTACCAGCTGAGCTAATGGCCCGTGTATTTGCTTTGTAAATTGCGTCTGACAGGATTCGAACCTGCTACCTCCGGATTCGAAGTCCGAAGCTCTATCCAGATGAGCTACAGACGCGTTAACCGTAAATGCTCACCTGGCCAGACCGTCGTTTGGAAATGGGTGCCTGGTGGGGATTGAACCCACGACAACCAGATCCACAATCTGGCGCTCTACCACTGAACTACAGGCACCATTTACTGACAGAAAGTAATATATCAAAAAAACTCGGACTTAGTCAACATGAAAATTCCCCAGAATTAAAAAATTCAGCATTTTTCTTCATATTGTAATGTGTATGTTTTAGTGGTATTATTTACTCATGACGAGAAAGAGATTTTTTTACAAGCTTCCGGTAATTCAGATGAGTCTTACCATTCTCCTGGTACTTTCTTTTGGACTTATCTTTTATCTCATTTACTGCAAACGCAAAAGCAACACCTATGTTACGTTCGTTCAGAAAACAAATGAACCTATAAGCAAAGACTGCGACTTATACATGATTTTCTCTGTCGAAAACAATAAGTGGTGGGAACTTGAAAACCATACATTCGGTGCGCAGTACGACGGAAAATTTTTTAACAACACAAACCATTCTTTTACAGACTGGACGATAACTGCAAAAGTTCCCAAAGGATACTGGGTAGACAGTACATGGAACGCAGATTTTTCATATAAGTTTACGGATTCAAAACCAATTCCCCTTGAACATGTCGATTCACCTGAATATAAAAGACAGTACAGAGCCGCCGATGACGAAATCATAATGAAGAAAAATCCTTCATCCAGCGGAACAGTCGTTAACGGTAAAAACAAGACAGATGGCGAACCGTTCATGATCGGAATGATTATGTACACTCCCCACTTGTGCACGATTTCTGACATAGAAATTACAGGAAGATTTATTTACGAGCCTTCGGATTCAATTTTATTTTTCATATTGGTTGCAGGAATTGTAATTTCTTTCGTTACATTCGCTGTTCTCGTAATAATCAGACTTGCTGTAATAAACGAAATAAAATATTACGAAGTAAGACAGAAGCTCGACTCAGATATAATCGTTCAGTCATTTAAAACTTTTGCAAACTTTGTAGATGCAAAAGACCCTTATACAAAAGGTCACTCGCTTCGCGTTGCACATTATGCCCGCGAAATTGCAAGAAGATTAAATCTTTCTCCGCATGAACAGATGGAAATATTCTGGCTGGGACTCATGCATGATGTAGGAAAGATTTCGATAAGCGATCAGATTTTAAAAAAGCCTTCAAAGCTTACTCCAGAAGAATTTGCAGAAATCAGATCTCATGTAACGACAGGCTTTGAAATGCTCAAAGATTTTACTGCAATGCCAATGTTAAAGGAAGTTGCAAAATCGCATCATGAACACTGGGACGGGAACGGTTACTGCGAACATCTCAAGGGACTTGAAATTCCGCTTGAAGCAAGAATCGTATGTGCATGTGATTCGTTTGACGCAATGAACTCTGACAGATGTTACAGAAAAAAACTCCCTAAAGACGAAATAAGAAGGCAGTTTGAAATAGAAGCCGGAAAACACTTTGATCCTAAAATTGCAAAACTTATAATTTCTATGATTGATGATAAGTTCGTAGACAAAATAGAAAATATAGATACTACCAACGACATAAATTACAAGGCGTAAGGGAAAATACAAGAATGAAAAAAATATTATTTAAAATTATTACAGCATTAATGCTTATAAGTTTCTTTACTTCATGCGGAAAACAAAAAAGAACAAATGATGTAGTCAGAATGAATCTGAGTTCAGAACCGGACAGTTTTTTTCCATGGAAAAGTTCAGCAGCAGACACAAAAGCAATCCTTTTTAATATTTACGAAGGCCTCATGACATTTGACAGCAAGGGAGCAATAAAGCTCTGTCTTGCAAAAAATGTTGCAGTAGATAAAACAGGACTTGAGTATACATTTACAATCCGCGATGACGTTTACTTTCATAACGGTAAAAAACTTACAGGCGAAGATGTTTTATACACTTACGAAAATCTTGCAGGCTTAAACGGAAATACTCCAAAAAGCGATGAAATGCAGATTATCAAAAATGCTTATCTTAAAGATGAGCATACTTTTATCGTGGAATTAAAAAGTCCTTCTGCATCCTTTTTAACTTTTGCAATCCAGCCTATCCTTCAGAAAGGTTATGATGACAACGAAAATCTTCCTGTAGGAACAGGACCATATAAATTTGCAAGCTACGAAATTCATCAGAAACTAACCCTCGAAAAAAATGAAAATTACTGGAATACACAGAGAGAAGGCAAAATTAAGACAATTGAACTCTATGTCATTTCTGATGAAGCTTCATGCATTTCTGCAATTCAGTCTGACCAGCTTGATATTGCACAGATGCTCATGTCAGGAAATGCAAAAACACTTTCAAATAAGTTTAATCTTGTAATGTATCCTCAGAACATGGTTCAGATTTTCGCAATGAACAATGCAATAGAGCCGTTCAACAATCCTAAGGTAAGAAAAGCAATCTGTCTTGCAATAAACAGAGATGAAATCATAAGCGGTGCAATGGATAACGCAGGAACACCGCTCTACTCAAATTTTTCACCGATACTCAATGTTTTCTATAATGATAAACTTACACAGGTTAATCAGTTCAATATAGAAAAAGCAAAGGAACTTCTTAAGGAAGCCGGATACGAAAACGGTTTTGATCTTACGATTACAGTTCCGTCAAATTATGCAGTTCATGTTGACACGGCACAGATAATTGCAGGTCAGCTTGAAAAAATAAACATCCGCTGCAAAATAAACGGAATTGAATGGACAACATGGCTTTCTGACGTTTATTCAAACAGGAAGTACGAAACAACGGTAATTGCATTTGGCGGCAAACTTGAACCAAACGACATTTTAAAACGCTATGTTTCGACTTACAAGAGAAACTTCGTCGGATTTAAAAATGAGCAGTTTGACGATTATTTTACTCAGGCACTTACAGAACTTAACGAAGCAAAAAGAATTGAACTTTATAAAGAATGCCAGAGAATTCTTGCAGAAGAATGTCCGTGTGCATTTATCTGCGACCCGAACAATACACTTTTGATTAAGAAAAATTTAAAAGGCTTTACATACTACCCGATTTCGTTCTATGATTTTTCAAGCCTTTATTTTGAATAATCTGTGCAATTTTTAATCCGGGAGTAATCTAAAATTGAATTTTTTCATAAAAAAAATCATCGATTTTTTAATTACGATTTTTTTAGTTACTCTGATTACTTTTTTTACTTTTAATATTCTCCCGGGAAATCCCGCAATTGCAATTCTTGGACCGGATGCTGACGAAGTTCAGATTGAACAGCTCGAAAAAGATTTTAATCTTGATAAACCGCTTTATAAAAGATATTTTACATGGCTTTCGGGCGCATTGCACGGAGATTTTGGAACTTCGTACAGATTCAATAAAAAAGTAAATGATGTAATAAAGAGCGCCGCAGAAGTTACTGCTTCGCTTGCTTTTTTTACGATTTTACTTACGGCTTTTATTGCAATTCCGTTTGGAATAATACTTGCACATTATGGGAAAAATCCTTTTGTGCGCATACTGGGATTTCTCGACCAGATATGGATTTCGACTCCGGCATTCTGTACCGCAATTCTTTTAATACTAATTTTTACGGTAAAGCTGAACGTATTTCCGTCACTGGGCTTTGTACGATGGACAGAAAATCCTGCGCTTTGCTTAAAAACACTTTTTTTGCCAGCCCTCTCACTCGCCCTCGGGTCAAGCGCAATTCTTGCCCGATATCTTAAAACAGATTTTTCAGAACAGCAGATTAAAGACTATGTAAGGACTGCATACAGCAAAGGGCTCTCTTCTTTCGAAGTAAATATTCATCATATTTTAAGAAACTCCATAATATCAGTAATAACGACCCTCGGGCTAATTCTTACTGATATACTCGGTGGAAGCATCATAATCGAAAATGTATTTGCTCTTCCCGGCATCGGAAAGCTTATAGCAGTCTCTGTTTCTTCAAGAGATTTTCCTCTTATACAGGGACTTGTACTTTATCTTGCGCTGATTACACTTACATGTAATTTTCTCATCGATATAATTTACAGCGTAATTGATCCGCGCATAAGGAAGGCTGCATGAAAAAATATTTTTCAAATAAAAGTTTTCTTGCAGGAATTTCTATCCTTGCTTTCCTCCTGATTTTTCTCATTACAGGAAGTATTTTTAACTGTCATCGCTATGACGAAATAGATACATTAAATAAGTTTGCACATTTTTCGAGTGAACATCTTTTTGGAACAGATCATCTTGGACGCGATGTATTTTCCCGCATACTTGTAAGCTTGAGGATTTCTTTTTCTACAGGATTTATCGTAATGGTTTCAGGACTCATTACAGGAATAATTCTCGGGGCCTTTAGCGGATTTTTCGGTGGAATCTGTGACAGCATAATAACTAAAATCATCGATACGCAGATGTCTTTCCCCGGAATCCTTATTTCTCTCATGCTGATTGCAGTTTTCGGGAACACTGTCGAAATAACAATAACTGCACTTTATATAATGACGATTCCGCGTTTTACAAGAATTGCAAGAAGCGGTTTTATAAAATACAAGAATTCTATGTTTGTAACTGCAGCAAAATCAAAGGGTGCCGGTTATATGAGAATACTTTTTGTTCACATATTGCCTAATATAATGCCTGATTTAACTGTAACTGCAACATTAAATTTTTCGCTCAGTATTCTTGCTGAATCGGGCTTAAGCTATCTCGGGCTTGGAATCCAGCCGCCTCTGGTAAGCTTTGGACGCATGTTAAATGAAGGACAGCGTTTTATACTTCAAAGTCCTTCAAATGTGCTTATACCGGCGGCGTTTTTAATTCTGCTTGTTCTTTCGCTTAATCTTATGGG
Source organism: Treponema sp. UBA1226 (assembly GCA_002309195.1). Next base: position 155,900 of record DBWY01000007.1, read on the forward strand.
CGATGGAATTTCAGAAGTAAATAAAAAGTAGGAAAAGGTTATTTATGAAAGAAGAAAATAGAGAAACAGAAAATATCCTCGAAATAAATAATCTCTCAATCGCATTCGAAAAAAAAGAGTTTATGTCAGAAAAAGAAACTCTATATGCCGTAAAAAATTTAAGCCTCTGCATAAAAGAAAATGAATTTACAGCCCTCGTAGGTGAATCTGGCTGCGGAAAATCACTTACAGCCTTAAGTATTTTAAAACTTCTTCCCGAGACAGCATCAATAAAATCAGGAACGATAAAATTTAACGGACGCGATATTTACAGTCTTTCTTCAGGGGAATTTAAAAATATTACAGGAAATGAAATAAGCATTATTTTTCAGGATCCGATGAGTTGCCTTAACCCGTTAAAGAAAGTTGGAGTTCAGATACGAGAAGCCGCCATCGCACATGGAAAAACAAAAAAAGAGGCAGAAGAAAAAACTCTTGAGCTTTTGCATCTTACAGGATTTGACGACCCGAAGAATATTTACAATTGCTACCCTATGGAACTTTCGGGCGGGATGATGCAGAGAGTTCTTATTGCGATGGCACTCATCAATGAACCAAAGCTTCTGATTGCAGACGAACCTGTAACGGCGCTCGATGTAACAATCCAGGCTCAGATTATGAAAATCCTTTTTGAACTTAATAAAAAATTAAAGACTTCTGTACTTCTTATAAGCCACTCACTTGATGTAGTTGCAAGCATCTGCCAGAGAGTCTATGTAATGTATTCTGGAACAATAATCGAAGAAGGAAAAACCGAAGATATCATGAAAAGCCCTTCTCATCCATACACTAAAGCACTCATCGGTGCAATTCCTGACTTTAGAAACCGGGGTAAAAAATTAAATGTAATTGCGGGTACAGTTCCGGCTTTAAAAAACAGGGAGTATGAAAAATGCGGCTTTTATGACAGATGCGACTTTAGGATTGAACATAAGCTTAGTAACAGGTGTATGAAAGAAATCCCCGGACCATATAAAATAAGCGAAGGACATTTTGCGCGATGCTGCTTTTACAAGCCTCAAGAAGAAAAAACTGAGGAGGACAAAAATGGAATTAATTAAAACCGTTGATTTGTCCAAAGAATATATCAGGGCAAAAAACAAAATAAAGGCTGTAGATAACGTAAACATCAGTATCGAAAAAGGAAAAACTTACGGTCTTGTAGGAGAATCAGGCTCAGGGAAATCTACCCTCGCATCGATGCTTACTCTTCTTACAAAACCTACATCGGGAAAGATTTTATACGATGGAAAGGATATAAGCACATTCTCAAAAGAACAACAGAAAGAGTTTCATAAAAAAGTTCAGATTGTATTTCAAAACCCGTATGAATCGCTAAATCCTAAAATGAAGATTTCTTCGATAATCGAAGAGCCTCTCATAATACACAATATATGCAGGACAAAAGAAGAAAGAAAATATCTTGTAAATGAAATGAGGACAATGTGCGCCCTTGACTCTGCTGTTCTTGATAAATACCCTGCAGAACTTTCCGGCGGTCAGAGACAGCGTGTAAGCATAGCATCCAGTATGATTTTGCATCCAGAATTTCTTGTTCTTGACGAAGCAGTTTCGAGCCTTGATGTACTGATTCAGGCACAGATAATAAACATTTTAAAACTCATGCAAAAATCAATGAAAGTAACATATTTTTTTATTTCGCATGATTTAAATGTAATTTCCTACGTTTCTGATGAAATAGGAGTTATGTATAAAGGCAGTATAGTTGAACAGGGGAAAGCCTCTGATATTTTAAGTAATCCGTCTCATCCCTATACAAAAACACTTTTTGACACGATTAATCTAAAATAGACCCCGGAACTTCTGACATAGCGTTACGGGAAGCACACCAAGTTCCTTTTTCAATGGCTTTTTCAAGGTCAGAATTTAATACATATTCATACAAAAAGCCTGCAGAAAAAGAATCTCCGCACGCAGTCGTATTTACAGCCCTTAACTTTTCTACAGGATGCTCTAAGAATTTACCACAGTCGGCTGCAAAAGTAGATTTTGTTCCGCGGGTAACGATTACAATCGAAGAAAGTTCTTTACTTTTTTCGATAATTTTTTCTTTTAATACTTCATCAGAAATATCAGAATCAAGACCGAATGTCGAAATAAACTCATCGTCATTTATTTTTATTGCAGCAGGAGTTCCGCATTTGAGGGTAGAAAGAAGATCTTTTCCGTGAAAATCTGCAAGAAAGATTTTGCCGCTTTTAAAAATCATTTTAGAAATGCGGGAGATAAAATCATCAGAAAAATAAACAGGTCGGCTTCCTGCAATTAAAACTGCGTCGCATTCGTTTAATTCTTTTTCGACAAGAAGACAGATTTCGTTTTCTTTTGAAGTCCTGTCAAAATCAAAAGAAGGTTCCCCTACTACAAGTTCTGTCGTTGTTGCTTTTGTTCCGTCAAGAAGTGTCCAGCACTCTCTTGTAAAGCCCGGAATTTCTACATAATCGATTTTTAATCCATCAGAAGATGCAAGTTCAAGAAAAAGTTCTTTGTTTTTCTGGCCGAGCGGACATACACAGACTGCACATCCTTTCTGCATCTGGTTTAAAACGCGCGCAGAGTTTACAGCCTTGCCTGATGCGTCCTGTCTGTAATGCTTTGACCTGTTTACTTTTTCAAGTCTTACTTCATCAAAACTTACAGTGCGCTGTATAGTTGAACTTAAGCAGATACACAAAAATTTTTTCATATATCCTTACATCCTTATTTTATTCAGCTTGTTTAAAAAAGATTTGTAATAAAATCCTTTATATACATAAAACCAGGCTCGCAAAGAACAAAAAGAACTACGATTAAAATCGAAGGAAGATAATTTGCAGTCTTTATCTTTTTTAAACCAAGAAGATTTATACCGATCATTACAATCATCGCACCGCCGCAGCCCGTAATTTCTGCAAGCATCTGTTCTGTTACATACGGCTGGAGGAACGTAGAAAGAATTGTAAGAGCTCCCTGGTAAACAAGAATTGCAAGGGCAGAAAAAATTGTTCCGATACCCATAGAAGCTGCAAAGGTAATTGCCATAAATCCGTCGAGAACAGATTTTGTAAAGATTACCGTATAATCATTTCTGATTCCTGCATCAAATGAACCAAGAATCGTCATAGCTCCGACACAGAAAAGACATGAAGCATTTAAAAAAGCATAACCAAAGCTGCTTTTTACTGCAGTTCCGTCTGCACTCTGTTCTACTTTTTTCTTAAAGAAAAGCTTTTCGATGTTGTCACCAAGATTTTCGATTTTGTTATCAAGGTCAATGACAGTTCCGAGAATTCCGCCTAAAAAAAGTGAAAGGGAAAGATAAATTACATTTTTAAACTGAAAGGCCATCTGAAGCCCGAGAATTACTGTAATGATTCCGGCGGCATCCTGAATGACAGTCGTCATTTTTCCTGAAATCTTTTTTGCAAAAGTCAATCCGATTATTGAACCGAGAATTACGGCTACACAGTTTACAAAAACAGCAGGCATAAGTGCTCCTTATATTACAGCGCGATAATGGCATGACAGAAGGTCATAAATCGCAGTTTTGCAAAAAAAAAGGATTGACTGTCTTAGTCAATCCTTTTTGCGGAGAACCTGACTTGAACAGGCACAGCTCTCGCCACTAGCACCTCAAGCTAGCGTGTCTACCAATTCCACCATCCCCGCGAAATATACGAGAATAATAATGATTTTAAGTTTTTATGTCAAGTACCAGAGACCTGATTTTTCGTTCAAATGCATTTTGGAGTTAAAATTACTTGTCTATTTTTGTTTGATTCAGTATTTTAAATAGAAATAAGGTAAAACGGGTACCAGAATGAATATTGTTTTTTCCAGCACAAAATCTACTGTTCTAAGCACTTTAATGAACGAATCAAATTTTGCACGATCTGTAAACGGCCTTAATTTTACAGAAAAAGGTGTACACATTTCCTTTACGCTTTTTAAAAACGATTTTAATTTTTCTGACTGGTCTTTTGACGGAACAAACGCAGACGACGAAAATGATGTAAAATTTGAAGGCAAAGGCTTTGGCGCAAAAACAGGTCTTGAGATTCTTACAGGTTCTGACAGACAGAAGGCAGTTCGCTTTACCTACGCGCTCATAACGGCTGTTGCAAAAGCAATCGAAACAAAACACGTTCTTCCTCAGGTAGGTGCAGGCGGAATTTTATACAAAGAAAATACATCAAAGTCAAAGCCCGGTGTTATAAAAGCAGAACTTCTTTTTTTACCTGAAAATATTTTTGAACTTGCAGCATCAAATTTAAGTGAAAAGGATTATTCAGAAAATCAGGGATTTTTCCAGAATAAAGCACTTACGGGAAATAATTCTGCAATATTCTTACAGAGCGTTGCAGCCTACTATACTTTTGCAAAAATCTTTCCTTTTATGAAAACCTCGGTAGAAGAGCGGCAGGAAGACATAATCGATTCTAATTTCATTCAGATTGAAAACCTCGTAGAAAAAATAAATCCTGAACTTGCCTTAAGCATAAACATGGGCCTCAATATCGACAGCCACTATGAACGCGAAAAATCACTTATAAATCCAGAGCTTTTGAAAACCGAGCTTGCACTTAATGACGATGGAACAAGCAGTTTTAACGACAAAAACAGCAGCAGTACAGATGAAAAAGCATTAAAGCAGAAAATAATCCTTGAGCAGAAATCACTTGAACAGAAAACAAAGGCAAAAAGAATCTTTAAGCGCTACTCTTTTTCGATTCCTGCAGTACTAATATGTATGGCAATCATTACAAACGTCTGCTATAAAACATACAAAGACAGCCTTGAAAAGCCTTCTGGAAAAAATCTTGATTCAAAAGAAGCAATCGAAACTTTCTATACGGGCTTTCATCAGTTAAAGACAGATTTAATGATGCTTGTTTCAAAATGTCAGGAATCTAAAAACCTTACGTCGATGATCGGCAACATCTATGTTACAAGCACGACGCGTCAGGCATATGAAGGGAAATACTCTTCGCTCACTCCGGAGCTTTACCTTAACCGCCCTGAACTCATGGATTACTGGATTTTCGGAATTACGAATTTTAAAATTGACGGAAACGCTGCCTCAAACTATTTTTATCCCCAATCAAAAGCGCATATCATTGCTCTTAAAAAAAACGGTCAGCTTAAAAAATTTGATGAAGGAAAACAAGAATCACACGAAGTAAGTTTTACGCAGCTTTCTTCTTCGGGAATGAACTCAACTATAACGATTACAGAAGTTACTCAGTTAATTACATGCACTTACATAAAAGACCAGTGGTATATAACAGAAATTGAATCAAGCCAGAGCGAAAGTTTAATAGAAGTAAAGGATTTTCTTGAAGATTATAAAACTGAATTTTTAGAAAATGAAAAAGATGTCTTAAAAACGGTAAGCGCTCTTCGCGAAAAATATGAATGGCTTCCTGATGAAACGGCAATGATAAATGGACTTGCAGTTGCAGAATACCAGAAGAACTATTTTAAGTAGAAACAACCGGCGTAAAAAAACGGGAAAATCTCGTAAATAAATTTATGTACCCGCTCCCATAGCAATGTGACCTAAAAAAGCTGGCTGAGCAATTACCGGCGTAAAACATGTTACCCGCGCGAGTAGCAGCGGGACTAAAACTGATGTATGAACATTTACCGGCGTAAATCGTAAAACAGAAGCAGGACTTTTAGCGCAGACAACTGGCGTAAAACATGTTGCCCGCGCGAGTAGCAGCGGGACTAAAACTGATTCTGAGCGCTCGCGAGCGAAGCGAGTCGGAGTTCTTATTACGCTCAGCCATCAGTTTTGCGTCACGCTGATACGGGAGCGGGTAAAATATTTTTACAACGGGATATTTCCGTGTTTTTTAAGCGGTTTATCCATCGACTTTTTATCAAGCAGAATCTCAAGGCTCTCTGCAATACGCTTTCTTGTATCAGTCGGTTCAATTACTTCTGAAACATATCCGCGCTGTGCTGCAATTTTTGGAGTCATGATTTCTTTCTTGTATTCTTCTGATTTTGCTGCAACTTCTGCTGCTTTTGCAGGATCGTTCAATTCTTTTGCATACAAAATTCCGATTGCGCCTTCTGCACCCATTACTGCAATTTCAGAAGCAGGCCATGCATAAACAAAATCTGCTCCAAGGTGTTTAGAGCACATTGCAATATAAGCACCACCGTAAGCCTTGCGTATGATAACCGTAATCTTTGGAACAGAAGCTTCGCTGTATGCATAGATTACTTTAGCGCCGTGACGGATTATACCCTTCTGCTCTTCCTGAGGCCCCGGAATAAAGCCTGGAACATCAACGAATGTTACAAGCGGAATATTAAATGAATCGCAGTATCTTACAAAGCGTGCAATTTTATCAGATGCATCGCAGTCTAAAACACCGCCGACACCAGCAGGGTTATTTGCAACGATACCAACCGAGCGTCCTTCGATTTTTGCAAAACCAGTTACACAGTTGATTGCAAATTCCTTTGATGTTTCAAAGAAGCTGTCATCGTCTGTTACGCTGTTGATTACTTCGCGAACATCATATCCCTGACGAGGATTTTCCGGTAAGATTTCTGCAATGTGTTTTGCCTTTTTATGTTCATCAAAATGAAATTTTGCAGCCTTAACGATTTCGTCTCCGTAATAATGCGGAATATAATCAAGTAACTTTCTTACCTGTTCATAGCAGTCTTTTTCTGAGTCACATTTAAAATGTGCAACACCAGATTTTTTTGCATGGATTGATGCTCCACCAAGATCTTCTGCGCTTATATCCATGAACATTACGGATTTAACAACCTTTGGCCCCGTAATAAAAAGTTGAGAAATTTTATCAACGGCAAAAATAAAGTCTGTAATTCCAGGAGAATAAACTGCACCGCCTGCACAAGGTCCTGCGATAATAGAAATCTGCGGAACGCTTCCTGATGCACGAACATTCTGATAGAAAAGGTCACCGTAACCACAGAGAGCGTCAACACCTTCCTGGATGCGCGCTCCACCTGAGTCGTTGATACCGATAACAGGACAGCGGGCCATAATAGCCTTGTCGATTAATTCTGCAATTTTTTCCCCGTGCATAAGTCCGAGAGAACCACCCTGAACAGTAAAGTCCTGGGCATACACGGCAACCTTTCTTCCGTTTATTTTTCCAAATCCTGTAATTACGCCGTCATACGGAATTTCCTTTTTATCCATTCCGAAACTTGTGCAGTTATGACGTACGCCAGAATAAATTTCCATAAATGAATCTTTGTCACACAAAGCATTGATTCTTTCGATGGCATGAAGTTTTCCCTTTTCATGCTGTTTTTCTATATTGTATTCCATTTTAACCTCAAAAGGCCGCAGTCTACGCGGCAGATTATCTTGTTGTGAAAATAATATGTTATTTAGATACTTTGGTCAATATGACAATTTTACTTTTTTTGTCATTTTGCTTATTTTATGCTTTTATACTGAATTTACTCAAATCCCTTTATTTGATTCAGCTTAAAAAAACTATTCGCGGGAAACTTTAAACCAGAGGATTTTTGAGCCCAGAGTTTCGTCATAAGCCTTTTTTACATCCTCTGCAGTTACGGTCCTTATAAGATAAGGCCTTTTAATGTACTCTGAAGCATTACCAGAATAAACAAGAGAAGTCGCCATCTGAGAGCATGTTTTTGAAGATGACAGCTCCGAAGACATCACGACCGAAGTATAAATGCGCCTGAATGAATCTATTTTCTTATCAAGAGTTCCAGACTCAAAGGCCTTTTGAATCAATTCAGCTGAATAAGAAATAAGATCCTTCTGAGAGTGCAAGCCGCATGCCATGATAACGCCAAGCGGAATATTTCCTGCAATGATTCCGCTTCCGATATCGTCTGCATAACCGTTTTTCTCTTTTATGTCGCGGTAAAGGATGTCATCGATAAAAAGTGTCATGAGCGAGTATTTTACATATTCTTCGCTGCATACAGGCGGAATTTTATAAACGCCCATAAGGCATTCGTTAAAAAGGCCATCGCCCGAAACAGTCCTGATTTCTGCAGGTAAATCGAGAGTTTTAACTGCAGGAGAGCGCTTTTTATAAGCCTTAGATTTTAATGAACCAAACTGGGAATTAAGATCCGAATAAAGCTTTTCTACATCCTTAAGCGTAAAGTTACCCGAAGCCACAATTTTTATCTTAGAAGCATTTAAAAGAGCCTTCTGGTAAGAAAAAACGTCCTGGTATGTAAGCTTTGTCTTTGCCGAATACGTGTTTACCGTAAAATACTTATCCTGCAAAGAAAGGAAGCCGCACGCGCCGTTTAAAAGGCTTTGCCGCGCATCGTCCTTGTTTTTTTCTAAAAGTTCAGAAGCTTCATTTATGAGGCTTTCAAAATCCTCTGTGTCCATGAGCGGATTTTTAAATACGTCTGCAAAGACGGCGCATATGTTTTCAAGGCTCGATAAAGGCGCTGTAAAGCCAAACTCAAGGTAATCCCGATGCGCTTTAAGTTCAAAAAATGCAGAATCCGTATACTCAAGACTCGAAATGTAATTACTTGAATAGGATGCACTCCCGAATTTCATAAGCTTGAGGGTAATTTCTTCGATTCCGGCTTTCTGCTCCGGATTTGAGAGGGACTCTGCGTCTATGACAAGCCTTACCGTACAGTCTTTCTGGGCTGTCGAAGTTTTTATTATAAGCGGAATTCCATTAGAAAGCTTTTTCTCTTCGAATGAGTTTTTAGCCTGAATATAAAAAGGCTCCTGATCGAATGATGTAATAAAATCGGTCTTTATTCTGGTTCCTTCTGCAGAAGTAGATTTACAAGAAAGGATAAAAAACAGGGCCAGAAAGGAAATCAAAAAGGAGATTAAATAACTGCTTTTTTTTGTAATTTTAAATTTCATTTATGTAACCTTTTTCCTTCAAGACGGTTATTTAAGTGTAACAGAAAGCAAATAAAATTAGTTTTCTGCAACCTCCTACTCCTTTTTTATTGTTCCCCCTTTGTACGTTGTACCAAAGGGGGTTTTTTCTTGCCCATAGCCCAAAGTAAGATTCTTAACCCTTAAAGTTAATAGCCGAAACAACGGCTGCAATACCGGCACGGCCTACGTTGGAACTCTTTCCAACTCCCCATACCTGGTCTCCGTTTTCTTTCGTAATCTGAACATAAGCAATGGCTTTTGTATCTGAGCCTTCGCCGATAGAATGTTCGTGGAACGAAGTAATGTTAAATTTCGGAGCCGGAATCTGCTTTAATGCCGTTACGAAAGCATCAAGAGGACCGTTTCCCTGTGCGGCGATTGCATACTGCTTTCCTTCCCACTGTACGGTTGCCATTCCTGCTACCTGTTCATTATCCTCCATTCCGCGCTCGCCTTCAAGATGGCGTTCTGAGATTTCAATAACGTTAAGAGGCTCTTTAGAAGAAAGCCATGTCTTTTCGAAAAGATCATAAACTTCCTTAGGCTGGAGTTCTCTCTGGAGTTCATCTGCAGCCTTCTGAACAACCTTACCGATTGCAGGATGCATTGATTTTGGAGCGCAGATTCCGAAGTCGTGTTCAAGAACGTATGCTGCTCCACCCTTACCGCTCTGGCTGTTGATACGGATGATTCCTTCATACTGGCGTCCGATATCATGCGGATCAAATGTAAGATAAGGAACATCCCAGTATGCGTTTTCGTCCATGTTTACGCGTGCTGCCATACCTTTACGAATTGCGTCCTGGTGGCTTCCGCTGAATGCAGTAAATACCAGTTCTCCTGAATACGGAGTTCTAGGATGAATGTCCATGCCTGTCAATCTTGTGTAGCTTTCGATAAGCATAGGCATGTCTGTAAAATCAAGTTCAGGATCTACGCCCTGTGTGTACATGTTCATTCCGACATTTACGATGTCGAGGTTTCCTGTTCTCTCGCCGTTTCCAAAAAGACATCCTTCTACTCTGTCTGCTCCGGCTAAAAGTCCAAGTTCGCACTGAGCAACGCTTTCGCCTCTGTCATTGTGATTATGAAGAGAGATTATAAGTTTGTCACGATTTGAAATGTGCTTGCAGAAATATTCAATCTGATCTGCAAACTGATTTGGAAGAGCACATTCAACAGTTGTAGGAAGATTTAAAATTACTTTGTGCTTGTCATCAGATGCTGCATCTCCCCATTCTTTAACTACAGCTTCGCAGACTTCCAGAGCGTAATCGATTTCTGTAGTAGAAAAACTTTCCGGACTGTATTCAAGGCGGATGTCAGTTCCTTCGCTCATAGAAAGACAGCTTTTAACACATCTGATTCCGTCGATTGCAATCTGCTTGATTTCTTCTTTTGATTTATTGAATGTATATTTTCTCTGAGCCGGGCTTGTTGAATTATACAAATGGAAAATTGCTTTCTTGCATCCCTTTAAGCTTTCGAAAGTTCTTTTAATCAAGTGTTCACGAGCCTGACAGAGAACCTGAAGCGTTACATCATCCGGAACATGGTTTTCTTCGATGAGGCGGCGCATAAAAGTAAATTCTGTTTCAGAAGCAGAAGGAAAGCCTACTTCGATTTCCTTAAAACCGATTTTTACAAGGATATCAAAGAACTCGAGTTTCTGTTCTACAGTCATAGGATTAACGAGGGCCTGGTTACCGTCACGAAGGTCAACAGAACACCAGATTGGTGCCTTTGTAATAGTCTTTGACGGCCAGTCACGAGTTGTCATCGGAACAGCATCGAACGGTCTGTACTTTCCATTAATTTTCATAAAAAAACCTCCATTATTAATTACCGGATTGCCGCTTTGAAAATGCCATGCAGTCATGCACGACAATGTGGCAGTCATTTTTTTTAATTCAGCTTAAAAGTCCCGGAAACTCTAAGCTTCAAAACAAAAAGGACTGCCGCCAAAGCAACAGTCCTGTAATTTGTTAATCAATATATAACTTATCCCAGTACCATCATCTTTGGCAAATAAACGAGTCGCTTAGAAGAAGTAGTAGTGCTTTTGAATAAGTCATAGGAATATAATGCAGAAAAACGAAGGATTTGTCAAGGATGGGGAAACCCTACCTAAAACTTATCCTTATCTTTGTCTTTGCCAAAAAGGGAGAAACCTCTGGATTCATCATCTTTTTTCCACGAAGAAGTAAAATGAATGTTGCCGGTTTCCATATCCATAGACATATTATCTCCCATACGCATATGGAGATTACCGTCAAAATCCATACCCATGCTGTTACCCATAGGCATGATAAAGTCACCGTCAGAATAATCAAAAATCATAAAACACCTCCGTATAGATTAATTATAACACAGAATTAAAAATGATGCTCTATTCCGCTCTGTTTCATAATTGCATTTGCTGTATGTCGGGATTTAATCTTTGAATCAACTGTAAAATTTCTTTTCGTTATGGGACTATAATAAATATCATGATCTCCTTTCCCATGACGCACGAAATTACAACCATTTTTCAAGAGGATTTCTCTAACTTTTTTTTCATATTCTGCCACTATGCAAATACCTTTTCGTGACGTTCAACATTAAAATAAAAAGAATTTATCCTTGGTTTATTATTCAATTCAATCAATTCCGGAGCAGCGTAACGAACACGTTCAAAAAGGGCATCCAAGGATCCACCCTCAAGCACAAGCCCTGGAATATCGTCACTTTGAGCAATCCAGACACTTGCTTCTTCATCCCATGTAAAATTTACTTTATATTCCATGTTTATCTGTCTCCTTCACCTGTATTGTATCACACAATATACAAAAATGCCATTTCAGAAATTTGCTCCCCTATTCCACGCTTAAAATTACACGTAAATCCAGATTAAATTCTTCTGTCTGTTTTTTGAGGACGTGGAGGAACTCGTTGTCGTCAATCGTTCCGAGGACTGCTGTCATTTCTTTCTGATTTTCGTATGTCATTGCCCTGAACGGATCTGTATAATCTTTCTGTCGTGAATAAATCGAATCCTTATACATATCTGTTGCTACAACCGTTACGTCGTTTACGATATCCTGCCAGATTTCTTTTGTAAACTCAAGAATCGGGCGGCTATATAAGCGTTCAAGAACATAAAGTGCATAGCGTGTCTTGTAAAGTTCATAGTTTCTCTCGCACGAGTCATAATATGCGTGAACATTATCCCAGTCATTTATTACGCTGCTTTTGATTTTTTCGCACATCTGATCGATTTTGATTTTCGGAATAATCTGTCCGCCCATATTGAGCCATTCAGTAAAGAGAGAAATCTTTTCCATCTTTTCAAGAACATCACGCGAAAATTTTTCAAAGCCATTTGACTTGCAGTAATCCACAATCGAGCGGGCCGCAAAATATTTTAAAATCTTTCTGTATTCTTTATAAGCCTTTACAGGTTTTAAAATCGTCGCACCATATTTTTTCTGACATTGCTCGTCAAAAAGCGTAAAGTCTGCATCAACATTCTGATGAAGATAATCTTTTGCCGCCTGAAGCTCGTCTTCTTCACTTTCTGCTTTCATCACAGATTCTTCGCCGATTTTCTTTAAATAATCACGCGTAAGAAAAATGAGACGGTCAAGCGCAACTAAAACTTCCTGCATTGCATCCGGTGCCAGAGGATCTGTTTCTATATGCTGAATTTTAATAACACGCTTGTCTCTTTTTTTAAACTTATAATTGTTTCTTGCAATTGCAAACATATTGAATAAAAACCAGTAAGCAGGAATTATATGAACAGGTTCCTGCTCTGCTTTAAATGCAACAAGAGAGAACGGATAAGTTATATTAAGTTCATGCTGGTAAGAACCTTTTGATACAAGAACAAACGAAGCAAACTTAGAATTGTGCTTAAAATCAGAACAGAGCCCAGGCCAGAAACCGCGGCCTGCAATAATTTCTCCATCCGGGCTTCTTGAATTGTGATTGCTTCCAATTGTCGCGCCGGCTGCAATGTTTGACTGTCCGAGAACTGTTGTCGCAATAAGAAACGAAGAATTATGATGCTGTTCATGAAACGGAAAGATAAGATTATTTAAAATTTCACAGCATGAAACCGTCGAATTGTCTCCGAGCACAGAGTTTAAAAGGCGCGCACCATATTTTAACTGACAGTTTCTTCCTATTACAAAGCGGACTGCAACTGCCTGATAAAAAATGCGGCAGCCGTATCCTACGATTCCGTTTACAAGCTCGACACCTTCACCAATCTGACTTTCTTCTTCTGGACTTGAAAGAACCGTAATATTCTTTAATTTAAATGCACCTTTGATATAAGAACACTTTCCGATTTTTACATCTTTTAAAAGTGTCGTATTTTTTATTACTGCCTCATCCTCGATGACGCCGTATGTATCAAGCTTTTTTGTATTTGGAACTTCTGTAATTTCTATGAGGCGCTTCATGAGCTTTTCGTCAGAACGTCTTCTTGACCACAGGTATGCGTCCGCCGGAATCATCGATTCAAAAGGAAGAATTGCACGGTTATCATTTTCGTTTCCTACGCTTATCCATACGCGGACATTTTCTTCTTCGCCTTCCTTTAACCATCCGTTGCCAAATTTACTGTGCTTAGTACAGTCCATTTCCTGAATGTTAAAGAGAATGACTCTGCTTCCAACCCTGTAGTTTCTTAAATATTTTACGTTTCTTACAACCACGTCATCGCCGACAACAACATCGGTCAATGCAGAGCTGTAAATTCCTGTAGTAAGTTCAAGATCATGATATTTTAAAGTTGCGTTTTTAAGGCGTCCGATTACAACAAAGCCCGAAAACTGTGAATCACAGATAAGTTCCGGGTCAAATTCGCCTTCTGCGGAACTGACTAAAACATTGCTCCAGTCTTTGAAATCTGATTTATTATTGTTTTTAACGAGGATTTCTATTTCTTCTTTCGTGAGGCTGCGTCTGTTTTTGCGGCATTCAACAGGAAATTCAAAAGAAGCCGTTTTTTCGTTATATTTTAACTTCACCATGAATTTATATTATATAGTACAATATTGAAAATTTCAACATAATGAATTATTCTGTAAAAGTCAGAAAAAAATATTACAGGAAAAAAATATGACACAGGAAGAAAAAGAAAACGAAATAGAAAGCCTTACAAAGGCAAAAAAAGGTTATGACCTTAACCGTTCAATCTGCGCAGGAGTAATACTCATCGTAGGTTATATGGCGTTCGGCAATGACGGAATCCACACAACACCTCTGTTCTTTCTTCTGCTTCTGGGATTTATCATGCTTGCAGTTGCCGGAGTTTTAATCTATGACTGTTTCGTCATCAAGGGAATAAATAAAAAAATCAAAGACTTAAATGACGGCACAAACTAATATATTTACTTTTGATAATTCAACTCAGAAAAAAATAAACTGGTTCTCGAATTCAATCGGAATATATCTTGCTTCGACAAACATAGGAATTATTGCAGTTGATTCAAAAGAAAAAAAAGAATGCAAAAACATTTATCTTATCGACAGCGGTCCAGATGAAAAATTTGCCCTCGAGTTTTATGAAGAACTCAAAAAAGAATTTTCTGACTTTTGCGTAAAGGCAATAATTGATACTCACTCACACGCAGACCACTGCGGAGCAAACAAAAAACTTTCGGAACTTACCGGATGCAAAATTCTTGCAACCCATATGGAAAAATCCGGAATCGAATGTACTTTAAACCAGAGTTCAATTGCTTACGGCGGCTACCCTTTACCAGAATACCGCACTCCTTTTTACGAAGCTGTAATATCAATTGTTGACCAGACAATCAGTTCTGATCATGTATTTGAACTTAACGACGATGTCCGTCTTGAATGCATTCCTCTTCCCGGACATTATTTTGAAATGATCGGAATCCTGTGCAAAGAAAAAACAGACGGTAAAACTACAACTGTATTCTTTACATCCGACGGAATTTTTACACGCTCAATGCTTTCTCGTTTCTGGATTCCGTTTGTATTTGATGTAGGACACTTTAAAGAAAGCCTTTTAAAGATAAGCGAAACAAAAGCAGATTATTATGTTCCGAGTCACGGAGAAATCTATACAGAAATAAAAACTCTTTATGAGTTTAACATGTTAAGTCTCATCGAAAATGAAGACTGCATTTTAGAATGTTTAAAAAAATCTCCTTCTACGCACGAAGACATTTTAAAATACGTTGCAGATAAAAATAATATTCCGTTAAGACTTTCGCAGTTTATGCTCGTAGGAAGCACGCTTCGCTCATACCTTACCTATCTTTACGAGCAGGAGCGCATTACGTGGACGTTCCGCGAAAATAAAATGTACTGGAAAATTAAAAACAAGAGCCCCGAAAACTAACGATTACTTTCGTCATCCCAGTTTTCTACAATAAGGAGACCGCTTGATGTTCCGAGTCTGTCGGCTCCTGCATTGATAAGATCAATTGCAGTTCTTACAGAACGGATTCCGCCTGCTG
The DNA here is from genome assembly GCA_002309195.1 of Treponema sp. UBA1226. The sequence goes on from DBWY01000007.1 coordinate 171,323, forward strand.
CCTTAATCTTCATTGAGTCACCCACAGTTTTTTTCATAAGTGCAACATGATGAACGCTTGCTCCGTTTGGAAGAACGGTTCCGTCAAGTTCTTTAGGAGTTCCAAAGCCTGTAGATGTCTTTACGAAATCTGCCTTTGCATTTTTTGCTGCAATACATGCCTGTACTACTTCGTCATCTGTAAGATAGCAGGTTTCAAGAATTACCTTTACGATAACTTCTCTGTCCTTTTCTTTTCCTGCTTTTTTTGCAGCCTCAACGACAGCTTTTATATCTTCTTCTACGCGGTCAAAATTCTGATTTTTTGCGCTGGCAATATTTATTACCATATCAATTTCGTCGGCACCGTTTTTAACAGCATCTTCTGTAGCAAATGCCTTTACACACGAAGTATCAGATCCAAGCGGAAATCCGATTACAGTGCAGACTTTTACAGTGCTTCCTGTAAGATGGTCTTTTGCATATGCAACATAATTCGGATTAACACATACGCTTGCAAATTTATATGCTTTTGCCTCCTTACAGAGTCTTCTTATATCCTTTCTTGTAGCATAAGCACTCAAAAGAGTATGATCTATCATTCCTGCAATTTCTGCTTTTGTCATCTTTATACCTCGTAATCTAACTATAACCACTTTTAAAATAAAAATAAAGTTTTTTTATTGCTTTTTACCCTTTTATGTGGTATTTTTTAATTAACCAAATTACTGGTATTGCCACGCGTAATACCGGCATAGGAGACTATAATGGCTTACAAAATCACTGATCAGTGTGTAAATTGCGGCTCTTGCGAAGGCGAATGCCCGGTTGGAGCTATCGCAGAAGCTAACGGTGCTCGCGCAATCGACGCTGGAAAATGCATCAGCTGTGGAACATGTGCAGGAACATGTCCTACAGGAGCAATTGTAGAAGGCTAATTTCAAGAACTTTTACAAAATCGGGCTTAAAGTTGTTTCTTTTACAGCTTTAAGTCCTTTTTTTATTAGTATACTATGCTGAATAAACTAAAAAAACTGCTTATATTTCTTTTTTCTCAAGCTGCTTTGTGCGTACTTTATGCACAGGAAAACGGGCCTTCTCAAATTCAGTTTATAAAGACAGAAAATGCTCCCCTCATAGAAAGCATAGAGGTAAAGGACAAGGACATCCTCTACCAGCAGTACTCGATGGACCTGCAGCAGTTTTACATGGATCTTGCGGCAAACAGAAAGACAGCGGCAATGTTCTATTCTTACAGACCAAAAAAAGAAGACACGATTTTTACGATTGCGGCAAGATTTAATATCCCTGCAGAAACGATTGCATGCATAAACGGACTTGCGGCAGTTGACTATGTAATTGCAGGAAAAACGCTTTTAATTCCGGCTGCCCCGGGGCTCTTTGTTCTTGATGCAGGACGCGTAAGAATTGAAAAACCGGCTAATTCGCTTGAAGCATTAATTCAGAAAAAATACATGGAAAAGTTGGACGACCGGAGTTTTTTTTGCTATAATATTAATGAAAGATATTTTATACATCTTCCGGATGAAAAGCTGGACGCTACGGCGCGCTCATTTTTTCTTGATGTCAAAATGAAAACTCCGCTCGATCAATACTGGCTTTCGTCAGATTACGGATACAGGCCAAGCCCTTTTAATGGCGAAAAACAGTTTCACCGGGGAATCGACATGGCAGCCCCTGAAGGAACCAAGGTCTATGCCTGCAAGGGCGGAAAAGTTATTTCTGTCGTAAAAATGGATCCTACGTTCGGAAACTATATCGTAATAAAGCATCCGAGCGGTCTGTCAAGCATCTACGCACATCTTTCAAAAATAGAAGTAAAGAATGGAGAAAATGTCACTACCGGACAGGAAATAGGACTTGTCGGCAAAACTGGAAGAGTAACGGGCCCTCACCTGCACTTTGAAATAAGGCAGAACGGCCAGAGCACAAATCCAAATGCGTACATAAGGCATTGATACTTGATTATGTTGATTAAAAAAAAGAGTTTATCACATTTAATTTTATCTCTTTTATTTTTAACAGTTTTACCTTCCTCACTCTGTGCAGAAAGCTTTCGCGTAAGAAAGACTGCCGTTCTTTCGCTTGAATCAATCAGAAACCAGGACGGCACGATAGACACAAATGCCTCTTCTACGGTCAATGCAGGAATCAATGATGCAATCTTCATCAAGCTTCCCGAAGACCTTACGTTTATCCAGGGAATAGAGCTTAATATAAAAATTCCGTCAATCGTAACAAAGTGTCCAAACACTATAATCTATTCAATCTATGAAAATGTAAGCCCTTTCCCGTCAGAAAAGACAATCGACTACACCGGAAAAGAGCTCTATACCTCAGTTTATCCGGGATTAGTTTCGCTTACTATACAGATTCCGCTTATAAGGGGAAACACAATCCAGAAAACTCCGTACGCAGACAAAACGCTCATTCCGGAGCACTCAAGAAATTTCGTATTCATCAGAAACCAGCTTGCAATGAAGGGTGTTCCGCAGGAAATAAACAATGCTCAGTTTGTAATTACGGCAAAACCTATCCTCATAAACAAGGGCCGCCTGGTAATAAGGACAAAAAACAAGCCTTCTGACCTTACGGTTATCGTAGATGACAAACAGGTTGAACTTGATAAAAATAACAGCTGCTACTTAAAACCCGGCGTACGGAATGTTACTATAAGCGCTGCTTCTGCAAGGACAGAAAACCGCTCATGCATCATAGAAGTAGGCAAAAACTCCTTTCTGGACATTGACTTTCAGAGTACAGCTCCGCAAGTATTTATTTCTATGCCTCAGGGAACCCATGTAACAGTCGACAATCAGGCTGCAGACGTTAAAAACGGCACTCTTTCGCTTGCTCCGGGTGAACATACGCTCAAATTCTCGCTTGGCGGCTATGAAATCGTAAAACAACTTACCATAATTGAAGGCAGAAACTACTCTGTAGACGTAAAGCTTGACGCTGACGTCATCGAAAACTGATAAATTTCTTAAAAATCATTAAAGATTTTGGCATATAGGGTCGATAATATAAATGTCAGGGGCATTTTCCCCTCCCACCCATGCTCCTGACTGCCTGATGGGCATGGCCGGACCTGATCCGGCCTTTTTTTTTAAACAAAAACACAATAAAAGAGCTCCCACAGAAAAAAATATGGGGCCCGCACGCTGCGCTTAGAAGTGCCTCTTCCCGCCACAGCCGCCCGGTACTTTACAGACTTTACAAAAATCACAATATTATCTACTATATAGGAATGAAAATTAAAAAATCAACAAACGTGTTTATCGGCATTAATGTTTTCTTTTCTGTCGTTTTCGGATTTCTTCTTGGACTCGGAATCGCAGAATCATTTAACACGGCTAATATTGAACAGTTCTCGCCTTTCAAGCAGGCTCTTCCTACAAAGATTCTTGATGTAAACGGTGAGCTCATTACTGAGTTCAGTTCAGATCAGAAGCGCGAAGTAATTACAATTTATGAAATCCCAAAGCATATGCTTGATGCTCTCATAACACGCGAAGACAGAATTTTCTACGAACACCACGGCTTTAATGCTCTGGCTATCATGCGTGCCATAATCGGTGAAGTTGCGCATATTCCACTTGGAGGCGGTTCAACACTTACACAGCAGATTGCAGGAACTTTGTACTGCGACCGTACAGACCGTTCTTATAAACGAAAGTTAAAGGAATTGTGGTGGTCAATCCAGATGGAACGCCGCTATTCTAAAAATGAAATTCTTGAACTCTACCTTAACCAGATTTATTTTGGTGGAGGAACCGGCGGTGTAAACGCTGCAAGTAAATATTATTTCGGACACAGTGCACGTGAAATTACACCTGCAGAATCGGCTATTCTTGTAGTTCAGCTTTCTAACCCTTCATACTACAATCCGTTTGAGCATCCTAACAGAGCAAAGGACAGACAGAAATACGTTCTTGACTCAATGGTAAAAGGCGGATACATAACTCAAAAAGAAAGCGAAGAATCTTTTGACGAATACTGGCTTAACTTTGACTACACAAGAACAAATACATCTGCATTCTTTATGCGTGATGATAAAGCTCCATGGTTCAGCGAATATGTAAGACGTGAACTTAGTGACATAATTTACGGTGATGATGATATTTATACTGCAGGCTTTACTGTTAACACATCAGGAAATCTTGCACATCTTCAGCAGGCACAACTCATAATGGAGCGCCAGATAGAAAATAAAAATAAAGAATATCAGATTGAAGCATCTTACAAACAAAAATATGCAGTCGGAACTTATCTTCCGATGGCAGAAATGTGTATTCTTCTTTTTGACTTGAAAGATTTAAAGATGACAGGTCAGAGAGCAAATTCAAAAACGATTGCAAACTTTACGCAGAACGTAACTCCGATGATTGACCTCTTCTCTGTTCTCTACGGAATCGAAGATTTAAAAGTCGGAATCATAAACAAAGCAACTCAGATGGCTCAGGATAAAGCAAAGGCTTCTACAATCGAAGGTGCACTTATCAATCTCGAAAACGATACTGGATATATCACAGCCCTCATCGGTGGAAGTAAGTTTGATCAGAGTAACCAGTTGATCCGCGCAACACAGGCAAAAGTTCAGCCGGGTTCTTCGATTAAACCTCTTTACTACTCTGCAGGTCTCGATACTAAAAAACTTACTGCAGCAACAAATCTTGTTGATGCTCCTTATGAGTTTACATCTCCTGATGGAAGTTCTTATCTTCCGAATAACTACGGCGGCGCATGGCACGGAAACGTTCTTTTGTGGAAGGCTCTCGCTCTTTCTCTTAACATTCCGGCGCTCAAAGTTCTCGAACAGACTGGCTTTGATGCATCTATAAAACGAATGGTTGACCTTCTTGGTATTTCACCGCAGGAACTTCCATCGCGCGCATTTATTCCCGGATACCCTCTCGGACTTGGAACATGTTCTGTTCGCCCTATAGAAATGGCTCGTGCTTATGCAATCTTTGCAAACGGCGGTAAAGCAATTGAACCGACTGCAATAAAAACAGTTGAAGACAGAAACGGAAACATCATCATTAACAACGAACAGAAAGTTCGTGAAGCAATATTAAAACCAAAACAGGTTATCTCTCCAGAGAACGCTTTCGTAATGACAAAGATTATGGAAAGCTCTGTTACAATCGGAACTTTAAGATATGGCGCTGCAATGCGTTCAATTGACCCGAGTCTTACAGGTTCTAAATTTACATTCATTGATAAACAGACTGGAAAGAAATTTGATATGCCTGTATCAGGAAAAACCGGTACGACACAGAACTGGGGAGATGCATGGGCAATCGGCTTTACTCCTTATTACACATGTGCCGTATGGTTTGGATTTGATACTCCGGGTAAATCAATGGGTATGGGAATGACCGGAGCAAGCCTTGCAGGTCCACCTTGGGGTGACTTTATGATGTTTGCAAACAAGGATTTGCCTTATAAAGAATTCCCTATGCCTGAAGGCAAAGTACACAAGGCAACTGTCTGTGCAGAAACTGGTGAATGGCCTGTAGAAGGCTGTCCTACAATAACACTCTGGTTTATGGACGGAACAAATCCTACAGAACAATGTCATATTCACTCAGATTCTTCTGCAAATTCAATAATGATGGAAAGAATACAGGAAGCAGAAATTCTTTCTGGTCAGAAACTCGAGATAGAAGATGACGGAGAACTCGAACTTAATCTTGACTTCCTTGATGATTCATCTTCGAAGAAAAAGAATGATAAAGACGATGATTCTAATTTTTTCATGGACTAAATAAAGGGGCCGTATGCTTGTAAATATTTCTGAAATTAAAGTTAAAAACAGAATCAGAAAAGATCTCGGCGATCTTGAGCCGCTCAAAGACAGTCTCAGACGCTACGGCCTTTTAAATCCTATTACGCTCGATGCCAAGAACCGGCTCATAGCCGGAGAGAGGCGCCTACAGGCTGCAAAAGAAATCGGATGGACAAACATCAATGCAGTCATCATAAACAATCTTACTCCTGTTACAAAACTCGAGCTTGAGCTTGAGGAAAACAACCAGAGAAAAGAGTTTACAGATGCAGAACTCCTTGAAGGATACAAGCGCCTCGAAAAACTGCGTAACCCTGGATTCTTTAGAAAAATATTCAACGCGTTCATAGAATTCTTTAAGTGGATTATAAGAGCAATCAAAAGGCTTTTTAAATAAACCATGCTTAGTTACAGACACGCTTTTCATGCAGGAAATCACGCAGATATCCTTAAACACACTGTTTTAATAAATATTTTAGAAAGCCTTAATTTAAAAGATAAGCCCTACACTGTTTTTGACACTCACGCAGGAAGCGGCATCTATTCTTTACAGGATGAACGAAGTAAAAAAACAGGAGAAGCTGAACTTGGAATCATTCCGCTTTTACGCGAAATGAACAATATAGATTTCCCAGAAAGCCTTTCAAATTATTTTAAAATCTGTGAACTTTATAAAAAGCACGACTTATACCCTGGCTCTGTAGAGTTTGAAAAAATATTTACAGGAAAATCATGCGCTCACATAGTAATGGAACTTAATAATTCTGAAATAGATTTATTAAACGAAAACGCTTCCAGAGAAACCCTCGTATCATTAAGCCGCGATCACACACAGGTAAAAACTCAAGTACATCACGCAGACGGCTTAAAAGATATTCTTGCATTAAGCCCTCCTGCAATAAAACGCGGCTTTTGTCTTGTTGACCCGAGTTACGAAGAAGCAGACGAGTATGATAAAACCGGAAACGCTGTAATCAATATAAATAAAAAATGGAACGTTGCAGTAATTGCGCTCTGGTATCCGCTTCTTGCACACCGCATTATCGAAATTGAAGCAATGAAAAAAAATATCATTGCATGTGTAAAATCACGAAACGATAAAGCAGAAATAATGGACGCAAAATTTCTTGTAAACAAAGAAGACTCGCATACAGAAACTTCTCTCAAAGATAACTCCGGGCCTCCACGACTTTACGGAAGCGGAATGCTTGTAATCAACATGCCGTGGAAGCTTGATGAAAAAACAAAAGACAATCTTTCTTACATCGCAAAGAAGATTTATAAAAATGAATCAACCTCATGGAGTGTAGAGCTTTATTAAACTTCACTCTTTACACTCAGCATATCACCATTTTCGTAATAAATCTTAAGGCGGCAATTGTCTGTTATCTTATCCGAAAGCATGAGCTTTGCAAGCGGGTTTTCAAGATAATTCTGAATAGCACGTTTTACAGGACGCGCACCAAATGCTGGATCGTATCCTTTTTCTACAAGGAAGTCGATTGCCGACTGTTCTACGCACAATACAATGCCACGGTTTTCTACCCTCGACTGAACTCTGTCTATCTGTGCCTTAACAATCTGTTCGATACAGTTTTTATCAAGACGTGAGAACATTACAGTTTCATCGATACGGTTTAAAAACTCCGGTCTGAACTTTGTCTTTAAAAGATTTTCTATCGGTTCTTTTAAGGCATCAAGTTTTTCTTTTGTATCAGCTTCGAGAATCATGTCACTTCCAAGATTGCTGGTCATGATGATTATCGTATTTTTAAAATCGACAACGCGCCCCTGACCGTCGGTAAGTCGGCCGTCATCGAGCACCTGAAGAAGTATATTAAATACATCAGGATGAGCTTTTTCGATTTCATCAAACAAAATTACGCTGTACGGCCGGCGTCTTACAGCCTCTGTAAGCTGACCGCCCTCATCGTATCCTACATATCCTGGTGGCGCTCCTATAAGACGCGTTACACTGAACTTTTCCATATATTCTGACATATCGATTCGTGTAAGGGATTTTTCATCGTTAAAAAGAAAATCTGCAAGGGTCTTTGCAAGTTCTGTTTTACCAACACCTGTAGGACCTATAAAGAGGAAACTTCCAAGCGGTTTATTAGGGTCGCTTAATCCAGAACGGTTTCTTCTTATTGCATCGCTTACAACCTGAACAGCTTCATTCTGTCCGATAACACGACGGTGAAGAACGTTTTCAAGCTCAAGGAACTTCTGTTTTTCGCTCGACATCATCTTGCTTACAGGGATTCCTGTCCAGCTTGAAACTACATTTGCAATATCTTCTTCTGTAACCTGCTGTCTTAAAAGAGAATTTTCATCACGAATTCCGCTGTCTTCGTCCGAAGCCTTCTTTTCTCCAGAAAGTTCATCAAGCTGTTTCTGAAGCGATGGAATTATGCTGTATTTTAATTCTGCAGCTTTTTCAAGATTTCCTTCTCGGGTAAATCTTTCTTCTTCACTGTGAGATTTTTCGAGCTTTTCCTTTAAGTCGCGTATTTTATCAATGTCATTTTTTTCAGAAAGCCATTTTGCCTTCATCGTGTCACGTTTTTCTGTCTCGAGATGCAATTCTTCTTCGAGCTTCTTTAATCGCTCTTTTGATGCAGCATCGTTTTCTTTTGAAAGCGACTGTTTTTCGATAGAAAGCTGCATTATCTTTCGCTCTACCTGATCAAGGGCTGTCGGCTGGCTTTCGATTTCTATCTTTATTCTCGAAGCCGCTTCGTCAACTAAATCAATTGCCTTATCAGGAAGAAATCTTGAAGTAATATAACGGTTTGATAATACTGCAGCGGCAACAAGCGCTTCATCGTTTATCCTTACGCCGTGATGAACTTCATACTTTTCACGCAGGCCGCGCAAAATTGCAATTGTATCTTCAACAGACGGTTCTTTGCAGAAAACCTGCTGGAATCGTCTTTCGAGTGCTGCGTCTTTTTCTATATATTTTCTGTATTCATCAAGAGTTGTAGCTCCGATTGCCTTTAATTCACCGCGGGCCAAGGCAGGCTTTAAAAGATTAGACGCGTCAGTTCCGCCTTCTGCGCCGCCTGCACCTACAATCGTATGAAGTTCATCTATAAAGAGGATTATGTGCCCTTCACTCTTTTGAACTTCCTTGATTACAGATTTTAATCTTTCTTCAAACTCGCCGCGGAATTTTGCACCTGCAATTAAAGCTCCGATATCGAGAGAAAGAAGCCTTTTATCACGCAGACTTTCGGGAACATCGCCCGACGCAATACGGCGTGCAAGTCCTTCTACAACTGCAGTTTTTCCAACTCCAGGCTCTCCGATTAAAACCGGATTATTTTTTGTGCGGCGGCTTAAAACCTGCATTACACGCCTTATCTCTTCGTCACGACCAATTACAGGGTCTATTTTATCCTGACGTGCAAGGGCTGTAAGATCGCGGCAGTATTTTTCGAGTGAACGGATTGAACTTTCCGGATCCTGAGAATCCACACGGTTGTTGCCGCGCACTGTCTTTAATGCCATCAATATTGAGTCCCGGTTTATTCCGTTTTTGCGAAGAAGTTCTCCAGCATCTGTAGAAGAGTCTGCAATAGAAAGAAGAATATGTTCGCACGAAAGATATTCATCGTTTAAAAAACTCATTTCGTTTTCGGCTTTGGCAAGAATCTTTTGTGCCTGTGACGAAAGAGTAAGTGATGCGTTTCCCGTTACATGAGAAAGAGATTTTATGATTTCATCTGTTTTCTGAATTAAAAGAGAACAGTTACCACCGACACATTCGATTACAGGAGGAACGATTCCGTCCTGCTGCTCTAAAAGGGCTTTTAAAAGGTGAGATGGCGTAATTTCTGCATTGTCATTTTTCTGGGCAATAGAAGAAGCTTCCTGCAAAGCTTCCTGTGCCTTAATAGTAAATTTTTCAAATTCCATACTTTAAATTTAAGTATAAAATTTAAAAACGGCAAGAATTTTGTTTTTTGATTTTATTCAACATTACCAAATTCGCACACGCAGTTTTCGATTTTTGCATGGTGAATAAGTTCGAGGTTTTTCTTGATTTTCTTATAAATACGCAGTTCTCCGTTACCTTCTGAACCGCTTAAGATTTTCTGAACCTTGTGGTTTCCGTAAGGAAGTTCATAATCGCGCACAAGCATAAGTCGTGCGGAACAGAAAATATCGACATCGCATACATAAAGCTTGTTGTGAATGCTTACAGACCAGTGAAGCTGTTCGTCATCCTCTTCTCCCGGAACAGGAATGCAGTTATAAACGATGTCATATTTATTAAATTTTCCGGTTGGAGAAAAATTAAAGATGTCTTCGCCGAGTCTTGAAATAAACGAAAGCTTATTCTGATAAAGTCCCTGGAGAGAAAAACAACCGTTTTCGATTAATTTACCGGAGAAAATACTCGTAAGCTTATTTGAACTCAAATGATAGAATGGAGCCGGGATTGTTTTTCCCCAGATTTTATCGCAGTAACCAAAGCCGCTCTTAGGCGAAACGGCATATTCTTCTTCGTCTAAAACAATTCTTCCAGAATAATTGCAGATAACGCCACCAGGAAGCCAGAAATTTTCTTCCTGAGAATCAGAAATTTCATCAAAATCAATCATGCGTTCGTAGTGTAAATTCCACGAAATTGAACCTGCCTGGCTCATGTACTCAGGATAATTTACTGAATCTGATTTTGAACATACAAGGGCACCGCTTAAAGTATCATCAGAAAAAAGATTGTCTTCCACTTCCATACAGAAACGGCGTTTATCACATTTAAGGCGTTTAGGCGGGTAAAAACAGTTTATCTGTTTACGTTCTTCACCGTAAATTCCGGCGCGGACTGCAACAAATGAAGGAATTACAGCCTCTTCTGCACTCTGGTCTTTTACATCTATATTGCCTGTGAGGGCTGCCTGTAAGTCATCTGCTTTAATTTTCGGGCGTGATTTCTGTGTAAGGACGAATTCGTCAGGGGAAACGGCAGGATTTTCTACCAGAAGTTCGATAAAGAAAGCTGCTTCGGAGCCGGTCGCAATGCTTCGCGCATTAAAAAAATAACGCCAGCAGTCAAGTCCGTTCTTTTTTAAAGCCCCTTTAAGCTTATATCCGTTTTTTTTAACTGTCACCTTTGAAATCGCCATATATCAACCCTTTTAAAAGACTTCGATACATTTAATATCGGCAATTTCATTGCGGAATTTAGACTATTTGAATAATTTATCTATAGTTTTTTTGATTTCGTTTTTGTCTGTAAAGTGCTCATCAAGATATTCGAACGCATTAACTGCATCCCTCTGAACATGTTCATACCAGATTGAGTATAATTCAGACTTAATCTCATCTCCAGGATACGGAGCTCCCTGAATGTCAGATACGAGATTTCTCATTATCTCGATGCATTTTGCTACTTCTTTATCCATAATTTCCTCTTCCCTCAACATTAAAATTATAATCTAAAAAAGTTTTTTTTGCTAGTTTTTTTAGCTGAATTTGAACAAAGAACCGCACATTTTGCCGTTTTTAAAAACGAGTTGTAGACACTTACGGCAGCTTTATGCACGTCCTCTGCATTGATTTTAAGTGTAGTTTCAATTCTAAAACGCACATCTTCGTTTGAAATACAGTATAAAGTTCTATTGAGTGCGATTCCGCCTTTAGATTTTGGAGTTTTTGGAGTAAGATCATAAGAGAAAACTCCGATATCTGTTTTCTGGACTTCCTCATCACTAAATTCTCTTTCAGATGCGGTTTTTAAACACTGTTCAATAAGCGAAATAGATTTTAAAGGATCCGGATCACGGTAAGTCATGATGTTAAAAATTTTTTCAATCGAATCAACATTCGAATATGCGCCGTATGCACCAGAAATTGTCCTTATCTGTTCCCACAAAAGAGAATTTGAAAGCCAGCTGGACAGAACATTCTTTGCAACAGCTTCGCGCGTTCCGTAAACAGAATCTGATGTATCAAAAACACATGCAGAAAAACCAACCTGAATGTCTTTTGAATAGCACTCAAGCTTTTCATCCGGCATTCCATATTGGCGTGTAAGCTTTACAAGCGAATCATAATTGCATGACGGATTTCTGTTTTGAGGAGCCTTAAGGTTAAGACGTTTTGCAAAGGCTTTAATATCATTTTTAGCACTTTCTACAGAATCCTTATCGCATGTAATATATATGAATGCTCCGGAATTTACGATTTTCTTAAAAATACTTTCCATTCTTGCAGAAATCTTTTTTATGTTTTTATTCTTTCTATAAAAGTTGAATGCACTCAAGCCTGCAACGATTTCGTCTGCAGCCGTACTTGCAGTTTTTTCTGCGCTGCATCTGTCTACAAGATATTTATAACCGGATGAAGATATCGAATCAGAAAAATCTTCGATGTACTGGTCAAAAAGATTTTTCATTCTCTTTTTGTCGTAAAAATCAGGAGAAGTAAGACATTCATAAAGGAAATCAAGACACTGAGATGTCATATGATTAAGAGTCTTGATTCTAAAGTAAAGCCAGTCTCTTCCTGCAAAATTATATTCTTTATATTTTTCTGCAAGCTGTGCAGTTTTAGGAGATTTAGAAAGAGAACCTGTTTCTGTTCCGCATGAAAAAGCACCTGCAGTTTTGTTTATGATTGTCTGGCATTGCTCGTAAGTTTTATTACCCCAGCCTATTTCTGTAATTACGCTCATTAGGAATGCAACATAAAAATAATCTTCACTTTCAAGGACATCAATAGGGAATCTTACATCAAGATAGTTTATCGAATTTGTCGGCTGGACACAGATTCCAAAAGGAATTTTACAGTCAGAGCCGGCGCTGCTCGAACCGGAATCACTTGAGCGTGCGTTGTCCACACCTGCATTTTCCGACTCGTACTCAAGCCATGAAATATCACAGGTTATATCAGGTATTTCGTATTTTAAAGTCTTTATGTCTATAGTAGGAAGACATTTTACAAGTTCAGATTCATCTTTCTGCTGGTATTCTGTAAGTTTTTTATTCTGTTCGATGACTTCCTGTTCGGAATATATTTTTTTAAGGCGTTCGATATTTTCTTTTTCTCGGTCTGCCATGAGTTTTGTGTATTCTTCTGTCGGCGTAACGATTATTACTGAACGCATTTTATTATCAATGAAATATTTCTGCATGAGTTTTTCAAGATAACGGCTGTCTTTACTTAAACGCTTTTTAAATCTGTCAAATGCTTCCTGAAGACGAAGATATGTATCAAGAGGCTTTCCGTAAACCCATGACCTTACAACTTTTCTCATAAGTGTAAGTGAATACGGACCAAAATCTCTCTTTACTTCTTTTAAAACAAATTCTGCACTCAAAAGTGCACTGTCAAGATCATCTTTATTTATTCCGTTCTGGATTACTTTTTCGATTTCAGAAAGGATAAGTAAACACATTTTATCCTTGTTCTTTAATTTGATTCCCTTTAAACCAAACGAAATGGTCCTGAATTTTGTTCCGCCATCAAGACCAGATAAATCATCAATATCAATACCAAGTTCAGAGTTAATGAGAGCTTTTCTCAAAGGAGAACCATCGTGGCCAAAGAGAATACTCTGAATCAGATTTGTTTCGATGTAATCATCAAGATTATTACATTCACCAAGATACCACGAAAGACAGATTGACGGATCTGTAACTTCAGAAACTTTAGGCCCGATTCCGTAAAACTCTTTAAGCTCATCAAATTTCTTAACCTTCTGAGATTTGATTATCTCAAGCGGAGTTTTTTTTGTTACAATCTTTTCACGCTGTTCAAGACGATCAATAAAATTCTTCTGGAAAAAATCAAGCTGTTTTTTTGTCGGAATATTTCCGTAAAGAAATATAAGGCAGTTTTCTGGAGTATATTTTTCTCTGTAAAATTTCAAATATTCTTCATATGTAAGTTCAGGAATTACAGATGGATTTCCGCCGGAACTTAAGGCATATATAGTTCCGTCATAAAATGCTTCTGAAAGCACATCGTCTTCTGCATTAAAAAACTGCGAAAAAACGCCTTTCATCTCGTTATATACTACACCCTGAATCGAATAATTCTTATTTTCATCAACTGTAAGACGGTAAGCTTCCTGTAAAAAAGCTTCTTTCTTTAAGTTAGGAAAGAAAACGCTGTCTGCATAAACCGAAACGAGATTAAAATAATCATCCTCGACAACAGAACTTACAGGATACATCGTATGGTCACAACCTGTAAGCGCATTAAGATATGTGTTGAGCGATTGATTTTCCATATGAATGAACGGATCTTTAAGAGGATACTTTTCTGAGCCGCATAAAGACGAGTGCTCTATTATATGAGCAACACCGTTCGAAGTTTCTGGCGGCGTTCGGAATGAAAAACAGCAGAGATTCTCCTTGTCCTCGTTTAAAAGATGATAGACTTCAAGTCCGGTCTTCTTATGTCTTAAATGAATTGCCTGTGAATCACAGTCGGCAATATATGTCTGATCAAGAAACTCAAAAGTTCCAAAATCCTCTTTTGATGCATCAAAATTATACATAAATCTCATCATCACGGCCCTTGATTATAAGTGAGCCGTCTTCCCATGCATGTCTAAGATGTGCGAAAAATTTCTGGGTAATTTCATTGCAGTCTTTCTTGAGCATTGGTTTTCTAAATGACTCTTCTTCGAGAATCAGCGAAGCTCTTGCCTGAGAAACATTGCCTAAAATCTTTTCCCTGAATTCTTCCGGTTTATCACCAATAAGGTATGCAATATCCGTATCATTGTATTCCCTAAGATATTCCTGTATAAACCTGTCATCGCTGTTAAGAACATCATCAATAGTAAACAGACGCTCCTGAAGGTCTTCGGCAAGTTTTTCGTCGTTTTCGGCAAGCGCAGAAATAATTTCTTTTTCCGAAGAAAAATCCATCTTCTTTAAAATCTCTGCAAGAACTCCCTTTCCGTCAATTGCATTTGTTTTTATATCAATCTGTCTGAGCGATTTTTCATGAATTGCATTATCAACACGCTTTAACACGTCCGGCGAAATCTTTTTTGCGTGTGCAAGCTGAATGATAACTTCTTTTTTATCTGCAGCCGGAAGAAGCTTGATTACAGAAGCAGCCTTTTCGGGCTTTAAATAAGAAAGGACGAGCGCGCGGACTGTATTTGCCTCTTCTTTTAGAAGTTCAAAAATCCTGTCGCTTTCTTTGTCTTCAAGATATGAAAAAGGCTTTACTTCTTCTTCGATGTTAAGACGGTCCATAAGATCTTTCGCGCGCTCTGCTCCAAAAGCTTTTTCAAGGATTGTCTGCGCTGTATGGGTTCCGCCGCCCTCTTTAACTCTTTCTACTACAGAGTTAAATTCTTCGAGGATATCAAGGGCTTCATCCGGGTCTATCGTACGAACCGCAGTAATTTCAGGAATAATTTTTTCTGTTTCTTCCTGAGTAAGATGTTTCATTACGAGGGCGGCCTGGTCAACTCCGATAAGAATAAGGAATTTGGCAACCCTGCGGTAAACGTCTTCTTTTCCATCCTCTGCAGCAGGAACTTTTAAAAGTCCGCCGCTTGTAAGCGCTTCTGCCGCAGCCTTTACCTGAGGGTCAGGAATATATTTTTCTTTTTTTTCGGATTTTACAGGAGAGTTATGCAAAGTCACAGAAGCTTTAGATGATTCTTTTTTTGTTCCGCCAGTCTTTACACCGTCTGTCTTTGCTCCGGCAGATGTATAAGCCTTTAACCTTAAATCATTTAAATCCATAGTCTTCCCCACCTGAAAAATTTATTTTTTATCAACCTGCTGTTTAAATAACAGCGAATGTGCCTCATTAAGCGTTTCCTGAATATCAGTATCAGGAGTCTGTCTTCCTGCAATTCCATATTGAAATTCAATTTCAAAATTTGCAATCTGCTCATCACGTATTGCTTCTTCAATTCTTTCCATTACACGGCGTGCAGCATCAAGCTCAGTCGGAAACAAAAGAACAATATGACCGTTTTCGTATGCAGCAAAATCGCTCGCCCTTATTCTGTTTCTTATACATTCAGAAACATTAACAAGAGCCATATTATTATTTAAAACATGAGAGTCGTTATCCTTTATTTTTGCAGAACAAACTGCAACCGAATAAGGAAATCTTCTGTACATATTTATTTCACGAATTTTTCTTGCAAGAACATGCTGTGCATGAAGCCCGGTAATATTATCTGTCATCGATGCCTGCTGAATATCAGAAAATTTCTTTACGACGTTTGAAATATCATTTATGATGAAAAAAGAACATATTGTTTCGTTTTTAAAATATCCGAGTCTGTGATATTCAAGCTGACATGTAGATTTTGAAGAATTCTTTCCTTTAACGAGAATCTGATCAACCGAAAAAGAATCATACGGCACATTTCCAATCGGAACATAATCAGAAATAAATTTTTCCATCGTAAGATGAAAGATATCTTTAGAATCAAATCCAAAAAATCTTTTTGCACTTTCATTAAAATCAACAAGAAGATCATCAGCATTAAATACAACACAGTAGGCAGCAGTCTGTTTAAAAAGAATTGATCTTAATGTCTTTCTGATAAACCACGGTTTATCTTCGTAAACAAGCATATAATAACAGTAAGGAAGAATATAACAGAAAAAGCTCAGTTCAAAACACAGATAAGAAGGATTATCTATAAACTTTATAAAGAAAACAAACTGAAAAACAAAAACAAGAACAATAATTAATTCATGAATTGAATTTATTATAGAACGCATTACGATTCTCATAAAATCGAGAAGCGCATATATGAAAACCAGTGCGAACCAGCAGAATGCATATATATCCCAGAGCTCGCCTGGTTTAAAAACTACAATGCGCTCTCCTTCCGGAGAATTGGAAATTACATTGTAAAACGGTCTGATAGGTACTATTATGTATTCGAAAAACTGCTCGTTCGAAACATTGATAAATGAAATTGAACACGAAATTGCAACGATAATCGAAACTATAAAAACCGCTAGTTTCGTATAATGCGATTTCCCTGCAAAATTATTTACCTTTATCTTTGCAAAAACACCTATTTCAATAATAAAAAGAGCAGCAAACCCACTCAAACATATTTTGGAAAATAAAAAGCCCATCTCGCCGAAATGCAGAAAAAGCATATTTAAACCGGCAAGCACGATTATGAACATTGATATAAGCTGAATCGATACAAATACGCCGTCACCTTTAGCCTTATGCGTAAGCCCATGTCTTAAAAACAGGGCCTGGCTAAGCAGAACAAGAACATAAAATGTAGCGAAAAACTGTATTACCATGCGCTGTTTAGTCCGTCCGGTTTAAGCTGAAAGTGGCTGAACTCCATAGTAAACGAAGCTCTTCCCTGTGTCGCAGAACGAAGGTTTGTGGAAAAACCGAACATCTTTGCCATAGGGGCCTGTGCGTGAACAAGTTCACCAGAAGCTTTAGAATCCTGTCCCATTACCATTCCGCCTCGCTGAGTTACCTGGCTCATTGCCTCTCCTACAAACTCTTTAGGGCACGAAATTTCTACGTTCATTACAGGTTCAAAAAGCTGTGGATTTGCATCATGGCATGCTTTATCAAAGGCTGCTGCCGTACACGAAGCAAATGCAAACGGTGTCGAAGTCGTTTCGTTGTAATCGATTGCCGTAACTTCGACCATCGTATCTGTACACGGATATCCATACTGGATTCCAGAATCAAGTGAGCTTTTTACACTCTGTTCAATTGCATCGATAATTTCATCAGGAACTTCTTTGCGTGATGCAGTAAATAAATAATCATTTCCTTCGCCCTGATTACGTGGAGAAACCTTAATAGTAACACCTGCAGTATTTTCTTTACCTGCAAGTACTTTAGAAAATTCTTCTTTTGCAGAAGCTTCGGCAGTAACGGCTTCGCGGTAAGTAACCTGAGGAGCACCTACACGGCACTTAACTCCAAAGTCATCTTTCATTCTTGTAACAAGAACATCAAGATGGAGTTCACCCATTCCGCTTATAATAAGCTGACCTGTTTCCTGATCTTCATGATGAGTAAATGTCGGATCTTCTTTAGAAAGAATTTCAAGAGTTTCATTCATCTTGTCGCGTTCGCTTAATGATTCAGGTTCGATTGCAACAGAAATAACCGGCTCAGGAAATTTTACGCTTTCAAGTAAAACAGGAAGTCCTTCTGATCCAAGAGTGTCACCAGTCTGTGCAAGTTTAAGTCCGATAAATACTGCAATATCACCTGCACTTACGCTGTCCATCGGTTCTGATTTATCTGCGTGCATACGTAAAATTCTGTTTACGCGCTCTCTTTTTCTTTTTCCGACATTAAAGACTTGAGTACCTGCTGCGATTTTACCCGAATACATTCTTACATAGCAAAGTGATCCCATTTCTCTGTCATACTGAATTTTAAAAACAAGACCTACAGGCATTCCGTTTTCTTTACAAGGAACTTCAACTTCTTCTTCTTTGTCTTTTTTTACATGAACTCCCTTTGTTGCAGGAACATCTAAAGGACTTGGAAGATAATCAACAACTGCATCAATCAACGGCTGTACACCCTGATTATGGCGCGCACTTCCCATTACAAACGGAACGAAAGTGCGGTTTATAGTTCCATTACGGATTGCCTTTTTAAGCTGATCGTTAGAAATTTCACCGCCTTCAAGATAAATCTCTGCAAGTTTATCATCACTTGATGCTACCATGTCGACAAGTTTTTCGCGCCATTCTTTTGCCTTTTCAAGACGAGATGCGTCGATGTCGGACTCTGTAAATTTTTCGCCTTCGGATTCAGCATCCCAGCGTATTTCTTTCATCTTTAATAAATCAATGACGCCTTCAAAATCAGGACCTTCACCTATAGGAATCTGGAGTGCAAGACAGTCAATTCCAAATTTGTTGTGAACATCTTCCATCGAGCCAAAAAAGTCAGCACCGATTCTGTCCATCTTGTTCATGAATGCAATTCGAGGAACGTTAAACTCGTCTGCCTGTTTCCATACAGTTTCTGTCTGAGGCTGAACACCGTCTACTGCACAGATTACGGCAACTGCACCGTCAAGAACTCGAAGCGAGCGCTCAACTTCTGCAGTAAAGTCTACATGTCCCGGAGTATCGATGATATTAATCTGATAATCTTTCCAGTAAGTTGTAGTTGCAGCTGAACAGATTGTAATTCCGCGTTCCTGTTCCTGCGCCATCCAGTCCATTGTAGCCTGACCGTCGTCAATTTCGCCTATTTTATGAATTTTTCCAGTGTAATAAAGAATTCTTTCTGTGGTCGTAGTTTTACCGGCATCAATATGAGCCATGATTCCGATATTACGCATTTTTTCTAATGACATATTTTCCCCTATACCCCTGAGGGCCCTCGTAAAAAAAAGAGATACTATAACTCTACCATTATAAAGGAATTCTGGTGATATGTCATCAGGTTTTTGGAGGTAAAGATTTATAGAAACGCTTTATATAATCTTTATCCTGTTTTTTTTTGCCAGATATAATACGACTTATAAGTACGGATAAAAAGATATATCCAAGCAAAACAAATCCTGCAAAATTACTGACAAACCAACTAGGCCTATATTCTCTTATTTCTTCAAATTTTTCGGGGAAAGTTTCCTTAGCCCACTCTAAAAGTTCTTTTGATGCATAATGCCACCAATAATCCGCCTTTCCGGGTTCTCCTTGGCATATAGTAACATTGACATAACCGTCTTGATAACCAAAAAATGTCAACTCAACAGCAAATTCATTATCTTTATTACCAATAAAATATATATGCCCGAAAAAGCGTGATCTATAAGGATGTTCTTTTTCATGTTCTGCATTTTTAATTATAGATGCAAATTTTTCAAAATCAATTTCGTGAGTTACAGGAAAATCATCCTTGCTATATTCAACTCGGCAGTCATTAAAAAATTCATCCAGTTTTTCACTTCTAAAATTTTCACGCCGCTCTGCACGAATTTTTGCTTCTGCCTGACGTTTTTCCCTTTCCCATGGTTTATCACTCAAATATATAATAGAAACTATTATAAGCATAAAAATAAGCCCGGGAATACAACGAAGAAATTTCTGTTTAGTTGTATAATATTTTATCATTATCCCTTTTCTTTCCATATTTCTTTAATAATTATAAATTCAGAATAGAAACATGTCCATAAAAAAACGCGCCCTTAAAAACGGACGCGTCGTGTAAGCTGCACGATTCAATAAATTAAAACCCGCGGCTTTATTTAAATTCACTTAAAAACAAAAATTAGAGCACGCAGATTGGAACGAAAGTTTCTGCCTTGAGTGAAGCACCGCCGATAAGACCACCGTCGATATCTGGCTGAGCAAGGAGCTCTGGAGCGTTAGAAGCTTTCAT
>DBWY01000003.1:0-12777 GCA_002309195.1 Treponema sp. UBA1226
TTAAAATATGCCGTTGCAGTTGCAGATACACGCAACATAACAGAAGCCTCTCGACGCGTTTTTGTCTCACAGCCAAGCTTAACTGCCGCAATTCGCGAACTTGAACAGGAAATGGGAATTACAATTTTTTCCAGATCCAATAAAGGCGTTACTATTACAAACGAAGGCGATGAGTTTTTATCCTATGCCCGTCAGGTCCTTGAACAGGCCTCTCTTTTAGAAGACAGATTTAAAGGCGGAGTTTCTGGAAATACAATTTTTTCTGTAAGCTGCCAGCATTATTCTTTTGCCGTAAATGCATTTGTAGATGTTATAAGAGAATTTGGCGGAAACGAATATGATTTTACTTTACGCGAAACACAGACCCATGAAATTATCGAAGATGTTGCACATTTAAAAAGTGAAATCGGCGTTATTTATCTTTCAAGCCGCAATAAAAATGTAATCACAAAATTGATTAAGAAAAATAATCTTGTATTTGAACCGCTTTTTACGGCCCCTCTTCATATTTTTATCTCAAAAAACAATCCGCTTGCAAAAAAGAAAAAAATAAAACTTACAGACCTTTCGTCTTACCCATATCTTACTTACGAACAGGGTGATTTTAATTCGTTTTATTTTGCTGAAGAGCCTTTAACCCAGATCGATTTTGAATGTAAAAAAAATATCCAGGTTCGAGACCGAGCAACACTCTTTAATCTTTTAATAGGTCTTGACGGTTACACAATATGTTCTGGAATCATAAGTAAAGAATTAAACGGGCCAGAAATTATTTCTCGCCCGCTTGATGTAAACGACAGCATGACAATCGGTGTTATAACCAGGAAAGGAATGGTTTTATCACGCTATGCTGTCGCCTACATCAATTCAATTAAAAGCAAATGCAGATTATAATTTCCAGCTTACAGCCTCTTTACGGCTGTCAATAAAGCGGGCGTAAATTCCTTTTTGCTTTACAAGTGCATTATGCTTACCCTGTTCTGCAATCCTTCCTTTGTCAATTACAACAATCTGATCAGCATTACGAACTGTCTTTAATCTGTGAGCAATCATAATTACAGTTTTTTCTTTTGTAAGTTCTTCAATTGCATTCATAAGGTCACGCTCGTTTTCTGGATCGACATTTGCCGTTGCTTCATCAAGAATGATAATCGGCGAATCTTTCATTATTGCTCGTGCAATTGAAATGCGCTGACGTTCACCACCACTTAATGATGCGCCACCCTCACCGATTAGACCTCACTTGTTAGTATGATATAACAACTTAGGAAGGAGGACTTCTAAAAATCTGCTTTTTTTTATCCAAGAATTTTACGGATTACTTCATCATCTTCATCAGGAAAGAGTCTGTGCATATGCCTTAAAATCTTTTTATAGGATTCTTCAGGAGTGCGCTCGTAAAAAGTGTTACAGTAATCTTCGCCAAAAAATTTTTCGGGAGTTGAATACTCTGCAATTCCCCATCCGTATTCATCCCCGTTTTTATTTCGCGCATAAGTAAAATCACTTACAAGAACGTAACACTGACTTTGAAGCCGTGTAATTATTGTTTCAAAACCTTTTTTCCCGCCTTTTCTGTAGTTTCCGATATTTTTAAGCGCGCGCGAAGAAATAGGAGCGTTTTCATTTATGAGTTCATACATTTCCATATCGCGGTGAGAAACAAGACCGTCTTCATAGCAGCCTTCAAAATCATATCCGTCCCGGCGATAATTTGCAAAATCAGGAAACCATTTTCTGCTCACGAATGCAGCTTTTCCGCCAAAAAATTTTCCGTAAGCAATACCGCACTCACGGATAACAGGACCTTTCCATTCCCACACTTTCCACGAGCCGTCTTCCTGATACCAGACATCATCTTCGCAATGCTCTTCGATAGAGAAACCAGAAATTGGATTTGCAAAAAAAGGAAGAAAACCAAAACTGTTAACCGCAGAGATTAAATCTTTTTTTGTGTGAATGATAAAATCAAGATCAGGCACAGAAGCTCCTTTTAAGTTATCGGTCGCTAGAAAATTTTTTCACAGGCGAAATTTATTTTAAAAGGCCTTCAACATAATTTTTATGTTCAGCTGCTTTGCCGCGAGTACAGTCTTTTCCGCCTTTAAAGTCTACACCTTTTGCAAATTTTGCAAGGTCAGTTCCGCTTCGGCCAAGTCCACTTCCACCGCTTGTACAGAGAGTAACAAGCTTCTTTCCTTCCCACTTCTGACTTTCAACAAAAGTGTAAACGATTTTCGGAGCATAAGCCCACCAGATCGGATAACAAAGGATTATTGTATCGTAACTGCTTATGTCAATTTTATTTGCGATTGCAGGACGACTGTTTGCATCGTTACATTCTATCGATGAAAGTGATTTTTTGTCGCGCCAGTTTAAATCTGCTTTTGTATATTTGTGTTCAGGCTGAATTTCAATAACATCCGCATTTATTTCTGCTGCCAGAGCCTTTGCCATTTTTTCTGTAGTTCCGGTTGCACTAAAATATACAACTGCAGTCTTTGCAAAAATTCCGCTCAACATCAAACCTCCGAACAAAAATGCTAAAATAATTTTTTTCATATCACTTCTCCTGCAGAACGCATTTTCATGCATCGCTATAATTCAATATTCATTATCATAGCATATTTTCTATCATTTGTAATCTACCGCTTATAATTCCTTATTTTTCTTACATTTCTGTTCATAAGATGTCTTCCAAGATGTCTGAAGGCAAACCTTTTTAAAGGGCCAAGGTCCTGGTGATGCTGCTGTAAAAGTTCATCAGGGCTGTCGTATACACCAAAGTCCTGGTTTATTCCTTCACTCTGAATATATGTATTGTTTCTGTTAAAATCTATAACAGGGTTTTTAAAATCTTTTACTGCACAGCCAAAGCCGCAAAAGCTTCCAGTGCACGTACTGTTGATATCCCAAAGTTTTTCAAGATATTTTTTATCAAGAATAAACGCTTCAAGTTCATACCAGGTGCCTTCAAAATAAACTTCTACCCAGCTGTGAAAAACATTCTTCGGAGCATTCTTATAGACAAATCCTGTCATAGCTCCTTTCTGAAGTTTTTTATCGATTGTAAACCCGTGAACACGACAGGGAATACCACATGAACGAAGCAGTGCCATAAAAAGTGTTCCCTTTGTATTGCACTGTCCGTATCCGTCTTTTAAAACTTTAGATGCACTAATATCATCATCAACATTATAGCCAAAAAGAATTTCATCTCGGACAAAATTGTAAATCGCTTTAATCTGTTCAAACTCAGGAAGAGTTTTCCAGCCTCTTTTTTCGATAAGCTTCTGGATTGAACTATTCTCGTAATCGAGCATTCTTGTAGCTTTTAAATAATTTCTGCTGTCCATAACACACCTCTTTAATCTGATATTACAGCAGCATAAGGCGGAATACTTCTAAAAATCTGCTTTTTTTGTTTATTGCGTTTTCTGACTTTCCAAAACCTTTGTTACGCTTATTCCGGTAAGCTTACGGCATACATCAGAAAAATGTGATGGCGAAGAAAAACCTGCATCCATAGAAGCATCTGTCAAAGAGCGGCCTTTCATAACTTCGCGCCACACATATTCAAACTGGCGCATAAGAAGATAACTCTTTAAAGCAATTCCGGTTTCGTTTTTAAAAAGATGCGTAAGATAACTTTCTGAATAACTGTATTTATCTGCCAGCTCACTTACTCTTGAGCCAAGATGTTTAAAGTCATCAATGTTATTAAGAATCTGCAAAATACGTTCATCAAGATTTAACTTTGAAAGCTGAACAACGCCAGCAAAATCAAATACAGTTTTTTTAATACTCTCTTCTGTAAGAGAAGCTTTGTCAAAAGTCGCTTGAGGAAGATTGACAGCCACAGCCGGCTCTCCATTTAAAAACTTTTCGCGAAGGACTTCTGCAAAATGTGACGTTGGATCTACAAAAAGAAAGAATGCAATTTCGCCATCGGGAGCCTTGTGCTCAATATCGTTTTCAAGAATTATCACATTGCCGCAAATTTCTTTACCGCACGCCGACAGCTTTAAATCTCCATTGCCAAAAAATACATGCAGCATATTATGATGGTGAACAAGAGTATCCTTAAAAGTCGGAACAACGATGATATAAGTTTTTTCAAAAAATAGTTTAAATTGGCCGTGCATTATTTTGAAACCTCACCTATTTTTGCAAGCGTCTCTTTTTCAATCTGAATTATCTGAATCATTCTTTCTATTGCGCAGATATTGATATATGGAATCTTTTGTAAAATCATCTTGTCGCGTTTTTCCTTTGTTCCTTTTTCATATTCATTAAGAAGAGCAGCGCGCTTTTTCTTTTCTGCTTCGAGTTCTTTTTTTGTAAGCACTCCCGAATACATCACCGCAAGACAAAACCAGACAGAATCGAAATCAATACGTTCAAAAAGTTCACAGACTGTTGATTTTAATTCTACGCGTCCGTCTTTTGTAATACGATAAACAGCCTTGTTTTCTGCTTTGCCAGTATCTTCTATGAATCCTCTTTTTTCAAGTCGAATACATGTTTCGTAAAGCGTTGTTGCGCCAATCGGATGCCAGTACTTCATGTTCATGCTGTCAATCATTTTAAGCATGTCGTAAGCGTTCATCTCACCTTCTAAAAGCATTCCACAGATTACGATTGAAGTTTTAGACAGCACTGCGTTTTCTCCTTTTGAATATAAAAATCCAGATTGCAGATAGAAGCAAAATCACAAGTGCAATGATAAACGATTCAGCATTTTTAATCTCTGAGCCTGCATCAGAAGAAACGATTACATCCCACAAAGCACCGACTCCCCAGAAAAAAGGAAAAACAATCAGAAGATTCTGTGTAATATAATAAACTGAACAATACATAAGACCAACAAAAAGAAGATGCATAAACTCAGGCTGGAATCCCGCATGATGGAATGAATAAAAAACACTCGTAAGAATAATCGCAGGAATAATTCCAAATGCTTTTTCAAAACTTGAACGAAGATAACCATATATAAAAGTCATTTCAAAAATTCCAGCTGTAAGAATATAAACAGCTGCATAAAAATTTTTTATATCTGCAAGACCGGATGGAATTTCTTCTTTTAAAAACATTGCAAGAAGAGCGGCTCCAAAAATAAAATCAAGGATAAGACTTAAAACATTTTTTCTTCCGGAAAATCCGATTTCGCTCAAAGCAGATTTACCGTCTTTACCTGCATAAAGCGAAACAAAAACAACGCCAAGACCAAAAATCATAAGTAGATCGCGCAGTACAAATGACATCGCTTTGTCTAAAAAAGAACTTCCAGAAAAAGGAAGCATCAGAAGGCTTAATGCAACCATCACTGTGCCGGCTGCCAGAGCAACGGCTGTTTCTTTTGTAAAATTAAATCTAAAAAGTTTATTCATAAAACCTCCATAAGAAATCCTTATGAGGTTATTTTACTACGTATACGTAGTAAAATCAAGCGGGATTTACATACAAAAACGGGCGTTCTTTTATTCCTCCCTGCAAAAAATTTGAGCGAAAAATGTTAAAAAAATATCGACTTTTGATAGAGAGTGACAGAAATTGATTATAAAATCTTCATTAGTTAGTTTATACTAACTATATCCGTTATGGAGGTTATATGAAAGTTTCAAAAATCAATTCGTTTTTCCGCAAAATCGGCGAAGCTCAGATAAAGCATCGCTGGATTTGCTTGATTGTACTTCTGGCTGTAACTCTTTTCTGTCTTTCTGGAATGAAAAATTTCCGTTCTGAAAGCACTAATGAGGACTGGATTGTAAATGGGAGTGAAATCCAGAAAATTCTCCAAGTGGTGTAATCGTTCCGTTTATAGCAACCCTCTGTGGAATCGGAACAGTACTTGGATTTACAGGACTTTTGAATATTCCTGCAGATTCAGATTTAATGTCACTTCCGCTTCTTTTGGGAATGGCACTTTCAATCGGATATGCCCTTCACTACATCAATGCGTTTAAAATGCATTTCAGACAAACGGGAAAGAGAAAAGAATCTGTTATCCAGGCAGTAGAAGAATCTGGCTGGCCAATTTTGTTTACTGTAATAACAACAGCTGTTTCTTTACTTTCATTTATGTTTGCAAATATCAGACCAATGCTCTGGCTTGGTGTAGTTGCCGCAAGCGTCGTAATGATGGTTTATATTTATGTCGTAGTATTAATTCCAATATTCTTAAGTTTTGGAAAAGATAAAAATCCTGTTATAAATACAGTCAAGGGAGCAACGAAAGCAGATTTAGCTTTTGAAACCACTTGGAAAAAAGGACGAGCAGTAAAATTGCAGCCGCTTCTTGATAGTCTTGACTAACAATGATATGATAGTCTTACCATATGAATATAGATAAACAGATAGTCATAAAAGGTAAGACTTTCAACGTTAAGCTTGATGGGAGCGGCTCTATTTCGACTTTATACGGAAAGATGAATCCGGAACATTTAACACAGGAAGTGAAAAAGTCGAAATGTACAGAGTTCTTTCAGAAATTGATACATCAGATCGTTTTAAAGAGTATGAAGGAGTATATTCAGAAGGAAAAATGATAGAGCTTACTGCTCTTGTTCTTTATGGAATTGCATATCATAAGACAGACGAAATAAAACGACTTCCGCAGCCAGATAAAAGCGACGTGGAACGGATTGAATCACTTAGAGAAAAAATCCAGCGATCTCCGGCTCTTGAATATGCTGCAAGATTACTTGAGGAAAATGACATATCAATTTCGGAAGCGGCAATAAAATCCGATTACACAAACATGAGTCATTTTTCAAAGTCGTTTTTTAAAAAATACGGTGTACTTCCAAAAGGCTATTAAGGCTTATAATAAATGACATACTCGTCTGTCTGACTGTATTCTTTTCCTTCAAGAACTTTAAAATTATGCTGTCTGCATGTACCACCAGACCATTTAAAGTCTTTATCATTTTCTGTTTTACCGTCCAAGATTTCCTGAACGCCATCACGAAGACAAGTTAAAAGTGATATATCATCAAAGCCAGCTGTATGCCCATGTAAAAGTCTGTCTGCCTTATCTTTAAGAAATAAAATTCTATCCACAGACTTTGCATATTCAGCAAGACTAAGACTATGCTTAAGCATCATCCATAGATGGTGATTTACAGAATCTCCTGTAAAAAGAATTCTTTCTTCTTTTAGAAGAAGAACTATACCGCCGGCTGTATGTCCCGGAAGATTATAAACCTCGAGTGTCTTTCCACCAAGATTTATTACATCACCTTCTTTTATCGGTTTAAATGGCGGCATTTTAATTCCAAACTCTTTACATGCATTTGCAAACTCAGGCATATTTATAGATTTTTCTGCAAGATCAAAATCATCCGGATTAAGATAAGCCTCTTCAAAATAAACATTGCCGAAAATATGATCACCATGACCATGTGTGTTTACAACAACAATCGGTTTATCTGTTATTTCTCTGACAACTTTTTTAACGTCATTATAACCGTTCATTGTATCAATGACACAAACTTTTTCTGTACCAATAACAATGTAACCGCAGGCCATATGACCTTCATCCATCATATAAACATCAGGTGTAAGCTGTTTGATAAATAATTCTACTTTTTCTTCCATACTGAATGATTATAACACATTCATTTTGTTTTACAATAAAAATACTTATTTATAAAATAAATTATTTTTGCAGGGAAATATCAATAACAGTATATCCGATATCATTGACAGTTTTAGAAAGCTGTGATTCATCACAATTCTTTTTTGCACGCACAGTTACATTTTTCTTTTCAAGATTTACAACTGCCCATAAACCTTCTTTTGAATTAAATGCATTTTCTACACGACGGGCACAGTTGGAACATATCATGCCATCTACAGTAAGAACATAAACATAAGGATAATGTGATTTATTTTTATCACGAACCTTTATTTTTGACGGAGGTGCATCATGAGTTCCGCAGCATGCTGAACCATATTTAATTCTTTTTTTTATGCTTCCAAGTGCTGCAACACAAATTACAATCAAAAATATAAATACAACTGCTGTTCCCATAAATAACCTCCAATAGAAATATTTTATAAAATTATTTTATAACTTCCCACATAATACCCATATTTTTAAATCCGCCTTCCGGCATACATGATGAGCAGGCCTTTGTTCCACAACTGTCTTTGTGCGAACACGCAGAACATGAACTGCACGGTTTTGACCCTTTTTATAAACTCCTCTTTAACCAGAATCATTTCCGGATTTCTACTGTTTTTTTTAAATTTTTTCTGCCATATCTTTTATTCTTTTTATTCCTTCAAGTACTTCATCTTTTTTTGAAGGAGTGTAAAACCTTATCTTTGGTTCAATCTTTAAAAGCAGAGGAAGAAAAGGTTTTAATTTTTCTTCTTTAATTTTATCTGCAGGATATACTGCAAGAATACCTGCTGTTGATTCTTTATACGTAATTTCAGCTTCAGGACATATAAGGCTCAAAACTTCAAGAACAGCATTTCGTATATCAACATCACGCAAAACCGGATCTCTAAATCTTAATCTTCCGGGAAAATAATTGTACTGCATGCTAAAGCAACCTCACACTTCATCCGGTAAAAGCAGCGGTTTTGCAGCATTTACGCTGAACGCAACGGTCGAAGCATTATGCAGAATTGCCGCAACAGAAGGTGAAATTATTCCAAAAAGACCAAGAAGCATAAATGTCGTATTTACTGCAACGATGCCACGGTTATTAGAATCAATTTTCTTCATGAGTCTTGTTCCGAGCACACGTGTTTTATAAAGTCCTTCAAGACCATTATCACACGAAAGAATTATGTCTGCAGTTTCGCCTGTAATATCTGCGCAGTTTCCCATTGCAATTCCTGTATCTGCACAGGAAAGAGCAGGAGCATCGTTAATTCCGTCACCAATCATAATTACTTTATGACCTTTCTTTTTCTGTTCTTCGATGTATTTAAACTTGTCTTCAGGAAGGGCTCTTGAAATGTAATGATCTATTTTCGTAACCTTTGCCGCATTTTTTGCAGCCCCTTCATCGTCTCCTGTAATCATTACGCAGTTTTTAACTCCGCTTTGATGAAGTTTTTTTATAACTCTGGCAGCGTCTTTTCTTACAGGATCGTTAAATGCGAAAATACCGATAAGCTTCTTTTCTTCCGCGAGATACAAAAGAGACTCGCCGTTTTGTATTGCTTCATGCTGAATTTGATCAAGACCGTCAGGTATTTCTATTTTTTCATCATCAAAAATAAAATGACGGCTTCCTATTACAAGTTTTTTACCGTTTAATTTTGTCGCAATTCCATGAGCAACGATGTATTCAACCTTTGCATGTTCTTCTGGATGCAGAATTTCACGTTCTGTTGCAGTCTTTACAATTGCATTTGCAACAGGATGCGCAAAATGCTCTTCAAGACAGGCTGCAATTGCAAGAACTTCATCTTCTGTCCGCCCGTCAAATGCGATGAGTCTTGAAACTTCCGGAGTTGCTGCAGTTAAAGTACCTGTCTTGTCAAATACAACAGTATCTGCAGCCGAGACTTCTTCAAGAAACTTCCCGCCCTTTACTATAATTCCATTTTCTGCAGCTTCTTTCATTGCACTTAAAACTGCAATTGGAGAAGCAAGTTTCATAGCACACGAGTAGTCAACCATGAGCGTTGCCATCACCTTTGCGACATTTCCCGTAAAAAGAAAAACACCAAGTGAAAGCAAAAAATTATATTTAACAAGCGAATCAGCAAGATATTCTGAGCGCACCTGCGATGAAACCTTTAACCCTTGAGAATTATCTATCATTGCCATAATATTCTGAACTTTAGTCTGACTTCCGGCAGCGCGAACTTCTATAAACAGTTCTCCTTCCTGCATTACAGTTCCCGCAAAAACAGAGCTGCCAGAAGTTTTTTCAACAGCAAGAGGCTCTCCAGTGATGGTCGCCTGATTAACAAGGCCCTCGCCACTCAAAACTGTTCCGTCAACAGGAATAACGCTGCCTGTTCTTACTACAACCGTATCACCTTTTTTTAGTACAGAAATCGGGACTGTTTTTTCTATGACTTTTCCGTCTTCTTCCTTCTTTACAAGCTGAACATGATCATTCTGTGATAAAAGACGGTTTGCAAGATCAGAATATGATTTCTTTTTTGTAAACTCTTCAATCGTATCACCGATATTCAAAAGAAAATTTATATTTGCCGCAGTTTTTATATCACGTGTAATCAATGCCATGGAAATTGCAGCTGCATCAAGAACTTCTGATTTAAAAACTTTTCCTTTTGAAATCTGTTCAATTCCCTTTAAAATACGAGGTCCCAGAGAAATAACCCTGATTAATATTCTAAGAGGAAGTGGTAATATTCTTTTTACATAATGCATGACAGTCATAAGTCCAAGATCAAACAAAAGTCTTTCCTGTTCGTCAGGTTCTTCAACTGCCTCAAGCATTTCCTGATTTTTTAAATATTTATCCGAAAGTGCAATAAAGTATGCTTTAATGTACTTTTCAGAAAGTTTTTTTACATCATAATAAATAAGGAAGGAGCCTGTTGTATAGTTAACACTTACATCAGACATCCCCTCCTGAACAGAAAGCAGACTGTATGCCAGAGCAGCCTGTCGCCTTGATATTCTTGATTTGTCATAGCGAATACGTATTCGCCCTGGCAGAGAATGCTTTACAGTAAAGTTCATTTATGCCTTCTTTGCATCCTGTTCTGCTTTAACGTCTTCTGCATCTTCTTTTAAGGTCTCAAAATATTCTTTTGCATCATCTTTAAGCTGAAGACCGCCTGCAACAACCTTTGCACAACCCTTTCTAAAAGTGTCTGTTTTAATAAAAGCTGCTGCAGCAATTCCTGCTGCCACACCCCAAAGAAATTTTTTTGTACCTTCTGTCATACAATCCTCCAGATTGCAATTAGTATTGCCTAACTGTTATCTATGACTAACTTACCACAAAATAAAGTTATATGCAACTAACTTTTGCAGTTTTTTTACAAAAAAAAGACACCTGACTGGCTGGATCAGGTGTCTAAAGGTTTACATATAACGCTATAAGAGACTATAAACGCTAAAATCTTCATCACAGGAGTAGAAGATTATTGTTAGCCTTAACTAACTTTAATTAAATACTACACTAATTTTTAAAGTTAGTCAATACTAACTTACTTTTTTTTAACAATTTTTTTGATTGCTTTAAAAGATTCCGGGCTTATATCATGTTCAATTTTACATGCATCTGCCGCTGCGATTGCAGGCTTAACACCGATCTGCTCAAAAAATTCTGTAAGAATTGTATGGCGTTCATAAATTGTTTTAGCAATTTCTTCGCCTTTGGCAAGGAGTTTTATCGACTGGTCATCTCCTATCGAAATATACTTTTCCTGCTCAAGATTATGAAGTGCAATGCTTACCGATGGGCGGGAAAACTTCATTTCCTTTGCTATATCGATTGCCCGCACATTTCCTTTCTTTGAAAGAACAAGAATTGTTTCGAGATACATTTCTGCGGATTCTTTGATTACCATTTTTTACCCCTTTTTTTTATTATATTGAATGAATTTACTTATAACAAGGGTATAATACCAAAAAAACGCAGCGTCCGCCTCAGGAGGAGTGGCAGACACTGCGCTAAAGATTTTTATATTTATCATAGAATTATCGCTTATACTGCGCTGCTTCCATAAGTTCGTCCCAGTATTTTACTGCAATATCTACAATATCCGGGTCATACCTTGTGCCAGAACACTTTTTTATTTCTTCAAAGCATTCTTTTTCAGAAAAGGCACTTCGATAACTTCTGGTCGTCATCATTGCATCAATTGAGTCACATACTGCGATTATCCTTGAACCTACAGGAATTGAGTAACCTGAAGTCCCGTCCGGATAGCCCAGACCGTCAAATCGCTCATGATGATGCAGGACGATTTCTGCAAGAGGCTCAAAGGCAGATGCCTTTCTCAAAATTCTTGCACCGATTGCAGGATGCTGTTTTATTACAGAAAATTTCTCATCTGTAAGTTTTCCTGATTTTCTTAAAATTGAATCTGGTATACCGATTTTCCCGATATCGTGTAGGTGTGCAGAAAAGTGAAAAAGTCTTGTTTCATCTTCAGAAAAACCCATCCTGTGCGAAATGGCGAGTACCATATCACTTACCCGCCTTGAATGGCCTTCTGTATAATAGTCACGTTCTTCGAGTGCAGTTGTTATGCATTCAATCATTTCATGAAATTCAACTACCCCAAACATTTATTAAAGGCCACTCCTTTACTTTAATTTTTCACACCCACCATGCTTACTGCACATTCCGCACGAAGGACAGCCGGCACAACTTTTTCCTTTTTTCTTATCGCGAATCATTTTTACAATAATTGCACAAACGACTGCTAAAAGAATTAAACTTACAAAAATTGTACCAGCCATATTTCCCTCCGGCTCTATTTTACATTCTTTGGTTTTCTGAACAGTGCATATATGAATGCTGCAGTAACTGCAACTGCAAAAATAAATCCAACGATATTACCATTTCCACTGAACATACTTCCCATCTGATATACTACGAAAGATACAACATATGCAAGTCCACACTGCCATCCGATTGCAGCCCATGTCCATTTTCTGCTGTTCATTTCACGCTTGATAGCACCGATTGCTGCAAAACAAGGAGCACACAAAAGGTTGAAGATAAGGAATGAAAGTCCAGCTGGATGAGTAAAGGCTGCAGCAAGATTTGCCCAGGTTTCTTCACCACCATAAAGAATACCCATTGTACCAACAATATT
>DBWY01000003.1:12814-29774 GCA_002309195.1 Treponema sp. UBA1226
ACAGCAGCCTGCCAGTTACCCCAGCCTACAGGTGCAAAAATCCATGCAATGCAACTTCCAAGCTTAGCAAGAATACTTGCATCCATCTGATCTTCTTCAAGCATTCCAAAGCCGCCGTCTGTCCAGCCAAAGAATGAAAGGAACCAGATTACAATTGTAGAAAGAAGAATGATTGTTCCAGCCTTCTTAATGAATGACCAGCCGCGCTCCCACATAGAACGCATAACATTTCCAAAGGTAGGCCAGTGGTATGCAGGAAGTTCCATTACGAAAGGAGCAACCTCACCCATGAAAGATTTTGTCTTTTTAAGAATGATACCTGAACAAATGATAGCAGCAATTCCGATAAAGTAAGCTGATGTTGCAATTGCTGCAGAACCACCAAAGATAGCTCCGGCAACAAGGGCAATAAACGGAACCTTTGCACCACAAGGAATAAAGGTTGTTGTCATGATTGTCATACGGCGATCGCGTTC
Source organism: Treponema sp. UBA1226 (assembly GCA_002309195.1). The sequence continues at coordinate 13,291 of DBWY01000003.1, forward strand.
ATTTTCGATTGTACGACATGCCATAATTCCAGGAACACCACAACCTGTTCCGATTAAAACAGGAATGAATGATTTACCAGAAAGACCAAAGCGTCTGAAAATCCTGTCGAGGATAAATGCGATACGTGCCATGTAACCACATGCTTCTAAGAATGCAAGGAAGATAAACAATACAAGCATCTGCGGAACAAATCCAAGTACAGCACCAACACCGGCAACAATACCATCAAGGATAAGACCTTTAAGCCAGTCTGCGCATCCGATTGCATCAAGACCACTTTCGATAAGAGCAGGAACACCCGGAACCCAGATTCCAAAGTCTGCAGGATCCGGACCTTCTTCGCCGTATTTTTCTGAAAGCTCTTTTGCTTCTGCAACAAGTTCATCAGTAATTTCAACCGGTTCCGAAACTTCCATTGTTTCATCATCAACTACAACATAAGTAGTTTCACCTGCTTCTACAGCTTCAAGAATTGCCGCTGTATCACCAAACTCTTCTGCAGCTTCTTCATATGCGGCAGTTCCGATTCCAAACAAGTGATAACCGTCACCAAACAATCCGTCATTTGCCCAGTCAGTTGCTGCAGCACCGATTGTTACCATCGATACATAATATACAAGCCACATTACAACAGCAAAAATCGGGAGCGCAAGCCAACGGTTTGTAACTACACGGTCAATTTTATCTGATGTAGAAAGCTTTTCGCGGTTTTTCTTTGTAACACATTTTTTTATAATTGATTCAATATATTTATATCTCTCCGATGTGATGATTGATTCAGAATCATCATCAAGTTCTTTTTCACACGATTTAATATCCTGTTCTATATGTGCAAGCTTTGCTGAATCTACTCCAAGAGCCTTTATGACTTTTTCATCGCGTTCAAAAAGTTTTATAGAATACCAGCGGTGCTGTTCATCTGATAAATCATGAACAACAGCTTCTTCGATGTGAGCAAGCGCATGTTCAACAGTCGGGTTAAAACGATGCTTGTACATCATAGGTTTATTTTCGTTTGCTTTATTTACTGCAAGAGCTGCAGCATCGATACAACCTGTTCCCTTTAATGCAGAAATTTCTACAACAGGACATCCAAGTTCTTTTTCCATTGCATCAATATGAATTTTGTCGCCGTTTTTCTTAACGACATCCATCATATTAACAGCAACAACCATAGGAATTCCAAGTTCTGCAAGCTGGGTTGTAAGATAAAGGTTGCGTTCCAGGTTTGTTCCGTCAACGATATTTAAAATTGCATCAGGACGTTCTTTAACAAGATAATCGCGCGAAACAACTTCTTCGAGTGTATATGGCGAAAGTGAATAAATACCAGGCAAGTCAGTAATTACGACATTACCGTCATATCCTTTAAGTTTACCTTCTTTTTTTTCTACCGTTACTCCAGGCCAGTTTCCAACAAACTGATTGGCTCCGGTTAACGCATTAAAAAGCGTTGTTTTACCCGCATTAGGGTTTCCGGCAAGTGCTATTTTAATCATCATCTCCTCCTACTTTACCTGAATTATTTCTGCGTCCGCTTTACGAACAGAAAGTTCATAACCACGAACTGTGATTTCAACAGGATCTCCAAGAGGCGCAACTTTGCGTACATAAATTTCTGTACCTTTTGTAATACCCATGTCCATAATGCGGCGTTTTACAGCCCCTTCTCCATTGAGCTTTTCTACTGTTACCGTCTGTCCGGTTTTAGTCTCTCTTAATGTCATATACATTTCTCCTGAATTTACATGCAGAGTTAGTTTTGTCTAACCCTGCACGTAAAAAAAATTACACAATTATTTTCTGAGCCATTTCACGGCTTATAGCAACTCTGCTTTCTTTAATCTGAACGATGACGTTACCGCTTATCTTTGAAACAAGAGAAACCTCTGCTCCACAGACAAAGCCAAGATTTTCAAGAAAACGTCGCACTTCTTCATTTCCAGCAATTTTTTTTATCAAAAACTGCTCTCCAAGATCAGCCATACTCAAAGGCATTTTTATTTCCTCGAAATTTAGTATGTGTATACCCAAGATACCGGGAAGGAAATTGTTTTTTCCGGTTTTGAAATACCGACACAAACGCCGCCGCTGATTGCATTGTGTTCATTGATTGCATATTCAACATAAGGTTTTACAGTAAATACCCATGTATCATCGTTATCAAAGTCTGTTGTAAATGCGCCGTAAAGTTTTACAGCAAGTGCATCATTAACCTGATATCCTGCAAGAACTGCAGTATAAAGATCATTTGTTGTATTATCATCGCTGTCCAGAGAGAAAGCTGCATCTACATTGAGTGTAAATGCATCGCTTTCAAACATAACTGCAGCATTGATAAAATCACCGACTACATTAAAGTCTTCGATTTCTCCATTGTTTGTATAACCTGCATTGAAAGTAAATCCTTCAAGACCTGTATATGAAGCATATACACCGATTGAGCGGTCATCAGAAACAATATTTCTGAACATTGCACCAACTGCAAACATTTCTTCATATTTATATTCTGCACCTGCATTGATAAGCGGGTCTGTATCATCTTTATTAAAGAATGAATCAAAATCAAAACCTGCACTGATTACAAGACCGTCAACAGGACGAACAAAAACACCAAAATCATTTCTTAAGTTTCCGGCTTCGATTTCTGCATCCTGCTGGTCATCAAGACAAGGAAGGAATGCACCTTCTAAAAGCTGTCCCTTGTGGAATCCAATTCCAAGCATATCGATAGGTCTAAATTCGATAAAATAATCATCTACATAAGAATCAGAACCAAGTCTGATTGAGTCATCATCTTCCTGTGTAAGGGAAAATTTAAGAACAAGACCCATATCAAGTTTTTCTGATGTGTATTCTGCTGTAGTTTTATTTTCAAAACCAGCAAACTTGCTGTCTGTATCATCATCTGTGATACTGATATTTACGATATCTGTTGAAACTTCGTTTTCAAAAGATACTTCCTGTGCAGAAACTGCAGCAAACGCAAAAGCAGATAAAACTGCAGCGCACACGATTTTTCTGGATTTAACCATTTTATTACTCCTTGTTAGATTTTGCTAACTTTTGTTAGTTATTTCTAACGGCGACGATAATAAAACTTTTTAACCCTTTTGTCAATAAATTCTGTTAGATTTTACTAACTTTTTTGTAAATTTGATTAAATTCCGTCTTTTTGAGGCATCTCTTCCCAGAATTTTATCGAACCGGTTTTCTGCTTCATATTTTCTATTTCGCGAAGGAGGGTTTTATCAAGTTCATCTTCATAACCTGTGAGGGCTGCAAAAGGAAGAAATATTTTTGCTCTCTGGCTCACACTCATTCGGTTTTTAAGAGAACTTTCATTCCAGTCGGTGTCTAGTATATCATCGTACTTCACGCCTTGTGTCCTCCTATCTGAGCATTTCTGTCGCGTGCTGTAGCGCCTTCTTCGTAGTCAGTTCCCTTTAAGATTGCGTTTTTGCCGTATTTTTTTATTATCGAAAGGCGGGCTTTCTGTAAGCTTTCTTCTTTAGTTGAATTTACTTCAGAATCAAAAAGTGTCGGCTCACACTCCGTTATATGCTTTGTATTATTTGCAGTTATGTTTATGCGGCGGACAAGCCATAATGGGTTTACAATTTTGTCATAAAGCTCCACTACAGAATCTGCAATTACATCTGCAAGATTTGTCTCACCTGTAATACCGGAAAAGCCTGTCGTACCGTGAGCAGGCTTTGGAACAAGACGGCCGTAATAATCTTTTACAATTTCACCTTCAAAGTTGCCGGCATCACCAGCGCACGCTTTATTTCCGGAACGCGTCTCACTATCATCAGCCAGCCCTTCACCCGAACACTTTTCAAGCGTTTCAACATCGTATCCCACATAAAGCGTAACAGACGAGGTCACAAGTTTTTTTTCATACAAATCAAGCGCAAGAGATTCTGCCATCTCGCGCACAACAATACGCGCTTTTTCAAAAGTATACGCACAATGAAGGACCTGGCCGCTTCCAAGACTTTTTGCACCCGAGCGGTAGTTTTTAATATCCTTCATCCCGACACTCTCTCGTCCCCACGCATGATCAATTAAAATCTCAGCATCAATTCCAAACTCGTCGTAAAGAGCAAGAGGCGTTTTAAGGGAGGCGCGCGCTAAATCTCCCATCGTATAGATAAATCTTTTTTCAAGCCGGCGTGCAATACCGTTTCCGATGCGCCAGAAATCCGTGATGGGTTTGTGAGTCCAGAGTTCCCTGCGGTAAGTCATTTCGTCAAGTTCTGCAACGCGCGCGCCGTTTTTGTCGGGTGCGATATGCTTTGCCCAGATATCCATCGCAATCTTACAAAGGTAAAGATTAGGAGCGATGCCTGCAGTGGCTGTAATCCCGGTTTCATCTAAAATGTCACTGATTACTTTTTCTGCAAGCTCACGCGCGCTTAATTTGTAAAAAGAAAGATAGCTTGTAGCATCGATAAAAACTTCATCAATCGAATAAACATGAATGTCTTCCGGTGCAAAATATTTAAGATATATGCTGTAAATTTTTGCAGAGTATTTTATATAAAGAGCCATCCGCGGAACGGCTGTAATATATTCAAGCTCTTTTCCGGTCTGCTTTTTAATTTCGCGCGCCTTAGCTTCTACTTCAAAAAGGCGGCTTCGACCAGAAAGGCCGTATGCTTTAAGCGCGGGAGTGACGGCAAGACAGATTGTTTTACTTGTTCTGCTTTTATCTGCAACGACAAGCTTTGTCGTAAGAGGATCAAGTCCCCTCTCACGACATTCAACAGAGGCATAAAAAGATTTTAAGTCTATTGCAAGATAGGTTTTCATTTAAAAAATTTAAATTTATTTTTCGTAGGCTTTCCATGGCCGTAATAAAGAGTGCGTTCTCCGAGAGAACGGATTTTTTCTGCGCTCTCTTTTATCGCATCAAGATTTGTATATAAATGGCCCGTCGCAGGAACTACCCAGTTATCAAGTTCATCTCCGACAAGAAGACTTTTTTCTTCTACATCAACTCCGATTGAACCGTTCGTGTGACCTGGAAGCGAAATTATTTTTGCGTCAATTCCGTATGAAGCAAGACTGTCACCATCTTTAATAAAAATAATATTGTGCGGCTTTTCGACCTTTGTATTTCTTAAAACAGTAAGCGAAAGCCCAAGCACAATGCGGCCTGTAAGCCCGTAAGAAAAAAGCGGCTGCTTATCAAAGCTTTCAAAAAGCTCGACATCTTCTTTGCTTACTGCAACCGGAATATTAAAATAGTCTGCAATTTTTGCCGCATTTTCGGCATGATCAAAATGAACATGAGTCAATACAATAAGCTTCATGTTGAATTTACTGCATTCAGCAATAATTTTATCACAGCCCGGTGCACTTGCAGTATCAACAAGAATTGCATCGCGTCCGTTTGAAACGATATAACAGTTGTCTGTTCCGATAGTAATTTTTTTTATTTCGTGCATATTGTTCTCCGTTTGAGCACATTATCGAAATATGCACAAATTTTTAAGAATTTTGTGCATACCATTTAAATTAGGGGAAATTTTCCACTAATTTCCCCTAATTTCCTCTAAACGTAATTCAAAGTTTTTACTTCGAGTATATCCTTTAAGTCTTTTATTCAAAGGAACCGTTTCCATCAAGCCTACAGAAACTAACCCTTCCAAATCCGATCGAATTGTTTTTACAGAAACATTAAATCTTGTTTCCAGATCTTTACTCGTAAACATTGAAGAAGGTTTTTCTGTACAGATTTTTATTATCTGAATCTGACGTTCATTTAAACCAGGAATTCTATATTCCAATATTGCAGCATTTTCTTTTGCTTTCCTTTCAAGGTAATTATTTAATTCTTCAAAGGCTTGATTAAGAACTTTTAAGTTATAGTGTATAAAATATCCTAAATCATTATCATCATGCTCGGTATACAAAAAAGCCTTTTCATATTGATTTTTACCCTTATAAATAATTCTTGAAATAGAAAGATATTCAGTAAGCCAATAACCTTTTTTAAGCATATACCAGTAAAAAAGGGAACGGGCAGTTCTTCCATTTCCATCAACGAAAGGATGAAGATACGAAATCATAAAATGTAGAATAATAGCTTTAATGATTGGATGAATAAAACTACGAGACTCTTTATTTACAAATTTACAGAGTTCTTTTATCGTTGGCTTTATTGCAGTATATGATGGTGGATTATGTGCAACCTCACCAGTCATACCATTAACTACCTGAATATTATCATCTGTTCTGAATCGCCCTTCATCTTCATGAGTATCTAATGTCTTTTCGGTAATCTGTTTATGGATTTCAAGTAATAATTCAGGAGAAAAATCGTCATCTTTATGTTCAGAAAGATAGCGAATCGTATTGTAATTATTCACTATCATCTGCTGGCTTTTATCTTTCGGCTTTGCCTGCTTTCTGAGCATTTCCTTTGCAACTTTTCTTGTAGTTGAAGCGCCTTCCATCTGACTGGAAGCAATTGCTTCTTCCATAATTGAACTTAAAAGATAATACTGTCTGTTTTTACTAGAAAGAATATTTGAAGAAGCTATTGTACCACCAAAGTTCATATCAAAATTATGCAGCAGCGACTGCATCATATTTGTTTCTTTATAAAAAAAACTACAAACAGAAAACTTATATGTATTGCTTCCAATAATTCGGCTTTGTTTTACAGCATTCCAAAAATCTTCCGGCTTCAATCCCTTTGGAACATGGTATTTTACCTTATCCCAGTAATAATACTCATCATTGATTTTCTCAATTGCAGAAACATATTCTGGATTCATGAGAATATGGAAAACTTCGCTTGTCTCGCCTTTTTCAGGAGCTTCTTCTATCATAGATTTATGATAACATGGGAATAAAATATTTGCAACAAAACAAGGGAAAATTTCCTCTAATTTCCCTTATTTTATTGCAAATTACAGTTCTTTTTCAAACGCATTTTGTAAAAGAGCTTGTTTTTATACTTTTCTACCCTTCCCGACAACCTTAAACGTAATTTCAAGAAAAAGAATATTCATCACTGCAAATAATAAAACGTAATACGGCATTATAAAAATTCCAAAATGCTGCTGGAGCTGTCCAAATACCATCGGCATTGTTGTTGTTCCAGTATATGCAGACGCCATCTGAAGTCCGATTACAGATGCGCTGTATTTTTTCCCAAAGTTAACCGGCGCCATATGCTGAATCGCAGGATATACAGGTCCCATTCCACTTCCGATGATTACAAAGCCAATAGCCGCGACAAAATAATTTGCAACAGGAATCATCACTAAAATAATTCCTAAAAATTCAAATGCAATTCCAAGCCTAACTAAAAGTCTGTCGCCTGCTTTATCAGAAACAAAACCCGAGATGATTCTTCCGAGCATAAGCCCTGCAAAAATTAACGAGCCAAACGACGCGATGAGTTCTTCGCTCATTCCTGTTTTTGTTCCGGCAAAATAACTTGATGTCCACAAAAAGCATGTTGCTTCTCCAGCACAGTAAGAGAAAAATGCAATCATCGTAAAAATAACTCCGGGACGCAAAATTGTTTCACGAATCCCCGCGCTATTTTTTCTCTCTTCCTCTTCTGTACTAGAATTACTTTTCCAAAGCGGCATCGATAAAACGCAGATAATTAAAATTCCAAGCTGAATAAAAGAAACCCATCTATATCCTTCGTTCCATCTTGCATACTTTAAAGCAAGCGCCATGATGTTAGGACTTATGACTGCCCCTACTCCATAAAAACAATGAAGAAAGTTCATTACAGAACCAGAAAAATTATTTGCAACATAATGATTTACAGCAGAATCAATTGCTCCGGCTCCAAGCCCATACGGAACTGCAAAAACAAAAAGCATCCAGTATTCAGTACAGAAAGAAAATCCTGCAAGCCCAAGCACTGTAAAGAAAATCGAAATTATTACAATCCATTTTGTTTCAAACCGTTTTATGATTTTTGGACTTACAAGAGCCGAGATTATCGTCATAAACGCAATCGACATATATATAAAGCCTGCGTATGAAGACGGAACTTTAAAAACGCCCTGCATTACAGGCCAGCCGGCACCCAAAAGAGAATCAGGAAGTCCGAGGCTTACAAAAATAAGATAGATTACAGCTAAAAGCAGTGATGCCATTTTTTTAATCTCCAGTTTTTTATTTAGTCCATTCAATTATAAATTATTTATAGAATATATAGAATATCACACTGCGTATTTTTCATTTTACCCCGTCTTTTATGCATCTTACCCAAAACCATATTGTACGCTCAAAAATCACGCCTTATCATGATAAAAAAGAATATGTCAAATAAACAGCTTATTATTTTTAAAATTCTATATTTCATTATTATAAATTCTGTGTTATGCTTTATAGGGTTAAAGTTCAACTGGTTTAAAAAAGATTTTTCATCAATAGCTCTTATGGAAGTAATGTTTATTCTGGTTTTCTTTGTTGTAACTGTTCTTGTTTATCTTCTGGACTTTAACGAAGCAAAAAAGATAAACGAAAAACTTAAGGCACGAAGAGGAATAAAGTAAATTAATGAAAAAATTATTATCCGCCGTTTTTCTTAGTCTGACTTTTCTCACTACAGTCTATGCAGAAGAACCAAAAGAAAAAAAAGAGTATGTAACTTTTCTTGATCGCGGAGGCTTATGTTTCGATGCTTTTTTTACAATGCCGCTTTTAACAGAAGATTCTGATGACGTCTGGTACGGTTTTTCTGCACAGATTGAAGGCCTTTTTGAAGGGTGGATGGGCTATAAAGTTGGTTTTGACTGGCAGTATATCAATAATACAAATTATCTGCCTCTTGAAATCGGGACAAGCTTTCATTTACCGCTGATGTTCTTCGGTAGTATTCTCTTTGATCCATACATAGGTATCAATGCAGACCTGTGTCTATGGAACGATAATCCGATATACGGCTACTCATGGGATTCTGGAATCAGATTTGCAATATCATACATCGGAATAAACGTATTTTACAAACACAGCTATTACTATCCAATAAGAAAAACTGACCATAAAGTAGACGTAGGAAAATTAGGAATCGGCATAACACTTTTCTTAGACGGGAGCGGATTTTAGAATATGAAAAAGACTATTAAAAACCTTGTAACAATTCTGGCAATTTTCATGGCTTCTCAAATGCTTTTTGCACAAAAAATAAATGATAAATCCAAGGAAAACGATATCAGAATAATACTATCAGAAGAAATCTGTAAAATAATTCCACTTAATGATAAGCCGCTTAAAAGAGATACCGTTACAAAATTCAGTAAATATATTTCGGATACATATGCCCAGAGCATTACTATAGTTCAGTATAATAACATAATAAAAATGTTTTATTTAAAAAACTCACCCGTAGACGAAAACACATCGGTAGAAGAAAAGAAATTTATTCTTTCATATTTTCTTTTAGAAAAATACAGACCAAACGAATACGATAGTTATGGAGCAAAAAAATATCTTATTGAAGACAAAGCCGCTTCTCAATATAAAACTTTAATTTCTAATCAGTCATATAATCCAGAAACGAGTAATGACATTTATATAAACTGGATAGAAGAGAACGGAAGCTGGTACATTTGTGGAATGTCATTTCATGTTGACGCGCCCCTTTATATGAGAGAAGTTAAATTTGATTATAACAGGGACCATGTAAGAAAAGTCTTTATAGCCCCAAGACATGAAGAACTTGTTACAATAAATGGAACACTTCCTCTCCCGGCAACAGAAGAAAATCTGGAAAAGTATTATCCAGGGTTATCTGTCAAATGGGAAAGAGGCAGGACCTTTAATTTTGAATATGGTGTAAGCTGGCAGATGACGGATGTTGCAAATTATTTTTTTTGTGATGCCGGTGTAGAAACACGATTTAATATTTTCTTTGGAGACAATTTTTCTTTATCACCAGAAATAGCTGCAATTGCAAAACTTAATCTTGTTACAAGTGATCCTGCGGCAGGCATTGTTGGAGAAGCCGGCATGACTTTTCATATTACAAGCGCTTCTGGAGCAGATTTTTTCGGAATAAGAACCTTTTATCAGCACTCTTTTATTTTCCCTTTCAGAAAAGAATCTGACAGCTTTAATTTCGGTGCAGTCGGCCTCGGATTCTATTTGAACCTGAAAAACTTCTGATAACTCTGTCATAATTGCCGCATATAGCACGGCAATTATTTATACATCATTCACTTTATAAGGTTATTTTTCAAACTTAATCTCTTCTTTTTTAAACTTTTCGATGTGATTCATGTCGTTAAAAAGTTCAAGCCGTGGAATCGTAAGCTTACCCTCGTCTACTCCAAACTCGATTATCGTAATTGAACAGACTCCAAAAGGTGTTGTCATAAGCACAGTCGTAAATGGAAAATTTAAAACATGAGAAAGCATTATTGATCCTGACCCGCCGTGTGCAAAAAGCGCAATCGTTTCGTCACATTTTTTTTCGCATAAATAAAGATTGTTCTTTCTTCGAAGCCCGTATCCTAAAAGGAATTCATCAAACTTTTTTGAAATCTTTTCATAATACTGCGTGCAGATGTTGTTTTTAAAATAGCGATGGTTCCTCCAGTCGGGACTTCCTATATACTCAGGTTCTTCTGTAAGAAGCTTGTAACCGAGTATCCACGGATGTCCGTCGTATTCAAGCTTTGGCTCTGACTGCGCGCTGCCAGATTTGACATCAACACCTGTCGCACCAGCATTGTTTGCAGCACCATCACTTCCTGCTGCATCACGAACATCACCCCAGTCAATTTCGTGCATAAAATCTAAAATCTTTATATCAAGCCCGCGCCCTTGTGCAGTGTAAGAAGCAGTTTCTCTTGCACGCCCCATAGGAGAAGAATAAATTGCAGAAAATTTTTCTTTTGCAAGGCGAACAGCAGTGCTCTTTGCCTGCACTCTTCCGTTTTCTGTAAGACAGTCGTGTTCATAATCAGGTTCACCATGACGAACAAATACCAGACGCATATTGTTTCTCCTATAAAAAATTATAAAACTAGATCACAGACATCTGCATTCGAAGCCTTTACTAAATCTGCAGGAGCAAGCTTTAACTGAACGCCGCGCGCACCTGCAGAAACACAAACTTCATTTAAATTCATTACAGAGCTGTCAATAAAAGTGCGGTACTGTTTTTTCATTCCGATTGGAGAACATCCTCCGCGGATATATCCTGTAAGTGCTAAAAGCTCATCCTGTTTTACAGGCGTTACAGATTTTACACCGGCTGCATTGCGCGCTTTTTTTTCATTTATCTCATGAACTGCAGACTGACAGAAAACAAGAACTTCCTTTGACTCAGATTTAAAAACAATTGTCTTAAAAACCTGCTCGGGATTTACACCAAGCTTTTCTGCCGTACGTGAAGCAGCTCCATGCTCAAGCTCATGCTCACCGTCATCGTCATATTCTTCTGCCTTATACGGAATACCTGCTTTATCAAGTATTCTCATCGCGTTAGTTTTTTTCATTAGAATTCCTCAAGCCAAATTTACTCAAAGTATGTCACCGATTGCATTAAAATTCAATTAGTGACATACTCACATTCATGAACTGGTCAGCATTGTTTTTTTCAAACAGTATATTTTTAGGAATCGGTCTTGCCATGGACGCCTTCTCTGTTTCTCTTGCAAATGGTCTTAACGAACCGTACATGAAAAAAACAAGAATGTGCTTAATTGCGTCAACTTACGGTCTTTTCCAGTTTGCAATGCCGATGGCAGGCTGGCTGTGCGTTCATACTATAGTTGAATACTTTAAAAAAATTTATTTTTTAGTTCCGTGGACTGCACTTGGTCTTTTAATGTACATCGGAATTAAAATGATTATCGAAGCCTTACACGAAGACGGCGAATCAGAAAAAGAAAGTGAAAAACTAAGATTTAAGACACTGATGATCCAGGGAATTGCAACATCAATCGATGCGCTTTCGGTTGGTTTTACGACTGCAGAATATGACATGCTCATGGCATTTGTTTCTTCTATCATAATCTGCGTCGTAACCTTTGCAATCTGCATGGCAGGACTTGCAATAGGCAAAAAAGCCGGAACACACCTGAGCAAAAATGCAGGAATCCTCGGCGGTATAATCCTCATCGCCATCGGAATCGAAATCTTCATCAAAGGCGTGTTCTTTTAAGTTTTATCTTACTTTCAGACGCTTACCACTTAGAAACAAGCAGACCTTTTGAATCACGCGCTTTTCCGCAGGCAATTATAACCCACTCAACAAACGCCCAGATTCCAGTTATAGCCAGTAAAATAAGTGCAAAACCAGCACCTGCAAACATTTCAGGCATTCCAGAAGTTAATGGAGTTGTTTCATCTTCAATAGTTAAAGCAACCTTAAAGAAAAGCTTGAAAAAAGCAAAAACATATCCTCCGATTCCACAAACAGAAAGAACTAATTTTGTAACACCCCTTCCAATCTGTCCAAGATAAAAATTATGAACTCCGAGATGACCAAAAAAAATACCAAAAAGAAGAGCCGCAGTTCTGCTTTTAGGAGAAACCGAAGACACACCTTCTGCACCATTCACTTCTGCTCCGCATCCAGGACAAAATTTTGCACCGTCCTCTACTTTTGTTCCACATTTTTCACAATACATACCACTTTCCTCTCAAAATCAAATTGATTCTCTCCTTTTTTCATACTGAATAAGTGTAATTTACCATAGTAGTTTTTGCAAGAAAAAACCTTTCCCATGTCCAAATTTGCATTTTTTTACAATATATAGGATAATGGATATAATGGAGTAAGGGATATGTCGGATAAAGCGTTTTCACAACAGGTAATTTCAACAATCGATAAAAAAATCGAGTTTTACAATAAGGAAATCCTTGTTAAACTGCTCGAAAACTACAGGCTTCTTCATACATGTGTAAAAAATCTCATCGATGCGCTTGTTCAGAAGTCAATCATAAAACCAGACCCTTACAAGCTCGAAAAAAAGATTTCTGACATCGAGATTCTTCCTAATGAACCATTCGTAGATTCTGAACGTGCCCTTGTTATCGGAACAAGAATCTCTGACTACGAAGGAATCCTCGATTTCGTAAGCACTTATTATAAATTTTCAATCGAAAACCTTACATTTCCTAAAATCAAGAAATTTGTTGAATTTAATAATACGTTCAACTGGCATTCTTTTACCGTATCAAGCCCTTTTGCAAATACACGTGGTCTTGCAATCCTCTTAAACGAAGCAAAATACAACGCACCGTCAATGACTGTAAGCATGATAAACGATACGATTTCTAAATGCGACAAAGTAACAAAAAACATAAACATCACGCTTAAAGAGCTCAGCGACTTTCAAAAAGAAGTTTACAAAGCATATGTCAGAAAAGATATTTTTGAGCATCCTAAATTTAGCGAAGAAAAAGCAAACCAGAGCGTAGAATCAGAAATTGCAGAAATAAAAAAACTTTTCCCAGGTGTAATGGGAAAAACTCCTTATTACTCTGCACTTATCGAAGAAATTGCAAACGAAGATCTTGGTCCGGATAAAGAAAAACGCCAGGCTGCCGTTCTTGAAAAAATCAAAATCAATGAATCAGCCGTGCAGAAAAAAGAAAAACAGGTTGATACAAAAGAATATTTAATGCAGGCAGTTCTTGCACTAAGCGGTCTTGCTCCACAATTTGAAACAGTTCTTACAAAGATAAACGAAAACCATAATCTTATTCAGAGTAAAAACTTAAGCTTCTTAGGCAAACTTGCAGTCGCATTAAGAAAAGCATTTAACATTCCTGAGCCTCCTGTAATTTATAACATCACAATTACAGAAGCTTCTACCGGTGCAAAGATAAGAGACAAAATTGAATTTCAGCAGTTTACGGAGCTGCTTTCAAAAAAAATCAGTTTCTTAAATTCTTTTGCATTAAGGCAGTCTACTGCTTTTCAGAAAATTCAGACAAGTCAGCCTGAAAAAATCCTCGAGTTTCTTAACAAGAATGTTCTCGAAGCACAGAAACTCATGACAAAACTTGCAGCCCTCGATGAGTTCTTTAAATCATCTGTTTCGACAGATAAAAAAAGTTTCGTCAAAGGCTTAAAAATGGAACTTACGACATTAAAGAATACTCTTATTAATGTAAACCAGCATAAAGCAGACTATCTGTCTTACATCGAAGAACAGACACAGATGCAGAAACTTGGAATCAAAAATGAAGCATAGAATTAAATTTATCCTCACCCTTTTTATTTTATTACAATCAGGATTTACTCTGTCTGCACAGAATAAAAACAAAACTGTGCAGGAACAAAAAGAACTTTCTGTCATTATGGGTCGCGAAACCCTGGATTTAAATCCTCATACTTCTTCTTTTAAAGATGAAGCACAGATTTTAAACAGTATCTACGAAGGACTTTTTTCTTATAACCCTGTAACATCAGAACCAGACTTTGCAATCGCACAAAGTTATAAAACAAGCCGCGATATGCTCGTATGGACTTTTACTTTAAGACAGGATGCGTTTTTTTCTGACGGAAAACCAATTACAAGTCATAACGTAAAAGAATCGTGGTTAAATTTAATTCAGACTAAAGGAGCATACTATTCTTCTTTTCTCGACATCATCCGCGGAGCAAAAGCACTTCGCTATCAGAAAGGAAAACCAGAAGACGTTGCAATCTACGCAAAAGATGACTACACATTAAGCATCGAACTTACTTCTCCACAAAGTTATCTTCCAAAAATTTTATGTCATCATGCTTTTTCTGTAATCGATTTTAAAGACGGAGCCTTTTCTGGTCCATATATCATTCAAAAGCACACACAGTCAAATATAGTTCTTGCAAAAAATTTAAAATACTATGCTGCAGATTCTGTAAAGATTCCTTTAATCAATATAAGTTTTTCAGAAGACCTGGATAACAACGCATATCTTTTTAACACAGGAAAAGCACAGATAGTTTTTGAAAACTGCAATGCAAAAAAAGTTCTCGACAAAGAGTCTCTCCAGTTTGAGCCCCTTTTCGGAACTTATTTCTTTTTCTTTAAGACACACAAAGATTCAAAAATATCAGAAGGCGTAAAGCAGGCATTACTCGAAGCCGTTCCATGGGAAGACCTTCGCGAAGGCTCTCTGTTTCCTGCGACAACCCTCATCTATCCTGTTTACGGTTACACATCTCCTCAGGGCTTAACTTATACAGATTATGATCATGCACGCTTTATGCTGAACGAAGCAAAAAAGTCTCTCGGTTTGAAAGAAGATGATATAATCGAGCTTACCTTTTCGATTCCGGATGGAGAAAGTATTTTTTCTGCCGCAAGAATTTTAAAGGACGCATGGGGACAGATTGGAGTTCGTGTAAACATTCAGACGGAACACGACCCTAACTACCTTAACAGAATCGAAACATCTGACGCAGATTTATTTATCTACACCTGGATCGGGGATTTTCCTGACCCTGTTGCGTTTCTGGATTTATTCCGCTCAGATTCTACGCTCAACACAAGCGCATACTCAAACGAAGAATATGACTCTCTCTTAAAAAAAGCAGACTGCACTAAAAATAAGTCAGACCGCATGGCGCTTTTAAACCGTGCAGAGGATATACTGCTTTCAAGCGGAACGATTATACCGCTCACTCATCCGGTTGACCTTAATGTCGTAAATATGAATGAAGTTGCAGGCTGGGTGCCTAATACGCTGGGACTGCATTCGTTTAAGGGACTGTCGCTTAAAAAGCCTGCGTCGACGTTCAAATACGGAATAATCGCATCGAACTAACGTATCACCGCGGCCCTGCAAAGGCGCGGTGACATACTTCTATATGCACTCCTATAAAAAGCGCTCCCGCAGAAAAAAACACGGGGCCCGCACAGTTCGCTTCGCTCTTAAGTGCCTCCCATGTTTTGTTTCTGCTCCGCGCTTTTTATAGGAGTACATTGAGAAATACGGTTCTGCGCCTTTGCAGGGCCGCGGTAATCCGGTTGCCCGAATCTGCAAAACTCACTATAATAGAAAAACAATCTACTTATATCTACGAGGAAATCGTTTTATGGTAATTCTTACATTAAACTGCGGATCGTCTTCCGCTAAATACCAGGTTTATGACTGGGACAACAAAGAAGTTATGGCTAACGGTGTAGTAGAACGCATCGGTTCAGACGGAAGCTGCATCACACACAAAGCAAAGGGACAGAAAATCGAACTCGAAAGCGCATGTCCTACACACAAAGAAGCAATCGAACTTATTCTTAAAGAAATCACAGACCCGGAAGTCGGCGTAATCAAATCGATGAACGAAATCGGAGCTGTTGGTCACCGCGTACTCCACGGAGGAAACAAATTTACAAAATCTGTTCTCGTAACTCCAGAAGTTCTCGAAGGATTCCGCTCTGTAATCGACCTTGGACCACTTCACATGCCTGCAAACATTATGGGCATCGAAGCTGCACAGAAGGTTATGCCTGATGTTCCGCATGCAGCAATCATGGATACAGCATGGCAC
>DBWY01000003.1:29840-36071 GCA_002309195.1 Treponema sp. UBA1226
GGTTTCCACGGAACATCATTCCTTTACACAGCAAAACGTGCAGCAGTTCTTCTTGGAAAAGATCCAAAAGATACAAACCTTATCATCTGTCACATCGGAAACGGTTCATCAATGTGTGCAGTTAAAAACGGACAGTGCTATGATACAACAATGGGTATCACACCTCTTGAAGGTCTTATAATGGGAACTCGTTCAGGTGACATCGACCCTGCTCTTCCTTTCTACATCATGAGAAAAACAGGAATGACTGCAGACGAAATGGACACTGCATTAAACAAAAAATGCGGATGCTTGGGAATTACAGGTAAATACACAGACCGCCGCGATATCGAAATTGCTGCAGCAGAAGGTGACAAATTAAGTCAGCTCTGCATCGAAATGGAAGCATTGAGAATTAAAAAATACATCGGTGCATTCATGGCAGAACTCGGACACGTAGATGCAATCGTATGGACTGCAGGTGTTGGAGAACGCGGACCTATCACACGCGGTAAAGCATGTTCTGGTCTTGAAAACTACGGAATCAAAATTGATCCACAGAGAAATGAATGGTCATTCACAGGCAACGCAGAAACTTACATCCATGCAGACGATTCAAAAACAAAGATTTTTGTAATTCCTACAGACGAAGAACTTGTAATGACAGAGGATGCATATGCATTGATGAAGGGAACATATGATGTTCACACAAACTTTACATATTCATTCCAGTCAAAAGATTATGTAAACAAGGCTCGCGAAGCAGGTCTTGAAGGCGACTTAAAGAAACGCCCTAACCTTTCAAAAGTTCTTGCAAGAGACATAATGGGAAAATAAACAAATCGTTTATTAAATAATACAGCCGGTATAAAGTAGTTTTACTTTAACCGGCTGTTTTTTTTAAACCATAAAAAGTTATTTTAGTAAATTCAGTTTAAACTATCTTTGAACTGAACTTGTTTTTACCCTCATCATTACATCGACACCGCAAAGTTCCTTTACGATTGCCATGGCAAACTGTTCTGCAGCTCCAGGACCTTTTCCTGTAATGAGTTTTCCGTCTACGACAAACGGATTTGTATGGTTAAGATATGAGTCATCCATAAGGTCGTTTATTTTTGATGCATCCGGAACATAATCTGCAATTTTCTGCTCCATTCCCGGATAGCATGTATAAGCCTTACCGGCAAGGATTCCTGTCTTTGCAAGAACAACAATAGGGGCAGCGCAGATTGCACATACATATTTGTCCTCTTCGAACATCTTACAGATAAAATCCACAGCTTCCTTAGAAGCAGCAATATTTGAAGCACCCGGCATTCCACCCGGAATAATAACCGCGTCAGGCAGCTGTCCGTTCATAGATGTCAGAAAGTCGTCGAAATCCATGTCGGTCTTTACTTTAATTCCGTGAGCACCCTCAACAAGCGAAACATCGCTTTCTTCCTGAGACTTGAGCCCTGCAATTACGACCTCAACACCACCTCTTCTTAAATAATCAACCGGCGTCAAAGCCTCTATTTCTTCAAATCCTGTCGCTAGTAATTCTACAACCTTCATAATCTGCTCCTAAAACGTATAAAACGTATATAGAAATATAATACTTTATATTGTAAAAAGAGTAAATTCATAATAAAATAGAAGAATGAAAAAGGTTCTGATTATTGACTCATCAAAATTGTTCAGCGAGTTTATAAGGGAAAAGCTTTCTGCAGAAAATATCACTGTAGAAGTTACCAATGGACGCCGTGACGCCTATACAAGACTTATCGGGGATTTACCGGATCTTGTAATTATGGACGTTTCTGACTCCTTTACAGATTTGATGGATTTTTTAAAGAACAAATTCTCGGACCCGAACGCAAAGAACATTCCGATTATCCTTACCGGACCTGTTATCGAAAAAGCGCGCATTGCTTCTCTCGTTCACTATGGAGTAATCAAGTACTTTCCGACTCCTATTAAATTTAACTCATTCATCAGCGCAATCGGAAATGTCTTAAAAGTAAGTTTTTCTGTTGATACAACCCCTTCGATTCTCGAAGTTCACCATAATAAAGAAATCATTTTCGTAGAATTTGCGCGCGTATTAAACCGCGAAAAAATTTCTCTTCTCAAATACAGACTTTCTGAGCTTATCGACAAAAAAGAAATGCAGAATCCAAAACTTATCCTCATGATGACAGACCTTATGCTTTCTTTTGTAGACGGAACTAACTTAGAATACTTATTTGATACGATTTTCTCTGAAGAAAGAATTAACCGCAAATTTATTAAAATTCTCTCGTTCGATGATTTTATTCCGGATTTCCTTGACGGGCATCCTCAATATTCAGATGTAAAGGTTGTAAAGGACTTAAGAAAAGTTCTTTCATCTTTTGTTTCGATTACAGCTTCGCCAGAAGAAGTTCCGGAGCTTATTGCAGAAGAAATCTTAACTCAGCAGGAAGTCGACGATGATACAATCGACCGCCGTTTTGATTTTGATCTTGATAAAGATGATACGGAAGGAACTGTATTTAAGGTTGCAATCGTTGATGATGACAGCGTAGTACGTTCTGTACTCAAACGTTCTTTAAGTTCAATGGGCGCAGAAACAATTCTCTTTGAAACAGGTACATCATTCCTTGAATCTGTAGAAAAAGAGCATTTTGATTTAGCAATCCTCGATATTTTTATGCCTGGTATGTCAGGTTTTGATATTCTTACCAAACTCAAAGTTACTCCTGATGCTCCGCCTGTTATCGTATACTCACAGGCAACACAGCGCGAAGTTGTAATTCAAGCTTTAAGTCTTGGTGCAAAAAGTTATCTTGTAAAACCTCAAAAGCCTGATGTAATTATTACAAAAGCTATCGAGGTATTACATGCAAAGTCATGAAAAGTCTTTTCAGACTTCAAGCAGATTTTTAGCGACTACTCTCCACGAAATAAGAACGCCGATTCAGACTATAATCGGTTCTCTGGAATTATTAAACGATACACCTCTCAATCGCGAACAGAAAGAATATATCAGACAAATTTCGTTCAGTGCAGAAGCACTTTTATCACTGGCAAACAATATTCTTGATTACTCAAAAATCAATAACAAAGATTTTAAACTCGAAGATACTCCGTTTGATCTTGTTAATCTTGTAGAAAAAACTGCAGACCTTGTAAGTATCGAAGCATTCAATAAAGGGCTTGAACTTGTAACCGATGTCGACAATAAGATAAGCGAAAGCATAATGGGAGATCAGGTTAGAGTTAATCAGATTCTTCTTAACATAATAAAGAACGCAGTAAAGTTTACTGCCAAAGGATATATCTACGTTAATGTTACGCTCGACGGCGATTTTCTTTTATTTAAAGTTGTCGACAGCGGTATCGGAGTTCCAAAAGATAAACAGAAAAATCTTTTCGAAGCTTACTATCAGGCAGATGCCTCTACTACAAGAAAATACGGCGGAACAGGGCTTGGTCTTTCTATCTGTAAATCTCTTGTCCAGGCCATGCACGGAAAAATCGGTGTAAGCGATAATCCGAGCGGCGGTTCCATTTTTTATTTTAAGATTCCGTACCGTCCTGCACTTTCAATTGATGAAAAAAAATATCAGCTGGTTGTTCCTGCAAATACAAAAATCCTTCTTGTAGATGACTCGCCTATTGCAAGAAAATCTTTCGGCAAACATCTTGAAAAATTTGGCGTAACAAATCTTTCTGCATGTTCAAACGCAGATGACGCCCTCTACCTTATGCGTGATGCTGCAAAAAAAGGCGAGCCTTTTACTGCAGTATTCATCGATATGCTTCTTCCAAAAGTAGACGGATGGCATCTTGCAGCAGAAATCAACAATGATAAAGAAATAAACAACGCAAAACTTTACCTTACGATTCCAGAAGGCCAGATGGGAGGAGAAGCAAAAATGAAGCTCCTCAACTGGTTTGACGGTTACCTTTACAAGCCTGTAAAACGCAACAAGCTTTTTGAACTTATCTCGCAGAACTTTAAAGAATCATTTGAAACAGCAGTTTCAGAACAGAAAGATCCTGGGCTTGTTCTCCAGGAACGTGAGCTTGCGAAAAAAGCAAAAGAAGCAAACCTCCCGGAAAACCTCATCAAGAAAAAGACAGAAAGCATCTTAAAAGAGAAAAAAGATGCAGACCTTGCATCAGGTCTTCACATGCTTGTTGCAGAAGATCATATCGTAAACAGACGACTCATCTGTACATTCTTAAAGAAATTCGGCGCAGATGTAATCGAGGCAGAAAACGGTCAGGAAGCAGTTGATATTGTAAGTATGCATCCGGAAATCGACTTTATCTTTATGGATATTCAGATGCCGGTTATGAACGGAATTGACGCAACAAAGGAAATACGAAAGGACGGTTTTAAAGGCATCATCATCGCCTGTACTGCAAACTCTGACAGAGACGATTTTGAACACTACACTAAAGTCGGCATGAACGACGTACTTGTAAAACCGTTTAAAAGCCAGCTTGTAAAAGAAATAATCGAAAAGTGGAACACAGCCCTCATTCTTCCTACAGCACAGGAAATTGCAACACTCCTCGAAGGAAGTGAACAGACTACAAAAATCTGGTACGAAGATGACTTTATGGATACTGTCGGCAATGACTATGTATTCGGAACACAGCTTTTGAACGACTACATAAAGCAGACAGAAATGATTATACAGCAGATTCCGGCTTTAATCGAAGCAAAGGATTACGAAGAACTCCGAAGAATCGGCCACACATTAAAAGGTTCAAGTTCTACAGTTTCTGCATTCTCGCTCTCTGATTACGGAACAAGATTAAACAAAGCAGCAAAACTTGAAAATATTGATGCATTAAAAATGAACTACAACGCTTTGAAAGAAGAAATAGTTCAGTTTAAAAAAGAAATAAAACAATGGATGTCAAAAAATGAGCTCTAAATTAAAAACAAACTATCACACACATTCTACATTATGCGACGGACACGATACTCCCGAACAGATGATTAAAGCCGCAATAAAAAAGAAATTTGATATACTCGGTTTTTCGGGACACAGCATGTATCCTTTTGCATCAACATGGCATATTCCGCCTAAAAATCATAAGCTCTATGTAGAAACGCTGAATAGACTCAAAGAAAAATATAAAGATAAAATAAAAATCCTCATAGGCTTTGAAGCAGATTTTATTCCTTCGATGTGTAATCCGTCGTTCGAACGCTTTAAGGAACTTAAACCGGATTTTCTTATCGGTTCGGTTCACTATGTCGTAAATGAAAAAGGTTATTTTACGGTAGATGAATCTGCAGAAGGCGTTAAAAACGGAATCGAAAAAAACTTTAATGGCAACGGTAAAAAACTCGTACAGGAATATTTTACGCTTGAACGCGAAATGTTAAGAAACTGCGATTTTACGATTCTGGGACATCCTGATTTAGTTCGCGTAAGAAACGGAAAACTAAAATTCTTTAACGAAAATGATGTATGGTACAGAAACGAGCTTAAAGAACTCGTAAAAGAAATTAAAAAAACTGATGTAATCGTCGAAATAAATACCGGTGCTCTTGGAAGAAAACTCATGGATGATACATATCCTTCGACATACCTTCTTGAACTTATTAAAGAAGCAGGCGGACGCATTACAATAAACTCTGACGCGCACACAGCCGATGGACTGGACAGTGCTTTTGACTTTGCACAACAAAAAGCACTAAAAGCAGGCTTTACAGAATGTGCCGTAATAAAAAAAGGCCGCATCGATATGCAGCCCCTTGTATAATTTAAAATGCGCGCAGGTTTAAAAACCAGCACGCCGCAGTTTATACTAACTTTTATCTATTTTTTTCTGACTTACTCTTACAGTCAACGCACATTCCAGTCCATGGGAGGGCTTCAAGTCGTGCCATAGGAATATCTTTACCGCAGTCAATGCAGACACCGTAAGTTCCCTGAGCAATTCTTGTAAGAGCATTCTCGATTAAATCAAGCTTGTCTTTATCCTGCTGTCCGAGTGAATCAAGCATGGTTCTGTCGATTGCATCAGAAGCAATGTCACAGACATCACCAGACTCAACTGCATTTACCAGGCCCTTAAAATCTTCACTTTTTTTTGCAAGGGATTCAAGAATTTCATTTCGCTGTGCTACAAGTTTTGTCTTCATTTTTTCGATAAATTCTTTTTTCATACTGTACTCCATCCATGCCAACAAAATCTCTAATTTTGTCAAAATAGACCCGTTGACAATTTTCTTTCTTTTGTAGATACTAATATAAG
>DBWY01000003.1:36134-195448 GCA_002309195.1 Treponema sp. UBA1226
TTTTGGAGGAATCGTGGCTAAAGAAGAAGCTATTGAAGTCGAAGGAGTCGTAGTAGAAGCATTGCCTAATACTATTTTCCGTGTAAAATTGCAGAATAACCATATAATTATGGCTTATATTTCAGGAAAAATGCGCAAGCATTACATCAGAATCGTTCCTGGAGATACTGTAAAAGTTGCTCTTTCGCCTTACGATCTTGACCGCGGAAGAATTATTTTTAGACAGAGATAATTTCCAAGAAAAATAATTTATTTTTTAGAAGTAATTGCGCGGCCCATTATTTTTATTCCGCGCACTATTTCTTTTAAACCCCTTCCCACTAATGCAATACTGATAATCGGCCCGATAGGGAAAAGCCATAGAGTATATCCAAAAAGAACTGTACCTGCTCCACCGAACATAAGTCCCGAAAGAAGACGCACAAATCCATCACCGAAAGTATAAGACGGATATTTTCTGTCATCGTAATTCCAGTTTTCATAATGATTATTTTTTTCATAACCATCGCGGCTATCATATCCGTAAAAACCGTTTGTTCTTCTTCTAAAATTATTTGAATTATAATAAAAGTGTTTAAAAAATTCTTCGAAGTCTTCGCCGTTAAACTGACTGAACGGATCCTGTCCGTACGAATTGTATGTGTAAGAGTTCTGGTTATACGCGTTTTGATTTTGATATGCTGAATTTGTATTAAATCCCGACATATCATACTGGCGTCTTTTATCTTCGTCACCAAGAACAGTATATGCAGCATTTATCTCTTTAAGTTTTTCTTCTGCTTCTGAGTTTCCCTGATTTCTGTCGGGATGATATTTTAAGGCAAGAGTTCTGTAGGCTTTTTTTATTTCTTCCTGAGTAGCATCTTTCGAAACACCCAGTACACTATACAAGTCAGTCATACCGTTTAAATATAATGAAAAAAAATCGTGATGACAACAAAAAAAACGCACTCCCTGAAAAAAGTTTCAGAAAGTGCGCTTTCTTAAAGCAGGTTAAACCTAGCGTTTTTTAGAAGCTGGCTTTTTAGCTGTCTTCTTTACTGGTTTTTTAACAGCTTTTTTTGCTGTTGTCTTTTTTACTGCTTTCTTAGCTGTTGCTTTTTTTGCAGTAGTTTTCTTAGCTGTTGTTTTCTTTACTGCTTTTTTAGCTGTTGTTTTTTTAACAGCTTTCTTAGCAGCTGTCTTTTTTACTGCTTTCTTTGCAACTGGCTTTTTAGCTGTAGTTTTCTTAGCAGCTGTCTTCTTTACTGCCTTCTTTGCTGTTGTCTTTTTAACAGCCTTTTTAGCAGTCGTCTTTTTAGCAGCTGTTTTCTTTACTGCCTTTTTAGCTGCAGGTTTCTTTGCAGCTGGTTTTTTAACTGCAGGCTTTTTAGCAGCAGGTTTCTTTTCTGCCGGTTTCTT
This sequence comes from Treponema sp. UBA1226, assembly GCA_002309195.1. The sequence continues at coordinate 37,536 of DBWY01000003.1, forward strand.
TTCAGGAGCTTTTACTGGTGCAACATCATCTACCTTCGGAGCTGCGATTACTTCTTCACCTCTGAATTTTGCAAGCAGATTTGCTTTAAGCTGCTCGATCTTTGCATTAGTATTATTATCAGAATTTGTTTTTTCATCAGGTGCCGCTTTTTTCTGATCCAACAATTTGTCTACTTCACTCTGTCTGAGTGGTAAACCCTGGTTTCCATTTTCATTATCTGTTTCGAACATACTTTTCTCCAAAGAATATGATAACATTATTATACTATAACATCGGCAGAATTTGCAAAAAAAATTAACATTTTTTTTCTGCATAGCCGGTTTTACTCTGTTCAGTCTGAATCAAAAAAAATAATCTTTTTTCTATATTATATTAACTCTTTTTCTCTAAATCCGATAATTTTAGTAGATAAATTTCTTATAACGTGGTTTGGGGGAATCTATGAAAAAATTAAATTTCGTCATCTTTTTGGCCGCAGCATTTACTGTTTTTAGCTGTGAAACAACAAAAAAGGAACCTGAGACGATTCAGTCACTCATAAGACAGGGCAAATTTGAAGAAGCCAAGAGCTTTTTTACGACAAAATCAGACATCAACGAACAGGATCTGGACGGAAACACAGTCCTTCATGCAGCAGCGCTCATGAACGATGCGGACCTTGTAACATTTCTTATAATCAAGGGCGCAAATACAGAAATCAAGAACTTCGAAAGCCAGACACCGCTCATTCTTGCAATCGACAACGACTGCTTTGACAGCGCGCGTTCGCTCATAAACGCAAAGGCAAACATTTTTGCCCGCGACAGCGAAGGAGTTACCGCACTCGAAAAAGGGCTTTCAATAAACGAAACATACTACGAAATGATGATAAGCAGTACAACAGCTGCAATAAAAGACGACCAGGGAAGAACAATAATCCACTACTTCGTAAATGACAGAAACGAAGTTGCCCTCGACTATGCAATAAAAAGAAAGCTTCCGATTGATGATATCGATGACGAAGGCCTCTCTCCCCTCGCACTGGCCCTCTCTGATCCGGACAGCATAGAAGACGCAAGAATGGCAAACATGCTTTTACTTGCAGGTGCAAAACCAATCGGCGGAAAAACAGCATATTTTGAAAACGCAGTTCTTTCAAGAAATTATTCTGTTACAATGACAGACGGACAGACTCCCCTTCATATCGCAGCAATTAAAAACCACACAGGCATCGCAGAATTCCTTATCAAGAATAATGCAGATACTTCAAGCCAGGACATAAACGGTTCAACACCTCTCCACGAAGCATGCCGCTACGGAAACACAGAAATTGCACGCCTTCTTCTTGATGCAAAAGCAGATGTAAACTCGCAGGACAGTCTTTGTAAAACACCGCTTCTTTTAATAATTCCAGAAGAAAGCCGTACAGAAATCTACAAGCTCCTCATTGAATACAAAGCAGATGTAAACCACAGAGATATGTATGGCGATACGATTTTCCATACAGCAGCAATGACAAACCTCAACACAGATATTCTTGAACTTCTGTTCAGTTCTGGTGCAGACGTAAACATCAGAAATAAAAAAGGAAACACTGCCCTTTCTACAGCAGTTGAACACAATTTAAAAGACCAGATTAAATTTTATGTAAACCACGGTGCAGATATTCACGCAGAAGATTCTGCACACACAACTCCATATATCCGCGTATTAAATTCTACAGACGGAATGTTTGAAGCAATGATCAACTCTTCTAACATAAACTCTGTTGACTCAGAAGGAAACACACCTCTTTTGATTGCAATTCAGAAAGAAGCACCGGTTTCTAAAATCAGATATCTCATACAGTCAGGCAGCAATGTAAACGCAAGAAACCGCGAAGGAAATTCTGCTTTGTATTATGCAGTTCAGAATAACAGCAGAGAAATCGGAAAGCTTCTCTTAGAAAAAGATGCAAACATTTTTTCTGCAAACACAAAAGAAATATCTCCTCTTAAGCTTGCACTTACAGGCGAAGGAAACGACTGGCTTATAAACTCAAATACAATAACATCTACAGACGGAAGCGGAAACACAGTGCTCCACTACGCTGCAGACTGGAAGCTTACAAAAGCCGTAAAATATCTTGTTCAGAAGGGAGCAAAGATTGACGCGCGAAACGCTAACGGTCAGACGCCTCTGTTTAATGCCGCAAAGAGTGACTCTGCCGCAATTATTTCTGCGCTTCTTACAAGTGGAGCCGACATCAATACAAGAGACCAGCTTGGTTCAACGCCGCTTCATGCAGCAGTAAGATGGAACGCATTAAAGAGTGCAGCAAAATTAATCGACTGCGGCCTTGATGTAAACTCACAGAACGTATCAGGAAAAACACCGCTTGCAGAAGCATCAGTAGAAGGCAACACAGAAATGGCACAGCTTTTACTTTCTCGAGGCGCAAATCCAAACATCTATGACAGCGCAGGAAGAACATCACTCGTAGATGCAATAAAGGCTAACCAGTTAGAAAGCGTTTCGCTCCTTCTTAAAAACGGAGCTAATCCTCAGATCCAGGACATGAACGGAAGAACTCCATACCACGAAGCAGCAGAAAATGCAAACATAGACATAATCACGCTTTTAAGAAAAGCAAGAAGCAATCCGTTAAACCGCGACAAAGAAGGAAACACTCCGCTTTCAATAGCATTTACGAAAGACAGTTCAATCATAAATGCTGTTTTAGGAACAGATAAAAATATCACAGACTCAGACGGAAACACACCTGTTCATATCGCAATAACATGCAAGGCAGGTTCAAAAATATTATCTTCGCTAATCGAAAAAGGTTATCCATTTGATACAAGAAATTCATCAGGCTTTACACCTCTTGCACTTGCAGTAATGGCAAACGAAACAGATGAGACAAACACACTCATCGAATACGGTGCTTCTCCTTTTGCAGAATTAAACACAAGAGGCGAGACAGTACTCACTGTTGCATTCAAAGAAAACAACAGCGAAATGCTCGGTTATATCGTAAAGTATTCCGGAAAGAAAACTGACATCAAGGGAAATACAATCCTTCACTATGCAGCCCGCTTTGCAGACAGGGCTACAGTTACAAGACTTCTTTCCCTTGGACTTGATAAGACTGTAAAGAACTATGCCGGGGAACGCCCTTACGACATAGCAATAAGCTGGAAAAACCAGAAGATTGCAGATCTTCTGAAATAAGAATTATTTATTCTTTTCTTTGTAGTTTTCGAGGACAGTGCGGAATGCGCTGTCCTTTTTATTTAATTCTTTAGAACCGCGTGTAATCTTACAGAGCGACATATTGTATTTTTTAGCAATATCGCGCTGTGTAACACCCTTATCGATTTCCTTAACAAGAATCCATCTGTTTGCAAAATCATCACGTTCTGCCGGCGTAAAAAGACATTCCATGAAATTTTTCATAAATTCTCTGTCATTGATTTCTGTAAAAATATCAACAAGCTCTTCAAATGAGACATTTCTGATTTCTGTATTGTTATCTTGCATAATATCCATTTTAATACAAAACGGCCCAAAAGTCAAAAGTAAAAGAAGGGGTTTGGATTAAAACTATTTAATCGGGAAGGTCTTAATTACACCATTTTCTTCGTAAAGAAGGTCATCATCAAAGCTATGTAGTAAATAATTAACGTCTCTATCCGGAACCAACTCCTGAATTTCATTCGTAACCATATCAATGACACGAATCCCGACTCTCGCCGTATCAAGCTTGTCAACACCTTCAATAAAAGATTTGTTAGAAGCAAACTGGACGGCAACCTTTTTTTGCTTAGAATTTACAAAAATGTAATTTTTACCTAGAGCATCAGCTCCTGTTCTGCAGAAGCTCTCATCGTTTATTCCATAAACATGAATGTCCCTTCCTGTAGAAGTTCCACCGTCAAACACAAAGTAATCACCGTCAATATAAAAACCACCTATAAGACACATGTCATTTATATATCTGACTATACTTCTTGCTTTTCGGTCAACAAGAAGATACCATTTTTTATCAGGTTCAAGTCTAAAACCAGAAACAACATATTCTTTATCCAATTTTATGGGATTATCCAGATCGTCATTCGTAACAATCGAATACTTTGAATCCAACTTAAAAACATTCAGATTTGAATTAAAAAGAACGAACAACGGGTCGTCATAGTAATATTTTTTAATCACAGGAGAAAGAGCGACTATTTTTTCGTACTCCTCTGAGCCGTTATTAAGTTCATATAATCCAGCTAATTTTCTTGTACGAGGATTCGAAATAAAATCTTTTATAAATTCATCCTTCCCCTTACAATACAAATGAACATTTTTATCCATCAATACAGGAATTATTTCATAATTATAATTAACGATTGCATTAAAAAAATAATCTTCATCATCATTTACAGCCAGATCATAATTAACGATATCCAAAGGAACGATATCTTTATAATTCGGGTATTTTGTCAGAATCTTGAGAGTATCAGTCTGTTTTAAAACCATTTCTTTAACTCCCTCTTTCTGCAAAAACAAATCCATCATTTCTTTCTGGTTAAATATAAGCATGGCTTCAAAATATCCGGCGCTTTGAGTCATTTTATCCGGAATTGTTCCACACATTCCGTCCTTGATTTTTGTTTTATTCAATATTTCTTTAAAGATTTCAACGCTGTCTTTTGTATTAAAACCTATAGAAAGAAAAAGAGCATTATACTTCGTATTCTGATCTTTCTTTAATGTATCAGCACCCTTATCAAGCAGTTTCTTTACACATTCAGCATTCTGCGCCCTTACTGCACACATAAGAAGCGTATCATCAAAGCAGTAAGAATCTGGAGGAAGTTTTGAATCAATCAACTCCATAACGGAATTATATGAATTAAATGCATTGTATACTTTTTCACAGATAAGATTGTATTGTTCCTGCTTAAATTCTCTTTCATCTAAAATCTCATTGATTTTATCAAACTCAGATTTTTTCGCATAAAGCATTATATCTGTAAGAATTTTGTTAAAAATTAATTCTCTTACCTGTTCTTCGGATTGGATTTTTCCTTCTTCGATTAATTTTTCTACTTTTTCAATTTCACCTCTGTTAATCATCTTTTTGACATTACGAAGATTATTTTTACCGCATGAAAACATTAAACAAATTAATAACAAAAAAACTGCAATGCGCTTCATATTAATTCTCCACTAAAACCAGCATCTGACTTTATGGCCGTTTTCACGTTCTGTAAGTTCAGGGCATTCTTCAAAGCAGCGTTTTTCTGCCTTTGGACATCTGTGAGCAAAGGGACATGCGTTTTCTTTTTCGAGCATCGTCTTTACCTCTACGCTTGAATTTATTTTAAACATCATTGCTGCTTCAAATAAAAGTTTTGTATATGGATGAAGTGCAGATTTATAAAGCGTTGCGGCATCTGCTTCTTCTACGAGAACTCCGCGGTACATTACACCGATTCTGTCACAGAAATAGCATGCAACACGCAGGTCATGTGTAATAAAAAGCATGCTCAAATTTCTTTTTTCCCTTAATTCCGACAAAAGCTTTAACACCTGAGCCTGAATCGAAACATCAAGTGCCGAAACTACTTCGTCGCATATCAAAAGTGAAGGATTTAAAAGAAGACCACGCGCAATCGAAATTCTCTGTCTCTGGCCACCAGAAAACTCTGCAGGTCTTTTCTGTAAATCATCTTTAGAAAGTCCTACATCAACGATTGCTTTTTCTGCAAGTTCCTGTATTTCCTGTTTAGAATATTTATGCGATGAGTATTTTAATCCGTCAGTCATTACGCTAAAAACATTCATTCTCGGATTTAGTGACTTTGCTGGATCCTGAAAAACATATTTTACTTTTTCCTGATAAGACTTTATCTCTTGTTTCTTAAATGAAGAAATGTCACAAACTGTTCCGTTCTCATTATAAAAATAAATCTTTCCAGAATTTAAATCATACATTCTTATAAGAAGCCTTGCAGTCGTCGTTTTACCGCAGCCGGATTCTCCGACTATTCCGTATGTCTCGCCTTTTTTAATATCAAACGAAACGTTATTTACAGCATAAACAAGCTTGTCTTTTTTTGCAAAAAAGCCGGACTGAAGATCAAAACTCTTGTAGAGTCCTTCTGCTTTAATCAGAATATCATCAGAAGTTTTTTTCATACATTCCCTCCGGCTTTATCGTCTGTATAATGCTGACCAAATTTTACTCTTGAATCAAGAAGATGCTTTGTATATTCTGCCTTAGGATTTTCAAAAACAGCTTTTGCTTCTCCTGTTTCTTCGATTATCCCGTTATGCATTACAACAATTCTGTCACAGATATTTGCAACAAGATCAATGTCATGACTTATGAAAATTACAGAAAGATTGTGTTTTTTCTTTAATTCAGACAAGAGAGCGATAATCTGCATCGAAATCGTAACGTCAAGCGCCGTAGTCGGCTCATCTGCAATTAAAAGCTCGCAGCCCTGTGCAAGAGCAAGCGCAATCCCGATTCTCTGAAGCTGTCCGCCAGAAAACTGATGCGGGAAATTTAAAAGGCGCGACTTAGGGTCAGGAAGTCCTACTTCTTTTAAAAGCTCTTCTGCTTTTTGCATCGCGTCTTCTTTTGTAATATTTTCATCGATGTTTCTGTATAATTCAAGAAAAACACTTCCTATATTCTGGAGAGGATCAAACGACCTTCCAGGCTCCTGGAAAATCAATCCGATTTTTTTACCGCGGTATTTTCTGAGTTCTTTTTGCGAAAGTTCAGTAAGATCTGTCCCATCAAAGACAATGTGTCCGTCCATCACTGCATTTCCTGCAAGCAGTCCCGGAATTGCCGTAGTACTTACAGATTTTCCCGAGCCGGACTCTCCAACGATTCCGAGTATTTCACCACGTTTTACTTCGTATGAAATTCCTTTTACCGCGTGAGTAATTACAGTTCCTTTTAAAGTCTGAACAAAAAAATCAACTTTCAAATCCTGAATAGATAAAATAACAGATTTATCAACCAGTTTTGCCTTTTCTTTTTTCTTAAAAATATCTTTTAATGAATGAAATACTGCGTGATAAGGATCGTAAAAATCACGAAGGGCATCGCCGACAAAATTAAATGCAAGAGTTACGATAAGCAAAAGCCATACAGGATTTAATAACCACGGGAACCGCGCAAGATTACTTAATGTCGAAACTTCCCTGTTAATCATAGAACCCCAGCTTACTGCAGGATCAGAAATACCAAGCCCAATATAAGACAAAGTCGTTTCGCTCATGATAAATCCCGGAATGCTTAAAGTCATACTTACGATTAAAAGACTTGTCATCTGCGGAATTATATATTTAAAAATTATTACAAGCGAAGGAATTCCTTCAAGCTTTGCATTCATTACAAACTCTTCTCTTTTAATCGCATGAATCATTCCTCTGAACGTTCTTGCGCTTCCTGGCCAGCCAACTAATGCTAAGATAAGCGTGATGACCATATAGGATGTTCCGCTATCCATCTTTGTATTTAAAAGCGATCGGAGGAATAAAATAAGATACAGCGACGGAATAAGCATAAAGAACTCTGCTCCACGCATTACAAGCCAGTCTGTCTTTCCTCCAAAAAATCCTGCAAGTCCTCCAAGAATTACTGCAAGCAAAAAAGAAACTGCAGTTGCAACAAAACCAATCGTAAGAGAAATTCTTGAACCGTAAACCATTCTCGAAAACATATCACGTCCAAGATTATCCGCACCAAAAAGATAGACCGGATAAACGCTTCCGTCTTTATCTGGTTTTGTTCCGAAAAGATGTATGTCACACGGAACCAATCCAAGAAATTTATATTTTTCTCCATGGACAAAGAATTTTAAATCATGATTCAAATCCTTTACGTACGAATAATCCCAGTTGATTCTGTTTAAAACCCTGGCTTCCCTTACTTTTATTCCGCGTAAAGTAATTTTAACATTTGCAGGATGAAACGTATTTGTTTCAAAGGTTTTTGTCGGTGTATACGGCGAAATAAATTCTGCAAAAATCATAAAGAAGTAGAGAACAGCAAGAATGATGAGAGAAGTAAATGCAACAGGCTTTCGCTTTATGTATAAAAATTCATTTTTCATTTTTCTGCTCCGTATCTGATTCTAGGATCTACGACTGCAAGAAGGATATCAGAAATTACCATTCCAAGCAGAACTAAAAAAGAAATGAACATGCTGTTTGCAAGAACAAGATTTATATCGTGCTGTAAAACAGCTTCATAAGTAAGCCGTCCAACTCCAGGATATGCAAAAATAATTTCCATAATAAGCGAACCGCTGAAAAGCGATGCAAGTAAATTTGCACTTCCTGTGATATAAGGATTTAATGTATTACGGAACGCATGATTTAAATACACACGGCGTTCAGAAATACCGCGTGCGCGAAGGGCAAAAACATAAGGCATTCCAAGCTGGTCAAGCATCGTCGCCCTTATCGTACGCATGGTCCCGCCGACTCCTCCAAGAAATGAACAGAAAAGCGGAAGAAAAATATGATGCATATAACTGAACGTAAACTTTACAGGAGCTTCAGAAAAAGGAAAGTCAGGATATGCAGTAACAGGGAAAAGTCCCGTTACAGACGCTATAAGCTGGAATAAAATCAAAAGAAGAATTCCCGGGAACGCATGAAAGAAAAGCGCAAAAAAAGTAACTCCGACATCAAGTCGTGTTCCCGCTTTACTCGAAAAATAAACACCCAGAAGAAAAGAGAAAATCGTTATTAAAACAAGAGAAATAAGATTAAGTAAAAGCGAGTTTCCGATTCTGGACGACAAAAGAAAACTGACGGGCGCGCGCGATATTAAACTTACGCCAAGGTCATGATCAACCACAACCCTTTTAAGCCACTTAAAATACTGAATATAAAAAGGTTTGTCTATTCCAAACTCTGCACGTGTTTTTGCAAGCTGCTCTTCACTAAAAGCATTGTCTGCGCCCGCCCTGTTTGCAGAAGTCTCTCCCTGCCCTGCAACCATAATCTGCTGCGCCATCATCTGATCTACTATATCTCCCGGCGCAAGTTCCATAAGACCAAACAGTGCAAACCCCAGAAGAAAAAGCAGAACAAACATCGTAATGATTCTTGAGACTATAAAATAAGCAAGCGGTGCTTTTCTTTTAATTTTATTTAACATAAATATGCTCCGTCATTGCGCCGTTAATATTATCAAAATAAAAATTTGTAAAATCCCAGCGGTTATTTATTGCAATAAAACTTCTTGCACAAACAAGATAAATCATCGGGCACTGTTCAAGAAGAATAGTCTGGTATTCATCCCAGATTTGTTTTGCCTTTAGTTCATCAATCGTGTACTGACCTTCGTTATAAAGATAATCAATTCTTTTTTCCCATTCAGTTGCAGGTGATTTCTGGAGAGGATACCAGAGATGAAGATTTCCGTTAGAAGGCCATACATTCGAACCCTGTGTCGGGAAAAGGTTTGACCCGAGTCCAATGATTATTGATTCCCAGTCATAAGTTGCAGTAAGCATCTCAACCATTTTCTGAAAATCCGTCTGTCTTACATTTACAGTTATTCCGACACTCTTACATTCATCAGAAATAATCTGCGCAATATCATTAGAAATATTTGCAGTTGATGCAATCGCAAGATCAAATTCTACGGCAAGACCTTTGTCATCCAACATTATTCCGTCTTTATTCTGAACAAAACCAATCGACTTTAATAATTCCAGTGCCTTAGCTTTGTCGTATGTATATTTGAGTTTTATATTTTCATCATAAAACTGATTTCCTTTTGGAAAGAAATCATATTTAGCAGATGCAAGCCCGCGGTATGACTGGCTTATGATTCTGTCACGATTTAAAAGACAACTCATCGCCTGACGGAACTCTTTTTTAGTAAACCATCTGTAAAAAGGTTTGTCATTATTTTTTGGATTCTGATTAAAACTCCACATCTGAGCGCCAAGAGAACCCTCTGAATTATAAACTGTATAACTGTCGCCCTGCGCATTGATTATGTCAGAAAGATTTTCCGGCTGCGGAGAATAAGTTTCTAGTTTTCCCTGGAGAAATAAAAGCTTTTCTGTATTCTGATGGTCATTTATAATCTGACATATTTTTTTCGTGCAGTACTGAAACGCTTCTTCCTTAGAATCTTTCTCCCAGTAATCAGGATTTCTTGTAAATACAAGTCGCTGTCCCGGAGAATATTCAGTTATAAAAAATTTTCCGCACGAAGGAATATTTTTTGGATCTGTATTTACGCTGAATAAATTCTTAACGCCGTCAATTCCGTCTTTATCAAAAGCTTCTTTATAAATCCAGCACGGTTTTGCATCTACATTCGAAGCAAGCATAGGATTTGCAATAATTCTCGGATAGATTAAATCAAAGTGTTTATCGTCGATTTTCTTAGCCTCAATTCTTTTGTAAGAACCGTCTTTCATCATTACAAACTGTCCTGAGTACGCAGAGCTCTGAAAGTCAGGATTTCCAGAAACATTGTCATACCACCATACGATATCATCTGATGTAACAGGAACTTTTTCTTTCTTTCCAAAATAGCTCCAGTATGCATCATCACGCACCGTAAAGTGAACGGTAAGTTCATCTTTTTTTTCATCAACGCTTATTTCAAAAAAACACAGGCGCGGAATCCATTCTTTTTTTATAAAATCATAATCAACGATATAATCAGTAACCTGGCTCATTATCGAAGCGCTCGAGCCGTCACGTTCTGCAATCAATGCATTAAAAGTTTTCGGGTCAGAATCGATTGACGAATACCATATTCCGTCAATTTTACCGTCTTTAAAATCCTGTCCCTCATATGGTTTTGAAACAGTTTTTTCTATTATTTTAGTTGAATTTAAATTAATGACTTCATCAATTTCTTCTAAGGTCATCTCAGGAACTTTTTTACAGGCAGCAAGAGATAAGACCAGAAATACGGGCAAAAACTTTAAGATTTTCATTCTTCTATTTTACCACAGATTTTAGAAAAAGGCATATCTGCAAGAAATTAATGTTAATGCGCGCGAATAGCATCGACACAAAAACTGCTTCTGAGCGTTCGCGAGCCGCAAGGCGAGTCGGAGTCCACTTACGCTCAGCCAGCAGATTTTTTGTGGTGATGCTATGGGAGCGCATAAAAGTAATGTCTTATATGCCTTTTTCTACAATTATTTATACGTTACAAGTCCTTATCTATTCTCAAAAACTTTTTTGAGATATACGTACTCATAAAGGATGTCGTCAAACTGGTCGTAACCGAAAACCTTATGCACTTTCGTAATATGCCACTGCTTGATGTTATCTGTATGCGGATAAGGAAGCCAGAAAAGACGCTTAGAAAAATGGCGTATTACAGTGTGCTTCCATAAGAATTTCTGATCATTAAATCTCTGCGGAAGAACCTTTTTAACCGTAGTACTGTGCCACAAGGCATCCTGGTCTGCGAAAATCCATTTTTTTGTCTTTATCTGATTGCGGGCCTTTTCAAAAATTCCTGTTTCACGGCATTTTTTCATATTAAAAAGAATTACACCGGCATTAATATAGTCAGGCCTTATAAGGTATTTTCCGTAATGATCCGGAGCTGCAGCATATTCAACATTCTCGATATCCGTATCATATAAAAGAGTAATGTCGCGGTTAAACATGATGTCAACATCAAGATAAAGAATTTTTTCGGGCATTTTTGGAACAAGGTCAGCAAAAAGCCTTATCAATGTATATGGTGAACAGTATGCACTTTCGTTAGGGCATCCTGCAAAATGTTCTTTATATAATTTAGTAACGTCAACTTTTTTTACACTGTTCTTTTTACCATAAGTTTTTGCAACTTCATCGAGATATTTAATGAGATTATCCGAAATCGGAGTAAAATCAGGCTTAAGATGAGAAACATCCATCGTAAAAATATAAAAAGTAAAGGGTTCTTTTGTCTGAGTTCTCTTAAAAATAGAAAGCATGCATGTAAGCACGCCGTCAAAAACTTTTGAATTTCCGGCAAATAAAACATTAATCATTTTTTTCTTCCACCTTTACATATTTTATAAGTTCAACATTGCTGTTTTTGCTTCGTTCAACCATAGCATTATAAACTTTATTTCTCAAATCCATACGTCTTTCTTTAGGCGCAAGATTTTTATCTGCAAAAAAAGGACCGTCAACATAAGTTATCATATCAGGAACATCGCTGTTTTTTCTTTTTTGATAAGTATTCGTAAAAGCAAAAACAGGTACATCATACTGAACAGGATAACGAAACGAAGTATCTTTAAATGGCCTTATCTTCGTATAAAAAGGCCATATATGTGCTTCTGGATAAATCGTAACTACATGCTTATGTTCCATCTTATACTTTATCGCATCCATAAAATTTTTTGTTGCTGCCATATTATCGGGAAGCGGAAGCGCTCCAAGATAAGGATTTATTCTTCCAAGATACGGCATCGAAACATTATTTGCGTGAACAATTACAAAACAATCTTTCGGATGACTTACAAACGACGGAATCAAAGCATCTGCAACCGGATTCGTATGATTTGCATATAAATAAAATGAATTTTTCAAATAAGGTTTTATTACTTTTTTATTTATGATTTTATGATGGTAATGACATTTAAGCCATATAAATGCGATAGGGAAAGCAACGATTCTGTACCAGAAAAGATGAGCGATGTTCCAGAGCAACCCTTTGCCGCCGTATTTATAATTTTCATCAATGGCTCGCGGAGTAATTACAGCCGTAGAAAACTCATCGTTCAATTCATCTTTATAATAAGTTACAGGAATTTCTTTCATAGACATTCGCATTTTTAAAGATTATTTTAAATATTCAAGCGGAATTCCGTAAGTTTTTTCGTAAACGTCTTTCCACATCTGATAATTTTTTTCTCTCATCATTTCGATGTTTTCTTTTTCAGAAAGTTTTGGATCAGGATAAATCGGTTCGAGGATATGAACTGTATATTCCTGAACAGGGAATCCGTCACCACCTATGATATCAGAATCACTCATCGTAATAAAAAACGGAAGAACAGGAACATTACTTGTAACTGCAAACTTAAAAGCGCCTGGAGTTAAAGGACGCGGCTTTCTGTAATTCCACCACATTCCCTGTTCTGCATATACAAGAACTTTTTCTCCACGACGAAGAAGAATATCCATGCTCTTGATAAAAAGCTTCATTGTACTGAACTTAGAACTTAAAGGCAGTGTATCGCAGTGTCTGAAAAACAAACCGTACATACCGGGAAAAGATGTGTAATTTCCTTCGCGGATTACTTTATACATTTTTCTGTGCGGTAAAACTTTTTCGATTACATGATAAACTGCAAAATTATCAAAAGCATTAAAATGATTGCATGTCATGATAAGACCGGACTTTCTTAACTTAACAAAGTTTTCAAGACCAACCACATCTTTTATAATCATCTGTTTGTTTCTGATTATCTTATGAATAAAATGACGCGCAATTGCATAAACAACTATTCTTAAAATTTTGTTTGAAAATTTCTTACATAGATAATCTGTTTTTTCCGGTTCAAGCGGAATCGTCGGAGGATCGTCTTCTACGTCTTTAGAAAACCATCCTTTTCTTTCGTATTCATCAATTCGTGCAAGAACTGCCAGTCTCTGAGGATCTTTTGCAATTTCGTTATTATTTGTTTTTTCCGTCATAATCTTTTTTAATCTTATATGCTCTTATTCCGATAAGCTTTCTGATTCGTGTAAATCGTTTTATCTTGTCGTAAAGCCACCAGACGCTTCCGGTTTTACCCTTTGTATTATTGTAGTTATTAGGATCGTTTGCATCTTCTTCTGCCATCTTCTGCAGATTTTCCATAAGAACCTTATCCTTATCAAAATCTGCCTGAGTTCGTGAGTCACGCATTTTTATAAGATCATCATAAAAATCCGTCATCTTCGCATATTTCCAGAAGTATTCTTCGTAAAGAATATCCTTGTATTTCCATGGACGCCAGTTAATCTTCCAGTGAATGAGCTTTAAGTCCTTGTTGTTGAATTTATCATTTTTGTACGAAGTTTTATTCCAGCCCAGGTGAACCTGGCGTACGTGTCCCTTACAAAGAACGTTAAGGTAATCTTCGTCCTGCACTACACGGAACTTATAGCGGCTCAAAAGGTCTACAAATCTTTCTGCAATATGGAGGTTTCTCCAGCGACGGCAGTTGATAAGTAAAATTCCTGCGTTAAAATAATCCTTGCGGTTAATTCCGTTTGCTTTTTCTACATAGTTTCCGAATACTTCATAAGTCTGCATTACTTCTTCGACAGCAGCACCGACATAGAAACCGTGAACGTGCGTATTATATAATTCACTTATATCACCGACTACAGTAATATCGCAGTCAAGATAAAGAACTTTTTTATACTGCGGAAAAAGATTAGGAATGAAAATTCTGTAATAAGTTTCTTTTGAATAATAGTCGCGAAGATGAAACATTCCCTGAATTTTATCAAGCTCGTCAGCCAGCGAAATGAACTCTATGGAAGAGTTTGGAGTCTGGAGCTTTTTAATGCGGTCTATGTTTTCCTGCTTGAGTTGTGTTATGAGGACAAAAATACGGTAAAAATTGTCTTTATTTGCGTTGTCAAGAAGCGATGTAACTGCAATTGCTAAAAAGGGAACATAATTGTCATCTGTAGCAAAGCATATTGGAATTTCCTTTTGTTTACGCATACCTACCCTCATTGATAAATTATTTAATTTTACCATTTTTAGGGCCTAAAGACAAGGCTAAGGCCCTTCGTCATGAGAATATCCCGGATAAGGGCTACATTTTTTCGAGGAACGGAACCAGAACAAGTCCCATTGCCTTTTTTAATACGGTAAGAGTGCATTCTGCAAGGAAAAGTCTTGCTCCCTTTGTTTTTTCGTCTTCACAGTTCATGATAGAACACTGCTGGTAGAACTTGCTGAAAAGCCTTGAAACATCATAAAGATATGCAGTAATTACGCTCGGATCGAGGTTTTCTGCAGCTTTTGCAACCATTTCAGGAAAGCTTCCGAGAGCTCTGATAAGTTCCCATTCTTCCGGCTCTTTTAAAAGAGAAACAGCTTCTTTTGAATTATTCAGCTTAACGCCAGCTTCTTCTGCTTTTCTTAAAATAGAAGTAATTCGTGCTCCCATGTACTGGAGGTAAGGCCCTGTGTTTCCGTTAAAACTAAGACTTTCAGCCGGATTAAAAAGCATGTCCTTAATCGGAGTTGCCTGCAAAAGATAATAATGAAGGGCTGCGAGAGCAACTTTTTCTGCAACATCGTCAGCATCCCCTACTTCTTCGTCACGACCGCGTTCTTTGATTGCTTCAAGAGCATCTGCGTGTAAAGAATCGATAAGATCATCTGCGTCAACGATTGTTCCTTCGCGGCTTTTCATTCTTCCAGACGGAAGATTAACAAGACCATAACTTAAATGATAAAGTTTATCTGCCCATTCAAATCCAAGTTTTTTAAGTATGTGGAATAAAATCTTAAAGTGATAATTCTGTTCAGAAGCAACGACATAAACAAGCTGATTAAAAGCCCAGTCATCGTGACGGCTGATTGCAGTTCCGATATCCTGTGTAATATAAACAGAAGTTCCGTCTTTTCTCAAAAGAACCTTTTCATGATTATCCTCGTCTTTTCCTTTTCCAACAACATCTGTTACATCGATTCTAACAGATCCGTCATCGGCTTTAAAGAAAACTCCTTTTTCAAGTCCCTTTAATATTTCGTCTTTACCCTTAAGGTATGTATCACTTTCAAGATAGAATTTATCAAAAGAAACTCCTGTTCTTTCGTAAGTTGCCTTAACTCCGTTTAAAGTCCAGTCGTTCATTTTTTCCCAGAGGGCACGCACTTCTTTATCGCCTGCTTCCCATTTAACGAGCATTTCTTCTGCTTCCTGTGCAGCTTCCGGGTGTTCTTTTGAATATTTATCAAACTCAACGTAACACTGACCTACAAAGTGATCACCTTTCATTCCAAGACTTTCAGGTGTGTCGCCGTTTTTTTCGTGGAATAATTTATAAGCCAGCATCGATTTACATATATGGACGCCGCGGTTGTTGATAAGATCAACTTTATAAACTTCAGCCCCTGCAGCTTTTAAAATGCGGCTCACCGATTCTCCAAGAGCATCGTTTCTTAAATGTCCTAAGTGGAGCGGTTTATTAGTGTTTGGAGAAGAAAACTCTACCATGACGCGGCGTCCTTCCAGGGGCTTTTTACCGTCTGCGTTCATGCTTCCATAGTTTTCTTTCTGAGAATCAATTTTCGATAAAATGGAATAAGTTTCGTTTGCCTTATCAAGCTTGATGTTTACATAAGGTCCGACTGCAAGAATTTCGCCGATATCAGTTTTTGCAGCTTTGAGCGCAACAGCCTCTGCAATCTGAGGTGGCGCCATCCTGAGTGATTTTGCAAAAACAAACATCGGGATTCCGAGGTCTCCCATGTTTGAATCAGGCGGTGTCTGGACTGCAAGAGTTTCTGCATCTATCTGCTGACTTTCCGGAGCTTTTTCCTTTATAAATGAGTTTAATGCTTCACAAACTGTTTTTCTAAATTCTGCTTTAATATCTGCCATAATTATTCCTTTTGTGGAATATTAACAGAAAACGGGATTTTATGCTATAACGATGTGAATTTTGGGTAATGCATGGTATAATTGGGATTAAATAACCCACTGCACAAAAAAAATAATTTTATGCTATAATCCTTCCGGAGATGAAAATTTTTACATCACAGAGGTATAAAAAAAATGGACGAATCCACTTTTGCAGGTATCGGATGCATCGTATGCCCGATTTTCATAATCATGGCGATTGTTAAGATATTCAGGATTTTTAAAATCAACGATCAGAATTCTGAAACAACAAAATGCACTTTTACACATGTCCTTAGAATTAAATATTTTATAATTACATATTGGGTTAACTATAGATTTCAGTATACTGCCAACGATATCGGCTACGAAGAAAAAGTTTCGCTTCCGCCTTTCTGCGGTTTTTCTGATGATGAACTCGAAAACGGCGTAGAAGTCCGCTATTTAAAGTCTGATCCGCGTTATGTTGAACTGACTCATCTGAGCCACACTACCCGCTTTATCGGCTGGCTTATCTTTATCGCATTCTGGGTTACCGCAGAAATTTTCTGCTGGGCAATCGCTTTTGATTTATAGAGTAAATTCAACTTAAAAAATCTGATTTAAAATAGCACAAACTACTTTTCAGGCTTGATTCCAGGAAGGTCAATCGGCTCAAGTTCTTTGAGGGTATCAAGCGCTGCAACAAAGATATCGCGGCTGTCCATAAGGCTTGTCTGGAACCTTTCGTTTCCTGCGCCTTTAATAGTCGTAATATTAGAAACTCCGTCATATCTTGTATCCTGCTTGTTTCCGAGAGCACCGTCAACAATGCGCTTTATAGAACGGCAGTCATCACAGAAACTGTTTTTCATAGCCTGAGCAGTGCTTTCTACATTGAGCATCGTTGACTCAATCTTCGACTGAGCCTGCAGAGTCCTCAAGTGATTAGCCGCGATTTTATCAAAAACAAGACCTATCTGACCCTGTGCAGAAAGGTCATCACAAAGCCTTAACGCTTCCTGATAAATTTCTCCGAGGTCATTTAAGGTATTTGCAAATTCCTGACGGTTATCCTTATTGATGAATGCACCTTCAAGAAGCAGAAGTTTTAAAGGCTGGATAACCTCGTTGTATTTTTTATCCATGAACCAGTAAATAAATCCAGTCGTATATTCAAAGTGGAACGGAATTCCTTCCCACATAAGACTCCACGGTCTGTTAGGCAAAAGAGGAAAATCATCAATTCCAAACATGTTTTCAAGCTGAGCATGAATCGCTTCTTTCTTTTTATCGCGAAGCCAGAGATTCCATTTTTCTTCAAAAAGTTTTTTCCACTGTTCCTTATACTTTACAAACCAGTCTTCTGCACCCGAAAAATTCAAAGGCTGCCACTGAACATTATTAAACGCGATGCGTGCAATCTGTTTAAGCGGAACTGTCTTAATGAACATATGAATCATCGAAATATTTGCAGTCGCCTTGTCCATAAATTCTTTCATTCTTCCATCATCGTCTTTTGCTTCAGAATCAGACGGAACAATTTTATTAGAAGAATAAAGATAAAGCGAAGTCAAAACTTCTTCTGGAACAAGACCACCGTTACACAAAATTCTTGCAAACGTAGTAATCTCGTTTGATACAATTTCAAATTTACAGCTGTAAGAATCGATTCCGCCCTGCGAAAAAGAATTTAAAAATCTGTCAAACGGAAGTTTTAAAAGCTGGTAAAACCATTCGATTGTCGTAACGCACGAATACATGTAAGATCTTCTGTGCGACGGAATATTCTTTAAAATTTCTTCTATCTTTCTTAAGAACGAACTTCTAAGTTCTCCGGTAACTTCCCTCGTAAGCGGTAACTGATACGGATCTACCTGAGTATCCATTTCGCTGGTAACTTCAGGACAGATTAATGAACCAAGGAAAACATAGAAAGCTCCTAAGTTTTCATAAGCAAGATCAAGATATGGTCTGAAAAACTCAATTGCTTTTTTTAATTCAGAAAGTTTCTGATAGAAAACCGAAAGAAGATATCCGTCTTTGTAATCGACAAGACCAGGAAAAGAATGATCTACCTGTTTATAAAGTGATGCTACCTGATCCTGATTGTAAAGTTCTTCTTTTGTAGAATTTGAAAAAACAGAACGAAGCCAGAGAAAAAATCTGTAGAAAAAAGATTCTGCTTTTAGTTTATCTTCCAGCGAGACAACGTTATCCGGATCTTCTGCGTCATCAGAATCAAGTGTCTGAGTTTCAGGATCTCCAGAGAGACTGTGCATTTTTTCGAGAAGAGTTTTTCGCTCTGCATCAGAAATAGAAGAGACTAACCTGTCAAACGTACCTGTTTTCTTTTCTTCGGACATAAATACACCATTTTAGCTTTTATAAATTCTGCAAATACTCAAGTGCATTGTAATTGTTATTCCAATGTTCGATTACCGCATTGACATCGTACTTAAGTTTTTTAAACAGATCCAGGACATCTCCGAAATTTATTCCATTGTAGACAGAACCAGCTGCCCAATGAGAATCGTTTTTACCGTCATTATCGTGAAGATGAAGAGTTATGATATCGATTCCAAGATCAAAAATTTTCTTTGCATATTCAACTGCATCAAACCCGTTGATTTTTGCATGCCCGGTATCAAAAGTTGAATAGATTTTAAAACCCTTTTCGTCTGCAAGTTCCTTTGCTTTTTTCATAAATTCAATATAATTGATATTGTATGTCTTATGAACGTCAGGAGTTGTATTTTCGATGCAGACTTTTGTATCAGGAACCTGCGTGCATATATACTCGAGAGTTTCGTACGTAAGTTCACAGAAATGAATCGTTATATTTACAGGTTTTTTTTCGTTTATGTAATCAAAATATTCTTTCTGACTTTCGCTCGTTAATTCTGCAAAACCAATCGGAAGATGAAAAGTATATTCATCCGGAAGCTCAACAGTTTTAATGTCATTTGGCGTAAAACCATCAAAAAAGACATCAAAGAAATCAATTTTATTATTACTTGCAAAATCGAGTTCCTGTTCGAGAGTCATACTGTTGTATTTTGATGATTGAAAACCAAATTTAATCATATTTGTTGAATTCTATTCTATAAATATAAATTGGTCAAATAAAATCTCGTGACATTTTATCAACTTTTGTCACGATAAATCAATGCATCATAGAAAAAGAATAAGTCCTGTTCCACTTCTCTGTATTACCGCTTTCGAGTGATATTTTCTTAAATAGCTCAGGACTTAAGCATCTGTTATGTCCCCACACGTCCATGTGGCATGTGATAAAGTCGCAGCTTTCTGACATAACTATACCAGACGCAGAATCTTCGAGAATCCATGCAGAGTTTGCAGTCGGCTCTGCCTTTCTTGCTTCCCAGATTCCGCCTGCAAAAAACTCAAGCTCCGGAGTTTTCTTAAATTTAATTCCATTAGAAGTAAATTCCATGATGTCATCGATGTTAACGCGTTCAGTAAGTTTTTTATCATCAAACTCCCAGTTAAACTTAAGCTCAAGATGAGGGCCGGTGCTCTTTGCACCAGGAAGAAGAAAGTTGTGAACGTATTCTGTCGTTTCGATTTTCTTTTCGCCTGTATTTTCAAGCTCATAGGAAACTTTAAACGTATCATTTAATAATTCAAGGGTTTTTATGTAACGATAGCCGTAACCGTTTCTGATTCCCGAATCGCACATGAAAACAGCCTTTGTATCACTGATTTTTTTAAAGCTGAATTCAAGCGGATCAATAATATACTGTGTATAGAAATAATAAGGTTTATCGTCCCTTACAAGCCATCCTGTTCCGATTTTTGGGAAAAAACCACCTGGAGCAGCTTCGTCATAACCGACAGCGTCTTTAATTCCAAATTCATTATGAAGTCCACGACCATAAATCCTGATATTTCGTGAAAAAAGCTTTTTTTCCTGAGAAAGAATTTTCTTTCCTTTGTACCATATTCCGGTTACAGTACCGTTCCAGTCAAAGCGGCTTCCGCGGTATTTTTCTCCCGGAGTTTCGATTTTAAGTTTTAATGTTGAATTGTGTAAAATAATAGCCATGCTTGAATTATAATTTAAAAATAATCTTTTGACAAATTTCATTTTAGGGGCGAAAATATACTATAACGTTTTATGACTACATAAAACGCAAAACATTGGAGGAACAAATGGGTAAAGCAAAAAATCCACTTAAATCAATCGGCTGGGTCGGAAAGATTATTCTCGTAATTCTTTACGATATCTATGGAATCGTTGCACGTATTACAAGCGGAAAACCAATTCCTATCATTATCGGAATTCTTCAGATTTTCACTATAAACTTTGCAGGAATCTTCTGGCTTATAGATTTAATCACAGTTATCGCAAATAAAGAAGTAACTGTACTTGCATAAAAATAAAGGCTGTCCGTAAAGCATTAAATCTAAAGCGGGCAGCCTTTTTTATTTTCTTTTAACTTTCAATCTCTATTCTTTATACAAAACAGAATCAACAAGTTCTTTAAAGTTCATATCGAGCGGTTCTTTTTCGTGTCCTTCAGACTGAATAAAATAAACGCCCTCTTCGTCTTCATGTATTACGTTATATTCTTCTTCAAGCTCTGCCGGCTTTTGTGCATTGTCGCAGAACATCGTAAGCGAGAACGGAACCTGCATATCCTTGTCGGTAAGTTCTGTAATATCGTCTTCGACAACAAGCGCCTGGTTTTTAACTTCTTCCTGAATATTCTGGATGCTGTAAGTACTGTCACCGATTAAATCCTGTCCAGGAATTCTCTTTGACTTTATCTTTACATCCTTCTGTTTTTCATCAAGGCTTTCAAAATCAGGAGCAGCAGGCTCAACTTCAAAATCAACTGCAGGAACTTTTTCATCCGAAACAACTTCTGGAGAACCAAATCCTACTTCTTCTTTAAACTCTGTTTCATCCTCTGAGAAATCAACGCCAAATTCGTCAAGCGCAACGTTCTCATCTGCACTTTCCTGTGTATCAGAACCGTCAGGGCTCTGTACCAGGGCAGTTTCCTCCTCTTCGTCAAGACCTGTAAAGTCAGGATTTGCGACAGAGAAATTATCAATAATCTGATCGTCATCAGTGTTATAAACCTTTTTCTTCGAAGAAACTGCCCTGTTGATGGTTTCGACATCATCAGAAGATTCGATTTCTGCTTCAGGACTGTGAAGTTCTACAGGAGCAGACTGGTCAAATGAATCAATTGAGATGTCTTCAAGTTCTAAAGGTTCTGCTTCTGCAGCTTCTGCTTCCTCTACAGGTTCTGCACTTTCAAGTTCTTCTGCATCACCGACTTCTTCTACAACTTCAGGCACTGCTTCTTCGGCTGCCTCAACTTCTTCGACTGCTTCTGCCTCTTCGACAGGTTCAGCATCTTCTATAGATTCTGCATCACCGATTTCTTCGAGCTCTTCTACTGCATCAGCGTCTTCTACTTCTTCAACAGATTCAACTTCTTCAAGCTCTTCAACTTCGCCGAGTTCTTCGACTTCTTCAACTGCCTCTGCTTCTTCGACTTCTTCTATTGGTTCAGCATCGCCGATTTCTTCAAGTTCTTCTACTGCATCCGGTTCTGCAGCCTTTGCAGCAACCGCTGCCGGACGTACAGGAGTTCCATCTTCTGGAGCTGCAACAACATTTGCAGCCTGAACTTTTATTGTGCCCGATGAAAGAATCTGTTCGAGCATCTGTTTAATCTGTTCAGAATTAGACAATGAACTTTCTTCTTCTTTCTTAACCTGAACGTTCATTGCAGCAAGAAGTTCATCATAGCTCTTGTTGATTAATTCTTTTATCTCTTTATCATATTTTTTAGAACGCTTTCCAAGACTTCTGATTATTTCTAATGTTACATCCTGTCTGCGTTCTGCAATTTTTCCAGAAACAACTTTCCAGTCAACGTTTTCTTTTTTCTTCAAATATTCACTTACAAGACCAAGCTCAAGTTTTCTGATTCTTTCGCGGATAACAACCATGTCATCCTGCTTTAAGTTTACAATAAGGAATACTGCAAGGAATACAGTTACAAAAATACAGATAAGAAGGAGAATCTTTACTCCATCTGCCATTACAAAGATTTCATCAGGATAAACACCGCCGATATAACCGAACGGAGTTTTTGAACTTGATACTAAAACCCAGTAATTATTCTTCTGCTTTTCTTTTTTTGCAGATACATCATATTCTGCAGAATCAAATGTATTTTCAGAATTTGACCATATTATTTTTTCTGGTCCGGTCAATCCTTTTTCCCATCTTAAAAGAATTTCTTTTTCAAAAAGTTCTTTTCCGACAGCCGGAAGTCCGAAAACAAAACCGCTTTTATAATCTGTATTTTTCTTTTCACTTTCTACATCAAGACCAGAAACAAGATTTCCTGTATCACCGAATGTAATAAGTTTTTTTGCAAGAAGAACGCGATTAAAGTCATTTGCGTTTACATAAAATACAAAGCTTCCGCGGTAAGCATCATAAGAATCATAGAACGGGAACGAAACGATTATACGGTTATCCCTGCCGTCAAAAATGGTTCTGCAGTTTGTTCCGCCTGTAGAATAAGAATCACCGGCATTAATCTGCTCAAAAGGAATTTCTTTTTCGCCCGAAAGTGTTATAGAGTCTGTATAGTTTTTGTAAGAAACAATTTCTGCCGTACGATTTAAAACATCAGTGCTGAACGTACTGTAGTGAATGCTTGTTCCGTTTTTATCGATGAGACGCATTCCAAGAAGTCCAGGTGTCTGACTAAAAAGATCTCCAGAATGTTTTGAGCGGCTTCTCACATCATCATCTGAAGGATTATTCTGTATATAGCTTAAAACACTTTTCTGTTTTAAAAATGAATTTTCATTTTTGCCGAATCTGGATTCGAGTGTCGAAACATAATCATTATAATTTTCGCTTACAAGATCAAGATGTTTCTGAATCTGCGCAATTTTACCAGGTTCGTAAAAACGCGCATCAATTACAGAAAATAATCCCGTAAATGCAAAAACCGTAAAGGCAGCGAAAACTAATACTGATGTCAAAAGGCTAACCGCCGTTTTCTGACCCGATGTCACAACTTTTTCCCGTAAAAATCAAGATTTCGGATTTAAAGATAATTACACATTATCATATTATTTTATCGGCAGAAAGTTGTCACAAATTCACTCTTTTTATGCATTTTATAGAGAATTCTGTTAAATTTTGGAAGATTTTACAGTATAAAGCCTTACGCGGCAGTCTTTTTTGTCGTCATCATCTTAACAAAGTAGTCCATGTTGGTTCCGACAAAAATTGCACAGTAAGCAGAAACAGCAAGGGCAAAAACGATATAGAAAGATATCATAACGCCCTTATTTGATTCCTGGAACTTGCTCAAACCGAATGCGAGCATAAATACGATCATTGCAAGACCGTAAATAATCCATTTTGTGATTGAGATAGGATTCTTTAACTCTGAATACTGAGGATTTATTTTGTGCATTACTGCGAGAATAGTTGAATCGTCTATAGGAACAGGAATTTCAAGAGGAGCCCTGGCAAGTTTTTCTGCCTTCTTTAATCCCTTTACCTGCTTTCTGCATTTTGCACAGGTAAGAAGGTGAAGAGTAACATTAAGCGGAACACGTTCTCCCTTATCAAGTCCGAGATAAATATCCATAACCCTGTTACATTCTTCGATTTTTTTCATATAAATCCCCTTTCTTCGAGTTTTTCCTTTAATATCTTCTTCGCACGAAAAATATGCGATTTAATCGTGTTTACAGGAAGCCCCGTAATGCTGCTTATTTCTGCATGCGGAACATCATAAAAAAAGTACATATCAAGGCAGATAGCATACTGCTCTGGAAGTTCTTTAATTGCTTCCCTTATAGCCTGCCCCGTAACCTTTCTTATCTGCACTTCTTCTGGCGTATCCGACGGATCCTGGAGAATAGATTCATCCGACAGCTGCACATATTCATCACGCCTGTTTACAGAATTTACTGCCGTATTGTACGCGATGCGTGTAAGCCACGTCGAAAAAAGCGAATCTCCCCTGAATGTATCAAGTTTCGTATACGCTTTTAAAAACACTTCCTGAACAAAATCCTCTGTATCAGCAGCGTTTTTAAAAAATCCCATGCCGATGGCAACGATTCTTTTTTTATACAGCGTCATAAGACGTGCAAAAGATTTCTGGTCGCCGTCAAGCGTTGATTTTACAAGTTCAGAGTCTCTTATTGAAATTGTTACATGTTCAATATCATTTCTCTGTCTTTGCATCGTTCACTTTAAAAGATGGATTTACCTTAAAGAAAATCAAAAAACTTACACCGATTGCAAGAGGAATAAGCCCGCCAAGGAGAACATACGAAAATCCCTCAATGCATACAAACAGGACAGAAAGTATAAAGCCTACAGCTGTAAGCAGAAGTCCCGTTAAAAGCGAAAAAGTCTTAAAATCAAAGGAACTTACAGAATAAGTTCCAGTTTTGATGCGAAGCTTTACCTCATGGTGATGCCACAAAATGTAGAAAAATACTACGATTCCGCCGATAGCAATTCCTACAATCGGAATTATAGAAATAATGATCTGTGCAGTTGAATTGTCCATGAATAAAACCTCCATCTTTAAGTGTCGATATAAATTAGACACTTTTTTTTACAACAGGTTGCAGATTAATCTAAAAATATATAGTCATCAAAATAAACGGCTTCTATCTTGCCCAAAACAAGCTGCTCGTTTATAAGATTCTTTATATCTTCCTTTACTTTCTTTTCACCGTAAGAAAACAGCTCTTTCTGTGTTCTCGAAGCAAAATAACCTAATATGATTGTGGAAATACTTTTTTTCTTCTGTACGAGTTCTTCATAGAACGCAGAGTCTGCATTTGAATATACAAACCATGGAGTTACAACAAGATTTGCACCGTTAGAAAATTCTTCTTTTTCCGGTTTTGTAAGCGCACGCAGAGTTCCAAATTCTTTAAACTCATTCTGCGTATTATCTTTTGAATTATTTTTTACCGTCTCCGGGTCTCCCCTGCGGTATGTGTTAAAGCTTGCTTTACCGGCGAGAAATGCTGTAAGAGTACAGAATAAAATAAGCGCGCCTAGTCCGCAGAGAACATACACAAGAATTTCATTTATACTCTTTTTCATCTCCCACCCCTTTTGTTTTTATCCCCAGAGATTATACGGGTTTACCATTCTTCCGTTTTTAAATACAGTAAAATGACAGTGAGGTCCGGTACTCTGCCCCGTACTTCCTACATAACCGATTACATTATTCGTGTAGACATAACTTCCGACAGAATACTTTGTATTAAATGCCGACATGTGTCCGTAAAGAGTTTTATATCCTGAGTGATGTCTGATGATTATGTAGTTTCCGTAAACGTTGCTGTAACCCTGCTGCACGATTGTTCCTTCCATTGCAGCATAGATGTTTGTTCCTCTTGGACATGCCATGTCGATTCCACCGTGGAACTGTCTTCTGCTTGAGAAAGGACTCTTACGCCATCCAAAGTAAGAAGAAATTCTGTAATAACCGTGAATTGGTTTTCTGAAAAGATCACCATTGATTTCCTGGAGTGTAATTAAATCAAGTTCTGCTCCCGGAACAAAGATTGACTGGCCTGCAGAAAAAGAAGTATCAAGCGCAACGTGGTTTACGTTTGCAACATTTTCTGCATCAACTTCATATTTTTTTGCGATTGATTCAGCAGTTTCGCCGTCTGCCTTTACGCTGTATAAAATTCCATCGAGTGAAGGTATTTTAATATTCTGTCCGATCTGAATCGTTCTTGTTGCGCGGATTTTATTTACACTTATGAGTGTATCCTGTGACACTCCGTATTTTTCTGCGATGACACCAATCATGTCACCTTCTTTAATTCTGTATGAAATATAATAAAGCCCGCCGTCGATTAATTTTTTTTCTGCTTCTTCGAGGGCATAAATATCTTTTCTTGCTTCTTCTGCTTCTGCTTCAAGGGAAATTTCTTCTGCATCAGAATTTTCTGAACTTACTCCCGTTGCATTTTCTATTTTATCGAGAGTGTCATATTGAGGAACGGCAGATATTTCAAGTCCGCCCATACCATTGTCGCTTTCCATTTCTTTCTGTTCTTTGATAGCCTTTGCACAATATGTTGCGCTTCCGGCAACAAAAGCTGCCACACAGAAACTTGCAGAAATTTTTAAAACTACTTCTCTTGTTTTTGTCATAAGTTTTCCCTAATTTTATTAATTCAGTAGAATCGAAAACTAAGGCTCTCCAGGCCTTATATTTTACCCTATTTTCTTGTTTATGCCAATCAAATAAGTCTCAAATGACTCACGGCGGCATGCCTCAGGCTTAAAACCCTTTGCAGTCGTAAAAACCTCGCGCATCTTCCTTAAAAGCTGCTGCTGGTCTCCGTTCTGGAAAATCTTTACCGCAAAGTTTCCGCCTTTTTTAAGCATCGTTTCTGCATACCAGATGGCCATTTCTACCAGTCCCTGGCTTCGCGCAGTATCAACGGTGCGGTTTCCCGTGGTAAGGGGAGCTGCGTCACAGACAACAAGATCGTAAGGCCCGATTTCCTTGATTTTGTCCCTTATTGCTTTTTCGTTCAGGTCACCCTGAATAAAAGTAAGGTTATCGCCTTTTACGTCCTTTGCCAGCGGATTTAAGTCGCATGAAACGACCCTGCCCGTCCCTTCCATTTTTCGCAAAAGAAATGTAGTCCAGCTTCCTGGGCTTGCCCCGAGGTCCAATACGGTATAATTTTTTTTAATCATTCCGAATTTTTCATCAATTTCCTGAAGTTTATACACAGAACGTGCAGGATATCCTTCGGAAAATGCTTTTTTTGACCAGTAGTCTGGTTTTTCATAACTATTTGCCGGCATAGGTTAAATATCGGCAGAAATCCCCGTTTTTTTGAATAAATTCTAAAACTTGAGTTTTTATATGCGCCACTATATAATTAATTCATGAAAACTGAACAGATTCGACTCGAAATAGAAAAAAATCTTAATGCCCTGCTGCCGGATAAAACTAACGATGCATGGAGCCGTACGATATTCGGAGAACTCCCGTCATCGGTAACAGAAAAACACATTTCACAGCTTTTAGAACCCTGTCGCTCGCTTGTAAGCCTCGGCGGGAAAAGATGGAGACCTGTTTTAAGCGTTTTGTGCTCCCAGATGGTTTTTGCTTCTAAAAACAAGGATAAAAGTCGGGACGATGGCCCGCGGTCAGACGCAGAATGCTTTAAGCTTGCTCCACTTGTAGAATTTGTTCATACGGCAAGTCTCATTCATGATGACATCGAAGACGGCGCAGACACACGCCGCGGAAAACCATGCGCACACATTACATACGGTCTTGATACAGCACTCAATGCAGGTTCATGGCTTTATTTTACCGCCGGCGCGGCTATCGAAAAGCTTGATATAAGCGACGAAAGAAAAAATCTTTATTATTCGCTATTCCTTACGGAACTGCGCCGTCTGCATCTCGGGCAGGCGATGGACATTTTCTGGCACAGAAATCCGGAGCTTTTTCCTTCTATCGACGAATACCGTGCAATGGTTCAGAATAAAACAGGGACACTTTCATGCCTTGCAGTAATTACAGGTGTCGTATCCGGTGGCGGAACAAAAGAGCAGGCCCTTAAGGCAGGAGAAATCGCAAGAGGAATCGGCGAAGGTTTTCAGATTCTGGATGATGTTCAGAATTTAACGACGGGAAATCCGGGTAAAAAAAGAGGAGACGACATAGTAGAAGGCAAAAAAAGCCTTCCTGTCCTCATGCATATTCAGAAAAACCCTCAGGACAAGGAAAAGATTTCTTCTTGCTTTTACAAAGCGCAAAAAGAAGGTATAATATCAGAGAGCGTCGAAGAATGCATTTCGATTCTTGAAAAAGGTGGATGCATAAAAGAAGCTTTCGAGAGAGGTCATTCTTTAGTAAAGCAGAAGAGCCTTGAGTTGGTTCAGCTTTTCGAAAAAGAACCGCTTTCAGAGAGTGCACTCGAAATCATAAATCTTTTCGAGTCGATGCTACCAAAGATCTAAAAAAAATTTAAAAATAACACGGAGGTAAGTTTTATGACAGAGCAGGCAGAATCATTAAACACCCAGGCAATCAATCTTGCTCAGAACGGAGACTTTAAAGAAGCAATTGCTTGTTTTAAAAGAGCAATCGTCGTAGAAAAAGCAAATCATCTTTTATGGTTTAATCTCGGAGTTACATATCGTGATGCAGGAGAACTTTATTCTGCACGTGAATGTCTTTTAAAAGCCTATGATATAAATGCCACAGACAAAGATGTAATCGAAACTCTTGCACTCGTAAATCTTTCGATGCAGGATTATCAGGAAGCATTTGAGTTCTGCGTAATGGGTCTTGATTTATATCCGGTAGATGCACATCTCTGGAATACACTCGGTGTAATATTTTTTAACCAGTCAGATTATTTAAATGCCGCAGATGCATTTGAACGTGCAATTACAATTAATCCTTATTACTATGATGCACTTTATAATCTTCGCGACACATATGATGAACTCGGCAATACCGCCGGCAAGGCAGAGTGCAAGAGAAGAATGAGTGCAATTAAAAAACCGCAGGAATAGAAAATGCAGAAAAATGCAATCGTAAGATATTTAAATAAAAAGGACTCAAAAAATAAAAATACTGTAATAGTAGAACCGATTGCATTTACAGAATGTGCTGCATGTCATGAAAAATGTTCAAGAAAGGGTTATACAGTTCCGGCTGTAAACATACACAACTTTGATTTAAAAGAAGGTTCTCTTGTAATAATAAAGTCTTCAAAGGTTCAGGAAGCACTCGAAAGCATCATCTGTCTTTTGTTTCCGATTGCTTCTGCAATTCTTGGCTTCTGTCTTGCAAATCCGATTTATGGTTTAATAAAAAAAGGCGGTACACCCGGCACCGCCTGTCCAGAAGGATTAAAATCCCTCATCGTTCTTGTATTTTTCGTTCTTGCCTCTCTACTCGTTTACATACTTTCACGGGCAAGAAAACTTTTAATCTATCCTGAGATTACAGATGTTCTCGAGCAAGAGAACTGATTTCATCTGCCATCTTATCAAGTGAAATCTGCTCCTGTACGGCTCCAAGTTCGTATGCAACTTTAGGCATTCCATATACAATCGAAGATTTTTCATCCTGACCTATTGTCCATGCCCCCTGTGTTCTCATAGCTGCAAGCTGTGAAGCTCCGTCACGTCCCATACCAGTCATGATTACACCAAGCGCATTGTTTTTAAATCCATTCGCAATAGATTCAAAAAGAGCATCTGCAGAAGGACGATGACCGTTTCTCTGTGGCTCCTGCGAAAGATGAATGCAGCTTCCGCTGAGTTTTCTTTCTACAGTCATGTGATAGTTACCAGGAGCAATGTAGACATTTCCGCCTTCTATCTGCTGACCGTCAACAGCTTCCTGAACTTTAAGAGGACAAATCTTATCAAGACTCATCGCAAACTCTTTTGTAAATCCTGCAGGCATATGCTGTACTACAACAATAGGCTGCTTTAAATGCGGATCAATAAATTTAAATACTTCTCGAAGCGCATTTGGTCCACCTGTAGAAATACCGATTGCAATGATTTCAATTTTTCCAGGATTTCTAACCGGAACAATTACAGAAGGTTCTTTCTTTTCCGGTGGATTCCATTCAAATTTTTTCTGAATAGGAACAAGTTTATCTGTAATAGAATCGACATTCTGCTCGTGGAGCGCTTCGATTTTTTCTTTTTTCTGTTCAAGAACAAAGCGTTCTGCTTCGCGAAGCTTTATCTGTCGAACAAAGAAGTCAGGTTCATAAACATCCTTTCCGTGAAGAGCCGCATAAGAAAAACCGTACGAAGAAAGCAATTCCACAAGTCTGTCTGCAACAGAAGAAAGATCTGCAGTAACAGAACCGTTTGGCTTTGTAAGAAAGTCGCTTGCACCAAGTTCAAGCGCTTCCATAGTAACGGTTGCACCTTCTGTTGCGATACTCGAAAGAATGATGACAGGAACATCAATATGACGTTTCTTTCTTTCCTTAAGAAACTCGATCCCGTTCATAACCGGCATTTCGATATCAAGTACAATTACATCCGGTTTAGAGTCTTCGATGCGTTCAAGGGCAATCTGTCCATTCATTGCTTTTGCACATACAGAAAGTCCCTGTGTGTTTTCGATAATTCTCGAAATGAGATTTCTCATCAATGCAGAGTCGTCACATACGAGAACAGAAATATCTTCTTTCATAATCTGATTCCACCCGATATTTTATTTTAAATTTTTTTGATATAAACAAGCCCACTCGGTCTTTAAAAATTCAAACTTCGTATCCATTCCAAACAAAGATTCCGAGTGACCGATAAACAGATATGAATGGTCTCCCAGGGCATCATAGAATTTATTGACAACAGAAGTCTGAGCAGCTTCGTCAAAATAAATCAAAACGTTCCGGCAGAAGATTACATCAAGGTTTCTTGCTCCCGAATCGTTTTTAAGGTTGTGGTAGTCAAATTTTATTTTTTCCATCAGAGATTTGTTTACCTGATAGCCACCTTCGACCTTAGTAAAATATTTTGAAAGATAGTTTTCAGGGATTCCTGCAATTCTTGCGTCAGGGTAAAAGCCCTGCTGTCCTACCATGAGCGATTTTAAAGAAAGATCAGAGGCTGTAATCTTAAAATCATACCCCGCAGGCAAAATTTCTGACAGTACCATTGCAATCGTATAAGGCTCTTCGCCTGTCGAACATCCGGCACTCCAGATTCTGATTGTTTTATCAGCCGTTTTTTTCTTTTCTTCGATTACATGCGGAATTACATACTTTTCGAAGGCATCAAAATGCGGCTGATTCCTGAAAAATCTTGTCAAATTTGTTGTTACAGAGTCGAGAAGGAGTTTCATTTCATCCTTACTCTCTGTAATAAGCTTGTAATAATCATGTACTGACTGTAAATTTTTCTCTCTCAGGCGTTCTTTTAACCTGCTATCAAGAATTGATCGATTGGTTTCTGAGAAAGTGATTCCGCTTTCATCGTAGATAACCTTTCGAAATAATTCAAAGTCAGCATCGTTTAAAACTTCTACCATAGTTATCCATTATACACTTGAGATTATAAAAAGTAAAACAATTTATATACCTATTTGCAGAATGTGGTTATAGTAACTGTCCCGTTTGGAGTAATGCAGCTGATTTTCCACCCTTCCCTAATTATTTCCTTAATCTGCTTGTCTGCAACCTTGTCACCCGTCTTGCAGATGTAGGTTCTTACTTTCTGCTGAGTTTCTACCATAAGTTTGCCTCCTTTTTCAGGCTGAATTTACTCAATGCCCTGGATTTTTCTGTTAAATCTTCTTATATATTGACGGATTTTTTTAAATTTTCTTTAATAATTGTCAAAGTATATGATAATATGGTAGAATAATTTACTTTTATGGATTATCCCCTGAACCGGCACAAAACCGTTAGTTTATAGGATTTTCCTGATATTATACTAAAAGGATGTCTTTATTATGAAAAAAAGCTCTTACACAATTGGTTCAATCATCATTTTACTGCTTGCAGCTTTAGTATTTGTTTTGGTTCCGGCTCTCGCTGGATTGGCAGACGGTGCAAAACTTCCGCCATACGCATATTACAATTCAAAGCCTATCACATTTGACGACGGGTCCCTCTTCCAGAAAAGGGCTCAGGCTATTCTCCAGGACTATGAAAGCCGTGGTGTTGACTTGAATGACCCTAACCTTGCTTCTTTCTATTATTCACAGAGTTTTGAAACAGCATTTACACAGGTTCTTTCTACGTACATGCTTTCGTTCTTTACAGAAAGCACAGGTTACATCGTTTCTGACTACGCAATTGACCGCAGAATCAGAACACAGCCACAGTTCTTAGATGGTTCAGGAACTTTCTCAGAAGCACGCTACGAACAGCTTACAGATACAGAAAAGAGAAACCTCAGAAAAGAACTTCGCGAAGAACTTGCAAACTTTAGAAGTTATGAAGATATTTTCGGTTCACAGCTCGAAGTTGGATTTACTCCACTCTACGGATTAAAATCATCTTCTGCAGAAATCGATTTTGTACGCAACCTCGGTGGAAAACGCTATGCATTTGATATCGCATCATTTGACATCAAGCAGTTCCCTAACGAAGAAAAAGTTGCTTTCGGAAACGCACACAAAGATCTTTTTGTAAAATACAACCTCAAAGTAATTACAAGCGACGATGAAAACAAGATTAAAGAAGTTGCATCACGCATCAAAAAAACAGAAATCACATTTGAAGATGCAATCACAGAATACTCAACAAAACAGCTTGGAGATAAGGCAACAGGAACTTTATCTGCAAACACAAGATACCAGCTCGAAAATGCATTTACAAAACCAGAATACCTCGACAAAGTTTTAAATCTTAAAACAGGCGAAGTTTCTGACATCGTAGAAACAGCTTCTGCATACTGTATCTTTAAGTGCATGGATTCTCCAACAGAACCTGATTTTACAAACGATACGACTGTTACAGAAGTTTATGAATATCTTCTTACAAGAGAAAAATCTGTTATCGAAGATTATTACATCAACAAAGCAAAAGATTTCATCGCTTATGCAAACAACAACAGCTTCGAAAAAGCATGTGACAATTTCGATGTAAAATCTAAATCATTCGCTCCATTTGCACTCAACTACAACACAACATCATTAATCGGAAGTACACCGATGGGCGATGACGAAATCTTAAGATTTGCAGCAACAAACGAAAACTTCTTTAAAAACGCATTTAAACTTAAAGAGGATGAGATTTCATCTCCTGTTGTAATCGGAGATGCAAACTCTGTAGTAGTAATCAGATGTTCCGCAATTACAACAGCAGATTTCTCAGAATCAGACGGAACTGCAACAGCAAACACCATTAACGATACTTCTAAATCTTCTATTAACGAAGTACTTATTTATTCTAACCCAAGAATCAAGAGAAATTCAGAAGCGTTCATGGCTAAATTCTTAAGAAGAGCTTTATAATTCATTTCATGATAAAAGATAATTTTGATATTTCCGCATCAAGCGGAATATCAAAAACCGATGCGCCCAGCCTGTATGAATGCAGACAGGGCGTTTCAGTTTTATACAGAGAGCGTTTTTTATACTCAAAATACGATCCATCAAAATCAATCCTTAACATAATTTCAAATCTTACAGTAAACCCAGGAACATTAGTTTTAGTAATGAGCCCTGCACTTTTTTTAGGCTATACTGAGCTTACACAAAAGCTTTCTGACCAATGTAAAATCATCTGCTTTGAATTTGATAAACAACTTTACGATTTTTCTAAAAATTATATCCCGCAAGATTCTAAAGATACAAAAATTTACAGCGAAGAAAACATTAAAGAATATATAGACTTTATAAATACAAATCACTTTAGAAAAGTTATCCGCATTGATTTTTCAGGCGGAACAATATTCAATAAAGAAAAATATGACAATATTTTTTCTGTAACACAGTCTGTTATCGACCAATTCTGGAAAAACAGGCTCACGTTAATCCGTTTTGGAAGAATATTTTCTAAAAATATTTTTAAAAATCTTGTGCACCTTGCTGATTCGATTCCGTTTAAATCTTTATATAAGACAGTTGATAAACCGATTTTAGTTCTGGGTGCAGGTGAAAGCCTTGATAAAACAATACAAACGCTCAAAGAAAAAAAACAGTGCGGCGGGCAAGATACAGATTCTGATAAAATCTTTCGCGATATATTTTTTATTCTCTGTGTTGACGCAGCATTAAATCCGCTTTTAGAAAGCAATATAATTCCTGATGCAGTTGTTGCGGTAGAATGCCAGTCTATAATCGAAAAAGCATATATAGGAAAGAGCGTTCTTTCGAAAGTTCCTCTTTTTTCTGACCTCGTTTCAAGAAGCTCAATTCCAGAAATTTTAGGCGGTCCTGTTTCATTTTTTGTTTCAGAATATTCAAACATGACTTTCCTTAAAACGCTTTCAGAAAAAGAAATTCTCCCTCCTGTAATAAAACCTTTAGGCTCTGTCGGGCTTGTTGCATCAGAAATTGCCCTTAGACTAAGAAAAAATGATGATGTAAAGATATTCTTTTCTGGACTTGATTTTTCTTTTACAGCCGGAATAACACACGCAAAAGAAACTACTTCTCATAAAAGACAGCTTTTTAAAAACCACCGTCTTACTTCGGTTTATAATATCGATTCTGCTTTTGCGCCGGGGACATCACAAATTACAGGCAAAAACGAAAGACGCATGACAACATCAAAGGCGCTTATAAGCTACGCCCTTTTGTTTACAGAGCAGTTTTCTGACATAAAAAACTTTTTTGATGCAGGAGTCTCAGGCGTAAGCCTTAATGCAAAACAAATGGATTTAGCTTCTGCAATTAAAGACTATGCGCTCATCGATAGAAATACTGACAGTCTATTTAAAGAAAGACTTTCTTTAAAAAACAGCGATGAACTCAAAAATAAAATTTTAACTTACATAAAAGAAGAAAAAGAAGAACTTACAAAGTTAATAGACCTTCTTTCTCTTGGAGATAAATCCAGATACAGAAATGCAGAAATTACGCTCGACACACAGCTTGATTTAATCATAACAGGACGTGATTATCTATACATTCATTTTGCAGACGCACAGAAAAATACAAACCGCCAGTCATTTTTAAACCGCATTAAAATTGAATCAAACATTTTCCTTAAGCAGCTTAAAACAGCACAGGATATGATGGAAAAATAAAAATTATTTTACAGGGCTTGCTTTAATTCTAAAATCAAGTTCAATGTATTTTATCTGGCCACGTTCAGAATACGAATAACCTACTCTGCTTTTACCAAATTTTGCTGCTACAAGCTGGGCAAGATTTTCCTGTTTTGTAAACCATGATATAACTTTATTTTTAATAATGCTGTCTTCTACAATGACAGATACATTTATTGTCTTTATATCTGAACTGTCATTACAGTCCATTACTGCTTTTTTAATAAGCTCTATTACTTCTTCTGCGCTATCATAAACCTTTACAGGATGTATTTCTGTCGTAATGATTTTATAATCAGGATACTTTTTAGAAAGGTATTGGGCAACAGTTTCAGAAGTATTTTCAGAAACAACAAAGTCCAGGTCAGTAATTTCAAAATCTTCAGGAATTGAACGCTCAAACTCTGCAAAAGTATAAGGTTCACATGTTTTTACGTAACCAAAATGCTTTACATAAGAAAACTCTCTATCATTTGAAGGATATCTTACGAGCACATCCTTAGTAAGATATGAAGGATAATGATCACCAAATTTATTCATTGACTGTCTGTCAATTAAAAACATTTTCGGAATAGAATCCGTTCCTTCTGCATCAGAAGTAATATCTACTTCATACCATAAATCATTTACTTTAACCAGATTCCACGAATGAGTTGAACTTGTTAAAATAGAACACGGAATCCCAAGAATATTCATACATAACTGGAAAGCCCTGCAGTATCCTGAGCATACAGTACTTTTATCTACAATTGCACTGTACACAGTCTGTAAAATTCCTTCGGCACGTCCGGTGCGTTTTGCATATTCATTATAAACAACTTTATTACAAAAATAATCGTGAACATATTTTATTTTATCAATATCAGATTCAATAAGACTTGCATAAAAAATTACTGGCTTTAATTCTAAATAGACTTTACTTTTAGCTTCCTCAAGATTTTCATCTTTAATAAGATATGGAATAGAAATTTCTTCTACAATGTTTTTTGAATCAGAAATAAAAGTAGCCGTATTTTCCCACCAGAATAAACCAGGATTATCAAAGTTTACGCATTCTGTAATTGCACGAAAATCCTTTACAAGAATCTTTACGTCAGTGACCACTTTTTTTTGTTCATGATTTTTAATCATATTATAAATCTGATCATAAATTTCCTGTGATTCAGGTGATAAAATTGAACGGTACAACTTAGGATTGTTTTTTTGAGCAAATTCAACTGTTTTATCAAATTCTAAAGCTAAAGAATTTACTTCAGAAAAATCCTGTGTATAAAGCGAAAGCGACATTACAAAAAATGTCAGAAAGAATAAAATATTTTTTTTCATATATCTAAAACCCAATTTAATTGAGAAAGTTACTGCTCGTCTTCTTCTTTAAGAACCGCAAGGAATGCGCTCTGCGGAAGCTCAACATCACCGATCATCTTCATGCGCTTTTTACCTTCCTTCTGCTTTTCGAGAAGCTTACGTTTTCTCGTAATATCACCGCCGTAACACTTTGCAAGAACGTCCTTACGAACAGGGTTAACAGTTTCGCGCGCAATAATCTGGCTTCCGATTGCTCCCTGAATCGCAACTTTAAACTGCTGGCGGCTTATCTCACCTTTAAGGCGATGACAAATCTTATGCGCCTGGTCCGATGCATTGCTCTTAAAACAAAGCTGGCTCAACGCATCAACCGGCTTGCCATTTAAAAGAATATCAATTTTAACAAGCTCTGTAGGACGATAACCGATAAGCTCATAATCAAAAGAAGCATAACCGCGGCTATAACTCTTTAACCTGTCATAAAAGTCAAACAGAACTTCAGAAAGTGGCATTTCGTAAGTAATCTCTACACGCTTTTCATCAAGATACTGCATATTAGTCTGAATTCCGCGCTTTTCTGTACAAAGCTGCATTATGGAACCAATGTATTCAGAAGGAGTGATTATCGAAGATTTGATATAAGGTTCTTCTGCACCACGGATTTTTCCTTCCGGATATTCAGAAGGATTATCAATCATTAATTCTGTTCCGCCATCAAGATGGAGCCTGTATCTTACAGAAGGAGCAGTAAAAATTACAGCCTGATCAAAGTCACGCTCAAGACGTTCCTGGATAATTTCAAGATGAAGAAGTCCTAAAAATCCGCACCTGAATCCGTTTCCAAGTGCAACAGAATTATCTTTTTCATAAATCAAGCTTGCATCGTTAAGCTTTAATTTTTCCATGCTGTCACGAAGCTCATCATAATCGTTTGAGTCAATCGGATAAATCGAAGAATAAACTACAGGCTTAACTTCCTTAAATCCGGCAAGAGGCTCAGAAGCCGGATCATCGCTTAACGTAATCGTATCACCGACGCTTACATCACTTACAGTCTTGATTCCTGCGATGATATAACCTACATCTCCGGCTTCAAGAACGCCGGTCTCTTCGTATTTGATTTTAAAAATTCCAATCTGTTCAACTTTATAATCTGCATTTGAGTTCATCATGCGGATTGTCTGACCGGCTTTTATTCGTCCCTGCATTACACGAATATGAACTACAACGCCGCGGTACGGATCATAGTGGCAGTCAAAAATCAAAGCCTGGGTTTTTGCTTCAGGATCTCCTGACGGCGGTGGAAACAAAGTTACGATTGCTTCCATAAGTTCATCTATACCCTTTCCTGTCTTTGCAGAAACAAGCTGTGCTTCTTCCGGCATAAGTCCAAGGTCATGATCTATCTGATGCTTAACCGCAGGAATATCTGCAGAAGGAAGATCTATTTTATTAATTACAGGCACAATCGTTAAATTCTGTTCAAGCGCCATATACATATTGCTCACAGTCTGAGACTCAACACCCTGACTCGCGTCAATCAAAAGCAGGGCACCCTCGCACGAAGCAATCGCGCGGCTTACTTCATAGGAAAAGTCAACATGGCCCGGTGTATCTACAAAGTTAAGTTCATAATCGTGTCCGTCTTTCGCATGATAAGGAATCGTTACGGCCTGACTTTTTATAGTAATGCCGCGCTCGCGTTCGATATCCATGTTATCAAGAATCTGACTTCTCATCTGACGGTCGTCAATGATTTTTGCCTTTTGAATAAGACGGTCAGCAAGCGTAGACTTTCCGTGATCGATATGAGCAACGATACAAAAATTGCGCTTATATTTCATTTCTGCCATATATATTTTCCCTTCCTGTATAATTTCTATTGCATTAAAAATAATAAGGGCTGTCGAGAGTCGTTGTCAAACCAAGAGTCATATCAAGGTAACCCTTCTTTCTTCGTTTAACAGAAATCTCTGCCATCATCATTGTCTTGTCATCATTAAACTGTATTTTTCCGACAGTAATCGGATCGTTTTCACTTATTCCGGTTTCATCTGCAGTACTGCGTTTTAAAACATTTGTAACTAAAAAAGTCCTGCTGTTTGTAGTACTTGATGGAATCATAGAAATTCCAAACAGCGGAACAAATGAATTCTGAATCGTATCATTTTTATAAAAATGATATCCAGGCGCCTTAGGACGCTCTGTAAGATAAAGTATGCAGCTTTTCTTTGATTTGTTTGAATCAAGATATTCACACTTTACGATTGTTTCAGGAATATAATCTCTTAATATAGTCTGAATATCAGAAATATTCTTTACAGATTTTCCGTCAACAGCAGTAATTACATCTCCCCGTTTAATACCTGCTTTTGCCATTGCAGAATTAGGAGAAAAATATTCAACTTCAAGTCCGGCTTCTTTATTTCCAATTTTATATGTGTGACCATAACCACCAATCCATGGAAGTCTTCTGTTTCCGCCGTAATATAAAATTGCAATTTCCTGCTTGATATATTCAACCGGAATTGCAAAGTTTAATCCCTGATACTGAAGTATTCCGGAAAAAACTACAGCCTGAACATTTCCATTAACGTCAATACATGGGCCACCAGAGTTTCCTGAGTTTACAGCAGCGTCAATCTGCAATACAGTTCCTGTTGTAAAAAGCCTTCTGTTTGTAGAAGAAACAACACCGCTTGTCAAAGTACTTTCAAGTCCTAATGGCGAACCGATTGCATAAACCCTGTCGCCCGGTTTTAAATCAGAACTGGAACCAAGAGGGAAAACATAAGGCGGTTTAATTTCGGTTTTTAAAAGTGCAAGGTCATGAATTTTATCCCAGCCGATAACCTTAGCAGGGATTTTATCATCTTCGTTTCCTGCAAGCTTTATATAAACTTTTCCGTAGCCTTCATATTTTGGGTCTACAACTTCACTTATAACATGATGGTTTGTAATGATATAACCGCGTTCATCAATAAAAAATCCAGAACCGATTACACGGTTTGCAAAACCTACACCGGATTTAATCTTTACCCCAAGGTCAACCCAGATGGTAACAGTTCCTGCAATGCACGAAGAAATATTTTCTTTTGGAGTCGTATTCTTTTTTACACCAGTTCCGGGAATATTATTATAGAAAAGTTTATCAAGCTCTGATTTTGTAATTACCGAAGAAGCAAGCTTTTCAAATCCTGCACTAACAAGAGACTGCCATGCAAAAAATGCTTCAAGATAATCTTTCTGTTCGATTTCAGAAGCACAGTAATCCCTTACATATTTAGAAGTATATTCGATTAATTCTTCATCCTGCAGTAAAACAGAATTCCAGAGCGCTTCACACGGACGAGTCAAAACAATGTTTCTCGTACGCTCAATTTCGCTTTTGCGGATATCTTCAAGTGAATAATCTGATGTATCCTCATTTTTTTCCTGCACATTAAGCCTTGTTGAAGTACATGAAAAAAACACAAGGCTGCATAAAATAATGCTAAGTAATTTTTTTTCTGTCATTTTTCTAATTTTCTTCTCCATCCAGAGAATTTTCATTTTTAATTTCGCGTTCTACTCTTTTTAAAAATACATCACGGCCAAAAATAACAGCACGGATATAACTTCCTTCATATTCAGACTGAATTACATGTCCCTGAGGGATTCCTTCAAGTTCAAGAAGCATTTCGTTTTCATAAGCTGCTTCCCATGCAGAATCAAGCCAGTAAACGCCCTTCTTCTTTCCAGGAACAACCTTAATTTCTTCTTCACCTTTTTTAACGATTACAGGAATCTTATCTTCTGTAATAACAGAAACCCAGACCTGCTCTCCATTTAAATCCAGTATTTTATATGAATTTTCTTCCTTGAGCGGCTTTGCATCTACACGCGAATAAGATTTATAAACGCAGTCAAAGTTTCCGTCAAAATCTTCATCACTTCTTATTACAGTTCCGCCATCAGGATAATACTCAATTTCATAATCAATTTTCGTATCAACATTTGAGTCAATCTTTACAGTCTTTAAATAAATTCCGGCATCTAAAAGCGGACTTCCCCAAAGGTTAGTCGTAATAGCAGCCTTATCTTTATCCGAAAGATGCATTTTACCGTCATCAATTGCATAATACTCTGTTACTTCGTAAATCAAATCACCGTCATAATCTACATTTCTTGTAGCACAAACATCGCCTTCAAGATTAAAAAGTGCAGTTGCATAAACCCTGCCGTCTGCAGAATAAACTGCACTGTAAGCCTGACCGTTAAGAAGAGAGAAAAGAATTTTTGCCCCAGGTTTTTCCTGAGAAGGACGTTCAACAGTGTTTGAAGATTTTACGATATCACCTTCTGCAAAAAGCTTCTGCCCATGCTGCAAAGTAGAAGTATCAACTACAAAAAAATCAGTTCCCTTAACCTGAGGTGCATTTATAATTTTAAATGCCTTACTCTGATATGTTTCGTCGATGATATTGTAAAGTTCATAATCATCAGGATTCCCATTATTAGCATTCTTAAAAATAACAGTACTAACATTAGGATATGTTCCAAATTTAATTATCGCATTCTGATCATATACAGTCATTTCTTTAGGCATACCAAAATCACAATCTGCTTCCCATTCAATGCACTGATCATTTTCTGCATCATAAGTAATCTGCTTTGCTCTTCCGCGTTCATATTTTACGACAAGATTTGCTTCGAGATTATTGTTTGTATCATAAACCAGAGTTCCGTTAAAAGCATCAAGATGTTCATTAAAATATTTTCTTAAATCTTCATCAGTTATCATCGAATAAAATTGAATCAAGATTTTTTCATCAATTTCTCCATCGATAAATTCCATAAAGTAATCAACTGCTTCTTCCTGATTTATAACTCCCGCTTCTAGAGCGGCAATCGGATATAAAATATTTTTAAATCCACGCGCGTCAAAGGCTTTTAAAAGTCTTTTCTGTGTTTCGCCGTCAGCAAAAATACTTGCATAGATTTCTAAATCACTGTGTTCTTTATCATAATTCGGGACCCGTGCAATAAAGCTGTCTGCAATTTTTCGCGCAACAGGAGAGAGTTCTTTTTTTACAAAGCCTGTTTTATCTTCGTTTTCTTCGTAAAGAAGATTGTATTCATATCCAAAGAAAAGATATACAAAACGAGCATCGTCAGGATAAACCCTTCGCGCACTTTCTATTTTCTGTTCAGCTTTTAAAATCGATTCAGCAGAATTAATTTCATAATATGCTTTTGCACGGATAAACTCTGCATCCGCAGAAAAAATCATAGGCTCAGAATCAAGAACAGTTATTGCCTGTTCCGGCTTTCCAGTAGTACACAAAAGATCAGAATAAAAGATTCTTGCATTTGACTGGTTATAATCTACCCATTGAGTTTTAGAAGAATCCAGTGCAATTTCGATTACAGGAAGAAATTCTGAACGTGTATAATTTAAATTAAAAAGAGAAAGAGAATAAAGATAATACAAATCTGCAACAGTATCATCATATTCGATTCCTGTTACGCATGATTTTAACGCAGATTCCCAGTTCTGGCCGGTAATATAGTGTTTTGCAAGCTGAAGATACCTCAACGCGGTTTTTCTGTTTGCAGAACGTGAACTTTCTGTATCCGCAAAAACATTACAAATCAAAAAAAATGATAAAACAAAACTCACAAACTTTTTCATAAAATCACCAGTTAATCCAGAACAATCCAGTTTTTATATCCTAAAATACTTCCCCATACGGCTCGTATTTTATTTTCTTTTCCAAGTTCCTCAATCACAGGGATTTTCTCCCTGTCAGAAACCGCCACCTTAAAATCCGAAAAAACATCGCTTAATGCCTTTTCGCCGTTTTTAGCAGCCACACGGTCAGAAATCATCCTGCTTCTAAAACAGAACGGATAACTTATCCTATTAATAGAATAAACTTCCTGACTTCTCGTTACAAATTGAATTTCTGCCTTTCCCCTGCAGTCTTTGTCATTACGAACATAAAGGGTTCCGTCATCAAATTCAACAAAACCAGGTTCTTCCATTATAGCAAAAAATCCCGATTCAGTCGCCTTTTTTTCAATTTTTTTTACAAAAAGCCTGTCCTTAGACGCATAAACTTCTATGCTGTTTTTGTTTATTTTTTGAGGCGGAATTCTATCAATTACCTTTTTTACAAACGAAAACGGAATACGCTCTCCTGTATTTACAATGTCAAAGGCCCGGTAAAGAAGATTCTGCCTTAAACACACGTCGAGCGAATAAAAAACATCGGTTTTTATCCATACGCCGCCCGTACATTTATTCCATTTAATACCCTTGATGCTTTTTTCGATAAAATCATTTTCGTACAAGGCTTTCTGCCTGCCGTTTATGAGAGCGCTTTTCCAGCCCGGATACGCTTCGTCAAAAACAGGAACAATGAGGTTACGGATTCTGTTTCTAAGATAATCATTGCATTCATTAGTCGAATCTGTCCTCCATTTAATTCCAGAGATTTTTAAATAGCGTTCTATATCGGCACGACTTGTTTCTATAAGCGGCCTTATATAAATTATATTTTTATCAACACGCTTTTCTGCAATTCCCGCGCGGGACAGATTTCCTGCGCCCTGCAAAAAACGCATCACAAGTGTTTCTAACTGATCATTCTGATTATGAGCCAGAGCAAAAAAAACTTTTCTTGTCTTTTCTTTTTCTGCAATATCTTCTGCAAATTTCTTAAAAACCTCATAACGAAGGCAGCGCGCAGCGTCTTCTGTCCCGCGCTTTCTTTTTTCTGCAAGATCAGAAACTTCATTTTCTTTTAAATTAATTATCCTGCACTCAACTTTTACATTTTTTGTACTTAAAGTCTTACAATAGTTTTTTACATATTCACAGTCACCGAGACTTTCTTCTTCTTTTCTGATGCGGTGATTTACGGTTACAACATTTATTTTCTGAATCAGATTCTGTTTTTTATTCTGTTCAGCTAAAGCAGAAACAATACTTGTCAAAAGACAGATAGAGTCTGCGCCCCCAGAAACTCCAAGACACAAAGCGTTACCTGTCTTAAAGCCGAAGCTTTTGATTTTTTCGAGAACATTTAAATTAAAATCTTTTACAAAATCTTCGTCACTCATAAAATGCCTGTGATAAAAAAAATAGTCATTGCAGGAAGAAACCTCCCGTAATGACTATTATTCTCATTTTACCTTAAGCTAAAAATTAGCGGCCTGCAGAGATGCTTACAAGTGAAGTTTCTGCTGGAGTAAGGATTGTAACACCGTTTCCGAGGTTCATATCTTTTACGCAGAGTTTTTCACCGATGTTGATTTTAGAAATATCGAGTACGATTCTTTCTGGTACATCACCTGGTTTTGCTTTGATTGTAACTTCTGGTACGTGTTTAAGGAGGAATCCACCCTTAAGAACACCTGCTGGAGTTCCAGAGTAAAGAAGCTTCATCTTAAGAACGATTTCTTTGTCTGCAGCTGGTTCCCAGAAATCTGCATGAAGAACTTTGTCTTCGCGGATGTTGTATTCAACATCTTTGATGAATACGTTGTGAGCTGCTCCATCAACATTTAATGTGAGCATTGTTGTTGCTGTGATTGTTCTCCAGACTTTGTTAAATTCTGTAGAATCAACATCTACCATTGTTGATTTACCTTCTGAATTGTAAACAACGGCAGGAATGCGGCCTGCTGCTCTTAAAAGTTTTGCAGCCTTTTTGCCTGTGTCTTTACGGCTTTTTGCCTCAAGAGTTACTTTGTCCATAATTGGATCTCCTGAAAATAATTTTATTTAAGGAAACGCCCGCAGAAATTGCGAAAAAGAATAGATAAAAAATTG
The DNA here is from genome assembly GCA_002309195.1 of Treponema sp. UBA1226. The sequence goes on from DBWY01000003.1 coordinate 82,037, forward strand.
TTTACCATACACCCCATCGTTCATCACGCCAGAGCTTTCCATTAAATGCTGGGACGACAGGATTCGAACCTGTGGAATACCGGCACCAAAAGCCGGGGGCTTACCGCTTGCCGACGTCCCAAAATATCAAAGCCATATTAACAGAATAAAAGACTTTTGTCTATTATTCTGCCTCTCCAGTAGCTTCGATTACATGGCCGGCATTATATTCATCGAGAATTTTATTCTGTAATTCAGTTCTGAATTCTGGACTGATAGGGTGAGCAACATCTTTGTATTCTCCGGTAGATGTTTTTTTGCTTGGCATGGCAATAAAAAGACCATCCTTGCCTTCGATAATCTTAACATTGTGAACAACAAAGCAGTTGTCAAATGTTACTGTAACATAAGCCTTGAGCTTTCCCTCTGATGTTACTTTACGGATACGTAATTCTGTGATTTGCATGTATTCCTCCTTAAACGCAGTAGCAAACATTCCAGGAACCAGACAACGTATTTCGGGCTTTTATTGCGTCTTCTGCTGTTGCAAAAAGTCCAAACACAGTAGAACCTGAGCCTGACATATCTGTATACAGGGCACCACTTTTCTTTAGAGCTAAGATAGCCTGCTCTATTACCGGATACTTTCCCGCTATGACTTTAGTAAAGGTATTTACAAAATTCCACCTGGAAACCTCTCCGTTGTAAATACCCTCTAAATCTGCCAAGGCAGGATAATCCAATTTATCTCCAGATTCATAGAACTTATCAACAAGGTCATACGCCTCCTTTGTAGAACTATGAACCCCGGGAAACAGCAATAAATAATGTAAATCTTTCCTGCGCTGAATTTTCTCAACAAATTCACCGCGACCCGTAACAATTGCAGCTCCCTCACCGCTTTTATCACAGTTAACGAAAAAAAATACATCACTTCCAACCATGGATGCAATTAAATTTAATTGTTCCCGGTCAAGTGTTACTCGGCATAACAAGCAAAGTGCATTTAAAAAGGCTGCAGCATCACTGGAGCCTCCTCCAAGCCCTCCACCCGAAGGAATCTTCTTTCTGATGCTTACTTTTAGCCCCGGCAAATCTTCATTTACCAGTTTTTTAAAGGCATCGTATGTTAAAGTAATCGTATTCTGCTCCGGCAGCTTGAACAAGTCGCATTCTACCGTACAGGTATTCTTTTTACCCTCAGGTTTTACGATTATCTCGTCTGCAAACCCTATGGTAGAAAAAATACTTTCGATTTCATGAAATCCATCCTGCCGCTTTGGTAAAACTTTTAAACCAAGATTTATTTTTGCGGGCGCGGCAACACAAATTTCGTCTAACATAGGTTAATTATACTCTTACTTCTTTTCTGTTGTCAATTTTTTTCTATAAATATAAATAGTTGAATAATAAGCGCCCGGAGTATAATATATAACCATGCTACCCCCAGACAATCTTTTATCACTTACCGGACTTGGCAGTATCGTGTTTTCTTATTCTGATGAATACAGTGATGAGAATTTAAGCAGCAGCGAAATCGCCGATGATTTTGAAAGCGCAGAAACAGATGACGATTTCGCAGATTTTGATGATGACGAGGATTTGTACGGCGATTACGACAGTGATGAAGATTCTTCGCTTGATCTTCCCTTATAATCAAGTTTTCTTCCGTTATGCCAGAGTTTTTCGAGATCGTAAAAATCACGAGCCTGTTTTGACATAAGGTGAACAACTATATTTCCAAGGTCAATCAAATTCCAGTCGTCTCCATCAGGAGATTTTCTGTTTGTAAGATGAATCTCTAAATCATTTTCTTTTATGTATTCTTTTACCTGGCGGTACAAACCCTGCCAGTGAGCACTACTGTTTACTGTTACGATTACAAAATAATCTGTCCAGCTGTTTAATTCAGAAATATCAAGAACAACGACATCATTTCCCTTGCCGTCTTCCATAAGCTGTGCAATTTCCAATGCTTTATCTTCTGTAGTTTTCATTTATCTTTTTTCCTTATTTCTTGTTGTGAACCCAGCGGCCGTCAAAGTTTCTTCCGAGAACAAGAGTAAAGTCAACGTTACTTACGTTCTCTTCATCTCCTTCTTTGATAGCCTCTTCCTCGATTTTAGTACAGTGAATAAATTCTCCTATACCCTTTGCTACTTCAGGCTGACCGATATGATCAATGATGTAAGTTTCTTCTATTTCATCGTCGGTTTTTGCATTAGCGATATCAAGAACTTCGAACGCAGCCCCCTGGAGCAGAATCTGAGTATTATGCGCAAGCCCCTGAATCTTTGTTCCATTTAAAATACGGATTATATAAGGACGAGCATTTGCCGTTCCAGAAGGAGATACAATCGAGTTGATTGCCTTCTTTACGACGTCCTTTATATATTCACCGTTTCTGTAAGGCATGAGTAAAGTTTTTCCGTCTACCTTATCGTTGTAGCCAGTTACAGAAATATATTCAAACCTTTCGGTATCTACCTGCGAAATGTATGTAAGAAGTTCAAAAAGATCTTTCGGCTTTCCATTAAAAGAAAGACGAGAAGAAATTTCATTAAAGTTTTTCTTTGTCAAAAATGTATTTGCATTTAACTTTAACGCAGAAAAAAATGCAACGACTGCATCCTGTCTTCTTTCCTGAATCTGTTTATCACTTTCATCTTCGTCAAAATATGTTATGAACGTTCTTATCTTATCACCATCTAAAGTAACTCTTCCACTAGGTAAAAGCCATTTCTCACCAGTCGGAGATTCTTTATCAACCGGAGACGGAATAAAAATTTCAAGACCGCCAAGAAGATCTGTAAGCTCGATAAATTTCTTTACCGACACAGTTATATAAAACGGAATTTCTGTATTAACAAGATCAGAAATTTCTTCGCAGTATTTTTCTACACCAAGTTCAGAATAAACAGCATCGATACGGTCAACACGGTCAATCGAACTGTGAAGTCCCCCGGTATTTCCAGGAATATTTGCAAGAACACCTTTACCCGTTACAGGATAATAAATTAAAACATCCGTAAACAGAGCCTGATTTTTATCTTCGAGAACAAACAGAACTTTAATTACAGGATCCTGTTTAAGATTTTCTTTTACCGTATCCTGTTTTACAGAAAGCACAATTACAGTAACAACTGCCGCAACAATTGCAAAAATCAAAATGATAAGAATTATACTTTTCTGGTCACTCTTTGTTCTCATTTTTTCCCCTTTAGCAAAATTTTACATTCACTTTATGTTTTTTTCAAGTTCTTTCATAAAACTAAATGTAAGCGGATGCACCCTTTTCCCTTTTTTTGCAAGATAATCAAGGTTTTCCTTTAAAACCGTATACACCATTTCATCAAGACTAAGCTTCATGAGGCGGTCAGTATATTCTTTGGTAACATGGTCACGCCCCGGTTCAATCTTATCTGCAACATAAAGAATCTTTGCAAGCGTACAGAGATTTTCGCCTCCGAAAGTATGGTTTGCAATCGCTTCTATTATATCCTTGTCGTCTACGCCAAAATCCTGTCTGATTTTTACGGCAGCTGCCCTTCCATGAAGAAGTGAAGGTTTTTCCTTTTCTATCGGCGAAATGGGTTTATTATCCTTTGATGCAAAAGAAATCAAAAGACTGTCATCCATTTTTTTACACATGTCATGTGCAATGCCGCAAAGATAACCCTTTTTCGGGTCAATTCCGTTTTTCTTACAGAGCTTTTCACACATTTGAGCAGTTCTAACGCTGTGTTCATAACGGCTTTCGTTTACCGCAGCCATCGTATATTTTCTTATATCTTCTATTATCTTGTCGTAATCCAATTTGCCAAAACTATCCGTTGTATCCATATAATTTGTTTTCTATAATATAATCATAAACAGCCTGAGGAACAAGATACCTCCATCCGGCACCTTTTGCGATACGCGCCCTTATTTCTGTTGATGACACAGGTAAAATTAAATTTTTAAGCGGAATATAATTAAAAGGAAACTGCGAAAATATTTTAAGATATTCACTGCTGTTAAAACCGCCGGTGTATTCTCCGGTATTCTCATTCTCAAAACCGTCTGTATCAACAGAAATAGCTTTCTGTCTCTGTGCAATTATAATATCAGTAATTTCTGCAAGTTCCGAAGCACCCTTCCACTTGTTAAACTCAAACGCATTTTCCTGGCCCATGATAAGACCAAATTTTCCGTCAAGCTCGCCCTTATATTTTTCTATAAGCGTGTGAACAGTATCAATCGTGTACGAAACTCCACCACGATCAACCTCACATGTCTCTGCTACAAAACGACTGTCACTTTTAAAAGTATTCTTTAACATTGCAACACGGTTTTCTGCAGATTCTACATGAAGCATTTTTTTGTGAGGCGGAATAAAAGTAGGAACAAAAAGTACTTTGTCATAACCAAGTGTCCTGCAGACATCATCTGCAAGCGCAATATGTCCTATGTGAACAGGATTAAAAGTTCCGCCAAAAATTGCAATCTTCATCATACATCACCCGGATACTGAACTTCCATATCATCATCTATTTCTTCTCTCTCTTTCATAAAGTCGCTTTTTTCCGGAGCATCCTTTTTAGAAAGAGTCATCGTCGCCGCACCGCTACTTTCAAGTTTGTCGACGAGTTCAATTACTGCATTTCTTGTTGCGCCAAGCCCCTTGTTCATAAGAACAGAAACTGCAAGCACAACAGTATCACTTTCTTTTTTCTGTATTGCTTTCTTTACTTCTTCTGCGCGTTCTTCGCAGCCTTCAACATCAATCTTGTTACAAAGCACAATGCGGGGCTTGGCGAAAAGTTCTTCAGAGAAAGATTTTAATTCGTTACATAAAGTTTCGTACGCACTAAGATAATTTTCGTCCGAAACATCAATCATAAAAATAAGACACGCGGTGCGGCTTATGTGTTTTAAAAATCTTATTCCAAGACCGGCACCCTGTGATGCACCTTCTATGATTCCCGGAATATCTGCGATGATGATATCGCGGTCCTTGTCGGCATTTAAAACTCCGAGGTTAGGAATCTTTGTCGTAAAAGGATAAGGTGCAATCTTAGGTCGCGCATTTGTAAAAGCTGTTAAAAGAGAAGATTTACCTGCATTAGGAAAACCTACAAGCCCTACATCTGCCATTATACTAAGTTCAACTCTAAGCTTTCTTGTTTCGCCTAAAGTACCCTTGTGTGCATAACGAGGCGCCTGATTTGTAGAAGATTTAAAGTGAACGTTACCCCAGCCACCTTTACCACCTTTTAAAAATACAAACTGTTCATCTTCGCTCTGAGTCGTAAATTCGTAAATGAGTTCTCCAGTATCAGGATCGCGGAGTGTTGTTCCAGGCGGAACGGGAATAATTTTATCCTCACCGTTTTTTCCGTACTTATTCCAGCTCTGACCGTCAGAACCGTTTCTTGCTTTAATGATAGGATGAAAACGCAGATGAGCAAGTGTCCTTAAATTTTTCTTAACGACAAAAATAATGTCACCGCCGTCGCCGCCATCACCACCTGATGGTCCACCGTTCGGAACATATTTTTCCCGCCTGAATGAGATACAGCCGTTTCCGCCTTTACCGCTTGTTACTTCGATTAATGCTTCGTCTGCAAAACCTATCATAAAATTACCTCGTAAAAAAAATACCCGGCAAGCAAACTACCGGGCATTCAATAAAAAAACACAGATTAAAAATTAAGCCTTAACAGGAGTTACAGAAATAACTTTTCTGTTCTTGCGTTCAGCATAAACAACTTTTCCGTCTGCTGTAGCAAAAAGGCTGTCATCTCCAGCTTTCTGTACATTGTTTCCCGGATGAAAATGTGTTCCACGCTGTCTAACAATGATAGAACCTGCTGTTACGCTTTCTCCGGCATATTTTTTAACGCCAAGGTGTTTTGGATTAGAATCGCGTCCGTTTTTTGCACCGCTTCCGCCTCTAGTTCTTCCCATATTAATCCTCCAACTTTAATTCAAAAGTTACATTTTTCGGAAACTCTTTTGAAAGGGAATCAAAACCTTCTTTCAAAAAATCCCCTATAGTCGAAATCCGCTCTTTAAGGAGAGGATCGGACTTCTGTGCTCCTGCAGTAAAACTCAAATATCCTCTGCAGGAAGTATCTGTTTCTAATTTAATTCCGCCTGTACTAAGAAAAACTTCGATTGCAGTGCGCATTAAAATTGTAACTGCACTGCAGACAATGTCTTTTCCCTTTTCGGCAAAACCGGCATGTCCAGAAGCTTTACACTCCAGAGAACTGCCGTCCTTTGCCTTAACAAGCAGAATCTCCGTCATTAGCCTACGATTTCTTCTACACGTACGTTAGTATACTGCTGTCTGTGACCGATTGTACGGTGGTAATCTTTCTTGCTCTTGTATTTGAAAACAAGAACTTTTTTATCCTTGAATGAATCTTCAACTACAACAGAAACTTTTGCACCTTTTACATATGGTGCTCCAACAGAAACTTTGTCTCCGTCACTTACGAGAAGAACAGAATCGATGTCGATTTTTGCACCTTTTTCTGCGTCAATCTTGTCAACCTGAAGAAGTGCGCCTTTTTCTGCTTTATACTGTTTTCCCTTATATTCAACAAGTGCGTACATAAAAAACCTCACTTAAAATTATTTCAATCATTTACCAGGGTATTAAACGGGGATTTATACGACAGGCATAATAATGTAGGATGAATATTATCAGAATTACGGGATTTTGGTCAAGAGGGAATAAGACAAATTACGCTTGAAAATACTTTATTTTTGCACTCCCGCAGGAAAATCTATGGGGCCCGCTGCAGGTCTTGCCATCACGATTTAAAATAAAAAAGCCTTCTGATAGTATCAGAAAGCTTTTATGCGCCCGCTGCAGGTTTTGCCTTCCAGTCGCAAACCTCGTGTTTGCTCCTTTCAGGCCGGCTTCTCTCACTGCCGGCAGCCTCCTGCTGCCTATCCGCCACCGGCGGCGTTCGTGCCGCTTCAAAACCTTTTTCTTTACCATCACGATTTAAAATAAAAAAGCCTTCTGATAGTATCAGAAAGCTTTTATGCGCCCGCTGCAGGTTTTGAACCTGCGACACATGGATTAACAGTCCATTGCTCTACCAGCTGAGCTAAGCGAGCATAAAATTGAATGACTGTAATATAGCAAAATAAAAAAAATATGTCAACTGATTATTCTGTTACAAAACGTCTAAAAAAGTGTATAATAAGTATATGAAAACAAAAATTTTAAAAGCTTTATCCATAACATTTGTTATATTATCTGCCGCACAGAACTGTTTTTCTCAGACTAAGGCGGAACTCGAAAAAATTGACCTTATTCTTTCTAAAATGTCTGCAAGGGCACAGAGAGAAATTAAGATTGATGATAAAATTCAGTTTATAAAAGACCTTAAAGTAGTTCTTGAGGAAGAAAAAAAATATACAGCAGATCCTCTACCGCTTTATTATTTAATCGACAAAAAACACAAAGCCCCGGAAGGCTATGCACCAAAAACAGTTGCACTCGTAAAAAACAATGACTACGGGATAAGCCGCAATGATCTTTCTTTAAGGCCAGACGTTGAGCCTGAATTAAGAAAACTTTCTCAGGCTGCAAACAAAGAGGGTATCTGGATTTTAGTAAGTTCAACTTATAGAAGTTATGAATACCAGGCAAAGCTTTTTCAAAGATGGGTTGATATTGACGGCCTTGAACAGGCAGAACGCGAAAGTGCACGCCCCGGAACAAGCCAGCATCAGCTCGGATGTGCAATTGACTTTGGTTCTATAACACACGATTACATAAACACAAAAGCAGGTCAGTGGCTTTACAACAATGCGTATAAATACGGATGGTCACTTTCCTTTCCTAAAGGTTATGAACCGGATACAGGATACATGTACGAATGCTGGCATTACAGATTTATCGGAATCCCTGCATGTCAGATGCAGAAAAAATATTTTAATAACGTACAGCAGTTTTTACTAGAGTTTATAAATTATTGGAAAAACGAAAAGTAAACTTCGCGCGCGCCAGCTTTTCGTTTCGAGAATTGATGACGCTGCATCAATTCTCTCAATCTCTTTTACTTTTTTGAATTAAAATATTCGCAGAAAATCTCTGCTGCGTCGCGGCAGAGTAAATCACACGGACGCTTTTTATAATATTCACTCGTACGTTCAGAACTTACACTTGATTCTATTTTATGTTCAATTGCAGTTTTATTTTTTAAAGCGTCCTCGCTCTGTCCCATCGGAACAAGTCCTAAAAGTTCGCGGCATATAATCGAACCGTTTTTTTCGCGAAACTTCTGGCACAATTCCTGAACTGTTTTATAACAATCATCTTTTGATTTTTTATCTAAGCTATCTGAACTTCCTTCTAAAAGAGAAACGGCCATAATCATTCCGCTTACACAGCCGCACACTTCTCTCTGACGCCCCATTCCGCCACCGAAGCCCTGAGAAATTTTTAAGGCCGTTTCAAGATCAAGTCCAAGCTCTTCTGCAAAAACTGCAAACACAGACTGTGCGCAGTTAAATCCGCTTTTAAAATTTGTCTGTGCTTTATCTGCAGCTTCGTTTACATTCATTTTAATTTCCTATTTTGTGGTACAGAATCTAAATCCGAGATAGTTGTAAAATTCGTTAGGATCAAATCCGTATCTGTCACCGGCATAAATAAATCCTGTGTATGATGACCACGAACCTCCACGGCATACACGTTCTGCTCCGTATTCTGGTCCGCATGCACGGTCTCCAGGTTTTACATCCTTGTAAGTTTCAAGCCAGTCCCAGCAGTATTCGAGAACGTTTCCGCTCATGTCGTAAATTCCTGCTCCGTTAGAATTACCGCTTCCTGGAGCTGCAGGATTTTTTGAATCTTTAAAAACTGTTCCGGCTGTTCCTACGATATGAGTTGTATCAGAATTTGCATCACACCATGCAACGCTTGTTTCTTTTACATCACTGCTGTCAAGACCAAGTGCGGTTATCTGCCCTGATGCAAGAGCTCCACTCTGGTATCCTGCTTTAGTAACGCGCGCTGCGTATTCCCACTCTGCTTCTGTAGGAAGTCTGTATCCGTCGTTTTCCCATCTGCATTCAGCAAGATCAAGGCTTGCAGTATCAGTTGAATCTCTTAACACTTCATTGTTTCTGTAATAGCACGGAGTTCTCCCCATCATCTCACTCAATGCGTTGCACCATACTACAGCGTCATACCAGTTGATCATCGTTACAGGCTGGTATGCACCTTCTGATGTAGGATCTTTTCCGCGTCGGCCGTACGCACCTTCCTGTCCTGGATTACCGAAAACATATCCCCTTTCTTCTGCATATGTGCGTACAATGTACCATAAATTATATGTCGTTTCGTATTTATTCATTTTAAAAGAAGTAATCCATCTTGTTGCCGTCATCGACTGTGAGTTTTCGCCGATTACAAATGTATCAAACAGAACTCCTTCCTGTGGTCCAAGCTGAACTAAATTAATATCGCTGAAATTTTCTGAATTTTTCTTTTTATTCTGGGCAAATCCAGACATACAGAAAACACCTGCAGCAAGAAGCGCAGTCAAAGTTTTATAAATAATTCTTTTCATAAATACCTCGTATAAATTCCGCGGATGCAGTCGTTCACAGTCTGCAGCTTTCATGTGATTTCTTAAATTTTACCACATTTTAGCCCTAGTGAACAGATACAATTTTTATCCGTGCAGAAATTCAAGTCTTTTTTAGTTTTTTGGTTAAATTCAGTTTAAAAAAAATTATATATATATGGAGGTTACAGATTGAATACACTCAAACGATTTTTATGTTTTGTGACGGTACTGCAACTTGCAGTATTAACATCAGGCTGCGTGTCGCTTTCAAAAAAACACATGGTTTACTCTATAAAAGAACTGCATATTGCAGACAGGACGCTGAAATTCAGGATAAAAAACATCTCGATGCGGGATATAAAGAGTTTTACGGTGCGTGCAGAGGTGACCATAAGCGGTCTTGAAGACTGTCTTGTCCTGGAAAAGACTTTTGACGAAAAAAGTGACGGTTTTATAGAACATGGACTTGAAAATGACTATATCCTTGAAATCGAAGGATTTGACACGACAGATGAGGCTTTGGAAGACTTTGAAGACATCTGCTACGGCGATGAAGATGAAGGCGGATACATAAACTCTTTTTTTATATCCGAAATTGTATTCAGCGACAACACTGTGTGGACAGACCGGTACGGCACGTGGGCATTTTGACGAAAAAAAGGTTTTATGCTATTATTTTTGCATGACTATATTTTTACTGGCTTTACTGCCGCTTAGCGTATTGATTTTTTATTTTCAGAAAGAAAAAGAAAACAGGGCTCACCTGCTTGTCGTAATTTTCATAGGTTTTTTAACTTCTACACTTTTTGTAGGATATAAAATCCTGTTTTCAAGTTCATATTATATTCCGGCAGCATCGTTCTTTAAGAATTTCATAGCCTATGCGTTAACGCAGGCTTTTTTCCCGGTTGTAGTCGTTTACGGACTCTTTTTCTTCTTTACGAAAAAAGATTCCCTCGAAGCAAGATGCTCACACTTTTTTCCTCTTCTGGCTTCGTTCTATACGGTTTACCTTCCGTACGTCGTGCTTGAAACAGACAAGCCTTATTCGCCGTTTTATCTTTTCGTAAAACCGCTCCTTTTCCTTTCGATGCTCGTTTTTACGCACATCTGGCTTAACAAGGCATGCGTAACAAAGCTTAAAACCACAACGGCAAAGAATTTCTGCAATTTTGCAGCCCTCGTAATAAATATTTTCTTTCCTGCAATAATCGAGTCGATGTGGATCTGCGGTGCAATCATGCTTTTCTGGGGAATCCTTACACTCGCCTATTTTGGTGTAATCGGACTTCTTATTTTTCCAAAAAGCACTCTTACAGACTAAAGACTAAAATCCGCGGACGCGCTGATCCGCGGAAATCCTTAAAAACTAAAATCTCCGGATGCTTGAAAAATAGCCTTAAATTCATTAGTATATAGTTCAATTTATCAATAAATTAAGCAAATCTATCATAACCAATTACCGAGGTCAAAAATGGCTACACCTTTAGAAAACTATCTTAATTCATGCAACGGAAAACCAGATACTGCAATGACAGCGTATGTCGCAAACCTTGAACAGGTTGCAAAAGTTGGACCGGACATCGCAGCAAGCATCGTAAACGAACTTGAAAATCAGCGCAGTCACTTAAAGCTCGTTGCAAGTGAAAACTACTGTTCTTTGAGCGTTCAGTCAGCAATGGGAAATCTTCTTACAGATAAATATGCAGAAGGATATCCGGAACACCGCTATTACGGCGGATGTGTAAACGTTGATGCAGTAGAAAAAACTGCAGCAGCAGAAGCTATGAAACTTTTTGGTGCTGACTATGCTTATGTTCAGCCGCACTCAGGTGCAGACACAAACCTCGTTGCATACTGGGCTATCCTTTCTGCAAAAGTAGAAACACCAACTCTCGAAGAACTCGGTGTAAAATCTCTTAACGATCTTACAGCAGAACAGTTTGACATGCTCAGAAAACGTTTTGGAAATCAGAAACTTATGGGACTCGACTACTCATGCGGCGGTCACCTTACTCATGGTTATAAAATGAATGTATCAGCAAGAATGTTCGAAAGTCATCCTTACGGTGTTGATAAAGAAACAGGACTTCTTGATTACGATGCAATCGAAAAACAGGCAATGGAAGTAAAACCTTTAATTCTTTTAACAGGTTTCTCTGCTTATCCAAGAAAAATCAATTTTAAGAGATTCCGCGAAATTGCAGATAAATGCGGAGCAGTATTGATGGTTGATATGGCACACTTTGCAGGTCTTGTTGCAGGAAAAGTTTTTGAAGGCGATTTTGATCCTGTAAAATGGGCAGACATCGTTACTACTACAACACACAAAACATTACGCGGACCACGCGGTGCAATGATTCTCTGCAAAAAAGAATTTGAAGAATACGTAAACAAAGGTTGTCCGATGGTATTAGGCGGACCACTTCCTCATGTAATGGCTGCAAAAGCAATTGCATTTAAGGAAGCAAATACAAAAGAATATCAGGCATGGGCACATCAGGTTGTTAAAAACGCACAGGCTCTCGCAGAAGGATGCAAATCATATGGCATGCCTCTCCAGACTGGTGGAACAGACAATCACCTTATGCTCTGCGATGTAACAGTTTACGGTCTTACAGGGAAACAGGCAGAAGCTGCATTGTTCCAGTGCGGTGTAACTGCAAATGCAAACGCACTTCCTTATGACAAGAACGGTGCATGGTGGACATCAGGAATAAGAATCGGAACACCAGCCCTTACAACTCTCGGAATGAACGAAGATGACATGAAAGAAGTTGCTTCTATCATCGACTTTGTACTTCGCGGAACAAAACCTGGAATTGCAAAAGATGGTAAACCTGCAAAAGGTAAAATTGAACTTGATCCAAAAGTTCAGAAAGAAGCCCGCGAAAGAGTTAACAAGCTTTTAAACAGCCACGTTCTTTATCCTGAACTTGATCTTGATTTCTTAAAGAAAGAATTCGTAAAATAGTTCTGTAACAGGTTATAGAGTAAAAAAACTGCCCGGAGACGGACAGTTTTTTTTTACATCATCTTCCTTTCATTTCTTATCATCTCGGGAGTTTTTCCGAATGTATTTTTAAACTCGCGTATAAAAACTTTATAATTTGTTATTCCGCTTTCTTCTAGAAGCACAGAAATCTTTTTGTCGGTAGTCTGGAGTGCCTGGTAAAAAGCAGATATGCGAAGTGACATAAGATAATCGTTAAAAGTCATATCCGTGTATTTTTTAAAAATCCTGCACAAGTGTTCTGGCGTAACATTTATTATGTCTGCCGCATCAGAAAGTGATATTTTTGAACGAAAGTTTTTTTCTACATAAGACATTACAGGTGATATTCTGTTTATGCCGGAATTTACAAAAGATCCTGCGTTTTTATTCCGTTCAACCTGATAAGAAGAAAGAAGAACAAAAAGAAAATCGTAAAGAAGAGAAATAAATCTTACGCGGCTTTCTTCTTTTTTGTCATCAACACATGAAAGCATTTTCGTAAGGCATGACACAAGCTGTTTTGTTTCTGCAGAATCCGGTTTTTCCTTTAAGCGAACTTTTTCGATATCTTCATAGATTCCTTCAAACGCGCTCAACGGCACCTGAAAGAGAATGTAATTTGCATGACCGCACAGTTTTGAAGAATGTATCATTTCTGAATTAACGATGATCATATCATCGGAGCATAGACGGTATTTCCTCTGTTCAACTTTAAAATCAATTTCACCATCAATCAGATAAAGAATCTCGATATGATTGTGCCAGTGAAAAGGTGAATAAAAATTAACGTCATCAACAGTTTCAAATCTTATTGAAAACTGCAGGTCAAACTGCCGCTTGTGCAGTATGTTTTCGTGTTTGTATGCTTCCATAATCAATATATTAATATATTTTACCCATTTTGGCTATCTTTTTTGATTAAAATATCAATATCGACATAATCGTAGTCAATATTATCCGTTGTATATTCCCCTATCTGTGATAAATTACAATCATAAGAAAGCTGCTTAAAGACGCGGCGCAAAAAAAACGGAGGTACTTATGAAAAGCTTTAAAAAAACAATGGCTTTAATTATCATGGCAGGAGTTTCTTTTATCCTGTTTTCATGCGGTGACAAGGGTCCTAAAATTGATTTAGGAAATAAGGTTTCTATCGGAATCGTAGAAATTCCTGACAACAGTTTCTGTATCACAAAGACAGAAATTACACAGAAATTTTATGAAGCTGTAACAGGAACAAATCCTTCAACTACAAAGGGTGATAACTATCCTGTTGAAACTGTAAGTTACTATGATGCAGTGGTTTTCTGCAACAAGTTAAGCATTCTTCTTGGTAAAAAGCCTTGCTATACAGTAGATTCAAGTTCAAATCCTGATGACTGGGATTATGTTCCACACGCAGGAAAAAGCATCGAAGGAAACATCGTACTCGATATGAGCGCAGATGGATTTAGACTTCCTACAATGGAAGAATGGGATATTGCATTCCAGGGCGGCGGAAAACACATATACTCTGGAAGCGATGATCTTGATTCTGTTGCATGGACAGACTGTAACAGTGGCGGAGTTTTACACGAAGTTGCACAGTTACTTCCAAACGGATATGGAATCTATGACATGTCTGGAAACGTTTTCGAATGGGTTTGGAATGAACGCGAAGACAAAAGCAGATATTATCGTGGTGGAAGCTACTTTGATGCTGCAAGAGCCGGAAAGAGTACGAACAAAGAATTAAATTATGCCTCAGGGCAGTTTAAGACAGTAGGTTTTAGAATTACATGGAACAGGCCGATCCCGATGTAATTTATGGAATCTAAAATCGTACAGATTTTACTGTCCTAGAGACATATTTATTATCCTTGCAGAAAAATCCCCAATTTAGTCTGCAGGGATTTTTTTTCGTGGAATCTAATTCAATAACCATATAGAATTATACATAAACGAAGGAGCTTTTATGAATAATAAAAAATTAAGACTTTTAGCTGTTCTTTTTTTGATGAGCTTATCGGTTTTTATAACAGGCTGCGGCAAAAACAACAGAAAAAAATTTACGCTTTCCTTTGAAGGTGTTGCAAGCCTTAAAATAAAAACAGAGGCGGGAACTGTAGTTTATGTTGATCCTGGATCTTTATACGGTGATTTTTCTGAAAAAGCAGATTTAGTTCTTGTAACACACTCTCACGAAGAACATCTTCCAAGAAAAGATTTACAGAGAAAAAAAACATGCATAGAAATTACAAACAAAGAAGCTCTTGAAAACGGTGAATACAAAACTTTTAAAATAAAAGACGTTACAATCGAAGCCGTTCCTATAGGAGGAAAGTATCATCCTACAGGTGTTGGAGTCGGATACCTTATCTCGTTTGACGGAATTACCGTTTTGCAAAGCGGCGATATGTCTTATATCACAGACTTTAGTCATTTATCAAGTCGTACAATTGATTATGCTTTTTATCCAATAGATGGACTTTATACTATGACACCAAAGAAAGCGACAGAAATTGCAGATATAGTTGGTGCAAAAGTAAATATTCCTTTTCATCAGTATAATGATCCAAGCTTAAACCAGCACAAAGAAGATTCTTTTACGCCAGCCAATACTAAAATTGTTCTTGAACCGGGACAGACAATTAATCTTAAAACGGGAAAAGTTTTCTAAATAATTAAAGTACGATTTGTCCCGAAGACAGATTTTTAATCCTTGCAGAAAAATCATCATACTGGTCTGCAAGGATTTTTCCTTTTAAATTAACTGTATCAGAAAAATTTTCTTCAAGGTCATAAAGTTTATAATCTTTTATCTGACGCTTTATAACTTCGTAAAGCTGGTATGAAGCACTGAATGTAAAATCTTTTTTTTCTAACAGTTCTTCGACTGCATTTTCCTGTACTGCTTTTTCTACTGCAGATTTTGCGCAGTCTCCGTATGCCTTTACAAGCCCGCCTGTTCCAAGTAAAGTTCCGCCAAAGTAGCGGGTAACTGTAAGCATGATGTTTGTAATGCCACAGCCCTTTAATACATCAAGCATCGGGCGACCGGCAGTTCCTCCAGGCTCGCCGTCATCACTCATTCCAAGAACCTCACAGGCCTTTCCTATTACGAATGCGTGACATACGTGGGTTGCATCCTGGTATTTTTCTTTCTGCTGTTTTAAAATCTGACGCGCCTCGTTCTGAGAATCGCATGAAAAAAGCTCACTTATAAAACGCGAGCCTTTTACATTTAATTCTGTTTTAACATTCTGTTTAAGAATATTCATAGCGCATCAGATTTTTATGAATTAAAAAAGTTCTTTCTGCGAACTTTCTACTACAACTTTATCAACGGCTTTGTTTGTAAGACGAACACCCTGAGCTTTTAAGCCTTTTTCCTGATAATCATTTGTCTTAAAGTTTTCTTCAAGCTTTGTGATACGCGGCTTTTTAATGTAATGCAGCGTAAACTTAAAGTTCTTTCTTGTATCAACATGAAGAACTTCCATTCCGTTTGGTGCAAACATATAATCGCGGTTCATAATCCAGCTTGCTACACGACAGCGCTTGATATAAGCATACTGTGTTTTTGGATCACGATAAATGATTGTAAAGAGCGTGTCATTGATAATATCTTTATCTGCATAATTACAGTACCACATTCCGCTGTCAACAAAGAGCTTCTGCGGAACATCGCATACTGTGTAAATACCGCTTTTTCTGACAAAGAAGATTCTGTCGTAAGGAGTAACCTTAAGAACTTCTGTTCCGCCAGAAATTCCTGTTCCAAGATATCCTTTGTCGTCGTAGCGCAAAGGGGTTTCGCGTTTTACGATTTTCTTTACTTCTACGGCAGAGAATTTTGCAATCTGTGTACGGCGCACAAGTGCTTCTGGTTTAAACTTGTCTATCATGCCGTTGAGGTATTCAACTGCACATGCAGTAAGGTTCTTTAATTTTTTAGCAATGAGCTTTAAGCGGTCATTGATTGCAGTAACCTGATCTTTATTTTTATTAATGTCAAATAAAGAAATGCGGCGAATAGGAATTTTTAAAAGTGTTTCTACGTCTTCGTCAGTTACAGGTCTTATAAGTTCTTTCTTAAAAGGTACGAATCCGTCTTTAACAGCTTTTAAAACGCCTTCTGCAGTTTTCATTGATTCAATTTTCTTATAGATACGTTCTTCGATAAAGATGCGTTCGAGCGTTCTTGCATGAAGTTCTTCTGTAAGTTTATTGCGTTCAAACTCAAGTTCATCCTTGATTATCTGAGTTAATTTTTTTGCATAATACTTGATGATTTCTGTGGCAGTCATTGCAACAGGCATGTTGTCTTTGATTACCAGCATTGAACATGAAATCGATTTTTCGCAGTCCGTGTAAGCATAAAGTGCTTTTTCTACATCCTTTGCATAAACACCGCGTGGAAGTTTGATTTCTATCTGACAGTGATCTGTTGTAAAGTCATCGATTGCACCAATCTTTATTTTTCCTGCTTTATAAGCGTTTTCGATTGAGTTAAGAAGGCTGTCAGATGTCGTATCTACAGGAAGTTCTGTAATTACGATTTTCTTTTCATCGCTCATATCAAACTTCGCGCGCGTTACGATTTTTCCGTTTCCGTCATTATAATTACTTACATCGATTAAACCGCCTGTCGGTACGTCAGGATAGATTTCGAATTTTTCGCCTTTAAGACATTTGATTTCTGCCTCAAGAACTTCCTTAAAGTTGTAAGGAAGAATTTTTGTTGCCATACCTACAGCAATTCCTTCTGCACCGATTATAAGTGCAACAGGAACTTTTGCGCGGAACACTACAGGTTCTGTATTTCTTCCGTCGTAACTTGGAACATATTCTGTAATATCAGGATTATAAAGAAAGTCTTTTGCAACAGGATGAACACGACACTCGATATAACGCGGAGCAGATGCAGGGTCGCCTGTAAACATATTTCCAAAGTTTCCCTGTTTATCGATAAAGATCCCTTTATTTGCTAAAACTACAAGAGCGCCTCCGATAGAAGCATCACCGTGCGGATGATATTTCATACATTCGCCGACAACTCCCGCTACTTTATGAAAGCGTCCGTCGTCGATTTTAAAAAGTGTGTGCATGATTCTACGCTGAACCGGTTTAAGACCGTCTTCAAGATCCGGGATTGCACGGTCACGGATTACATAAGAAGCATATTCAATAAAGTTTTTATCAAAAAGATTTTTTACAAATGCCATTTACTTTTCCTCACGCATCAATATCTGCATTTGAAAGCAGATGTTTTTCGATAAAAGCACGACGTTCCGGAGTATTTTTACCCATATAGAAATTTAAAAGCTGCGGAACTGTCTTTAACTGACTTATTTCTACCGGCGTTAAGTGCATTGTTTCCGGATTAATAAACTGTCTGAACTCTGTCGGGTTAATTTCACCAAGACCTTTAAATCGTGTAGTCTCTGCGCCCTTTCCAAGTTTTGCCTGCGCCTTATCGCGCTCATCTTCTGAATAACAGTAAATGTTTTCTTTTTTGTTTCGCACGCGGAACAGCGGTGTTTCAAGAATGAAAACTCGTCCTGTCGTAACAAGCTCTTCAAAATATCCCAGGAAGAATGTCATTACAAGATTTCTGATGTGGTATCCGTCGTTATCGGCATCGGTTGCAATGATGATCTTTGCATATTTTAAGTTTTCTACATCAGTTTCGATTCCAAGCGCCATCATAAGCTGGTAAAGCTCATCGTTCTTGTAAATCTCACTCTGTTTTTTGCCGCACATATTTTCCGGTTTTCCTCTAAGCGAGAAAATTGCCTGGAACGAAGCATCACGCGAGTGAGTCATCGTACCGGTTGCAGAATCTCCCTCGGTAATAAATATCATCGAGTTATCGCCCTTAGCACCATCCTGAACATGATATTTACAATCCTTTAATTTCGGAATACGAATGCTTATTTTCTTTGCTGCTTCTTTTGCTTCTTTCTTTACTGCAGAAAGCTCTGTACGAAGCTTTTCGTTTGCCTTGATTTTTTCTTCGATTTTTTTTGCAGCTTCCGGATTTTTATGAAGCCAGTCGTTTAATCCTGACTGAACTTCCGGAACAATCCATGCCCTTACATCAGTATTACCGAGTTTATTTTTTGTCTGGCTTTCAAAAACAGGATCCTTAACCTTTACGAGAACTGCGGCCGCCATTCCTTCGCGAACATCTTCGGCTTTATAGTTAGTTCCGTAAAAATCATTTATACCTTTTACAAAACCTTCTTTAAATGCGTTAAGGTGCGTACCACCGTCTGTAGTGTACTGACCGTTTACAAAACTAAAATGATTTTCTCCGTAACCGTTCGTATGGGTAAATGCAAAGCGAAGATGTTCTCCAACATAACTTCCGATCGGATAAAGAGAAGTATCTTCGATTTCTTTTTTTAGAAGATCAAAAAGACCATTTGTGCTGTGATAATCCTGGCCGTTAAATCTAATCGTAAGACCTTCGTTAAGATAAGCATAATTCCACATTCTCTTTTCTACGAATTCAAGATTGTAATTATACTTTCCAAAAATATCTGCATCCGGAACAAACTCAAAGAAAGTTCCGTTAGGCTGTTTTTCCTTTAACTTTCCCTTGCGGCTTGCAAGAAGCTTTCCTTTTTCAAAAACTGCTTCAAAGCATTCGTTGTCGCGCACAGAAACTACTCTGAAATATGAAGAAAGAGCGTTTACAGCTTTAGTACCTACACCGTTCATTCCGACAGAAAACTGGAATACATCATCATTATATTTTGCACCGGTGTTGATTTCACTTACACACTCAATTACTTTTCCAAGAGGAATTCCGCGGCCATAGTCACGAACCTTTACACGATTATCTTTAACGGATACATCAATCTTTTTTCCGTAACCCATGATAAATTCGTCGATTGAGTTATCAATTACTTCTTTGAGAAGAACATATATACCGTCGTTCTGGTTTGAACCGTCTCCAAGACGACCGATATACATTCCGGAACGAAGTCGGATGTGTTCAAGAGCATCAAGATGTTTAATCTGGCTTTCGTCATATACTTTTCTTGATGACGAAGTTTTTACAGCAGAAACTGTTTTCTTTTCTGGAACAGCTGCTTTTTTTACCGAAGTCTTTTTAACATCAGCCGTTTTTTTTGCTGCTGCTTTTGTAGTTGTTTTAGAAGCTGATTTTACCTTTGAAGTAGTCTTTGCAGACGACTTTGCTTTGGCTGCAGTCTTACCCGCAGTCTTTTTAGAAATTTTTCCACCCATATACATATTATAGTATGAATTTGATTTTTTTTCAACGCTGAATAAATCTAATGAGCGAAAAAGTTTCTTTTTAATCAGATAAAGTTAGTCCACTCACGCTCTTCTTTTTCTGGAAGACCATACTTTTCTTTACCGAGTGCAATCGATTTGATTAAAAAGCTCATGTTTCGAGCAAGAACTCTGAGCGTCTGCATTCCTTCTTTATCCTCTGCAGCCTGCCCCGGCGCTCCGCCGTGAATATTATTCCAGTACTGGCTCGATGCTACAGGCATTCCGCTTATAGTAAAATACTTATTAAGAACATCAAAAGAAGATGTTGTACCGCCACGGCGTGCACATACAAAAGAAGCGCCGACCTTCATAGTTTTGTCAAAATGCGAACTGTAAAAAAGACGCTGCAGCAATGCCTGAACAGAAGCATTAGGGGCACTGTAATAAACAGGAGATGCTACAACCATTCCGTCTGCACTTTCAAATTTTTTCGCAACCTCATTAACAATGTCGTCAAAAACACATTTACCAAGCTGACCGCACTTACCGCACACGATACAGCCGCGTACTTCTTTGCTGCCGATATTAATAATTTCTGTATCAATATTTTCCTGATTAAAAATCTTCTGCATTTCTTTAATACCAAGAAGAGTATTACTGTCCTGACGAGGGCTTCCATTAATAAAAATAACCTTCATTTTCATATCTCCTGTAATTGTCCGCGGCAGCGGTATTTAATGCGTTCATTATAAATTAAAGAATCAGATTTTTCTACATAATTTTTCCTTAGTTTGACACATTCAACTTTAAGCCTGTATAATAAAAGAATGAACGCGCTCGTTTTAAGTGGAACAAATAATTTATTTACATGTGAATGCGAAGACAAAATCATAAGGCAGTGTTCCGTAAAAGGCAAAGTAATAAAGACAGACAAAAATTATTACAACCCGCTTGCTCCGGGCGATTATGTAAAAATCGAAGTAGATCCGATTAACGAAGAAAAAGGTCAGGTGCTTGAGTTAATTCCGCGTAAAAACACTTTTGCAAGATGGAATATAAAAGGAAAAGCCCCGCAGCTTCTTGCAAGTAATCTCGATTATTTAATCCTTGTAACAACTCCGGATGAACCGCCGTTTCGTCCAAGATTCATAGACCGCGAACTCATACAGTCAGATGTCGCAGGAATTACTCCAGTCATCGTGTGCAATAAATGCGACCTTGCTTCTGCAGAAGATGCAGATTTTGAACAGCGCGTTTCGACATGGGAAAATCTTGGCTATAAAGTTCTTCGAGTTTCTACAAAAACAGGGCTCGGCATTTCTGAACTTGCAGAGATACTTGCAGGAAAAACAAGTGCTCTTGTAGGCCAGTCAGGAGTCGGAAAATCAAGCATCGTAAATGTATTAGACAGTTCACACAATTTAAAGACAAATGAACTGTCAAAAAAATACGGACGCGGTCAGCACACAACTACGATGGGTTCACTCATGCATATTGAACTGGATAAAAACCGCACAGCCTCGATAATCGACACACCAGGAATAAGACGATTTATACTTCACGAAATAGATTATCACGATGTAGGATTATATTTTCGCGAAATGCAGCCTCTTATAGGCCAGTGCAAATTTGGTGCAAGCTGTACTCATATAAGTGAACCCGGCTGTAAAATTCTTGAAGCAGTTTATTCTGGAATCATAACAGAAGACAGATACGAAAGCTGGAAAAGAATTACAAACGAAATCAAGACAGGCGATTTTGACGAATAAAAAAAGGGCTGCGTTACAGTGGTTAAGCTTATCTAAACCCCTGTTGCAGCCCCTTTATGTTTAATCTGTTATTTTCAAATTAGCCGAAAATCGGACGAACTTTAATTACTGTATCAATTCCGACCAAAGCACGAAGTGTTTCTTCCGGAATCTTTCCGTCAACATCAGTAATGTTGTAAGCAAGTTCACCTTTAGCCTGGTTAATCATTCCAGAAATGTTAAGTTTTGCTTCACCAAGAATCTTTGTAAACTTAGAAATTACATCAGGAACATTCTTGTGACAGATGCAGAGGCGTGTTCCGCCTGCAGGAATAGGATTGTCACATACAGTCTTAGGGAAGTTTACAGAGTTTACGATGTTTCCGTTTTCGAGGAAGTCACGAAGCTGTTTACATGCCATAACTGCACAGTTGTCTTCTGCTTCTGGAGTAGAAGCTCCAAGGTGTGGAAGACAGATAACTTTTTCGTTGTTCAAAAGTTCTTCGCTTGCAAAATCTGTTACAAGGGCAGCAACTTTTCCGCTTTCGAGCGCTGCAAGAATGTCTGCATTATTTACAAGACCACCGCGTGCGATGTTGATGATTCTTACACCGTCTTTCATAGTCTTGATTGCAGAAGCGTTAATCATTCCCTTTGTATCGTTTGTCTGCGGAACATGAATAGTAATGTAATCTGCTTTTGCATAAACAGCATCAAGAGTTTCTGCATGCTTTACGTTGTGATCAAGAGACCAGGCAGCGTTTACAGAAAGGAAAGGATCGTATCCGATTACTTCCATTCCGAGAGAGATTGCAAGATTTGCAACCATTGCACCGATAGCACCAAGACCGATTACACCAAGTGTCTTTCCTTTAAGTTCTGGTCCGACAAACTGGCTCTTTCCTTTTTCTGCCAGGTCAGGAATTTCATCACCCTTTCCTGCAAGTCCGTTTACCCATGCATTAGCTTTGATAGCAGGTCTGCTCGAAAGAAGAAGTGCAAGGATTACAAGTTCCTTTACTGCGTTTGCATTAGCACCAGGAGTGTTAAATACAACGATTCCTTTTTCTGTCAGCTGCGGAATAGGAATATTGTTTGTTCCGGCACCTGCACGTGCAACTGCCTTTACGCTTCCTGCAAGTTCCATTGAATGCATATCCTGTGAACGAACAAGGATTGCATCAGGATCGCTTATACTTGAAGCTGCTTCGTAATTATCACGTGGAAGAGTATCAAGTCCACATGCTGCAATTTTATTTAAAGTTAAAATCTTATACATATTTATACCTCTATATTTTTTTGCGGCGTTCTTTATTTATTTTCTTCTGCAAATTTTTTCATAAACTCTACAAGTGCTTTAACACCGTCAAGTGTCATTGCATTGTAAATCGAAGCACGCATACCACCGACAAGTCTATGTCCTTTAAGGTTTACAAGACCAGCAGCTGCAGCTTCTTTTACAAACTTATCATTGATTTCCTTTTCCTTTGCAACGCTTGCTTCATCTGTTGCACCAGTTGAATATTTTGTAAGGAACGGAACGTTCATCAATGAGCGGCTTCCAACTTCTGTAGTTGCGTGATAGAAGTTTCCTTCGTTGTTATCCAGATAGTTGTAAAGATAATCTGCTTTTTCTTTATTGCGTTTAAGCATACCTTCTGCACCACCGTTCTTTTCGATCCAGTGTAAAACTTTTCCAAGAACGTAGATTGTGTAGCATGGAGGTGTATTGTACATAGAGTCATTATCTGCATGTGTCTTGTATGCAAGCATTGTAGGAGTTCCTGCGCGGCAAGCTTCTGGTTCAGGAATCAAATCTTCGCGAACGATTACAAGTGTAACACCTGCAGGTGCAAGGTTTTTCTGAGCACCGGCAAAAAGAATACCAAACTTTGTTACATCAAGCGGTTCAGAAAGAACACAAGAAGAAATATCTGCAACCAATGGAATGTTTCCTGTATCAGGAATATATTCATAATGAGTTCCCATGATTGTGTTGTTCATACAAATATAAACATAATCATAATCGCCTGTTACTTTTTCTACACGCGGAATATATGAATAATTCTTATCTTTGCTTGAAGCAATTATATCAACTTCTACACCGAGTTTTTTTGCTTCTGCTGCAGCTTTCTTTGCCCATACACCAGTTTCGATGTAAGCTGCTTTTCCTGTTTTAATTCCGAGGTTTTCTGCAACCATTGCAAACTGAGTAGAACCACCACCCTGAACAAAAAGAACCTTGTAATTATCAGGTACGTTCATAAGCTTTCTGACCATTGCTTCTGCATCCTGAATGATAGGTTCATAAGCCTTGGAACGATGGCTCATTTCCATTACAGACTGGCCTGTTGTTCCGTACTCAAGCATTTCTGCTGCACATTCTTTTAAAACATCTTCAGGTAAGCAAGATGGACCTGCACTAAAATTGTATACTCTACTCATTCGTAACTCCTTGAATTAGCAGTTTTTTTTATTTTAAATCAGCAAGGCTGATTTTTGCACTTAAGTTATTCATCGCTGTTACAGGAGAAACATTTTCTACCGCAACATCTTTAGAAAGACTCAAAATTACAGAAGTGTAATTTACGATGCCTTTGATTCCGCATGAAACAAGACGCTCTGCCATAGACTGCGCACTTTCATTCGGGACAGTTAAAATCGCATACTCAATTTTCTGCTCAGGGATTATCTGGCTCATTTTAGAAGCCGGATACAAAGGGAAAGACGCGCTCAAAATTTCTGTGCGGTTTACGTTTGCATCAAACCCTGCAATAATTGAATAAGCCGTATCATAAAAAATACTGTTTTCCAGAAGAGCAGCCCCGAGCTTTCCAAGTCCCACGATACAGCACCTGTGAAAAATTCCGCGTTTTTTAGAATCCTCTTCGTCACTTGCGATTCCGAGTGACTCACAGATTGCCTTTAAAAGATTTTCTGTATCATACCCGTTCGAAACACCGCCCGTGTATTCAATTGCAGAAATATCCTTTCGTATAGACGTATTAGACCATCCTGTAAGGGATTCAAGCTGAACCGATGTAATACGCTTTTCCTTTGTCTGTGACAAAATCTGAGCAATTTCTACAAGTCTTCTTCTTGTCGCTTCCGAAACCTTACGCATTTTCTGATACCCGCCGATTATTTAATTTCTGTGAAAAAATTAACAATACAGGCTGAATATACTTTAAAGAATTCGTCAGATACAGTCAACAAAACAGGCTGCTTAAAAAGGTGTTTTTCGCGGAATTTAATAAAAAAACGTGATTTTTTCGTGTTACTGTGATTTAATTCACAATAACACGAAATTTTAAAAGATTAGAGTTCAGGAGTAAGGAAAGCGTCTTCGTAGAGCGAAATGACTTCCTTTTCAAACTCAACGTCAAGAGAAGCACGGTAGCGGGCAATATTGCTCACATATGCAAGAGTTGATTTTGGTGTCTGGTTGTTCTTTACGCGTGTAACACCGGCATTATACATTGCAACTGCGATAAGATCATCACCGGCAATTGCACGGCAAAAACGCAGGTGGCGCATTCCGTACTGAGCGCTTACAACAGGGCTGTAAAAATCATCGTCTTCAAGCTGAGGAAAGCTTCTGTCGTTAAGCTGGAAAAGTCCGCGGTCAATCGAACCGTTTGTGTTCGTATTGCGCGCATAGTGATTGTAGCGGCTTTCTGTATAAGCCAGGGCAAACGCAAGACTAAGCGGAATGTTTTCGCGGTCTGCTGCTTCGAGGATTGCGTGAGCTGTATCACGGCTTCCTGTTATGCGGATATAGAACCACTCAACTGCCCCACGTGTCTGAGGATTTCTGTAATACTCAAGACCCTTGTCGTCTGTTGCAGCCTTTGTAAGATTTAAAAACTCCAGGATATATAAACTGTTTACTCCCGGAACAAAATCAATGGCATTGTATGAATCTGTTAAAAAATTTGCCGTACATGCAATTTCGAGTGCTACGTTCTGCGGAACGTCTTCTGCTATAATCTCTCCCTCTGCAGACGAAACTTCTGGTTTTCCGGCCGGGCAAAAAAGAACAATTGAAAGCCCGATTGCAAAAAGCACAAAGCTAAGAATAAAAGTGCCGAAAATGGTTGTACGGAATTCTGAATAATTAGAATCTGTCATTAAAATCTCCCATCTGTTTTCAGTACAATGGCACTATCTTTTCATAAAAAATCTAAAATATCAAGCAAAAATACCTGTTTTTTAATGAAATTTGCTACTTTTTTCGCTATTTTCTAGCATTTTTATGAAAATTTCGCAAATAATCACGTATTTTACCCTGCAAATGCTATCTTCTGCATGTACTCATCCGAAAGCCCAGAAAGCGCGCCGCGTAGTTTATCCGACGCAAAGAACACATATTGTGCATGCTTTTTTAATAGTTCATCTTCAAGAAGCATTACTTTATCAGCTCCGTCAACGGCTGCAAAATCACTGTCAATCCAGATGCCCGCAACACTTACGCAGTCTTTAACGCGGCGCGCGGTGTGGTTAATACATGCAATGTATGCTGCAGCTTCTTCGCTGTCTGCTCCGTTCTCTTTTATTAAAATTCCGCCTTTATCATTACCCGGAACAATGTTAAGGATGGCAAACATACCGTCTTCTTCAAGCTTCTTTAGAAAATCCCTCAAGGAAGCCAGATATTCTTCGTTATAGCACTCAGGCTCGGTTTCGACTGCAGTGCGTTCAATTACGATGTTATATATAAAATTCTTGTCAGAAGGAATTTCTGTTTTTATGTCATTGATGGCTTTAAGGTTTAATTCAACTTTTGTACCCTGGACGGTAAAAAGCTCGTTCTGTTTTACTTCAAATAATGGTTCAAGTTTCATTTTGTTAATTAACAATCCTCTTTTTAATACAGTGGACTTATACTAAAAAAGCCTCTATGCGGTGCATAAAGGCTTTTCCATAAAATCAGGGCAATATAACTATTCAGTTAAAATCTTGATAACTTCTGCTTTGTCCTGTGTTTCAAGAATCTGCTGTCTCTTTTCTGCACTCTTAAATAAAAGGCTTACTTCTGCAAGGAACTGCAGATGTGGTCCTGTTTTGTTTACAGGTGACAACGTCATGATAAAAATACGGCAAGGTTCCTGATCAAGCGAGTCAAAATCAACTGGATTGTCAGAAATACCGATGCAGGCTACCAAATCAGAAATAGTATCTGTCTTTCCATGCGGAATTGCGATTCCGTGCTTCATACCTGTAGACATCTTTGTTTCGCGTTCGAGAACACATTCGCGGGCAGCAGCCTTATCGCTTACTTTACCTGCGCTTACGAGGATATCCAGCATTTCGTCAATAATTTCTTCTTTCGTCTTACCTTTCAAGTGAAGGTTTACCGTTTCCGGTGTTAGTACAGTTCTTAAGTCCATACTCCTATTTTATGTTTAGATAGAAATAAAGTCAAGGTTTTTTTATGTTGAAATTAAGATTCACGCTGAATTGGACAAATGAGTCATAAATTATGTATCAAATGAAATAAAATCTGATAAAGCGCAGCAGAAAAAATACTGGAAAGCACTTACGAGCAAAGCGAAGTGGCAGGCCTCCGGTATTAATTTGTCCAACTCCATACCGGTTTTGCCAGCGCATTAGAAAAAGGCTGAATTCTGTTAAAATCAGGGAGCCATTCTGTATCCTGGCATAAATCCTGGTAAAAAAGATAGTCAAAATCGTAGGCCTCTATAAGGTCTTTTAAATCTGCATCTTCTTCTTCTGACACAAGTCTGTTTTCTATTATTTCCAGAGCCTTTTTTCTCCTGTTAAGATGCTCATCATCTTCTTTAAACGGAACCGGTGTGTACTGCGACATAAGAGAAATCACTGCTTTTTTATCTGCATTCTTTTTTAACCATTCAAGAGTGTCTGCCGTATCAGAAAAACGTCCAGGCAAAAAAAGATGACGGACAATTACACCGCTTAAAATTTTTTCCTTTTCTGTTTTCTTTCCTGTAGTTTTATCTATACCTGTTTTTGATTCTATTTTAAGAGGATTGTTTTCTATCATCCACTTTATAGCCTTTAAAGCAGTTTCTGGATAATCGCGTGCTTCAAATAATTTGTGTGCTAAATCTGCATTTATTGTTTTTAAATCAGGAAGCCAGATTGTAACAAGACCTTTTAAAAGTTCAAGGCTTTCTACACTTTCATATGCAGAACTGTTCCAGCAAAAAGGAATTGTTACTCCCTCATCCCGCGCAGCTTTTAAATATTCTGCAACAAGCGGAATAACATGGCTTGCAGTAACAAGATTTATATTTTCTGCTCCTTCGTTTTGTAAATCAAGACAGATTTTTATAAATTCTTCTTTTGAAACTTCGCGTCCCATTCCCTGCTGTGAAATCTGGTAATTCTGGCAGAAAGAACAGCGCAGTGTACAGCCTGTAAAAAAAATTGTTCCGCTTCCGCCAAAAACAGTAACTAAAGGCTCTTCGCCAAAGTGTAGGCATGCGCTTGCAATTTTAACTTCTTTTTTTTCTCCGCAAAAGCCTGCGCGTTCATTCCTATTTACACCGCACTTTCTCGGACACTGAGTGCATGAAGAATAAAAATCCATTACAGCGCCTGCTTTTCTACGAGAGTCGACATCATCTGACTTAAGATATCCATATCAAGATCTTCTGCTTCGTAATTTACGGCATCCGCCATTTCGCGCCAGTCTTCGTCTGTAAGACAGTCAGTTTCGTCATCGTTATTTAAAAATGCCTGCATTGCACAAAGCTTATCAATGCATTCGCGGCTTAAATCTTCTGCACCACCATCGAGTTCTGCATTAACATATTTTTTTTCCCAGTATTCTACAAGTGTATGCGGAAGATCACAAAATCCTCTGTTGTTTGTTTCAAAAAGATTTTCAATTTGAGAAACAACTGCGCTCATGTTTAATTTTCCAGAAGAATCTCTGTTATGTTTTTTAATTTTTTCTATATCGCTAAAAAATTTCTGAATGACGTCCATATAAAATAAATTCCTTAAAAAAAATAACTAAAAAATATAAAAAAATAATCAGTCGCCTTTTCTCGAAAGGAAGAGGAATCCGACAATAAAAACCCAGAACAGATAGAAAACAATTCCGAGATAAAGTGCAAAAGTCGTACCGGCAATTCCCATAAAGATAAAGTTTAAAAGCTTAACAAGAAATTCCATAAAACCGATTGCACCGTACATGATTACATTAAACAGAGGAATTATAAAAACCCAGACAAACTTAAACATTGTTCCGCGTATAAGTCTGTAGTTCCATCCGATAGAAGCGCAGAGTATGAGTATGATAAAAATCATAAACGGATAGAATACACTCGAGAGGACAGTCTGTATGATTATTTCATCAGAATATCCGTATGAAGAAGCAGAAAGCTTCATCTTACTCATTGTCCAGAAATTCATTTTATGATTTCCATCAGCACACTGACTCAAAACCGTAAAATCATTATAAGGCATCGCAAGAAGCATCTGGTTAGGTCCCTCAACCGTTTCGTAATTTTTGTCTACGTACGAAGGAGAAAGTCTTAAGCCTTCAACATCACGGTCTACAGAGCACAGTAAAAGGCGCGGAACTGTCTTCCATTTTGCATCGATTCCTTTTTCTTCGATTTCTTTTTCGCCCATAACCTGCTTTATATCGCAGGCAAGCATTTTTGCATATGGAACCGAAGCTGCCTTTACAAAATCTCCGTACTGATCAAACGAATAAATATGAACTTCGCGAAGATAACGCACAAGCTTTCCGGTATTATTGATATCCGTAATTCCTTTTATGTAGAATATGTCATAAGAATTATCTTTATGCTTTAAAGCAAAATAAACGTTCTTTGCACTTTCAAATGCATCCTTATCAATTGTTTCATCCGTAAAGAAATATTCCTTTGAAAGTCTGTCACGTGCATCATTTAAATAACGCTTTACGTCAGGGTCTCTTCCATATTCAATCTTTTTAGTATTCAAAGACTGAAAGATATAATATGCGCCGAGAATATCATTTGAATTAAGTTTCTTATATCCTTCAACTTTTTTTCTAAAGAACATATTTTCTTCTGTCGGTTCTTCTGCAATCGTTTCTGAAAGAATATTCCATGCCTCGTTTGCAATCGATTTTGCATCTGCAAGATTTATATCTTTTTCATCTGCAATCTTTATCGCTGCCTGCGCATAATAATGTGCTCCAAGATAATCTTTTGCATCAAAAAGTTTTTCTGCTTCAAGAACAAGTTCATGAACCGACGAAGCTTTCATCTTATCTATTTCTGTATAATCAATCGGCTCAGCTTCTCCGATTAAAGAAAGGTCAGAAGTAACAGCAGAATCTTTTTTTTCTGAATTAGTTTTTTCCAAACCGGATGCAGCGGCAAGTTCTGCTTCTTTTGCACGAACAGCTGCTTCTTTGTTCGAAGGATCAAGTTCAATTATCTTCTTAAAGTAAAAGAATGCAAGTTTTGCATATTCAGTCTTTTCTTCCTTGCGTTCCATGTAGTTTTCTGCAAGCAGCTTATAATTTCTGATTGTTTCAGGTTTCTGCTCATATTCAATTTTTTTCTGCTGTAAAGCCGGAATAAAAACATCATGACAGAACGAAAGTCCAAATGTAGCAAACACAACTATGATAATTACATCACGAAAACATGTTACAAGAGAACTTGAAAAACGCGCATAGGCCGAAGCTTCTACATCGCCAAACGAAACTGCACATCCGACAAGAAAACCCGTAACAACAGCAGAAGGCATTACCTCAAACATAAAAAGAAAACCGTTGTTGAATCTGTAGTGCATTATATCAGACATATTTAAAACCGGAACTTTAAATAAAAACGCACCGATTAAAAAACTGGCGAGGCTTGCAAGGAAAGTATATACTAAAAGATTGATAAATATTTTTTTCATTCATCATCTCCTGTTTTTCTTGAGCCATGTCTTATCTTTCCTGCAAGACCAATTATTACAAAAAGAACTGCAAGCGCACAATTTATTACAACAGCAAGAGAACCTGCCGAACTTAATTTTTCATCAACCTGCGGTAAAAACGGAATAAAAGCTTTGTAATAAGAAATTCCGTAGCATATGGCATTAGCTTTTAAAACAAGTCCTGTCCCAATTACAACAAAGAATGCGCTTATAAGACGCCACCTGCTTGCATCTGCAAGTGCAAAAACAAAAACCAGTGCCATTATGAATG
The DNA here is from genome assembly GCA_002309195.1 of Treponema sp. UBA1226. The sequence continues at coordinate 112,757 of DBWY01000003.1, forward strand.
TACAGAAAAAAAGCCAGCTTAAAAAAGAAGTATCAGCAGCTTTTTTTGCAGCGATTCCGATATTGTAAAGATCCATAAGGCTCTGTCTTAGTAAAGGCGGAATTTCTATAACACGCTTTACAAGTATGTCAGAAAAATATCCTGCTTCTTCAATTGTAACTACTTCATTTTCTATTACTTTAAATGAACTGTTTTCTTTTGCCATTTTTCCAAGATCAATTACGATTCCTTCAGCACGAAACTCAGAGTCAACGTTTGTAAAATAATAAAGGGCATTATCCGAAAGACGAAAATATCCTGCAGAAAGTCTTTCTGTTTTTATCTTTTCGATATTATCATTTACATTGAACGATTTTAAAATCAGCGGCATTCCAATAATCCATGATGCGCCGATAAGTACTGCCGAAGTTACGATGCCGATAAACCTGTTCTTTTTTGAATGCCTTATGAGAGAAAGTACAAGAAACATCGGAATAAAAATCATAACGAGCGGAAGTGAAATTTCAAAACCTGCTTTTAATGCCTCAAGTGAAAAAAGATTTAAAGGCTGCCCTACGACAAACCTGATACATCCCATGTATATCATTATTAATGAAGAAGTAAGAGCAACACCAACCAGGCAAAGCAATATGTATGAAACCAGTACAGAAAAAAACGTTTTCATGATTATTAATAGAATACCACGATATCAAAACATAGTCTAACGAATTTATCAAAAAAAGGAAAATCCGGGGCTTTTATGCTGAATTTTATTTAAAAACTCCATATTAGGCAGTAAACCGGCACTGACTCATCAAATTTATACTGTTCCTTATGTTATCCCCAAAGTTATCCACAGTTTATCAACATAAAATCTGACATTATTTATACTATACAAGTTATTTCTATGTTTTATAATAAATTAGACAAAAAAACGGCACTATAGTTAATTCCTTATAATACAAGGAATTACAAGGAGTTCTTAAAAAATACTTAAATTTTCTTCAAAAAATAATCAGAATGATACGGAGATTTTAGACTTTTCCACAATTCCAAACATTTTTTTCACAAGTTATCCACAGGCATTGAGGAAAAGTATGAATCAACAAATAAGGATGATGAGCTCTAATTAGCCCAGGAACACCTGTCCCTGTCCATCGATTGCAAGGATCGATTTACACTCAGAACAGCGGAATCTTCCTGCACGGGAAGCTTTGAGGCGTTTTGAGCATACAGGGCATGCAAATACCTTAGGGAATACACTGCTTACTGTCGGAGCTCCGCTCTTAAGGTAAGTAACTGCTTCTTCTGTAGAGTTTTTGATATTAAAGAACTGGGAGAATCCCAGAAGCTGGAATACTTCATAAACTTTAGGCTGGATTTCGAGAAGTACGATATCCCCACCTTTTGGCTTTACCATTTTTAAGAATGCTGTAAAAGAACCGATACCGGTTGATGAAACATAGTTCAATGCGGCACAGTTAAATATTAAGTTTACATAGCCTGCTTCTACAACTTTTGCAATTCGTTTCTGGAAAAAACTTGAATTATACGTATCAACGTAACCGTTCAAAATAATAGACAGACAGTTTGGGACGTCATCAACTTTATCAAGTGAAATCTTTAAACTATCATCTTTTTCATCGTTAAAACCCGGTACGAGATTGTTATTGTTAGTCATATATCTCCCTCTAGTAAGGCCACCTACTTTAAATATATATTTAATGATATTCTAATATCACTAAATTGTCAAATGAATAAGTCAAAAATTTAGAGATTTTTGACTTATTCGGAGAGGGTTTCAAGTTGTCCAAATTTGCAAAAAAAAGTATATTTACCCTATGAATTTGGACAATATCTGCATTATTCTTGACCGCCCGGACGAAAGCCGCAATATAGGCTCGGCTTGCAGGGCTATGGCCAACAACGGAATAAACTGCCTCAGAATCGTGGGCAAAAAATCAGATTATGACGACGAAAAAGTAAGGATTCTTGCAATCCATGCATATAAAATATGGGAAAACTGCCGCTTTTATGACAGTATAACCGAGGCTATATCTGACTGCTCGATTGCGCTTGGAACAACCAGAAGAAAGGGGAAAAAGCGCCGTGACAAATATTATTTCCCTGAAGAAATTGCAATAAGAGCGGACAGCCTTACGCAGCAAGGCGCAAGGGCGGCTTTAGTCTTTGGAAATGAAAGAACAGGCCTTACCGACGATGAATTAAATGAATGTACGGGAGCTGTGACGATTCCATCGAGTGAAGGTTTTGCATCGCTCAATCTTTCTCATGCCGTACAGATTATCTGTTATCATCTTTTTCGCCAGGCAGAAAAAACAAGAACAGGTTTTACAGGCTCTGGTTTTACGCCGATAAGTCTTGAACGCCTTGATAAAACAGTAGACCTTGTTACAGACAGTCTTGAGTCAATCGGTTTTTTTAAGATTGCAGGAAAAGAAGACCAGAAAAGATTCTGGAAAGACATTCTTTCGCGCGCTTCTCTTTCAGAAGGCGAAACAAAATACCTTGAAAAAATTTTTACAAAAGCAAAGGGGCTTTCGTCAAAATAAATTCTGCACCATAAGTTCTGTCAGATAAAATTTACATCGCTTGCAGAAATTTCATCTTTTCTTGAACATATTGTTGCCATCTTTATGCATGTCTGAAGTTCACGGATATTACCCGGCCAGTCGTATGAAAGAATTTTATCTCTTGCAGAACGTGAAAGAAATTTTCTGCTGTGATCTTTTATATTAATCATATCAATAAAATAATCTGCAAGAAGAAGAATATCTTCTTTTCGCTCTTTTAAAGGCGGAATCTCTATAATAAACTCCGCGATTCTCCAGTACAGATCTTCGCGGAACTGTTTTTCTTTTACCATGTTCTTTAAATCTTTGTTTGTTGCAAAAACAAAACGTGCAGATGTTTTTTCTTCTTTATCGCTTCCTACTTTTCTGTAAATACCTTCATCAAATATGCGAAGAAGTTTTATCTGACACTCAAGTGGAAGCTCACCAATCTCATCAAGAAAAATGATTCCGTCTTCTGCAATGGCTATAAGTCCTTTTCTGTCTGTTGCATCGGTATAGGCTCCTTTAACAGAACCGAACAGCGTAGTTTCTACAAGATCTTTCTGGAGTGCACCGACATTAAGGCTTACAAGTTTTTTATCTTTGTATATGCCTGCTTTATGAAGCGCATGAACAGAACTTGATTTACCGGTTCCGCTTTCGCCTAAAAACAGAACCTTACACTCCTTGTCCTTAACATGATAGATTTTACGCTTTAATTGTTTAATCTGCTCACAGTTTCCGATGATACCAGAAAAAGCTCTGTTCCTTCTTATCTCATCATCAAATTCTTCATCGAAATTCTTTTTTATTCTTTCGATTTTAGAGGGAGCCTTCTTTGATTCAGCTTCGACAAAATCAGAAACAAAATTTATCGAGCTTACAGGAAGATCTTTGTAAAGATTTACGCTTTTTCTGTCACGAAACAGCGAATATGAAAAATCTGTAAATGTGGCATTTTCCAGAATACGTTTTTTCTCTGCGTCAGAAATATTTTTTTCCTGATTAAGGAAAACCATTTTCGAACTTTCATCGACCAGATAACGACAAAAAGTATTCAGTTCAGGGTTATCCTGATTTAATGAATAAAAAACTTTCTCCAATTTTCTACTTTTTTACCTGCAAAAAATTTAGTTTTCTGCAAGACGATACCAGATTAGCAAAATTTTATAATAGATATACGGAAAAATCAAGAAAATTTTAAACGGATTTCTAAAAATCTCGTGCCAGATTTCTCTTCCCTTTTCGAATGTCTTTTCATTAATTCGTTTTGTGTGTTCAGAAAAAATTCCGAGGCAGTCGCGATAGTAAAGGAAAATACTGTTTGAAAATCTGTTGCGTCTCGTGTATGACCAGCAGTCTTTTTCTTTAACACCTTCTGACATAAGAACCAGAGACGGCGAAGCCTTGTAAATTGCCTGAATGATATTATCTTCCATTGCTTTAGGATAGTGACCGTAATATTTTCCTACGATATGAAGGTTAGGAAAAGTTTTTCTAACGTTACCAGAAGCCTTCTGGAGAATTCTTTTTCTTCCACCTAAAAAGTAAATGGATTTATAATGCGAATCAAGAACTGTAAGAAGATTTATTACAGCAGGAAAAGGATTGTATCTTACAGGAACATTCTTTTTTAAGAAAGCAGCTCCCTTTAAAATGCTTTTTGAAATCGGCAGGACAAGATCTGCACTATGAACACATTCTGCAAAATTATTTTTTCCACGCGCTTTTAAAAGCCCCCAGATGTTAAGAAAAACAATCTGCTTTGCACCGGGACGGGCAAGTAATTCTAGAATCTGATTTTCAAAATCTTCTGGATTACAGATATCAACAGGTACACCCAAAATACTTATTCGTTCAACTGCCATACATTCCCCTCTAAAACTGCCGTCTGCAAAACAGCCATACCGTAAAGGCTTGCCGTCTCACATCGTAATATATTTACATCTAAATGTACTGTACTAAAACCTGCACTTTTTAGCAACTGTATTTCATCAGGACTTATACCACCTTCTGAGCCCACGGCACAGACCGCAAATCCTATGCTGCCTTCTTTTTTCTGTCTTCCGACCGCTTCGAAAACAGAAACGCTGTCTTCATTTCTTTCATAAAGCGAAATGCATACACTTTTTTTATTTTCTTCATTCGTGTGGTCGACTTTGTCTTTAATAATTTCGAGCGCATCTTTTAAATTAACAGGTTCAAAAACTTTTGTTTCTACAGGAGATCCGCTTTGCTGTCTTGCTTCCTTTATTATGCGCTCGATTCGGTCACTTCTTGTCATGCGGTCGTGCCGTTCTGTATCAGAAGAAGTTTTTTTCGTAAGACTTTTTTCTGAGCCCTTCTGTGTGTATTCTCCAATTACAGGAATTATAACACTTACTCCTTCTTCTACAGCCTGGCGTATAATAAGTTCCATTTTCTGAGGCTTAGGAATAAACTGGAGAAGATAAAACTCAGGTCGCGCGTTATTTGTAACACATGCGTTATTTGTAATCCTCGCGCTGTCAGTTTTATCGGCGTTGTTTGTAATTTTTTTCTGTGTATCACATAACTGAAGTGTAATTATTTTTTTACTTTCATCTATGCGGCATAAAGTTGCATCGACTGTTCTGTCTTTTACTGCCGCTTTTATCATATCACCGACGTTAAGACGCAGAACCTGACGGATATATCTGTAATCCTTTCCCGTAAGATTTACAAGTCCTTTTGAATCTGGTTCTGTGTCTATAACAAACTGGCGCATTTATTATTCTGCTGTCTTCTTCTGATCTTCTTCAAGAACAACTGCTTCCTGAAGTTCTTTTAATGTTTTTGTAGAACGAACGAGAGAAGAAAAGTTTTCTGTGTTTATAATTTTGATTGCTTCGTTAAGCTGAACGTCATAATCAAGATCATATATCGGAGCTTTCTTTGTTCTGTTTGTTTCTACCCTTATGAGTCTTCTTAAAAGTTTAAGGTCAAGATTATAATCTTTCTGTAAAACAGAAGCATAAGAAGCAATATCATCTTCTGTCATTCCAGGATGAGCTTCTACATATTTTGCAATTACTTCGTCTTCTGCCATCTTGATAAATACTTTTGTCTGTTCATCTGTGTATTCTGTAAATTTAACTTCGCGATCCGGTGGGATTCCGATTTTGTTTATATTGCAGTCACTTGGTGAATAATATTTAGCAACCGTAAGTTTTACACCATCGTGAGTTCCATCAATTTCGCGAAGAGGAAGCACCTGCTGAACAGAACCTTTTCCGTAAGTTCGCTCTCCAACAAGATATGCGATGTGATAATCTTTTAATGCACCCGAAAGAATTTCTGATGCACTTGCTGAACCTTTATTGATGAGCACGATTATCGGAACACCTTTTTTAATCATTGTAGTTTTCTTTGAAGCAGAGAAAGATTTATTTTCACTCTGAATACGGCTCTTTGTAGAAACGATTACACCAGAGTCAATAAATTTATCTGCAACATTAACTGCGCTGTCGAGAAGGCCACCCGGGTTATTACGAAGGTCAATTATAAGTCCTTTGTATCCACCATTTTCGTCAAAAGAGTTAATTGCCTTTTCTACGCCAGGTGCAGTTTCTGGTGTAAACTGAATGAGCTTAATATAACCGATGTCACCGATTTTTACAGATTCAACTGTAGGAACCTGGATAAGATCACGAATGAGTGTTCTTTTAAATGTAACTGTCTTTCCGCGAAGGATTGTTACTTCTACAGGAGTTCCCTTTTCTCCTCTGAGACGTGAAAGAACTTCTTCCATACTCATATCTGGAGTCGGGTCTCCGTCAATTTCTGTAATCTTGTCTCCGGCCTGGATTCCGGCTTTATAACCCGGAGTATTTTCTATAGGAGAAACTACATCAACATAAGCAGGCTTGTCGGGCGTTGATTTATTCATCTTGGAAATAGAAAGACCAACTCCGTAGAAGTTACCGCTTGTAGTGTCTGTAAGTCCTCTCATATCCTGAACGTCAAGATAAACCGTATACGGATCTCCGAGTGATTCCATCATTCCTTTTAAAGCACCTTCGTAAAGTGTCTTTGCGTCAACTTCATCAACATAATTCTGCTGAAGGTAGTTATAAATCGTAATAAAATTCTTTAAATACTGTGCATCGGCATCGCTTTTGGCAGTCTGAGCACATCCGGAAGAAATAAAAATCCCAAATGCGAGAAACAACGAGAAAATTCGTGTTTTAAATTGTTTAAAATTCATAAAAAACATTCTATTCCATTCCACATGTATTTTCAATGGTAATTTGAAAATAGTCTTATATACAAAAAAAACAACCGGTCGAACACAAGGTAACACGGATTTTACATGCCTTGAGTCATGGGCTGCTTTTGTGCTATAATAGAAAAATGCAGATAATTCCAGTTGCAAGCGGTAAAGGCGGCGTCGGAAAAAGCCTTTTATCAGCAAATTTAGCTATCGCGCTTGGCCAGGCAGGAAAAAAAGTTGTTCTGGCAGATTTAGACCTTGGTGCTTCAAACCTTCACCTTGTTTTGGGACAGCAGGCTCCGAAACAGGGTCTTGGAACATGGCTCACAGGACGCGGTGATTTTAACGATATAATCATAAAATCTGACTACGAGAACGTCTATTTTATTGCCGGAGATTCAGAGATTCCGGGACTTTCGACTTTAAAAGCACCTCAGAAAAACAAACTCATAAAGGCGTTTAAAAATATCGATGCCGACTACCTTGTAATTGACCTTGGAGCCGGAACTCATCAAATCATCCTTGATTTATTCCTTTTATCTCCACAAGGAATCGTCGTAACAGCTCCTACTGTAACTGCAACTTTAAACGGATATCTCTTTCTTAAAAACGCAGTATTCCGCCTGATGCATTCATCTTTTAAATCATCAAGCCCCGCTGCAAAAATGCTTACGAAATTAAGACAGGATCCTTCTACATTACAGAGACTTTATGTTCCGCGTCTTATAGATACAATCAGAAAAGTCGATCCCGAGAACGCTGACAAATTTGAAAAACATCTTTCTACATTCCGCCCTCGCTTAATAATGAATATGATTGAAGATCCTAAGGATGCAGACCGCGCACAGAGGATTCGTGTTTCCTGCAACCAGTATCTTGGTCTTGATATCGAACATCTCGGAATAATGTACCGCGATTCACTCGAAGACAAGGCACTTGCAAGCCGTCTTCCGATTGTAGTATATAAACCAAACTGCATTCTTTCGCAGGCAATTTACAGGATTGCAGAAAAAATCCTTACATCAGAAACATTAAATTTCGGTGATGATTTTACACCGAGCTTTGACTCAAGCTCTTATTCATTTGAGCAGGCTTCTGAAGAAGCAGAAGAAGATTTTGAACTTAAGATGGCAGGGCTCCAGGATTTACTCGGAAGCGGTGCTCTTACTACAGGTGAATTAATCGAAACAGTAAAAACAATGCAGTATGAACTTAACCAGGTAAGGAAAGAGAATACATTATTAAAATCAAAGCTTGTAAAAGCTGTTCAGCAAGGATTTAAAATATGAATTTTCTGCTTTATGTAAATTATCCGGACTGGATTCATCCTGAAATTTTTCCATCAGTTCCGGCACTTCATTTTTTAAGATGGTACGGACTTATGTATGTGTTTGCATTTGCATTCGCATACCTTATTTTAAATATTCAGCGTAAAGAAGGACTTCTTGATTCTGCAAAAGCAAAAGTTTCTGAAGACGAGGTTTTAAGTTTTATTTCAACCGGATTTATTTTTCTTTTAATCGGCGCACGCATTTTTGCATGTCTTATTTATACTCCAGGCGGAAAATACTTAAGAGCGCCATGGCTTATTTTCTGGCCGTTCGATGAACAGATGAACTTTACCGGATTTGAAGGAATGTCTTATCACGGTGGTTTTGTCGGCGGTCTTATCGGAATGATTTTCTGGTGCAAAAAAAATAAAAAGCCGCTTTTAAAATGGATGGACGTAATGGTCGTTGCAATTCCATGCGGATACACTTTCGGAAGACTTGGAAACTTTTTAAATGGTGAACTTTACGGAAGACTTACAAAAATGCCATGGGGAATGATCTTTCGCGATTCGAAAGGATACAGCGCTTCGATACAGTGGGTTCAGGATTTTGCAACTTCAATCGGGATGCAGATTCCGGAAAGTGGACTTGTTCTTTTACCGCGCCACCCGAGTCAGTTATACGAAGCGTTCTTCGAGGGGATTTTCCTTTTTGTAATTTTATTTTTACTTAGAAAGAAAAAACCGTTTGACGGATTTTTAAGTGCACTCTACAGTACCGGTTACGGGCTCGTACGCTTTGTAATTGAATACTTTCGAATGCCTGATGAAGATATGGGATTTAAATTAGGAAACACTGTCGGAGCTCCATTAGACAGAGATGTTTCTTTAACGAATATTTCTACGGGACAGATTTTATGCTTTATCATGATTGTATTTGGAATCGGTCTCGGAATATACAGTTATATTCAATATAAAAAAAATGAGAGGTTAATAAAATCATGAGTTTATTTGAAGATTTAAAATGGCGTGGACTTATTAAAGATATTGCAGGAGAAGAAAGCGACTTACAGAAAGTTCTTGACGGAACTCCTTTTGCATTCTACTGGGGAACTGACCCTACTGCAGATTCTCTGCACTTAGGTCATTACTCATCACTTTGTATGGCAAAACGTCTTGCAAATGCCGGCCACCACCCTATTCTTCTGTGCGGCGGCGCTACAGGACGCATCGGTGACCCGCGCCCTACAGCAGAACGCGAAATCATCTCAGAAGAAAAGGTAAACAACAACATCAACGGAATCCGCAACCAGATTAAGCGTCTTGTTCCACAGGCAGAGCTTGTTGACAACTACGACTGGATGAAAGATTACACATTCCTTAACTTTTTGCGCGACATCGGTAAATACATAAACATCAATTACATGCTCGACAAGGACATCATACGCCGCCGCCTCGAAACGGGTATTACATTTGCAGAATTTTCTTACATGCTTTTGCAGGGCTATGACTTCTTACACCTCTTCCAGGAAAAGAACTGTATCATGCAGGTTGCAGGAAGTGACCAGTGGGGAAACATTACAACAGGTGTTGACTTAATAAGGAAGGTTCTTGATAAAACAGCATATGCATTTACAATGCCACTCATTCTTGACGCGACAGGAAAAAAATTCGGTAAATCAGAAGGAAACGCTCTCTGGCTTGATAAGGATAAGACTTCTCCTTATGCAATTTACCAGCACCTTATTAACTCTGACGACTCTAAGGTTCTTGAATACCTTAAAGTATTTACATTCTTAAGCCGCGAACAGATTGAAGATGTATATGCACAGCAGCAGTCTGCTCCGGAAACAAGAATTGCACAGAAAACTCTTGCGTGGGAAGTTGTTAAAGACATTCACGGAAAAGAAGAAGCTGACAATGCCGTTATGGTTTCTGAAAAACTTTTCAAAGGCGACTTTAAAGGTCTTTCTGTAAACGACATCATGACAGGTCTTAAGGGCGTTCCAAGCTTTGAATATAAAGAAGAACTTCCTTTGGTCGATGTTCTTGTAAACAACAAGATTGCATCAAGCAAAAGAGAAGCACGTGAATTTATAAAAGGAAATGCAGTTTCGATTAACGGCGAAATTGTTAATGATGAAAACATGATCATTACAAAAGCGATGGCGCTCGAAGGAAAAGTTCTTATATTCCGCCGCGGAAAGAAAAAGTACTTTATCGGAAACGTATAATACACAGAGCCGCTCTCGCGGCTCGTTAAGCGCGGTTTACGCGCTCAGCGCTTCCACAGGATCCAGCTTTGACGCGCGGAGCGCCGGGTTAAGCCCGAAAAATATTCCTACAAATACAGAGAACGCAAAAGAAATTACGCACGAGTTTGAACTTATTACAAGGCTCATTCCGCGTATATATTCTACCGCAAGACTCAAACCTATTCCAAGAATTACACCAATAACTCCACCGATAATTGTAATACTTGCAGATTCAATCAAAAACTGCTGGCATATATCACGTGGATTTGCACCAAGCGCTTTTCTTATTCCTATTTCCTGACGACGTTCTGTTACAGTTACAATCATGATGTTCATGATTCCGATTCCGCCTACTAAAAGAGAAATCGCAGCAACTGCAGCAAGGAGAACGCTCATTGTATTTGTAATCGAACTCATCTGTTCAAGCATAGTCTGCATTGAGTTTACGTTTACAGATTCTGTTCCGGTAAGCTGCTTGCAGTAAGCTGAAAGAGTCGAAACAAGCTCGGTTGATTTATTTTGAGAAACAGCCTGCACTAAAACTGTATCTGCCGCAGGATTCGGTTTGATTTTCTTTTTATAAAATCCACGAGGAATAAATGCAGTGCTGTTTTCCATTCCGACAGTCTGTTCTTTAAGAACTCCGCATACTTTAAAACCAAACGTCACTTTATCTGCAACGAGCATTATTTTCTGACCGGTCGCATCCCCTGCAGGAAAAAGATTTTCTGCAAGGTCGTGAGTCAAAATTATTTTCTGCATCCCCTGTTCATCGTCTGTAACAGAAAAATATGAACCAGACTCAAGTTCCATATTATACATTTCAAGATAACCGTATTCGACTGCGGCACAGGATGTACTTGCAGAAACTGTTCCGTATGTAAGCGTTGTGCTTAAATTATTTTTATACCAGATTTTTTTTATGTCTCGTACATTATCAAAAAGTTTTTCTCTAAATGATTCGTCAAAAACAATTTTTACCGCGTCACGCTTTTTTCTCATAAAGCCGCTTGAAATACTTACGATATCAAGTCCGCTTGTTCCAAACGTGTCCTGAACCTGCTTTGTCGAACTGTTTCCCATACTTGTAATTACGATTACAGCAGCGACACCGATAATTACACCTAAAAGAGAAAGGAATGTGCGCGTTTTATTTCTTCTAAAGTTCTGAAGTGCATTGATAAAATCTTCTAACATAAGAGGCCGTCCAGAATTTTAATGCAGCGTTCCGTAGACTTTCCAATACCCGGATCGTGCGTAACGATAATAATTGTTGTTCCTGTTTTATTTATTTCGCGGAACAAATCCATAACCTGAATTCCTGTTTTAGTATCAAGGGCTCCTGTCGGTTCATCGGCAAGAATTATTTTTGGTTCTGCAATGATTGCCCGCGCGATTGCAACACGCTGTTTCTGACCGCCTGAAAGCTCATTAGGTCTGTGATTTTCACGATTTTCAAGTCCGACTTTTTTTAAAGCAGCGCGCGCAAGTTCATAACGGTCTTCGCGTGGAACTCTTTTATATTTTAAAGGAAGCATTACGTTTTCGATTACAGTCATCGACGGAATAAGATGGTACTGCTGAAAGACAAAACCGATTGTCTTGTTTCTTAAAACCGCAAGCTCTGTTTCGTTCATAAGATGAGTTTCGCGCCCGTCGATTTTTACAACCCCGCTTGTAGGTCTGTCGAGACATCCTATCATATTCATGCATGTAGATTTACCGGAACCTGATGGTCCCATTATCGATATAAACTCGCCCTGCTCGACTTTAAAGCTTACGCCACGCAAAGCCTGGACTTCTGCGTCACCCATTGAGTAAATCTTTTTTACGTCTGTAAGCTCAACAACAGTTTCATGAGTCAAAGTTACTTTATCGCTTTTAGTTTTTCTCATTTTCTTTAAGTCTCTAAAATAATTCAGCTAAAAAAGCTAAAACTACATTCTTGGAGGACGTGCACCCATACCGCCTGGAGGACCCATCATGCCACCTCTGTTTTTAGAAAGTCCTGACATCTTAGGCTTTGACTGCTGAACAAGAACATCGCCTTCTTTAACGTCGCCTTCTACGATCTTTACCATCGTATTTCCATAAGGAATGACTTTTACGTCAATCTTTTTACTTGATTTGTTTGTCACGACATAAGGCTTTTTATTTTCGTATCCGATTGCATAGCGTTCAACAAGAAGATATTCTTCTGGTTCTGCAATCTTGATTTTCCCGGTAAATGAATAGTTAGGAAGAATCTCAGGCGGAAAATCTTCTATTTTAATCTTAACTTTTACAACAGTCGCACCACGGCTTGTAATTTCACCGATTGCAGGCCAGCCGATTACTGTTCCATAAACAGTTTTGTCTTTATACGCGTTGAATGAAAACTCAACCTGCTGTCCGACTTTAAGCTGGCTTACATCTGTTTCTGCAACTTCTACTTCTGCAAGAAGATAATCAACATTTACTAATGTTCCGACAGAATCCTTTGCTTCAAGTGAATCACCGACAGCAACATCAAGAGCTGCAATTACTCCGTCAAATGTTGCAGAAACTTTTCTGTCAGAAACTTTCTGCAAAAGAGAAAGACGTTCTGTCTGCATGAGTTTTATTTCTCTGGCACTTCCAGTAATTCTTGTAGCTGCCATATTAAAATCATGTTTTTCAAGATTATAAACCTGTGTCGTGTCATCAAGCTGAATGATTACATCGCCCTTTTTAACTCTGTCACCTTCCTTTACGTAAACTCCAAGAACAGTTCCATCGCTTAATGCCTGAAGTGTCTGTTCCTGAGCTGCTTCTACAGTTCCGGAGATTTCGATGACGTTTTCATAATTTTCTTTTTTTACTGTATAGAAAACAGGCTTTGTATTTACCTTTGTTATGACAGCACGTACGACAAAAAGAAGAAGTATAACTCCTGCAAGCGAAAGAGCAGAAATAAGAATCAGTTTTATTTTTTTAGTCATTCTTTTTCTCCTGATTTAAGCTGAACAGCTGTAGATTCGGGCAATGAAATGTCAATGTCGACAAAATTACTCTGAACGCTGTTATTATATAAAATCATATCTATTGTATTTATAATTATCTTTACCTGATAAAGAAGTCTGTTGTTCATTGCAGAAAGATATTCACTTTGAGTTACGATTCCCATCTTGTAATATTTTTCAAGATCTTCTTCGTTTTTCTGATACAGTAAAAAGTTTTCTGCAACAGAACCCTTTTCCCAGAGAATATTATCAAGCTGCTGATCAAAGTCGATTATCGAAGTCTCATAATCTTCGTTTGCAGTATCGATATCAATCAACTCCTGCTTTTCTGTAAGTGTATAAGTTTCTTCTTTGATTGCACGTGTCCTGAACGAGTTTAAATTAATTGTCGCACCGAGCGTAAATGCAGGAGTAAACTCATCAGTGCCGGTAGGAAAACTTATTCCGCAGTTAACTCCAAGCCCGTTCCATGTAGTAGAAATTCCTGCATCAATCGTATCTGTTTTAGTTGCAGAGTTTTCGAATGTGTACCCTGCATTTAATCCGAGAGAAAAGTTTTTATCCGCTTTTCTTGCAAGCGAATTAATTTTATTTATCCATTTTGCATTTTCGATTTCTTTATATTTTTCTTTATCAAAAGAAGTAAATTTTAAACCTTCAAGCTGCGGAATATCATCAGGAATAAACTTTAAAAAATCACGTTCGTTATCCATTGAAAGATCGATTCCACACTTTTTATAGAAGACAACAAAGTCATGTCGTATTTTATGAACGGCAGTTTCTATAGTATGTCTTCCGGATAAAACTTTCATTTCTGCAAGTCTGTAAGTAGAGGATGATGATGTGTAGCCCTGGGCTTTTATTTTTTCAAAACTCAAAGTGTCTGTATAAACATCCTGGAGATTTGTATAAACAGAATTGATTGAACTTAAAAGGCTTTTCATTTCCTGGTAAAAATTCTTTTCTGCACTCAAAGCAGAATTGTAAATCTTTCTTTTTGTCTCGAGTACTTCCCGTTCTTTTTTAAGTATTTCAATCCTTGACTGTTCCTGAACAGGAGAAATGATGTCAAATGAAACTCCGATTTTTCCGTCTTTTAAATCACTTGTTTCGCTTGAACCGTCATATTTATAATCTGCAGAAGCATTTACACTTAAATTTTTTGCAGAAGGAACAGAAATTTTTGCAGAAGGCTTTACAGAAAAATCACCCGAGCCGGAACCTGTATAAAAAGTCATCGTTCCGGTCGAAAGAGTTACATCAAAACCTTCATTTATTTTTGCATTTTCAAGGGCAAGTTTAGATTTCTGTGCTTCTATCGTAAGCTTTTTGAGTTCAAAATCGTGTTCAAGATAACCGCATAATAATTCGTTAAAACCATATTTTTTTTCTTCTGCTGCGTCCTGGGCATGAGCATTATTCAGCATAAAGAGAGCAAAAATCATGGGCAGTACTTTTATAGCATGTTTCATTGTCTTTCCGTTCATATTAAAAAATACCACGAAATACACTAAATGTCACAGTTTTTCTTATAAGAATTTTCTTAAAATTTTACTTTTCGTTTACAAGAATATCCACGACATGAGAGCTTGCACCTAAAAGTTCCGGGCGTTCGCAGTTTGCAAGATGATATTGAATAAAATAATTAAAGCTTTCTTCATCGAGTGCATTAAGCTCGCGGCGCATATAATCTGCTGCTCCATCGGCTGCAATGATTTTTACGCGTTTAAGCCCAGCTTTTTTGTTAAGAGCATCTATATCTTCAAGCCTGAGATAACTATACAAATCATCAGGAGTTACAATCTGATGAAAATCTTCTGTAAGCGATTTTTTTTCGATGCATTCTTTTATTTTATTCTGTTTAAAGCAGTAAGTAATTACGCTGTAATCGTTCATAACGTATGCGACAAAAATATGACCGCCTTTTTTTGTAACTCGTCTGGCTTCTAAAAAAGCCTTGAGTTTTTCTTCTTCGCTCATAAGATGATACATCGGCCCAAAAAGAAGTGTTATGTCAAAAGTATCATCTTCAAGAAACGAAAGGTCCATTGCGTTTCCAGGCCAGCAGTTTACGTGCTCATGCTTTGACTCAAGAACTTTTAAATTTCGCTCGACAAGTTCTACGGCCGTAACATTATGTCCTTCGCGGCTAAGTGCAATCGAGTAGCGCCCTGTTCCGGCCCCTACATCGAGTATTTTTAATTTTTTCCCATCGGGAATAAAATCGTGAATGTATTTCATCGATGTCGTAAACTCGACGATGCCGTGGCGTGTTGTAAGCCGGTGATCTTCGTTAAACTTGTTATAATACTTTTCGAGATTAGTCATTTTTTATCCGTTTATTTTTTTATTTCGATAACATCAAGCATTTCACGAAAATATGAATTGTTTATTTTTGCACGCGCATAAAGATCTTTAAACGAAGTAAATCGTTCAGGTTCATAAAGGCGCCCGAATGCAATGTAATCGTTTCCATCGGTATCGATGCCATATGTTATTGTATAAGTTTTTTCTTTGTAGATAAACTCAAGTTCTTTTTTTGATTCAATATAGAAGAATAAATCATCTTTCGTCATTTTTCTGTACCATCTGCTTCCTGTATCTTATCAAGCATCATAAGTATAGAGTTCATAAGCTGCCTTAAAGTGTCAAACTTATCAGAAAGAGTAACCTGGTAAAAAATCTGTGTTCCTACCTTTTTAGGAGTCACGATGCCAGAATCCTTGAGAACTTTTAAATGATGCGAAATTGCAGGACGCGACAGATGAGATTTTGCAGAAAGATTTGTAACGTTAATTCCTTCTTTACCTGCTTCGATTATATCAAAAATAAGCTGCTGTCTGTATTTATCGCTGAATGCAATAAAAAGCGGACAGCATGTGTTAAATGTTTTTAATGTTTCATGAAACTCTTTTAAATCCATTATCTTCCCTCTTTTAGTGATTTTTTCTCTCTTTTTTCTTTATAAAGTTCTTCGTCTGCTTTTTTTAGAAGATCATCAATCGAAGAATTGACTGCAGAAAATTCTGTACAGCCCATACTTATAGAAAGAATAAACGGATCTTCTTCGCTTTCATTATATTTTCTGCATTCTTCGTTAAGAAGATTTTTTCTTACTGCAAAATCTTCAAGCTGCATTTCCGGAGCAACGATTGCAAACTCGTCACCACCAAGACGGCCAATCACATCACTTGATTTAAAAATCTTTTTAAGGATTTCTGCTTCTGCTTTTATCGCCTTATCGCCTGCTTCATGCCCAAATGTATCATTAATTGATTTTAATCCGTCCATATCACCAAAGAGCACAAGTCCTTTTTTCCCTGCAGTAACATACTGTGTAATTATAATCTGTGCTGCTTCGTAAAAACCGCGGCGATTATAAATCTGAGTCATTTCATCTGTGCGGCTTAATGTATGGAGTTTTTCTGAATACTCTTCGAGAGTTATGTTTTTAGTTTCAAGAGTTGCCTTTTCTTTATTAGCCTGGGTAAGTTTAATCGAAGCAACGATTTCTTTTGAAACAAGTTCATATACAGTCTGATAAAAAATCTTTTCGTACTTGCCAAGACTCATTATAAAATACCCAAACTGATAGTACGAGGCAAACAACGGGAAAATAACCTGAAGAGATGAAAGATTTTCTTCGCATTCAGGCGGAATCATATAATCTGACGGATTAAAATAAATATCAGGTTCAGAAATTCCTTTCTGATTTTTATAAGTCATCTTTACTACAGCGTCTTCTGGAAATGAGAACGCCGTATCTTCTGAAAAATAAAAAGGCTTGTTATATAAAACAAGAATTGCTTCTGAAACATCAAACAGAGAAAAACAATATGCAAGACGCGGATAAAGTTTATCAAGCGGAACAGGTTCCTGTGACTCAAGCAGAAAGAAATGAAGATTGTAAAGCTGGAGCGAGCCGTCATAATGAAATCTGTTTGTCATCTGTAGAAGTTCTTCTTTAGAAAGAACCTCTTTATCTTTTACGCATCCGCAGGAATGTCTTATTATAGGTTCTGCATCAAGTATTAAATCATGAGGTTCACATTTTTTATAGAATAAATCAAATGCAAGTTTTACAGATTCATATGCCTGCTTTTCTATCATCTGATCAACAGTCGTTATGTCATGTTCAATTTCGTAAGAATCGTAAATATTGTCAAAGCCTATGACACTTACATCTTCGGGAACAGCAAAGCCGTGAACTTTAAGGCAGTCCTTACACCCCATAGCCATATCATCATTACAGCAGAAAATTGCATTAAAATCGATTTTATTTTTTTTCTTATCAAGATATTTTCCGAGTTCTTCGTATGCCGTATTGTACATAAACTGGCCGTCAAGAATTTTTTCTTTAGAAATTTCAATTCCATTTTTCTTTAACGCATCTTTAAAATATCCTGCACGTTCGCGCGACTCATAGCTTTCATCACTTGACTGCATGAGGAGAAAATTATTTCTGTCATGTTCTTTTATTACATGAGTTACAAGAGTTTCAATCGCTTTAGAAGGATCAACCCTTATTGACGGGAGCCCTTCAAGTTTTACACCAAGCGAAGCTTTTACCATCGGCGGAAGGTTTTCTATTTCTTTTCTAAACTCATCAAATTTTCCGTAATTAGAAAGCGCTGCGGAACAAACTATAAGAACATCAACGTTTCCTGGATTAATGAGAGCGCTTAAAGAATCATAATGAAAGTCATATTGGGAAAGAGTATTGCCACGGAGCAATGGGAAAATAATCTGCTTGCAGTCATTTTCCCTGCAGAATTTATCAATGCCTTCAAGTACAGTAGTTCCGTAATCGGAATACATGTTATTGATAAGGACACCTACACGAAATTTTCTTTTCATCCCTTCCCCTGTCCAAAAGAATATACCTTCTTATTTTACACCCATTCAGTATATACCACAAGGGAAAAGGATATAAAATCAGTTTTCCCACTCCATGATAGGCTCATCGATAGGCTTTCCACCCGGAACCATTGGAAGAATCATTTCATCAATGTCAACTTTGGCATCGATTACGCAAGGCTTGTTAAGCGAAAGCGCCTTGTCAAAAGCCTTTGCGAACTGTTCAGAATTTGATGCACGGAATGCATCGATTCCGTATGCATCAGCAAGCTTAAGCCAGTCCGGACCAAAGTCGAGTGTTGTCTGACTGTATCTGTTTCCATAGAAAAGCTTCTGCCACATGCGAACGTTACCAAGAGTACCGTTGTTTTCGATGACAATTATAATAGGAAGATTATAATGCGAAATTGTTGCAAGCTCGTTACAGTTCATTCTAAAACTTCCGTCGCCGGCAATATGAACTACGCGGGCTTTCGGATTTGCACACTGGATTCCGATTGCAGCACCTGTTCCAAATCCCATTGTTCCTAAGCCACCTGATGTATTGAACGTTCTTGGTTTTGTAAACGGATAGAACTGAGCAGTCCACATCTGGTGCTGACCAACTTCTGTCGTGATGAATGTATCTTCACCTGCAGCTTTGTTAATATATTCGCAGATAAATTTCGGATTAATAGAATCTTTAGGCTGCTTAAAATAACATGAAGGAACTTCTTTCATCCATCTGTGAACCATATCAAGCCACGGAGTGTGTTTTGCTTTACTTACATGCGGAATCAAAGCAGAAAGAACATTTTTTACGTCGCCTACAAGACTTTTGTCTGTCGTAACGTTTTTGTTTATTTCTGCAGGATCAACATCGATATGAAGAATCTTTGAGTTAGCTGCAAAACGCGAAGGATCTCCGAGAACACGGTCACTGAACCTTGCACCAATTGCAATAACTAAGTCGCTGTTTGTAATTGCAAAGTTCGAAGCCTTTGTTCCGTGCATGCCGACCATCCATGTACACAAAGGATGTGTTGCAGGGAAAACATCGCGGCCCATAAGACTTTCTGAAACAGGAATGTCTGCTTTTTCTGCGAGAGCCAGAAGTTCTTTTTCTGCCCCGGAAATTTTTACACCACCGCCTGCATAGATTACAGGACGTTCTGCGCTGTTGATTAATGCTGCAGCTTCTTTAATCTGTTCAGCTGTAGGAACTTTTACAGAAATCGCGCGCTTTAAGTTTGCATGATTGCCCGCATTTTTAATTACAGCTTCATCAGGATTTTTTAATGGTTCAAAATCATAGAGGGCTGCAGTAACATCTTTAGGAATATCGATGAGTACAGGCCCCGGACGACCAGACTTCGCAATCACAAATGCTTCGCGAATTGTTTCTGCAAGGTCCTTTACATCCATTACGATTGAGTTATGTTTTGTAATCGGCATTGTCACGCCGGTAATATCAATTTCCTGGAAAGAATCTTTTCCCAAAAGAGGTTTAATAACGTTACATGTAATTGCAACAATCGGAACGCTGTCCATGTATGCGTTTGCAATTCCTGTTACGAGGTTTGTAGCACCAGGACCAGAAGTTGCCATGCAGACTCCGACTTTACCGGTTGAACGTGCATAACCGTCTGCAGCGTGACATGCTGCCTGTTCATGTGCGGTTAAAATGTGAGTTATTCTGTCAGAATTTTTATAAAGTTCATCGTAAATATTTAAGATTGCACCGCCCGGATAACCGAAAACAGTCTTAACGCCCTGTTCAACAAGACATTCAATAACAATCTGAGCACCAGTAATTTTCATCTTTACCTCTTATAGTTGTTCCATAGTAATGCTTTTTGAGAATATGTTCAAGACTTTAAAAATAATTAATTTTTTAAGTGTGAATTACGCACGAAAAACTGCTAGATTGCGGCAAGTTTACTGATTTCTTCTTCTACCATTTTATAAAAGAGATCAATCTGGTAGACGTCCACAACCGCATGGTGAATCTGTATCGTAATCGGAATCATAAGACGGCCCTTAAAATCTTCTTCATATCTTCCCCATGAGATTCGTGGATTTGAGTCGCGTGAACTCATATAAGGAAGCGTAAGGTGTTCGTAATGCCTCATCGGGATGCCGTTAAGATATATAAAGTTAAGGATGTCGGTATTTTCGAGCGAAGTTGGATTTTTTCTGCTCTTTTTACGTTCCTCATCCGCATATTTTAAATATGAATCCCAGTCCATATTATGGTTGAGATAGCAGTAGCTGTATGAATTATCATCAAGAATTTCGATATTTGACGAAATACAGTTGTCGTATTCGATTATTCCGTCATTGTATATACGCTGGCGAAATTCTGGAATTCTGTTTGCGGCAATTGATACTATATGGATGAATACCGTGTAAAAGGAAACTCCACGGCGCTTTGAAAACTCGACAGCCTTTTTTACGTCCATCTTAAGCGTTACAGAAAGGAATGGATTTTCCATCCTGTTAAAAAGCTTAAAAACCGGCAGACGCTTATATGTCGATAAATCAATTATCTTACATTCCATAATTAACTCTCCATAATTACTTTTTTCTATTTTCTCTAAAATGTAGTTTTTAGAGATTCTCTATAATAATACAATTTTTTTAATTTTGTTCAAGTAAATTACTGCTACTAAATATATAAATAAGTATATTCTTATTTTGTTACTCGACTATAAGGCTAATCTCGGGTAAAATACAGAATATGGCAGACATTCATATTTTCCCAGACGCACCGGAAGGAACGCCGGTTTCTAATTTTGTTCACCTTCATGTACACTCTGATTACTCGCTTCTCGACAGCTGTGCAAAGCTTGATGACTTGATTGCAAAAGCAAAGAGCCTCAATATGCCGGCGCTCGCCCTTACCGACCACGGAAACATGTTTGGTGTACTTAATTTTGAGCACATCTGCCACGCAAACGGGATTAACCCCATCGTCGGTGAAGAATTTTATGTCGCTTACGGAAGCCATTTAGAAAAAAATGACGTACCCTACTCGCGAAAAGGCGAGGATGGCGAGCGCCATGCCCATTACTTTCACCTGATTCTTCTGTGCGAAAACGAAACCGGCTACAAAAATATGAGCTGGCTTTCTTCCATCGGCTTTACAGAAGGAATGTACTACGGCAAACCTCGAATCGATTTTGAGCTTCTCGAAAAATATCATGAAGGGCTTGTATGTTGTTCAGCATGTATCGCAGGAGAACTGCCGCAGCTTTTACTTGCAGGAAAAGATGATGAAGCAAAAGAACTTGCTTTAAAATATAAAAATCTTTTTGGGCCGGATCACTATTATATTGAGATTCAGGATCACGGACTCGAAGAACAGAAATTTGTAAATAAAAAATTAATTGCACTTGCACATGAACTTGATATTCCGCTTGTAGCTACAAACGATGTTCATTATATAGAAAAAGAAGATGCTGTTGCGCAGGATGTTTTACGCTGCATCGGATTTAAAAAACTTTACAACGAACCGCATCAGACGATGGGTGGAGCAGGAAACGACAACTGGTATTTTAAAACAGAAGAAGAAATGCGCTCTCTCTTTCCTGACTGTCCCGAAGCAATAGAGAATACAATTAAAATCGCAAACATGTGTAATCTTACGATTCCGCAGTACAAAACTCAGGAATTAAAAGATTGTCTTCCGCGATTTAAATTACCGGATGAGTTCTGCACACATGGTGACGATTATAAATCTGATCAGGATGATTATGTACGCCACATTGTCGAAGAAGGATTAAAAAAACGATATAAAGAAATTACTCCAGAGATCCGCGAAAGAGCCGAATACGAATTAGGAATTATTTTTCAGATGGGATTTTCCGGATACTTTCTTATCGTATGGGAATTTATCAACTGGGCAAAATCTACATGGGATAATGTAAACAACAGACCAAAGCCTTACATTCCTATCGGACCTGGACGAGGTTCGGGAGCAGGTTCTCTTGTTGCTTATGCGATGACGATTACCGACATCGATCCTTTTAAATACGGACTTATCTTTGAACGATTCTTAAATCCTGAACGTGTATCAATGCCAGATTTTGACGTTGATATGGATTTCGACTTCAGGCAGGATATCATTCAGCATACGAGAGATCTTTACGGAGATTCGCAGGTAGGACACATCGTAACATTCGGTACTTTAAAAGCAAAACAGGTACTTGCAGATGTTGGACGTGTTTTAAATATTCCGCTTGCAGAAGTAAACATGTTAAAAAAATGTATTCCTGACAACCCTAAGGCAAAGTTAAAGAATGCATTTGAACCTGCTAATGACAAGTTTCCTGACGGCGGACAGTTGATTCAGTATAAAGATGATCCAAGATACCAGCAGCTTTTTAAGCTTGCATTTAAACTCGAAAACATAAACCGCAATACCGGTCTTCATGCTTCGGGAATGGTAATCGGACTTACAGCACTTCCTAACTGGGCACCGGTATTTGTTGCAGAAGGTAAAGTTGCAGTTCAGTATACGATGGATATCATCGAACCGTGTGGACTTGTAAAGTTTGACTATCTTGGATTAAAAACACTTTCGTTAATCCGTTATACAGAAAACATCATAAACAAACATAAAAAACCTGGCGAACCGGATTTTTTAACTTCTGAAGTTTCTGAAACAGATGAAAAAACTTTTGATTTGTTTGACAGAGGAGATTCTGTTGCAGTATTCCAGTTTGAAAGTGCCGGCATGCAGAAAATTCTTAGACAGGCAAAGCCACGCCGTATTGAAGAACTTGTTGCGTTAAACGCACTTTACCGCCCGGGTCCATTGGATTATATTCCGCAGTACATCGACGGAAAATGGAAACCAGAAACAATCCACTACCCTGACCCATGTCTTGAAGACATTCTAAAAGAAACTTACGGTGTAATGGTTTATCAGGAACAGGTAATGCAGGTTTCACAGCGCATTGCAGGATTCTCTCTGGGTGGTGCAGACATGCTTCGCCGTGCAATGGGAAAAAAGAAACCAGAAGTTTTGATGGGAAAGAAAAAAGAATTTATCGAAGGAGCTTTAAAGCAGGGCTTTACAGAACAGCATGCCGATGAAATTTTTGAAATCATGATTCCGTTTGCAGGATACGGATTTAATAAATCTCACGCCGCAGCTTATTCTGTTCTTGCTTACAGAACAGGATGGCTTAAAGCACATTACCCTGCAGAGTTCATGGCTGCAAACCTTACAAACGAAATTACTTCGACAGACGGTCTTCCTTTTTACATTGCAGAAGCAAGACGAATCGGTATTGCAGTAGACCCGCCTGACGTAAACCGCTCTGATATCATTTTTGACGTTGTCGACGGAAGAATCGTTTTTGGTCTTAAAGGAATTAAGGGAATGGGAGACGGTGCTTCTGCTGCAATTGTTGCAGAACGCGAAGAAAACGGTCCTTATAAATCATTCATCGATTTTATTGAGCGAGTCGGAATAAAAGTAGTTGACGGCAAACGCGCTGTAAACAACAAAGCGATTGAAGTCCTCATAAAAACAGGCGGCTTTGATCATGTTGGAGAAGCAGAAGGAAAAGTTTACAACCGCCCTACACTTTTACAGAATATGGAACGAGCCGTAGATTATGCAGAAGCAAAACACCACGGCTCAGAAAACGGACAGGTTTCTCTCTTTGAAGAATCCGGCGAAAAAGAATTTGTAGATTTTGAATTTGAAGAAGTAGAAGATCTCCCTACGATGGAAAAACTCAATATGGAAAAAGAATGTATCGGAATCTACATTTCGGGACATCCTCTTGATGATTACAGAAAAGCAATTGAACAGTCTGCTACGATTACATCAAAAACCTGGGAACGCGAAGCAAAGCTTACGAAAGAACAGAATGCATCGCAGGCAGATAACTCAAATCCATGGCAGAGAAGAAACAGCGGTAAAACCTACATCGTTATCGGAATGATTACCGAGCTTCGTGTAATAAGAACAAAGAAAGGCGATGAGATGGCGTTTGTAAAACTCGAAGACTTTGATGGAACTATGGACCTTACTTTCTTTCCAAAAACATGGGGAACGCTTCGAAGCCAGATAGAAGTTGATAAAGTATATGCATTTAAGGGAAAACTTGACGCTCCGGAAAATCGTCCTGACGCTTCTTTAATCGTAGATTCCCTTGAGGATATAAACGCACTGCAGGTACGTTCAATCCACGAACTTCATATCCAGATGGAAAGTAATTTTAAGGATGAGATTGAAATCCAGAAGTTAAGGGATTTTTTATTTGGCACTCAAGGCAATTGTTCAGTATATTTTCATATAGAGACAGGAAACGGTTCTTTTACTGTTAAGGCAAATACACAGATGACAGCTCCGAGCGATGAAGAGTTTATCGATTCTCTGCGTAACATTCCTTATGTAAAGGATGTCTGGACAGCTTAATTTTTTTTGGATGGTAATATATGAATACACTCAAAACAGTTTTTTCGATTCTTGCAACATTAATTTTATTTTACGGTTTTGCATGTTCTATAAGAATAATTTTTTCGTGGATTCCTGATTTTAAAAACGGCTTTACGAATTTCCTTTCAAAAATATGCGATCCGTATTTAGATTTTTTTGACAGACACACTCCGCTTTATATAGGCGAATTTAATTTTTCGTGCCTCGTTGCTTTAGCTGTTTTAAGTTTCTTTTCAATACTCTTTTTTAATCTTTCTGTTTCACTTACACTGACTTTTGCATCGGTCTTTGCACTGATAGTAACCACAATAGAGCATATCGGTTCTTCAATTCTTTTCTGGTTTATAATTATTCTTATAATCCGATTAGTTATTCTTATTTTTCAAAGAAATTCTTACAATGGTTCAGAATTTATAAAGCGTTTTGATTATGCTTTAAATCCAATCGTTTATCGTATCGCACGCACTTTTACAGGCGGCAAGCTGGTTTCTTATAAAGCAACTTTAATTATTTCGATAATTGCACTTATTGCAGCTTATATAATAATCCAGATTTTCTTTATACACCTCATTCGTCTTATTATGTTGATTCCATTTTAATCATAAGCGGAATAAAACAAATGAAGATTGCGGATATCAAAAATCCTGTTTCTACTCTTTCGGGAGCAGGTCCTGCTACAGTTAAAGCTTTATCAAACTTAAATATTTTTACAATCGGTGACCTTCTTTCTTTTTATCCGAGAGATTACGAAGACAGAAGCCACCGCGTTTCTCTAAATCAATTTGAACTTTCAAAAAAAATTCATACAGCGGCAAAAGTAATTTCTCACGAATACTTCGGCTACGGAAAAATGAAGACTCTTAAAATCATAATCCGGGACGAAACAGGTTCTGCTTCGCTTATTGCCTTTAACAGAAATTTCTTAGAAAAGTCACTCCCTGTAGGATCAATCATAAGCGTAACAGGAACTTTTGCCGTAAAATACAATGAGCTGCAGTCATCAAGCTTCGAAGCTGTCATGATAAGTCCTGACGGGAACCTTGAAGATTATAAAAATACAATTCTTCCTGACTCAGGAATAATTCCCGTTTACCATCTTACTGCAGGAATTACAAGAAAGATTCTTACAAAGCTCATTTCTTCTGCATTAAAACAGTATGTAATTGGAATCGACAGCGAAGTTCCCGAAGATATAATTAAAAAACGCGCTCTGCTTTCTAAAAAAGATGCGATAAAGAAAATACACCAGCCAGAAAACCTGCAGGATGTTACAGAAGCGCGAAAAACACTTATCTATGAAGAACTTTATCTTTTTGAAAAAACAATGCTGAAAAGAGCTTACACTCATAAAGGCGCACTTCCAGGTATTGATTTTAAAGAAGATGCCAAAGATGAAAGATGCGAAATTTCAGATACTCAGAATGACTTTTCCCCAAAACAGGCTGCCCTTCTTGAGACTCTTCCTTTTTCTCTTACAAAAGACCAGCTTGCGGTAATCTGTAAAATGAACGAAGAAATAGACAGAGGCTACAAAGAAAGAGCTTCTCTTACACAAGAATCAACTGCACCTCTTTTTACGATGCAGCGGCTATTACAGGGAGATGTAGGCTCTGGGAAAACACTTGTTGCACTTTTTGCTTCTCTTCGTGTAATTGACTGGGGCGGTCAGGCGGTTTTTATGGCACCTACAGAAATTCTTGCACGGCAGCACGCAGAAAACATCGCGCAGTATACAGAAAAGCTCGGTATTCGCGTTGCATTCCTTACAGGAAACGTAAAGGCTGCAGGAAGAAAAACATTGCTTAAAGCGCTCAAAGAAGGCGAAATAAATATTTTAATCGGAACACATGCAGTTTTTTCACGCGATGTAGTTTATAAAGATCTTCAGCTTGCGGTAATAGATGAACAGCACAGATTTGGAGTTTTACAGAGACAGGCGATTATCGAAAAAGGGAAGCAGCTTTTTAACAATACATACGCGTGTCCTCACCTTCTTATGATGAGCGCAACACCGATTCCGCAGACACTTGCGCTTACAGTTTTCGGAGACCTTGATATTTCTACGATAAAAACAATGCCAAAGGGAAGAAAACCAGTAATCACATATCTTGTTTCTGAAGGACACGAACAGAATGCATACAACGCGGTGCGCCAGGAACTTGATAAAGGTCACCAGGCATATTTTGTTTATCCTGCAATCGAAGAATCAGAAGATGATACAGAAAACGAAAGCATAAAATCTGCAGAAAGAGCATTTGCAGAACTTTCGAAGAACTATTTTTCTAATTATAAATGCGCGCTTATTCATTCAAAGATAGAAGAAGAACAACAGTCAAGAATTCTTGATGACTTTAGATACGGGAAAATCCAGCTTTTATTTGCTACGACTGTTGTAGAAGTCGGAGTTGATGTTTCAAACGCAACATGCATGGTAATAGAACAGGCAGACAGATTTGGTTTAAGCCAGCTGCATCAGCTTAGAGGACGAGTTGGACGCGGCAGCAGTCAGGGATACTGCTTTCTCATTTACAGAAAAAATATTACCGAAAACGGAATCGAGCGCATAAAAGTTTTAAAAGAAACAACCGACGGTTTTGTAATTGCAGAAAAGGATTTAAAACTACGAGGTCCCGGAGAAATTACCGGAACAATTCAAAGCGGAGATTTACAGCTTGAAATTGCAGATTTCTCGCGAGACCACGAAATACTTCTTCTTGCAAGAGAAGATGCGCTTAAAAGTTTTTCGAATTAAAAATTAAGCAACATAAGTTTCGAGTATTCTGCTTCTTGCAGGATGCTGGAGTCTTACGATTGCATGTTTTTCGATCTGACGGATTCTTTCTTTTGTAAGATTACATACATCACCGATTTCTTTTAATGACATCGGTTTGTCTCCATCAAGACCATATCTTAAACGGATTACTTTCTGTTCATTAGGTTTTAAAGAATCAAGCACATCGTTGATATCATCTTTCATTGAAGAATTGATTACATCTTCATCAGGATTTCCGTAGCGACTTTCTTCGATAAAGTCACCGATTGAAGAAGAATTATCGTCTTTACCAACAGATGCATCAAGAGAAATAAATTCTTTTGAAAGATTAAGCATATCGCGGATATGAGAAGGTTCAAGATTTAAAAGTGAACCAATCTCGCGTATTTCCTGTTCTTCTGTCTTGTTGTGACCGACAATCTTTTTTGCGTTTTTAATCTGATTCAACTCGTTAACGCGGTTAAGAGGAAGTCTTATGCGAGAACCTTTTTCGCTGATTGCTTTTGTAATGCTCTGACGGATCCACCATACTGCGTAAGAAATAAAATGATATCCTTTTGAAACATCAAAGCGATCGATTGCAGTCATAAGTCCGATGTTTCCTTCGCTTATGAGATCTGTAAGTTCAAGACCGCGGTTCTGATATTTTTTTGCAACATTTACGACAAAGCGCAGGTTGGATCTGACGATTTTATCTTTTGCTGCTTTAGAACCGTTCTGGGCTTCGAGCGCAAGAGCAGTTTCTTCTTCACGTGTTAAAAGCGGAATCGAATTAATTTCTTTGAGGTAGATTCCTAAGATTTCGTCGTCGTATTTCATCGCATTCTCCCGAATTTTAATTTAAAAGCACATTGTCTTTGCCATATATCAAGCAAAAAGTGTGCCAAGTTTTTATTTTATGCTGAATCAAACAAAAAACTTCATTTTTTTACAGAATTCAGCATAAAAATGGAGAAATTTTACGAATTTTATTGACGTTCTGGGGATTTTTTCTTAATTTTAATATTGAATAAAGTAAGACTGTAGTATTTTGACACAGTCTTTTTTTTTCGCGCTTTTACTGTGTCAGATTGACACAGTTCACCCTTCATAACGCAGCCCGTGTCCATGCGTTTCTAGTCTTTTACAATCATCAGAGAGGATTTCTGATATTCAGGGAAAAACTTTTTCGTGTCGCCGCGGCGCGATGACTCAAACTGAACTTCTATGACAAGTTCACCGTCAGAATGGCTTGATTTTACAATCTGACCGTAGCCGTAGTCATCATGATAAATTCTTGTTCCTTTTGACCATGGATTATTTTTATCTGAGCGCGAGTGAGAATTTTTATAATCAGATTCAGCATACGAGTCAAAATCGCCGGATGGAACGCCAGACACCTGGTAAACATATTCTTCTGGTTTTTCGCCTATCACGCGAAACGGCTTGTCGCCTGCTTCGATTAAAAAGCGGCTCGGTTCCATGGCTTCTGTGCGGCCATAGAAAAGTCGTTGTGCACAGCTTGTAATATAAAGTTCGTCTTTAGCACGAGTAATTCCGACATAAAAAAGGCGGCGTTCTTCTTCGAGCTCTTCTTCGTTTTTATCCTGGCGTGGAAAGATTCCGTTTTCGAGCCCTGTAATTATTACGCGCTCAAACTCAAGACCCTTCGTATTATGAAGTGTAATAAGCGTGACTTTGTCAGAGCTTTCATCCTCGTCATTTTCAAGAGTGCGGTCAAGCTCGATGTGATCAAGAAAACTTAAAAGTCCGTCACGCGAAAACTCATAAAAGACTGCACTGTTTACAAGTTCCTGCATGTTTGCAGCTTTCTGCGTTTCTGCAATTTCATCCTGAGCAGTATAATAATCTAAAAGTCCGGATTTATTCATTATCACGTTAACAAACTCTGATAATTTTTTTTCTTTATTTTTAGCATCGTCGATTAAATTTTTAAGTTCATCCATGAGAGAAACAAAATGGTTTACACCCTCTTTTGCTTTTTTAGAAAGACCGTCTGCATTTTTTCTGCACGACTCAACTAAATCCGTAAGTCCCTCATCACCGATTGCAGCCTGGATTAATTTTTCCTGAGTCACTTCCCCTATTCCGCGGCTCGGCTTATTTATTATTCGCCTGAACGACACTTCGTCTTTTGAATTGGCGACGAGGCTTAAAAAACAGAGCATGTCCTTAATCTCTTCGCGTTCATAAAAACGAAGCGTTCCCACAACCTGATACGGAATTTTTTCCTTTAAGAAAACATGTTCAAACGTAAGTGACTGCGCGTTCGTTCTGTAAAGGATTGCCCAGTCAGAATACGGACAACCTTTTTCGTAAGATTTTTCTATCATGTTTGCACAGAAAGAAGCCTCGTCGTCCTGATTAGGAAGAAAAACAAGCACAGGCTTTTTGCCTTCGCCGCGTTCTGCGATTAAAGTTTTTCCAAGTCTGTCTTCGTTCTGGCTTACGATTTTATCTGCAGCAAAAAGAATTTTTGATGTAGACCTGTAGTTTCTCTCAAGTCTTATGAGTGTAGTTCCTTCAAATTCATCTTCGAACGAAAGAATATTCTGAACTTCTGCGCCGCGAAATTTATAAATCGACTGATCATCATCACCTACAACGCATACATAAGTGTCAGGAGAAGAAAGCGCTTTTAATAATTTAAACTGCGCTACGTTTGAGTCCTGGTATTCATCTACCATAATTACTTTAAATCTGTAATGCATCTGGCGGCGCACTGCTTCGAATTTTTCTAAAACCATTACGGGAAGCATAATTAAATCGCCAAAGTCTACATTCCCTGTCTGGCGAAGTCTTGTCTGATAGTTTCTGTATGCATCGCGAAATTCCTGACGGCTTGAAATTTTATCAAGTTCAATACTGTCGGGAGTATAACAGTAATCTTTTGCAAGTGATATTTTATGTGCAACTGACTGTGCCTGTTGTTTTGTTAAAGAAGGATTTGCTTTTGAAACAAGAGTTGTCATATCATCGTCGTCATAAACCGTAAAATTTTTATCGACTCCTGCTTCTTCATAATACTTTCTTAAAAACCATGAACCGAACGAGTGAAAAGTTCTTATCATAGAATCTTTTGCACGTTCTTCCATCGAAACGGCTCTGTCCTGCATTTCCTTTGCTGCTTTTTTTGTAAACGTAACTGCAAGGATCTGATAAGGCTCGTAACCTTTCTGATTTATAAGATATGCAATCTTTGTAGTAATTACACGTGTTTTACCACTTCCTGCTCCTGCTAAAATTAAAAGAGGAGAACCGCAGTGTTCTACTGCTTTTTTCTGTTCGGAATTTAAAAGTTCAAGATATCGTTTTAATTCTAAAGATGGTTCAGAAGGTTCAAAGGGCTTTGATTTTTTCTGATTGAGATTATGAATAAAATCAAGTGCAAAATCATCACTCATAAAAACCTCCCTTAACGGCACTTAAACAAGTACGCTGTCTATATCGATTCCGCTTACGCGAACTGCTTTAACCTTAACAATCTTTCCTGGACATACAGCCTTAACTGCTTTTTTATCATCTTTGTCATAACGAACGACAAAAGCACCGTCAACATCCGGCGCCTGAAACCATGCCCTTGCAATTGCATAACCGTTATCGTCTTCGCCGTCTATAACTTCTTCGATAAGCACATCGTATTCTTTACCGATTCTCGAAGCAAGTTTTTTCTGTGTTATTTCTTCCTGAGTGCTTTCAAGAATCGAAGTTCTTTTTTTTGCGATTCCTTTTGGGACTTTATTTTTAAAGCCCTTTGCAGGAGTATCATCTTCTGCACTGTATGTAAAACATCCGGACCAGTCAGGCTTTATTGCTTTCATAAAACAAAGAGTATTTTCAAAAGCCTCGTCAGTTTCGCCCGGGAAACCTGTCATAAAAGTAGTTCTTATTACGCAGTCACCAAGCTCTTTTCTTATATTCTTTACAAGAGCTTCATATTTTTTCCTGGAACCGGTTCTGTTCATAAGATGGATTATATCAGTATCACCGCTTTGGAAAGGAATGTCAAAATAAGAAAGAATTCGTTTATCTTTTTTGATTGATTCAACTATATCAGAAGAAAAGTGATCCGGGTGAATATACAAAAGACGAAGCCAGAAATTGCCTTTTATCTTTGAAATTTCATCAAGAAGGAGCGAAAGATACGATTTGTCCGAATGCTTAAAAATACTTTTATCTTCTTTTCCTGTTCCGTAAGCTGCAAGGTCCTGACCGATAAGATTTATCTCAAAAAAGCCCTGCTTTAAAAGAGACTTGATTTCTGCAATCACTTCTTTTACAGGACGACTTCGAAGCTCGCCGCGTATAACAGGAATTGCACAGAATGAACAGTGATTTGAACATCCTTCAGTTATTTTTACATATGCAGAGTTTTTGAACGTCGCAAAATAATTTCTCTTATAGCAGCATACACCTTTCTGCTCTGATTTTAAAACCTGATGCTTTTTCTTTTTTACAGAATTTAAAAACTGCGAAATTAAAAGAAGATCGCCGTTTCCAAAAATTCCATCTGCTTCGGGAAGATTTTCTTTTAAAGTTTCTGCATAGCGTTCAGCAAGACAACCTGTAAGAATTATTTTCTTTTTTGGATATGCTCTTCGTATTGAGTAAACAGCTTCGAGGGATTCTTTTTTTGCGCTTTCGATAAAGCCGCATGAATTGACTATAATAAAATCGGCTGCGTCATAACTGTCTGCCATTTCAAAACCATCGTCGATTAATTTAGAAGCGATGATTTCTGCATCAACCTGATTTTTTGCGCAGCCGTGCTGATCTATATAAAATTTATTCAATCGGTTCAACCACCAGTCTGCAGCGGCCATCATCAAGACGAATCCACTTGATGTCTTCTACCATACACTCACCGGCTTTACCGATTTCGAGTTCATAAGTCTGGCTTGCAGCAATAACCTGGAACTTAACTGTGTTTCCGTTTGAAACCCAGACACGGACTTTGTTATTTGCAGTCATCGTAACAACATCACCGTTTGTATAATAGTTTTCTACAGAATTTTTTCTGTCAACTTCATAACGGAATACACACGGCTTTCTGAACGAAGCATTAAGTGTAAACGGATATGTTCTGTTGTCTTCGAAAATCATTGTCTGATTTACATTTTCTTTCTGCTGCATCGGAATGATTGTACTGTCAGCAACTTCCAGAGTTGCACTTTCATCTTTTCTTACAATGTAAACTTCTGCACCACGCGACTGATTGTTAGAAGAAATTTCCCAGACGTCAAGTACAAAATCTATTGCAGCATCACCATCGATATCAAGTTCACGGGTTTCTGAAAGTTCAAAGTACTGAGTTCCGACCGGAGTATTTAAACCAAGTTTTGAATCTGTATCAGAAGTAACAGTTAAGATTACATTTCCATTTTTAGACGGAACAACAATCTGGTCTCCGATATAAACTCTTGCATTAATAGGCTTGTCAGAAAGTTCATATGTTTTCTGCTGAACTTTTTCTGAAATTGCATACGAGTTTTGTTTTGCAATCTGCTGCCTTCTGTAAACTGCAAAATAAATTATAAGCACAGTCGCAAGGACAACAGTTATACATCCTGCAACAATCGCAGGAACTAAATATGTAGGTTTTGGTTTTTCGATTAATCCTTCAGGAACCGGTGATTCCTGAATCATCATGTTACGATACAGGCTTATAAGTTTCTTTGAGTCAAGTTCAAGGTATTCTGCATAATTTCTCAAGAATCCTACTAAATACGCTTCGCCATGAAAAACTTCTGTATTTTCGTTTTCGAGTCCTTCGAGAAAATCTTTGCTTATCGAAGTCTCGCGTTCAACAGCTTCGAGAGTTAATCTTTTTGCTTCACGCGCATTTCTAAGAAGTGCACCGTAACTTTCCATAGTTTTAAAGTCCTTAAATACTAGTCAGAATACAAAAAATTATCTATAGAGTTTGCACCAGACGGAATATCATACTGGAATCTTTTTTCTGTAATTCCCTGATTGATTTCGTAATTTTTAAAATCAAACTGATATGTAGTTCCGCCAGGAGTAACAGCAACAATTCTTCTGATTAATTTTGTGTTAGGATCAACACTGATCTTTAAATAACGGAAGCTTTCTGATGCTGTTCTTCGCCAGAAAATAAGTTTAACAACTTTTTCATCAGAACCATCTTCGAGCGGAACAACAGCCTGACTTTCTTCGTATGAAACAGAATAATAACGTCTTAAAAGAGAAAGACCTTCTGCAGTTGCAGGATTTGTATTTGCAGATTCCTGTGTGAGAACAGAAGTATTTTCCGGAAGATAGCAGATTAATTTTTTGCCATCATATACGATTGTCTGAGAAGCTGGTTCAGAAAAATCCATTCTCATTTTATCCGGAGCAAGATAAAGCACCGTTGCAGACATATCTTTTTTATCAACCGTAATATCTACAGTTGCAGAATAATCCTTGAATGAGGCATATTTGTCAGAAACTTCTTTGAAAAACTCGTTTGCAGTCGTAATTCCCTGAGAAAAACCTGCAAAACCGCAGAAAGCAGCCATAACTGCCGCAAAAAAATGCTTTTTCATAGTACAATTCAATTTAAATAACTTCATAAAGTACATTTTATTGAAGAAAATGCGGCTAGTCAACTACGAAAAGCAGGTTAAAGCCGCCATCAAAGCTATTTCTCCACGCTCTTTTTAGCCTTAGGTGCTTTGGAAGGCTTTTTTGCGACAGAGGCAACGGTTTTTTCTGCCTCAAGAAGAGCATAGAATTCCTTGCCTTCGAGGGTTTCAACTTCGAGCAGGCGTTTTGCAACCGTTTCAAGAAGGCTTTTGTGCTTTCTAAGGAGTTTTAATACATATTCATAACGCTCTTCGAGGATGCGTGCGATTTCTTCGTCAACATATTTCTGAGTTTCTTCACTAAACTCGCGCACTAAAGCCGGTTCGCCGCCCATACGGCCAAGAACGCCACGGCCCAAAGTCATGTTCTTAAAGCGGTCACTCATTCCGTAATTTACAATCATGTTCTTTACAAGATCTGTCGCACGCGCGATGTCGTTTGAAGCTCCTGTAGAAATATCACCGAGAATGATTTCTTCTGCTGCTCTTCCGCCGAGCATAGAATCGATTTCGTTTATCATGTCTTTTCTCGTGAGGAAATTCTTTTCTTCTTCTTCGCGATACTGTGTAAAGCCGCCGATTCCATGGCTGCGCGGAACGACTGTAATTTTATTTACAGGTTCATGATCCGGAGTAAGCGCTGCGACAAGGGCATGTCCTGTTTCGTGAACAGATACAAGGCGCATTTCTTTTTTATTATCCTTGCGGGATTTCTTTTTAAGACCGATGCTTACTTTATCGATGGCTTCGTTAAAATCTTCCATCGTTACTTTTTTTCTTCCGTTTCGTACGGCAAGCAGCGCGGCTTCGTTTACTACGTTAGCAAGATCGGCACCTGCAAAGCCTACAGTTCCGTGCGCGATTGATTCAAAGTCTACATCTTCTGCAAGCTTTACATTCTTAGAGTGAATGCGTAAAATTTCTTCGCGTCCCTTAACATCAGGGCGTTCAACCGGAACCTGTCTGTCAAATCTTCCGGGACGAAGAAGTGCCGGGTCAAGAATATCTGCTCGGTTTGTTGCTGCAAGAATAATAAGACCTTTCTCGTTTTCAAAACCGTCCATCTCAACAAGCAGCTGGTTTAAAGTCTGTTCACGCTCATCGTTACCGCCGCCAAATCCATTTACGCGGCTTTTTCCGAGAGCATCAATTTCATCGATAAATACGATACATGGTGCCTTTTCGCGAGCCTGCTTAAAAAGATCACGGACGCGGCTTGCACCTACACCGACAAACATTTCTACAAAGTCAGAACCAGAAATACTAAAGAACGGAACTCCTGCTTCTCCTGCAACTGCACGTGCAAGCAGAGTTTTACCTGTTCCCGGAGGTCCGACAAGAAGAACACCTTTAGGAATTTTTCCACCGATGTCGGTATATTTTTTCGGAGACTTTAAAAAGTCTACGACTTCGACAAGTTCTTCTTTTGCTTCGTCAACTCCCGCAACATCAGAAAAGCGTGTCTTCACTTTTCCTTCTTCAACTGCTTTTGCACGCGACTGGCCTGCACCAAAAATGCTTCCCATTCCGCCGCCGATACCGTTTCCCATTTTCCTGAAAAAATAAATCAGGAAGAAAATTATTAAAATCGGCATTCCAAACTGAAACAAAAATGCAATCAGATAATTATTCTGAGCTCTTACATATTTATAAGGAATATTTTTTTCATCGAGAAGTTTTACAAAATCTTTTAAAGTCTCTGGGAATGATGCAGATTTATATTCTTTTCTTATATTTTTAGGATCTAAATTAAAAGTCCATGAAGATACGCCTGTATTTTTCTGCTGAACTGAATCATAACCAATGACATGAGTTTCTGTGATTTCAACTTCTTTTATTTCACCAGACTCAACTTTCTGCCTGAACTCGCTGAATTGAATTTCTGAATTTGATTTCTGAGACGACATAACATGAAAGATGCCTAAAATGAGCATCGTTGCAAAAATCATGCTCCATAAAGGAAAGCGCGGCCCTTTCTTATTGTCATTTTCCTTGCCGTCTTTATCTGTATTCAGTATGAAAAAATCATACGGATCATTTTCTTTCTTTTTTTTGTCATCTTCGTTTTTGTTGTTTTCGCTCATGGTGTTTCCTGGGATTCAATTTAAATTGAATTAACTAAAATGTCGTTTTTTTCTATTAATAAGTATACGAAAATAATTGAAAATAGTCATTAAAAAACATAAAAAACAGCATAAATATTCTCCTAAAGTTATAATTTTAAATACCGACATTTAAAGCGATATACCTTGAATTTTTTAGGGGGAAATATGGCTTATAACCAGGCGTACAATGCATATAAAACCACAAATGTTAAGACAGCAAGCCAGGGTCGCTTAGTAGTTCTTTTATACGAAGAGGCTGTGCGCCAGCTTAGTTCTGCTTCGTCTATGTATGATGCAGATAAAAAACTACCAGTCAAAAATATAGAGAAATTTGGAAACGCTATACTAAAAGCGCAGGAAATAATTACAGAGCTTCAGGTTTCGCTTGATATGGAAAAAGGCGGTGAGATTGCATCAAATCTCATGGCACTTTACATTTTCTTTAATAAGCAGCTTACAGAAGCAAACATAAAGAAAGACAAAGATGTTCTTGATTCGATTCTTAAAATGATGAAAGACCTTTGTGAATCATGGACACAGGCAGCAGCTTCAAGTGCAAACGCACCGGCTGCACCTGTTCAGCAGACATTGAATATTGAGGGGTAAAACAATATGGAACAGATTACAAAGGAAGAACTTGAACAGAGAATTGCACTCTTAAAAAAATTCCGCGAGCTTCTTGAAAAACAGCGCGCAAAATTCCGCGAATATCTTTCTGTTCTCGAAAAGCAGGAAACTTCTATTACAACAGAAAATCCAGAAACACTTCTTGCTCATACAGAACTTGAACAGCAGGTTGTTGCAAATATCATGAGTCTTCAGAAAGTAATCGTTCCAATGTCAGAATTATACAAAGAACGCGGAGCACACCTCGAAGAAGAATCTGTAAACACGATTCAGAAAGATCTTGAGGATCTTCAGCATAAAGTACTTATCCAGAATCAGAAAAACCGTGAGCTTTTAAAAACTCATATCGTACAGATAAGACAGCAGATTGCAACACTTAAGAATCCGTACAAGACTGCAAGAAGCGTTTACGCAGAAAAATCCACAGTCGGTGTAGGACACTTAGTAGCAGTTGAGGCATAAAATAAACTTATGCATTCTGTGAGCCGCCTAGACAAAGGGCGGCTCTACTTTTATTACGCAATAATAATTTTTCTTTGCAGCAAGAACTTTATCAAAAATAATTTTCGAAAGTTCATTGTCACTGATCTTGCACTCATGCGGTTTAACAAGATCAAAAACTACATTTGTATGAGTTACACCCGGAACAATTCTTAAGTCGTGAATCGTAAGGTCAGAATAAATATCTTTTGCAATTGATCTTATAAGTTCACTTATTTCTTTTATTTCCGGCGAATCAACTTCTATCGGATCCATATGAATCGTTGCCGTACAGTTAAACTTCTGTCCGATTTCAACTTCGATTACATCAATTTCATCGTGAATGTCAAAAATATTTTTTTCACCGTTTACTTCGATATGAAGAGTTATCATTCTTCTTCCAGGACCGTAATCATGCACGATAAGGTCATGGATTCCTTCTGCGATTTCGTGAGCCATTACGGTTTTTTCGATTTCATCAACCAGTTCTTTTTCTGGAGGCTGTCCGAGCAAAGGATTTATCGTATCCTGAATTGATTCAATTCCGTTTTTAAGAATAAAAGCCGAAACTAAAAGTCCTGCAATTCCATCTACAGGAAGCGTCGTTACATCAAGCATGTATATTATCGTAGAAACAAGAACTACAAAAGTAGAAATCGTATCAGAAAGACTGTCTTTTGCTGTAGCTTCCATTGAAGGAGAATTTATTTTTTTTGAAACATTGTGATTAAAAAAATACATGTAGGCTTTAACAAGAATCGAAACAACCAGAATGATTATTGATATAAGCGAGCCTGTAACTTTTTCTGGATGAATAATCGAAAGAACAGAAGATTTTAAAAGTTCAAAACCCATCATGAGAATTAAGAACGATACAAAAAGCCCTGCAATGTATTCAAAGCGGCCATGTCCAAACGGATGATCACGGTCTGGCTTTTTTCCTGCAAGCTTAAATCCAAGAACAGTGACAATCGAAGCACCTGCATCAGAAAGGTTGTTCATTGCATCTGCAGTAATAGCAAGTGATTTAGAAATAAGTCCTGCAATAAGTTTTATAATGAATAAAACGACATTTAAAAATATTCCGTATGCACCAGAAAGTGTTCCATATGCTTCCCGCACTTTAGGATCCGAAACATTGTCACGGTCTTTTATAAAAATTTTTGTAAGGATTGAAAACATAAAATACCCCTGTGATGATGTAAAAATTTATCGTCCTGTATCGCGTACTTTTCCTGCAATATAGCCGTTATCTTTAGTTCTTAAAAGCGTTCCATTCTGAAGCTCATATTGAGTATAAAGCACACATGGATGTCCGTTGCAGACCCAGTTACGAACGGTTCCGTTTTCAGGATCTACTAAAAGCCATTTACCCTTCTCTGCTTTTACAGAAACAACATCAGGTGAGATAAACTCAAGTTCACTGTCATAGTCTACCATATTAAGAGGCTCGTATTTATACATATGCCAGCCGCTGTTTTCTTTTACCGTAACTATGCGCCGGTCAGGATTTTTTTCTAAATCGCGTTCGCGTGCTTCGCGTGCCTTAGGGTGCATTGCATCAAGTTCATCATCGATTGCCTTTTGAGTTAGAGAAGCACGATTTAAAACCGCGCGCTGCTCATCATCGGTTAATTTAGTTCCGATTGTAGCCGCAAGATCATAAGCGCTGTCAGAAGCACCCTGAGTTGTTTTATCTGCATCGGCTCTCGAATAATAAAAGCCTGTAGTTGATTCTCTGTGACTTACGTTTTCAAGCTCTGCAATAAAAGGAGCTGCTTCTTCCTGTTTTATTTTTCCTTCAAGCGCATCAAGTGCTTTTCTGTAAGCGCGCGTAACGAGGGCTACATAATAAGTACTTTTCATCCGGCCTTCAATCTTTAAAGAATCAAGACCTGCATCCTTCATGTCTTTAAGATGTTCTATCATGCGTATATCTTTGCTCGAAAGAATCTCTGTAAAATCATCGCCTTCGTAAACAGGAAAATATTCACCGCGTCGTGAACGTTCTTCTAAAACAAGTTCTCCGCTTTCTGCAATTTTTTTTGCAGACTTTAAATCAAATTCCCAGCGGCATGTATGAGAACAAAATCCGCTCTGTGCACTTCGTCCGGTTAAAAGCGCGCTCATAAGACAGCGACCACTGTATGCAATACACATTGCTCCGTGCACGAATGCTTCAAGCTCAATATCAGGAACTGCATCTTTTATTTCGCGGATTTCTTTTAAACTGGCTTCTCTTCCGAGAACAACGCGTTTAAATCCAAGAGACTTATACATTTTAACTGCTTCGCGGTTTATACAGCTTGCCTGTGTACTTAAATGCAGATCTGCATCAGGAAATTCTTTTTGTATAAGCGGAACAATACCAAGGTCCTGCACGATAAACGCATCAATCGGATACTGTTTAAAATAATCGATGTCGCGGATAAAATTATCTATATCGTTATTATGAAATGCAATGTTAAGTGCGCAGTGAAGTTTTCTTCCCGGAAATTTATTTTTTAATTCAATTACTTTTTTATATTCATCTTCGTAAAAATTATCTGCCTTTACGCGAAGAGAAAATCTTTTAAGTCCTATATAGGCTGCATCTGCTCCGTACGCATATGCATAATATAATTTTTCGACATTACCGGCAGGTGATAAAAGTTCCATCATTATGCCTCTTATGCTTCTGAATCAAGACTGCTTTCGAGAACAGGTGCGCGCGTTAAAGTAAGTTCATCAGTTTTTTCTTCCTGATATGTAATAAGCCTTCCGATTTTTTCTATTGCAAGATGAGACTCTTCTAAATATTCATCTGCAAGCTGGAACATAAACATCATGTCAGGCCATATATCAAGTTCACACCCACATCCTGCGTTATGAAGGTTTCTCTGGAACTGTTTTGCATCATCAAGAAGAATTTCTTTTTCACCAATCTGGATATAAACCGGCGGAAATCCCAGAAGCTGTTCCTTTGATGCAAGAATCGGAGAAACAAGCGGATTAGAAAGATTTGTTTCGTAAGTATAGATATCTGCACTTCGTCTTAAACAGTCGCCGCTCATAACCTCGTCATGAACTTTCTTTTCTTTTATTAAAGGTGAATCAGAAGTCAAGTTAAGCCATGGAGAAAATAAAATTACACGGCTTATACATTCACGATAACGTTCACGAAGATTTAAAAGGAGTGCGAGTGCAATTGACGCACCCGAGCCATCTGCTGCAATTATTATTTCTGGATTTTCCGCTTTTCCAGGATTTGCAGAATCGAGTGATTTTGCAATCTGTTCCTCGGTAAAAACAGAACGGAACACAAGCTGTAAATCTTCGATTCCTTTAGGAAAAGTATTTGCAGGAGCAAGAGAATAATCAGGAACTACTACCCTGCATGAAGTTGCACTTGCAAGAGAAGCACAGAAAGATCTGTATGCTTTTTTTGAACCGCCTACAAAAGAGCCGCCGTGGATATAAAGCATGATTTTACCGGTAGAATAAATCTCAGGCATGAGGATATCGCAGTTTACCTGTGA
This sequence comes from Treponema sp. UBA1226, assembly GCA_002309195.1. The sequence continues at coordinate 153,432 of DBWY01000003.1, forward strand.
ATATGTATGCTCAGAAAATTCAACATGATTAGGTAAAATCGGTGAATAAAAAGTCTTTTCTATATTCTTTCTAAAAACATCAAGATCCTGCCTTGTAGAATAGACAAGGGTCTTTAATTTTTTTATGGCTGCTTTTCTGTCCTGTGAACTGTTCATAGTATACAAAGTATAGCATTAAATTGCCTTTTTGTGCTATATTTTGCGTATGCCAATTAAAATAAAATCCGGATTACCGGCAGTAAAAATACTAGAAAGCGAAAATATCTTCGTAATGACCGACAAAAGGGCCGTTACACAGGACATACGTCCGCTTAAAATTGCAATAATTAACCTCATGCCTACAAAGGAGACCACGGAGACTCAGCTTCTGCGCCTTCTCGGAAACACTCCGCTCCAGATAGAAGTTTCTCTCGTGCGCATGGAAAATCATGTTTCAAAGCACGTAGGCTCTGATCACCTTGAAAAATTTTATATCAGCTCAGAAGAAGTGTTCAAGCACAAGTATGATGGTATGATTATCACAGGCGCTCCTGTTGAGCAGATGGAATTTGAGCAGGTCGACTATTGGAATGACCTTTGCCGTATAATGGATTATGCAAAGACAAATGTTTTCTCGACTTTATACATCTGCTGGGGTGCACAGGCAGGACTTTACCACCATTACGGAATTCCAAAATACAGCCTCGACCAGAAAATGTTCGGGATTTTCAAGAATACAAGATCTGCAGGACCAGATCCTCTCCTTCGCGGTTTTGATGACCAGTTTCCTATTCCGCAGTCGCGCCATACGACGATAAAGAAAGAAGACATCATCAAGCACAAGGATTTAAAGATTCTTGCAGAAAGTAAAGATATCGGAGTTTCTATAATCAAGACAAAAGATAACCGTGCAATTTTTATGACAGGCCACCTTGAATACGATACAGAAACACTCAAGACAGAGTATGTGCGTGACGTTAAAAAGGGTCTTAAGATTGAAATTCCGCAGAATTATTTTCCTTCTGATGACCCTTCAAAAGAACCATACTCAACATGGAGAAGTACTGCTCACCTTTTCTACTCAAACTGGCTCAACTATTACGTATACCAGGAAACTCCATTTAATTTTGCATAATTTTTTTATGCGGAATTTACTAAATAAGGAAAATCTGTATGAATATAAAAGCATTTAAATCGCAGAACTTCGGAAAAGGAAAATCAATAAGAGTTCCCGGCTCTAAAAGTCATACGATACGAGCACTCATTCTTGCCGCAATGAGCGAAGGAACTACAAAAATTTTTAATCCGTTAAAAAGTGCAGACGCTCTTTCTACAGCAGCTGCAATAAAAAAAATCGGAGCCGAAGTTACATTTAATGATGAACAGAACGTATGGATTGTAAAAGGAGCCGGTAAAAACCTTCATCTTCCTGATACAGAAATCGATGTAGGAAATTCTGGTTCACTGATGTATTTTTTAACACCAGTTCTTGCAACTTTAAAAGGAAGATGCGAAGTTACAGGAGATGAATCAATACAAAAACGTCCGGTAGATCATCTTATCGATGCATTAAATCAGCTTGGTGCAGATGCTTTCTGTAAAAAAGAAAATTCTGTAACACCTCCATATGAGTTTACAGGACCGATTTCAAACGAAAATATTTTATTTACAGAAGGAAAACTTTCTCAATATATTTCTGGCTTTATGATGGCCGCTACAAGAATGACGGGACTTACACAAATTCAACTTACCAACCCGCAGGAAACACCATATCTGTCGATGACAAAATACTGGCTTGATAAATACGGTGTTCAAAGTTCAATTTCTGATGATTATAAATCAATATGCGTTGCAGGACCTGTCGAGTTAAAGGCAGAAGATGTAACGATTCCGTCTGACTGGGAAGCAGTTGCGTTTCCTTTGATTGCAGCCTTAATTGCAAATGAACAGATTGTAATTACAGACATTGATGACTCAGGTACTCAGGGCGATGAAAAAATCGTTGACCTTTTAAAAGATTATGGTGCCGACATCGAATGGAATAAAAAAGAAAAGACAATTACAGTAAACAAAAACAGTTTTCTTTCTGCTCCAGGCGGAACAAAAAAAATAAGCATGGCAGAATATCCTGATGCAATATGTGCACTCTGTGTAATCGCATGCTTTGCAGAAGGTAAGACAGTATTTACAGATATAGACATCTGCCGCAAAAAAGAAACAGACAGAATCAAAGTAATGACAGAGCTTTTATCTTTTCTCGGAGCAGATATAAAAGATAACGGTGACACACTCGTTATAAACGGACACTCGCCTGTCCAGAAAGACAGAAGCAAAAACGAAGCTTTCGCTCTCCACGGCGGAGCCGTAGATTCATATCTTGATCACCGCGTTGCAATGAGTCTTGCATGCATGGGACTTTACTTTACAGAAGAAAATGCGATTGTAATTAAAGACGCAGAATGCTGCAATGTTTCATTCCCGCACTTTTTTGATGTAATGAACGAAAGCCTCGGATGTGAGTTTAGAGAATAAATAATTTATTTCCCAATCAAAACCGCAAGAGTAAGCGCATCTTTTATAAGATTATCGATTATACAATACTCGTTAGGCATGTGACATCTTTCATCGAGGGTGCCCCAGACAACACAGTCGTAGCCAAGGTTTCGAAGTTCTGCGCCGACTGTTCCGCCACCAATCCCGATTATCTTTGAATCAATTCCGTGTGTTTCTTTTAAGCTCTCAGAAAGAAGCTTTACGACACGCGCGTCAGATGGCGTAGGCAAAGACTGCGCTTTCTGAAGAATTTCATAAGTTATTTTTACACCGTATTCTTTTTCGATTTCTGCACAGATTTTATCTGTTTCGCGAAGAACTTCTTCACATGAATAGCACGGCAAAATCCTGCAGTCCATGCAGAATACATCGCTTCCAGGAATTATATTAACGCCGTCAACGTTTGCTTTTCTCATTGTAGGTTCAAAAGTTGAATATGACGGAGAAAACATTTTGTCGCACTTTTTAAATTTCTTTTTAAGCTGCTCGTGAAGTTTTAAGGCAAGATGAGAGCCTGCAAGACATGCGTTATTTCCTTCGTCAGGGCGTGAACCGTGACTCTGTTTTCCAGAAGTAGTAAACTTAAGCCACAGAATATTTTTTTCTGCAACTTCGATTGTTTCACCTTTCGGATCACCACCATCAGGGATTATGATAAGATCTTCTTTTTTAAAAATATCAGTATTCTTTAAAAGCCAGATAATTCCGTATTTACTTCCAACTTCTTCGTCGGCTGCAAACAAGAGCTTTACAGTGTGCTTTGGTTTTACACCAAGCGAAACATAGGCCCACGCAGCAGCAAAGGCACTTGTAAGTCCCTGCTGGTCATCTTCTACCCCGCGGCCGAACAGTCTGCCGTCTTTTTCGACAACAGTCCATGGATCTGTTTCCCATAAAGACAAATCTCCTGCAGGTACAACATCTAAGTGAGCAATAATCCAGATTGAGTAATCATCGTTTTCGCCGTCAATTGTTGCAACGAGATTTGGTCTTATTCCGCCTGCGGCACGGCTGTCGGCCGCGTCAAAGCGTTCGAGTTTTGTAATACCATGTTCTTTTAAGAAAGCCTCGAGGGCTTCGCACTTTTTAAGTTCACCGTCGCCGCCGTTTTCCGGAGCGAGTGCTTTATTCGAAGTCAAAAGACTTTCAAGCTTTATATATTCAGCACGATTATTTTTTATAAAATCTTTTATAGAGGAAATGTCTGCCATATGTTCTTCCTAGCGGGGCTTTGTTTTATTCAGCTTAAAAAATTATTTCTTCAAAAATTTTTTATAAGCTTTATAAGTTGAATCAATCAAAGTGTTGATGTCTGAATACTGAGCCTTCCAGTTTAATTTTTCTTCTGCAAGTTTTGCCGATGCAACGAGTGTTGCAGGGTCTCCAGGACGACGCTCAACATAATCTGCAGGAATTGCATGTCCTGTGATTTTTCTTGCAGCATCAACCATTTCTGTTACAGAAGTTCCTGTTTCACTTCCAAGGTTAACTGTAAGGCTTTCATTTTTAGAAGTAATGTATTCGAGTGCCTTAACGTGTGCGCTTGCAAGGTCTGTAACATGAACATAATCTCTGATACATGTTCCGTCACGTGTATCATAATCGTTTCCGAAGATTTTCATTTTTTCACGCATTCCGCATGCAACTTCCATGATGATAGGAAGAAGATTTGCAGGGTTCTGTTCAAGTCCGTAAAGAACTCCTTCTGGATCATAACCTGCTGCGTTAAAATATCTTAATGCTGCAAATTTGAGTCCTTTAAGTTTATCATACCATGCCATGAACTCTTCGATTTTTAATTTTGTAAAACCGTAATAGTTTTCTGGTTTTTTAGGATGATTTTCATCGATAGGTAAATATTCCGGTTCGCCGAAAACTGCAGCGCTTGAAGAGAAAACCATGTACTTACAGTCGTGTTCAACAGCAGAGTTTAAAATATTTAATGTACCGGTAATATTATTTACTGAATATTTTTCTGGTTTTACCATTGATTCACCTGCTGCTTTAAATGCTGCAAGATGAACGAACGCGTCAAAGTTTTTTGAGAACGCTTTATCAAGGTCTTTTTTATTAAGGATATCACCTTTGATAAATCCGTTTTCTTTAAAAAGGTTTTGTTTTAATCCGCTTGAAAGATTGTCAAAAACAGTAACACTGTGTCCTTTTGCCATAAGTTCTTTAACAACATGGCTTCCGATATATCCTGCTCCACCAATTACTAAAACTTTCATATTAATTATCTCCTATAAAAACTCCGCGTTAGCGGTCGCGTATAACCAATTATACCACAGAATTACCACTCAGGCAAAACCCAGTCTTCGTGCGATTTAAGAACATAAATCTGAGGATCCTCATCAAGTGGCCCATAACTCCAGAGTTCACTTACCACCCAGCGTTCATGCTCTGTTTTACCATTACGATTGTAAACTGCACGATGTAAAAGATATCCGAAAGAAAGATCGTACCAGCATTCGTAATCACCTTCCTCACTCCTGTATGCCTGAAACTCAAGATAATTATACATTCTTCCTTCTTTTACAGTATAAGCATAAACATTTTCTGTATAATCATTGCTGTAACGGTCACTTGTGGTTCTGTCATGAATTACGATTATCGGGAAGTTTTTCTTTGTTCTTTCATTATATTCACTAATAACTTCTATTTCATCTAAAAAGAAATACGTTCTGTTTCCAGGAAGAAAAAGCGGTTCTACATGTCCGTCAGGATAAACACATGCAATTTCATACATTTTCTGACTGCCAAATGTTGATCTATCCTCAGCAACTACATTACACAGAACAGTAAAATCACTTCTTCTTTCCATTTTGTTTGAAATATCACGGGAATTTATAACGCCGGCTTTTCCACTCGGCGTTCTTACAACACATACAGGGAAAATATAATTTCCTTTTCGATAAACATATGGGGAATCCGAAGGGAAAACTTTAAGGATTTTAATTCTAGTATTAGGCTTTAGTTTCTCTTCGCTGAAATCTTCATAAAAAACCTTTGTCTCCCACATTACAAAAGAATCTTCGTTTTCAAAAAATTTTGCAACATATTCGAGAACACGGTCATCCTGCTTTGGATTTTCATCAAATTCTGCATAAACAAATCCGCCGAAAACCCAGCCTTCATCCCCTTCTGATGACTTTATCTTTAGCCAGTTTGAAACAACCCCTTCTATAACGTCAGTTTCTTTTGACATATCAAGAACAGTAACAAGAGAACCGTCGTACACAGAACCTGCTTTTTCTGATTCTACATCAGGCTCTGTCCTCATATTTACTTTTGAACCGTCATCCGTTTTTATATATGCGTTTTCAAATCTGTAATCTTCGATATCATGTTCATGAAAATATTTTGTAAGTCTCCATTCATATTTTTTAGGAGAGTTGTCTACATTTATTCCATCTGATTCAAGAAGTTTTTCTGCAACCTTTTCATAAAAACTTATATCATTTGAAAAACTAAAAAGATTAATAACTTTTTCATTCTTTGATTCAGAAGCAAGGCTCTGATATTTTTTCCACTTATCAATCGGAATAGATCTGATATAACTTGCATAAGAGCCGTTTAGTATATATTCAAGCACATCTGCCGAACCGTTTTTTATAGCACACTCAATTATCGTCATTCCGTAGGGTTCAATCACAGAATCACTATCTTCTACAAACCATCTCTCAACTTTTTCATAAACTTCTTTATAATCATATTTTGCAGCAGTAAAAAGCGGATTTTTAATTTTTCTCATACTGTCATCAGAATAACCGGAAAGAACATAATAACAGGCCGTATCCATACGATATGCTATTTCATCTTCCTTGATTCCGTTTTTATGACCTTCTTCAATTATATTACAGAAAAAATTATGAAACTGCTCTGTAGGACCTTCACCGCAATTTCTTATAAAGATTTCAGCATAACTGTAGCCCAATATATATGGCCCTGCAACTTTTTCAAGATCATCAATTGAAATTTTAATTTTTTCTACACTGCACCAGCCGGTAATTTTTTTACCGTTCTCAGCTATTGTCTTTATTTTTACACGAATATCTTCTGGAGAACTTTCATTTACTTCAAGAATTGTTCCGGTCGTTTGTTTATTAACCCTTCCAATTTCTTCTTCAAAAGATGCAGTTTTATAAATACAAATATCATCTTCCATAAAAACTGCTTCAAGATTGTTTGCACTGTCTGCATATGAAGCACTTTTTTCTTTTCCGCAGGAGAAAAAAAGCATTACTACAGACAAAAGAATCAAAAACTTTTTCATAATAAAACCTCACTAAATTTTATTCAGCGTAAAAAAACTAAACAATCCCCGTGACAAGGTAAAGAATAACGCATAAATACGGGACTGCAAACTTTAAAAGCATAATCATAAGAAGATCAAAATAACTTTCTTTGTGCGAAAGGCCGCAGATACCGAACATCGTAACGAGAGCGCCACACTGAGGAGCAGGATCGATTCCGGCACCGGCAAGAGTTATGATTCTGTGAAATGCATCAAGTGAAATACCGCGTGCAACTGCCATGTCCTTCCACATCTGACCGAACTTTGAAAGTGCAATTGTAATTCCGCTTGATGCAGAACCTGTAATACCTCCTGTGATATTTGTCGTAAGAACTGCAGACCACAGCGGATTACCGTTTGAAGAAAGCTTCATCAGTAAATCCTGAATTACGACAAAACCTACAACGCTTGTAACTACACAGCCAAATGCAAATCCGCTTGCAACATTAAATACTGCTGTACCCGAAGAAACTGCTGAACCGTTTATTATTTTTATAAACTTAGGACGCTCGCCCTCTGATTTTTTTACAAAAATATTTTTTCTTCCGATTATGAGAGTTGCAATTGATGCAAGAACTGTTGCAATCGAAACTGCCCACAATGATGGTATCTGCCAGCTGCTCGCAAACTTCCAGTTAAACGGATTGCTTAAAAAAATGTTAAAGAATATTACGATTAAAAGCGGAATAAGAGAAATGCGCCAGTCTGGAAGCGAAGATTCATCAAGCTCGAGATTACCTTCATTTGCATGAACGCCGTAGCCTTCGCCTGCAGCATTTAACTTTTTAATTCTATATCCGATCCACAAAAGTCCTGTGGCAATAAAACATACAGAAGCAAAAATACCAAGCCCGATACCAGACCAGGTTGATGTTCCGAAGAATTCTGTCGGGATAATATTCTGTGTCTGCGGAGTTCCAGGAAGCGCAACCATTGCAAAGGTAAAAATGCCGACCCAGAGTGCTGCAGGCAGAAGGCGTTTAGGAGCGCCGGCCTTGCGAAACAGTACAGCCCCAAAAGGGTACATTACAAACGCAACGACAAAAACGCTTAAACCGCCGTAAGTTAAAATTCCGCAGCCGATTATTACTGCAAGAACCGCCCTTTTTGCTCCGAGCACTTTTGATATCTTGCTTGCAATTGATGAAGCAAGGCCGCCTTCTTCCATTAACTTTGCAAACACTGCACCAAATAAAAATACCGGGAAAAATTTTCCGATATACTCTGCTGCCTTTACAAAATAAACTTTACCAAGTATATCGATTAAAGGCTGACCGCAGCCGATTGAAGCAACAACTGCAAGAAGCGGTGCTACTAAAATAATCGATACGCCGCAGTATGCAAGATAAATCAAACCGATTATTGCAACGATGATTGCAATTGTACTTATTACAGATGCCATAATTATTTTCCTTTTACTTCTTCAAATACAGGATTTCCGTGAGTATATTTTGGAAGAATCTTTGGAGAAACTTCGTCAGTATTAATTCCTGCTTCTTTTCTCTGCTTTTCAAATTCTTTTACAAAATCAAGTGAAAGCTTATCAGAAAGTTCTGTTTTTGATGCAAGCTCTGCAGCTTCGATTCCTGCAACACGTCCAAATACAACAACATCAAGAAGTGAGTTTCCCATAAGACGGTTTGTTCCGTGAACACCGCCGGTTACTTCTCCAGCCGCTAAAAGATTTTTTACAGTTGAATGGCACTTCTTATCGATTTCGATTCCGCCGTTCTGATAATGCAGTGTAGGATAAACAAGAATCGGATCTACAGTAATGTCGATTCCGTATTTAATGAACATATTGTACATAGCAGGGATTCTTTTTTTAATCGTTCCTTCTCCGTGAATTTTTTCAATCATCGGTGTATCAAGCCAGACTGCATCCTGTACTTCGTTTTTTATTCCGCGGCCTTCTGATACTTCGCGGATAATTCCAGAAGCGTTTACGTCACGTGTTTCAAGCGGGTGAATATAAACATCGCCCTTTGCGTTTACAAGTTTAGCACCAAGAGAGCGTACTTTTTCTGTAACGAGCTTTCCCAAAATCTGCGAAGGATAAGCAGCTCCTGTAGGATGATACTGGAGAGAATCCTGATACATAAGCTTTGCTCCTGCACGATATGCAAGAACAAGACCGTCTGCTGTTGCGCCGTAATGATTTGATGTAGGAAATCCCTGATAGTGCATACGGCCGGCGCCGCCTGTTGCGATGATTACTACTTTTGCCTTTGCAATTCTTATTTCGCCTGTTTCGATATTCATAAGAACGGCGCCGGCCGCGTCGCCCTGCTCGTTCTTGATTATTTCTATCGCTGCAGTAAAATCGACTACATTGATTTTATCAGGACGATTAAAGGTCTCATCACGCAGCGTTCTCATGATTTCGGCGCCCGAGTAATCTTTACAAGCATGCATACGCTTTCTGCTTGTTCCACCGCCGTGAGTTGTAATCATAGTTCCGTCTTTTTCTTTGTCAAATTCAACTCCAAGTTCGTTGAGCCACTTTATTGCATCCGGTGCATTGTTAACGAGTGTATAAACAAGTTCAGGCTTACCGTCAAAGTGTCCGCCACCGAATGCATCAAGATAATGCTGGGCAGGTGAATCATTTGGCTTGTCTGCTGCCTGAATTCCGCCTTCTGCCATCATCGTGTTTGCATCTCCGACACGGAGTTTTGTAATGAGAAGAACTTTTGAACCGCGGTTACTTGCTTCGATTGCAGCAGAACAACCTGCTCCACCGCCGCCGATGATAAGAACATCAGTTTCGTAATCTGCTTTTGAAAGATTTATTTTATCAAAATCAATTCTGGATTTTGCTTCGAGCATGTCGGTAAGTTCTATCGGAGCTTTCTGTCCTTTGTTTGCACCAATCTTTATTTCTTTAAACTGTTCTTTAATTCTATCCGGGTGAAAATTTAAGAGAAGTTCATCTTTCTGTTCTGCCGTCAAACGTGCAGGTTCGCACTTGATATTTTTTTCGCGGTTTTCTGCAACAATCTTTGCTTCTTCGTCTAAATAATTTCCGTACATATTTTCTCCTACTTCTCTATCTGGCGAGTTTCGTACAATTTTTTTATTTCATCGAGCGGCTTGTTCATAAGCTGTGCAATTTCTTCTTCGCATTTTCCTTCGCTTATTTCTGCAACACGGTCCATAAGATGCTGTGCTACAGGCTGAATGTATTTTCCATTAAGACGGCGTGCAAGTTCTGCAACCTGAGGATGAGAAATTCCTGCAGGGCATCTTGAAGAACAGCAGCCGCACATTACACAGTCAAAAGAAAGTTCTGCACATTTTTCAAAATCACCGCGCTGTGCATATGCAATGTACTGCATTACTTTTAAATCCTGTGTGCACGCTCTTGTACATGCGTTGCATCCGATGCATGAATAAATTTCTGGATAAAGCTGCATCATTACAGACTGTTCCGGTTTTATTTTGTCTAAATCATAAATCTGTTTTACAAGAGGAAAAAACGGAAGCGTTGCTATAAACATTCCGTCTTCTACTTTTTTAGAACAGGCAAGACATGTCATAAGCTGATTTTTACCCTGAATGCGGTAAATCGTTGCACATGCGCCGCAAAATCCGTTACGGCATCCGCAGCCACGCTTTAACTGGTAGCCTGCGTATTCCATCGCATTCATGATTGTAAGTTCCGAAGGCACTTCATATTTTTTTCCAAAAAGATAAATTGTAGCCATCTGTTTATCCATTTTTTTCTCCTGTTTTTAATTAGTACTCCGGTGGCAATTCGCCAAGCTGATCAAAGCTGAACACCGGTCCGTCCTTGCATACGAACTTATCTCCGATATTGCATCTTCCGCATTTACCGATTCCGCATTTCATCCTCATTTCCATCGTTGTAAAAATCTGTTCTTTTTTAAAACCAAGTTTAATGAGAGCATCAAGTGAAAGATGAATTAAAATCGGAGGCCCGCACATTATGACAGTCATTGACGGGTCTGGATTAAGTTCAGTTATATAAGGCGGAACAAAACCAACGTGACCGCTCCATCCTTCTTCTTCTCTGTCAATCGTAAGATCAATCGAACAGTTACTCTGCTTCATCCAGACATTCTGCATTTCATCAAGCCTTACTAAATCTGCCACAGAACGGCTGCCGTATATAACCTGAATTTTTCCGTAATCATTTCTTTTATCAAGCATGTAATTTACAACCGAATGAACCGGAGCTATACCGATTCCGCCTGCAATTACAAGAATATCTTTTCCCTTTAATTTCGTATCAACAGGAAAACCGTTACCGATTGGTCCGCGCACGCAGATTTCCTGTCCGACTTCTGCACTATGAAGCCACTCAGTAACACAGCCGCATTTTTTAATAGAAAACTCCATATACTCTTCGAGAGTCGGAGACGATGTAATCGAAATCATCGATTCACCAACGCCCGGTACGATAAGCATCGCACACTGACCGGGAATATGCTCAAACAATTTTTTTCCATCAAGTCCTGTAACGCGGAATGTTTTAACGTCCGGAGTTTCCTGTTTTATATCAATTATTTTACCGACATACGGAATAAACGATTCTTTTGCTTCCATATTTTCCTCATTCAGTTCCCTGAATCATTTTAATAACCTTTACGATATTCATGTTTACAGGACAGCTTTCAAGACAGCGTCCGCATCCAACACATGCATACATTCCGTTATAAACATCCGGATAATATTTTAACTTGTGCATAAATCTCTGACGGCTTCTTTCTTTCTGCGAAGTTCTCGGGTTTGCAGCAGCCATCTGAGTAAAATCAGAATACATGCAGCTGTCCCAGCATCTTACCTGCTCAATATTTTTACCGTTATCAAAGTCGCGGACATCAAAGCACATACATGTAGGACAAACATAAGTACAGGTTCCGCATCCAAGACAGCTTTCAGAAACTTTATCCCAGATTTTTAAGTTGAATAAATCAAGCATCGGTGTATTTTCTATTTTAGAAAAATCAAGCTTTGCAAACGGAAGTGCATTTATTTTTTCTTTTATCTCTTCTTTGATTTTTAAAACTTCTTTTTCATCAGAAGTTTCGTCTGTACTTTCGCCAGCGCCGGAAGTTTCGAAAACAGAAAGACTTTCAAGAAGCTTCTTTCCTTTTTCTGTCACTTCTTCAAAAAAATATTTACCGCCGCTTTCCCAGCACGCAATATCAGCTCCAGACGGCTTAGAAGAAAGAGACGCGTCAATTTTATACGAAGAGCAAAAGCATGTTCTCTCAGGATTATTACATGCAAGTACGATTACAGTAGAATGGTCGCGGCGGTTTTTGTAATACGAGTCAACCGGTTCCTGTTTTAAATAAACGTTGTCGATTACACCAAAAGAAGAAGCGTCACAGGCGCGAACTCCAAAAATTACAAAATCTTCTACTTCGCTTCTCGGATCTTCTACTTTAAAAGATTTTCCTTCCTTAACATATTTTACAAGACACTCAGTTTTCGGGAAAAAGAAATCTTTTGCAGAACGCACTGTCTTTAATGCTGAACTTAACTTAACGCCGTTTTCATATTTTACATAATTAGCAGAGTCTTCTTTAACATCAGAAGGAAGATAGAGCTTTTGATTTTTACTTACAGCGTCAAAAAAATCATAGATTTTTTCTTTTAAAACCGTATACATCATTCATCTCCTCCATCACTGCTCCTTTCAAAAACAACCGAAGGTTCTGCATCGTCTTCTTTAAATGTAAGCATAGGCGGTTTAGTTTCCATATCACTTCCTGCCTGATACTCACCGTAAATCTCATTTATATCTTTAATATATTTTCTGTTAAGAAGATAAAGCGGAATATGTTCAGGGCATACACGACTGCATTCACCACAGTCAGTACAGCGGCCTGCAACATGCCATGCTCTTATTATGTGATACAAAGATTCTTCAAAAGACGTCTGCGCAACTTTCTGTGATGTATAAAGTTTATTGTTATCAAAAACACATTTTTCGCATGTACATGCAGGACAAATGTCGCGGCATGCATTACATCTTATACAGCGGCTGAATTCTTTTTTCCAGAACTCATATCTTTGGTCTGCAGACATCTTTTCGAGTTTTTCAACTTCTTCAAAGCGTTTCTGTTTTTCTTCCTTATCTTTTTCTGATTCAGGAAGTTCGATTATTACAACTTCGTCTGCATTAATTCTGTGTTCTTTTAAAAGCTGATTGTATGACAAAACAAATTTAGGACGTAAGAAAATTCCGACTTTATGAGTTTTGTGTCTCATTAAAAATTTTACGAGGTTCCCGCAGTAGCGCTCATCATACACAAAATCTTTTTTTAATTCTTCTACACTTTCAAAAACTGCAGGTGCTATATCTTCTTCAAATAAACCTTTTTTCCAGCCGATTATTTTTTCTACTGTTCCGTCTGCGAGGAGTTTTTCTGCTTTTTCGATAAGCTCTTTTTCTATCTGCTGCATCTTACATCCTCCAGTTTTTTACATCTTCCGAGCTTTGTAATCTTTTCAACAAAATCATTCATGATTCCCGCAAAGCGAACACCCTCTGCGGCACTGCACCACTCAACTCTCGTGCGGCTTTTTTCGATTCCGAGAAAATCAAGCATAGAAAAAAGTAAAGTCATTCTTCTTCGTGCAAAATAATTTCCAGTTGAATAATGACAGTCACCCGGATGACAGCCGCAGAGAATTACACCGTCTGCTCCACGCTGAAAAGCTCTTAAAATAAAAAGCGGATTCAATCTGCACGAACACGGGATGCGTATAATTTTTACGTTTGCAGGATATTCAAGGCGGTTATTACCGGCAAGATCTGCTCCCGCATATGAACACCAGTTACAGCAGAATGCAACGATTTTTGGCTTAAAATAATTTGTCTCTTCCATAATCATCCTTTCGCGAGTTTTCGAAGAAAACTCGACGTTATGTAAATCCGGCAGGATTTACATAACAGCGTCCACCTCCGCCATAATCTGTTTATTTGAAAATCCCTTAAGATCCATTGCACCGCTCGGGCAGGCAACAGTACATGCACCGCAGCCCTGACACATTGCAGAGTTTACCTGACTTATGCGCCGTTTAATTGTCGTGCGGTTTGGACCGCGATAATCTTTTTCGATATAAGAAATTGCTCCGTAAGGACATACGTTTTCACACTGACCGCAGCCATTACAAGCCATCTCATCAGGCTCTGCCGTACACGGATTGTTTTTAAGTTCATCTTTTACAAGAAGACAGATTGCTTTTGCAGCAGCGCCCGATGACTGGGCAACAGTTTCCGGAATATCTTTTGGTCCCTGACAGCAACCTGCAAGAAAGATTCCTGCTGTAGGAGATTCTACCGGGCGAAGCTTTGTATGCGCTTCGAGGAAGAAATCGTTTGTGTCCATCGAAGTTGTAAGCATCGTTGCAAGAGGGCGCGCTGTTTTGTCGGCTTCGATACTTGCCGCTAAAACTACCATGTCGGCTTTAATTTTTACCTGACGATTTAAAATTAAATCTGAGCCCTGCACTTCAAGTGTTCCGTCAGGCATTGGTTTTACTTTGCCGACCTGACCTTTTATATAGTGAACTCCATACTGCTCTACAGCGCGCCGGTAGAACTCGTCAAAGTTTTTACCAGGTGTTCTGACATCGATATAAAATACGTAGCATTCTGTATCAGGATAATGATCGCGTGTGAGCATCGCGTGTTTTGCAGTATACATACAGCAGATTTTTGAACAATACTCATGTCCTTTAGTTGATTCAGCAGAACATCTTGATCCTACACACTGAACAAAAACAATTTTCTTAGGTTCTTTCCCATCGGACGGACGCAAAAGATGCCCGTTAGTCGGACCTGACGCGTTGCACAGACGTTCAAACTCAAGAGAAGAAACTACATCAGGACTTGTGTTGTATGCATATTCATCAAACTTATCAAGCGGAATCGGATTATAACCTGTCGCTACAATTATTGCGCCGTACTTTTCTGTAATAATTTCTTCTTTCTGATTAAAGTTAATGGCTCCAGCCCCGCAGGCCTTTTCACACATTCCGCAGATATTATCCTTACCGTTAGAAAGTCCTTTCATATGAAGACAATAATCTGCGTTAATGCCTGCAACTTTTGGAACTGCCTGCGCAAACGGAATGTTTATCGCCTTGCAGTTATTTAAATTACAGTTAAATGCATTCGGAACTTTTGCGTTAGGACATTTTTCGATACAAGCTCCACAGCCTGTACATTTTGTTTCATCTACATAACGTGGATGACGTTTTATATCAATCGTAAAGTTTCCGATGTAACCTTTTACACCGCAGACTTCACTGTAAGATAAAATTCTTATGTTTGGGTTCTGACTTACTTCTGTCATCTTTGGTGTTACGATACACGAAGCACAGTCGAGAGTCGGGAAAGTCTTATCAAGCATTGCCATCTTTCCGCCGATGGAAACTGTTTTTTCTACGATATCAACAGGGAAGCCTGCATCTGCAATATCAAGAGCTGCAGTCATTCCGGCAATGCCGCCTCCGATAACAAGAGCGCGCTTTGTAACAGGCGTTGTTCCGGGAGTAAGCGGTGTATCTAAAATTGATTTTGCAATTGCAGCTTTACCGAGTGCGATTGCTTTTTCTGTCGCCTTTTCCTTATCCTTTAAAACCCACGAATCCTGTTCGCGTATATTTGCAACTTCTACTTTATATGCATTTAAACCAGCTCGCTCTGCACATGCCCTGAAAGTTTTTTCGTGCATTCTCGGTGAACATGAACACAAAACTACACCGGTAAGAGAATCATTTTTGATATGTTCTTCTATCATCTGCTGACCCTGAGAAGAACACATATAAGTATAATGAGTTGAATAAACTACGCCGTCAACTTTACCAAGCTCTTCTGCGACGCGTTCTACATCAACTGTTCCTGCAATATTAGTTCCGCAGTGACAAACAAAAACACCAATTCTTTCCATATATTATCTCTTATATTTTCTGAAAGCAGAAACAAGTGCCTGCTGTGGAATATCATCATCCAGAAACTCCGGAACTTTTTCTGCGCCAAGATGATCAGGATTTCTTGAAGTAATCACAAGCTGACGCACGGCTTCGATTATTTTTGCAGGTTCAACCTGACGCGGGCATCTTTCAAGACATGCAAAACAACTGAGACATGAAAAAACAGATTTTGATTTTAAAAGTTTTTCTATTTCGCCGTTTTCTACCATCTGCACAAACTGATGCGGATGATATTCCATGTTATCGTAGTCAGGACAACTTGCGCTGCATTTACCGCATACCATGCACTTTTTTGTGTCAGTTCCGCTTATATCCTTAATCATAAGTTTTAAATTTTCGATTTCTATATCTGTCATTCTATGCCCTCCGTATTCCGAGAGCCTGTGCAAGCAGACGGGTAAAATAAACTATATCCGGCGATGAAGCGCGGCGGTTTTTTGCAAGATTGTAAAGACACAATGGACAGCTTGTTACCATAATCTCTGCGCCAAAATCTTTTGCATTGCAAAGAATTTTTTCTGCGCGGCCTTCAGAAATTTTTTTATCTTCAAAAACAGTGTAAGCACCGCAGCATTCATTGCGTTCAGAATAAATTACCGGAACACCACCGATTGCTTTTATAAAATCTTCTATAATCTCTGGATTTTCAGGATCATCAAACTGCATTACTTTCGAAGGGCGAAGTAAAAGACATCCGTAATACGCACCGATTTTTTTATTGTAAAAAGGAGAATTCTTTATATCGCCGCCGTTTGCTTTTGCAACAGCGCTCTTAACTTTTTCCCAGCCGATTTCATCTCGAAGCACTTCAAGATAATGAAGGACTTCTGTATTTCCTTCATAAGAAATGTCATCATCTTTTAAATAATTGTTGGCTTTTTCTTTTATCGAAGAATCGGTTTTAATATCGTTATTGACCTGTTTTAAAACATTATAACATGCTGAACACAACGTAACGATTTTTTTATTCTGTGATTCAGCACAGGCAAGTGCACGTACAGAAGAAAGTTTTGGAGCAATTTCCTGTTTAGAAAGCGGATAAGTTCCGCCACAGCACTGCCACTCAGGGATTTCTGAAAGTTCAAAGCCTAGAATTTCTGCACTTTCCCTTGCGTAAAAATCAAGATCTTCTGCCTTATTTTTAAGAGTACATCCCGGATAATATGCGTATGTCATAATTGTCTCCGCAAACGAAAAATGCCACATACCGTGCTTTTACACGACGATAGTGGCATTCATTTTAACGTATTTCGCTCATTTAGGGAATAATACCCTATTTTTTCCTTACGACCAGAAGGTGATGTACTCTGATTCCGTTTGAATCTACAGTATCAAGGCTTATCGTATTGCCGTGAACGTCCCTGAAGCTGTAAACAGTCTTGTTTTTGGTCATATTTATGCCGTTTACCTGGACTGTTTTGTACTCAGAATCGCTCCAGCTTGCGACGCAGACCTCGATTTCGTCAGATGGAATGTCATAATACCATGTTTTTACGCCGCTTCCCCTTTCTGTAGTCACCGATGAACATGTGTAATAGCCTTTTTTGCCTACGAAAATGAGGGATGTACTTCCATTATATGCGCTTGCAGGAACTTTTGTGCCATTTATCGTAGAAGCAGTCTCGTATGCAGAAGCAGGCTTGTTGCCGCCCGAACCTGAGCTCGGTTTTGTCTCTGCAGGTTTCGTTTCTGCAGGCTTTGTCTCAGCGGGTTTCGTTTCTGCAGGCTTTGTCTCTACCGGCTTTGCTTCTGTATTCGAAGGCTTCTGTGTATTTCCCGTATCAACAGGCTTTGCAACTTCTTCATGCTGTACTTCGTGCGGTTTTTCTATTGCAGGCGGAATATTTGCAATACCAGAGTTTTCTACCTTTGTCTCCTGAGTTTCTTTTACTTCTTTCTGTGTCGGAAGTCTTATCGAAACTTTATGCGATTGAGAAAGCTGTGCATAAGAGTTGTCTGCAAGATTTCTGAGGGAGAATGAGATTGGAACAATATCGCTTACTTCTACAGCCATACTTGTTCCGATTTTAAGCCAGTTATAAATTCCGTCGAGGTCGTTGATAGAATAAATCTTTTCAGAAACCGTGATTGCGCTTACAGTTGTTCCGTTATGAGACCACTTGTAACTTACTTCAGGGTTTACACGCATTCCTGTTGCACCGCTGTTCTTTCTGTCACGAGGACGACATGCAGTGATGTCTCTTATGATTTCTTCTGACGGTAAGTCTGAACAGATTACAAAATATGCTTTTCTTCCGTAGTCAACAGAAGAAACATAATAAGGAGTTACAGATTTTAAAGTAGCTTCTGTAACGACATTTTTATCTGCAACAAAGAAATCAACAGGGAGCTTAGGAGGATACATCGAAGTTGAATAGAATTTCTGAGTTACCTTTACGAGTGTATAAGATTTTTCCGGATTCCAGTTATAAGAACCGATTGCATAAGAAACCTTATCACGACCTGCACCGATTCCTGTTGTAAGCGCAAGATCTTCCGGAGAGTAAACTGTATGGAACTCATAAGTACAGTCAACTTCCATCTGACTTCCATATCTTGTCGCATGCTTTCTGATTTCGTTTACAGAATAAGCTCCGTCATGAGCATATGTAACAACCCCGTCACCAAGATTTCTTCCTGAAGAACTTACAGAATAGTTGATCACATTTCTTGTACCGTATGCAAACTGATTGAACTTCTGATTTGCAATCGATTCACCTGTTATGATTGAACCAGGATAAATTGTTTTTTCCATAGAAGGAATATAAACATCAATGTTCGAAGTCCTGCAAGAAACCGAAAGAGAACCCTTACCGTTATCACCCGGTGTTAAATTTCTTGACATCGTAAACGGAACATAATTTCCGCTTGAAAGACTTATTCCATTTTCTGAATAAGTTTTACCGAGTGATTTAAGTTTTTTATAGAAATTATAAAGTGATGCTTCATACGGAGAGTTCTTGTAATTTCCAAGTTCGACAAAAAGTTTTCCTGCAGTTTCATAAGATTTTGCAGTATGATCATCGAGATAAAGATATGCAAGATAATATTTTACTTTTAAGATGTAAGTTTTAGCATCTTTGTAATCACCTGCATTTTCAAGATAAGTTAAGATTTCTTTATAATCATCTTTTGTCTGTGCCCCATCAAGCAAAGCCATTGCAATTTCATAACTTAAAATCTGAACTTTTCTTGAAGCATCACGATAATTATTTACCCATGTAAATGAATTTTTATACCATTCAATTGCAGTTTTATGTCCCTGTATTGAATTAAGCATTTCATAGTCATAACCGTTAAGGTAACAGAGTTCTGCACAGCGTTCATCACAATTTCCGATAGAACCTGCATAAGAGTTTGCATTCTTATAAAGATTGATTATCGAAGCACGCTCTTCTACATTCTGTCCCGGATACAAAGCTTCTGCAAGGTTGTAGTAGAATTCTCCAAGTTCGTATTTTGCAGTTGCATACATCGAAGCAAAATCTTCTGTATACTTTACTACTTCATATTCACCGGTTTTTGAATTTCCAATTCTTGCAGGAAGAACGCTTACAGCATTTTTAATTCTTACAAGACCGCTAAGATTATTAATAAGTTTAGAGCTTCGTGAGATTACAGAAGCAACATCCGGATGACTTGTTATTGTTTTTCCATTAGCAAGCTGATTGCGGCATTTTCTGATTGCTTCTGTTTCCGAAGCTGAATATTTAGAAGCAAATTCTTTTCTTATCTGCTTTACAGTTTCTTTTGTGTAAAGTTCTTCAACTGCAGAAGGATAAACGCTCACAAAAAGTTCAATTGCTTCTTCGTCATCACGCTTAGAAGAAATTCTTTTTGAAAGGATTTCGATTGCAGTTACTTTATCACCTGATGCAATAAGCCTTTTTGCACGTTCATTTGATACACAGCCTGTAAGACTTAATATCATGCTGAATAAAATCAAAATAAAACTCAACTTGATTTTTCTGTTCATCTTATACCTCACGTTTTAATATTTTCTTAATCTATCTTCCGTATGGAAACGCCATTTTTTCTGGTTTAAATACTTCATCAAATTTTTCTGCAGTAAGAAAGCCAAGACTTACACATGCTTCTTTTAAAGAAATATTTTCTTCAAAAGCCTTGTGGGCTGTCTTTGCCGCATTTTCATAACCGATATATGGATTTAATGCAGTAACAAGCATAAGCGAGTTGTAAAGATTGTGATGCATTTTTTCTTTATCGGCTTTTATTCCGACTGCACAGTTTTTATTAAAGCTTACAATCGCTTCTGCAAGTAATCTCGCACTCTGAATAAAATTGTACGCGATTACCGGCATAAAAACGTTAAGCTCAAAATTACCCTGGCTCGCAGCAAAGGCGATTGCAGCGTCGTTTCCCATAACCTGGACTGCAACCATAGTGACGGCCTCACACTGTGTCGGATTTACTTTTCCAGGCATTATAGAAGAACCCGGTTCGTTTGCAGGAATTTTTATTTCTCCAAGGCCGTCACGCGGACCGGAAGCAAGCCATCTTACATCGTTTGCAATTTTCATCATGTCCGCTGCAAGCGCCTTAATCGCGCCGTGTGCAAAAACAAGTTCATCCTTGCTGGTAAGCGCATGAAATTTATTTGGTGCAGTAATGAATTTTTTGCCGGTGAGGCGCGATAAGCAGGATGCAACTTTTTTGTCAAAGCCTTTAGGTGCGTTTAAACCCGTTCCAACGGCTGTCCCGCCAAGTGCAAGCTGCTTAAGATAAGGCAATGAACTTTCGAGCATTTTTCTGTCACGCTCAAGTGATGTTCGCCAGCCGGATATTTCCTGAGAAAACGAAATCGGAACTGCATCCTGCAGATGCGTGCGGCCGGATTTTACGACCTTTATGTTTTCTTTTTCAAGTCTTTTAAATGTTTCTGTAAGAACATCAATTGCAGGAAACAATTTATCTTCTATAGAGTAAACTGCAGAAATGTGGAGTGCAGTAGGAAAAGTATCGTTTGATGACTGCGACATATTGATGTCGTCATTAGGATGACAGAGTTTTTTTCCTGCAATTTCATTTGCACGGTTTGCGATTACCTCGTTTGCGTTCATATTGCTCTGAGTTCCGCTTCCTGTCTGCCATACTACAAGCGGAAAATGCTCATCAAGAGCCCCGCTTATTACTTCGTCGCATGCTTTAGAAATGACTCTAAGTTTTTCTTTAGTCATTTTTTTAGGATTAAGAGAGCTGTTTGCCATTGCTGCAGCTTTTTTTAAGTAACCGAAAGCCTTCGTAATTTCGCGCGGCATCGTTTCAAGTCCGACTCCGATTTCGAAGTTTTCGTGACTGCGCTGTGTCTGGGCTCCCCAGTATCGGTCTTCAGGAACCTTTACTTCGCCCATTGAGTCATGTTCAATCTTATATTTCATACTTTTTCCTTATGTAACTTCTGTTAGAATTTAAGCTGCTTTATTATATCTTTCAAACAATCGGCACTGTGTCTTAGTTTCAAAATTTCGTCATCTTTTAAAGGGGCTATAAGGTGAGATTTTATGCCCGAAGAACCTACTACGCAGAGAATACTTAAGGCAACGTCATCTATGCCGTATTCTCCGTTAAGAAGGGTCGAAACCGTAAGGGTTGAGTCCATTACATTGTCCACGCAGTCTACAAGATGGCATGTAGTTGCGGCAATCGCATAGTAAGTTGCTCCCTTTTCCTGAATTATTTTACTGCCCGATTTTTTGATGTAGTTTTCGACATCATCAAAATCAAGCGGCGGAAAAACGTCGTCCTTGTTCTGGATGCTCGGCTCGTATTCTAAAAGCGGGATTGTCGCGATATTTGCAAGTGACCACGGAACAAAAGAAGAATCGCCGTGCTCTCCAAATACATAACCGTGAACATTCGTCTGGGTAAGATAATAATATTCAGCAATTCTTGCCCTTAAACGTGCCGAGTCGAGCAGGGTTCCTGTTCCCATAATCTGGTTAGGCTTTAAGCCTGAGGTTTTATAGAACTGATATGTTAAAATATCGCACGGATTTGCAACGATTATGTATTTTGCGTCCGGTGCATATTTTGTTATCTGCGGAATTATAGTCTTAGTAATGTCCACGTTTGTCTGGGCAAGATCAAGCCTTGTCTGGCCTGGTTTTCTTGCAACTCCCGACGTGAGGATTACGATTTCCGAGTTCTTTGCATCGGTATAAGTTCCGGAATATATATTTACTGCCGGGCAGAACGGAAGCCCCTGTCTAATATCCAGCGCCTCACCGTGGGCTTTTTCGTTGTTTATGTCTATCATTACGATTTCTGTTGCAAGACCGCGTATCGTTAAAGTATACGCAATAGTAGAACCTACTGCTCCTGCTCCGATTATTGTTACTTTCTGTGCCATAAAATCTCCAGTCGATTGAATTTTATTCAGCTTACTGAATTTAATCTGTTATATAGAATATACACCTTTAGCCCGTTTTTTGGAACAGCAGAGGGCGCAATTGTACAAAAAAGACTAAAGTTATAGAATATTTTTCCGATAATATAAAAAGTATACTAATCATTTTTAAAAGTAATAGCTTCATAAAGGAGGAGTTTGGCTGTGAACAAAAAAGAATTTTTCTCGTTACTTGAATCTGTTCCGAAAGCAGAACTCCATATTCATACAGAAGCTGTAATTACTATGTCATCTGTAAAAAAACTGTACAAAAAGCGCTTTGGCAAAGCCATGACAAAGGAAGAAGAAAAGGCTCTTTTTGATTATGACGATTTGTCTGGGTTTATTGCTGCGTTCCTCAAGGTACAGGATTTGTTTACAGATGTAAATGATTTTGATTTAGTATACAATGACTTTGCAAAATATCTCGAAAAAAACAATGTCAAATACTGCGAAGCTTTCTTTGCACCAAGTGCTTTCGTTAAAAAAGGCTTTAAGTATGCAGACATGGTAGAAAATTTTTCTAAGAACATAAAAAAAATCAAAAAAGAAAAAGATATTACGATTAAACTTCTCGTAGACGTTTCGCGCACATTTGGTCTTGAAAACGCTCAGGCAAATTACGAAATGTTTAAAGAAGTTCCGTCACCTGATATCATCGGTATCGGTCTAGGCGGAAACGAAATCAAAGGCCCATGTAATCTCTTTGGACCGGTATTCGTTCAGGCACATAAAGACGGCTTCCATGCTGTGGCACATGCAGGAGAAGATGTAGGTCCGGAAAGTGTCTGGGATGCAATCAAAATTTTAAATTCAGAAAGAATCGGTCACGGTATTACAACCGTTCAGGATAAAGAATTAGTTGAATACGTAAAGGAAAATAAAATTCCACTCGAAATCTGCCCTACTTCGAATGTATTTACAAAGCATTTCGTAAAAACAATGGAAGAACATCCTGTACGTGAACTTTTCGATGCAGGCGTACTTGTTACAATCGGCTCTGATGATCCTGTTTTCTTTAAGACAACTGTAAACGAAGAATACTGGAACCTTTACAGCAAGCTTGATTTTACTCTTTCAGAAATCGAACAGCTTATCTGCAACAGCTTTACCGCATCGTTCCTTCCAGAAAACAAAAAAGCTTCATACATCCGCGAAGTTAAAAAGATCTTTAAAGAATACAAGGCTTCCCAGCCTGAATTATTCTAAATAATTTTAAAACTACAGCCGCGCAATTACATTTCATAAGAAACTACTCTTCTGCAGCTTCTATTACAGCATAAAATGCTTTTTTCGGAATATATGATTTTCCTTTTTTCGTAAACAAAAGCGGATACTGATCGCAGTTTCCAAGCCATACTCTCTGAGAAGGACTGTTGAGCCATGTTGCTTCGTCGTTAAGTCCCCAGATTGTTACGCATTCGATTCCATGTTTATCTTCTGTTTTTCTGTTTCTGATAAACATAGCAAAGAAATCTTTATATGCTGCAGAAAGAGTTTTGTACTGTTTCCCTGTTATCTTTACTGCATCAGTATTCGGATTGTAGCCGTTCCATGTTCCGATATCAAGTTCTGTGATATGAACATCGATTCCGCGTAAAATAAAATCTTTTATTTCTTTTTCAAAAATTGCTGCACCGTTTTTTACATTGCAGTGAGCCTGCAAACCCATCACGTCAATCCTTGTCGGGAGCGGATCTGATTTATGTTTTAAAAGTAAATCAATTACACGAAGCATGCTCTCGTGTTTATCACTCATTCTGTTTTCATATATTCCGCCGTAGTCGTTGTAACAAAGCTTTACATCTTTCGGAGCATATTTATTTGCAAACGCAAAAGCATTTATGATAAACTCTTCGCTATCGTAAATGTCAAACCATTTAGTTCCTGCAGTTCTTAACCAGTGTTCAGGATAAGAGCTTTTATAAGCCCCAGGCTGCGAATTATCAGAAGTTGCTTCGTTAACAACATCCCACGCCCAGATGATGTGCTTACCACCATTATTTTTCTTTTCCCATAAAGCAACGTGCTCTAAAACAGTTTTTATATACCACTCAAGTCTTGCATTCATTTCATCTTTGCCTACAAGATTTTTTGTCGTATCATAATCTTCGTAAAAGAAAGCATCTTCTGTCTGAGAATGCCACACAAGAACATGTCCTCTCATCATAAGAGAATTTGCTTTACATATGGAAAGAATTTCATCAAGACGAGAGAGGCCTTTTAAAACAGGAGTCTTTATCGTAATGCCGTTTGACGCTTTAAAAGTTCCGGAAACTTCAGGCTTCTTTCCCCACCACGCCATGATAAACTGAGGTTTAAATTCGTTTCCCATTGTAATTGTATTTGCATGCTTTACAAGTCCTTTCTGAACTTCTGAAAAATTAAGTTCTTTTTTCGTTCCCCAGTTAGAACCAAAGTTTCCGTATTCAACACCAAAGCCGACATAATCAAAATATTTTTCGTAGGTTTTATAAAGCGAAGGAACTTCATCATCAAGCCAGTCTTTAGGCGAGTCTGCAAAGACATTTGCCATGCGGAATATAATCAATAACATGATGAGGTACAAGAATTTAAATTTCATATTTTACTCCTGAAAAATATTTTTATCAGCGAAGGTAAACCATCAGAAGCATGATGTCGCTGTTTCTTATTCCGCTTATACGGCTTGCCTGACCAAGAGTTGCAGGTCTTATCTTTTCAAGTTTACCGCGCGACTCACTCGACAGCGACGGAATCGAAGAATAATCAAAGTCTTGAGGGATTCTGAAATTTTCCATGCGGTGCATTTTTTCTACGCGGCGATCCTGTTTTTCGATGTAGTATTTATATTTAAAATCAATTTTTGCTTCTTCCCAGATTTTTTCAGGATAGCCCGGATTTTCTGAATGAGGCTTTTTTTCTAAGAGAGCAACAATTTCATCTGTCATCCGATATTTTTCCTGAACGGCTAAAAACTGTTTTTCTGTTTTTAATCCTGCTTCAAAAGCCTTCTGTGTAAGGCGACGGTCGGCTGTATCATAGCGGAGTTTAAGACGATATTCTGCGCGTGCAGTAAACATTCTGTACGGCTCTTTTGTTCCAAGAGTTACAAGATCATCAATCAATACACCGATGTAAGCTTCGTCACGGCCGAGCACCAGCGGTGCGTACTGCGGAATTTTTCTGTAGTTTTCAAAACCTGCGTCACGCTGTGCTTTTTCTATTTTCTCACCAATCTGATGCGACTGCTTTTCTGAAAAATCCCAGTTTTCTTTTAATTCTTCTTTACTGTATGCAGCTTTAGGACAAAACGCGCCGCTTTCTCCAGATGCCGCACGAGAATCAACCGATGAGTCACTTAATACCAGAGGACCGCATGTTTTAATATGCTCACGCGCATAAAAACCTGCATTGATTCCTGCAACAAGTCCCTGCCCTGCTGCTTCTTCATAACCCGAGGTTCCGTTTATCTGCCCTGCATTAAAAAGACCTGCAACTCTTTTTGTCTCAAGCGAATTAAACAATTGAGTCGGTTCAACATAATCATATTCAACCGCATAACCTGGTCTGCTTACAACTGCGTTTTCAAAACCGTTCATCGTTCGTAAAAATTCATCCTGAACACTTTCTGGAAGCGAAGAAGAAAATCCGTTTAAATAGATTTCTTCTGTTCCAAGTCCTTCAGGTTCAACAAAAATCTGATGACGATCACGCTCTGCAAAACGCATGACTTTATCTTCGATACTCGGACAATAGCGCGGACCGATTCCAGAAATTTTTCCAGAATAAAGCGGAGAACGTCCGATATTTTTTCTTATTATCTCGTGAGTTTTTTCATTTGTATAAACGACATGGCACGGAACCATAGGACGTTCAACTTTTTCTGTTTCAAATGAAAACGGAATAACTTCTTCATCGCCATCCTGTTTTTCGAGCACGTCAAAGTTTACAGACGAACGCAAAATTCTTGGAGGCGTTCCGGTTTTTAAACGGCCTGTCGTAAATCCAAGTCTGTGTAAATTAGAAGTCAAACCAAAGGCTGCACTTTCACCAAGACGACCGCATGGCGCATCATATTCACCGATAAAAATTCTTCCGCCTAAAAAAGTTCCTGTTGTAAGAACAATCGAGCGAACAGGAATTACACGGCCTCGTTCAGTTACCAGTGCGATAACCTTCTGTCTTTTCCCGTTTTTATGAATCGAAAAATTTTCACTTCCACTTATCTGACCTGAGCGCACTTCACCCGGAATCGAACCAACTTCTGCACTGCTGTCTGTGTTCGGAGGAAGATTTTCATCTGAGTCTGTCGTAAGAATATCAACAACCGTATCCATCAGAGTTGAAAGATTCGGAGTACTTTCTAAAGTTTTTCTTGCCAAAGCTGAATAAGTCAATTTGTCTGCCTGGCTTCTCGGTGCCTGCACTGCAGGACCACGACTTTTATTTAAAAGCCTGAACTGAATCATCGAATGGTCGATGAGCTTTCCCATTTCACCGCCAAGCGCATCAATTTCACGTACAATATTTCCTTTTGCAATTCCACCGATAGAAGGATTACAGCTCATCCTTCCGATTGCATCGATTGACTGAGTAATAACTAAAGTTTTTAATCCCATTCTCGCGCAGGCCAAACATGCTTCGATTCCCGCATGCCCTGCTCCAACAACGGCTACATCAAAATAATCATAAAAACCGCTCATGAGAAACAGTATATTGATTTTAAGTCCCCGTTGCAATTATGGGGTTAATTCAGCAAAAATACCCTCGCCCATTTTATTGAACGAATGCAAAAAAACGAGTAAAATATAAGATATGAAAATGACTAAATTACTTAAAATATTTACAATAACACTCGCAATCGCATCGCTTGCATTCATTTCATGTTCAAGAAAAAAGAACACAGCAGACCAGAACGGAGCAGCTGCAGAAAACACTCAGAAAGAAAACGCTCGCCCGCAGTGGCAGCCGACTAAAAAGAAAATCTGCATAGTTTTCGGCTACGGATATAATTCAGAAGAGTTTGTAAAAAACGAAGTAAAAAGGCTTGAGGCAAACTTCGGACTTTCGGACGAAGAAGCATCAGAAAACTCAGGGCTCATAATTCCTTATGTTTTCCCGGATGATTTAAAAGTCGGAAGCACGGGCCGCATCTCGCGCCTTACAACACTTCTTGAAGACGTTGATCTTACAGGAATCATCACAATCGGCGCACCGGAATATACAAGCAACACTCTTGCAAATCTCCGCGATGACGAAAAGCATCCGTTACTTGCAATCTATACACTCTTTCCGCAGGATGACATCCTTGCAATCGAAGCAACAAGTGACTTCGTATTAGACAGGGCAGTTGAACAGTCAGATAATGTTCAGGAAGTAAAAGAAGAAGCTGAACAGAAAGATATAGGCGAAATCGAAGAAATAATCGACAACGCAATCGATTATATGACAATGATTGAAGAACCTTTAAAAAGTAATTCAGAATTACTTACTCACGTAAACAACATTGCAGGCGCTTACTATAAAATCAAGCGCTATGTCGACCCAGAAACAGGACTTTCTTCAATCAATCATTTTATTATAGAAGAGAAGAATAAATAAACGCTGTATGAATCTACTCATTCAGACAAAAAATTTATTAATCGGCTCGGACGAAGCTGTTTCTCATCTTGAACAGAAAGAAAATGCCGTAATCCTTGCCGTTTCTGACTCTCACGGAAATCCTTCAATCATAAAAAAAATCTTAGAAGAATTTTCTGAGCGCTCAGATGTTTTTGTTTTTTCCGGTGACGGTGCACAGGATATAACCGACATTTTAGATTCATTAAAAAAAGATAAAAAGCTTGCAAAAAATTTTCCGCCGGTTGCAGTAATCGCCGGGGGAAACGGAGACGACAGCTCTTATCCTGTTTCTTTTAACCCGACAAAAGAAAAAATTTCAAAAGATGATTTTATTTTACAGATTCCACGTACAGTAAATTTTGCAGCCGCAGGAAAAAAGATTCTCGTTACGCACGGTCACATATTCGGCGTTTATTACGGAATGTCAGAAATAGAAAAACAGGCTTCTCTTGATAAAGCAGACGTTGTAATATACGGTCACAGTCACATCGCATCAAAAAGTGAAACTCCATCCGTAACCTTCATAAATCCCGGAAGCTGCACTTTACCACGCCGCGGACTTCCGCCGTCATTTGCTTTGATAGAAATTTCACGTGAACAAAAAAAAATCGGGTGCACGTTTTACGAAATAAAAATCTCCCTTTCTGAAGGAATAAGTTTTATTCCGTTTGCACCCGAAATGCGTCAGTGGTAATTATACCAGATAGCCGTTTGAGTCAGCAGCTTTTTCTGCAGCAGCGTAAGCTTCTGCATCATCTTTCTGTGCTACACTTGACGGATCAGTATATCCGCTGTCTACATTTGAAGGAATAGATTCTTCTGCAGGATTTTCATCAGACTTCTGACGAGAATAACTTACAGAAAGTTTTCTTCCGCGGTATTCATAACCATTGAGGGCTTCGATTGCCTTTGAAGCATCTTCTGTAAAAAGCTGAACAAAAGAATAATTTGCAAGAACACGGATATCTCCGATTCTATCACGGTCAAGTCCGCCCACACTTATAAGAAGACCAACAAGGTCACGTGCATAAACACGGCGGTTTCTTCCGATTCCTACGAAGATTGTTGTTGCAAGAGCTTCATCAATCTGTACTCTTGGATGCGATGCGCGAGCTTCTGTATTATCTGCTGTTTCGTCTTCACGAACAGAATTCTGTCTGTATGATGATTTTAAAACATCCTTGCGGTAATCGCGGTTTCTTGAGCGATCGTTTTTAAAATCTTTTCTTGGTCTAAAGTGACTTCCGCTTAATTTTGTTAAATAAGCAGCCACATACATGCGCAATGAAAATGGAACATTCTTTTTGTAAACTTTCTTAATGTCGTTAAGCAAATCTGGATTTTCTTCTGTCTTTACTTTTTCTACTGCATTCTGCAAAAAAGCTGCAAGCTGATCCAGATCAATTTCGTTTTCTCTTCTAAATGACATAAAACATACTCCTTAAATTAAATTATTCTGAAAACAAATCTGCAACATACACTGAACCAAACTGTTTAAAACCTGTTCTAAGCAATAAAGGTGTAATAGATTCAGGTAAAATTACATTTGCCAGAAATACCCACTTAAAATGACGCTTCTTTAGTTCGGCTAATGACATTTCAAAAAGCTGTCTGCCTATTCCAAGACCGCGATAATTTTCCTGCACAAAATAACCGGTGAGTAAAACGGTATTAGGTGCATTTTTAAGACATGGTGCAAAAACAGCGCATCCTGCAAATTCTTTTGATAACGAACGGCATACAAAACCACAGGCTTTATCGCCAAATTTTACGTCTTCGTCTGCTTTCCACAATTCAGGTAAAGCATTTGCAATTTCTTCAGGAAGAACCGCACTATAGTCTCTGGCAACAGATTCAATACATTTTAAAACTTCTTCTCTGTCGCATTTAAAATCATAATTTGAAAACACAAAGTCGTCGCAAAGTAAATCCTCTGTCTCTTCTACTTCGCGGTCTAATTTTTCAAGACCCCATGTTTCCCTTAAATCGTTATACCATCTGTTGATGTAATTAATAAGCTGTCTGTTCTTAAAAAAATGCCAGCGTTTTTCAACTTCCGGATAAGATTTTAAAACATCTTTAAATCCTCTAAATACCCCCCTTCCAGAACGAAGAACATTAAGTAAATCATTTCTGGCCATCGGTGAATGAAGTTCATTTACAAAGCCCTCCATCAAATCAAATCCGTCTTTCGAATCCCACGACGGAAGCTCGTAAAAGTTTTCTTCATCACACACAAAATCCTGTGTTTTTTCTGCAAGCAAGCCCGACTTAGAATCAACGACAAATCTTTTTTCCTGATTTTCAAGAGCCGAGATTATAGAATCTGCAAGTTCATCCGTTAATTCAAAAGTCATACAACTTTATTTTATTTCTTTTAATTCATTACGCGAAGCAATGATTTTACCGATGAGACCGTACTCTTTTGCTTCCTCTGCATCGAGCCAGTGATCTCTGTCAGTATCTTTTTCTACCTGTTTAACATCCTTACCGGTAGCATCTGCAATAATCTTATTAATTTTTGCCTTTGTCTTCGTAAGGTTTTCTGCATGAATCAGAATTTCTGTTGCAGTTCCACGCATTCCGCTTAGAGGCTGATGAATAAGATATTCAGAATTTGCAAATCCAACCCTTCTTTCTTTTGGAACAGCAAGGAGAATTAATGCAGCAGCACTTGCAATAAGTCCGTTTCCTACAAGAACAACAGGACAGCTTACAAAGCGGATCATATCGTAAATTGCAAATCCCGCACTAACATCCCCACCAGGAGAATCAATATAAACATAAACAGGATCATTTCCATCTGATTCTAAAAGCAGAAGCTGCTTGTTAAATTTCTCTGCAAGCTCTTTATTGATTTCACCAGAAAGAAGAATCTGGCGTGTTTTAAGAAATTTTTCTGCAAGTGCATCAGGTGCCTTGTCTTTTTTTTCATCGTCTTTTTCGTCGCTAAAATAAATTCCACTCATAATCATAATATAGTAAAAAAATAGTCAAATAACAAGTATAAAACCTCACGGGACGCCCGCAAGAAAACCTTAAAAAGCCCCGCCGAAAGCCTATAAACCCTTCTTTTTTGCCTCGTCCCAGAATTTATCCATTACAGCAAGAGCTCCGTTAACCATTTCATGCCCATTTTCCTGCATTTTATCCTGAACATAAGAAAAGCGCCTGTAAAATTTCTTATTTGCACGGCTAAGCGCTGTTTCAGGATCTACACCAAGCTTTCTGGCATAATTTACGAGCGCAAAGAAAAAGTCCCCGATTTCTTCTTCGAGCCTTTTTTGAGCTTCATCTGCTTCTCTGGCTGAATTCCGCTCAAAGACCTTCGCGTTTTGTTTTGAAACAGCAGTATCGCGCTCAATTCTTGCGCTTTCTGCTTCTTCAAATTCTTCACGCACTTTTGCCTTAACGTCATCGATGTTATCCCAGTCAAAGCCTTTTTTAGCAGCCTTTTTCTGAAACTTATACGCCTTTAAAAGCGGCGGAAACCCTTCCGGAACTTCATCGAGTATGCAGCCGGTTTTTCTTCCTTCTACATTTTCTTTAATTCTGTCCCACTGATTTAAAACCTGGTCAGGATTCTTTACTTTTTCAACTGCAGCAACCTGTCCTTCACTGTCAGGAAAAACATGAGGATGACGGCGGATAAGCTTTTCTGAAAGTTCGTTAAAAACATCTGCAACTGCAAAGTTTCCTTTCTGCTCGTACATATAACTTATCATCGTCGCATTAAGAAGAACATCACCAAGTTCTTCCTTTGCATGAGAAGCATCGTTCTGCGTAATTGCATCAACTGCCTCAAAAGTTTCTTCGATTAAATCCTGTCTCATAGATAAAGGAGTCTGCTCCTTATCCCATGGACATCCGTTTTCTGACCTTAAAATCGAAACGACATTATAAAGTCTGTTAAAAGCTTTTTCGGCAGTAGAAAAATCACCTTTTAATACTTTATCAAAATCAAGCGTTGACATTTACTTTTCCCCACTGTGTTAAAAGTCTTGAAGGGTCAGATGAAAGCAAGGCCTTTACAAGAAGAACTCCTGCTTTTTTAAAAACAGTTTCCATCAAAGGCATTTCATCTTTTGTAAAATTACTCAAAACATAATCTGCAATATTTATATCCGCCGGCTTTCCGATTCCAAAACGGAGTCTCCAGAAATCTGCAGTTCCAAGAGCATCTTTTGTAGAACGAAGCCCGTTATGTCCTGCAAGCCCGCCTGACCATTTAAGACTAAAAAATCCGTTTTTAAGTTCGAGTTCATCGTGAACTACTAAAACTTCTTCTGGTTTTATTTTATAGAACTTACATAACTGTCCGATACTCTGACCAGAAAGATTCATGTAAGTCTGCGGTTTAAGAAAATAAATTTTTGCAGGTGCATTTTTTGGAACTGCAATCTGACCGTCATCTTTACAAAGTTCAGGATAAGAATTTGAAACAAGATTTACAAATTCACTGTAATCAAGAGATGCGAGCTCTCCGTCAAATTTAGAAAGAAAATTTAAGCGTGAATAAAAAGGAAGCGTGTCTGCAAAAAGCCACGCCGCATTATGTCTTGTATTTTTATATTCATTTCCGTAATTTCCTAAAAAAGCTACGACACTTATCATTGTTTTTCTCCGGCTGTAACTCTTTCCTGACCTTCAAGATCTTTGTAAGTTACAACATTTTTAAAACCTGCATCATTAAAAAGTTTTCTCACGCTCTCTGCCTGATACTCACCGCTTTCCATTAAGAACGAACCGCCTTTATTTAAAGCCTTATACACATCCGGAACAAGTCGTCTTATTATCGAAAGCCCGTCATCAGATTTTGCTTCAGAACTGTTATAAAGGTCTATATCGCCGTCAAGTGCAGAGCGAGGCTCGCAGCGGCCATCACGTAAAAGTTCATCAACCATCTTGTGCGGCACATAAGGTGGATTTGAAAAAATAAAATCAAATTGCGTCTGCGAGCAAAGCAGGTCACCGTTGACCAGCTTGATCATCGCACGATGATCCCCGCTCTGCACTATGCCGGCTTCGCATAAAATGGTGGTAGAGGCATCAAGTATATCGTAAACATTTTTTCGTGCTACAGAAATTGCTTCGAGACTTAAATCTGTCATCACTACTTCAAACTGGACGTTCTGTGTTTTAGAAAGAACTTCTTTTACAACGCTTATTGCAATACAGCCGCTTCCGGTGCAGATATCTGCAATTCTTATAAACAGAGTTCTTTCTGTTTCGCGTTTTGCAAATTCTAAAATTTTATTTACAGCTTCCTGTACTAAAATTTCTGTATCAGGCTTTGGAATAAGAACATCTTCTGTTACATAAAATTCTGTATTAAAAAATTCTTTTTTATGAGTGATATAGGCAACAGGAAGTCCTGTTTTTCTTTTTTCTACGTATTCAGCAAACTTTTTTTCCTGTTCCTCTGTAATTTCTAAATCACGGTTCATGAGGACAAAAGTTTTATCTTTGTTTAAAAGAAACTGTAAAAGACAATCTGCATCAAGTTCTGCAGTCGGCAACCCTGCATCTGCAAACTGAGATACGGCATTTTTTTTAATTTCAAATAGTGTCATCTGGATTCATCAGCTTATCAATTAATGAAGAATTTTTTTTCTGTATGTACTGAACACGAGCAGGAGCACCGCCCCAGCTTATAAGCTTTGTTCTCATCATACAGTTCTCACCGTTTATAACAACCTTTGTTTCGATAAAATCTTTCGAAGGCTCAAGATCTTTAGGACAATGAGGACAAGGCTTTTTTCTTCCCCATAAAACTTCGTAGCATTTTTTACCCATGCACTCACGTTTTTCTTTTCCTGCAATTTCACATGCATTCTTGTTTATATAGAGAAGTTCAAAAGAATCTTTTGCACATACAATTACCGCATCATTAAATTCATCAAGCAGCCAGTCCATATTTCTGTAGAACACATAAGAAGGAAGCACCGTCTGCCCGGAGAAAATCTGGAATTGATTTTTTCCGTAGCGTTTACTTGCAAGAAGTGCCATATCAGAATTGTTGTAAAGCGTCTGATAATCCTGACCGTACTTTGGAGCAAGACATGCACCAATCGAACATGTTACCTGAATTTTTTCTATCATGAAAACAAGATTATCACAAAGACGTGTAAGTTTAAGTTCAAGCTGTTTCCTTTCAAATTTCTTCGGAATAAAAATAGCAAACTCATCGCCACCCATTCGACAGATGATATCTTCATCCCTAAACGACGAGCGCAAGATTTCTCCGACGTGCTTTAATGTTTCATCACCCTTTATATGTCCGTAAATATCATTTACGTCTTTAAAGTTATCAACGTCAATCATTACAAAAACAGCACCAGAGTTTTCTGAGTTTGCAAAGAAGTCATTTACTTTTGATTCAAGAACTTTTCTTGTAGAAAGCCCCGTAAGCGCATCTTTATTTACAGCAAGTTCGGCTTCAAGAAGTTCCTTGTTCATCTGGCGTTCAAGTTCAATCTTCTTTACTTTTGAATTCATTACTGCGTTTCGTACACGATGACGAAGAATAACAGGATTATATGGTTTTGAAATAAAATCTTCTGCACTCATCGAAAGTGCACGCTCTTCTGATTTTTCATCGCCCTGTGATGTTACAACAATCGGAATCTCTCGAGTCGGTTCAAAATCCCTAATCTTCTTTAAAAGCTGAAAGCCGTCCATAACCGGCATAAGAAGGTCAAGAAGTACAATCGTAATTTCTGTCGGATTTTCCCTTATGTAATTCCATGCCTGGAGTCCGTCAACTGCTTCTACGATATCGTATTCTTCTAAGAATATCTGTTTAATTACTTCGCGGCTCAATTCGATATCGTCAACTACAAGCATTGTTCCGAGTTTTGTTCCGACAGATTTATTTATAACAAGTTTTTCTTTATCGATATGTGTAACGCTCGAACTTGTAAGGTACATATCCTTTATGTCACCTTCTTTCATGAGCTTAAAGAAATCTTCCTTGCAAAGAGGTTTTTCAAAATAAAATCCCTGAACATAATTACATTCCATCGAACTTAAAATCTTAATCTGTTCAGGAGTTTCGACACCTTCTGCAACAACTGCAAGATTGAGCCACTTTGCAAGACTGATGACAAATCCTAAAATTCCCTTGCCGCTTGATTTTTCAAGCTCGTTTTTAACAAAGCCCATATCAAGCTTTAAGATATCGATAGGAATTTCAGAAAGCATATTGAGCGAAGAATATCCCGAACCAAAGTCGTCCATTTCAATAGGGAACCCTTTTTCCCTCAATAATTTAACGGTCTTTATAATCTGTTCAGGATTATCAGTATAAGCACTTTCTGTTATTTCAAGGTGAATGTATTTTCTTTCTATTTCATATTTTTCGCTTAAGTCGACAAGAATCTTAATAAGCTTAGGATTATAAATATCTGCGCGCGAAACATTGAGCGAAACTGCAAAAGGTTTTCCGCCCTGGCTTATCCATTCATGCATGTCACGGCATACACTTTCCCATACAAAAATATCAAGCGAAGTAATAAATCCGTTTTTTTCAAACAGCGGAACAAACGCAGAAGGCGACATAAAGCCCATCTCAGGATTTTCCCAGCGCACAAGAGCTTCGGCTCCGGCAATGCACTCAGAAGCAAGTTCATATTTAGGCTGATAGAAAACCTTAAACTCGCCGTTCTTTAATGCCTGCTCCATCGTATTTGTAATCGCCTGGATGTTATGCATCTGGCGTCTGATGTCGTCCTGATAATATGCAAGAACTTTTCCGTATTTACCCTTGATATTCTGAGTTGCAAGCTGAGCTCTGTCACACATAGCCGCAACAGGAATTAATTTATCATGAATATAATAAACACCGCAGCATATCTTTAACTTAATCTTTACACCGATTCTCGGAAGATATTTATGAAGTGTTGCAGAAACTTTTTCTACGAAAGGCTCGTAAAAACTTTCGTCATACGACATAAAAATAAAAAATTCATCTGCCGTAAAACGAGAACAGACAGCACCTTCAGGAATTTCAGAGCAAAGAATTTCACTAAGCTTGTAAAGAATCTTATCACCAGCCGAAATACCGTAAGAGTCGTTGACCATTTTAAACTGTTCAACATCGATACAAAGAATTCCAAATTTTTCATCGGCATGCTCTGTAAGAATTTCACGAACCTTTGTCATAAAATAAGATTTATTGTAACACGGAGTCAAATCATCTTTTATAACAAGATTTACAACCTTTACGGCTTCCATCAGCTCGATTGTATTTGAAAGTCTGTGCTTGATGATTTCTGGTTTATACGGTTTAAAAATAAAATCGTGCGCACCGAGCGAGAGGGCTTTTTCTTCTTCCTCTTCAGAACCAATCTGGCTCGAAACAACGATTGGGATTTTTGCGTAATTTTTATCTGCATGAATTTTTTCGAGAACTTTATAACCGTCTTCTGTCGAAGGCATCTCAAGATCAAGAATGATTGCAGAAATTCTTTTGTAATTTGTTTTTAAAATTCTTGAAGCTTCTGCTTCATTTGTAACAAGAATAAGAGTGTATTCATCCTGCAGGATATTTGCGAGAATTCTTCTATTTATCTGATCCTGATCAATGATTAATACTGTTCTCTTATTCATGTTATCTTTATGCGCCCATCTCTGTTATATCTGCTTTAAGCTGTTCTTCTTTTGCATAAACGTTTAAAGCATCGAGCATGTCATCCATGTTTCCCATCATAAATCCCGGAAGATTATGAGCACTATAGTTAATGCGGTGATCTGTTACGCGGTCCTGAGGATAATTGTATGTGCGGATTTTTTCTGAACGATCTCCGTTTCCAACCATACTCTTTCTCGCAGCAGATCTCTCTGCATCTTTTTTACTCTGTTCAAGATCAAAAAGTCGTGCGCGCAAAACTGACCACGCCTTTTCTTTATTTTTAATCTGTGATTTCTGATCCTGCTGAATTACAACAAGTCCCGTCGGAATATGTGTAAGTCGCACGGCAGAGTCTGTCGTATTAACACACTGTCCTCCAGGTCCACCGGCACGCATTACGTCAACGCGAACATCGTTCGGGTTAATCTGAATATCAACTTCATCTGCTTCTGGTAAAACCGCAACTGTTGCAGTAGAAGTCTGCAATCTTCCCTGGCTTTCTGTCTGTGGTACACGCTGAACTCTGTGAACACCCGATTCCCATCGCAATGTTCCGTATACGAATTTTCCTGAAATATTAGTTACGATTTTGTTAAAGCCACCAACTTCTGTTTCCTGAGCTTCCATCGTTTCTGTTTTCCAGCCTTTGCGTTCTGCAAGATGGCAGTACATTTCCCAGAGGTCACGAACAAAAAGACTTGCTTCGTCTCCACCTGCTGCACTTCGTATTTCAAGAATAATATTTTTTTCATCAAGCGGGTCAGGCGGAATTAATTTAAGTTTTATTTCTTCTTCAAGTTTCGGCTGACGTTCTTCGAGTTCCTTTAGCTCTTCGCGTGCCATTTCTTTCATATCAACATCATCTTCTTCTGTGATGAGGCGTTTTGCGTCTTCGATTCCGGAAAGAACTTTTTTATACTCATCTCCCAATGCGCATACTTCTGTAAGATATCCGTTTTCACGCATAGTATCCTTGTATTTTTTCGGATCCTTTACCAGATCCGGCGACTGAACAAGTTCTGAAACTTCCTTAAATCGTTTTTCGCACTGTTCCAATTTTTTAAGTAAATCCATAATTTTCTATTATACACATATTAATAGAATTTTTCAATTTACCCCGTATTTTTTATATTTTTTAAGGCTGAATGAACCAGAAAACGGCATTTGTTTTATTCCGCCTTAAGTAAATAACTACTTGAATAACTGGCCTTATTTAGGATATTCTAATTAAACTTACCTATTTATATAGTAAAATCAGGAGTTTTTTCATGGGCGATACATTGGATTTTTCAATTGAATCTTTAGGAACTTGTACAGTTGATTCACCTATCGAACTTTCTCGCGTAATCGGCGACAACAGGGCAAATTATGTCAGGGACGATCAGTTTATCAGAAACAACATTTATGTTTCCGGAGATAAGGCAAACGATCCGCTCGACATGACAAACCTCATGGAAAAAGCCGGACCTCGCGAAAAAATATACTTTGACCCTAAACACGTTAAAGCCGGAATCTGCACATGCGGCGGTCTCTGTCCTGGCTTAAACGACGTTATTCGTGCAATCGTACGCTGTCTTAACACACGTTACGGCGTAAAAACGATAAAGGGCTACCAGTTCGGATTCCACGGCTTCTTTGCAGAAGAAGGATACGAACCAATTGACCTTGACCGCTACTTAATCGACGAAATCCACAAAATCGGCGGTACATATCTTGGTACAAGCCGCGGTGGCGGACAGAGAGTCGGCGAAATCGTTGACTGTCTCGAACGCGACAACATCAACATGCTTTTCATCATCGGCGGCGACGGAACACAGCGCGGTTCTTATGACATCGCATGCGAAGTAGAAAAACGCGGTTACAAATGCGCAGTTGTAGGAATCCCAAAGACTGTAGACAACGACCTTATGTTCATCGACCGTTCATTCGGATTTGAAACAGCAGTTCAGAGAGCAAAAGAAGCTATCGCTGCAATCCACATGGAAGCTGCAAGTCAG
This sequence comes from Treponema sp. UBA1226, assembly GCA_002309195.1. The sequence continues at coordinate 191,876 of DBWY01000003.1, forward strand.
ATTAACGGAATCGGTCTTGTAAAACTTATGGGACGCGAAGCAGGATTTATTGCAACAGCAGCAACTCTCGCAAGCCACGAAACAAACTTCTGTTTAATTCCAGAAGTTCCATTTGAACTCGAAGGAGAAAACGGTTTCCTTGCATGTCTTGAACGCCGTCTTGCAAAACGTGGTCACGCAGTAATCGTAGTATCTGAAGGTGCAGGACAGGATTTACTTACAAGCACAAACGCAACAGACGCATCTGGAAACAAAAAACTTGCAGACATCGGTGTTTACCTTAAAGCACAGATCGAAAAATACTTCAAAGAAAAGAAAATCGAAATTAACCTTAAATACATTGACCCGGGTTACCAGATCCGCGCATCAGTTACAGTTGCATCAGACTCTGTTTACTGCGAACGCCTTGGTAACAATGCAGTTCATGCTGCAATGGCAGGAAAAACAAAACTTGTTATCGGACTTGTTCATGACAAATTTGTTCACCTTCCTATCAAGATGGTTACACAGCACAGAAATGCAGTTAACCCGGAAGGTTCTTTGTGGCGTGATACACTTGATGCTACAGGACAGCCTATTCTTATGGTAAATGACATGGAAGCTGCAAAAGCTAAAATGGCAAAAGCTGTAGCAGACGCAAAGAAAAAACCGTCTGAACAAAAATAAATAAATGGTAAAGATTAATAAAACAAAATTCTTTTTTTATTTCTGTAGAATTTTTCCTGCACTTGTTATAACGGTGCTTTTCTGCTGTCCGTTAAGCATGATGCAGGTTAATCTTTACGATACCGAAACCCCGCACACACTTTTATTTCCTTTTTTAATTCCACTTGTAAAAGACGCAAACTTTTACGCACCTATATTAAAGCTTCTTTTTTATTCAGTTTATTTTTTACCTGCAACAGTAATCGTTTTAATTACTTCGATTTTTGTAAAAAAGATTTCAAATAAAATACTTTATTATTTAGTTCTGGTTTCACTTACATTATATTTGTTCTGTTCAATTTCGTGCATGATTATCTGCGCAAATACAAGTCTCTGGTTCATTCAGCTGCCGCGATACATCTACACGCTCTTTGTTTTTGCAGTTCTTGCGCATCTTGCACTAAGCATAACAGGCATTACATACAGAAGAATAAACACAACAGAATACGCAGAATTTAAGCAGCTTAAAAACGAAGAAGAAGATAAAAAGAAAAAAAAGATAAGCATCAAGACAAAGCTTACACTTTCGATAATCGGTGCAATTACAGTCATTCTTTTTTCTTTTATGGTTTTGATTTTACGAAGATATCAAAACCTCATTACAGAAACCGTTACAGATGCAGGAAGAACTCACGCAGAACAGACAGCAGCAATTTACGAAACTGCAGAAGGTAAAAACGACAAGATTTCCTACTTCTTTAGCCAGCAGAAAAAATCAAACACTTATGCAGATTCTCCGTTTGAAAGAATCGACATCATAATTTCAAGCGTAAATGCTCATATCTATCTTGAATCAATCGACGCAGAAACAGAACTTCCGCCGTTTGATGTTCTTGCCTACACTACTTCTAAAGCATCTGCAATTCCTCAGGAAGAAAAATCGCTTACAGAAGAACAGGCACGCGACTACTTAAAACGATATGAAACAGGCGCATACAGAAAAACTCCTGTTTACAACAAGACATACGGAACATGTAAATTTATTTACCCTGTTACGCTTACACGCCAGGCAGGTTCAAAGCTTGTAGGATTTACAATCGTTACTTACAGAGAAGATGTTCTGATGAAGCCATACTTTCAGACAAAGGTTGCAGTCTTTGCACTCTCTGCAGTCTTTTTATATCTTTCGGTAATCTTAACTTTATTCCTTGCAGATTATATTGCAGATCCACTTCTTCTTTTAAGGACAAATGTAAGAAAAACTTCCAACTCACTTTCGACTCTGCTTTCTGGAAGAGGAAAAGTTTTACCTGAGACAATTCAATTTGAAGACGTAATAAAAACTCATGACGAAATCAAAGACCTCTCAAATGAAATAAGCGACATGGTTACTTTGATACGCGGAACAGTTCCATACATTTCTTTTTCTACACTCAAGCACGCAGACAACGAATCTAAAAAAAGCCTGAGTCGTGAACTGTGCTTTTTGTTTACAGATATCCGCGGTTTTACGACATTATGCGAAGGACGCGCTCCAAAAGAAATAGTTTCGATGTTAAATCATTATCTTGATTTAGAAACAGAAATCATCCTTAAAAACGGCGGTGACATCGACAAGTTTGTCGGAGACGAAATGATGGCATTCTTTGCCGGCCCTAGAAAAGAATACAACGCGTGCAAAGCCGCAATGGAAATAAGAACCGCGATGAAAGAACAGCAGCAGCTTTCTAAAGAATCGGGAGACGATGTAATCCAGATGGGTATCGGAATCAACACAGGAAACGTCGTATTTGGTTCTGTAGGCTCTAAAACAAGAATGGACTTTACTTCTATCGGCGACACAGTAAACCTTGCCAACCGCCTCGAAGGAGCAAATAAAGCATACGGTTCTAAGGCAATAATCACAGAAGCAGTTTACGAAAAACTTAACGACAGCTTCATCTGCCGCGAGCTTGACTTTATAACGGTTAAAGGTAAAACAGAACCTGTACGTATTTATGAAATCTTACAGCTTAAGACAAAATCATCTGCTAAACTTCTGGAAATAAAAACACTTTTTGAACGCGGCCTTTATTTTTACAGAAAAAAGCAGTGGGAAAAAAGTTCAGAATATTTTATGGCATGTTATAAAAAATACAACGACATGCCAAGCAAAATCTTTATTGACCGCATCCGTCATTTTAAGATTTCCCCGCCACCTGCAAAATGGGACGGAGTTTTTGAAATGCGTGTAAAATAAGCAGAAAACCCGTAAATTTCTCTACTCGACTATAAGCCGGATTTGCGCTATAGTATGAATATGGCATATGAAGTAACAGCAACCAGACGCCGACCACAGACTTTTGACGCCCTTATAGGCCAGGAATTTGTTGCGGCGACTTTAAAAAATTCAATTGAAACAGGGAAAATTGCACACGCGTATCTTTTTACAGGACCACGCGGCTGCGGGAAAACATCAACAGCCCGCATTCTTGCAAAAGCCCTTAACTGTCAGTCAGGACCAACTGCAACTCCATGCGGAACATGTTCAACATGTCAGGAAATTACAAAAGGCTCAAGTCTTGATGTAATCGAAATCGACGGTGCGTCAAATACAAGCGTAAATGACATCCGCCAGATTAAAGACGAAGTAATGTTTCCGCCAAACTCATGCCGTTACAAAATCTATATCATCGACGAAGTTCATATGCTTACGACAAGTGCATTTAATGCGCTTTTAAAAACAATCGAAGAACCACCACCATATGTAATTTTTATTTTTGCAACAACTGAACTGCAAAAAGTTCCGGCAACGATTAAAAGCCGCTGTCAGCAGTTTAACTTTCGTCTTGTCCCGATTGAAAAAGTTAAAGAACAGCTTGAACTTGCATGCAAAGATATCGGAATTACTGCAGAAGACGAAGCACTTTACTGGATTGCACGCGAATC
>DBWY01000003.1:195507-200919 GCA_002309195.1 Treponema sp. UBA1226
ACTTATGAAAAAATCCGCGATAAGCTCGGCCTTGTCGGAACAGAACGCTTAAACGAAATCTTTGATGCTTGCATCGATGCAGACAATGTAAGCGTAACAGAAAAACTTGATGCGTTTCTTCAGTCTGGAATTTCAATCGACCAGCTTATCACAAACTGTTCTGATTATTTAAGAAGTCTTCTTCTTATTAAATACGGAATAACAAAAGAATCGCTTTTGGGTCAGGCAGCAGAACGCTACAGTAAAAAAGTTTTATCAGGATGGAATTCTATCCAGATAGAAAGAGCGCTTTCTTTATTCTTGAATCTCTATCGTGACATACGCTACTCACTTTCACCACGTTACGAAATAGAACTTGCATTCAGTAAACTGTGCTGGCTTTCTGATTATGTAAGCCCTGTCGAAGTTAAAAAAGCAATCGACAATGCACAGGTACTTTTAATGCAGGGCGCACAAATTTCAGGCACTCAAGCTCAAACTCAAGTTTCAAACCTTAACACGGCTTCACAGAACACGCAGTCGCAGTTTTCGCAGAGAGCACAGCCTCAAGCCATGCAATTACAGACACCGTCTGCTCCAGACCCGATCCCGGGTGCTCCAAAGATGGCAACATTTTCTGCGCTGGCAGGTTCTCCGATAGAAAATTCGCGCGAGACAGAGGCAGCTGACGCTCAAACCGAAAACCCGGACGCATCATTTGCGCCGCCTCAAGCGCAACCTAAAACAGACCCTTTTTATAATGGCGGTGCCCTGCCGCCTCAAAATACAGCGGCAGCCACAGAAGCAGATAAAATTAAGGCAAAGGTAATTGCAGCAATTTCACTCGAAGACGCATTCATAAGCGCAGGTCTTATGCAGACAGGTGAATGGAAAATCGAAGGCAACACCGTTTCGACTACAATCAATTCAGCTTTCCAGAAATCACAGCTTGATGCAAAAAACCGAGACATCGCAGAATGTATCTCGCGCTTTACCGGACAGAACGTAAGCTTTAACATAACTTTACTTGAAACTGAACAAAACAAAAAACCTGTAACGATTCCAAAGCAGGTAGACATATTATGCAGCGTTTTTAAAGGAAACATTGTGGGAGGAGTATAATGAATCCATTCGATATGTTAAAAAATCTTAATCAGATGAAAGAACAGTTCGGAAACATTCAGGAACAGATGCGTGATATTACTGCAACAGGAAGTTCCGGCGGCAACATCGTAAACGTTACCGTAAACGGAAAATTCGAAATTACTTCGATCAAACTTGATCCGGCCTGTGTAGATCCACGTGATGTACAGATGCTTCAGGATTTAATCATCGCAGCTCATCATGATGCAATGACAAAAATTGCAGAAGAATTAAAAGAAAAATACGGACCAGTTTTATCATCAATGGGAATCCCGGGGCTTTAATCATGAACGCAATCGACGAACTTACAGAAAGTTTTTCACGCCTTCCGGGTATAGGAAAAAAATCAGCCGGCCGCCTCGTAAACTTTATTTTAAAAGCCGACACTTCTTACGTAAAAAAATTTGCCCTGCAGTTAAATACCCTCCAGGAAAAAATAAAACCATGTTCTGTCTGCGGCACATGGACAGAAGACGATCCGTGTCCGATTTGCACAGACACAATGCGCGACCGCTCTATAATCTGTGTAGTCGAACAGCCGCAGGATGTTTCTACAATCGAAAGCTCGCATGAGTTTAACGGCCTCTTTCATGTCTTAGGCGGCGTCATTGCTCCACTCGAAGGGATTGGTCCAGATCAGCTTAACATAAAGCAGCTTATCAAACGCATCACAGAAGAAAAGGTAAGCGAAGTAATAATTGCAACAAACCCTACTGTAGAAGGCGACACGACTGCACTCTACTTACAGAGAATGATTGCAGCAGTAAGCGACATCAAAGTAACACGCCTTGCATCAGGTCTTCCTGTTGGAGGCGATCTTGAATACGCAGACAAACTTACACTTGCAAGAAGCTTTCGCGGCCGCACAGAAGTATAAAAACAATGAACAAAGAAAAAACTTTTACAACATATTTTTTTGATTTTGACGGAACAATATGCAACACCTCAGAAGGAATCTTTGCATCAATGGAAAAAGTCTGCGAACACTACGGACTTTCTTACGGCAAAGAAACTTTTGTAAAAATGATTGGCCCTTCACTTAAAGAAAGTTTTTCTACAATATTTAATCTTCCCGAATCCGAAATACAGAATGCAATCGATGTTTACCGCGCATTTTATTCTAAAGAAGGAATGTATATGTGCTCTGTCTATGACGGAGTTGCAGAAACGATTGCAGAACTTAAAAACAGAGGCAAAAAGATTTTTGTTGCGACAAGCAAACCAGAAGTATATACAAAACAGATTATAGAACAGAAAAAACTTTCTGACCTCTTTGACTTTATAGGCGGCGCAGACATTGCAGAAAGAACACGCACAGAAAAAATCGATGTCATAAATTATATATTCGCAGAAAACAATATCACAGACAAAAGCGGCATCCTCATGGTCGGCGACAGAAAATACGACATCCTCGGAGCAAAAAAGGCAGGCTTAAAATCATGCGGTATTCTATGGGGATTTGGAAGCCAGAAAGAGTTTACAGAAGCCGGCGCAGACTATATAATCGAAAAGCCAGGCGAACTCCTGTCACTTTAAAAGCCTTGCGTTATTTTAGTAAATTCAGCATATAAATCAATATAAACCCATCAAACAAATCAAAATAAACCACTTTTTATCAAAAAAAACTATTTATTTCTGGCAGTGGTTTTGCTATATTCCAGATGTATGAAAGACAACATTATAGACATGACAGAAGGAAATCCTGTTAAGCTTTTAATAAGTTTTTCCATCCCAATGTTAATAGGAAATCTTTTTCAGCAGGTTTACAACCTTGCAGACTCAGTTATCGTAGGACAGCTTGTCGGAAGCGCAGCGTTTACAGCAACAAGCCGCATTGAACAGATAATTCATCTTCCTTATCAGACATTGAGCGCTGCCCTTTCTACATTCTGCGGACAGAATTATGGTGCTAAAAAAATTGACCGTGCCATTTTGGGATATAAAAAAGCAACGCTTCTTATGGGAATATTTACTCTCGTAATGTTCCCTATTATTCAACTTGGAGGAGAATCAATCATAAGATTCTTCGTTAAGAAAAATGAAGTCGACGTTATAAAAATGGGGGCGACTGCACTTAAGATTACAAGTCTCTTCTATTTTTCCCTTGGTACTATTTATATGGTACGCGGAATTTTATACGGCGTCGGAGATGCATTCTTTTCTATGCTCAACGGCATCGTCGAAGTATTCGGGCGCTTTACAGCTCCATTTATTTTAACTAAAATTCCTTTTATCGGCCTTTGGGGAATATGGTGGTCAGTCGGATTCGTATGGTCCATTGCAGGCTTGACTGCATGGTGGCGCTATATAATCGTAAAAAGGAGGATAAAAAAACAGCATGAAACAAAAGCTTAACGTTTTTTCTGACAAAACATTTTTGCAGAAATTAATTCATCTTACTCTGCCGATTGCATTCCAGAACCTGATGCTTGCGTCCGTTGCCGCAGCAGATGCACTCATGCTCGGTCACTTTAATCAGGATTCAATGTCAGCAGTTTCGCTTGCTACACAGATTCAGTTTATACAGAACATGATTATTTTTGCGATTGTCGGAGTTGAATCTATTTTAGGCGCTCAGTACTGGGGCAAAAAAGATACAGAATCTGTAAACAAAGTTTTCTGTCTCTCGCTTAAAATGTCTGCAATCGTTTCGATATTCTTTTTTACAGCATGCGAATTGTTCCCGGAACAGCTCATGCTCATTTTTACAGACCAGAAAGAACTCGTTACAACCGGAATCGAATACTTAAGAATCGCAGGCTTTTCATATCTTTTAACCGGAATCTCGCAGTCATACCTTTGCATGATGAAAATTACCGATCACCCGGAGCGCACAGCACTCATAAGTTCATGCACGGTTGTAATAAATATTTTACTTAATGCAGTTTTTATATTCGGACTTTTCGGACTTCCTGCAATGGATGTTCGCGGAGCGGCCCTTGCAACTTTAATTTCACGCATAATCGAATTTTTCTGGTGCATCGCAAATTCTTTTAGAAAAAATTACATTCATCCGAAATTAAAATACATTTTCAGCTTTAATAAAATTCTTTTTATAGATTTTGTAAAATGTCTTTATCCGCTTTTAGGTGCAAGTCTGTTCTGGGGAGTCGGCTTTACTTCTTACAGTGCATTCATGGGACATCTTGGAAAAGACGCGACTGCAGCAAACTCAATTGCAGCAGTAATAAGAGACCTTTTGACATGTCTTTGCAACGGACTTTGCAGTGCAGCCGGAATTATGGTAGGAAACGAACTTGGCTCTGGCGATTTGGAAAAAGGAAAGTTATACGGCGACCGCATGCTTATAATTGCAACGATTACAGGATTTATAATTACAGCGCTCTGTTTTATAATCACACCGTTTTCGATTCACTTTGGAAAACTTTCTCAAACTGCTGATAAATTCTTAATCCAGATGATGATTGTAATGAGCATCTACATGTTCGGCCGCACATTCAACACGATTGTCATAAACGGAATTTTTGCAGCAGGCGGCGACACGATGTATGACATGTACAGTCTTGCAATCTGCATGTGGTGTGTTGCAGTTCCGCTTGCAGCACTCGGAACTTTTAAATTTCACTGGCCTGTATTTTTAGTTTACGCGTGCACGTGTCTTGATGAAGTAGGAAAAATTCCATGGGTAATAGTTCACTTTAAAAAATACAAATGGGTAAAAGATTTAACGCGCGATAATTTATAACGCAATAACTTACAAATCGCGCATACTGAACAAAACAAATCCGCACAATTTTTTTCTGCGCATAAAAAAACCGCATCCGAAGATGCGGCTTTCACTCAATCTAAACTACGCGACTAGCGGAGTAAAGAAAGTACATTCTGTGAACTCTGATTTGCCTGAGCAATCATTGCTGTTCCAGCCTGGCTGAGTACCTGGTTCTTTGTGAAGTCTACCATTTCTTCTGCCATATCTGTATCGCGGATTCTTGATTCAGAAGCCTGGAGGTTTTCAGCACCGATATCGAGACCTACAACTGTCTTTTCGAGACGGTTCTGGTAAGCACCGAGGTCAGCACGCTGTTTGTTGATCTTCTTGAGAGCTTCATCAAGAGTTCCGATTGCGCGGTTAGCATCATCTGGAGCTGCAAGAGACATCTTAGATTCGTCACCGAGGTTGCGGAGTCCAAGAGCTGTAGCAGACATTGTTCCGATGTAAACCTGTGTTCTCTGGTCCATGTTAGCACCGATGTGGAACCACATAGATCCTGTAACAACGTTTTCACCTGTAGGGCGAGCAAAACGACCTGTGAGCATGTTCATACCGTT
>DBWY01000003.1:200928-250959 GCA_002309195.1 Treponema sp. UBA1226
CACAAGAAGCAATGCGGTCTACTTCGTCAATGAGAGAAGAAACTTCTACCTGAATCTGCATACGGTCTTCGTCTGAGTAAATACCGTTTGAAGACTGAACAGCAAGTTCGCGGATACGCTGAACGATGTCAGAAGTTTCCTGAAGATATCCTTCAGTTGTCTGAATAAATGAAATGCCGTTTTCTGCGTTTGTAGAAGCCTGGTTTAAACCGCGGATCTGTGCACGCATTTTTTCTGAAACTGCAAGTCCAGAAGCATCATCACCTGCACGGTTAATTCTCATACCTGATGAGAGTTTTTCCATGTTTTTCTGATTGCTGAGGTCTGTAAGACCCTGTGATCTCTGAGCGAACATAGCACTCATGTTGTGATTGATAACCATAGTGTATCTCCTATAAAATCTCGAACACAAACTGGAATCTTCCAGAGCGTTCCTTGTAAGGTTTGGTGTTTTATTCTCAAACCTCGCAAGGACAAACTATCCATGTGGGGTTTTTTTACCACCCGTTACTTCTTTATCGGAGTTTGAAAAAAATGGTTTAGCAAATTTTTAACGAATTTTAACGGTTTTTTAGGAGATTTTTTACAGAATTTGCATGATTTTTACGGATTTTTGAGTAAATTCAGCCTGAATTTACCCAAATAACTGACATGAATTTAGAGGTCCAGAGCGGTAAAATAGCCGTAAAGGCTTTCGACCCGGCCGGAAATCTTATCTTTAATCATTTCAAAAGGATAGATGATTTTATCTTTTTTACGCGTTTCGGGACCTTTTTATCATCAAACTCCCATTTTAAGTGTTTTTTCATCCTTAAAAGCCCGCCTGTTTACCAAATTCTACCGCTCTGCTATTATCTTGATAATGACAAACATTCTTTTTGACTTTGACGGAACAATATGCGATACCTCCGAGGGAATTTTTGCATCCATGCAGAAGGTCTGTGATTACTATTCTCTTCCATATACTAAAGAGACATTTGTAAAAATGATTGGGCCATCGCTCAAAGAAAGCTTTACGACAATCTTTAAGCTTCCTGAATCAGAAATTCAAAATGCAATAAAAGTTTACCGCGATTTTTATTCTACCCAGGGAATGTTTATGTGCGGGCTTTATCCCGGAGTTGAACAGCTTTTAAAAGACCTTCGAAGCTGCGGAAAAAAATTATTCATCGCAACAAGCAAACCCGAAGTTTACACAAAAAAGATTATAGAAAATAAAGGGCTTTCAAAATATTTTGACTTTATCGGCGGAGCCGACACAGAAGAAAAAAAACGCACAGAAAAAATCGACGTCATAAAATATGTTCTTTCAGAAAACAAAATTACCGGCCAGCTCGATAAAACAATCATGATCGGCGACCGCTCTTACGATGTAAAAGGCGCACACCTTGCCGGCCTCAAGGCAATCGGCATACTCCGGGGCTTTGGCTCCGAAGCTGAATTTACTCTATGCCACGCAGACTTTATCTGCAAAACCCCTGATGATGTAAAAAAACTTATTTTGTCAGTTTTCAAAAAAGCAAGGTCTAAGTGCCATGGCGTGAGCAGATTGTAAAGGCTGCAGATCTTTCCCTTAAAAAAGTAAAAGACCTGGCAGCACATTTATAAAGTCACTTACCGTTTTTTTGCAATAAAGACCTCAAATTGCGTCACTTGCTTTCGAGCTTTTGGATTTCGACCCGGCAAAGATGGATTGACTCCCCAAATTCCTGCTCAAGCGCTTCCTTGGCTTGGTCATATCTGTCAGAAACCAAAATCTTTGTTGGGTGAAAGTCAGAACCCTCCAAGTGGTACTCAAAGTGTCCTACATAAACAAATTTTTCTCCCTTGGGAACAGTGGCCTCAAAATAAAACGGAAGATAAATTTGAAAGTTGGGGTCACTGTAAAAGCTCCATCTGATTGGATAGTCCGAAATAAGAACTCCCTTCTTTATCTTTTGTTTTGACAAAAAGAAGTCGCCAGGCTTGTACATGCCAAACTTTCCATTATCGCTCTTTTTTATGCTTCCCCAAAAGAGCTTTACGTATTCTCTGTAGGCATCGCCGTAAACAAAATAACAGTCCTCTTTGTCAAAATCCTCCACTCCCCAAGTCTTTGCGTAAAACTCAAAATTTTCGTCATCAACCTTTACAGTCACCGAACCGACCATAATTACTTCGTCCGGAGCGAGAATTTCTTTTTTGACAGCGCACTTTTTATCTTTGGCTCCATAGCTTTCCGCCGCAACAACGACGGAGGCAAGAGCCAGTACCGCGAGCACGGCAGCCAGCGTTTTTCTCATATTGTCACCTTACTTTGCCGAAGATGGAGCGGGAGTGTCTTCGACAGAAGTCTCTTCTAAGGGCTCCTGCTTAAGATTCTTCATCTTCTCTTCATAAGCGGCAACCCATGGCGTTCCGTCGTAGCGGGCCTTGAATTTTTTGAGGCACTGCTTATAAACCTTTGGAGTATACCACTTCTTTCCCCAATACCATTGGTCGACTTTTTGCAAGCGATAAGCCTCGCCTTTTTGGGCACAAACAGCCACAGACTCGCCCCAAACATTTCCAAAGCAATAAACTCCAGGCTCTGTCGGAATGTCAAGAACCAAGACCTGCTGGTTGGGCTTAAAGTCCATATTCCAATAAGAACGTTGGAAGCCGTCGCCCATAGTTCCCTTCATCTTTGTAATCATGTAGCGAGAACCAGGCTTAACAGGCTTAAAGATTGTGAAAGAAGCCGCCTCAAGAAGGTCGTACTTAAATTCCTGCTCGTCAACGGGGAACTTAGGATTGATTTGCTTGAAAATTGCATGCTCAGTTCCAGGAAAAGCAAAAAAAATGACAACAGAATTTTCGGGCGTCATTTTTTCATCGTATTGGCCTACATAACTTTTACTTGAAGTTGTCTTCTCAGAAGTGGCCTTTTCTTCAGTCTTTTTTGTTCCCAAATTTTCATCGGCAACAACGACCGAAGCAAGCGCGATCGCAGCGAGCGCGCAAACAAAACACTTTTTCATATTTACTCCTTTTATGAAAAATCTGTTATGTCGCGAAAATATCATTCGCGTCATAAATATTTGCTCTCCCCTCCTTCAATTATATATATATATATATTGAGCAAGTTTTTTTTGAGAAAAATAGAAAAGTTTTTCTCAGTGAGCCGAGCGTAAAAAATAATTAAGACAGGACAAAACTACTTGGCTATCAATACAGCAAGGGTCTGCGCGTCTTTGACGAGGTTATCGATGACGCAGTATTCGTTTTGCATATGACATCTTTCATCGAGTGTACCCCAAACTACGCAGTTAAATCCTTCGTTGCGAAGTTCGGCTCCTACAGTTCCACCACCGATTCCGATTATTTTTGAGTCAATTCCGTGAGGTTCCTTTAATGCTTTTGACAAAAGCGTTACGGCTTTACTGTCAGCCGGAGTTGGAACAGACTGGGCTTTCTGCAATATTTCATATGTTATTTTTACGCCGTACTTTTTTTCGACAGTCTTTGCGATTTTTTCTACTTGGGTAATTACCTGTTCGCACGAATATGTCGGAATAACTCTGCAGTCCATGCACAAAACATCGCTTCCCGGGATGATGTTTACACCTATGCTGGTAACTGCATTGTTACCTTGGCTTCAATCATTGGCATAAAGTTTTCTCCTTACCATAATTATAGAGTAAGATCCGCATTATTACCAATAATATAATTGATTAAATACCTGGCTTTTCGGCGGTTTTTCATTTGGCGGTTTGGAATAATTTTGATTAGCAAAATAATTTTTAATCATTAAAAAAGTCCGGCACAAAACCGGACCTTTTTGTTTCAGAATATTTCTTTTTTAGCAGATAAATTTCTGATGCGACTATCTTACATTATCCTGCTGAACATTTGCATAACGGAGCGCTGTATCGACTTTTGTGTGCCCCAGCAAAACCTGTCCAACAGTCATTTGTTTATCTATGGCACAAGTTACCAAAGTGCGTCGAAAACGGTATGGATGCAAAATCCTCATTTTTTCCTCTGGTAACATCAATTGCTATTGATGGGAAGAATGATTTCGAAAAATATGAACATAAATATTTACTCTAGAAAAACTTGAATAAAAATAAAAATTATAAAACCAAGAAAAGGAATTGTTACAACTAATCCAATAATTCCCCACTTCCTTTACCAAATAAATGTTCCACTATATTTTATAATATAGAAATGATAACGTACAATTTAAAATAAAAAAAGCCCGCGAATTGATCGCGAGCTTTCGTCTTAAAGTTCTGCGGGGTAGCAGATTCGCAGAACTTTTTACAAACCCACGGGCTTTGGCAGGTTTGTTTTATTCAGCCTATCTTAAAAGGCTAAGTACCATCTGTCCCTGCTGGTTTGCCTGAGCAAGCATTGCAGTTCCAGCCTGGCTAAGAATCTGGTTCTTTGTAAAGTCAACCATTTCTTTAGCCATATTTGTATCACGAATTCTTGATTCAGATGCCTGGAGGTTTTCTGCTCCGATATCAAGTCCAACTACTGTCTTTTCAAGACGGTTCTGATAAGCACCGAGGTCAGCACGCTGTTTGTTGATTTTCTTAAGTGCTTCATCCAATGTTCCGATTGCGCGGTTAGCGTCATCCGGAGCAGCAAGTGACATCTTTGCATCATCTCCAAGGTTTCGGAGTCCGAGAGCCGTTGCAGACATTGTTCCGATGTAAACCTGTGTTCTCTGATCCATGTTGGCACCGATGTGGAACCACATAGAACCTGTTACAGCATTCTCACCAGTAGGACGAGCAAAGCGGCCTGTAAGCATGTTCATTCCGTTAAACTGAGCAGCACTTGCAATGCGGTCAACTTCTTCGATGAGAGAAGAAACTTCAACCTGAATCTGCATGCGGTCTTCGTCAGAATAGATTCCGTTTGAAGACTGAACAGCAAGTTCACGGATGCGCTGAACGATGTCAGAAGTTTCCTGCAGATAACCTTCAGTTGTCTGAATAAAACTGATTCCGTTCTGTGCATTTGTCGAAGCCTGATTCAAACCACGGATCTGTGCACGCATTTTTTCTGAAACAGCTAAGCCAGAAGCATCATCGCCTGCACGGTTGATTCTCATACCAGATGAGAGTTTTTCCATGTTTTTCTGATTGCTGAGGACTGTAAGTCCCTGTGATCTCTGTGCAAACATTGCACTCATGTTGTGATTAATAACCATAATGTATCTCCTTATATCCCGGAACAGATCGAACTCATTTCAATCCGGCCGCCGTTAAAACCAGTTAAAGATTTCTGATTCCCGGCAAGCTTGCATCCGAGGAGCGCTGTGCGCCCGACACTCAAAGTATCGGAGATGGCAAATTTGACTTTAGCGAATTTTCACAAATTTTAACAAAAAAAGTGTTTTTTCTGCGGAATATACTAAAAAAACACTATATATGTGTATTTTGAGAGGAATTTTTAAGAATTTAGAGGGGATTTACAGAGTTTATGCGGAATTTAATCTAAAACCACAAAGACAATCTTGAACAAACCAGACAATTATTAGGGAAAATTCAAAAATACATTTGACTTTTTCACATATTATGTTATATTAAGGATGTCGGATAGGAGACGTTAAACCCTATTCCATTGGTCGTTGCGGAGACCTTAAACCCGCAACATAGCCGACATTACGTCGGCTTATTTTTTCCCCTGATTTATGGCTAAACAAAACACTTCTTTTAAACAAAATGTCCTCTCAGCAATCTGCATTGGAGCTCAGAAATATAAAGATGTCTTTCTTGATTATGAATATAAAATTTCATCAAAGGGCTTTTCATTAAAAGAGTTTTATATTATTTCTGCTTCTAAATCAAATTTTCTTCACCTGACCGGAGTAAATACAAATCTTTCCGCTGAGCAGTTTTTTGACAAAGCCTTAAATAATACACTTACTGAAAATGACTTTAATTTTTTTAAAAAAGGACAGACGGAAAAAATGGTCAAAGGTTCTGTACGCCGTAAAGTACGATTCTTGTCTTGCTTGGATAAACTATTCTCTTTATCAACTTTAGTCGAAGAAAATTTTGTAAAAAACAAAATCATATGTACATTTGCAGCATCAGAGAATTCTTTTACACTTGGATTTATTTCAGTTCCGCTCTGTCGACCTAAAACACTTCTAAAGGGCAATGAACTAAAAAAACCAGTTAAAATTGATTCAATTATGAGACGAAAAAAAGGTGAAAAAGAGTTTGAGGATTTTTTAAGTGTATGAAAGAATTTCTACAAATGTTTAATTAAAATTTTTTAAAACCTTATATGTTATAGAATTATTTGTAGCATCAATTATTTCTATTCTTGCATTCTTAAAAGATATATCTTTTGACATTGATAAATCATATTGAACATCAATTGTAAAATCAGGTCTTGCAAAGTTATCTTTAAATTCACGATATGTAAATTTTACAATATTTTTTTCTCTTCCAGTGTAGATTAATGTCTGTTGAAAATTATTTGCCCCTTCTAAAGTGACTTCCGTAAATTTATAAAAATCTTCAGGTATATTTTGATATCTAAACAGAGTTCCGTATACGTTAAGGCCAGCCAACGATAATACAACTTTTTTTTCAGACTGCCCAGAAGTACTATCTGTTACAGTCCGTTCTCCATATGCAAGCCATCTTGCCTGCTCATACAAAGGATCAAAAGAAAAACCAGCGCCTGTTGAAATAATTGGAGCATAAAGCTTAACTCCTTTACCATCATTACCCCACAATTTATAGTACCCTTTTGTGCAATGAAGTTTTGGATCTGTTTTTAGTATTTGAACAGCAGATGTTTTTGTTTCCGTAGCCTGCAGCAACATAACATCACCAATAGAAACCGTAGTAACCGTATTTAATTCAGGGACAGAACGACTTCTAGAAATTGCATCTCCCATTTCAACAATAGAAGAAGCACAACTAAAAAATAAAAGACTAATAATAAAAAATACGGAAATTCGTTTCATAAAACCCTCTTTGTCATTATAATATGAACTATATAGGCTATTTTTAGCCTATATAGACTATGTAATTATAGATTAACTGCCTATAAAATTCAACTAAATTTAACTATATAGGCATAAAAGTGGATTATAAAGCAATTGGAAAACGAATAAAGAAATTCAGAAAAATAGCAGAATTGACACAGGAAGACCTGGCAGAAAAAATCAGCATTTCACCGACACATATGAGCCACATAGAAACAGGTTCAACAAAGCTCAGCCTCCAGGTTCTTGTCGAAATATCAAAAGCATTGAACGTACGAACAGATGATTTACTTTTTGATGAAAAATCAATTTCAAATAAAGAAATTGCTGAACTAATCAATAGATGCGATAAAAAACAATTGTCTCTAATTACACCAATAATCAAATCACTTTTAAGCAATCTGGACGACTAATTTTCTCCTCATCATTTCTTACAGCACTCGCTGCAGCCGGTGACCATTACGTGCTTTTTGTTATTCTTGTAATTAAAAAGGCGGGCAATAAGATAACCGTTAAGCGGAATTTCTTTTTTACAGCACGGACACTGGCGCCTTATACCGGGCTCCGGGCGCGGATAGCAGTGAGGACAGCCGTTTATCGTACACCTCTGATCCGGAACATCCATCGGCCTGTAAACCTTCGATATCAGGTTCTGCCCCTTTGCAAGCGGTGTATTACAGACAGGACATGTCACAAAGCCCGGGTTTGCATTCGAAGATGCGCCGGCTTTGCTTTTAGCACGGCCGCCCTGCCCTTCCTTTGGCTTTTTTACAAGATTAGAAAAATAAGAAAGCGCCACAATAATTACGACAACCGCCAGACCCAATATTAAATATTCCATAACAGCATTATAAAGCTTTTTTTAAGCCATGTAAGGTGAATTTACTCAAATTCCACATAAAAAATTTAAAAATTACTTGACTCTGCGCGGGGATATCTGTATATTCAGTATATGTTTATTAGTTTAACTTCTTAAACGCTTAAACTAATAAGCAGCAAATCAACATAAAGAAGGTTCATGCAAAATGAAATTTACCAAAACTTTTTTTAAGCACCCGAAAATTATAATCGGCGTCTGTCTGGCTTTGACGCTGGTTTTCGGATACTTTGTAACGGGCCTTGGAATCGACAACTCAATACGACAGTTCCTGCCGCAAAAAGATGCCTCATACACACGGCTCGAAAAAACAGAAGGCCAGTTCGGCAGTATGATTGTAATCGGTGTAAGCCTTGAAGCAAAACGCGGACCAATTGTCACACCGGAAAATATCGATGTCATAAGAAAAATCACAGACCGCGCACTCGAGCTTTCGCAGGTAGATGACGTTGATTCTCTTACACATATAGACTACGTATGCGAATCTGACGGTTCAA
This sequence comes from Treponema sp. UBA1226, assembly GCA_002309195.1. Next base: position 209,282 of record DBWY01000003.1, read on the forward strand.
TTTCTGCTTCACAGCTCATTCCGGATTCCTACACCGGAACAGAAGAAGACATCGCTCTTATCAATTCTCGCCTTACAGAGTGGAGCGACATGTATAACCGCGTCATAATAAATGACGATGGAACTGCAACACAGATGCAGATTACGATTCACTCACCTTCTCCAGAAGAAAAAGCAGAATTAAAAATTACTGATGCAGAACGCCAGCAGAAAGTTCTCGAAGAAGTTAGAAAAATCGTAAAAGAAGAAACCGCAGGCCACGAATTAAAATACGAAATCTTCGGCGACCCGGTTGTAGCAGAAAGTGCAAGAAGCTTCATGCTCTCTGACCTTGCTTTTTTGATTCCGCTTGTAATCATCGTAGTTCTTCTTTCGCTTTTCTTTAGCTTTAAAACTTTAGACGGAACTCTTCTTCCTCTCATCACGGTTGTAATGGCAACTGTCTGGACAGTCGGAATCATGGCAGCATTTAACGTAACATTTACAATCGTATCAAGTGTAATTCCGGTTGCACTGATTGCGGTAGGTTCTGCATACGGCATTCATGTTCTTACACATTATTATGTAGCCTGCGAAAGTTTAAATACTGAACTAACCAAAGAACAATATCAGAATGCAGTTTTCTCCGGACTTCACGAAGTAATGAGTGCTGTTCTTCTTGCAGGAATTACAACTGTAGTAGGTTTCATTTCTCTTGTATCAAGTCCAATCGAACCACTTCATAGTTTTGCAATCTTTACTGCAGTAGGTGTTGCAATTTCTCTCCTGCTTTCAATTACATTCATTCCGGCAATACTTCTTTTAAAAGATGTAAAGAAAGTAAACAGAAAAACTACACGAATGAATAAACTTACTGCAAAAATAAAAGCGAACACAAAAGAAGCAAGCGGGAACACACTCTACAGCATCTATCACTTTTTCTGCGGAAGCAAACCAAGACTTGCAGTTTTTACACTTACACTTTTACTCCTTTCATGCGTCGGATTAAGAATGCTTCATATCGATACTGCAATCGTAAATTATTTTCCAGAAAACTGCAGTCTTCGTGAAGGAATAAGATATATCGACAGACAGTTTGCAGGAACAAACAGTCTTTACTTTAACATCGAAGGCCAGGAAAAAGGTGATATTGCAAATCCAGAAATCCTTAAGGCAGTCGATGACATGCAGGAATATCTTACAGAAAATTTCGAAGGAATCGGAAAAATAATTTCGTTTACAGATTTCATTAAACGAATCAATCAGGTATGGCATGTTCCGTCTGCACAGAATGAAAATGCTGCTTCGACCGATAGCAGCGCTCTCGAAACCAGCAGCGCGGATTCTGCAACCAACAACGTAACTTCCACAACCGGCAATGCGGCCGATGACCTTAACGCAGACTTCGGATTTGGCGATGACTCGTTCGGTGATTTTTCTGACTTTGGATTTACAGATGATTTCTCATCAGACAATTCAACATCAAAAGATTCAGAAAACACAACGGCAGAAAGCGACTCATCTATTAATGAACAGTACAATGACATGCTTTCTTCGACTCTCACTGCAGAACAGGTAATCGACATGCTTAACAGAGCCTACATAGCCGCCGGCGCCAGAAAAGCAACGAGCGAGAAAATGCTTAAATACATCGAAAGCACTTACAACTATAACGGAATGGCATACTACGAAATCCCGTACGATGTTTCGAAATATCCTGTAGTTTCAAGAGAAGAATTAAAGGGAGTAATTAACGGATACCTCACACTTTTAAGCGGATCTCTCGGGCGCTTCGTCGACGATGATATGAATCCAAAAATCATGAGAGTTCAGTGTCAGTTAAGAAACCATTCGACAGAAGAAACCGGTGCGATAATTGCAGCCGCTAAAGAGTTTGCAAAAAACAATTTCCCGGCCGGTTATACAATCGAAGCAACTGGCGCCGGCGAGATGGAATATACGATGACGAAAATGATTGTATCAAGCCAGGTTCAGAGCCTTCTTATATCACTCATTTCTGTATTCATCATCATATCCATCGCGTTTAAGTCAGGCTTTGCCGGTGTTGTTGGTGCAATTCCGCTTGCGCTCACAATACTCCTTAATTACATGGTAATGGGCTTTACAGGAATCAATCTTGATCTTGTAACAAGCATAATTGCTTCTGTTGCTGTTGGAGTCGGAATCGACTATACGATTCATTTTCTTACAACATACAAAGAAGAGCGCGAAAAAACTGATGACCTTGAAACAGTAACCAGACAGACTTTTAAGAAAAGCGGTCACGGTATTGTAACAAATGCCGTTGCAGTCGGGCTTGGATTTTTAGTTTTGTGCTGTTCAAAGTTCATCGTATTAAGATACATCGGTATTCTTGTTGCAATAGTAATGTTTACTTCAAGCATTCTTGCAATGACTATAATTCCTGGAATATTAAATCAGTTCCAGCCAAAATTTATTACATCAAAAAAACACCGCTAAAGCGGAATCTTTTAAGGAGAAATAATATGAATAAATCAACAAAGAATTATGCTGTACTTGCAGCTTGTGTAATCGGAATGTGCTCTGCATTTGCAGATGCAAAAGGAAACGAAATCATGCAGAAGGTTGCAGATTTTAAAGAACCTCAGTTCTCACAGTCAATGGTTGTCATGACGCTCAAAAATAAATCAGGCGAAACAGAAAACCGTCAGGTAGTAGAATACGGAAAACACGATGGAGGAAAAACCTATGTCGTAATGGATTTTAAAGGACCTGCATCTGTAAAAGATACAAGATTCCTCCAGGTGACAAATGATAACGGCCCGGATGATAAATGGATTTATCTTCCTTCATTAAAATCTGTTCGCCGCGTAAACTCAAGCGAAGGTTCAAAATCTTTTATGGGAACAGATGCAACTTATGATGACCTTACAACACGTGATGTAAGCGAAGATGAACATCAGTATCTGCGTGATGAATCATTTACAGTAGCAAACGGAACAAAATACGACTGCCATGTTATTAAAGAAATTCCGCTTGATAAAAAAGGAACACAGTACAATTACAGAATGGTCTGGGTTGATAAAAAAACTATGTATCCTGTTCATACAGAAATGTTTGATAAGAATGACAAGCTTGTAAAAGTTCTCGAAGTATTAAAGATTCAGAACATCGACGGGTATGATATTCCGATGGAAAACTGTCTAAAAAATGTTCAGACAGGACACTCAACAACACTGCAGGTTTTAAAAGTAATCGTTGATAAACCTCTTCCTGACAGAGTATTTACACAGAACTTTTTAACAGTAGGAAAATAAATTTTACTTAGGGCGGTGTTATCCGCCCACAGATAAAAGAAGGCAAAAAAATGAAAAAACATTTTCTTAAAACAACATTATCTGCAATGACGATGACAGCATTTTTATGTTCAGCAGTTTCTGCTCAGTCATCTGACCTTACAGGCTTTGGTGATGATTTTAATTCATTTGATGATAATTCTTTTTCATCAGATTCTTCTTCAAACGTAAATGTAAACGGAACTGCATCAATCGATATCCGCTCATATATAACAGATGATGATGCAGATTCAATTACAACATCTGCAGTTCCTCAGGCAAAACTCGGGTTTGAGTACAAAGGTAAAATCTCAGATTCTTCAGTTCAGCTTAAATTTAACGATGACATCCTTAAAAACCATCCGCTGGACATTGTTGATGAATTATCGTTAAGAACAACTTTTGACTGGCTTACAATCGAAGCAGGCAAAATGAAAGTAGTCTGGGGCAAAGGTGATAAACTTCATGTAATCGATAACTTTAACGCAGACGATTATACAGACTTCATCATCCCGGATTACATCGACCGCCGCATAAGCACACCGATGCTAAAACTCGGAGGAGACTTTGGAGTAAACAATCTTCACGCAGAAGTAATTTATTCACCGCTTCTTCCCGTAGACAGATTTTCAAAAAACGGAGTGTGGACACCGGCAGCATACACCACGCTTTCTAAAACCACAGAAGCTGCCGCAACAACTGCAGTCAAAAATGCATTCACAGCCTACAATCAGGCTTTAATCGCAGTCTCACAGGCTCCGACAAATGCTGCAGCACTTGCACAACTTGAAGCTGCAGGAACTGCATATATGACAGCCCTCACTAACGCAAATGCATTAAGCGCAGAGCCAGATTCAATTTATCCAGAGCTGAATACACTCAAATACGGACAATTCGGCGCTCGCGTTACTGCAAGTGCAGGTCCTGTAGATTTCGGAATCAGTTACTATAACGGTTACTACAAACAGCCTTCGTTCAACGCTTCGCGCCTTGCTTCTTATGTTACGAAAGAACTTTCGGGAACTGCAGAAGAAGGCGACAAATTCCTGTCTTATGACAAAAAACAGACATTCGGACTGGAAGCTGCAACAACAATCTGGCACTTTAATCTTCGAGCAGAAGCTGCATACAATCTCACCGAAGATACTGCCGGAACAGACCCATGGGTTCACAACAATTCAATTTCATGGCTCGGCGGCTTTGACATCGACCTTCCGTTCTGCAATATGAATGTAAATATTCAGGAAACAGGTTCTTACGTTCTTTCTAATGCTGAATGCGACAAAAATCCTCTCGATGTTGATTATTGCAAAACAGGATATTCGAGCAACAAAATAGTTGCAAACGTTTCTGCATCATTTGTAAATGACAGACTCGTTCCAGAAGTAACACTCATTTACGGAATCGAAAGGGGTGATGTCGTTGTAATGCCAAAGCTTTCTTACAGTATCTCTGACGGTCTTACACTTTCTGCAAGCGGAATGTATATCTGGTGTAAAGATTCTGACAGTGAATTCTATGCATGGAAAGATAATAGTTTTATAAACTTTGCAGCTGTTTACAGATTCTGATGCTATATAAAAAATCCCGGGTTATACAAAATCCTCGTCTAACATTTGTCCCGGGATTTTTCTGCGAACCGCATACATATACGGAGAGAGTAAACATGCGGCCGCAGTTTTTTTTAGATTGAATAATGATTATATACTAAAAGTCAGTTACTGCCCCAATAGCACCATCCGACAATATTTGTTTTCTCATAACCTCCTGCTTCTAACGGTTTTAACACAGAAACTTTTACCCATCCGGGCACAACTTCTCCAGAATCTTTTTTAACATCCAGCACTTCGATAGCAGTACCCGGCCCTATGATTGCAGCAGTTCTTGAAGAAAATGATGGGTTTGTCCATAACACAAGGCTCTCAAATGAAATAGTGCGGTAAAAACGATTACCATCTACACTTCTATAACTTTCTGGTTCTTTATAAAAATTTAATTTTTCGTAGACAAAGTCATATTCATATTGTTCAATCGTTACAGGCTCATCAGAAGGGTTACCTTCTTCATCATATTCAATTGTACCTTTATAGTGACTGACATGACAGTAAATTTTTTCATTCTCATAAACATAATGCTCCTGGTGAGAATAGAACCCCACATCGCCATCAAAAATCCAGAAATCTGTATCAGTATCAGCAACAAACTTTGCCTTATTATTGACAATAAATGAAGCTTCTTCATCTTTACCAGAATATACAAAAGAAAGATATTCTCTTTCAGGATGAAACTGTTTTGAATTCCATTCAATCCTAACCCATTTACCTTCCATCCTTTTTACTTTTATTGCAGTCTTAAATAAATTAACAAGATACTTACTCGAAACAAAACCTGATACATTTTTATACACGATTTTCTTCCACCAGAAACCTTTGCCCTCATTCTGCACTTCAATATCTGTATTTTCGATAATTTCAACAGGTTCGCCGAACGGAACATGTCCAACGACTTTAGAATTTATATCTGCATCTTCGAATATATCAATTCCCCAACCGTTACAGACATATTTTTTCATATCCTGCGAATAAGAAATAAATGACATCATCATAAAAAATAATGAGAATATCAAACCTTTGTTATGTTTCATAATCACTCCTTTTTCGAAAATTTTTCATTCAGTTTATAAAAATCAACTCTAGCAAATTCTTCAATATTAAAATTCGTTCGTCCTATTTTTGATTCTCTATCTCCCCATGAATTAATAACATCAAATGATTTAAATTTTTTCACTGTTTTCTCTTCTTCACCTTTTTTTACAACAATTTCTTCATAATCATTCTGTTCACTTTTTATTAACACTGAATGTGTGTTATTAAGAACTCTCCCATGAGCAAAGTATGCATCATCAGAATCAGAAAAAGTATTAAATGCCTCGTTTATCTTCTCAACACCACTTACCGATGTATAGCCAACCAAGACTTCCTCTTTCGCTATAGCATTTACACCTTTGATAAAATCTTCTCCATGATTAAGAAATCTTTTCCCTTCTCCAGACATAGCCCCAGCTTCAATACATCGCTTTTGAGCTTCATTCAATGTGCACAATGTTCCATTTGCGTTATATGCCATATATGCTGCTACCGATAGTGTACAACCATATCCGGATAGACTATAATACGTTTCCTTCTCAAACACATACTCGCTTAATGAAACATCTCTGTTCTTATTGTTTAACCTTGTATTTTCTAAAACAGTTTTAAACTTATCATAATCTGGATATTTTACAGAACCATTGTTAAGAAATTCTTCCTTCGTTAACTGCAACCCACGAGATTTTAATTCTTTTGAATTTTCAAGATATTTATCATATTGATCATCAAGATATTTTGCATACGCTTTTTTAGTTCTTTCTTCATTTATTATATTAACTTCATTTCGAGTTAATGAATTTGCCAATGGATAAACTGTATTTTCCTTACCAGTCTGACGATTTCCACTGTCGTTTGTCGTTTTCATATAATACTCATATCCATCCTCTGACTTTTCAAAAGCATCTGTTTCAAACAGACTATAAAACAATCCATCTCTCCCATTTTCTTTGAGTACGGCTGAATAATATCCTATATCACTCTCTCCCACATACTTATCATCCACGATTCCATACAAATCGCTGAGCGCAAGATATGTTTCATACCCGTTAACGCGTGCAGTAAACTCATCCGCATTATAAGAATGAAGGTTTTCATGTGCAGCAAGAGAAGCCATCTGTGCAGTCGAATCCTCATCATTTGCAACAAACTTTTTATTTATATAAATGACATTGTCCTTATATTTCCCAAGTTGTTCTCCTTCAAAGAACTCAACTCTTCTTCTCCCCTCCCACACATCCTTTGCAGTTTCAAGATTTCCTTCAACCCCGGTCTTTGAAAGTCCGTTTACAACATTCAAAACAGAAACGCCTCTGTCATCGTTAAATCCGGATCTTATTTTTGCATCAGCAATTTTTGCAAAATCACGCAAAGAGAGTGCAGCAGATAAAACCTTTCTGGCATTAAGCTTCATTCCGCTTTCGTCAAACCTTAAACTCGTTCCATTTTTATCAAAATTAAGCGAAATAAGTCCGACATCAGAGCCTTTAAGACTAATTCCCAGATCCGAAGTATCTAAAATCGAAAGTGAAGTTCTTCCGGTTATTGCTTTTTCTACAGAAGCTGCAGCAACCGTCGAAATAGAATCATTCAACGCATAAAGCCCATAAGTATCAAACACAGACGACTCAAGTCTTTTACCGATTCCGTCATAGAGATCAATTTTGCCCAGGATATTGGAATTCGTGGCCTTAGTAAAATATGAAGCACCTGAACTGAGCGCACTTTTTAAAACACCACCATCAGTCCACACACGGCTTGCCCTGTCAAAATCAATGGAAAATCCATTTTCAAAACTCATCGCATCGATGTAAGAATTTAAAACCGAATTTGAATAACTTGAAGCTGTTTTTACGGCAGATGTTCCCAGAACCTTCAAAGCAATGTCAGAACATTTATCAAGAGATTCAATAGCTTTACCTGCAAGCGAGCCTGTTCCCATAGTCACGGCCGCCTTTCCAAAACTTTTTGCAACTTCATCAAAATCCTTTGTCTTAAAATCAAGATCAAGGGCTCCATACAGGGTTTCATCGATAAAACCAAGAAGCTGATTTCCTGTCGCAGCCGCCGCAATATCACAGACAGTCTGCGTAATCTGCCTTATCGTAGGAAGCTCGATACCTAAAAAAGTGTTATCCTGCGTAATCTTTTTGTCATACAAAGGTGTCCCTAGGGCTGCATAACCGTCACGATTTATATATGAGTTCCAGATAAAATCTAACATGATAAAACCCAGCTGTCCACTTCCATTTTCTGAAATATTTTCGAAATAATTTTTTGAAGTATCAACATGACTTACAAAAACCGGCGCCTTACCCACATGAATCTCAAACTGCCCCTTCTGATTTTCATTTCCAAAAATCAAATCGTGCCAGTCATTGATTTCATCAAAACTCTTCTTCATCATAAGGGTCATAGAATCAGAGTCCACACCGCAGAAATCAGAATCAAAGCTGCCCGCATAATTTCCGCTTAAAGCCCCATCCGACCCAATACCAGCGAAACTTCCTGCAAAGCTGCAGTCATAAAAATACGAAAGCACCGGATAAGCGCACTTAAAATATTCGTATCTATGGACCGTCTGCCTCTTTCTGACCGCATTTTCAAATACAGTTGAATCAACTACAGCGTCCCGCCATATTTCACTATCAACCGAATACCCGTCTTTACGTACAAGATCAAGCTCCCATTTTTCCATCCGTCTGTTACTTTCTTCTACTTTCGAATAAATATTTTCAACTGCATTATCAATTTCTTCCCGTGCAATCTGCATCGAATAAAGCGCTGCATAATTTTTCATCTCTTTCTCAATTTTTTCCAGAGTTGAATTTACTACAACATCTCTGCGGCTTTCATTCATTTCAAATTTATTTTCATCAAGAATTTTCACAGAATAGTTTCGCGCAATGTCATTTAAATCATTTGAATACATATCAAGATTTTCAAAAAGGCTCTCATTATAAATCAAATCAATATATTTTTCTGCATCAATCCTGCACGCAAAACTATCAGAGGAGTGAAGATTATTTTCTACAAGACGCTTTACACGCCCATCAATATCAGGCTCTGCACTTTCTACTCCAGAAAGAGCAGCTTTTACATATTGAGTTTCAAGCCATTCGTTTTTATCAAGCAAAAAACTTTCATATTCATCATTCCATTTTTCACGGCATTCTTCATATCCGCGCACAAAACTTCTGTTCCATAAATTAAATTCTGCAAGAAGCTTTTCTTCTGCTTTCTTCCATTCATAATCTGCAGATTCAACAACAACATTCATCTGTTTTTTCCAGTCATCAATCTGATTTTCCAAATCATTCATCGTAAGACTGCATTCAAACATTTTCTCTTTTAAAAGATTTTCTGCATTTTCAGAAAGTATTTTTTCATAACATTCATTAAGCTTTTCAAATCCCTCTGCAAGATAGCGCTCTGTCATATTTTCATAACTTACAGGAACATTTTTTACCATTGTATCTGCATAAATTCTGTAAAGCTCTTTCTGAAACTTAAGCTCGTTCCAGTTTTCATATTCTTCACGGTTCTGTTTTATTTTTTCTTCAAGCTGAATCAAACCCGCTTCCTTTCTACTGTTCATTACAGAATAAATCATCGAAATAACTTCATTTACATCAGAATAATTTTTACCACCCGAATATTCTTCAAAATCTTTTTTCGAAATCTTAAAATTATATTCAGGCATCATATATTTAACCGCAGACATAAAATCATCGTAAGAAATTTCCTGACCGTCATTATTTTCTTTTCCATAAAGGCACATATTAAGAACTTTTGTTGCGCTGGCGGCGTCTGCCTTACTTTTTATGTAAAACGAAAGCATCGAATCCGTTTCTGCATCATACTCATCAAGAATTTCTTTATATCCGCTCTGAATTTTTATCACATCCTTTTTACATTCATTGAGAGAATCCTCACATGAAAAGTTTGACGCCGACATAACGGCAGCCGCCGCAGAGGCTGCAAATGCCCATTTACAAAACGGAACAAATCCAAGCGCAAAAAGAGATGCAGCAGAAACAGCATACGCAACTCCCTTGTTATGATATGCAGCTGCTTTTGATGAAATTTCTTTAATTACTTTATCCATTCCGCGTGTAGCAATTACATCAATTTCCCGCTGTTCAAATTCATAACTGCTTCCCAGATTAAATTCCGCATAAAAAATAAATTTTGCAATATCATCAAGCCCGCCATTCTTTCTAATAAGTTCATATGCAGAACTTACCGCGTTAAGCCGTCCCTTTACATATTCCTTTTCAAAATTAAGTCCATAAAGCTCATCTTTCGGAATCGAAAAAGGATAGTTTTCTTTTTTAGAAGGGTCCTCGCCTTCAAAGAAGAGTTTTTCTTTTTCTCCCATATCGTCTGCAGATGACTCGTCGTTCATTTTTAAATAACAGCACGCAAGTAAAAGGTCGTCGATTCCGTACAGTTTTTTATCAAGACTTTCTAGAAAATCAATACAGTCAACAAAGCTCCTGGAATATTCCGTCCTCCCGTTTTTAATATCATAAAACGACACATTCTTCTGAGTAATATAGTTATAAATATTTTCACTTGTATCAGTATCCCGCGAGGCCCTTTCGTCCAAAGTCTCTTCACCCTGTTCAGTATATTCAGATTCTCCTGCACTACCAGTTTTTAGGCTTACACTGTAAGAATAATTTCCCCCGCTATCCTGAATACACTCAAAATCAACAAATCTTTTTACAATTTCAGGAACCTCAAAATCCGAACCAGAAGTTATTTCAAGGCCTGCACCAGGTCCAAAATCCGCGGCCGCTTTACTTTCATATTCCTCAACAAGATCAAGCATCGCCTCTGTCACCTTTTGCTGAGCGTCATAAAGAGTATTTATCTGATTAATGATTTTAGTTTCTGCAAGGCTTTCAACCGTCAGAATCGATGCATAGTCCTTTACATTTTTCCTGTAAGAATCAAGCAGCGCTGTCGTTTCCTTATCAAACGAAAACTTTTCTGAACGAAAAAAAACTTCTTCTTTTGCAGCCTTAGCCTCTTCATACTCAGCAAGACAGCGCGTATAAATCTCATAAGGACTTTCAAGGCTCTGCTCGGCAAGATTTGTATGCAGATACTGATTTTCTGCATATTCATTTATCTTCCTGCATTTTTCGTATTCAAGCTTTGCATTTTTTAAATCACTATACCGTTCATCTGCAAAAGCGGCCGCTTCTTTGTATGATTCAACTTTAGAAGAAAGAATAGAAAAATAACTTTCTTTCTTAGAAGAATTAAGCAGATCAAGCTCAGCCTTATACTCTGCGCGAAGGCCATCCAGACTCTTTTGAATATCAAGGACCCTCTGCGTATAAGCACTGTATTCTTCGTTAAATTTTTCATAATTTAAAACAGTGTTTCTTAAAAGCGTGTAATACTTTTCATATTCGCGCTCAGAGCTAAAAAGACATGAGTATAAAAATGCACTATCATCAGATTCTTTACCATCATCACCTTCGCGCGGCTCTTGCCCGTCACTTTCTTCATAATCATATTTTTTAATGTTAACGCTAAAAAAGTTAGAAGAACAAAAAACATCAGAGAAATTCTTAACCCAGAATTTATTTTCTGCAATTTTAGTGTTTTCCCTTAAGTATCTGGAAATTACTTTCTCAAGCCGCGCGTTTTCTTCTTTCGTCAAAGCCCCCGAAGACTTTTTATATGATTTTTCCTTTAAAACCTGATTTTTATATAAATCCAGCGCAGAACAAACATAGTCCGAACATCCAAAGCTTTCTGCGGTAAAATCAAGTTCATCAAAAAAAACGCTTAATTTTTCATCTTCAAGATCAGAGACATTTTTCTTTCCGACATATTTTCCGATAACACTTTTTATTTCTGCCATACAGGCAAGATCGTTTTTATAACGTTCAATAACACAAAATTCTTTATTGGTTTCGATAATCTGTTCATAATCAATATTTAAATTACTTCTATCAGAAATCTGTCCGGTTTTTATATATTCAATTGCAGAAAGCTTTGCATCAAGCATAGTCTGCTCTTCTTCATAATCTAAGCCACAATTTTTCTTATATTCGATTATAGTTTTTAATTCATCAATAGATTCAATTCTCTGTTTTACTATTCTTCCGTCAGAATCTGTCGTTTCGATTTCTGCGCAATCTTCAAGCGCACGAATAACCTTTAACCCGTTTTCATAAACTTTGTCATATTCTTTCTGCGAAAGATATTCTATATAATTCTTTAGTTTTTCTCTGCCGACTTTTTCTTCGTTTTTTAACGTATTGATTGAATTAACCAGAGAGCACATGCTTTGCAGAATTTCTCCACCCTTTTGTGCAGACTCATCCGGCTTTGTGTTTTCATAAAGCCATTCAACTTCCGAAAGTTTTTCAAGAAGCTTTTCTACTTTATCCTTCTGGTTTTCATAATTTTCTTTTGCTGTATTATATTCCTGCTTTGATTTTTCAAGTTCAAGACGTGTTTTTTCATAATTTTCTTCTGCTGTTTTACAAAGTTCAAGTGATTTTTCAAGATTAAATTTTGTTTCTTCAAGAGATTCAACACCCGATGTTTTATCAATCGAGTAATTATAAACCGCTTTTGCAATTTTTACTTTTTCTTCAAGATATTGTTCGAGAAGAAGTGCATTATTCTTTTCAAGTTCATTTTTACTATTATCCAGTTCATTCCAGTTATCATCAACCATATTGGTGATTGCCTTAACTGTTTTAGAAAGAATCGAAGAATAATCGCCGATATATTTTATCCAGTTTGTAAGTTCTAAAAGTTCATCCCATAAAATTTTATTACTGTCATTAACTTTATTATATTCTGTTTCCTTATAAAGCTTTTTTACTCCTTCAATTTCAAGAAGAATGCTCTTATAGTTCTCACTGGTAACAGTAGTTCTCGAAAGTTTATGAAAAGGATTTGTCACCGGAATAACTACGGCATTCGGCTGCCACGAAGCAGGTACAGTTCCTGTAAGATATCCAACCCCAGTATTATTTGAAACTATATTTACTTCGTCGTCATCAGCACTTTCTGTTTTCCAATATGAATATACTCCGTCGTACCTCTCTGCCCATTTTGCACACCACGATTTAACTGCACTTTCGGCTGCATTAAGCAATGCGCGAGTCTGGTCGTATATTTCAAAGTTGACCTGCAGGATTTCCTGCTTTTGTGTAAATTCTGCATAGAGCTCATTTTTATAATCCTCCATCTTTTTATTAAGTTCTGTTTCAAGTTCATTTCTTTTTTCTTCCCAGATTTCAAGGCCCTCATTTATCTTTTTATTTACAGATTCTGTCCAGGCCTTTCTTTTTTCATCAAATTCATCATAAGCTTTTTTCCATTGTTCAATCTGTAAAAGATAATCGCTGTAAGTTGTGTTTTCAAAATCAAATTTTCTTGCAAGAAAATCTTTTTCTGCATTATCCCATTTTTCGATTTCTGCATTAATCTTTAAATTAAAATCATTAAGCCAGTTCTGCGCCTCAACATTGATTTCTCCTGCATTCACATTCTGGATTTTTATCCTAAGTTCATCGAGCATCTTGTCGATATTACTTTCTGAACTTGACTCAAGTTCGTTTATCAATTCAGAAACTACGATGGATGCGCTGTCTTTATCTGCTTCTTTTCTGAGTGATTTGTGGTCATAAAGAAGTTCGTTTAACATTAAGTTATAAATTTCTTTTTCCATTTCATAAAAAACATCTTCGTCAAAATCTGCGCCCCCACTTTCTATCATCTGCCTTACAAGTTTTTCTGCATATTCACACCACTCTTTTTTTATTCCGTCATCCCCTGTTAGAAGAACATCTTCTGTAGTCTGCAGATTCTGCGAGTACTTTTTTAAAAATTCCTCCTTTGCTTTCTGTAAAATTCCATAAACCGTACTTTTAAAAACAAGTGCGGATCCGGATCCGGCATAAAATGTACCGTCATAATCAGAAGAAAAATCTTCGGTATAAACACCGCCGTTTTCTTCTGCCATAAACACTTCATGTTCTCCAAATGCTTCATCATTAAGTTCATAATGCATGACATAATCATCATGATTCTGCATTTCACGAAGTATTTCCTGTGCCGGAACAAGCATCAGTGCATAACTGTAAAGCAGCACGAATGCCGTAAGTTTCTTTGTAAACTCTTTCATAAATTTACCTCCTGAAAAAAAGAAAGGGCAGGCACGCAACGCGTGTCTGCCCTTCTCAGAGTAAAGATGTCATTGGGCATGACATAATAATCATACTTTTATTTTTAATTTTTTAACCTAAAAAAATATTTTTTTTATATTTTTTTTCAGGATTTGGGTAAATTCAGCTTAAATTATAAAACTGCAGGATCGTCTGTAATCGCAGTATCGATTAAATCACAAATTGCCTTTTTATCAAGATGTGTTCCGATTATTACAAGTTTAATCATACGGTCACCGTATTTAGGGTCCCAGTTCTTTGCCATCTCAGGATCGTTTGCAAGAATTTTTTCCTGCTCGCGTTTAGGTGCACTTGCAAGCCAAGCTCCAGAATAACCTGCAACAATCTGGCGTCCGGTTGTTTCCCAGACCCATGCCATCTCAGGCTCATCGTTAAACCACATTACACCCTTTGAACGGATGATGTTCTTTGGCCACTGATCTGCAACCTTATCAAGCTTCTGGCGGTCAAAGCATGCCCTTCTGTAATATACGAAAGAACCGATTCCATATTCATCTTCTGACTCACCTTCGTGATGGTGCTCATGATGATGGTGGTGGTGCCCGCCGTGTTCATGTTCGTGATGACCGTGGTCGTGCTCATCGTCATCATCATCGTCGCCATCGTCATCGTGATGGTGATGATGCTCATGTTCATGCTCGTCATGATCTTCGTGGTCATGATGATGATGTTCGTGTTCATCTTCGTCATCATCATCATCGCGGTCATCGTGTTCGTTATCAAGCCTGTTCAATTCTGCAACCCAGCCTGCGCTTGTGTAAACTTTTTCAAAATCAAATTCATTTGTTCCAAGAATCTGTGCAATGTCTACATTAGCCTTTACCGCTTCGATGCAGCGCGCATTAGGCTGGAGCTTCTTTACTACCGCCCTTATTTTCTTAAGCTGCTCTTCATTTACAAGATCAACTTTATTGATTACAAGTGTATTACAGAACTCAATCTGCTGAACAAGAAGGCTTTCGATGTCTTCTTCTCCCATATTATCCTTTAAAAGAGCATGACCTTCATCAAACTCTGTTGCAAGACGCATTGCATCAACTACAGAAACAACGCAGTCGATATAGCCGTTATTAATCTGGCTCAATGCCTGTGCAATCGGCATCGGTTCACACACGCCGCTTGCTTCAATCAGAATATAATCAAATTTTCCGCTTGAAATAAGTTTTTCAATCTGCTTAACCATGTCTGTCTTAAGCGTACAGCAGATACAGCCATTCTGGAGTGCTACGAGGCTTGATGTATCGGTAATATTTGCCTCTTTTGCAATCAAACTTGCGTCAACATTTACTTCGCCGATATCATTTACAATGACTGCAACTTTATACCCTTTCTGGTTATTAAGAATATGATTCATCAGGGTAGTTTTTCCTGCTCCGAGATAACCTGCAAGGAGTGTTATAGGAATCTTTTTTGCCATTTTTCTGCCTCTTTTAAATTCTTTTGTTTTATACACTGAATATAATAAATTTCCTTATAAAATTCCACATAAAAAACATTTTTAAAAATTTTTGTCCCTGGTGAACTCAGGCTTCGAATTACACTTTTCCTACTAAAAATGCTAAAATCGTACGAATTTATTATTTCAATTCTTGCATAATTAAAAAGGTGCTTTATAATTTAAACAGAATTTAACCTAAGTTTTGAGAGAGTTTAATGAAAATCTACTTTTTGACCCGTCAGCCGGATGTCTGCCAGCTTATTGCAGACAGGCTCATAAGGCATAAGGTAGAAATCAAAATCTACCCTGTAATCACAAATCTTCTTCGAGATGTTTTTGATTTCGGTCTTGAGCCTGACATTCTGTTTCTGGATTACATGTACTACAGTAATGAGCGCTTCAATCCGTATTCGATTCTAAAAAAACGCGGAAGGATTTTTCCTATCGTGTTTTACAACCATCCTTTTCCTCTGCCGGAGCGCAGAAAAGATTTCTGGCTTTTTAACCTTAAACGCACATCTCTTTTTTCTGACCTTTCAAAAATTGAACCGATTCTAGATACCGTAAAAGCTGCGCTCGAAGATCCGGACATTTACCCTTATGTTTCAGGAATTCAGCAGCCTAAAATCTACCACTCGTCAAACCTCCGTTATATCGTTCCGCTTAATAATGACGAAGTTGAATACTACAAAACCCATTTTTCAAATGTAATTACAGATTTCATCACTCAGGATAAAAAGACAAGAAAATTCAGCAACACCGTAAGAAAATGCGAAAAAGCAACAAAGATTCCAATCCCCGATTTTGTTAAAAAAGTTCAGCTTAAAAAACATCTGTCGCACAAACTTACAGTTCTTTTTTCCTACATGTATTCAAAACTAAACACACACATTCCTGCAACCGAGTTATGCACAGTGCTTTCAAATAACGGCGACGAACTTTCTCCAAACGGATTGCGCCTTTGTGTCTACAGACTAAGAAACATACTCTGCGCAGAAAAAATTGCAGGGCTCGAGCTCATTTCCTTTAACTACGGCTACATGCTTGTCGACAGACAAAAAAAATGACCTTACTATAATCAAAGGATGCATAAGAACCCCTTGCAGTAAAGTCATTGTGAAAAAATAATTTTTATAAAACAAAACTGCCCCGCAATATGCACCACCCGAAAATAAAATCCGGGCAGTTCATAAACATAAGGCAGATATTTTTTCTATTTCAAAGAAGCGCTGATGCGTTCAAGAACCTTTTTGCGGTCAAGCGGCTTAATGATATAGTTTTTAGCACCGAGCAAAAGAGATTTCTTAACAAGTTCTTCTTTTCCAAGAGCACTTACCATTACAACTTTTGCATTCTTATCAAAAGCCATAATCTGTTCAAGAGCTGTAATACCATCCATACGTGGCATTGTGATATCCATTGTTACGATATCAACATTTGGACAAAGTTCCTTGTATTTATCAACGCCTTCTTTTCCATCAGCTGCTGTTGCTACAATTTCATAGCCTTCGCTAGACAAAATCTGTCCGAGCTGTTTTGCAACGAAGATTGAGTCATCGACAACTAATACGCGGAATTTAGATCCGTCTTCCTTAGTTCCTTCTGGTGGTCTTTCGTTAATTGTAGGAAAATCCTGCTTTGTTTTCATAACTTTTCTCCCTTTATCTATTATGTACGTTCACGGATAGCAACGTTAACTTCAATCTTACCAAAATCAGTAATAAGCGGAACAATAAGTGCCTCTACATTTTCTGACTGTCCAGCCAATGCTGCAATTTCCATCTTCTCACCTGCAAACAATGCCG
The DNA here is from genome assembly GCA_002309195.1 of Treponema sp. UBA1226. The sequence continues at coordinate 226,693 of DBWY01000003.1, forward strand.
GTGGAGTAAGGTCAAACTTAAATCCAAGCTCATGCAGTTTTGTTACAGCCTGAGCAGTAATCAGGTTTGCAAGCTCACTGATTGTAGCTTTTGCCAGATCATCAAAGTCTTTAAGCTGTTCGCCGTTCATCTTTGATGCAATATTCAATGCTGTTTCATAAGTCATATCAAACAGTACACGTCCTTCAACATCGCCTGCTAAACCTACTAAAGCTGCAACACCCATAACTGGCATCGCAGTTGACTTGAGGTAAAGGTCACCTCTTTTTACTTCAGCATCGCCTAAAACTTCTTTTAAAACTCTGTACGAAGTTTCAACAAATGGGTTAATATACTCAACTCTCATGCATTACTCCTTTTATGCTTATTGTTTATTAAAATAGGTTAAAGAACCAACTGTCTTTTCACCCCAATTAGAGCCTTTGCCAAGTGATTCACTTGCACCAAGAATAATTATACCATTACCCTTAAGCTTTTCGTCAAAATCACCAACAACCACGTTCTGTGCTTCAACAGGAAGGAACGAAAGAACATCACGTGCAAAAACAATGTCGACCATAGGAAGACTGTTAGAGTTCGTGCAGTCGTGATACTCAAACATTATGATATCTTTTATTTCCTGTGTAAATGTTGCTTCACCGGTAACCTTTCTTGTTATATACGGTGAATACCAGTCATTAGCATAAGATTCTGGAATTGACACAAGCGGAGCATTTGAAATGTTTAACAAATCAACATCCTGTGCATATATCCTTATCTTAGCATCCGGATATCTTTTCTTTAACAAGCAGGCAAGAGAGAAAGACTCGTATCCTTTTCCGCAGCCCGGGTTCCATACAACAATCTGTTTTGCACTGTTATCCGGAAGAAGTTTATAAACCTCATCGGCATACTGTTTTGTCCACCACTGACCGTTGCACGGTGACCAGAAAGGACTTAAGAAGTCATCTGCATCTTTCTCATTCTGAAGCTGAGAACCGCTTGATTTTCTTTCTCCAATCCACTGGTCAAATCTTGTTTTAACCCACGCTTCATTTATATCTGTTACGTGGAATTTCTTTAAGTTCTTTAATTCTTCGACAATAAACTTAAAGTCCTGTTCACTTGGATCAGGCTTTGCAGCTTCTGTCTTAGCCGCTTCTGCTTTTGCAGCAAGTCCCGAAGGTTCTTTAGAAGCCTTAGCAGGAGCTTTGACAGCATCAGACATAATCGGACTTACAGTTGTATTAACATAAACGTTATCGATTCCTGCTTCCTTTTCTTTCGAAGCAATGCGCGAATTAAATATGCGTTCAATATCAAGAAGAATGTAAAGATGATTCTGGCTTTCTACTACACCGTAAATATATTTGATGTTGATGTCACCAAACAACGGATGTGGCGGCTGAATCGTACTCTTCTGGATACCGACAACCTTATCAATTGCATCAACTACAACTCCAAAAAGCTGATCACCGACACTTACGATAAGCATGTTTTCTACAGAATTATCTTTTCTTACCGGAATCTCAATATTAAAGAATAATCTTAAATCGATAATCGGAATAATTTCACCGCGAAGGTTATAAACACCAAGAACAAACGGCAATGCATTAGGAACATAAGTAAAGCGTCCGGTCTTTGCAATTTCCTTTACCTGCATGATATCGATTGCATAATCTTTGCCGGCAAGAGAAAAAGTTACCATCTTAAAATCTACGACTGCGACATTTTCTCTGTCTTCTGCCTGTTCCTGATCAAGGTTGAGGTTATCGTTTACCTGTGCGACTTCTGTGTATTCATTTTCCATAAACTCATCCCCTTACATTCCATTTTCGGCAGCATGAGCTTCCTGAGCTCTAAGTTCCTGGCGAACACCAAGCTCGAGCAGCTGACGAACATCAATAATCAAAGATACAGAACCATCACCAAGTACAGACGCACCTGCAATTCCAGGAGAGTTTGTAAACTGGTCACGAAGCGGTTTAATTACGACATCTTCTTCTCCGATAAGAGAATCTACCATAACACCGATTTTCTTTTCTTCTGTACCTACGATAACAACAAAGCTGTATTCACTGTTCACAGTTTCCTTTATGTTGAACAGTCTCGAAAGACGAAGAATACTTATAACTTCGTTACGAACATTAAGAACTTCGTAGTTATCAATTGTACTTATATCTTCTAACTTAACACGCTGACTTTCTATAACTGATGCAATCGGAATCGAGTAAACTTCTTTTCCAACACGAACAAGAAGACCCTGGATAATTGCAAGAGTAAGCGGAAGTCTGATAGAGAACTTTGTTCCCTTTCCTTTTTCACTTGAAACAGAAACAGTTCCGTTAAGCTTTTCAATCATTGTCTTAACAACATCAAGACCTACACCGCGTCCAGAAACATTCGAAATCTTTTCTGCAGTAGAGAATCCCGGCATAAAGATAAGTTCATATGCTTCCTGGTCAGAAAGAATTTTATTTGGATGTATAAGTCCTTTTGAAACTGCTTTTTCTTTTACTTTCTTTACATCAATTCCGGCACCATCATCTGCAATGTCGATGATAATCTGGTTTCCTTCGTTAGATGCTTTAAGAAGAAGTGTTCCTTCTTCCGGTTTTCCTGCGGCAAGACGGGCACGAGGCTCTTCAATACCGTGGTCAACAGAGTTTCTTACACAGTGCATTACAGGATCAAGAAGGTCATCAATAACCGTCTTATCAAGTTCTGTATCCTCACCTTCTATCACAAGATTTACTTTCTTATTTAAGTCACGCTGCAAGTCGCGTACAACGCGCGGGAAGCGGCTGAAAATCTGATTGATAGGAACCATTCGGATTTTCATTACACCTTCCTGGAGTTCACTTGCGATACGTCCGAGGTTCTGTGTAGATGAGCGGAATTTAACTGTAAGGTTCTTTAATGAAGATTCAAATGAATCAAAGTAGTTAAGAACATCACCAAATTCCTGAGAGATGCTTGTCTTTATTTCTTTTACACTTACGCCGTTCTGAATTTCTTCGAGATACTGCGGAAGCTGATCAAACATTCGTCTGATTTTTTCTCTGTATGCTGCATCTGTTGTCTGAAACTGAACCTGAATATCACTCATCTGTGCTGCAGTCTGGTTAAACGCAGCTTTAGTGATAACTGTTTCAGAAACAAGATTAAGAAGATAATCGATTCGCTTTGAATCAACACGCAATACAGATCCCTGCTGAATATGAGTTCCACTTGCAGGTGCGGTTTTTGCAGGAGCCTTTGGAGCTTCTTTTGCAGGAGCAGCAGCTTTCGGCTGTTCTTCTGCTTCTTCTTCATCTTCTGCTTCAGGTTCTGTCTGTACAGAAACAGTCTGTGCAGGAGCAGGAGCAGCAGCTGCTTCATTATCTTTTGCAGCGCTTTCTGGTTCTACAATCTGTGCATCAGTACTTAATGTTACATCACTTAAGAATGCAACATCTTCGATATCTGCAGCAGAAGAAGCAGAAGCAAGATAATAATAAACTACAGGATAAAATTCATCTTCGTAAAGAGCATCAAAATCCGGAACTGTTTTTAAAACACTTCCGCATGCTTTTAAAGCCGCAAAAACCTGAATTCCACCAACAGAGTTCATTGGATTTGATTCATCAAACTGAACTGTAACACACCAGAGTTTCTGATCACTCTCGAGAACCTGTGAAAGCTCTGCATATTCATCATCAGAAATAACCGGCTTAGAAGAAGCTGCAGGTGCTTTTGGAGACACAGGCTCAGGTTTAGGAGCCGGAGCTGGTTTTGGAGGAGCGGCTTTCTTTGCCTTTTTATCTTGTTTTTCCGGGATAAACGCTTTAAGACGTCCCAGAAGTTGATTTACATCTTCCTGATAAATAGAACCATTTGCGCGTGATTCGAGCATTGCTTTAATCGTATCAATTGAATCAAGCAAAACATCAACGACTGGTTCTGTAACTTGTAAACGGTCCGAACGAAGTTCATCAAGTACATCTTCAACAGTATGAGTAAAAGAAGAAAGCTCCGTAAACTCAACTGTAGCAGATCCTCCCTTTAACGTATGTGCTGCCCTGAAAATTTCATCAATGGCATCATGGTTTGTAGGATCATTTTCGATGACTAAGATGTTGCTCTCAAGGTTTTCTACCTGCTGTTCAGCCTCTGTAAAAAAGTCCTTGAGAAGTTCCTCGTTGTTAATATCCAGATAATCACTCATATCATACTATTATATACTTTCTACGTCATAAGTCAAACAAAAAAAGTGGTTAAATTTTTGATAAAAAAGGCGGAATTTACTAAAAAAACGGCCCGTTCCTGCGAAATCAAGAACGGGCTTCTTTAAGGTTGGGGCCAAACGCCACATTCGTGTCGTTTGGCCTATAGGAAGTGATATACTTGTAGTTTCTCACTTCGTTACGAAACTACTGGGCCATCTAAGATTTGAACTTAGGACCAAAGGATTATGAGTCCTCTGCTCTAACCGCTGAGCTAATGGCCCGTATTTTTGAGAAACTTTTCAGTTTCGAAAAAATACAAGTTAATAATTTCTTTGAGCCAAACCGAACACTTGGAGGTATGGCCCGTATTTTTCTCAATGTTACAGAAAATCAGGCGCTTAGTCAAGATAAGGCGTTTTTTAAGGCCAACGAAGCCCAGTTTTTACCTTTATGACTAAGTTTTTTCAGGAAATCATATAGAAATTATTAGCGGTCGTAGTGATAAGCGTGAAATTTTTCGGTCCCTACGGGAGTTGAACCCGTCTTTCGACCTTGAGAGGGTCACGTCCTAGCCGATAGACGAAGGGACCAGAAAACAAAAAAGGTTGCCGTCTGGCAACCTTTAGTTCCCCAAGGAGGATTCGAACCCCCACAGTCAGAACCAGAATCTGAAGTGCTACCATTACACAATCGGGGAATGTGTAGTATTAATATATAGAAATGAGTATTTTGTGTCAATAGTTTTTACATAACTCTGCTTAATATCATAAACAGTATCGTTCCGCCAAAAATACTTATCATAGGATTGCTCTTAATAAGATAAACAACCACTGTAAACGCCAGAGCGGCTACTTCGGGGATTCCGAACGGACTTCCCATAAAATTTACATCTTTAAAACAGTAAATTACTAAAACAGCCATTACCATCGGCGGAATATATTTTTCGATAAAACTGATAATTTTCGGCGGTTTGCGTTTTGAAAAAAGTACGAACGGGAAAGCCCTTAGAGAAAAAAGAATAAGCGCGCTTATTAATGTTCCGATGAGTGCCATTAAAAGAGAAAGTTTCATTTCTGTCCTCCTTCGGCTGCCACAGCTTTCTCTTCACCTTCTTCTTCACAAACCTGTTTTTTAGCTTTTGCAAAGCTAAGACATACAATTCCTGTACACAGTGCAATAAGAAGAATATTGTCATTAGAAATCACATTAAGATTTCTTAACGCGATACAGAGAATCGTTGCTGCAATTCCTATTACAGGCGGAACAAAATCTTTTGACTTTTTAATCTGTTCAATAAGAAGAACAGCAAATAAAGCAGTAAGCGCAAAATCTACTCCCGCAAAATCAAACGGAATGACAGAGCCTGCAACAGCTCCGATAAGAGAAGCTGCAACCCAGTAACTCTGATTTAAAAGAGCAATTGCTCCATAAAAGCGGCCGGGATTTTCGTCTTTCGGAAGGTCAGTCACTGTCAAAAGCGCATATGTTTCATCAGTAAGCGCAAAAACAAGATACGGCTTCCATTTTCCTGTATCTTTAAATTTTTTGATTAAAGAAAGACCGTAAACAATATGGCGTATATTTACCATAAGCTCTGCTATCGCGATTTCAGAAAGAGACACACCCTTTGCAAAAAGTCCTACGGCAATGAACTGTCCTGCTCCGGCATACATTGTAAGACTCATAACCGGCGCAAGCCACCACGGATAACCTGCTTTAACAAGCATAATCCCGAAGGGGATTCCGATTGCAATATATCCGAAAAAAACCGGCATTGTTAATTTTAAGATTTTAAAAAAAGTTTCTTTTTTCATTCTGTTTACTGCTTTATCTGAGGCAGGAATCCTGCTTTTTTTTGATTAGCTGAATTGTATAGTAAAATTCCATCTTTGTCATCGCCCCACACAAAGCCTGAATTTGCGTAACTTACACTCAAAGTTGAATGTTTAAATTCCGATAATATAGTAGAAAAAAGGCAAAAATGCCCTTAAACAGGAGAAATTTTATGTACCGAAAATCCGTTTTATTAGCATTGACTCTGGTTTTTGCATTAAATTCAGCATATAGTCAGAACCTTAAACCAGTGGACGAAGGTCCAAAGCATTTTGAATATAAATACAAAAAAGATGACTCTTACAGAATTCTTTCTACCGTAAACGAGGACGTTTACATAAACGGATATCTTCATCACAAGGCAGAAATCTTAAACCGTGTGAGCGTAAAAATTACTTCTGTAAATGAAGCAGAAAAAACTGCAGTGCATTCCGGAAAATTCATGACGTCAGAAAAATCTGTTCTTGTCGGAACTGCTGATAAACAGACTTTTAATTTTGGCGAAGAATATCTGAGTGAATTTTCACGCGACCGTTTTGGCGTTTATACAATCGACGAAAGTTATTTTATGCCGGTTGTTCGCGATGTTCCGGTTTTCCCAGATAAGTCGGTGAGTGTCGGCGAAGAATGGACTTACGACGGACATGAAGCGCACGATTTAAGACGCGCATTTGATCTTAAGACGCCCTACAAAGTTCCGTTTACTGCTCATTACAAATATCTTGGCGTAGTTGAACAGGATAAAAAAAGACTAGATATGATTCAGGTTTATTATGAACTTGAATTTACTTTAAAATCAAAGAACATGAATTCGATGGATGAAAATCCTGAAACTACAAAAGGTTTTTCAAGCCAGATTATTTTCTGGGATAACGATAAAGGAACGATTGACAGCTATAAAGAAACTTTTAAAATCATAATCGAAACTAATCTCGGAAACGTTCTTGTGTTTACCGGACAGGCTCACGCAGAAGTTACAGAGTTCAACAGAACTGCAACAAAAGAAAATGTTGAAAGTATCGAAAAAAAGATTTCTGATCTTGGTGTAGAAAACGTTAATGTAAAGGCAGGAGAAAAAGGTCTTACAATTTCGATTGAAAACATTCAGTTCGAAGCAGACTCTGATATTCTTCGCGAATCAGAAAAACAGAAACTTAAAAAACTTGCGCAGATTTTAAAAGAGTATCCCGATAACGATCTTCTTGTAACAGGACACACAGCTCTTCGCGGAACTTTTGAAAGCCGCCAGGAGTTGAGCGAAAAGCGTGCTTCTTCTGTTGCAGACTATCTTATTTCAATCGGTGTAAAGGATAAATATCATATCTTTACACAGGGCAAAGGCGGTCAGGAACCTATTGCTTCGAACAACACAGAAGAAGGAAGAAGCAAAAACCGCCGTGTAGAAATTACTCTTCTTGATAACTGATTGTGCATGTTATCGGAAGATGATCAGAGTATCCCCTGTTACTGTAAACTTCATAACGCAGGGGGCTTCTGTCATCTTTTAAAAGTTCCGGGTAATCAATTATTCTAAAATCTTTTACAACGTGCGAATCTGTAAAAAAGAAGTGATCGATTTTTTCCCACTTTCCTCTAAAATAATATGTTCCATAATCAGAATCAGGGACATCAGAAACTAAATCACCGGAACATGAATAGTTATAACCATCCCAAGGAGAATAAATTTCTATTTCCTTATTATTTCCCTTTTCAAAAAAACTAAAATACAGCTTACCATTTTTATCACGCGAAAAATCATTTATATCTTTATTAAAGTCGCCTGCTGCAAATACGACACGGCTTAAACTGTCACCCATTCTTGAAGCAAGAACGCTTTCCTGCCAGAGACGCCACATCTCGCTTTTTTCTTCGCCGCCTGATTTCGACTTCCAGTGATTTACAAAAATACATAAAGGCTTTGTTTTTAAATCCTTCCCGACACAGACAGTCAGTTCCATAACCGGACGCATAGAAGGAGAAGCCGAAGTTTCTGTCCTTACATCAAGGCTGTGAAGCTTTATGTCCTTTATTTCGTACCTTGATAAAACCGCACACCCTATGCTTGAGCTATCTTCTTTACAGAACGCGGCATATCCGTAACGCTTATCTTTAAACCACACATTGTGGCTTAAAGCGTTTGAAATATCAAAAATGATTTTTTCGTTTTCGATTTCTTCCATTATGAAAATGTCGGAATCCGTTTTTTCGATTACATCGCAGAGTTTTTTGAGTCTGCTTTTATAAGACTCAAGACTCCATTTTGACGATCTTGCACGAAAGCTCTCATATTCAATGCCGTCATCGTTTGCATCGAAAAATGTCTGCACATTCCAGTTTGTAACTGTAAGACAATTATTTTTAACACCCTGCGAGCATGAAATAAGCAGTGCAGGAATAAAAAAAAGTATAAGTTTAGGTTTCAAAATTACCTCCAGAAAAACTGCACTTTTTTTGCCAAATACAGTTTTTACAATTTCTCTACCCTACTTATACTTTTTTTTGTAAAAAATATTCTCAAAAAACTAAATTTTATTCAGTTTAGACGTTAAATTTAAAGAAAAGCACATCTCCGTCCTGAACTACATAGTCTTTTCCTTCAATGCGATACTTTCCGGCTTCCTTGATTTTTGCTTCTGTTCCGTATGTTTTAAGGTCGTCAATCGTGTATGCTTCTGCTTTGATAAAGCCTTTTTCAAAGTCTGTATGGATTACACCGGCTGCCTGAGGAGCTTTATCCCCTGCATGAATCGTCCACGCACGGCATTCATCCTGACCGCCTGTAAAGAATGTTGCAAGTCCCATGAGATTGTAAGTTTTGCGTGCAAGAACATTAAGGCCAGATTCTGTAAGACCAACAGAATCCATAAACTCTTTGCGTTCTGCTTCATCTTTAATATCAGAAAGATCAGATTCAAACTTACCGCAGATTACTACAACTTCAGAATTTTCTGATGCTGCAATTTTCTTTACAACTTCTACATATTCGTTTGTACCTTTTTCGATTGTATCTTCGTCGATATTGCATACATAAAGAAGAGGTTTCATAGTCAAAAGGAACATGTCCTTTACTGCAATTTTTTCATCGTCTGTTAAATCTGCAAGTCGAGCACCCTTACCGTCTTCTAGAAGAGGTTTTATTTTTTCTACTGCAGTCGTCCATGATTTAAGTTTCTTCTCTTCTTCTTTTCCGAGAGCGCGGATTGATTTAGTAACCTTTTCCTGTCTCTTTCTGATTGTTTCAAGATCAGCAAGTGCAAGTTCCATATTGATTGTAAGGATATCACTTTCCGGGTCAATTCCTGCTTCTACTTTTGCATCATCACGAACATGCATGATGTCAGGATTATCAAAACAGCGGACAACGTGTGCAATTACAGAGCACTCACGGATATTTGCAAGAAACTGATTTCCAAGCCCTTCTCCCTGTGAAGCACCTTTAATAAGACCTGCGATATCAACAAACTTTACTGTTGCAGGAGTTTTCTTTTTAGGCTGAAAAACACTCGCAATAAAATCGAGTCGTTCATCAGGAAGATCTACGATTCCGATATTAGGATCAATTGTACAGAACGGAAAATTTTCTGCCTGTGCAGGAGCTGCAGTTAATGCAGAAAAAATTGTTGATTTACCGACATTCGGTAATCCTACGATACCACATTCTAAAGCCATATTTTTTTCCTTTATTAATTTATTTTATCTTACTTTAAAGAACATTCCGACAAATGCGACTGTAAACAAAAGCTGCATGATTAAGAATTTAATTACAACCTGTGTTGCAGACCAGCCGCGTTTTTTTCTCATGTGATCATGAAGCGGAAATCTTATGTCCTTAAATATGCTTATCTTAAAGAATCTCAAAAGCGCAACCTTTATTAATCCCATTCCGCCATTAACAAGAATGATAGAAGAAACTGCAAGGATTAAAAAAGGATTTCCTGTTACCATTACACATGCGCCGATAAAAAATCCTAACGCACGGCTTCCTGCATCTCCCATCATTACGTTGCTCGGGAAAGCATTGTGCCACAGATAACCCATAAGAGTTCCTGCCATCGCAAACGAAAGAACGCCCCAATTTGCTCCAGAAGGTAAATGCGGAACAAGAAGATATGCCGCAAGATCCTTGTGACCGAGAACAAAATAAAAGATACATCCTAAAGTTATGAGTGCTACGAGAATTAGCATGCTCGAAAGACCATCAACACCATCGGTACAGTTTGTCGTATTGATTGATGCCCATAAAAGAACTGTTCCGACAATGATATAAAGCCACATCGGAACTTCTACCTGATGAGTCAAAAAAGGAAGCCAGAAATAAACTTTTCCATCAACAGAAATTTTAGAAATAAAAATATAAAGACATACCGAAGCTGCAGCGCAGATTACAAGATCAAGAAATCCTTTTAAATATTCACCCCAGCTTTTTACACTTCTGTCATCAAGAAAACCTGTGAGCATCGAAAGCCATGTAAGAAGAAGGATGATTGCCTGACAAAACGAAAGCGGAACACACAAAAAACATATGATTACAAAAATCGTAATAAATACAACACCGGCTCCGGTAGGTTTTCCTTTTGCGTCAGCTGCATGTTCTGTAAATTCGCGTCCCCTATCATGCGGAAGATATTTATAGAATTTTGGAACAAGAATTTTTGTAGCAATAAAACCCAGATAAAGGGCTATCGTTATCAAAACCGTATATGATTGTAAAAGACGCGCTGGTCCAAATTTGTCAGATAAAAGTTCACCAAGATAATAAAGCATGTTTACCTCTTAAAAAATAATTGTATCAGATAAAAATAAAAAGGTAAATTAGAACCGGGACAGGTCTCACAAAGAACAACTTACTATACAATATTATTGTATCATGCTGAATAAAATCTAAAAAAATTTATTTTTTTGGTAAAAGAAATTTCAAAAAAAAATACCTTATATATGTCTTTCGATTAAACATAAACATCTCCTGGGAACGCAAGGCTTTAAAAAGTCTTGCGTTCCATTTTTTTAGAGGTACATATGAAAAAAATTATCCTGCTTTTCCTTACAACGCTTTGTCTTGCAGGCTGCAGAAAAACAGACCAGGCCGAAAAATTCTACTTAAGCGCAGCTAAAGCTTACAATGCAAAGGATTTTAAAAACGCACTTGATATGCTCGAAAAATCACTAAAATGCGACAGATATTATTTAAAGTCCCGTTTCCTTAAAGGGAAACTTCTGTTTTTTGAAAAAGACTATATGAACGCAGAAACAGAATTTTTGTGGTTAACTTCAAAACAGAAAGCAAACGTTGATTTTAAGCTCTGGCTTTTAAGGACATATATATTCGGTGAAAAAAAAGAACAGGCATCTGAACTTGTGCAGAATCTGCTTAAAGAGAACAGTTCTGACTGGCGGGTGTATTACTGGAAAGCTCAGCTTTCAAAAAGCAGTGGCGATTTTGAAACATATTTTTTCTGTCTTAACAGGGCAGACATGTATCTAAAAGAATCTTCGGCCGTGTATCTTGATCTTGCAAGAACATGGCTTGAACTGGGACTTTCTGATAAAAGCGCACTTTACTATGCAAAGGCACAGAGCCTTAATAAATAATTTTTTACAAAAAAGGAGAAATTATGAAGAAACATTACCCTTTTATTTTATGCTTTACGGCATTTACGATTTTCTTTCATGGATGCAATTCTACAAAACAGGACATCGCATTCTATGATGCAGACTTACTTAACCGGTCAAAAATTCTTCCGGGAACAGTTCATGTAACGATAAATCATGTATCAGACACAGAACTTGAAAACCAGATTTACAATGCAATCGGGACAAAGCTTCATACGTTAAATTCAGCATTGATAAAAAAAGAAAATAATGAAAAAGATGGAGAGCTGTTCTTTAACATAAAAATTATTGAACGCTCATTTACAGAATCTTTTGACAGCAAGAATTCTATTTTTATTTATTCTTCAATAACAGATTCGATGCAGAACATTGTTTATGAAAACTGTTTTTATACAAAATCAGGTGAATCGATTTTATCAAGCACAAATCAAAACAGGCACATAAATAAAATTTTTGATGACATCACAACTCTTATAAGCGGTTAAAGCAGGAAAGACAATGAAAAAGGCTTTTATCTTTTATACGGTTCTTCTTTTAACAGGAAATATTTACGCTCAGATTAAATTTACAAGTGTAGAAGATGCAGTAAACTTTGGAATTTCAAATTCTGATTCACTAAACGAATTAAAATTATTTGCACTTACAAATATGAAAATGGCAAAACTTTCTTTTGAATCATTTCTCCCGCAGTTTGAAACTTCCTGGAACGAATACGATAATATCCAGAAATATTCTGCAGACACAAGAACAAAGCAGATAAGTTTTTCTGTCGAGCAGAAACTTTTTGATAACGGTAAAAGTCGTCTAAAATACACGAATGATAAATACAATGCATTGATTTCCTATTACGAAATGCTTGATAAATTTAATGAATTCAGGCTTAACGTTCTTGAAAAATACTATTCGTATATACTTCAGTGCAGATTAATTGAACTAAAAAAAGCCCTTCTTGAAAATACAGAAAAAGAGCTGGCTGTAATAGAGTATAAATACAACGAAGGTCTTGAATTAAAATCTTCATACCTTGAATACATCCTTTCCTGCAAAGAACTTCAAAAAGATCTTGATGATTCAATCCATGAAAAAAATATAATTCTTTCTGATCTTAAATCTCTTTTAAATATCAGCTTAGATGCAGAACTAATAATAGAAGATAAAAATGAAAACATAAATTTTATTCAAAAACCATATGCAGAAAAAACAGAAGATTTTATTTCCCTGATACTCAAAAACAACATAGAATTAAAAAAACAGTTTTCTTCTATTGAATATATTTCAAAACAAACAAAAATTCTTAATCAATTCTATCTGCCGTCGGTTTCATTAAAAGCCGGCGTTTCATTTTCTGGAATTGCATATCCGCTTACACAGCCGGACTATTCGGTAAATCTTATATTTTCTTTTTCTGACATTCCATTTTTACCTTCATCTTTTTCAAACGGATATAGGATTAATCAGAAAAAACTTTCAGGCTTACAGAATTCGACCTCTACAGCCTTAAATATGCAGCCGGGTTATTTTACATCCAGGAAACTTTCTAAAATCTCGCTTGCCCAGGCAAAAACCAGCTGCAATGAAACTATAAGAAATTTAAAGCAGTCAGTTAAGAATTTAATCGATGAACACGACTCGTCTTTAAAATATATTCAGCTTATAAAAGAAGCAATAGAAATACGCGAAGAAAAAATCCTCATAAGCGAATATCAGGTAAACGCAGGGCTTATGAGAACATCCGATTACTTAAAAGAAAAACTTGAACTTTCAAAATCCAGACAGGACCTTGTTAAAGAAGAAATTTCCATTTTACTTTTACAGAAAAAACTTGAATTTTTGACGGAGGCAAAATGAAAAAAATCATATTTATTTTTACATCTCTGATAGTAACAGTAATTACAGTTTTTACTGTATTTAAAAAACTACATAAGGAAAGTGTAAAACCAGACAACAACACAATAGAAATCTGCAGCGTCGAAACAGAATTCATTGACTCAAAAATCGAAACATATGGAACCGTTACCTATAAAACCAAGCACGATATTACAAGTCTTGTTTCTGGAAATGTAATCGAAAAGAAAGTTAAAGAAGGCGATTTTGTAAAACGCGGACAGATTCTTTATGTACTAAAAAACGTAGAACTTGAAATTCAATCTGCGCAATACCAGAACAGTCTTACATCCGCAAAGGCAAATGTTGATTTATACAAAGCTAAGCTTGCTGAACAAATTCAATATGTCCAGAGTAAAATTCTTTCGATACAGAATAAAGAAGCAGAAATAAAACAGATGACGCTAAACCTGTATTCTGCTACAGAAAAATATAATAAAAACGTAGAAATAAACAGACTCGGCGGAATTACAGACCAGAATTTAAAGGACATGCAGGATGAAATATCATCCATTAAAACCAGCCTTGAAATCCTTGAACGCGAATACCAGATTTCGCTGATAGGTTTTTCAAAAGATGATCTTATCAAAAACGGAATCAACCCTTCGGAAAATCAGGAAATATATGAAAAACAGATTATCGATCTTAACACGAAAACATGCGTGGCAGAACTTGCAGTAGCACGCGCAGAATATGAAAATTCTCAAAAAAACGTACAACTTATAAATAATCTGATTGGTGAACTTAACATACGCTCGTGCGTAAACGGAATCGTAGGTATAACGAATTTTGAAGAAGGAGAATTTATAAATCAAAATGAAAAAGTTCTTACGATAATCGACATTTCTACATGCACTGCAGAAATAAACATTCAGGAAACAGACATTTTTGACATAGCACCGGGTAAAAAAGCCATGATAGAAATTCCTTCTGCAAATGAAATAATAAACTGCGCGATAACCGATATTTCTCCCGTTGCAGATTTTTCTACCGGTAATTTTTTTGTAAAAGCAGATTTTAAAAATGAAAGCCAGCTTATAAAACCGGGAATGTTTCTTAAATGTTCAATCGAGACAGGAACCCCGGGACAATATCTTAAAATTCCTGAATCAGCACTCATAAACTCATATGGAGATACAACAGACTGCTTTATCATAAAAAACGATCTTGCCCTAAAGAAGAATCTTAAAATTGAATTTACTAAAGACGGATTCGCATATTTTAAAAACGGACTTGAAAACGGACAGCAGGTCATAGACAACCCTTCAAAATTCATACAGGACGGAACAAATGTTAAAACACTCTGAACCATCAAAGGCTCGCAGCCTATATTCATACACGGTACGCACCCGCACTCTTATCATATTTTTTACGTGCATTCTGTCAATTATTTTTCTTTCATCGTGCAGCCTCATAAACTTTGAAGAACTGGACATCAGTTCGAATGTTTCAGAAAATCAGATGTATTTTAATGAAAACAATGTAAGGCTGTACTTTTCTATCGAACCGGATAAAACAGTTCTTAAATCACTTCTTTCATTAAGAAAAAACGATTCTGTCATTGGCTCAGAAATTTCATGGACCGGCAGCATCTGCAGCATCCAGCCAAAAGAAGGCTTTAAAAAGAATACAGCGTACAGAGTTTCGATTAACGGAAGATGCAGGACTCATGACGACCGTTACTACAACATAAAATTTGAACGCAGCTTCATTTACGGAACCGACAATGATTTATTTCTTCTCATATCAATAAAAGAACCCAAAACAGATTCAGCTGCCGGAAATACAGCATCCCCATCAGAAACCTCTGCCCTCGAACTTAACTTTAACCGTTCTGTTGACATAGCCGATTTTGAAAATAACTTTTCGGTTACTCCTTTTATTCAGCTTAAAAAAGAATACGAAGAAAATGACACTAAAATAATAATCAAACCGCAGACAGACTGGTCAGTAAACACATATTTTACATGGAGCATAAAAAACTTAAAGTCAGCCGACGGATATGAACTTGCAGAAGAAGCATCATCCACCTTCTGTGCAAAAGAAGATCTCATACAGTGCAAATTAGTTTCAGTAAATGCAGCAGAAATCTCTGACATAATAAACCTTGAATACACGCTAAAAAATGACTTAGAACTTTCAAATCAGACTCCTGCAGAAAATGCAATCGCAATGAGCGATTCGATTGCATTTAAATTTAACAAGGACATAGATTTTTCTTCATTTAAAAGTCAACTATCGATTATTCCAGCAGTCAGGGGAAGTTTTGCACAGGATAAAAATACAATTCTTTTTATCCCAGAAAGTTCGTGGAAAATAAATACAGAATACACAGTTTTTATTTCAGGTTCAATAAAAGACACGAACGGAATCCCGATGCATGATGACGAATATTTTTCATTTAAAACATCAAGCAATTTTCTTTCTGTTAAAAACATCGCACTTAAAGATAAAAACACTACCGTGCTCACAGAAAATCCAGACTCTGTTACCGTTTCTGATTTTGATACTCTCTTTGCTGAAATTACATTTTCAGACAAGATTAACTCAAAAAACCTTACTAAGATCGAGCAGGCCGTATCTCTCGAAGCAGTTTTTCCACTTTTTCTAAAGACCCCGAAATTAAAAGAAATAAAATGGTCTGACTCGAACAGAAAGGTAACACTTAAATACGAAGGTTTTTCATTTTCTGATACCGATGATTATATTTACCGTCTTAAAATTAATTCTTCGCCCTCGCTTATAGTTTCAGAATCGGGTGAATACATGGAGGATGACACATGGACTGTTTTCATAACTCGCTAAGGGTAAATATAAGTTCTATTACTTCAAGACACGCTATTTTAAGAAAAAGAACTGCTCAACCCCATGCACTTTTAACAGTAATCATTTTAATCTCATTAACCCTATACTCGTGTGCACAGATTATTTTTCCGGACTTTAAAATAGAAAAAGTTGAACATAATAAAAAAGAAATCTGCATATATTTTTCATCAGAACCAGATGTAATTTCAATAAAAAATTCTTTTACACTCACAAAAGATAATTACCTGGAAGACGGGACATTTTCTTTTTCAGGAAAGAAAGCTGTATTTACACCATTTAAGGGCATCGAAGAAAATCACGATTACATAATTACTATAAGTACAGACGCAGAAAGCGTTAACGGAGAATCACTCTTAAATAAATACATGCTTTCATTTTCTACGAAAGAAAAAAATATAGCACTTGAAATTACAGATTTTGAAAAATCAAATCAAGAGGAAAAAGATATTCTAAAAATACGTTTTAATGAATCAATAAAGCAGGAGTCGTTTTCTTCTGCCTTTTCAATCACTCCTTCTATCCAGTATTTTGTATTATGGAATAATGACTTTACATGTGCAAAAATACAGTTTCACACAAACCTGCAGAATAACCAGAGATATATCATTTCTATAAACACAAATCTTTCTGACATATACAACAATAAGCTTACAGACACATTTACAAACACATTCATACATAACCCGTATTATGAAAATACAGCCGTAAAAGCCTATGCAATTTCAGAAAAAAACAATTCAAGTACAGAACTTATACAGAACGATATAACACAAAACATTTGTGTTGATTCTAAAATTAAAATCCTCTTTGATAACGAAATAAATATAGAATCTGCAGTTTCTGCAATAAGCATCACTCCCGAAACAAGTTTTACAATCGAAAAAAACAATATTACTAAAAAAGAGCTTACGATAGTTTTTTCATCCCCTCCTGTTTACAAAACCAGATATAAAATAAAAATAGCCCAATCGATTACGGATATAAACCAGAACACAGTCCCTGCAGCAGAATATATTCTCGATTTTTCAAACCCTCGTGACAAACCGGTTTCGTTTATCGCAGGAATAACCGAACTCAAAGACGATTTATTCATCTTTGATGAATACTCAAATTATGAAACATTATTTTTTCCAGTAAACATTTATCCGACTGTAAATACAATAACATCTCCGGATATTAACTTCTATTTTATTTTTGAACTTTCAGACGAAACCGACAGAATAAACCTTCTTTCTGCAATGGAAAACATTACGATTTCGCGAACTCAAAACTGCATAGATTTTTCTCCTTATAGAATTGAACAGATTACAAAAGCTGAATTTACTCAAAACCCGCTTTACGAAACATTAAAAACAAAAATTCCTCAAGATAAAATCACGGAAAATAATTTCTGCGTCATTAAATTTAATTCAACTGTGCAGAACAATGACAGTTCCGGTCTAGTAAAAATCTCAATCTCAAAAAACCTATGCGATAATCTTTCAAATAAAATTGACTCACCCGTCACACTTTCTTTTAATAAAAAATAGAGGGAACCAAATTGAAAAATATAATCGAATATTCTGTAAAACATCCGGTTTCTGTCATGATGTATTTTCTCCTTGTTTTTGCAGCAGGGCTTTTAAGTGCTCTTACAATAAAAATGGATTATCTTCCGTTCATAAGCGACAGAACACTTCTTGTAAGCACATCCTACAACGGCATTCCATCTTCGCAGATGAAAGAACTCGTTACAATTCCGGTAGAAGATGCATTCAGCTCGATAAAAGGAATCAAAAACATGAGTTCCCTCACACGCGACGGTCTTTCTTTCGTAAAAATTGAACTCCAGTATAAAACAAATATAAACGCTTCTTTAATTGAATCGCGCCAGATAATCGACAGACTTTCGCAAATACTCCCTCAAGACTGTTCAAAACCAGAAGTTGATATTTTCGGCGGACAAAAAAAACATCTTTTAAAAATCGCTGTAATTCCTAAAAACAAAGACTTATGTACCGCACGTTATGAATCAGAAAAAGAGATCAAACAGTTTCTTCAGAAAATAAACGGCGTTGGAAAAATCTCTGTCAAAGGCGGACTAAAAGAACAGCTTGATATAATCCTTAACCCCGAACTTGTAATCTCGCGAAACCTTTCTCTTGAACAGATTCAGAATGCTATAATGAGTTCAAACTATGAATATCCTGCAGGTACAATATCAGATCTTAAGAATGAATATATTTTAAAAACATCCGGACTATACAAAACAATAGAAGAAATATATGAAACTCCAATCCATACAGAGAATGGAATAATTCTGCTCAAGGAAATCGCAGAAATAAAACCTTCATTCGATGATAAAGAAAGCTTTTCGTTTTTCAATTCTGAAGAGTGTATAGAAATTTCTGTTGATAAGAAAACTGAATTCAGTCCGATAACGGTTTCAAAAAATATACGATCAGAATTAGAAAACATTAAAATGCTATATCCTCAATTCGACTTTCACATCATATCGGATATTTCAAAACAGATAAAAAACTCGATTTTTCTTGTATATATTTCTGCAATCATAAGTTCGCTCATTACTTTTTTAATTCTTTTTGTATTTTTAAGAAGCATAAAAATTTCGCTCATAGTTTCACTTACAATACCACTGTGCATTTTATTTTCAATTACAGTTTTAAGCCTTGCAGGCAAAACGATAAACTTGTTTTCACTTTCAGGAATTTCAATTTCCATCGGGATGATTGTAGACACATCAATAATTGTAATCGAAAACGTTCTCAGATCCCCAAAAAAAACAGCAGATAAATCAATCATCTTTGGCGCATTAAACGTCCAGAAATCAAACATAAGCTCATGCATGACAACGATAATCGTTTTTATCCCGTTTTTCCTTCTTCCAGGAATTTTCGGAGAATTATTCTGCGATCTTTCTCTGGCAATCATGGCAAGCATTTCGTGCTCACTTCTCATTTCCTTTACTTTTATTCCTGCATGCATAAAATTATTTTTAAAGCCCGGAGACTATAAAAACGTCAGTATCCCTTTTCTTCATAAAGCTGAACTATACTATAAAAATTTTCTTTTCAGGCACATGTCAGACATAAAACTTAAAAACAAGATCATATTTTTATCTTTTTTATGTTCAATAATAATTTTTCCTCTATTAAAAAAAGAGATCATCCAGAACTATGAAGATAAAAAAATTGAATTTACTATAATCTACCCTCAAAACTATTCCATTGAACACACTCAATCGTGCACAAAAGAATTTATAAATCGCGTACTTGAATCGATTCAGCATATAACAATTACATCAGACGGTGGAATCGAAAGCACAGACTTTGAATCTCTGGCCGACATCTCTCGCTCAAAGAACAACGTCGCCTGCTGCATCACGTACAAAACGCGCTCTCAAAAACAGAAAATAAGAGAAGTATTAAAATCAAGCGGCTTAAAATATTCTTTGCTCCAATCAAAAGACATTACTTCAGACGCACTTGACATCACCGACACATACATAATATGCGCCGCCTCCGAACAAGAACTTGAAAACAAAACACACGATTTTCCTTCCTGCATACCAGACGAATATCAAAATGAACACATATTTATCCCCGACCCGATAAAATGCAATTTCTATAAAATTCCAAGATACTATATTTCCTCAACACTTTATCAGATGCTCGAAGGCTTAAACGCAGGCGACTTCCTTCAAAATGGGAAATACATCCCGCTTAAAATGAAATATCCAGAAGAAAAACTTGACGAAAGAAAATTATATATCCAGTACAAAAACACAACCATTCCGATAAAATCACTCGGAAAATTTTCAACAGAATACAACAGAAAATCGCTTTTCAGATATAACAAACTCGATGCAAAAGAAATAATTCTATCCGATAAAAACATTAAATCAAGACTGCCCAAAGACACAATCTCTACTTCTTATGAACAGAAAAAAGAGCTGTTCAAAACTTCTCTGGTTTTAATTTTAATCACACTGCTTCTATTATATTGTCTTTTAGGTTCCCAGTTTGAGTCATTTCTGATGCCGCTCATATTTTTACTTACAGTCATTCCGTCGTTTGCAGGAGCACTCGTTTTTCTTTTTATATTCAACCAGACTCTCAATATCAACGGGATCCTGGCGCTGATTATTCTTTTCGGAACATCTGTAAACAATTCCATCATTCTTTATGAAAGCATAAATTTTAACCAAGCTTCAAGATCAATATCACCGGACTGCTTTGTATCAAGACTTCGCCCGATTGCAATAACAACACTTACATCAGTCTGTGCTTTAATTCCATTTACAATCAGTTTTTCCGGAATAAACACGCAGACTTCAATGGCAATTGCACTTACAGGCGGACTCATTGTCTCTCTTCCTGCAATCCTGATTATTTACCCGATTATTTTCACTTCTGTTTTTAAAAGGAGTTCAAAATGAATTATCATGCAAAAAAGAAATTCTTTTTTGTTTTTGCAATTATCTCAATTCTTTTCTCTTATTCAGCTTCTAATATAAAATTTTCAGACATTCATAACTCAAAATTTCATACCTTTTCGATTAAATTTAAATACTACGGAATCGACCCGATTGCAATCGAGAAAATCATTACAAAACCCCTGGAAGAAAAATTCTGCGAACTCGACTCCCTTTACGAACTAAAATCAACATGCCGCTTTAATGAATCAATAACAACCGCATGGTTCTACAGCTCTGCAAATCAAGACCACATATATCTGAAAATCAGAAAAATTACAGAAGACCTCTATAACAGCCTTCCGCAAAATGTCCAGAGACCCGAAATCTATAACTCAAATTCAGAAGATAAATCTATAACTTGTATCGCGATAAACTGTCCGGACACAATCCTTGAAAGAAACATAAAACCCCACCTTGAATCCATTCCAGGAGTCAGCGAAGTCATTATTTCTGGAAAAAATAACCAGACCGTAAGCATTCAGTTTGACAACAAACACATTTCAAACTATCACATCATTCCTTCAAACATTTCAAAAGCCGTAAACTTTTTTAATGCTCCAAACCTCATCGCCTCAAAAAAATCCGGACTGTTTAAAAGCTCTTTTTTTATAAAAAATAAAATTGAATCAAAAGAAGAACTTTCAGATATACAGTTATTCCAGGGAAAATCTGCCTTAAATCTATCAACTATAGCAGATATAAATTTTTCAACCCAAAAACAAAATGAGCTTGAACTTTTAAACAACACAAAAACCGCATACATAAACATTAAAGCATCAGGAAATTCAAATAAAATAAACATTTCAGAAAAAACTCATACTCTCCTTAATAAAGCTGAATATAAGAAATACAACCCTGTATTCCTTTACGATACAGGCAAAAAGCAGAAAAACCTACTCCTTTCTGTATGCGGCACTTTAATAATCACGATTATACTGAACATAATTTTTTCATATTTATTTTACAGATCAATAAAACTTTCCTTAATCCTTTCAGTAATTATATGTTCAGCAATTTTATGGACAGCAGGACTGCTTTCAATAATAAACGTTTCTATTAACGAGCAAATTCTTTCAGGAATTTCACTTTCAACAGGGCTTATTGCAGATACAGCCCTTGTAATATTTGAAATCCTGAACAATTCTGTCTCTAAAAAAATATTTTTCAAAAAAGTAAATTTGACTTTAAGCGCCGCATCAGCATCAACAGCCACAACGCTCATTGCAGTTATCCCACTTTTCTTTATGACAGACATTACCCCTGGAATAAAAAGTTCAGGAATTTCTATCTTTACAATGCTTATTGTTTCATCCGTGATTTCATTGTTTTTTCTTCCACCATTTTTACCCGACATACTTAGAAAAAAATATAACACAGAATCAATAACCGCACCTCTAATCAAGACAATCAGTCAAATCCTAAAGAAAAGAAATACATTAAAGAAAATATTTTTATTCTCCTCGATTTTATCAATCGTTTTATTCATAATATCAGATAAGAACATCTCACAAAGTGATATGAGCGACATCATATACTATTCAATTGAATACAATCCGGAAAAGAAAATCGATTCAATACACACAGAACTAACTCCATATATAAACGAAATAAGCAAAATTTCGCAGATAGATTTTATAAAATCTACAATTCTTCGCGGTAAAGTTGAATTTGAAGTAATACATTCATCAAATTCAAAATCGAAAATTATAAAACAGATTGCATCAAAATCAGGTTTAATAAAAGACGGAGATGTTTATATTCCATCAGGCTCAGAAAAGAAATACAAAAATCCCGTAACACTTCAGATAGCAGTTACAGGTGATGATGAATCAAAATGCAGGGCGCTCGCAAAAGAAGCTGCTTTTCTCATCAATAAAAACAATCTTTCTCTTCAAACAACATTAAATTTCAAAGAAGAAGAAAAAATGTTCAGTTACATTCCTTCGAAAATAAAACTTGCAAAATTAAATCTTTCAACTTTCGATGCAGCACAGCAGCTGCGCTACAGTATTTTTGATTCCGTAATCTCAAAAATATTTATAAACAACAATGAAACTGACGTTACACTCTCATCAACTAATTCAAAAAAACTTCCAGATATCACTGAACTTAATTTTATTACACGAGATGATTCTGTCAGAATATCGTCAACCGGAATTTTAAAAGAAGATAAAATCCCCAGTCAGATACACAGACTCGATTCTCAACCATGTGCATATTTTTCTATTGAGCTTAATAAAAAGACATTTACCAGAGAGATGAACAAAATAAAAAGAATTCTTTCATCTATAAAAACACAAGAAGGATATAAATTTATTTTTCCTTCTTCAATTAAACAGAATCAAATTGCGTACAAAAAACTTTCTGCAATAATTTTTTTCTGCATCTTCTGTATATATTGTTTTTTAACCGCACAGAACGAAGATTTTAAGATTTCATTCAGTATTCTTTGCTGTATTCCTTCGTCATTATTTTTACCATTATCAATTCGTCTTATAACACGAACTGCAATAAGTTTTGGCGATACAGTCGGAATAATTTTATTATCCGGAATCGTAATCAACAACTCCATCTATATCAGCGAAGCACCAGAATTTTCTGTAATAAAAAAAATAAACTGCCGAATCGAAAGCATCTTAATCACAAGCCTCACAACAATTTTAGGCTCTCTTCCGATGATGTGTCTTTCACATTCGCAGTTTATAAAATCGCTCAGTTTTTTCATGACATTTGGAATACTAAACTCACTTATCGTCAGTTTATTTTTATTCCCATCTATGCTCGACGATGCTTATTATTCAGTTTTAAAACACGAGGTCTATTATACCGCTGAATCAAAACAAACATCAGATCAAAAAGACATCCACCGACAGATGTCCAGAAAAACACCCAGAACTTTCCCCAGAAAATAGAAAATAACACTGGAACAAAACTTAAAACCATGCAGATTTCATGATAAACTTCTGCCCTGCACATGTGCGTCATAAGAATTTCAAAATCATTTTCATCCGGAGCAAAATCTCCGTCATTCCATGTCGGCATTTTACTCTTCCATTTTTTTATCATCAAAATTCTATACAACGCTTTTTCGAAAGATTTTTCTCTAAACCACCATCGATTATATGTGCAATATTTTTCTATCAGTTTATAAAAGAAATTTGCAAAACTGATTCTTATTGTAAAATGAAATAGAGTCGTAAAAACAGTTATAAGGATTGAAAACAGAATTGCGTTATACTGAATTTTTACAATAAAAAACATTATGATAGAAAGAACTATCAAGAGCAGGTAAATTGAATTTAATAAAACCTTTTTCTTTTTCGTCATAAATCACCCATTTGGATAATTACAAACATAAAAATAACGCGGACAAAAAAAAAGCCTGGCAGCTTGCCTAACATCGTAAATGCGTCAAGTCACGCGGACAAAAAAAAGCCTGGCAGCTACCTA
>DBWY01000008.1 GCA_002309195.1 Treponema sp. UBA1226
TCTTTTTTGCGTTTTTTTGAAAATTTTTCTTGACCAAATTCACCTTAAATTACTATATTTTATTGTAAGAGGTATACGAAATGAAAATTAAACCATTGGCAGACAGAGTTCTCTTAAAACCTGCAAAAGCAGAATCTAAAACAGCATCCGGTATCATCATCCCTGAAGCAGCTCAGGAAAAAACACAGACAGCAACAGTTGAAGCTGTAGGACCTGGAACAGAAAAAGATCCTGTAACTGTAAAACCTGGCGAAACAATCATGTACGATAAATATTCTGGAACTCAGATTAAGATAGATGGCGAAGATTATCTTATTGTAAAACAGTCAGACATCATCGCTGTAATCGAAAAATAATCAAACTTCTTAAAGAGGCCTTAAAAAATTATTCAACTTGATTTTTTAAGGCTTCTTCCATCTGCGACAGCAAAAGCCTTGCCTTTGAATGAGCAGGATTTAAATAAACTGCATATTTCAATGACTTAAGTGCATCTTCATTATTCTTTCTTTCGTAATAAAGCACACCAATTCTATAAAGCGATTCAGATTTAACTTCATAACTCTGAGTACGTCCAGAAACTTTCCCGTACAATTTTATTGCATCATCCTTTTTTCCTGTACTTGAATAAATCATAGCAAGGTTCATCATTGCAGATGCAGTTGCACGTGGCGAAATCTCCTGAACAAATTTTTCATTCTTAAGATATTCATTAAACACGATGTACTCATAGAGGTTTGCAGCAACAGATGCTTTTAAATTCATCGTTGCAAACCATGCAGCATATTCAATTTCCCAGGTTTCCATCTTAGAAATATTTCTAAAAAATTCATCATAAAAATCTGAACCAGAAGAAAAACCGTAACGTCTTGTTATATATTTATTAAAAAGATTTTCTGCTTCTTCTTTTTTTTCGCATTTATAAATTCCGTAAACTGCATAGCGTGCAATCTCTGGTGGATAAAGATGCGTTCCTAAAGTATTTCTTTCTACAACCTGATAAATTTCTGCAAGATGTTTTACATCAGAATGCCATGTCGTCTGAGAATCTTCAAGATCAAGACGTGCAACATAAAGCTGATAGTTTTTAAAACGTGCAAGACTGTCATCCATTCTTGCAATGGCATCTGCAATTTCTACACGCGGAAGATTATCATACGCTTCCATATCCATCGATTTTATTCCAAGTCTGCGAAGTTCCTGAGTAAGAGAATCTTCTACAACAGCTCTGTTAGAATTTTTTGCAAAGTTACCGTATGCAATAAGCCCCGGAGCATAGTCAGGCCACTTTTCTACTTCGAATTTTAAAAGTTTATATGCACCGTGATAATCTTCGTTTGCAAGAGACCAGAGTGCACTGTTTAAATAAATTGCACTCATTACATCAGGCTTTGGCATTTGATTTGTAAATTCTTCAGTTGTATCTGTTACAGTCATATCTTCATCAAGAAGAGTAAGATATGACAAAAGATTACTTCTTTCTTCTTCTGCAAGTTTTTCTTCAGAAAGATTTATATATGAATCAGAAAGCAGAGAATAAATTTTTAAATTTAAATTCTGTTTTTTCTTTTTTGATTCATAATAATCTGCACTGTCAACAATTTCTATATTTGCAATCGATTTTGCTTTCTTTAAATCCTCTGCAGCTTCGACAAATTTTTTATTGTCATAACACACCGTTGCCCAGAAAAAAGCATCTTCGGTGTCATCAAAATTTTCAGGATGATATTTTAATGCCTGTGTAAGTTCACCACGAACAAGATTGATTGCAGCACAGTTTCGTATCCAGCGATTATCAAGAGAGCCTGCATATGCATCTGCATAAACGGGAATATAATCAGGCACAAAATAATCCATGTAAGTAACGCCCGAACCAGAACTCTTTTCGTTTCTCAGAAGTGCTTCTGCATAGATCGAGCCGTATTTTGTCCCTGATAATTTTTTACTTAAAGAATAAGCTTCTTTTATCTTTCCTTTTTTTAAAAGCAGATTTGAATAAACTGCAATAAGCATTTTATCATTTGAATTTTTCTTGAGCGCAGATAGTAAAACTTTTTCGGCTTTTTCGTTTTCTCCAAGCTGAACATAACGCCTGTAAATACCAAGCCTTACATTAGGAGCGAGAGACGGTTTGTCCAGTTTTTTTAAAAGATTTACTGCATCCTGAGTCTGACCGAGAGAAATATCCCTGTCTATTTCGTCAAAAGTTCCGGTAATTGAATTTACTGTAATACTTTTTTTTGAACATGAAAAAAGACAACCCGTTAAAATTATGGCTGCTGCAAGTAATTTTACCTTCAAATCACTTTCTCCCGGAATTCAGTTTATAAAATTATTTACCTTCTTTGCTTATTCTGTCAAGCATTGCGTTGATAAATTTAAATGAATCCGAAACGCCAAATTCTTTTGAAAGGTCAACTGCTTCATCAATGACAATCGACGGAGCAATATCTTTCTGATACATAAGTGAATAAACGCTTATACGCAAAATGGCAAGCGTTACTTTATTAAGCCTGTCAAAATTCCAGTTTGCAGAAAGATGATTTTTTATGATTTCATCAATTGCCGAAATATTTTCGATTGTTCCGGCAATAATTATACGTGAGAATGCAAGATCGCTTTGTTCAAGATTTTCTTTTGAATCAACCCATGAAAACTGGAGTAAGTTTTCTACCGATTCACCGCTTGCATCCCAGGAATAGAGAGCCTGAAATGCAATGATTCTACTTTTTCGTCGAGACACTTATTCCACCGCTTACCATGTAAGAAGTTTATCCAGTTCTGCGCCAGTCTTTTTGCGTTCAACATTTGCAGGAACATTTAATTCTTTTGAGATATCCTGAATTGCCTTTGCAAGTGCAACGCTTCTCATCTGATTAGTAAGCTGGGCTTTAATGAATTCATAAACAGTATAAGTTGTTCCCGGCTGAACTACATCCGAAAGACCAAGCATTTTTGCATCATACTTATTAAGAAGAACATAGAACTGATAATCTGCATCTGTTTCTTTAAGATCAGAAACCTTGTTTAATGGTTCACCAAAAATCTGGATAATTCTTTCGTAAGAAACTCCGAGTGCAACAGCATACTGTTCTGTTTTCTCTATCATCATATCACCTGCAACATAATCCTGTGCAGTCTTATTCTTAACTGCAGTACGCATCTGATCAATAGTAAGCTTACCTGCAGTATAATCTGTCATCATCTTTGTAATTTTTGTTTTTGCAGCTTCCGGGTTTCCATTCTTTGGAACAGATACAAGGTACATATGAACCATATCCATCCAGATGTATTTACCTTTATTCAACTCATAATAATCTTTTATATCTTTATCTGTAGGCTGAACAGCTATAATTTCGGCCTGTTTTTTGTTCATTACATACTGCTGTGCAAGAAACTGTTCTTTAAGATATGCCTTGTACTGAGCAACATTTTTCTTAATTCTTTCCATGAGATATTCATCAACACTCTTTTTATAAGTCTGACGAATTAAATCTTCAAACTGCTTTTCTGTAACCTGGCGTCCTACCATCTGTGACATATTAGCGATATAAATCTGGTCAATCTGAGTATCACTTACAGCAATACCTTCTTTTTTTGCAGCCTGAACAATAAGCTTCTGATCAATGAGGGATTCAAGGATTTCTTTCTTTTCCTCTACAGTAAATTTTCTGCCTGAAGAACCCTGGTATGTTTCGATGGCATCTTTAAGATCCTTTAATGTTACCATTTCATGGCCGTTAAGCTTTACAACTGCCAGAGCCTGAAGATTTGCCTGGGCAAAAGCCCCGAAAGCAGCTGTCAGAGAAAATAATACAGCAAAAAGTGTACGTTTCATATATCTTACCTTCCTAAACTAATAAAACAGTTTTTATCCATTTGGTTACAAATATCTTTCTATATTTATAACGGTATTTATTTATCAAGCGGGAGTCCGCCGCTTATTACAGCCCTTATTCGGCGAACACCGGCAGAAGAAGACTGCTCCTTCTGTATCTTAAATTCACCTATCTGAGCCGTATGCTGAACATGAGGTCCACCGCAAACTTCTTTACTGAACCAGTCATTGTCCGGATTACGTCCGATTGTATAAACTTTAACATCTTCTCCGTATTTGTTCGTAAACAATGCGCGTGCACCGGCAGCCTTCGCATCTGCAAGAGGCATTACCTGCATTGTTACAGGTAAGTCTTCCTTTATTTTTTCGTTTACGATATCTTCTACTTTCTTAATTTCTTCCTGAGTCATAGGGCGCTCAAACGTAAAGTCAAAGCGCATACGCTCGTT
>DBWY01000002.1:0-41403 GCA_002309195.1 Treponema sp. UBA1226
ATATATAATTGATTGAAGTGAGAGATTATTAAAAGTTGGTGGAAAATATGAAAAAGTTTTTAAATTCTTTTTGCGCAGTTTTTGTTTTGACTGCGTGTCTGTTTGTTGGATGTAAAGCACCGAGTGGTGGTGGAGGCAGTGAGCAAGGTGGCGGCGGTGGTGGTGCATCCTCATATAAAAAAATTGGAACCCAGGAAATTAATGGTAAAAGTTATGACATTGTAACTTTCGGAACTTACCCCCAGTCGGAAAAAACTGATGATGCTATTATCGTAGATGAGTCAGTATCAAAAATTGTTGGTTCTTATACCTATTACAAAGGCACTGACAATGAATGGTATGCAAAAGTGAAGTCAAAATACTATAAGGTAGAGCCAATTGTATGGCGTGTACTCACAGATAGTTATGACCATGATGGCAAACCCGATACAACAGGTAAGAAGCTTTTGCTTTCAGAAAAAATTTTGATAAACAATTATTATGATCGTGGTTCTAACTCCTATGCAAATTCTTCAATAAGATTATTTCTTATAGGTGAATTTTTTTCAAACGCTTTTACAGAAGAAGATCAGAACGTGATCGCGACTACATCAGTTGTAAACAATGCAAGAAGTACAAATCCTGATTCTAACGCAACACAATGGGATAGTGGAAATAATCGGTATACAAGTGATATTCCTACTAAAGACAAAATCTTTTTGTTGAGCGAGCAGGAGGTAACAAAAGCAGATTACGGCTTTGCAGCCTACAATGCATTTGGTATAGGTAACACAAGAATTCGTTTTGTAACAGCATTTGCAAATGCAAGTGGAACATCGCTGAGTAATACATCGGGTTACGGTGGTTTTTGGTTTTTACGCTCTCCTTCTCATGTTGCTCCTAATGATGCGCGTTTCGTTGATGAAGATGGCGATGCGTCCAAATATGTCTACGTGTATCGAGATTTTGCTGGTGTCGTACCTGCTTTGTGCCTGAATTAATAGTAAAATGCTTATAAGAAGCTTTTTGTTTTTATATGCCGCTTCCTTTCTATAGTGGAAAAATATGAAATGTATGGTATAATTAGAATATGCCAACAGTATTCAATGAAAAAGGTTATAAGTTTTTCTTTTTCTCTAATGAAGGAAATCCTCTGGAACCTTGTCATATTCATGTAAGAAAGGATGAGGCACTTGCAAAATTCTGGGTGTCTGATAAATGCTCACTCGCTGAAAATTATGGTTTTACTGCAAGACAATTAAATGAAATTTCGGAAATTATTAATAAGAATAGTAAAAAGATAAAGGAGGCTTGGAATGGATTTTTCTTTTAATAATGCCAAAGCTCAAAAGGTTTGGTTTGACAGTGAAAATTTATGGTTATTATTGTTAGACGGACGTCAGCTTTCCCTGCCTCTCGTTTATTTTCCGACTTTATTTAACGCAAAACCTGAAGAACGCAGTACTTGTAAATTAAGTGGTGGTGGAATCGGTATTCATTGGGATAATCTTGATGAAGATTTATATGTTCCGAACCTGCTGCTTGGTATAACTGACATAAACAGGAAAAATAAGACAGCGTAGTTAAGACTTTAGATTTATGATAATATATCCTCTATGCTGACTTCTGATTTTAATTTTGATTTACCCGAAGAACTTATTGCCCAGCATCCAAGCGGGGTGCGCGGGCAGGACAAACTCATGCTTTTAAACCGCGCAACAGGCGAGGTTGAACATCATATGATGGATGACCTCCCGTCTTTGATTGAGCCGGGTACTCTGATGATTTTTAACAACAGCCGTGTTCGTCGTGCACGTGTATACGGAATAAAAGAAACGACCGGGCGTGAAACAGAGTTTATGTTCCTCAATACAATCGACAAAGAATGCTGTGTCTGGAACACGATGGTTAAATCTGCAAAAAAGCAGAAACCCGGCATGCATTATAAATTTCCTGACGGAACTGTAGCAGAAATCATTGAACATGAAGGAAATGCGGGAACAGAATTCCGCGCGCTTAAATTTGATTTTGCAATTGACGAAGACTGGTTTGAAAGAAACGGTCATATTCCTCTTCCGCCTTATATCAGAAGGGAAGATACAGAAGAAGACAGCGAGCGCTATCAGAATGTCTACGCAACCGATACAGGAAGCGCAGCATGTCCTACAGCAGGACTTCATTTTACAAAAGAGATGCTTTCGCGTCTTGATGAAATGAAAATCGAGAGAAAGTTTGTAACTCTTCATGTAGGGCTTGGAACTTTTCTTCCTGTCCGTGAATCTAATATCGAAGACCATAAAATGCACGAAGAATGGTACACGATTCCAAAAGAAACGGCAGATGCCATAAACCGTGCAAAAAAAGAAGGCCGTCCGATTCTTGCTGTCGGAACTACAAGTGTAAGAACTTTGGAAAGTGCAGCTCAGAAAATTGAACAGGAAGGCGGCATTGTCGGTGCAGACGGTGAGTGGATCAGAGCCGGAACAAATTCAACTAAGATATTCATGTACCCGGGTTTTGAGTTTAAGGTTGTTGATAAAATGTTTACAAACTTTCACACACCGGAAAGTACTCTGATCATGCTTGTTTCTGCTTTTGCAGGGCGCGAAAACATTTTGAATGCCTACAAAACCGCCGTCGACAACAAATACAGGTTTTTTTCGTATGGAGATTGTATGTACATAAAATAATGCATGAAGCATATGCGGAACTTCGCCGGGAGCGTATGATTGATGCATTATGTCAATTCGTGAAGTGAGTAGGCTATAAGATTTAAAAACTGCTGCTTTAACATCGGGTCATAAACTTTATCTTTTGCACATTCATCAAATTCTTTTTTAGCAATTTCGATAAATTCTTCGATTGCATTTTTACTCATCGGAAGTCTTATTCCAAGGTACTTTGTTTCAAGTGTCTGACTCTGAAAAATAAAAGGACCGGAAAAGCACAGACGAAGTGTTACAAGAACATTTTTTTCTGTGTCTGCAAGAAAGCAGAACGAGCACGAGTTTGATGAAATTTTATATGAGGGCCCGAGTCTTTTAAATATTGCAACGTTCCAGTCTTCAAGCGGGACACGAATTCCTGAAAGAAGTGATTCCGGCGGAATTTCTGTAAATTTTGCATACGGAATAATTTCAAAGCTCTTTGGTGTTTTAAATTTAAGTGTAGTGTTTAATGCAATTAAAGGCGCAACAAGAGAAAGACGCGGATCTTTTGCCATTATGTTTCCGCCGAGTGTCGCCATGTTTCGTATGATATGGTTTGCAACTGACTGTGTTCCTTCATATAAAACAGACGGGAGATAGTTTGGTCCCATGTGAAGAATGCTGTTTAAAGTTACGGCAGGTCCAAAGTCTATGTAGCGCTCGTGCTTGTCGATGAATTTTAATTCAGAAACATTTCTTATTGTAAGGCTTTTTTCTGGGAGTGCGCCGATATATGTTGCCCCTCCGACAAGCTGCAGGTTATTTACAGTTTTTATCTGATAGAGAATTTCATTTATGTTTTTTGCCGTAAAAATCATGTGTGTATCATTTGCCATTTTTTCTTAACTTTTCCTTGTCAAAATGAATTGCATATGCATACAGGATTCCGTTTATGAATGTATCTTTTTCTATGCAGCAGTCGTTTAACCTGTTTGTAATCTGCGCGATTTTTTCTCTCGTAGGCTGAACAATTGTAGTAAGCACTTCGTATGCGGCAAAAATTTTTCCGGCGTTGCAGTAACCGCAGAGCGTAATTCCGGCTCTGTCAAAGCCTTTGATTATGCTTGAGTAAATATCAGATTTAGAAAAATGCTCAAGTGTGGTTATCGAGCAGTCTTTTATAATTCCTACAGGAATATGGCAGCTTGCAACGGCTTTTCCGTCAAGAAGAACCTGACATGCGCCGCAACTTGCTGTATTGCATCCGTGCTTTACAGAAACGTAACCGAGATTTCTTAATACTTTTACAAGTGTTTCTGACGGATCTGCTTCTAAAACAGTCTGAGTATCATTTAGAATAACCGGTATTTTCATCTAATGCCATCTCCTTAAAGATATCTTCTGCTTTTACCGGCAGCGTATTTATTTCGTGTGCGATTGCCTGAGACAGAGCGCTTGTAAATGCTGCAGGGAGGATTCTCGAGATTAATCCGTCTATTTGAGTAGATTCACGCTCAGAGTTCATAAACGTAATGTTAATTTTGTCATAATCAAGAATTTCGTTTTCTACAAGTTCAGAAAGGGTATGCTGTATAGAAAGTCTTACGGTGTTTTTTGCAATTGTCGGAAGTACGATTTTCCCCGCGTTGATTATTACATTTATATTTTTTACGTTTATCTTATATGTATACGGATCAAGAACAATTTCGCATATTACAAGACCGAATGATGTCGTAAAAAAAGGTACGCCGGAAAATTTTTCTTTGTTCCAGAGCTTTTTCTGATTTGCAGTGATTCCCTTGCTCGAGGAAATTGGAAGAGGCTTTCTGAATTTCTTTGCCTGAATATCAAGACAGCATTTTTTTAACAGATATGTCATTATGCTCAAGTTAGAATAAACCGACTCAGGAACCGGCTGGTCATCTTTCATATCAAGTTTGCTGTTAAGCTTTATCTGTTTTGGATCAATTTCAAGAATCTGTGCTGCAGTGTTTTTCCATATTTCGAGGGTAGAAGAAGAAGGCGGCAGGGCATGAATTGTAAGGGAACCGTCTTTTTCGAGTGTTACTTCCATTTTCTGGTTGCATGCAAAAATATTTGTTCCGTAGTATCCGATTCCGTTAAAACCGCATGCAATACCTATGCCTCGTGACGGAATGTTTGTAATGCTTGAACTGTTAATTTTATGGTCTTTTGCTTCAAGAGTATAAGAAACAAATTTTCTGTTCAAATCGCTTTGCCTTTCAAGAGCTTCCATTCCTTCGCGAAAGCGTTCGTTTGAAAAGTTAAAAGGCATTACGATTTTGCGTTCAAAATTCTTTAAACGGAATTCTGCAGGTAAAAATCCTGCCGTCTGACATATTTTTTCTATCTGGTTTTCGATTGCAAAGAACGCCTGTGAGTCAATCGATTCTATGTTAAATGAAACAGGCGGATTGTTTGATTCGTACGCTTTTGCAATTATTTCAAGGTTTCTTATCGAGTAAATGTTGTTTGCAGCAATTACAAGGCGGTCAAGGATTTCTGCTGCAAAAGGGTTGTGGTAGCCTGAGTCAAGTTCAATTAAAATCTGGTTTGCATCGATTATTCCGTCTTTTCGTACCGAAGAGCGCATTTTTATCGTAATAGGACTTTTTTTCGTAATGAAATCAACGTGTTCATGGCGCGAAAGCTGGAGTTTTACAGGCTTTTTAGTTTTAATTGCAATAAGGGATGCCTGTATTGCAAGGACAGTGTTAATCCATATTGTATTTGTGTGCGGACTTGATGAAATCGTTTTCTTAATTTTTATATTGTCTGAGTCAAGGTTAAAAATTCTTTTTAAATTATCATAAAGATGTTTTGGCCACTGTGTCGGCGTGCAGATTGTAAGAACATCCTTTTCGTAAGTTACATAAGCGCCGTTAGGTTCATTGCACGACGGAGCATTTAAAACCGAAGTCCACGTTCCTCTGATATCCCAGTTTTTTTTAGGAAATGATTTTAGAAATTCTTCAGGCTTTTTTGCCTTACCGGTTCTGATAAATCTCTGCGCGTAAGGGAAATCCTTTTCCTTAGTTTTTGCTGCAGGGTCTTTTTCTATGTCGACTTTTACTAAAGTCAAAAGTCTTTTTAATTCTTTAACATCAGGACCTGCAATGATTCCAAGCGGCTGACCTTTGTAGCAGACTTCGTTTGAAGCAAATATTTCTGTCTGAATATCAAGCGTTTCTACATAATTCTGTTCGCCGAAATCTGCGGCTGTAAAAAAATAGTATCCTTCAGGAATTTCGTCTAAATTTATGCTTTTTAACGTGCCTTTAGAGATTGTGCTTCGGATGATTTTTGCATATAGCATGTCATTTGCAGTAAGGTCGCTGTAATATGAGCGTGCAAGCTGTGAGTAGGTTTCTTTTACATCCTTTTTTTCTTTTATCTTTCTAGCGCACATGATATTCTCTACCGATATTTGTTACAACCTTTATTGTATCATAAGCCATTTTATCTGTCATGTCTGGCCAGAGCGGAATCGTTATTGTTCTTATAAACTGACTTTCTGCGTTTGGAAAATTTTCTTTTGTAAATGACGGATCGAGGTTTTTCCAGTATGTAAAATGAAAAAGCGGAATAAAGTGCATTGAGATTCCGATTCCGTTTTCCTGCATTTTTTTTGCAAACGCATCACGGTCAATCGTGAGTTTATCAAGATTAAGGCGAAGAAGATAAAGATGCCATGCGTTTCCTTTTTCATCGGGCGGTACAGTAACAAAATCAAGTTCTTTAAATGCCTTGTTGTAGATTTCTGTAATATGCTTTCGTTTTTTATACATTGATTCAGTTTTTTTAAGCTGAACTCTTCCTATCGCAGAAAGCACGTCGGGAAGATTAAATTTAAAGCCTGGGGCAACGATATCATACTGCCAGCTTGCTTTTGGAGAAGTGTAGCGGTCCCACGCAGTTCTGTCCATTCCGTGAAGGCGCATTATCTGCATTGTTTTTGCAAGAGATTCATCTTTTGTACATACCATTCCGCCTTCGCCTGTCGTTAAAGGCTTTGTTGCATAAAAAGAAAAGACTCCTGCATCTCCGATGGTTCCGGCATAACCCATATCCGTAAGGCTCGGGAAAGAATGCGCCGCATCTTCTATTACGTAAATTTTGTTTTCTTTAGTTGAATATTTTTCTGCAAGCTGCATTATTTTTTTCATATTGCAGACATTTCCTGCAATGTGAACTGGAATAATTGCCTTTATATTATATTTTTGATTTTTTTCGTTCTCGATTAAAATCTGTTCAATTTTATCTGCATCGATGTTGTAAGAATCTTTTTCTATGTCACAGAAAATTACGTCGGCACCGACATGTTTTACACACGCAGCGGTAGAAACAAAAGTGTAGGGTGTAGTAATGACAGCAGTTCCTTCTTTTATTCCGCATGCGTTAAGCGCAAGAATCATTCCCGAAGTGTTTGAGTTAACGGCAAGGCTTACAACATTTTTAGAATCCGAAGGAAGAGCCTTGTTCATAAAATCAGAAAATTCTTTTTCAAAATTAAAAGTTTCGTTTCCTGTAGTAAGCCATCCTGAACGAACAACTTTAAGAACAGCTTTTTCTTCCTGCCTGTCTATCGATGGTTTTGAAAACGGAACTTTTATTTTATTGTCTTTCATACTTTTGTCCTGTAATCTTAATTTTTTTCTTTACCGTTTTCTAATTCCGGGATTGCATCTTTTAAAACTTTTCTAAGTAACGATGCGTTTCTATATTCTTTTTCATCTTTTGTTTTTCCGCTTATGCAGATTCTTCCTAAATCTTCCAGGAGTTTGTCGAGATTAAAGTTAATCGGGACAGCATGAAGTTTAAGGATTTTAGGATAATCTGTCGGCTCTGGATTTTCTTCTTTTAGCCAGAGTGGTTCTGTAAGCCTTTCACCTTTTCTGACGCCCGTATATAAAATTTCGATGTCTTTTCCAGGTTCAAGTCCGCTGAACGATATTATGTGCTCTGCAAGATCTTTAATCTTAATCGGTTCTCCCATGTCTAAAAGATATGAAAAGCCGTTTTTTCCGACGCCGCCGGTCTGTAAAACGAGGGAACACGCCTCAGGAATCGTCATAAAAAAGCGTTCCATGCGCGGGTCTGTAACTGTAACAGGTCCTCCGTTTTTAATCTGTTCCATAAAAAGAGGAAGAATCGAACCGCGAGAGCCCAGAACGTTCCCGAAACGAACGAACATAAAATCTTTTCCCTTAACTTTTTCTGATGCCTCAAGCAGAAGTTTTTCGCAAAGATATTTTGACGCACCGTAAACCGAAACCGGACTTACAGCCTTGTCGGTAGAAATAAGCACGAATTTTTTTACGTTAAATTCAACTGCCGCATCTAAAAGATTTTTTGTTCCAAAAACATTATTTTCGATAACCGCAACGGGATTTTCTTCCATAAGCGGAACATGTTTATAGGCCGCACAATGAAAGATTACATCGCACTTTGTATGAGAAATGATAAAGCGTACATATTCGCGGTCTTTCATGTCGCCGATAATCGGTACAATCGTTGCTTTTTCACCGACCCCTTCTGACTGTAAAAGGCGAAGTTCCCTGTTTATCTGATAGATTGAATTCTCCCCATGCCCGAAAAGGTAAAGTCTTTCGGCGCCTCCGCTTAAAAGCTGCCTTGCAAGTTCTGAGCCGATTGACCCTCCGGCGCCTGTAATTAATACACGTTTTCCGCGAAGGTATGAAAGGCTTTCTTTAAGCGAAATCGTTACCGGAGTACGACCGAGAATATCAAGCGGGTCAATTTCTCGAGTCTGGACAAAATGCGCCGTTCCGTTTACGACCTGGCTTATGCTCGGAAGGATTTTTATGTGCTTAAAACCGTTCTGTTTGAGGGATTCATAGATTGACTTGATTTTTTCGACTTTTGCGCTAGGAATGGCAATTATGGCTTCGTCTGAGTCAGTTGATTTTAAAAGGTGAACTACGTCCTCAATCGGACCTAAAACCGGGATTCCGTCTATATCCTTTCCGACAAGAGCTTTGTCATCGTCTAAAAATGCTGCGACTTTCCCGAAGATCTTCTTGCGCTTTATGTCCCCGGCTATCATCTGGCCGGCAAATCCTGCGCCTATTATGTAAAAATTTGAACCCTGTTTCTTAATCATCTTTTTTAAAATCCGAAAGCCGGATTATCCCACCTCTTTACATAATAACACAGATGGCGTGTTTCTTCAATTTGAATTTTATAAAACATTTGCTAAACAAAAATTTTTATTTTCCGATATTGAATGTATATTGGAGTTTTTTATATGAAAATGTATAAAAAAATGATGTTTTTAGTCCTTCTCATAGCCGGCGGAATCGCAAGTTCAGCTTCTTTTTCGCTTCAGATTATACAGAAAGATGGTTCAGAAAACGTTGTTTTTGATGCATCTTACATGATTGAACAGACTATAATGGACTTTTTCTATGAAAATTCATACATAGTTTCGAACAGCCCTGTAATCATTCAGAAGAAAAACGAAGATATTTCTGAGCAGATAAAGAAATCATTTGATGCTGCTGTAGAAGGTTATCTTGATCTGGTTATTCAGGCAACCGTTTACTACAATCTTTCGGATTCAAACAATCCTTCTGAGGCCGTGATTTCTAATATCGAAAAAGTTGAATGGAAAGTAATAAAGCTGAACGATAATTCAGAAATCGCCAGCGGAAAAGCTGTTCCAGGAAAAAAATATAGAAACGACGATGACGGATTATATTTCTTTGCAAGTGAACTTGCAGCAAATATAAAGGCTGCAATAGAAACAAAGGGTGGTAAAAAATGAAAAAAATCTTTTATTTATTATGTACGATTGCATTCGGAATTGTAATGACTTCTTCAAGTCCTTCTCTTGACGGAAGGGCTGTTGTTGCAAAAAAAGGTGATTTCCCACCCGGACTTTTTGCAAAGACAGTAGGATATCTTCCTGGAGACAGCATCAGCGTTACAAATCCTGCGAACAACCAGAATGTAGAGATTCTTGTAATCGGTTCACT
Source organism: Treponema sp. UBA1226 (assembly GCA_002309195.1). The sequence goes on from DBWY01000002.1 coordinate 9,647, forward strand.
TGATCCATCAGAAGGTGTTGCAGTTCTTTTGAGCCCGGAAGCAGCAGATGTTCTCCAGATAAAAAGAAATTCAAACATGCTCGTAAAACTTACAAAACGTAGCGGTGAGCTTGATGAAAATGCAAGCGGAACATGTGTACTTACTCAGTCTGGATCGAGCGCATACATCCCTGCCGGATACGAAGAAGATGAAGAAACAGAACAGGCAGAAGAAGCTCCTGTTATTTCTGAAGCAGAAGATGAAGATATTGACGAAGCTGAAGATTTTGAAGACGAAATAGAAGATGCAGAATATGCAGAAGAAGAAAACGAAGATATTGAATTAGTAGAAGTTGCAGACGATCTTGAAGAAGAAGCGATTGAAGAACCAGAAGAAGCAGAAGAAGTTGCTGTAGAAGATGAAGAAGAAATTGACGAAGAAATCGAAGAAACAGAACAGGAAGAAACTATAGAAGTTGCAGAAGAAGACCTCTATGTTGATGACGAAGAAGAAGTTGCAGCAGAAGATGAAGAAGAAGTAGAAGAGGTTGCAGAAGCTGTTGAAGATGACTACGTTGAACCGGAAGAAGAAGGTGTAGAAGACGAAGAACTTCCAGAAGAAGATAAGCCAGAAATAGTTGACGATTATGTAGCTCCGGAAGAAGAAGGAGTTGAAGAAGAAGAACTCCCGGAAGAAGATAAACCGCAGATTGTTGATGATTACGTAGCACCAGAAGAAGAGGGTGTTGAAGAAGAAGAATTACCGGAAGAAGACAAGCCTGTAATCGTTGACGACTATGTTGCTCCAGAAGAAGAAGGTGTAGAAGAAGATGAGCTTCCACCTGAAGAAATTGTAGAAGCAGAAACAGAAGAAATAGAAGAAGCTGACGAAGTTGCAGAAACAGAGGAAGAAGAAACAGAAGACTTTGAGTCGATTGTTTTAGTTCCGTCAGAAGAAAATCCACCAGAATCAGAAGCTGTAGAAGTTGAAGAAACTGTTGAAGCAGAAGAAATTACAGAAGCTGTTGAAGAAACAGTTACAGAAGAAGTTCAGAAAGTAGAAGAGGTTGCAGCAGAAATTCCTGTTCCTGTTGAAACAACAGAATTTGAAAAAGGCAAATACTATATTCAGATTGCAGTATACAGCAAGGAAGAAAACTTAAGGGATACGGTAAATAAGTACGGTAAAAAATATCCTCTGGTTGTCCAAAAGAAAAACGGTAAAAACTACGTAAGTGTAGGACCTCTTTCCATGGACGAGTACGGAGCTGTATTACAGAGATTTAAGTCATTCGGCTTTAAGGATGCCTTCCTTAAAAAAGGAAATTAATTGAAAATGCAAACCGCGGTTCATTCCGCGGTTTTTTTTATTGCATATGGAGATGGGGGGAATTGAACCCCCGTCCGAAAAAGCAACACAGTTACGTCTACAGGTTTATCGGTGCGAGGTGGTTGTCGGGAAACGGTAGCAGCACCACAAGCGTCGTCTCCGTATTCTGATTAAAAGTCCCGCATAAAGATCAGACACAATATGCAGCAAGCCTTGGTTTGGTGACAGTAATTCTAACGGCTCAAGACCGTGCAGTCAGATTACCGTGCTTCGCTTACGCAGCGAGAGCAAACTGTGAATTAGATTCGCCAGTTAATTGTTTTCGTCTGTTTAAGGAACAGGCAATGAATCCTACCTGCAGTAAAAGCATTATCTAAATCGTCGAAACCGGTGCACCCCCAAAAAAATACCTAAATAAAAATAATAAATAAAAATGCACTTGTCAAGTTCGCGCCTGTATTTTAAAGAAACACTTTATTTAAGAGAAAGCTCTTTTATGAAGAGCTTTTTTCGTCACCTGAAAATTTCGTACTCAAGTATGAAAGCGCAATTCCAAATATGAGGCACAAAACATATGAAACAATTTTTGATGCTGTCAAATTGCTTACACGCGGCCACATTGTATAAATTGAACCGACTATAAGCCCTAAAATTACTGCATATGTCTGGTTTGGAACTTTCTTTAAAAGAATGCTTATTAATTTAGCTCCCGCAAGAAGTCCGATTAAAACTCCGACTCCGTTAGGCAAAAGAAGGAACAATGCCTGGAGCGCTGTATCCTTTACAAACATTGCAGGAATCGAACTCATGATAATCGGATAAATTCCGAGAATGAGCATTATTAGAGAGCCGCTTATTCCTGGAATTATCATTGCAACTGCTCCTAAAATTCCGCCCAGAAAGATTTTAACAGCAAGCGGAACTGTCCATTGTGGAAGAGTTGAAATTGTTTTTTCTGCTGTTCCGTAGCGTGACTGGAGAACCGAAAAGACAATTATGAGAACAAGCCCTGTAAGAGCGCACAAAATGATGCCTGTATTTTTTGCAGTGCTGGATTTTGTTTCTCCGCTGTTTTTGTTGAATGAATATTTTACAAGAAGCGGAATGCTTCCGATAAGAAGTCCTGTAAAAAAGAAATTAGTCTGGTCCGGACAGTTTCTGTATAAAATCGTAATCAGTTTACTAAAAAGTAAAATCCCGAGCAGCATTCCCGTAAGAATCGGAACAACAAATTTCCAGTTTTTCAAAAGCTTTTTAATGTTGAACGTAATTGCATTTACAAACTTGTCATAGATATTAAAGACAACTACTAAAGTTCCGCCTGATACACCCGGAATTACATTTGCCATTCCGACAAAGATTCCGATAAAAAATGTCTTGATTATTTCTATCATTCCTTGACTATAATAAAAAAAACCGTCTGTAGCAAGACAGACGGTTAATCGTAAAAAGGAAGTTATTAGTGATGCTTCTGCTGGAAACGTTTAAGCATTGCAACTCCGTTTTTCTTTCCGTTGTATACAAAGCCACCGTCCCAGTATTCAAGAGCTGCGAACAATGCGTTACCGCCGTCCTGATCATCACTCTGTTTAGTTCTGAATGAAACGTAGTTAGAAAGCATTTCATAATTCTGTTTATGAAGTGCTTCGATACGGTTTTTATTAAATTCATTCCATTTGTCTAAGTCTTTAAAACCTTCACCTTCGTCTTCTACGATGATGTGTGCGTGAGTAGGGCTGAATGAATACCATACTGTTACCTTTTTGTTTACATCACAGTTGTTACCGTGCTTAACGGCATTTTTGATAACTTCTGAAATCTGCTGCTCGAGAAGGTTTAACTCTTTAATTTCTGTCGGAGCAGACTGTACGATAAGAAGTGTAAAGTATCTTATCTGACGGAAATCCGACGGAAATTCTTTTTTAAGCATATTAGTTTTGTCAAACAATGGATCATTGTCGTCTGAGCGTAATTCTTTAAAAGTATCCATAGGTCATCCCCTTTATTTAGTCTTTAATCATTAAAAGTGCTTCTTCAACACTGTTAGCAATAGGGAAATAACCCATAAGCTTTGTAAGTTCAATAACTTTCTTTACAGAACCGTGAACATTTGAAATAGCAAATTTTAGATTCATTTTCTTCATTGTTGAACAGATGTAAATAAGTGCTCCGATTCCTGACGAGTCGATATAGTCGACCTGTTCAAGATTGATGATGAAATTCTTGACGTTCTTTTCAAGCATTTTCATTACCAGTTCTTTGAGCTTGTATGAATTGTACAAATCCATTTCTCCGTTTACATCTATGATGTAAATCTCTCCGTTTTTACGTATTTTAAGTTCCATAACAGAAGCTCCTTCCCCTTATTTAATCTTGATAACCAAAAGGGATTGGTCATCATGCAGCGCGGCAGTTCCGCAGAATTTTTTTACATCATCCTTTATCTTGTTTGCAATTGCCTTACCGTCCAAAGAATGAAACTGTTTTACTATATTTTCGAGGTTTGCCTTTGAATACTGACGGCCATCGCCGTTGAGTGCTTCAAGCAATCCGTCCGTACAGGTAATTACGATATCACCGGAATTTACCGTTATCTCATTATCGGCATATTCTGTGTTTTTCTCCACACCTACAGGCTCCTGAGAACCGGAAATTTCCTTTAATTTTGAATCTGCACCAAAAATAAATATAGGGTTTGTTCCGCCGGAGGAGAACTGAATTTTCTTATTTATGCTGTCATAAATCAGAAGGGCAACGCTTGCAAAGTGGTCAACCGTATTATTTTCTGAAGAAATTCCACGGTTTGCCCATGTAAGGATTGTGCCTGCTGACTGTGTCGTGTTTATGATAAGGCGCAGCATAGCTCTTAACTGGAGCATGATGCCCATAGAGTTCAGGCTTTTTCCTGTAACGTCTGCCATTACAAAAGAAATCCTGTCTTTTCTTGAAACCATTACATCGTAGTAGTCACCGCAGATGTTTTCTGCAGGATTAAAGAATGTTCCGATTGAGATACCCGGAATTGCAGGAAGCTTTGCAGGAATGAGTGATTTCTGCACGTTGCCGGCAATTTCGCCTTCCTTTGCAAGGCTGAATCTTTCTACAATTTCGTTATGGATAGAAGTTGCCTTGATTGACGCAGAAACAAATTCTCCGAGGCGTTTTGCACTGTCAAATTCTGCTTCTGTAAAGTCACCGCTTTCAGGGTTCTTTGAAAGTCCCATAACTCCGACAGGACTGTCGTTTACATAAAGCGGAATGAATATATAAGCTCCAGGTTTTAAGAAATCTTCATCACCGTTTTTAAAGATCCTCGAATCCTTGTTAGGTTCGTTAATCATTTCTGCTTTATTTGATGAGAGTACTTCTCCGAAAATGTTCCCTTTTAATGCAAACTGCATGTAGCGCATATTCATTTCTACGCGCTGCGGTTTGTGAGGGATGTTTTCTGGTATTTCATAACACGGAATGAAGTTTCCGGTCAGGTTTTTTACATTTAAAATGTCTTCGAAATCATCAAGGACAACGATAAGGCTTCCGTCGGCATGAGTCAATTCAACTATTTTCTTACCGAAATTTTCCAGAAGAGGAGGAAGTCCCTGAGGATTATTGAAACTTTCTGCTGTTGTAAAGATGAACTGTCTGTTTACATCGAGAATTGAAATATCTTCATCGTTATAAACTATATTGAGGCGCTTCTGCGTAACTGTATTGCTTGAATTTGACTGATTTCTTTTTGAACGGTCTTCCTGTTTTACGAAGGATTTTAAAACTGCGTAAGGAAGCATCAGAATTGATGCAAGGAAAATCATAAGATATAGGAAAGTCGGCTCACGGTTAAGGAACGTAAACACCATACCGGCAAGCAGTGCTGCAAGGGCGAGGAAAAAGACGAAGCTGACTTTTGCCGTTTTTCTTATTGCTATGACTATAAGGAAAATAAAGACTAAAAGTGTTAAGGCTGCTGCAACAATTAAAGGAATAAAAGCATATGCACTGTCAATCAATTTTTAACTCCCATTCAAAAATTCTTACTACAAATTGTAACATACTAAATTATACCCGTCAAGAATTTGTTTTTGAGTCGTCCATATTCTTTTTGAGGATCTTTTTATTAAAGAAATTGGAGATTCTGTGAAAAAATCCGGTCCCGTAAGTCTTTTTAAAGTCTAAAGCCATCTGATCGATAGGGTAATCTTCGCCAAATTTGCGTTTTAAGTCGTCCCAGTACTTAATCATCCATACATAAAGGTCGCTTATGGTTCTGTGGTGGAATTTACCCATTATATGGGCATTGTTTATTACCTGAACGACAGGCATGTAAACTTTGTCAAACCACGAAAGTATGGCATCAGGCATAGAAATTTCTGTTTCCTGGTTTAAATTCATATAATACTTATGGGTAAGTATATGGTTGTAAATTACGTCGTACTGTCCGGCAGTAGTAAAATCGAGGCACCAGTAATCCGTTATGTCACCGAAGTTCGTCTCTGAATAAAATACGCGTTTTTCATAGTTTATGATCTGGTTTAGAAGATATTTCATCGAGTGACCCGGTTTTAGCTTGATTTCGCTTTTTAAGCTTACAACTTCTGCGTCAATAAATTCGATTCCGCGGGCCTTAGCAACAGAGATGCGGTGATTTCCATCACGGGCAAAGTATAAGCCACCCAGTTCGTAGAGTGTTACCGGCGGAAGAATTACATTCTGGAGGTGAGCTCTGTCGATGCTTTCCCATCTTGCCTTTAAGTGAGCGTTTTTCGGGAAGAATTGATTGTCAAAATCTTTATAACGGCCTTCGCTTCCTACGATGAGAGAAACCGGAATCGTCTGCATGCCCTTATATGTTTCGTTATGCGGTTTTAAAATCTTTTTTAAATCAGAAAGCGAAATAAGACTTGCTTCTTCTGGATTGAGGAAGTGCTGTATTTCATTTACGAGTGCTTTATTTCTTGCTTTATAAAAATCTTCATCTGTCTGTTGTTTAAAAGTAATGGTTGCCATTTGTTCTCCTGCAGATTTACTCTTTTAAATTTATAACCTGAATTTGTGAAACGTCCGTAACGGGAAGGTCAATTACATAATGACCGTATGCATTGACTACAACTGTTTTTTCGTAAACGGAAATTCTCGGTTCATTTAAATCATAAAGATGAATATGACCATGAACCATGTAAGCAGGTTTATATTTTTTTAAAAATCTATTAAAGCATTTAAATCCCTGATGACATCTGTCTTCGTGATCATGAACATGACGTGGTGTTGCATGAGTCAGAAAAATATCAAGATATCTTCCGTAAAGGATTTTATTTAAAATCAGTTTAGGCATCATCTGAAGGAGTTTAAAACTCATTGCAAATTCTGAATACTGATTTAATCCGTGGTTATAATCTTTTGAACCCGAAACTCCTGCAATAAGAAGAGGAACGCTTTTATTTTTTTTCGGATTAAGCCATTTTAACTGTCTGTCTGTAATTACTTTAAATCCTGCGTAGACGGCTCCGTGTCCGTGAAAATCTGTGCAGACAGTCTGCCGGTCTTTAGGAAGATATGCGTGATAGTATTTATATTCCTTTAAGTTGTGATTTCCAAAAATAAAGTAGGTAGGTTTATTCAATGTGCTTACTATAAAATCGATGTAGTCCATCGGAAGGTCGCCTGCGCATAATACACATTCAACATCTTTAAAAGTATCTTTTATCGTGTAGTTGTAGATAAACGGGTCGATTAAATCGGATACAATCAGGATTTTCATATTTTAATCAAGAGTGCTTAGAAGCTTTGTCAAGAAGATTTTCGAGCTGCTCTTTTCCGATAAGTTCGCACGGTCTGTTTTCTGCTGCAAGTACTGCAGATCTTGTAAATCCGGAACTTGAGCATAAAAAAGCTTTCGTACAGTTTAATGATTTTATTTCGTCGAGTGTTTTTCTTATTACAGAATCTTCGAGAGGATCTGCTTCGCGAAAGAATTTTAAGAGGTAAGTCTGTTTTCTTACGCTTCTCCAGTCAGAGTTTCCTGATTCTGTTGCAACAATCTGACATCCCCATTTAGGAATGTTTACCTGCTGAGCTTCAAAACCAAATCCTGTAAGACATACCTGTCTGCACATTTTTGTAAAGCTTTCTTCTGACGAAGTAAGATATTCTTTTAAGCTGTCATTTGCCTGGAGATCTTTGTATTCAGAAAGTTTTGCTGCAACATCGCGGAATGTTTTGTTTCTTGCATAGATTGCTTCCCACTGTTCGATTGCTTTTTCGATGTGGCGTGTTTTTTCATAGCATGCTGCAAGGAAGTAACGTGCATAAAGTGTTTCCTGTTTTTCTGCATCTTTCTGAGAAGCGATGGCTCTTTCGAAACAGTTTATTGCATTGTCAATGCTGTTTCCTGCCATGTAACATGTTCCGCATTCGATTAAAGATTTCTGGCGGAACTCTGCATCGCGTCCTGCTTTTTCAAATGCCCTTACGGCTCCTGAATAATCTTTGTTTTCCTTGAGGATTTTTCCGAGGTAATAGTAAGAAGAAAAAGTTTCTGGGCTTAAAGAGATTGCAAGGTCGATTTCTTTTTTTGCTTCCTGAAACTGTTTTGCCCTGAAAAGCAGAAGGCCTAAAGCTGCATGTGCCTTTATGTGGCGGCGGTTTAACTTGATTGTCTTTCCGTAAAAACCGAGTGCCTGTTCGTATTTTCCTTTTGAGTCGTAAAGCTTTGCTGCGTTAAAATAATTTTCTGAATCACGCGGATTTAATTTTGTAAGGAGAAGGAACTGTTTTAATGCTTCGTCTGGCTGATTAAATTTAAGATAGAGCGGAGCAATTTCCTGTCTAAAGTCAAGTTCCGAAAGATTTTCATCAAAGACAGCGTGCTGGTCCACATATTTTAATTCCATGAGGGCAAGTTCTGATTTTCCGTCTTTGAGATATGCTTTACCAAGATAATAATGGGCAAGAAAGTCCTGAGGGTCTTTCTGTATGAGTGTCTTTGCAAGCTTTATTGCCTGTGTGATTTTTCCCTGTTTTGTAAGCCTGTTTATGCTTTCTACTTTCTTAGGAGACATAACCGACTTGATTACAAAAACCATCAGGAAGATGACTCCCACTACGAGAAAAAGAATAACAACAATTGTACTGACATCCATATCTGGCTCTTCTCCGGCTTATTCCTGAAACAGCGTCTAATTGTATTGAAAGAATCGTCTTTTTATGAGATTATGTCATATATGAAAGGTTTTTACAAGAGACCATTTTTTGCTTTTATATTATTTCTCGTAACCGCACTTGCCGTATCTCAGGAAATGAGTCCTGGAACGAAGCTTTTTATGCAGAATGAGCCTTCAAAAGCCATTCCTGTGCTTGAAGCAGAACTTCGCCAGAGCGGAGCAAATCCTGATTTATACAATTACCTTGGAATCGCGTATTCCCAGGTCGGAAATTTTCAGAAATCAATAGAAGTATACCAGAAAGGTCTTGAAGTCCTCGGAACAAATAAAAAAGTCCTTTACTATAATCAGGGTAACGCATACTACAAGCTGCAGAATTTCGAAAAGGCTGCAGACTGCTATTCCATGACTATAGTTGCAGACCCTGATTTTTCATTTTCATATCTCAACAGGGCAAATTCATATTTAAAGCTGAATCGACTCGATGAATGTATGAAGGATTATGAGACTTATCTTGATTTAAATCCTTCTGATCCGCAGAGCGAAAACATAAGGCGCCTTCTTGACCTCTTAAGGGGTGAAAAAGAATTCCAGATTGCAGAGCAGAAAAGACGTGAACAAGAGGCAGAACGCCGCAGGGAAGAAGAAGAACGACTTGCAAAAGCACGTGAAGAACAGGAGCGTCTTAATGCACAGAAGCGTGCAGAAGAGGAAGAAAGACGAAGAAAGCTTCTTGAAGATGTTGCTGCATCTTTAAAGCAGTCATCGGATACGACAAACATGTCTGCCGGTGCAGATGATGTTCTTAGTTATGATGATGAGTCAGAACTAGATTAGACTTACGCGTGTCGGACTTTACAGCCCGATGCTTTTTATATTTATGGGGGGAATCATGGCAAAAAGTACTGTAACTTCAAAGACAGCAAAGGCTGTAGAAAAAGGAAAAAAGAGTACTTCAAAGACTGCATCAAAAACAACTTCTAAAACTAAATCAAAAACAGCAGCTGCCGTTGCATCCGGCAGAACAGCTCGAACTTCATCATCAAAAACTTCTTCCGGGACATCCAGAACGACTTCCAGAACTGCAGCGCGTCCGGCTTCCAGAACTTCTGGAACTGTTTCAAAAAGTTTTGAACGCGAAATAGAACAGAGTAACAGAGAACTTACTGCATTGCTTTCTCCTTCTCAGGAAGAAACAGAATATTACCAGAAAATCGAAGAAGAAAATCAGAAAAAAGCACAGCGTCCTGACTTTAAAAAAATTGCAGTTATTGCAGGAGCCGTTCTTGCAGTAATTATTCTTATACTTCTTTTAGTACGCGGCTGTTCTTCTTCTGGAAAAGATTCTTTAAAGGCAAGAAACAATACGATTAAAGTTGCAAAAATGTATATAAGCAAAGACCAGCTTGAATCTGCGAAGGACCTGCTTGAAAAACTTTTAATCGAAAATCCTGATGATGAAGAAGTACAGAAGCTTTTTGACGAAGTGATTGAAGCACTCAAAAATCAGGAAAAGACTCCTGATACTGTAATAATAAATAACGGCGGTTCAAATGGTTCAGTTCCTTATGACATAAACATAAATACTGATGAGCTTACGAACGCTCTTGATATGATGAGCCGCGAGCTTAATGCTGCCAACGAAAAGAATGCTAAAAACCAGGAAGCAATAAACCGCCTTCTTGAATCCCAGCGCCAGGACGAAATGGAAAGAAAGAGTCAGGCAAAGGCACAGGAAGAACAGAAAAAACAGGAAGAAGCAAAGAGAAAGGCAGCAGAAGAAGAACTTGCAAAACAGAATAAAAAGAATGCAGAAAAGATTAATAAGATAAATGAATTAATTAATCAGGCAAACCAGAACTTAAACTCAGGAAAAACGTCTGACGCATTAAAAAAATATGAAGATGCAGTAAAGCTTCTTCCGATTGAACAGGGAGAACCAAAGTTTTCTGCTTCTAAATACTCAGAAATTGCATCTAACCTTTATGACGCATCAGAAAGAGAAACAAATCCATCTTCAAAAGAAACTCTCATAAAGGAAGCTGTTTCTTATGCACAGAAGGCAATAGAAAAGGATCCTAATGATGCGAAGGCTCACTTTATTCTTGCGATGAATGCAGAAAAGAATAAGGACGGCGCAACAGCAGAAAAAGAACTTGAACTTGCAGCACGGAACGATCCTACAAATTACCTTTATTACTACTATCTTGGAAAAAGACAGCAGCTTAATAAAAAGTATTCTCAGGCAAGAACATCTTATAACACTTCAATAAAGCTTAATAATAAATTTGATTCATCATATTACAACCTTGGGCTTACATGTATGAGCTTAAGCCTTAATAAGGAAGCCCTCAGTGCATTCAGAAGTGCGCATACGGTAAATCCGCAGCATGCAAAATCATATCTTGCAGAGGCAAGGCTTTTAAACAAGACTTTTGATGATAAAAACGGCGCAGTGACAGCCTATGAAAAAGTCATTTCGATTGAACCTGACAATATAAGTGCATTAAGGGAATGCGGCTCTGTATATGCTGCTTTAGGAAAGTATTCAAATGCAGAAGAAAAGTTCAGAAAGGCAATTGCAAAGCTGGGGTCTACAGAAGATCCGATGACTTATTACAACCTTTCAACAGTTCTGTATAACCAGAATAAATTTGATGACGCTTATAAAAATGCAAAGATTGCATATGACACAATGAACAGCTCGGGAAGTAAGCTTGATAATAAGGCAAAGGCTGCAATTGTATACAACTATGCTCTCTGCAATGAAGCAAAAAATCAGAAGCTTGATGCGATTCCGCTTTATAAAGAAGTGCTTGCACTTGATTCTAATCACTCAAAGGCACTTACAAACCTTGGAATCATGTATATGGAAATGGATCCGCCTGATGTTGATGCTGCGCTTGGATTTTTGACTAAGGCTCATCAGATTGACAAAAACAGCTTTGAAATTAACAACAACCTCGGAAGTGCATACTTACAGAAAAAAGAATATCAGAAATCCATTGACTATTACCTTCAGGCTTTAAAGATAAATTCAAAGGATAATCAGGTAAGGACAAACCTTGCAAAAGCACAGACAGAAGCAGGACAGTTTGAAAACGCAAAACAGACTTACATCGAAGTAATCCAGCAGAAGCCGGATAACTATGATGCATATATCGACCTTGCAAAAGTCTGCATTGCACTTAAGGACACTGTAAGTGCAGAAGGTTATCTTAACGCTTTGAAGAATAAAAAACCTGAATACAGAACTTCTGAAGTAAAATATCTTCTTGATACTGTAAGACAGTAATTAAGTTCTTTTTACAAGCTCAAAAAGTTTTTCTCTCGTAATGGCTGTCCAGACAGGACGGCCGTGTGGGCAGTGCGGGTCAGGAAGAGAAAGCGCTTTTTCGCATAACTCAAGGGCTGTTTTATCGTCAAGGTAATAGCCGTCTTTTATGGCAGCCTTACATGCAGTTGTCGCTGCAATGTGATTAAGGATTTTGTCCGGGGCAACTTTATCATCCATGATGGCTTTTACAAGTTCATCTTCAGAACCGCTCCAGCGCTCATGAACTGCGTTTATCTGCCATTTCCCGTTTCCGCAATTTTCAATTAAGAATCCTGCAGATGAAAGTGAGTCTGCAACAGATTCAAGATAAGAATCATCAGAAGCAGATTCGGTTTCAAACTCATAAGGTACTAAAAGCTTTTGCGGCATTGATTCTGAGCTTATGATTTTGTTATATAGAATCCTTTCGTGTGCGGCATGCTGGTCTATTAAATAAAGTGTGTCGTCTTTTTCTGCAATGAGAAAAACACCGAGTGCAGTTCCGTAGTATTTTACTGTGCCTTGTGAAGATGGAGCAGAATTTGTAATCGAATCTTCTGCGGCTAAGGCTGTGGCTTCGGATGCAAGGTGGTTTATGTAGGATTCGTTTATTTCTTTTGTAGTCTTTGTCTTATCCATGAAAATCGAGCGCATGTCAGAAGATGTAGAGCCAGAAGAAGAGCGGCTTTCACGACCTTGCACGGCGCTGTAAGACGGCTTTTTCATTGCAACAGAGCTTTCGAAAAAGTCAGATGAAAAAGAGTTTTCGTAGTACGAAGAATCGCGCGACGTATTTAATGATTTTACCGCATTGTTTTTAAAGAAGTTCTGTGTCGAACTGCTTACACTGTGATGAAGTTCTGCCGTGTCTTTAAAACGAGCTTCGCGTTTTGCAGGATGAATGTTAAAGTCAACAAGACTCGGGTCCATCGTAACAAAGAGGCATGCAACAGGATGAGTTCCGTTTGGAAAAAATCCCTGGCAGCCGTATTCGATTGCCTGTACGAGAGAATATTCGTTTATTTTTCTGTTGTTTACGAAAATGCTTATTTCTTTTCTGTCCGGGCGCGAAATGTCGGGGTCACCGATTATGAGTTTATAACTCCATGATTTATCAGAGGCTGCATTTTCTATCGTATAAAAAAGGTCTTTTTTTGTTCCGTATGAAAAAGCATCTGTAAAGCGTTTCTGGAGGTCAGAAGTTTTTGGAAGTGCAAGCTTTAATTCGCCGTCAGAATAAAATCTGAAATCTCTTTCAAAAAATGGAAGTGCTTTTTCGATAAAAGTGTTGAGGCACATTTTTGCTTCTGTTGCAGGCTTTTTTAAAAAGATTCGTCGTGCAGGAAAATTTTCAAAAAGATTTTCTGAACGTACTATAGTGCCGTTTACCGGAGTGCATTCTGTAACAGTATTTTTTTTTGCAACACCTGCTTCAAGCTGCCAGCTTCCGGAACAGATTGTAAGATTAGAAACTGCAGCGATGGAACTTAAAGCTTCTCCGCGAAATCCGAGTGTAGATAAATTTAATAAATCCTGTTCAGTAGAAATTTTACTTGTTGCATGAGGAGTCGAAGCAATCTCAAGATCTTCTTTTGTCATCCCCGAGCCGTTATCAACTACGCGGATTTTTTCGATTCCACCATCGGTAACTTCTACAGTAATCGAATCTGCACCTGAGTCTATGGCATTATCCATAAGCTCGCGGATTATTGCGTTAGGTCTGTCTATAACTTCGCCTGCAGCAATTTTTCTTGCAACCTCGGGAGAAAGAACTTTTATACGATGCTGTAAACTCATTGTCTTGTGCCTTTTACAGGTTCTCCGCTTGAACCGGTTTCTAAATCTGCGTCAGAAAAAAGATCCAGTTCGGGAAGTTCAGAAGAATCCTTTGCAGGCTGGTTCATAAGAATCTGAATCTTTCCTTCGATTCTGTCGATTTCTTTTTCCATTCCCTTTGCAAGAGTAATTCCTTCTTCAAACGAAGAAAGAGCTTCTTCTAAAGATATGTCTTCGCTTTTTATCTGCTGAGTTATTTCTTCAAGTCGTGCAAGATTTTTTTCAAAGTTTTTCATTTTTCCCCCAAGTTTTTTTATACTGAATTTACTAAAGTCCCTTTATTAAGTTCCGCCTAAAACCTGTGCAGTAATCGTACCGTTTGCAGGAATAATTTCTATTTCTGAACCGACAGAAGTGTCATTTATTCCGCGTATGATTTTGCCTGTCGCTTTATCGCGAACCATTGAATATCCTTTTGCAAGAATTAATTTTGGATTTGATGCTTCAAGAATATTTACGAGTTTTTCAATATGGTTTCTCGTGTCTTTTAAACGCTCGTCCATTCCCGAAAGCAGAGCTTCTTTTGCGCTGTCAAAACGAAAGAGAAGGGGCTGTTCGATTGTTCTGAAACGGTTTTCCATATTTTCTGGCGAAAACTGTTTTACCATCGATTTTAAATTCTGAACACGAAGTTTTATAAGCGAGTGAATTTCATTTGCTTTGTTCTGAAGATATGCAATGACTTCCTGTTTTACAGGCGTGCATAATTCTGCGGCGGCGGACGGCGTCGGAGCCCTCTTGTCGGCTGCAAAATCGCAAAGCGCCCAGTCGATTTCATGACCGACTGCACTTACTACAGGAATTTCTGATGCAGCGACCGCCCTCACGACATTTTCCTCGCTAAACGGTAAAAGGTCTTCAAGTGACCCGCCGCCGCGACCAACAATGAGGACATCGCACATTTTAAAACGGTTTGCTGTTTCTATTTGAGCGACAATCGAAGAAGCGGCTTCAGGACCCTGTACGATTGCAGGAAATATAGTAATTCCGACTGCAGGATTGCGTCGTCTTATAATCTGCATTATGTCGCGTAAGGCAGCCCCTGTCTGGCTTGTTACAACACCGACGGTTTTAGGAAAATCAGGAATTTCGCGTTTTCTTGAACTGTCAAAAAGTCCTTCTGAGGCAAGCTTTTTTTTGCGCTGCTCAAGCATTAAAAGGACATTGCCTTCGCCGGCAAGTTCCATGGAGTTTATTACGATTGAGTAAGTTCCGCGCGGCTCATAAACATCAAGGGAACCACGGCATCTTACAAGCATTCCGTCTTTAGGGATAAAAGTAAGGGATGACGCCCTGAACTTAAACATTACGGCGTTTATCTGGCATTTGTCGTCTTTGAGGGAAAAATACATGTGTCCTGTAGAATGGGGCTTAAAATTGGAAATTTCGCCTTCCAGGACTATGTTTGGAAATGATTTCTGGAGCATTCCCTTAAGAACGCCGTTAATCTGTGAAACTGTATAGACTTTTTCCCCAGAGTTTATTTCTTCGGGAATGATGAATTTTTCCATTTCCATAAAGTGATTTTATACAATACAATTAACTTATTCAACCGAAAAACCGATATTAGAAATGATGAAAACTCTAATTATTTTATTTGCTGCAGATAACGGCAGTTATGGCTTTAAAAACGCTTTTGAAGGAAAAAGTGCATTTTTTAAGACACTTGAATGGGCTCATAAACTTAATCTGGATTCAGATATAAATGTATTCTGCCTTGACGGCAATAAAGACAGCGTTGCATCCGGTATTTCTGATTTTAAGGCAGAATTTGACTCAAAAAACGATATATGCTTTACATCAAAATCAAGCTGGAATGCAGAAACTCTTTTTGCTTCGATGGCAGACGCCGTAAGTAAATCCGGCGCAGAATATGTCCTTTACAATTTCGCATACTGTCCGTTTTTAAATGTAGAGCTTGCACAAAAATTAATTAAAACACATGAAGAATATAAAAGTGAATACAGCTTCGCAGACGGCTATCCTTATGGCGTCTGCCCTGAAATCCTTGATAAGGGTCTTGTAAATATTCTAAAGGAACTTATAAAGACAAAAGAGGATTTAAAAGATAAAAATGTCGAAAAAACAACTGTCTTTGATCTTCTTAATACAGACATAAACTCTTTTGAAATCGAAACAGAAATTTCAAACATCGACTGGCGTCTTTATCGTTTTGATTTTACATGTGACAAAAAAGAAAATTTTATTGCATGTAAAAATCTTTACGAAGCATTGAGTACAATGTCAGAAGACGATAAAAAAGATATTCAGAAAGTAATTACAAAGGCAAAAGAAAATACAAAGGTTTTAAAAACAATTCCTGCATATTTTAATATCCAGATAGAAACGGATTGTCCGTCAAAATGTACTTACTGTGCTTATTCAGTATGTAAAAAAAGCGGAATGCAGAAAATGGATTTAGAAAAATTTAGAGGTCTTGTAAAATCCATTGATGCGTTAAATCCAGATGGTGTTGTAAGTCTTTCTCTCTGGGGTGAACCTCTTTTGCATCCGGATTTTTTTGATTTTGCAAAAGAAGTTTTAAAATACGAAGGTTTAAGTCTTCTTGTTGAGACAACCGGAATAAACTATAAAGACGAAAACGTTAAGAAAAATATAAGCGCATTAAAAGAAGCATGCGGTAAATTAAAACAGAAAAAAAACGGATACAGTCCTTTGATGTGGATTGTAAGCGTTGATGCAATGAGCCAGAAAGTTTACGAGGATATTCATCCTGGAATGAAACTTGATGATGCTCTTGAATCTGTTAAGTTTTTAAACTCTGTTTTTTCCGGCGATGTATACGCGCAGTTCCTTCGCTTAAAACAGAACGAAGATGAGCTTGAAAACTTTTACAGGACATTTAAAGAAAAAACATCGCTTTCGGGCGGAAACTTTATAATCCAGAAATATGATGACTTCTGTAAAAAACTTGGAGATTTTAAAAGCGCAGATCTTTCTCCAGTAGACAGACTTCCTTGCTGGCATTTACGCCGTGATATGAACATTCTTTCAAACGGTGATGTATGCGTCTGCAAAAACAAGTCATTCGAAGCTCCTTTAGGCAATGCATTTACAGAAGATCTTGAAACAATCTGGAATAAAATTGATTTGTATTTAGAAAAACATATTGCAAAAAATTACTGTGACGGTTGTGAGGCGTGTGATGAATTCTATACCTTTAATTTTTAATGAGCGCGAAATAAACCGTACTGTTCTCGGTGGAAAAAGAAATTCTACACAGGCAAAGATGGATGTTTCTGTCATTTTGTTAAACAGCGGCGGAAGTGTTTTAAGAATTCAGAATCTTGAAAATCTGCAGAACTGTGGTTTTGAAAAAATCATCTCGATGGAACCTAATAACGAGAACTATAATTTTGAAGATTTTATAAATAAATTTCCGACTGCAAAATTTATCGTACCGCAGGAAGAAGTTTCTGACGGCGACCTTATAAATATCGGTATGGCAGAAACAGATTCAAAATATGTACTTGTTTTACGCGATACTGTACAGGTTTCAAGCTTTATACTTACTTCAAATAACGCTCAAAAGCTTATAGATAAAGACTGTTTCTGTTATGTTCCGAGAATGTCAATCGACGACAATAAAAGTCTTTCGACAAATTTCATGCCTTCGGTACATAAAGGAGTTTTTAAAGTAGATTCAACTTCGCTTATAACAGACATGCTTTCGACTCTTTATCCCCTTGATTTTATCGGAATGTATAACCGACAGAAATTTATTCAGCTTGGGGGATTTGACTATACTATAAAGAGCCCTTACTGGCAGAATCTTGACCTGGCTTTTCGTGCATGGCTCTGGGGCGAAGAAATCAAGATTACGACGGGATTTCAGATTTCATATCTTTCTGATGCTCCGGTCGAAGATACAACAAGCAATTTGAGTCAGTTCAGATTTTATCTTAAAAATCTTGCACCTGTTTTTAAGCTTGATCACGGAGAAATTCCTTCTACTGCAATTTTTAGAACATTAAGACGCTCTCCATGCGGTTTTATCGAAACCTTAAAGCAGTTTGATGACGCAAAAGAATGGGTTTTAAAAAATCAGTATAGATTTAAAACAGATGCTGCAGGTCTTATAAGCAACTGGGGCAATTTAAAATGAAAACCATCATCATAGTTCAGTGCCGCTTATCTTCTTCACGTTTACCTCAAAAAGCATTGTACAGACTTGATGGGACTACAGTCCTTTCGTGGGCATTGCGTTCCATGAAAAAAGTTAAGGCAGACGATTATTTTGTTGCCTGCGATTATGATTCAGAAAAAGAATTAAAGCCTCTGGTAGAAAAAAATGGTTTTAAAATCTTTGCAGGTCCTAAAGACGATGTTCTTGAACGCTTCTGCATGTTAATCGAACGCGAAAATGCTGATGTAGTTCTTCGTGCAACTGCAGATAATCCGTTTTTATTTTTTGATGCCGCACAAGAGCTTTTAGATTCTTATAAAAATGAATATTTTAAAGACACAGATTATATTACATACTCAGGACTGCCTCACGGATCCGGAATCGAAATCTTTAATGCAAAATCTTTATTAAATGCAATAAAACTTACAGGCATTCCTTATGACCACGAACATGTAGGACCATCTCTTTACAACCATCAGGATAAATTTAAATGCCTTTTTTTAAAAAGTCCTGAAAAATATTTTTATCCATCACTTAGAACAACTATAGACACTTACGCAGACTATATCAGGGCCTGTGATACAGTTGAATACCTTGCATCAGAAAATATCGTGCCGCCTTACAAAGCATGTGATGTTGTAAATGCTTTTTCAAATCCGGAAATTTCAAAAAAAATTCTTTATGTTCCAAGTGTTAAAAAAGGGCAGGGAACAGGACATTTTTTGCGCTGTATCCGTCTTGCAAAAAAAACAAAGGGCTGCATTTTAATAACAGATGAAAAAGAAAAGATTGATTATGAAAAAATTATTGATGCAGCAGGCGGCTTTCCAAAAGAAAGAATCATAGAAAAGATTCCGCTTAAAAATGAATATGACTTAATCGTTTTAGACAGATTTAAAATGACTAAAAACGAAGCTAAGGTTTTTTGCGGGCTTTCAAAGACTGTTGCAATTGACGAGGGTTCAAAGTTTACGGACGGCTTTGATTTTCTTTTGAATATTATTCCGTCAGAATTAAAGAAAGAACAGAATCTTGTAAATCCCTGCTTTATAGAAAAACCACACAATGTAAATGCTTCTTATCCTCTTGAAAAACAGGTAAAAAAAGTTCTTGTATGCTTTGGTGGAGAAGATAACGAAAGACTTACAGAAAAGACTTTAAAAGCGCTGTGTGATAAAAAATTAAATGAAATTTTAAAATATGATATGGATGTAACGGTTGTAACCAGCCGCGCTCAGGATATAAAAAAAATATTTTCTGATAAAGCAGGCGATTCTGGTAAAAAAATCTTTATCGTAGAGAAAATTGAAAACTTAAAAGAGCATTTGTGCGAATATGACATCGTAATTACTCATTACGGTCTTACGGCTTTTGAATGCGTCTTTTCTAATACACCTGTGCTTCTTTGTGCTCCGTCATCACTTCATAAAAGGCTTTCTCTTAAAAACGGTTTTAAATGCCTTTCTAAAAACGAAATTAATGCTTCGAATCTTGCAAAATATTTTGTATTAAAAATTCTATTAAATCCTCAGATTAATTATGAAAATACAGAAGAGCAGAGCCTTGACAGATATATTTTTAATCTTGCAGAAGCAGCTTTATATAAATGTCCTCTTTGCGGCAAAGAAAGCAGATTTAATAAAGTTGTAGAACGCACAGAACATCATACTTTCAGAAGATGTTCTGACTGTTCTATGGTTTACATTTCATATTCTGATGACAGTGAAAAAGTAAAGTACGAAAAATCTTATTTTGCAGACGAATATAAAAAGCAGTATGGAAAAACTTATCTTGAAGATTTTGAATCTATAAAGAAAAATTGTATTTCACGAATTAAGAATATTGATTCTCTTTCTTCTTTGAGTTCAAAAAATATTCTTGATATCGGCTGTGCATATGGACCATTTTTATCTGCTGCAAAAGATTTTTCGTGGACTCCTTTTGGTGCAGACATCGCTTCTGATGCAATTGAATATGTAAACACAAAGCTTGGAATAAAAGCAGTTACAGCATCTTTTGCAGATATCGATATTAAAAAAGAGTTTAACGTAGAAAAACTTGACGCTGTTACGATGTGGTATGTAATTGAACATATCAAGGACTTAAATTCTACTTTAAAATCTGTAAATGCTCTTTTAAATAAAGGCGGAATTTTTGCTTTTTCTACACCAAATGCGTCGGGTGTTTCTTCGAAGGCAGACAAAAAAAGTTTTTACGCTTTAAGCCCTAAAGATCATTACTCGCTCTGGGAAATTAAAAATACATCAAAATATCTTAAACGCTTTGGATTTAAAGTATGCAAAACCGTAAGTACGGGCATTCATCCGGAGCGTGTTCCATTTATAAAAAAACACGGCATAAAGCCGGAAAGCATAATATTTAAGATTGTTTATCATTTAATCAAGTTATTTAAAAACGGCGATACTTATGAAGTGTATTGCAGAAAAACAGGGGAAAGTTGTGATGAAAGGTAAATCAATTTTAATATTGGGTGCAGGCTTAATGCAGAAACCTGCAATAGAAAGCGCAAAATCTTTAGGACTTAAAGTATTCGTAATTGACGCAAATCCAGAAGCTTTGTGTGTTCCTCTTGCAGATGAATTTAAAAAAATAGATTTAAAGGCAAGAGAAGAAATTGCACAGTATGCTGCAGAACTTAAAGAAAAGGAAAACCTTGCTGCAATCTTTACTGCCGGAACAGATTTTTCTGCTTCGGTTTCATACGCCTCTGAAAAAACAGGGCTTTTATCTCATACTTTTGAAGCTTCCGTTAATGCAAGCGACAAGACAAAAATGCGCTCATGTTTTAAAGAAGCCGGAGTTCCTTCTCCTGAGTTTACAAAAATCCACAGAAATAAAATCTGCGAAATCCTTTCAAAAGAATTTGTTGAGAAGTTAAATTATCCTATGGTTGCAAAACCCTCTGATAATATGGGGGCGCGCGGCTGCAGGATGGTAAGAAATAAAAGCGAGTTAATCTACAGTGTCGAAGAAGCCGTAAAAAACTCGCGCGCAAGCACATGTATTCTCGAAGATTATATGGAAGGCCCGGAATATTCGATTGACGCGCTTGTCTACGACGGAACAATGACGATAACGGGCTTTGCAGACCGCCATATTTTCTTTCCTCCGTATTTTATTGAGACAGGGCATACGATGCCTTCTGTCATTTCAAGAGAAAAATATCTTTCGCTTGTAAAAACTTTTGCTGACGGTGTAAATGCTTTAGGACTTACACGCGGGGCTGCAAAGGCCGATATCAAATTTACTAAAAACGGACCTGAGGTAGGAGAAATTGCCGCGCGCCTTTCCGGTGGTTATATGTCAGGCTGGACTTTTCCTTATTCGTCTGATTTTAATCTTACGCTCGAAGCAGAAAAAATTGCGCTCGGTGAAGTTCCTTCTGAACTTGAAAAAAACCGTAAGTCTCTTGATGTAAATTCAGCTTTTAAAATGTACGAAATCGTTTCTAAAAAGGTGAGTGCAGAGAGGGCATGGATTTCGATTCCGGGAAAGATTAAGAATATTTATGGAATGGACCAGGATTACAATAGAGATGTAATTAAAAATATTTTTCCGCGTTCAGGAATAGGGGATGAAGTTAATTTTCCGAGAAACAATGTAGAAAAATGCGGCAACGTCATTTCGGTTGCAGAAGACAGAGAGACTGCAGTTTCTGCATGTGAAAATTTTATAAAAAACATTACGATTGAACTTGAAAAAGATAATCCTTTAACCGAAAATTTTCTTGAAGGAAAAAGAAGCCGTTACGAGAAGGGATTTCCTCCATGCGCATTTGACATCTCTGGCGGCGTTTTAAAGCTTTTAGAAGCTGAACTTGATAAAAAGGATGATTCTATTCCTGAAGGAATGAATGTGTTGAATTATATTCCGGATGCATTAAATAAAGATGAAATACTTTCCCTTAAAGACTGGAACCATCTGACATTGAAAGAATCGCTGGAAAAGTTTAATATAATCAGGAAAGGACACAAAAAGATTGAGTACAGAAAATTCTGGCTTTATCTGATACGCGGGGGAATTCAAGGTGCGTTGTATTGTGCAGAATAAAAAAATTGTTTTTTCGCTTTTAATTATTTTTTCTCTTTTTGCAAATCTGTCTGCTCAGGTTGCAGATAAAAATCTCCTTGATGAAATAAAAAAAGAAGGAATTTCTTTTTACTGGGACTCTCTTTCTAATACAGGTATTCTCGAAAAAAACGGACAGCACGTTACATTTAAACCGGATCAGAATTTTGTTCTGCTCAACAGTTCAAAAGTTTCTTATACTGATTCACCTGTAATAACGGATGGTGTTCTTAAGGTTACATATTCATTCTTAAATGAAATCGATGACTTTTTCGCCCAGAGTTCATCTGCGACAAATTCTAAAGTCGGTGCAATTATAATTGACCCGGGACATGGTGGAAAAGATCCGGGTGCAAGTATGGTTCATAAAATAAACGGAAAGAACGTAACTGTCCGTGAAAAAGATGTTAACCTTGCAGTAGGAAACATGCTTTCATCAATGCTTTCTAAAGCATATCCAGATAAGAGAATCATCATGACACGTTCTACTGATGTATTCCTTACACTTCAGGAAAGAACAGAAATTGCAAACTCAGTTAAGTTAAAGGACAACGAGGCCGTTCTTTATATTTCGATTCACGTAAATGCTTCGCTTGATAAAAAAGCAAAGGGTTATGAAGTATGGTATCTTACTCCAGGGTATAGAAGAACTGTCGTTGACAAAAATATAAATGATAATCCCCAGGTACGTGATATTTTAAATTCGATGATGGAAGAAGAGTATACGACAGAGAGCATCCTGATTGCAAAATATGTTCTTGACGGAATGGCTGCTCAAATCGGTTCTAAAACCCAGTCACGCGGAATCAAGGCAGAGGAGTGGTTTGTCGTAAAGAATTCTAAAATGCCGAGCGTTCTTATTGAACTTGGATTTCTTACGAATTATGCAGAAGCATGCTGTCTTAATGATAAAGCATACTTGCAAAAGGCAGCGCTCGGGATATATAATGGTATATCTGCGTTTGTTACGCATTTTGAGCTTTCACGCGGATTTACAGGATCAAAGTAATATGAGTGTATTGAAGTTAAAAAATATTGAATACGAGCAGAAAGAAGTAAAAATTTGTCTTGCCGTTATAGCCCTGTGCTTTTTTGTATCACTTCTCGGATACATCCTTTCTAAGCCTGGAAAACGCTATGACTTTATATTTGAATCTGCAGAAACAGGAAAACTCTCTATAGAACACAGATATCTTACCCACCAGCATTATCCCGAAAGTGCGGTTATGTACGCAGAAGAGCTTATGCTGGGCCCTAGAACAGAGAGGTTCAGACTGCTTTTTTCGCCTGATACAAAGATTATTTCGTGTTTTGTAAGGGAAAATGTCCTCTATATAAACATTTCCGAAGAAGCCCTTGAAATGACGGGAAGCTGCTCGGATATTAAAACTGGCATTGAGTTATTCAGGAAAAACATCCGGAATAACTTTGGCAAAATAAATTCGGTTGAGATGTACATTGACAATAAGAGCATCTATGGCTACGGATCTGAAGACTTATAATTGTGAAAAAAAAAGTTGACAAAATCCGTTAGTTATTAGATACTATTATAAACAAAACAAGGCTACATCTAATAGTATATTAAAGGAGTTTCTAATGAAGAGAACTTTAACTTTATTGGCATCAGTATTGTTGCTTGCTGGTTCTTTATCTTTCGCAGACGAAGCAATGTTGATCGACTTTACATTACTCGATCAGGATTGTATTCAGGACGAAAATACAGGTAAGAATACACAGAACAAACGTACTGTTATGGATTTTTCTGTTGCTGCAGGTGCTACATTCACTGAAGATCAGAAAAACCTTATGAAAACATCTTTGGCATTGCCAGAATGGGAAATCGACTTGAACTCTTCTGCACGCAATGTTACAAGTATCGCAGAATCAAAAGTAGTTGCTGCTCCAGTAAAAGACAGCGCTAAAGTACCATTTGCCGGAAAGAATGTAATGGGTGTTCGTGTAATATTCCCTACAATCGCTGCAAACGCAAATGCTAAAATTGTTCCTCCATTTGACATTCCAGCTTACGAGCCATTGGCAGATGCTGATGACAATGGTGTACGTCAGGAACCATCTGACGAACAGAAGGCAAGTGGAAAAACTCTTTTCGAAGACGGTTATGGACTTGTAAAGAACGTTGGAACTGTAAAATCTATTGCTGTTACAACAATGGGTATGAACTATCCACACGGACTTTATGTTCTCCTTAAAGACAATGACAATATCGAACGCCGCTACTTTATGGGATACCTCGCATTCGATGGTTGGAAAACACTCGTTTGGAACAACCCACAGTACATCACAGAAATCCGTCAGCGCGAAATTCGTGTATACCCAATCTATCCACGTGGACTTCCATTTGTTAAGTTCTGCGGATTCCAGGTAACACGTGATGCAGCTCACATCGGTGACAACTACATCGGATATTTCAAAGATGTAAAGATCATCTATGACAAAGCTCTTCTTACATCTGACCGTGACATTGCTGATGAAGACCTCTGGGGAATCATCACAAAGAAAGAAACAGCACGTCAGTATGCAGAAATGCAGCGCTTCGGTAACGTACAGGTTAACCGCTATCTTGAAAAAGAAAAGATGGCTACAGAAGAAAGCTTCTCTGACAGCTTAGGTGATGGTGCTTCAGCACAGAAAAACCAGGGTCAGGCTGCTAACTAATTAACTTAGTTAACTGATAAAAAAGGCGCTTCTCTGAAGCGTCTTTTTTTTCGGAGATTTAATAATGAGTAAGATTTTCTGGAGAAAGAAATAAAATGAATGCTACCATAAGGGTTCCTGGAAAACAGACGATAAGAGAGAACTACGAAAAATACAGAAAACTTTTTTCTGTGATACTTGATAATATTCAGGAAAAAATAAGCGCAGACATTTCTCTAAATCCAAAACCTGTTTATAAATCACGCATCAAATCTTTTGACAGTTATTACTCAAAGCTTCTTAGATTAAAACCTAGAGAGGCTTCTGAAAGCGATGGTCTTGTATGCCTTACAGACATGATAGGCATAAGAATCGTCTGTGCATTTCTCGAAGATATTTCGACTGTAGAAAATCAGATTAAAAAGAAATATTCTGTTAAAGAGGTTGAGCATAAGGGAAATGTTCAGAACGTAAAGGAATTCGGGTATGAATCAACCCATATCCTTATTGAAATTCCAGAAGAGTGTAAGGACCTTTCTTCGGTAGAAGATGATGAAATAAAGAAACTTGAACTGCCAGAAAATCTTGTGTGCGAAATTCAGGTTCGTACAATCCTTCAGGATGCATGGGCAGAAGTTGAACACGAACTCATTTATAAAACTGAGTTCACTCCGTTTGATGCCCCGTTAAGAAGAAAGATGGCATCGGTAAATGCCAGCCTGAATCTTGCCGACATCATATTCCAGGAAATCCGTGATTATCAGACAAAACTGCAGCGCGAAGTAGAAGAACGCCGTATGACGTTCTACGAGCAGGCAGATAATATTACAGACTCCCAGAACAAGGATTTAAATTTCAAAAAAGAAGAACACAAGGATATAAACCGCGTATCGCCTTTCGTTCATGGAACAATCGACGATATGATTCTTGCTGCAATTCATGCTCATAACAGCGGTGATATCCCCGAAGCAATCCGTATTTATACAGAAATTCTTGAAAACGAAAATGCAAATGACAGCACGGTTCTCTCTGTAATTTATAAGCACAGGGGAATGGCATACTTTGCTCAGAATGATTATGAAAAAGCGCTGTCGGATTTTAAGAAGAGCAGCGAATATGATCCTAAAAGCTTTCGCTCGATTTATTACGAAGGAATCATCTACAGCGTCATGGGGAATACAGACAAAGCCCTTGAGTGCTTTAACCGCTCGCTTGAGATTAACGAGTTCCAGTCGCATGCATTATTCAGAAGAGCGCTTGCTTATTACAACAAGAATGAATATCAGAAAGCGCTTAATGATCTTAATGCTGCAGAAAGTCTCGGATTAAATTCTGACGAGTGTAAATCTCTGCATAAGAAGCTCGTAGAAAAATTTGATATGGGTCTTTAAAATATTTGTTTTTTTGAAAAAATCGTATTGACTTAAAAGTCTATATTTGCTATATTACACTACGTCGACAAAAGTTGATGAACATGTCTCCTTCGTCTAGTGGTTAGGACATCGGGTTTTCATCCCGACAACAGCAGTTCAATTCTGCTAGGAGATGTAAGGCCTGCTAAATGCAGGCTTTTTTTTTTGCACAAAGCAGGCAGTTGACTATCGGGAAAAGGGTGGAGTTAATGGCGGACGAAGAAGAGTATAAGATAACGCAGTTACTTGATTCTGGAGAGACTGCGCGTTATATAAGCAACGGTGGTCCGCTTTCTGTGTTTTTTGAAAACTTTGAAGAAAGAAAAAGCCAGATTGAACTTTTAAAATGTATTACAGAAGCCTTTAATAAAAATCAGATTACAGCTTTTGAAGCCGGAACCGGAGTCGGAAAATCTTTTGCCTATCTTATTCCCTCGATGCTCTGGGCTTTAACCAATGAAGAAAAAGTCGTCATCTCTACAGGAACAATAAACCTCCAGCAGCAGCTTTCTGAAAAAGATATTCCGATGGCAGAAAAAATCATCGGGAAAAAAGTAAATTCAATTTTACTAAAAGGAAGACAGAATTTTATCTGCCAGCGTCGTTTAAATGATTTAAGCTCTGACAGAGATTTATTTAATACAGAGCTTGAAGTTCTTGATAAAATAGTTGAATGGGCTAAAAAAACAAAAACGGGTTCTTTAAGCGAAATAACTTTCGAAGTATCTGAAAATCTTTGGTCGCGTGTTAATTCTGAAAGTGATGCATGTATGGGGCTTCGCTGTCCATTCCGCGAAAAATGCTTTGTAATGAAAATGAGGGAAGCTGCTCAGAGTGCAGACATCCTTATTGTAAATCATCATCTTCTTTTTGCAGATATCGAAGCAAGGATGAACGGCGCAGGGTATGAAGAAACTGCAGTTCTTCCTGCTTACAGGCATATTGTTTTTGACGAAGCACATGGAATCGAAAGTGCTGCAACAAGTTTCTTTAGTGAAAGTGTAAACAGGTTCAGGATTTTAAAACAGCTTAACCTTCTTTACAGGCAGCGAAAGAATTCGATTGCGGGATATTTTTTTACTCTGCAGGCTTTATCTACAGGTGATGATTATACGATGGCTGCAGGAAACGCTGTTTCTCAGATTAAGAATAATATTTTAAATCTTGAAATTGCAGCGCTTGATCTTCTTCATGATGATTACACGATGAAAATTGACAGAATGACAGCTTCTGGTTTTGCTCCCGTTATTTCGCTTCTTCTTACACTTGGAAACAGCATAATGGAATTTACAGGCATCGTAAGAAGAGTGATGGAAGATATCGATGAGGATAATCAGTCTGAAGGTGCTTACTGGGAATCGCGTGCAATTTTAAATCATCTTGAATCACTTGCAAATACATGTAAGAATTTTTCTGTCTGGGAAGAAAAGCCTGAGACTGTTTTCTGGATTGTAAAATCAAGGATAAGTGCTCAGCTTGAAAATCAGGAAAATCCGTTTTACATAACTTTTACCCAGACGCCGTTAGATATTTCTAAACTTATGAACACCGGTGTTTATGAACCGATGAGCACTGTAATAAATACATCTGCAACGCTTCAGATTCAGAACAGCTTTGATTTTTTCTTAAAGCGATGCGGAATTACATATGCAGAAAAAGAGCGCGTAAGAACAGGCTTTTTTGCTTCTCCGTTTCCTTATGAAAAAAATGTTCTGTTTGCAGTTCCTGATGATATTCCTTTTGCGCAGAACCTTGAGTTTCAGAACTCGGTAAACAAAGCCGTGGAAAGTTTAATTAAGGCAGCTGGTGGAAGAACGCTCGTGCTTTTTACTTCGTACGAATCGATGAAAGCAACTTATAATGCAACAAAAAGTGCGATATATGATTTAGGCTTTGAACTTATGAAGCAGGGAGATGATGACAGGTTCAGGCTGCTTGACAGATTTAAGAGTGATGATACGAGCGTTCTTTTTGCTACAGATTCTTTCTGGCAGGGAATTGATGTTCCGGGAAGTTCTTTGAGCCAGGTTATAATCGTTAAGCTGCCGTTTACGGTTCCTAATGATCCTGTTTTTTCTGCGCGCTGTGAACTTATAGAAAAGCGCGGTGGAAATTCTTTTGCAGAATTGAGTATTCCCGAAGCGATTATAAAATTTCGTCAGGGCTTTGGAAGACTTGTAAGGCGCTCAAGTGACAGGGGAGCAGTCGTTGTTCTTGATAAGAGGCTCTGTTCAAAACCATACGGAAAAAAATTCCTGGATAGTATTCCGCAGACTAAACGAATGTATACACACCTTGATGAAATAGTTGATGAGGTAAAGTTGCTTTTGAACGGATGAAAGACGGATGAAATGCGTTCTTGATTTTAATGCTTATACGGATTAGAATGGAGTTATCATGGTTTTTATTACGAACATTGCTACTATTGCTGCATGTGTATGTCTTCTGGCATGGCCTGCACTTTTAAATATAATTTTTTATCCGTTTTCAAGTAAGAAAATATGTGTAAAAATTTCTGACTATATCGTTCATCGTTCGGCACCACTACTTTTTAAGGTTTTAAAAGTTTACAAGCATTTTAAACTCTCATATTCAAAAGAAAATTATGACAAACTTCCAGAGCAGTTTATCGTAATTTCGAACCATCAGAGTCTTATGGATATTCCGATTTTCATGACTTTTTTCCCGGACCGTGACGTTCGTTTTGTAGCAAAAGAAGAACTTGGCCGTCATGTTCCGCTTATTTCAGAAATGCTTAGAAGTCATGATCACTGCGTAATCCCGAGAAAAGGTGGAGCAGGAAAAGCTATGAGAACGCTTGAGGCGTTTGGTCAGCGTGTGCTTGAAAGAAATCAGATTCCGATTATTTTTCCTGAGGGAACAAGAAGTAAAGACGGTGAGCTTTTAAATTTTTATAGTGCGGGATTTAGAAAGATTTCTGATTCTTCGCATCTTCCTGTAGTTGTCTGTTGTCTTGATAACGGCTATAAAATTAATGATTTTATGCATGTTCTCGAAAATATTTCGAATATTGACTATAAAGTAAAGATTTTAAAGATTTATGATGCTCCGGAGACTAAAGAAGATCAGGTAAAGATTCTTGAAGAAAGCCGGGAACTCATGCAGAAACAGCTTGAGGCATGGCGAAGATAGGAGCAAAAAAAAAGCTGTCGTTCTGACAGCCTTTTTTTAACGTTAAAAATTATTTGAAGTCCTTTGGACGTCTTTCTGTGCGATTGCATTTTGTGCACTGCGCAACATTTCTAAGTCTTCCGTTTTCAAACATAGTTTTCATAACGATTTCGCCCTGACAGTCAGGACAAATGAATTTCTGTGTTGCAACGGTTGTACGAGAGTTTTTACTGGCTCCTGCCATCTGTATAACCTCCAATCGATTGGTTATACTATATTAAAGATTATGGTAAAAATTGTCAAGGCGAATAAGCCTATTATCTTTAGAAAACGGAATTTATGTGTATTGACTACGACTCTTAGTTTTGATAATATAATACACAGTTTTTATATGGGGGTCATCCTTTGGCTAGAAATCAAACATCAGCTCAGAAAGCTTTTAAACAGAGCGAAGCAAGAAGATTACACAACAAAGCTATCAAGAGTGAATGCCATACATTTGCAAGACAGTTTGTAGAAGCTTGTCAGGCAAAAGATCAGGCTGCAGCTCAGGCTAAGTTAAAGACTCTTGTAAGCACATTAGATTCTGCACGCAGCAAGGGTGTTTTAACACGCAATGCTGTTTCTCGCAAGAAGTCTCGTATGACAAAGCTTTACAATGTGACTTTTACAGTTGCAAAATAACTTATGATAATGCACTGTATAAGATGTAATTTCTGTTTGCATCTTATACATAGTGCCGTTATCGGCTTTTACGGAGTATTTAAGATGGCAGATAACAAACTGACTAAAATCGATTTGGTAGAATCTGTATATCTTAATACAAAGCTGGAAAAGCAGCAGATTCAGGTAATTGTTGACAATTTACTTGAACAGATTAAATTATCATTAGAAAATGGTAATACAATTGAACTTAGGGGTTTCGGAACTTTCGAAAAAAGACTTAGAAAGGGGCGCTCAAAAGCCAGAAATCCTAAGACCGGGGAGATACTTTCTGTAGAGCCGCATTATGTGGCAGTTTTCAGATCAGGGAAAGAATTAAAACAGGCTTTATGGAATCTTCCTGTAGAAAGCGATAATTCTAAATAATCAATTCACCTGGCAAAAATCAAGAGATAAATTTGAGATATTTTTTTATTGCTAAAAATGAATAAAGTGATTACAATAAATTTATCTGATTGTGGAGTACAGTTTTTTTTATGGAAAATGAAAAAAAGAATTTTACAGTTTTAGGTTCAGAAACAGAATTTGATGGTGTTTTAGAATTTACTGATGATTTAAAAATAAACGGAAGATTTAACGGTACGATTATTGCCACTGGCAATCTTGAAATAGATAAAGCTGCTATCTGCACTGTAGACAAGATGGCTGCAAATTCGATTATCATTTCTGGAAATGTAACAGGAAATATCGAGGCTGCGGAAAGAGTTGAAATGTGCAATGGAAGCAAAGTAAAAGGAAATGTTACTACTGCAAGATTAAGAATTGCAGATAACGTTGACTTTGAAGGACAGGTTACGATGCTTGAAAAAGAGCCTGATGTAGACTTATTTTCTGTAGCATCTGACGAATTTAAACAGTCTTTGATATTAAAATCAGATACTGAAAACTAATTTTTTTTAAGCTACTTAATGTGGGAGTTTTGTAGTTGTTCAGCTTGAATTTAAAAATCTAATCGTTGTTTTTTTTAATCATGTTATTTTTTTTATTCCTAATCAATATATGGGAGAATTTTTATGGCAGCATTTAAACGCCGTAGTACAAAGAAAGCCGAAGACGAAATTTTGGCTAATGAATCAGAAGCAGAGGCTTCTGTAGAAACAGCAGGCGCAGAAGAAGCACAGGCTTCAGAAACAGATTCTGGTGACACAGACCAGACAGCAGACTCAGATGACGCAGCACCAAAGAAAAGAAGGGCTGTAGTTAAAAAATCAGCCGATCAGGGAAATTTTAAGGCTGGTGCTTCTGGTGGAAGATCATTTACTCCAAAGAAAAGTTTTTCAAGAAATATTCCGCAGGAAGTTTCTAATACAGAAACTCATCTTCCAGAAAACATGCAGGACTCAGGTACACAGCCTCGCCTGGAAATCAATGAACTTACAAAGAAGGGTATGCAGGAGCTTCGTGAACTTGCAATCCAGTACGGATTTACAGCAGACGATCTTGCTCCGATGAAAAAGCAGGATTTGATTTTCGTAATCCTTAAGGCACATACAGAGCACGGAGGAATTATTTTTGCTTCTGGTGCTCTTGAAATCCTTCCTGACGGTTACGGATTCCTTCGTTCACCGCAGAACTCTTATCTTCCTGGCCCAGATGATATTTACATAAGTCCAAGCCAGATAAGACTTTTTAACCTTAAGACAGGTGATACAGTTTACGGACAGACACGTTCTCCAAAAGAAGGAGAAAAGTTCTTTGCACTTCTTCGCATCGAAACTGTAAACTTTGATGAACCACGTGTTGCACAGACACGCGTTCCATTTGAAAACCTTACTCCGCTTTATCCGGATGAAAAATTAAAACTTGAAACTGTATCTACAGAAGTTTCTACACGTATTGTTGACCTCTTTGCTCCTATAGGAAAAGGTCAGCGTCTTTTGATTGTAGCTCCTCCAAAGGCTGGTAAAACAATCCTCATGCAGAAAATTGCAAACGCAATTACTACAAACAATCCTGAAGTTTACCTCATCGTTCTTTTGAT
>DBWY01000002.1:41488-52404 GCA_002309195.1 Treponema sp. UBA1226
GTTCAGGTTGCAGAAATGGTTCTTGAGAAGGCAAAACGCCTCGTAGAACATAAACGCGATGTAGTTATCCTTCTTGACTCTATTACACGTCTTGCACGTGCTTATAACCAGACTGTTCAGACTTCTGGTAAAGTATTGTCTGGTGGTGTTGATTCTAACGCACTCTTTAAGCCAAAAAGATTCTTTGGTGCAGCTCGTAATGTAGAAGAGGGCGGATCTCTTACAATCATTTCTACGGCTCTTATCGAAACAGGAAGCCGTATGGATGAAGTTATCTTTGAAGAGTTTAAAGGAACCGGTAACTCAGAAATTGACCTTGACAGACGCCTTGCTGAACGCAGACTTTTCCCTGCAATCAACATCAAGAAATCTGGAACAAGAAAAGAAGAGCTTTTGCTTACAGATTCAGAATTGCAGAGACTCTGGATTCTTCGCAAGGTTCTTAACCCTATGGAAGATATCGAAATTACAGAACTTATTCTTGACCGCATGAAAAAGAGCAAGACAAACGAAGCTTTCCTTGCCAGCATGAATGCGGGAACAGCAGGAATGGATTCGTAGTTTTTAATTTGAATTCAGTTTGATTTAAATTAATTCTGATTTAAATTAATTCTGATAGGTTTTTATAATCTGTTCGGCGAGCGCGGTTCGTTTGAGGCCACGGTCCATCGCTTCTTTTTCGAGATAGCGGTGGGCTTCCTGCTCACTCATTTTAAGATGTTCAATTAAAAGAAGTTTTGCGCGGTTTATGAGGCGTATTTCTTCCATCTTTGCCTTAAGCTTTACAGTCTGACTTGAAAGAATCTGTACTTTATACTGAACCGCAATAGCAGCCTTCATCATGTTATAAAAGTAGAACGGTTCAAAAGGTTTTGTTACAGTAAGAATTCCGTAGCACTCAACTCTATATGATATTTCATCGAAATTTTCATTTGGTACTAAAAGAAGAACTGTAGAAGACGAATCTGCAACATTGATTGCAAAATCTGTGTCATAACCGTCACCGGAATCTGCAATTATTATGTTGAAAGTGCGGTCTGTTGCAAGACGGCGTGCTTCGTTAAAGTCACTTGTTACCGTAAGGTCAAACATCGGCGGTAATAAAAAAGGTGAAATCTGAGAAATTATTTTACTGTCGCGCGAAACCAGCAGTACGCTGTGACTTTCTGTTTCCATCTGTTAAATAATTCCACCTAAGACAGATTTTACAAAGCTGCTCTGTTCTGCAATCTTTCTTGCTTCTGAAAGAGAACCTGGAATAGTTTTAAGTTCGAGAGTCTTTGCATTTTTCTCATCAAAAAGATTTTCTTCTGTTGCAGCAGGCGGCTCGATTTTATTTTTAATTCCGTCGATTGCAGCATGTATTATGAGTGTAAGTGTAATGTACGGATTGCAGAGCGGATCAGGAGAGCGAAGTTCGAGACGCTGTGTCGGTTTGTCTGAAGGAAGTCTTATTAAAGTCGAACGGTTTCCGTTGCCCCATGAAATATATTTTGGTGCTTTTGAAGAACCGAGTCGTGCATAAGATCTTTGTGTCGGGTTAAGGTAATATGTTATTTCTTCGATATGTTTTAAAATTCCGCCGAGGATGTACGGATTAAGAGCGTTATCCTGGGTTCCGTTTGTTGTAAGGTAAGAAATGTTTATGTGCATTCCGTTGCCCGGCTGGTCTGCGATAGGCTTAGGAGAGAAATCTGCGTAAAGACCGTTTGAAGCAGCCTTTGTGTTTACAATCCATTTAAATGTTGCAACATTGTCTGCTGCAGAAAGAGCATCCGAGTAGTGAAAGTCAATTTCGTTCTGGCCTGGACCTTCTTCGTGATGGCTTGCTTCTGGTGTGATTCCCATCTGCTCGAGTGTAAAGCAGATTTCTCGACGGATGTTTTCGCCGTGATCTTCTGGAGCGATATCCATGTAACCGGCATTGTCAAAAGTTGTTTGAGTCGGTTCACCTTTTTCGTCGAGTTTAAAGAGGTAAAACTCGACTTCTGTGCCAATCATCATTTCGATAGAGCATTCTTCTTTAAGACGACGGCATGCTGCTTTAAGAAGTGAGCGGCTGTCTCTTTCGTAAGGAGTTTTATCTGGATTTAAAATATCACAGAACATTCTTACAACTTTTCCTGTCGCAGGACGCCACGGAATTATTGCAAGCGTAGAAGGGTCCGGCAGAAGATAAAGTTCTGATTTTTCCGGACCTTCAAAACCTTCGATTGCAGAAGCGTCAAAAGGGATTCCATGTTCGAATGCCCGTTCAAGTTCACTCGACATTATTGAAATGTTTTTCTGCTTGCCCTTGAGGTCAAAAAATGCAAGACGTATAAATTTTACGTCTTCTTCCTGAATAAAATCCAATACTTCGCTTTTTGTGTACATGTTTACCTCTTATTAAACTATATCTTACTTTTCGCACGCGCGCAAGAATTCGACAAACAGAGGGCCGGCAGCATTAGGGCGGCTTTTAAATTCCGGATGGAACTGAACGCCAATATGGAACTGTCCTGCAATTTCTACAGCTTCTACAAGAGTTCCGTCAGGAGAAGTTCCGCTTATTGTAAGGCCGGCCTGTGTCATCTGTTCGCGAAAGTCATTGTTAAACTCATAGCGGTGGCGATGGCGTTCATTTATAAGGTTTGTGCCATAGGCTTTTTCGAGCGTAGTGCCTGCTGCAACTTTGCACGGATAGGAACCAAGACGCATTGTGCCTCCCATGATAACGCCCTGCTGGTCTTTCATGAGGTCGATGACCGGGTGAGTGCAAAGTTCGTCAAACTCACGCGAGTTTGCGTCCGCATATGAAAGGACACTGCGTGCAAATTCTATTACTGCAATCTGCATTCCAAGACAGATTCCAAAATACGGGAGTTTAGTTGTGCGGGCGTAGCGGCAGGCACTTATCATGCCTTCGATCCCGCGCTGCCCGAAGCCGCCTGGTAAAATGATTCCTGCGCATCCTTTGAAAATTTCTGGTGCGCTTTCGTCTGTTACGCTGTCACTGTCGACCCATTTTATCGTTAAATTTTTTCCGATTACAAAGGATGCGTGATTTAATGATTCTACGATGCTTAAGTATGAGTCATGAAGTTTTACATATTTTCCTACGAGGGCAATCTGTATTTCACCTTTTCTTGAGTGGATTGTTTCTACCATCTTTGACCAGGCGGCAAGGGCAGCGCGGTCGTTTTTTGTCTGAAGTCCAAGATCGCGGCATACTACTTCGTCCATGTTCTGTTCGTGCAGCATTAGAGGAACTTCGTAAAGGCTTTTACATGTTGTATTGTTGATAACACTGTCTTCACTTACGTTACAGAAAAGAGAAATCTTTTTTCTGATTTCAATCGGAATTTCTTTATCACAGCGCGCAACGATTATATCCGGATGGATTCCGACAGCCATAAGTTCTTTTACGGAATGCTGTGTAGGTTTGCTTTTAAATTCATCACTTCCAGAAATATAAGGTACGAGACATACATGGATAAAAAGACAGTTGCGTCTTCCTACATCAAGTGCAAGCTGTCTTATTGCTTCGAGAAACGGCTGGCTTTCGATATCACCGATTGTTCCACCGATTTCTACGATGCTTACATCTGCTCCGCTTACTTCTGCATTTTTCTTGATGAAGTCTTTTATTTCATTTGTTACATGTGGAATTATCTGAACGGTTTCTCCAAGATAGTCACCGTTTCTTTCTTTGTTGAGTACATTCCAGTATACGCGTCCGCTTGTGAGGTTAGAATATTTTGTAAGGTTTTCGTCGATGAATCTTTCGTAATGTCCGAGGTCGAGGTCTGTTTCTGCTCCATCATCGGTAACAAAAACTTCGCCGTGCTGGAACGGACTCATTGTACCCGGGTCTACGTTCATGTATGGGTCAAGCTTTTGACTTGCAATTTTAAGCCCGCGGCATTTTAAAAGACGACCGAGACTTGCAGCTGTAATTCCCTTACCAAGTCCTGAAACAACTCCTCCTGTTACAAAAATAAATTTACTCATAATGTCCTCCCTTTATAATACCAGATCGTGATTTATATCTATTATGCTTGTGTTATCAAGTGTATATGGACCTGCAAGACAATCTGCAAGTGCATTGGCAGTATCCAGTGCCGTAAGACAATCTATGTCACGTTCAACTGCAAGACGACGAAGCTTTACGCTTTCTGCAAGCGGGTCGCGTCCTTTTGCAGAAGTTGAAATTACATAAACAACTTTACCGCTTTCAAGTAATGTCATAACATTATCGTGATAGTTTTCATGAACTTTTGCAACGTGGTTTACAGTCATTCCGCTTCGCTCAATTGTAGCAGCATTTCCTGTTGTTGCATAAAGTGTAAATCCAAGATCATAAAATTTCTGAGCAAGAGAAGGAAGCTCAGGTAAATCTGAGTCTCTGACAGAAAAAAGTACGCCACCGCTTTTAAGCATTTTCCAGCCTGCGGCAACCATGCCTTTAAAAATTGCTTCTTCGCGTGTAGGTGCAATGCCTAAAACTTCGCCTGTGGATTTCATTTCAGGACCAAGATGTGTATCTACATCCATGAGTTTTTCAAAACTAAAAACCGGAACTTTTACTGCACAGTAATCTGGCTTTCTGTAAAGTCCTGTTCCGTATCCCATGTCAGAAATTTTTTCTCCAAGCATTGCGCGTGTTGCAAGTTCAATCATCGGAACGCCTGAAACTTTACTAAGATATGGTACTGTTCGGCTTGAACGCGGATTTGCTTCGATTATGTAAAGGTCATCCTGATAGATGAGATACTGAATATTAACAAGGCCCTGTGTACCGAGTGCAAGTGCAAGATCTGTAGACTGACGGACAATTTTTTCTTCGATATGTGGTGTAAAATTTCCCGGATAAACTGCGATTGAGTCACCTGAGTGGATTCCGGTTCGCTCTATGTGTTCCATGATTCCAGGAATAAGAACGTTTTCTCCATCGCAGATACAGTCAACTTCGAGTTCAGTTCCTTCCATGTATTTATCAATGAGGACAGGATTTTCGATTCCCTGGCGAAGAATGATTTTCATGTATTCTTTTACGTCTGCATTGTTGCGTGCTACAATCATGTTCTGACCACCGAGTACGTAACTTGGACGCATGAGGACAGGATAGGTAATTTTTGCTGCAGCTTCGAGTGCTTCGACTTCTGTAAATACTGTAAGACCTTTAGGGCGCTTTATGTTAAGACGGTCGCAGAGTTCTTCAAATCTTTCGCGGTCTTCTGCAAGGTCGATTGCATCTGCAGAGGTGCCGAGAATTTTTACTTTCTGACTGTCAAGATATTTTGCAAGTTTGATTGCCGTTCCGCCGCCAAATGCAACTACAACGCCGAGCGGTTTTTCGACTTTGATGACGTTCATTACATCCTGTGGTGTGAGCGGTTCAAAGTAGAGGCGGTCTGCAGTGTCAAAGTCTGTACTTACTGTTTCCGGGTTGTTGTTTACGATTGCGACTTTATAGCCCAGTTTTTTAAGCGAGTGTACGCACTGAACACTTGCATAATCGAACTCGATTCCCTGGCCGATTCTGATCGGGCCGGAACCTAAAACAAGTATTGTCCCTTTGATTTGTGAACTCTCTGTTGTGTTTTCGTTAGTAAGCATCTTCATGTTAATAAGCCTTATCATGTACTCCAGAAATCGCACGGCCACTTGGTTCGTCCATGTTTTTCCATGCTGCATCCCACTCGAGTGCTTTTGCAGTTGAACATGCAACGCCTGCTTCATGAGGAACAACACGTGCTGCACTGTCACTTGGAAAAAGGCGGCTGTAAATTTCGCGATAGTAGTATTCTTCTTTTGTCTTTGGCGGATTTACAGGAAAGCGGTTTTCACGGCGTGCAAATTCTGCATCGCTTACTTTTTCTTCTGTCATTTTCTTAAGTGTATCAATCCAGTTGTATCCGACACCGTCTGAGAACTGTTCCTTCTGTCTCCATACGATTTCTGAAGGAAGCATGTCATCAAATGCTTTTCTTAAAATCCATTTTTCGATTCTCTGGCCGCCGTTACCGCGATGCTCTGCATTTTCTGGAAGGCGGATGTTCATTTTATCGCTCGGGTTTAATCCCATTGCAATATCAATGAAATCTTTATCAAGGAACGGAACGCGACCTTCTACGCCCCATGCCATGAGTGATTTGTTTGCTCTAAGGCAGTCGTATAAGTGAAGCTTGCTCATTTTTCGTACGAGTTCTTCGTGAAATTCCTGAGCGTTCGGTGCTTTGTGGAAGTAAAGGTAGCCGCCGAAAAGTTCATCACTTCCTTCGCCGCTTAATACCATTTTTATTCCCATTGATTTTATTACGCGTGCTAAAAGATACATTGGAGTTGATGCACGCACTGTGGTTATGTCATATGTT
The DNA here is from genome assembly GCA_002309195.1 of Treponema sp. UBA1226. The sequence continues at coordinate 47,848 of DBWY01000002.1, forward strand.
TCTATATGATAAATTACATCAGGAAGTGCATCGAGTGCTTCCTGGATTGTAAAGTGAACTTCATGATGAACTGTTCCGATGTAATCTGCAGCTTTTTTTGCAGCGATTAAATCAGGGGAGCCTTCAAGACCGACTGCAAAACTGTGTAACTGCGGCCACCATGCAGCTTCTTTACTGTCTGTCTCGATTCTTTTTTTGCTGTACTTCTGTGTGATTGCTGCGATGATTGATGAGTCAAGTCCGCCGCTTAATAATACTCCGTAAGGAACATCACTCATAAGCTGTGATTTTACTGCTGTTTCAAGACCGTTTCTTACTTTTTCGATTACACCAGGATTTATAATTTCGCCTTTGTCATCTGTTGCTCTTGGAGAAGACTGAACTGACTCAAACGATTCCCACGGACGGTGATACCATGTGCGTGGTTTTGCAGGAGATTTTTCATCTTTGCTCCAGAGATAGCAGCCGTTAGGAAATTCTTCGATAGTCACGCAGTCACCTTCGAGCGCTTTAAGTTCGCTTGCTGCATAATATCTTCCTGATTTATCCCAGCCCTGGTAAAGCGGAATTACTCCGATTTCATCCCGGCCTATAAGATATGCATCACGTTCTGAGTCATAAAGTGCAAATGCAAAAATGCCCGAAAGTTTTTCTATCATTTTTTCAAAATTGGTAGAATCAGCTTTTCCACTTTCGATTTCCTGAATGCATTTTTTATAAAGCGGAATTATTACTTCGCAGTCACTCTGTGTTCTGAATTTATATGTGCCTTCAAATTCGCGGCGTATTTCTTTATGGTTATAGATTTCTCCGTTTACCGCAAGAATGATTTTTTCGTCATCACTTACAAGCGGCTGTTTTCCAGAAAGCGGGTCAACGATTGCAAGTCGTTCATGACTTAAGATTGCGTTGTTTCCTGTGTATACGCCGCTCCAGTCCGGACCACGGTGACGGATTCTTCTGCTCATTTCCAGAACCTGCGAACGAAGTTCTTCTTTTAATCCGTCTGCAATCGGTACACCGCCACTTGATAAGTCAAAACAGCCTACGAAACCACACATAATCAATCCTCCGCAATAAAAAAAGAGGCTGTAGACACTGCCCCTGTGCGAAATGCACAAAAACATTATCTACAACCTCTTTGTCGTATAATTAGTTATACTTCAAATTGCGGTCTTATGTCAATATTATTGAGAAAATTGTGCATTCTGAAGTTTGTAATATTCTCCATGTTTGGCAATAAGCTCTTCGTGTGTACCCAGCTCAACGATTTCGTGGTCATTTACAACGGCTATTTTATCGGCGTTTTTTATAGTCGAAAGCCTGTGCGCAATTACGAGGGTAGTGCGGCCTTTTGAGAGCTCATCAAAGGAGTGCTGGATTTTAGTTTCTGTCGCTGTATCGAGCGCAGAAGTTGCTTCGTCAAGAATGAGAATAGGTGGATTTTTTAAAAAACACCTTGCAATCGAAACCCGCTGTTTCTGACCGCCGCTAAGTTTTATTCCGCGCTCGCCGACGACAGAGTCATAGCCGTTTGGCATTTTCATTATGTCATCATGGATTTCTGCTCTTTTTGCCGCAAGCTGGATTTCTTCGTCAGTTGCATCGGGGTTTGCGTATGCGATGTTCTCGCGGATTGTTCCTGCAAATAAAAATACATCCTGCTGTACGATTCCAATTTGAGTTCTAAGGGAATGCTTTTTGATTTTTCTTATGTCGATTCCGTCCAGACTTATAGAACCACCGGTAATTTCATAAAAGCGTGGAATAAGATTGCAGATTGTTGATTTTCCGCCGCCACTTGCCCCGACGAGTGCAAATTTTTCTCCTGCATGAATATCCAGGTTTACATGTTTCAGGACCGGGAAATCTTTTGTGTATGAAAAATCTACGTCTTTAAAACTAATGTTTCCGCGTGCAGAAAGAATATCTACTGCATCAGGTGCATCCTCGGGTTCTGGTTCAGTACGCATAAGTTCTATAAAGCGGTTAAAGCCTGCCATCCCGTTCGTGTACTGTTCAACAAGAAAATTGAGTTTACCGATCGGGGCACGGAATGCTGCAACGAAAAGATTTGCTGCAATTAAATCAGGAAGAGTCATCTTTCCTTTCATTATAAAATAACCGCCCGTTGCAAGTACTACAAGAGAAAGAAGGTTATTGCAGAATTCAATATTTGAAAAAAAGATTCCCATATGTTTGTAGCGAAGTTTTTTTAATTCGCTATACTGTTCATTGTAAAATTTAAAACGTTTTCTTTCGTAATCTTCATTTGCAAATCCTTTTGTTACACGAATACCTGAAATGCTTGATTCAAGACCTGCAATAAGTTCTGCAGTTTTTTCCTTAACTTTAGTTGCTGTGCGCGAAAGATTCCGGCGAGAAATAACTCCTACTGTAATCAAAACAGGAAGAGTGATAACAACAATTATTGCAAGCTCCCAGCGGATATGAAGCATCATTATGAAAGCACCGAGAAGATTGAGTACAGCAATTGAAAAGTCTTCTGGACCGTGATGAGCAAGTTCTGTTATTTCAAAGAGATCTACCGTAGCACGTGACATTATTTTTCCCGTGCGGTTTGTATCATAAAAACTGAACGGAAGTTTTTGAAGATGATCAAATACATCGCGCCTCATATCCTGTTCAACACGATTTCCAAAAACATGTCCCCAGTATGCTACAAAAAAATTGCATCCTTTATGGATGCAGAATCCCGCAAATAAAACTGCGATAAGAATAAAGAATGTGCGAAGCTCATAATTCGGAATGAGTGTATTGAGTGCATATCGCGTGAACATCGGAAATGCAATATCAATTCCAGCCATAAAAAAAGCGCACATCATGTCTGCAAAGAAGAGAGGAAGGTGCGGTTTGTAATATGAGAAAAAAATCTTGAGAGGGTGTTTTGTAAAATCCATTTGGATATTCTAATATAAAAAAACCGCTCATGTCGAGCGGTTTTTTTGACCAGGATAGGGCATTTTTTGATGTGGATGTTAATTAATCCTGTAATGCTTCGTAACCTTCTTCGCCTGTTCTTACTTTTACAACATTCTGAACATCGTATACGAAAATCTTTCCGTCACCGATGTGTCCTGTGTAAAGAACTTCTTTTGCTGCAGTTACTACAAGGTCAACAGGAACTTCACTTACAACGATATCAACTTTAATCTTTGGAAGAAGTGTCATATCCATTTCTACACCACGGTACTTCTGAACGTTTCCGTGCTGCTGACCGCAACCAAGTACGTTTGTTACTGTCATACCAGTTACGTTGATGTCGTTCATCGCATGCTTAAGTTCATCAAACTTGCTCTGACGTGTAATGATTGTAACCATATGGAATTTTGCACCAGGCTTCTTTGTAGCCTTTGCAACAGGAACTGCTTTTTCGATTGGAACTGTTCCAGTTACGGCACTTGCTCCGCCGATTCCAGCGTCGCCTTCTGTCATAACCTGTGGAGCCATGATAAAGCCTGCGTAACTTGAGTCAATTCCGTGTTCAAGCTTATCAAGACCAACAACTTCTTCTTCGCGGCTTGCGCGCAGTCCATGAAGCTTTTTAATCAAAGTGAATGTAATAATCATGCACACTGTTGTCCAGAGAAGAATTGTGCCTTCGCCGAGACACTGGATTCCAAGGTGCTTTAATCCGCCGCCATAGAATAAGCCGCTTTCTACGTTGAACAAACCGTCACTCAATGTACCCCAGATTCCGTTTGCAAGGTGAACTGCAACAGCACCAACAGGGTCATCAATATGAAGCTTTAAGTCGAGGAACTCAACTACAAGAACTACGATGATTCCAGAAACGATACCGATTATACTTGCACCGAGTGCATCAACTGTTGCACAGGTTGGTGTAATTGCTACAAGACCTGCTAAAGAAGCGTTGAGTGTCATGGAAACATCTGGCTTTCCGTTTTTGATCCATGTAAATAACATTGTTGTTACACATGCTACTGCAGGTGCGATTGTTGTTGTTGTGAAAACAGCTGCAAGACCACCGACACCACCAAGCTGTGTACATGCAGCACCGTTAAATCCATACCATCCGAACCAGAGGATGAAAGTTCCGAGTGCACCGAGAGTTAAAGAGTGTCCCGGAATTGCATGAACTTTTGTTACCTTACCATTTTTATCATAATCGTACTTTCCAATTCGCGGTCCAAGGAAAATAGCACCGATTAATGCTGCTGTTCCACCTACAGAGTGAATTGCAGCTCCACCTGCAAAGTCAACAAAGCCAAGCTGTACTAACCAGCCCTGTGGATTCCATACCCATCCTGCTTCGATTGGATATACGATTGCAGATATTACTGCTGAATAAATACAGTAAGCAGAGAACTTTGTACGTTCGGCCATAGATCCAGAAACGATTGTTGCTGCAGTTGCACAGAATACTAAGTTGAATACAAAGCTTGACCAATCAAGTTCTGCAAATTTTGTAAACAGCTGCATATTTGGTTTTCCGATAAAACCGAAGAAATAATTTTCGCTCATCATTAAACCAAAACCAAGAAGCATGAACATAGGAGTTCCAATACAGAAATC
>DBWY01000002.1:52475-52692 GCA_002309195.1 Treponema sp. UBA1226
TAAAAACCATACACTCCAAACTTCACCCATATTGTTACCTCCAAATAATGAATGACTAAAAAAAACGGCGAAGGAATCAGACACTGTGCACTAGTGTTGACGCCATCGCCATATAAAGATTTGGTCAAAAAAATCGCCGCGCATTCAAAAAGAATAGCACGGCGCCTTTGCCAAAAAAATAGGGTCGAAGATTTAATTCTCCGGCCCCTTTGTCTTT
>DBWY01000011.1 GCA_002309195.1 Treponema sp. UBA1226
CACCAAAAACGACCGTTTAAAGTGCGGTAAAAAACTAAAATACATCGAATTATTTTCAGGAATAGGAGCTTTTCATCAAGCAATCACAAATATAATGCCAAACGCAAAATGTGTATTTGCAGCAGACATAAATAAAGATTGTGCGACAGTATACAAACTTAATTACGGAATAGATTCATTATGTGATTTAACAAAAATTGATGCAGAATCAATACCAAATCATGATTTTTGCTTCTTTTCTCCACCATGCCAGGCTTTTTCAAAAGGAGGAAAACGACTTGGCTTTGATGAAGCAAGAGGAACATTAATTTTTGAAGTTTTCAGGATATTAAAATCAAAGATAGAAAACGGCCACCCACCCAAATATATTCTTATGGAAAATGTCAGAAACTTGGTTTCCCACGATAGTGGTAATACAATTCGAGTAATACTAAAAGGTTTACATGAACTTGGTTATAGAACACCAGAGTTACCATTAATATTGTCGCCTCACCAATTTGGGATTCCGCAATTGCGCGAAAGGGCTTTTTTACCAGGCATATACGATCCCAAAAATGTAACAAATCCACTTCCTTTTGATATGGGCAAATTGCTTACAAAAAATGATAATAATATTTTTTCAATTATTGATGGGAAAGATTCTGATAAATCTTTACTAATTAGAAAAGAAGACATGCGAACTATGAATGCATGGAACGAATTTTATCATGGCATAGATCTAAAAGTAATTGGATTCCCTGTTTGGGCTGATTATTTTCACTCGAATGAAGATATATCCGATTTCCCAGAATGGAAAAAAGATTTTGTACATAAAAATGAAGAATTATATAAACGAAACAAAACCTTTATTGATTCATGGGCAAAAAAATGGAAAGTCTATACAGACTTTAATCCTACGCAAAGAAAATTTGAATGGCAATGTGGAACAAATATAAAAGATATTTCAGAAGCTTTAATCCAATTTAGACCATCAGGAATGCGAGTTAAAGTCCCAACCGTAGCTCCTGCATTGGTTGCAATGGTTCAAACTCCTGTAATCGGTAAATTAAAACGAAAACTATCTCTTAAAGAATGCCTCAGATTACAAAGTTTCCCTGATAATTTCAATTTTGGTGAACAAACAATACACGAATCTTACAAACAACTTGGAAATTCTATCTGCGTAACCGTACTTCAAGAAGTTACAAAAAAATTACTGGAGCTTAAGGATGGCAAAAAAACAAGTTCATAAATCAGAACAAATTTTAGCAAATCTTTCAATGACATATGATTACGATGAGCCTCTTACAAAGCAAATTGATTTTTTAAATGCATTTAATCTAGCGCTAAATAATAAGTGTGAAATATTTAAATTTCATAATACTCATAGCGTTTATACATTTAAAACCCCTGACAAAATCCACTATTTCTTAACAGGTGCGATAACTTATCTTAGCCATCCTCATCCGTTGTTTAAAAAGAGGCTTCAACTAAAAAAATGGTTTAAGGAATTTTATAATGAATATTCTAAACGCCCAATAGTTGAAATACATCTTATTGGAATATATCATTATCACGGACTATATCTTTTTGTAGATTTCAAAATAGAAGACTATATAAACAGAAAACTAAATTCTAGTGCTGCTCATGTTTATTCAAATGATTTGTACCAATCCCTTGCAAATGGAATTTTTTGCAAAACAGATAAAAATGAGAATCACATTTCCGTTTTAACAGTTAGAACATTTTGTGACTATCTGAACGGCAAGAGAACAGAAAATCCTATTTTTACTTTATTTTCTAAATTTAATAACTCATTCAAATTTGGTGAATGTATTTATGCTGACAAAGCAATAACGGAAATGAAAAATGGAAATTGGTATCAATGGAAGGGAACGGAATGGCCAGGCTGGTATCTTGAATATAAATTTTCATGTTTTATTTTTGCAGAAAACTGTCAGCATGAAATGATGTACATTGGAAATATAAAAGATAAAGGTTTACTAGATTTCGATATTTTTTTCCCAAAAGCAAACTACTATGGAGACCTAAAAGCCAGTGATATTGATAAAACCGAAGCACCTGGTAACGACCAGGAAAATGTTCTAAAAGCCATAAACCAATATGGCAAATTATGGTATGTAATCTATGAACATAAAACTGAGAAGGACTACCTCCATAATAACAAAATGGCAATATATCGAATGAATTTAATTGGAGAGAATTATTGCGCTGGAGATAATATTTCTTATGCAAAAAAAATGAAATACTCTGTAGAATTTAAGAGAATGAAAATATTTGAATTAAATCGAATAAACTTAAATGAGACTCTTTCAGCATTCAATCAAGGGCACCAACCCGATGGGAAAAGCCGTGCTCCAAAATTTCTTATAAATAAAAAGAATATTGACAATTTCATTGTGTATTCATATGAATACACAGACAATCTGTTATATAATTTTGAAGAACCATTTTTATCTTCTGTTGCTGACTCATAAAATTTTCAGCCTATGTTTCAGCAGACTTTACAGAAAGGGTTTGTTCCCATAATTAATGGAATAGTGGAAGACATTACAGCAAACTGAAGAGTATAGTGCATAAGCAGAACACTTTCTATCCCATACTCCTTACGCGATCTCTGTTTTCTTTGCTGTTTAAATTTCGATTGATGATAAACCTTTTTACCGTATTTCGATGAATCCCATACAACTTTGCTATTTTATTAACACTTGTTCCTGCAAGAATCATCACACTTATTGCAAGTTCCGCACCATCAAGTTTACTTTTATTTGACTTAGAACCAGCAGGGCGTCCTAACTTAATTCCTTCTGCACGCTTTCGTTCAAGTGCCTCTTTAGTCCTCTGACTTATAAGATTTCTCTCAATTTCTGCACTAAGTCCAAATGCAAATGCCAGAACTTTGCTTTGAATATCATCTCCTAATCTGTAATTATCTTTTATTGTCCAGACTCGAACGCCATTTTTCATCAAAAGATTTAAAATTGACATAATCATAAAAAGACTTCTTCCAAGCCTGGACAATTCAGAACAGATAATTAAATCCCCTTTTGAGACATTCTTAAGTAATTTCCCAAGAGCGCGTCTTTCTGGATCTATCGTTCCACTGATTATTTCTTCAATCCACGCGTCTATCTTTAAATTATTCCGTCTGCAGAAATCTGTTATTTCAAATCTTTGATTTTTAACAGTCTGCTTATCTGTACTTACACGAATATATCCATAAATCATAATTTAAATATAATGATATTTTTCCTTATTTACGAGAAAATTTTTATGTATTTCCTCCCCTCCCTTGATTAAATTCAGCTTAAAGCGTGGTTTCTCTTGACATAAAGAAAGTGCGGTTGTACTATAATATCGTGCACGAGCACGGAGGATTATAATGAAAACAGTTGCAGGTATTGATCTCGGAACTCAGAGTATGAAAGTCGTAATCTACGACTACGAAAAAAAAGAAATCATCGAAAAGGCCAGCTGCCCGATGGATTTAATTTCAGAAGCAGACGGAACTCGCGAACAGAAAACAGAATGGTTCGACAAGGGTCTTGAAGTTTGTTTCTCAAAACTTTCGGAAGAGAATAAAAAAACTATCGAAGCAATCGGTATTTCAGGACAGCAGCATGGTTTTGTTCCGCTTGATAAAGACGGAAAAGCTTTGTACAACATCAAGCTCTGGTGCGATACTGCAACTACAAAGCAGTGTGAATACATTACAAAAAAAGCAGGCGGCGATAAAAAAGTTGTAAGCCTTCTTGGAAACTTAATGCTTCCTGGTTTTACAGCTCCAAAAATTTTGTGGCTTAAAGACAACAAGAAAGACGCATTTGATAAGTTGAATTATGTAATGCTCCCACATGATTACTTAAACTGGAAGCTTACTGGAAAATATGTAATGGAATATGGTGATGCATCAGGAACTGCATTGTTCGATTCTAAAAACAGAACATGGTCAAAAAAAATCTGTGACATTATCGATCCAAAATTGATTAAACTTCTTCCTGAATTAATTGAACCATCTGCACCTGCAGGAAATGTAAATGCAGAAGCTGCAAAGGCTTATGGAATCCCAGAAGGAATTCCTGTTTCTGCCGGCGGTGGTGACAACATGATGGGTGCCGTAGGAACTGGTACAGTTGCTGACGGATTCTTAACAATGTCTATGGGAACATCAGGAACGCTTTACGGGTATTCTGACAAACCGATTGCAGATCCTGCAAACGGACTTTCTGGTTTCTGTTCTTCAACAGGCGGATGGCTCCCTCTTCTTTGTACGATGAACTGTACTGTAGCAACAGAATTTGTTCGCGGACTTTTCCAGATGGATGTAAAAGAACTTGACGGTGAAGCTTCTAAAGCTCCATGCGGTTCTGAAGGTGTTTTAGTAATTCCATTCTTTAACGGAGAAAGAACTCCTAACCTTCCTAACGGACGCGCAAGCATCACAGGACTTACATCAGCTAACACAAACAGAGCAAACATTGCACGTGCTTCTCTTGAATCTGCAGTATTTGCAATGCGCGGTGGTCTTGATGCATTCCGCAAACTTGGATTTAAACCACGCGAAATCCGTTTAATCGGCGGCGGTTCTAAATCTCCTATCTGGCGTCAGATTGCAGCAGATGTAATGAACCTTCCTATCCGTGTTCCAGCTTTAGACGAAGCCGCAGCATTGGGTGGAGCTGTTCAGGCATTATGGTGTCTTAAAAATCAGAACGGCACTTGCGATATCGCACAGCTTTGTGCAGAACACATCAAGCTCGACGAATCAAAGAACGCAGATCCGATTGCAGCAAACGTTGCAGCATATGATAAAGCTTACGCTGAATATCAGAAAATGGTCGACACTGTTGCACCGTTATATAAATAATTCAACTTGTTATAGTTGAATTTAATTTATAACTCCCACGATTTTGAAATATACTTGATTGTGGGAGTTTTTTTTGCGGTTATTATTAAAATCTAAGTTAAAAACAACAGTGAATAAATCAAAAAAGACAGTATAAAGCAGGATGATAAACCTTGTATAATTTGACGTTAAACTTAGAAAAAAGGAATTGAATAATGGCTATTACCAAAAACAGACAGTCTGAAAAAACAATCTGCAGAATGGCAGAAAAAGCATTTCCTGATAAAAAAATATCAGCAATAAAAGAGCTGACCGAAGGAATGTGCAATGTAACATACAATGTTAAGTTTGATGACGGCAGCGAAAGCATATTAAAAATTTCTGCTAAGGACAGAAAAGGAAATACATCCAATGAAATCAATCTGATGAAAGCAGAAGTAAGTGCCATGAAGCTTGTTTCTGAAAACTGTTCATTTAAAGTTGCAGACATTCAGTATTACGATACAAGCAATGCTATATGCGATGGAAATTATTTCTTTATGGAAAAGCTGACCGGTGATAATTTCTTTTTAGTAAAAGAAAAAATGTCTGAAGAAGAAATTGCCGTAATAAATACTGAAGTCGGGAAAATATCTAAAGAATTGTCAAAAGTTAAAAATCCTCAATTTGGTTTTCTTGGTGATGACAAAAGATATGATTCTCTATTCAGCTTTGTAAAACAGATGCTTGAAAATCTTATTTCTGATGCAAAGAATAAAAACATAGACATCATGTATGATGGACAGACTTTTATAAATCAACTTGAAAAAGACAAGTCTTCTTTTGATCTTGTTCAAGATGCGACACTGGTTCACTGGGATATGTGGGAAGGAAATGTATTTGTAAAAGACGGTCACGTATCCGGAATCATTGACTGGGAAAGAGCATTGTGGGGCGAACCATTTATGGATGACCGCTTTAGAATGCATAACAGGGGAAAACAGTTCTTAGAAGGTTTTGGTAAAACTTCGTTCTCAGAAGATGAATTAAAAAGATTGCGCTGGTATGATGTCATTTTGTATTTAACGATGATGATAGAAGTTTATTACAGAGAGTTTGAAGACAAAGGACAGTATTTCTGGGCACGCGAAATGCTTGAGAAGTGTATAAAAGCATAGGAGAAAAATATGAACACACCATCGACAAATGAAACACGAAGTCATTATCTTGATAATCTTAAAGTTGCTTTAACTGTTCTGGTAATTGCACATCATGCTATGATTCCATTTGTAGATGGAGCAGGCTGGCCGTTTAGCCCGTCTAATCCTGATGAAAGTCTGCCTTATATGTGGCATTTTTTAAATACGAATGCTGCATTTTTTATGGGCCTGTTTTTTATGATTTCGGGGTATTTTGTCCCAAAAAGTTTTGACCGCCAGGGCTTTGGAAAATTTATCTTCAAAAAAACGCTTCGATTGTTTGTTCCCTTTGCAGTAATTTCTGCAGTAATCAGCGTGGCAACCGGTACGCCCGAATCAGGACATACCTGGTTTCTTGGCACTCTGTTTTTGTTCTGTTTAGTTTATTCAATCATAAGACTTGTCTGCAAAAAATCATATGACAATCCAAAGCCTCTCTCTTTAATTTTTGTAATTGTTTTTGCAGTAATTATGAGTGCAGGAAGTTTAATCTTAAGAAAGATTTACAATCAGGATGACTGGATTTATTTATGGGTCTATAAGTTTGAACCAGTTCATTATCTGCAATATATAATGATGTTTGCATTTGGCGTAATGGCAGGACGAGGCGAGTGGTTTAACAAAATGAGTGGCACCACGGGATGCACATCACTTGTAATCGGACTTTTACTCTGCATCGGAAACTATCTTCGCGGTGATAATGCATGGAGTGGTTTTATTTATCAATGGTTTGGTGCATACGAATCGCTTTTGTGCGTTTTTCTCTGCACAGGACTTATCTGGTTATTCAGAAAAGCTGGTAACTGGAGCGGAAGATTCTGGAAGTGGTGTGCAGAACAGTCATTTGGCGCATACATCATTCATCTTTTCGTGCTTTTGATAGTAGAAAACATTTTAGACCCCATATGGCTTGGTACGGCAGGAAAATATCTTTCGGTATTAATTCTGGCAACTGCCGGTTCGTTTGTAATCAGCTGGTTATTGAGGTTAATCCCGGGTGTAAAAAAAGTTTTGTAGAAAAAAAACAAAACAAAGTTGACATAATTCAAGTGTTTTTAGTAGGATTATATTCAAATTGATTTAAGACTTGGCGTACAATAATATTATGGGATGAGGTATTATGAAAGTAGCAGTAACTTATGAAAAAGAAACTGGAAACGTATTCCAGCATTTTGGAAAGACAGAGTTCTTTAAGATTTACGAAATAGCTGACGGAAAAATTATTTCTTCTCAAGTAATCGATAACGGAGGAAAAGGTCATCACGATCTTCCGCCGTATCTTAAAAACCTTGGTGTTGAAACTTTGATTCTCGGAAACAGAGGACAGGGAGCAATTGATGCAATTGCCGCCTCCGGCCTTAAAGAAGTTCCAGGCATTACAGGTTCTGCTGATGAAGCTGCAGAAAAATTTGCAAAGGGTGAACTCAAAGGCAACTTTAACGCAAAGTGTAATCACCACTAAAGACATCTGATAATGGAAATCTTACAATCAAAGCCGCTCTTGCTTCGTTCATGCGAGGCAGGCTTTTTTGGAAAAAATCATATTTATAAAAACGGCTCGATAGCAGAAGCTTTATTTACATATCTTTCGGGCGAGCCGGATGAAGAACTTTTTAATCAGCTTTGCGCACCAAAGTGCGGTCGTCATCTTGTCTGTCTTTCTCAAAGCTGGCAAAATTTTATACAGAAAAATTTTTTGGATGCAGAAAATTATGTGCGCTATCAGATGAAAAGCGCAGATCATTTTATTTTTCCTGATTTAAGAAAACCTTCTTCTGAGTTTGAAATCCAAAAATTTGGCAAAAAAGAATTTGAAGCCAAGCCTTTTTCTCACGGAACAAACTATAAAAATGCAGAAGACTTTGCAGAAAACGGCGCAGGTGCAGTTATCTGGCACGACGACAAAATCGTTTCATCAGCTTCTTCGTTCATCACTTTTAAAAACGAGATTGAGCTTGATTTTTCTACCCTGGAAGACTACCGTAGAAAAGGCCTTGTAACCCACTGTATAAGCAAAATGCTCAGGGATTGTGAAGAACGCGCTCTTAAAGTCCACTGGGACGCGCAGACAGAAGTTTCCAGAGACATCGCATTTAAGTTTGGATTTACACTGAATCAAAGCTATAAAGTTTATATTGTTTAAATTCCGCCTTTCTTGAAAAATTCCGCATTTTTTACTATTATAACAGCCATAGAGGTAAGCCCAATGAAAAAGATTATCAGCGGAAAAGTTCGCGAAGTTTACGATTTGGAAGACGGCCGCATGGTCATTGTTACAACAGACAGAATTTCTGCATTCGATGTTATTCTTCCAACTATGATTACAGACAAGGGAAAAGTTCTCAACGCCCTTTCTAATTTCTGGTTTGACTACACAAAAGATATCGTTAAAAACCATATGATTTCTTCTGACCTTAAAGACATGCCGCAAGAATTTCAGAAACCAGAATTTGAAGGCCGCACAATTTTAGTTAAGAAACTTAAAATGATTCCGTATGAAGTAATCGTACGCGGTTATATGTTCGGTTCAATGTATGAAGCATACAAAAAAGGCGAAGAGTTCCTCGGCCACAAATTTGATAAAGAATATCAGCAGGCAGAAAAACTTGATGAACCAATCGTAACACCTTCTACAAAAGCTGCAGAAGGACACGACATCAACGTAACGCTTGATTATATGAAAAATGATCTCGGAGCTGAACTCGGATCAAAAATCGAAAACGCTGCTCTTGCAATCTACAAAAAATGTTACGAACACGCTGCTAAAAACGGAATCATCATTGCAGATACAAAATTCGAGTTTGGTCTTGATGAAAACGGTGAACTCGTTTTAGCAGACGAAGTTTTAACACCAGACTCAAGCCGTTTCTGGAATGCAGCTGAATACAAAGTAGGAACAAGCCCTGCAAGTTACGACAAACAGTTTGTTCGTGACTGGCTCAAAGACAACAACCTCGCAGGTGACCCTAACATCAAGAGCATTCCAGCCGAAGTTGTAGAAAAAACTTCTGCACTCTATCACGAATGTCAGACACGCATCTGCGGAAAATAATTCTTTAAACGGAATTTAATTTGGCACAACGATGTTTAAAATGCTTTCGCCCGATATCTCATTGTCTTTGTGAATATGCAAAGCCGGAGATTGACAGCGGAATCAAATTTATTTTTCTGATGCATCCAAAAGAAGCAAAGCATCAGAGAACAGGAACAGGCCGACTTTCTCATATCGTACTAAAAGATTCTGAGATTATAGTCGGCCTCGACTTTTCTAAAAACGAATATTTCCTTTCTTTAATCAATGATAAAAAGTATTTTCCGGTTTTGATGTATCCGGGTGATGATGCATGGACGGCGCGGAGAGCGGGTTTTAAAGAAGCTGCCGAAGGAAGACAGCTTTTAGTCATCATAATCGATGCGACATGGTTTTGTTCAAGAAAAATAATCGAACACAATCAGTTTCTTCTTGAGCTTCCCCGTGTGTCGTTTTACGGAGAATACAGATCGATATTTACGTTTAAACGCGAGCCGCGCCCGGAATACATTTCGACAATCGAAACATGTTATTATTTTATAAAGGAATTGCAGTCTGTGTATTCAGACAATGCAGATGATGATGCAAGAAACTGCACGGGCGATGCCACGCTTTCTGAAACCGCGCGTCTTGTAAAAGACTGCGATCCTGAACCGCTTATGAATGTCTTTAAGGCAATGATAAAAGATCAGCTTCAATGCGAAAACGACAGAATCGCAGGAAAGCTTCCAGACGTGTATGCTCACGACTGGAAGTACAAAGATAAAAAACCTCGCGAAATCCCTGATGTAATTCTTTAAATTTTATTCAGCATCAATCTTTTCAGAATCCAACTCAACAGGATTTTTTTCTTTCCAGAGATCACACAATGTATTATGCGGAATAAGAAGCGGAGCATCTGTACCAAAATCAAGTAAAAGACCGTGACAGTTTTCATACTCCGGATCATTGCAGATCATTTCAAAAACTTCTTTTACTGATGCAAAGAAAGGTTCTTTTTTCTCAAGTTCATCCTGCCAGCCGTCCTTTTCCATATTGATTCCGGAAAGTTCACAGTACGAAGGAATATCCCATGTCGGAATATACTGATAACCGTAAGTATTTTTTGTATCAAGTATAACATAAGCTCCGCTGTCATAAATTGATTCTGCAATAGCATGAAGTTTTTCTTTATCAGAAATATCGTTTACAAAATAAACATCAGGTTCAGCTTCCATTTCACTTTCGACATCAGCGTCACTGCCGTTTTTAACAAGCGGGGAAAGAAGTTCTTTTATTTCTTTGTCCTTAAAAGTATAAGTTTCGTTTGAATCAACAAAAATAAATTCTACATCTTCTGCTAAAGCTCTTTTAAGAATATTACCTACAGTATCTTTTACAAAAGATTCTCTATCACGCTGATCAGAATACATATAATAAAAATAATCATCGCCCTGTCCAGATGCTAAAGAAAAATTTACTTCTGTATTAAGATAATCTTCTGTAAACATTTTTTTTACTTTATTATTTTTTAATCCGTTTACAACTTTATATTCAGAAGTAAAATCATAAAAGTCAAAATGCATGAACGTCATTAAACAAATTGAACCGATTAATCCAGAAACTAAAATCATGACTATAAAAATATAGAACGGTTGTTTTTCTACTACAGGCTCCGCATTTTCATCTGCATCATGGACTTTTACATATTCAGCTTCGCTAAACTCATCTCTGGAACGAATTTTAAAAAGTGGAATTATAAGACTAATCAGCCCCCTTAAAGCAATAAAAGCACAGGTAACTGCAACAGAAATCTTTGCAAAGCCCGCTGCAAGATACCATTTTTCAGAAATCATTATATATATAGAAGCAGCAAGACCTAAAACCGGATATGCAATCTGAAAAATTTTTCCAAACAGTGGAGAATCAGAAAAAACAGTTTTTGATATTTCTTTAAATTCAGCATGTAAGAGATTATGTGTTTTACCGTGAGAAATAATTACAGCAGCGTCATAGAAAAACAAAATTACGCCGATAACAAACAGTTTTCCATAATATTTTTCTGCATTGATATCCAGCGCCTGCGAAAATAAAACGAGCATAATCGCAATCAACATTTCGATTAAAGTATAAAGATAGAGTTTTACATAACCCTTTGGTTCATAATCCATAATTAGCCTCCAGGACTTTTATTTTTTTGGAATTGTAATCGGCAAAACCCCCTCCGGATTTACCTGCCCCGAGATTACCGCTGCCATAGCTTCTAAGCTGAACGGCGAATAGCTGTAACCAAAGAGAACTGTATCTGCCCAGTCAAGATTAAAACTTAAAACAGGAGACATGATTGAAAAAACAACAATCTTTTTTCCCTGTGCCTTAAGCGGTTTCAATGACTCTGCAATTTTATAAGAATTTTTATCCCATACACAGATGAAAATCGTATCACAGTTATACGCAACTGCCGGAATATTATCTATCCAGTACTGAGTTTCGTTTGGCCCGATGTTGTAAGAAATTCTTACATCTGCTGTCGAAGGATAATATTTTTTCATTCCGGAAAAGAACGAAGGCTCAGAACCGGCAAGTAAAACTTTTTTATTTTCTGACGGAACAAAAGGATAACCGTCAGCTTTATAGAAAGTTATCGAACGGCATGCCTGATCAAAAAAGAATTTCTGCCCTTCTCTATCCGGAACAAGTTCTGCGATTTTATTTACATCCGGATAAAGCGGAGCTGCTTCTGAGTTTTTAAAATAATTCAGTTTAATTTCTATAACACGACGAGCAGCTCTTTCTACCTTTGCACGGAATTCCGGATTTGTTTTAATGCGCTCAAGATTGCTTGTCCATAAAGGCTCATCAAGCTGCGCAGTAGTCGAAGAAATTACAATATCGTTTCCTGCATCGATTGCCATGCGGAATGCATTCTTTAGAGAACCAGCATAAAGCGTGTCGCCGTTCATCATCATGTCATCAGTTATGATAAGACCTTTGTAACCAAGCTGCTTTCGTAAAATTTCCTGAAGGAAAAATTCAGAAAGAGAAGCAGGCTCGCCGTTTTCTCTGATTTTAGGAAAACTCAAATGCCCTGACATGATTGCAGGAATGTCTGCATTGATAAGAAATTTAAATGGAACAAGTTCGCGGTTTTCAAATGTTTCTAAATCTGCCTGAATGCTTGGAAGATAAACATGCGAGTCGTTGTCTGTATCTCCGTGCCCCGGAAAATGTTTTGCAGTAGGAATGATTCCTGCATCCATACTTCCTGCAGCAAACGCAACGCCTAAAAGACCTGCTTTCTGCGGATCTTCTCCAAACGAACGGGTTCCGATGATTGTTGATTTCTGATCGGTAAACAAATCTACAGTCGGAGCAAAATTTAAATTTATTCCGAGCGCTGCAATTTCACGACAGATGTAATAAGCAGACCAGTAAGAATCAATCGGATAACCGCCGGCACCGATACTTAAGTTTCCGGGAGTTATACTTGTACTTCCTTTAACGTGTCTTATCCATCCGCCTTCCTGGTCTGTTGCAACAAAAAGCGGAATTTTAAATCTTCTTGTCTGTGCTTTTTTCTGAAGAGCTGCAATTGATTTTGCAACAAGAAATGTATTGTCTGTATTCCATCCGAAAACTTTTACACTTCCAAGTCCGCGTTCTAAAACCCACGAGTTAAGTAAATCAGAAGGCTCAGCGCCTGCCCACCCGAACATAAGAATCTGCGAATAAAGTTCTTCGTCAGTCATTCTTTTTGCAATGACATACGCAAGTTCAGCATTAGGATAATCGCTCCAGAAATTTATGTCGTCAGGATATTTTGATAAATCAAGGTTCAATTCAACATCGGCACTATTATGAGAAATTGTGCTCATAAAATTCTGTTCCGGCTTTTTATTTTTTAAATCTGAATTTACTTTAGAAGCTGAACTCTGCGAAAAAACAGACGGGCATACCAGGAATAAAAGTATGAGAAAAAATGTATAAAAACTTTTTTTAACTTTTTTCAAATTCATTTTAAAACCAGATTTTATTTTTTTTCATCTTTAATTTTCATTACATAAGAGATTGCAGAATGTGCTGCGATTGCTCCGTCACTTACTGCCGTTACAACCTGACGGAACGGCTTTGAACGAATATCACCTGCTGCGTACATTCCGCTCATAAGAGTCTGCATTTCATCGTCTGTCTTAATGTAACCGCCTTCATCTTTAGGAAGCATTTCAACAAGTTCTGTAACAGGATGCATTCCGGCAAAAATAAAGACAGCATCACACGCATACTCGGTAACGGCGGCGTCGACAGTGCTCTCAAGCTCTATCGACTGAACTCTTCCCTCGCCTTTTATCTCTTTTACTTTCGAATTAAAAATTACTTTTACTTTTGGATTTGCAAGAAGTCTGTCTGCAACTGCTTTCTGCGCACGAAGAGTATCGCGTCTGTGAACAAGAGTGATGTCATCACTCAATTTAGAAAGGAACATCGCCTCATCACACGCACTGTCTCCGCCGCCTATTACAAAAATCTTTTTACCCTTAAAGAAAGGACCGTCGCATGTTGCGCAGTAAGAAACACCGCGGCCTTCAAGTTCAGATTCACCCGGGACACCGAGCTTTCTGTGACTTGCGCCTGTTGCAATTAAAAGCGCATAGGAAGAATATTTTTCTTTTCCGCAGTAAACGGTAAAAATATCAGAAATTTTATCGATTGAAGAAACGGTTTTCTGGATAACAATTGCGCCAAAACTTTCTGCCTGCTCTTTCATGTTAACGCAGAACTGAGTGCCCGACACAGAAGGATAAAGGCCGGGATAATTTTCGAGAGTCGGAATCGTAAGCGCCTGACCGCCCGGCATCGAAATGTCGATAACCAGAGTCTTAAGCCCTCCACGGGCAGCATACTGCGCGCTCGAAAGCCCCGCAACCCCCGCTCCGATGATTATATAGTCGTAGATATTTTCTTCACTCATGGCGCCCATTATAGCACGAAAAACGGCGCTAAAACTAGTAGGGGTGAGGGATAAAACGAGGAGGCCGTAGCCTCCTCGTTGTCATTTGTGATTACTATTTATATTCACGCAAAAATTTCACTGATTAATTTTTCCGGTTTCTCTCCGACCATTCTCTTGAATAGAATACACAAATATAGTATATTATATCCATCGGAACACCAAAGTATGGGTGGCTGTCTCCCAATCTTAATATGATGGGAGATCGTGCAGATATGACAAATTACGAAAAAGCAATGCTTGTCATTGCCCTTGTAACCTTGCTTATAGAAGCACTTGCTCTCTTCAACCAAAAATAGAAGAAGCAAAAAAATAAGCCTACCCTCGTGTCGCTCACCTGAGTAGGCTTTTCTTAAAACGCTTATAGGGAGACCGCCACACTACTGCGGTGTTCCTTTCTTTAAACTATAACATAACAAACTAAAAAGTCAAGTTTACACACATTAAAAAAGCCGTCCCAGAAGGAACGGCCCGTTATATGTAAACGAACTGCGGCTAAGCCAGGCCAGTCCGAAAAAAAGGACTTGAGATAACCCAAGTCCTAAAAGGCGTCGCTCAGAATCGAACTGAGGCATGATGGTTTTGCAGACCAGTCCCTTACCACTTGGGTACGACGCCATGTAGGGTTATTTATAACAGAAAAGACGAGTTCTGTCTATACCTGTTGAGGAGGAAAAAATAAGCCGCGCGGGAAATGTATATAAATCGCGCGAATGGCAAAGGGGCAAAAAAACTGACTTAGCGCTGAATATATAACTTTTAGCTCTCGGCAATAATACAAACCTGCGCTCCCGCAGAAAAACGCCGGAGCCTGCACGCTGCGCTGCGCTTAGAAGTGCTTTCCGTCGTTTTGTCTGCTCCGCGCAGGTTTATATTTCTCCCAATGTTTTTATCCCCCTTGCCACTCTCGCGGCTTATATATCTTTTAATTCCAAACTTTAATGACAAAACATCGCAAAAGCACTATTGTGTATCCATGGTATCTAAAAGTAAAGAATACATCACAGAAGGTCCTATCTGGAAAAGCATAATCACATTCATGCTGCCGATTATGCTCGGAATGTTTTTTCAGCAGTTGTACAACACGGTAGACGCAATTGTTGTCGGACGCTATGTTGGAAAAGAAGCACTCGCTGCAGTAGGCGGTGGAACTACATTTTTTATAAACCTACTTCTCGGTTTTTGCGGCGGACTTTCTACAGGTGCGTCAATAATCATTTCGCAGTTTTTCGGTGCAAAAAAATTTCGTGACCTTTGCTCTGCAGTTCACACTTTCTTTATCCTCTCATTTGTAATGGGAATCGTTGTAACTTTAGTCGGAATTTCTCTTTCTGAATTTGCAATGAATTTAATCAACACACCTTCTGACATTTATCCTAACGCAGTAACTTATCTTAAAATTTATTTTCTCGGAATTACTCCGATGTTCATGTACAACACTGCAGCAGGAGTTTTACGCGCAACAGGAGATTCTAAAACTCCTTTCTATATTCTTGTAATCGGATGTTTCTTAAACATCTTCCTCGATTTTCTTTTTGTTGCAGTATTAAACTGGGGAATAGCTGGTGTAGGCTATGCGACTCTCATTTCTATAATAACAGGCGCTGTGTTAATCATGATAAAAATGTTCACCACACCCGAAGTTTATAGAGTTGAATTATCAGAATTAAAAGCAAATCCGTCTCTCTTAAGGAAAATGTTTAAACTTGGAGTTCCTTCTGGCTTGTATTCCATGATGTACACTATTTCTAATCTGATAATGATGACATTCGTAAATACATTTCCGACGACAACAATCGCAGCATGGACTGCATGGGGAAAACTCGATGCACTCTTCTGGATGTCTGTTTCTTCGATGGGAATGGCGCTAAATACTTTTTCAGGTCAGAACTACGGTGCAAAAAAATATGACAGAATAAAAAAAGGTGCGCTCCAGGGTTTACTCATCATGTATTTAATCACGATTGCTCTGATAATACTTTTCAGGACATGCGGAAGATTTATCTACGGCTGGTTTGTTCCGGATGAACCGCAGGTTATCGAGATGGGAATAAAAATCATGCTCTTCCTTACTCCTGCATTCTTCCTTTATGTTCCGAATGAAATTTTATCCGGAATAATCGGTGGAGCCGGAAAAACTTATATTTCGATGATTGTAACTTTCTTTGCAATCTGCGGAACAAGAATGATATGGCTTTATACAAGCTGCCGCGGAACAACTGACTTTATAAAAGTAATTCACTGTTATCCGATTTCGTGGCTTATAAGCGCGACAGTATTCTTTATCTATTATAAAAGCGAAAAGTGGATTCCAAAATCAAATCTCACCGTGGATAAGACGATAAGCGATTGAACCAGGTTTAGGACTTGCTGGACAGTTGTCAGGATCAAACCACTGTGCATCTGCAATTTCTTCTTTCTGTAAAACTATATCACCGCTTTCATATTCTGCAGTATATCCAAGCATAAGCTGGTCTGGGAACGGCCAGCTCTGACTTCCCTTATACTGAATATTCTTTACGTTTATTCCGACTTCTTCTTTTATCTCACGCTTTACCGCTTCTTCTGCACTCTCGCCGGCTTCGATAAATCCTGCGATACATGCATAGATGTCCTGGTTACGCTGAACATGACGCGCAAGAAGAATTTTATTGTCTTTATAAACAAGCACTATGATGCACGGAGAAATACGAGGGAAAACAGTTTTACCACACGAAGGACACGTCATTGCAGTAAGCCTGTCGTGGCTCTTGAGTTTAGTTCCGCATAAAGAACAGAAAACAGTATCCTTGTACCACGATGCAAGTGCACGGGCGCGGAACGCTATGAAATTTTCTTCTTCGCTGTGAGAAGCAAAATAGTCCCTTAAAGTTATCGATTGATATTCGTCCGGAAGTTTATCCTTCGAAAGCAGGACAAGAACCTGCATGTCAGTTGACTTTTCTTCAAAATACCTTTCTACAGGATTCTGATTCTTAACGGCCTCAAAATCTGCCTTTGTAAGCTGCCCGTTATCACGTCGTAAAATAATTTCGCGTTCAAAAATAATAACCGGATGCATTTTATTCCCCCTGAACAGTTATATTATAGTTCAAGCTGAATAAAAAATAAAGCAAACCATTTTGTTGAAATATCTTGATTCTTACTATAGAATAGTAGGATATGATAAAGGAAGAGTATTATTCAGAAATTACGGCACGATTTGGTGAAGTTAAGCGTGCACGCGGAACTTTTTTATACACCGAAAAAGGCACAAGGCTTACCGACATGTACCTCGAAAACGGCAGGGCTATTTTAGGATGGGGTAACGGCAACGGAACTACAGGAACCGGCGCATTCTTAAAGATAAAAAATATCATTAACCGCGGCCTGACAGGTTCTTTTGAAACAGATTTTGCAAAACAGCTTGATAAGGCAGTTTCTGACCTCCTTCGTGCTGAATGCAGAGCCCTCGTTTATTTTGATACTGACAAAGCAGAAAAAGCAGCGCTTTCTTTTTCGAAGCGCCTTGTAAAATATGTTCCATGGGTTGGACTTGTTGCAGGAGATAATATCGTTCATGATTTTGAATGTGTTCTCATTACGCCGCCTCTTCCATGGACAGACAACCTTTATGTTCTTGCAGTACGCAATGACATTACTTCGCTCTTTTATCCTGAACGCGTTTCTGGAGCAATTCTCGGTGGGCTTTCACGCTCAATCTATGATCTGATTGCAGAACTCCCTTGCAGAGAAGAAAAAGACTGGTTTATTTTTGACACCTATTTAAAAGATTATTTTGCAAGAAGAGGGCCTTATCTTTTCCCAACAATGAGCGAAAAAAATTATGATGATTTTGTAAGACATTGTCTTGAATGTAATCTTGCAATAAGCCCGGATTATAAAATCCCTTCAATCGTTCCATATGGAGCAGACAAGGGAGTTTTTACACTCTTAAAAAATAATCCGTGGAAGGCATGATTTTATGCAGAGTCAAATTTTAATCTGGTGCATCAAACTTGTTCTCGGCGGCATCGCAGCTTTTCTTGCAATCATGGTCTGGTCAAAAAGCCGCAGTGCATGCTGGGTATTTTTAGTTACAGGAATTTTAATTTCTTATGCCGGAATAATCTATGACATGATGATTAATCTCGGAATCCTTAATGCAGGAAATTTTCTTGTATACGGAATTCCGTTTTTAACTCTTGTCTTTACGGTTATCCCATATTTACTGATAATTATATCATTAATTTTAATCATAAAGGATTTGTCATAACTTATGGAAAACAAAAAAATGAAACTTGGTCTCAAAAGATTTTTCTTTACTTTCATTCTGTGTACATTCGGTGGAACATTTACTTTAAGATGGCTTGCACTGGATTTCCTTTACAGAACGATGGACACTTTCGTTTCCGGAATTTCTGCAACGATTATTTCTTCACTTGCTCTTTCTGTTGTATGTTCCGGAGTAATTTATTTCTGGCTTCATAAAATCGAAAAGATTGGTGATAAAGTTCAGCAAACGGGTCACGTAGAAGAAAAAGACAAGAAGTTTGTTCTTTCATGTTACAAAAGCGTAAAGACAATCATTATTCTTGCAAACCTTGGTGGTTTCTTTGTTGGACAGCTTGTGTGCATGGTGCTCGACTTTAAAGCCGGTGTTCTTCCATATGAATTTTCAAGAGCATTCATTATTATGGTCCAGGCTTCACTTGTAGGTATCATCGCAGGCGAATACGAAACTTACCATCTTGATAATGGTCTTGGTCCTTACAGAAATCTTTTACAGCTTCGTTCTATAAATGACATTCCCGGAAAACCACATTCAATTTCAAGCCGTATTTTAATTGCAAGCGTTTCTACATTACTCTTTATGTGGGTTTGCGCATTCTCATGCGGTTATGCAATCATTCATGGAGACAATCTTTCTGGAGATTTGATGCATCAGTACCTTACATACGGTCTTCGCTGTCTTTTAATTGTCGGTCTTGAATGTATCGGCGTAATGCTTATCATCTTACGCGAAATGAAGCAACGTCTTTCTACAACTGCAAAAGTTGTTACGAACCTTGCAGAAACAGGTGACGTTTCTGCACGAATTAATATTTCAATGCAGGACGACATCGCAGTCGTAATAAGCAGCTTAAATTTTTTCTTTGATAAACTCGAAGGAATTCTCATAAATCTTTCTACAGACAGCTCTGCAGTTTCTGATACTGCCATGATTCTCGAAGAATCTGCACAGAAATCTGTCGAAGCACTCCACATTGTAAAACAGGCGGTAAGATTTATTGACAATCAGGATAAATCAAACAACGAGGCAATCAGAAAGGCATACGAAGACATTCAGGGTGTTAAAGATAACGCTGCAACAGTAGAAGCTCAGATTCACCAGCAGTCTGTTGCAATGCAGGCAACTTCTGCAGCCGTTAACCAGATGAATGCAAGCATCGAGAACGTTGCAGAAATCTCACGCACTGCAGACCAGATTGCAGAAAAATTAAAGGCAACAAGTTCAGAAGGAACACTTTCCATTAAGACAGCAGTTGAAGCAATTGAACAGATTCAATCTGCATCACTTCAGATTCAGGATATCATCAAAATGATTCAGAAAATTGCAAGTCAGACAAACCTTCTTTCTATGAACGCATCAATCGAAGCCGCACATGCAGGTTCGTTCGGCGCAGGTTTTGCTGTCGTTGCAGACGAAGTAAGAAACCTTGCAAACACTTCTGCAAAGAATGCAAAGACTATCAAAGACCACATGAACGACATGACAAAGAAAATTCAGAACGGTGTAATTGCAATCAAGGAAGCAGGAAATGCTTTCTCAGAAATTGATGCCGGAATCGAAGAAACTGTTTCTATCGTAACTAAAATCCGCGAGGCTGCAGAAGAACAGAAAAGCGGCGCAGACAGTACTCTCGAAGCAACAGAAACTGTTGTTAATGCGATTACAAATATCGTTGACGTTGCTAACCAGCAGACAGCTCACGCAGAAAATGTTTACAACGTAATGCAGAACATCGTTCATTCATCAGAAGAAATAACTCACGCACTCGAAAAAACTTCTGAGTCGGTAGAAAACGTAGGTGTAAGCCTCACTGATGTTGAAGACTGTTCAAGAATCAACAAAGTTTCTGTAACAAGCATGAACGATCACATCGGATTGTTTAAGTTGAGCAGAGATTAGTTTTTATACTGAATAAAACAAACGCCCTTCAACAGATTGTGCAAAAAGCGCACTGTTGAAAAAAACACTCTTTTCGGGTAGTATTCATGAAGTGTATGAGAGAATCGCGCAGCGACTCTCGAAACAACTCGAAACATGCCTTACGGGCTGTCAAGAGAAGATACGAGTTGTACTGGTCCTTTAGCTCACCTGGATAGAGCGGCCGCCTCCTAAGCGGCAGGTAGTGCGTTCGAATCGCATAAGGGCCGTAACAAAACCGGGAATTTTGAAGTTCGCTTCATATATCCCGGTTTTTTTATATCAGATCTGGCAGTTCATATACATCTTCGACACCGCTAACGAGAACTGCGCCCATACCCATTTCGAGCGCAAGACTCAAGTCGATGTCGTAGCGGTCTCCGACGCTAAGACATTCTGTAAGTCTTGCGCCGGTCTTTTTTGCTGCAAGGTTTAAAATATCGGGATGTGGCTTTGATTTTTTACATGTATCAAGCCCTATGATATCCGGAATAAGTTTTTCAATTCCGATTGCCACGAGGGTTTTAAAAGCTGGAAGAACAGGATTGTTGGTTACCGCAATCATTTTGTATTTTTTTCCAAGCTGTTCGAGTGTCTTAATAAGACGCTCATCACGGCTTAAAAATTCTTTTGGCTCTAAAAGTGTTTCACGCATTTTAATGCTGTCATCAATCGTCACGCCAAAATGTGTAAGTGTGTTTCCAAGACTTATTTTTGCACCGTTATTTTTTTTACTGTAGTCTGAACGAAAATCTGCAATCATCTTTCTTATTTCGTCAGGCGTTACACCGCGAAGCTCTGCAAGATGCCTTAACTGAACGTCAACCTGTTCAAACGCATATTTAGAATTTGTATACAATGTCGAGTCAATGTCAAAAATTATCGTCTTAAGGTGTTCAGGGATTTTATAAACTTTCATTTATAGTCTCCCTGTACTTCGCGGAGCATAAACGCGGCCTTTTCTTACCATTTCGTCTGCCGCATCAGTAATCGATTTATGAAGAGCGAGCGCAACAGATGCAAGAACTGCATCCCCGATAAGCTCGCTGTCTGCAACTTCTGTCGTACATATTTTATAATTTATTATATCTGCTTTATGCTGAATCCACTCAGAGCTCTTTGATTGTCCTCCGGTTATCATCATCACATCGTCAATTTTTAGATTATTTTTTTTCGCACAGTCTGTAATTTTTTCAAGTCCGTCTTTAACGCTGTGCGCAAGACTTGTCATTGTAACAAAGCCTGTCGATTTCTGATTTTTAAAACAGGTATTGATGTATTCAGCGTAAGAAATTTTCTGATTTGTTTCGTACTCATAGTTTTCCTTGCACTCAACAAACTGCCTGCCACTTGACTGCATCAAAACTGCAACATTCCATAAACCGCTCATTACACTTGGAAGCGTACGGATCCCTTCTGCAAAAACCTGTTTGTCAGTACAGAGATTTATTCCTTCGCTCGAGCCTGCACAGTCACAGAGACGGCCGGGTTTTAAAGTATTTGTTCCAATCATTGCAACGATAAAATCAGGGCCACCTGCAATAACCGGAATGTTTTTATCAAGTCCAAAAAGAGACGATGCTTCTTCTGTAAGCTTTCCGCAGTTAAAACCCGGGCTTACAAAACGCCCGAACTGCTCAGGTTTTGCACCAAGATGTTTTATCGCATCGTCATTCCAATAAGCGGCTTCATATCGCTCTTCTGGTAAAATTGTTATATGAGTTCCGGTTAAATACCAGATTAAATATTCAGGGCCGGAAAAAATTTTCTTATCGTCAAAGCTTTCCGGATGCTTTTGTTTTAAATATTTTATCCGCGGAATAAAAAGCGAATGTGAAAATTTTTCATCGATATCCGCACTGGTTGTAGTACCGGCATTTGTCATGCCGCTGGTTGTGCCCGCCGAGTCCCCGGCTTTAACAACATTCTTCATGCCATCAATTTTTTCGTTCCACAAAAGTGTGGTTCCATCTTCGCAGACTAAAGTCGGACCGTTTCCAGAAATGCAGACTGCGTCGCACGAGAAATCTTCTTTACCGATTTTAAAATCCCGTTTTATTTTGTAAATCGAGTTCTGCAATCCTGCAACCCAGTCTGAACTTATTTTTGATTTATTAAGAGCAGAAAAAGTCTCGCGATAAAAGGACAGCACTTGTCCTTTGTCAGAAACAAGTGCTGCTTTAAGAGAAGATGTTCCGATATCGATGCAAAGAAAATTATACTTCGTCATCTTCCGGAGTTACATCGTGTTTAACAAGTTTTTCTATGATATTTCGGTTATCAAGAAGATCGCTTAAAGACTGATTGTGATGTACACGTGTAATTACATTTGCAAAAAGTCCAGAAACGTTTGTACTTATATACCATTCTTTTGTAAGAAGTTCTTCGTGATAAACTGCGTTTGTTCCGATTATACGATAGAACAAACCGTCTTTATAAGCCTGATCGAAAAGTTCAATAGCATTTCCTGTAAAGAACGGAAGACTAATTGCACATATTACTTTCGTTGCGCCTTGTTCTTTGAGGAACTTCATAGCTTTGAGTAATGTTCCGCCTGTACCGAGCATATCATCTGCAAGGAATGCAACTTTACCGCGAACATCTCCAAGAAGCTTGATTGCTTTAATGTTCGTAGAGTTTGCATCCTGAGTTACGATTGAGTAATCGCGTTCTTTATATATCATTGCAAGAGGAAGCTTTAATCCTGATGCGTAGAATTTATTTCTATCGATAGCACCTGTATCCGGAGAAACTACAACGAGTTCTTCTGTCTTTCCGGTAAGGTCAACTATTTTTGTAAGCTCGCGGATAATCTGATAACTTGCATGTAAGTTTTCAAGAGAAATTGAATTAAATGCGTTAACGATTTCGCGTGAGTGAATATCAAGGGTAATGATTCTTGAAACGCCGAGCATTTCGTAAACATGACCAAGCATTGATGCTGTCAAACCTTCGCGGCCTTTTTTCTTGTGCTGGCGGCTGTAAGGATAAACAGGAAGAACAAGAGTAATACTTGCAGCTCCTGCCTGACGTACTGCATCGATTGTTACTAAAAGAGACATAACATGATCGTTTACAGAAAGCGAGAGTTTGTTTTTTCCTTCGTTAAGCGAAAGCACTTCATGATTTTCTACATCCTGGAAAATAAAAACTTCTTTTCCGCGGATACAGTCAAAGAGTTCTGTCTTAAACTCTCCATTCATAAAATAAGTAAATCTTGCATTAACTTTGAAAACAGGTGGGCGATACTTGTCTGTTGCGCCGCGTAAAGCAACGTCAGAAGTATCAAGATCGCTTTGAAAATTGATTTTTTTGATTAATTCGTTTTTATCAAGTTCGTAGCGCTTAGAAATGACATCGTTTTTGAGCGTAAAACGATGCTTATACATGTGGCGAAGATGCGTGATGACTTCATCAGCAAATGCTTCTCCACCCGGACAGGCAACGATTGCCAGGTTGGTTGGTTCAGAATATGGCATTTATTCTTACCCCTTTGTAATAGATCTGCGACAATCGAAAAAAGACATCTCTTTGGTTGCCGCATGCCATAGCCATGCTATTCCCTTGCATCTGGACTACGGTTAAACGTATATTATCACTAAATAAGGCGTCAGGTCAATTAAGAACGCTCAAAATGACACTAAATGTAGTGGCCTTTTCTTATCTTGCAAAATTCAGCCGGAATTTATATATTTAAGTAGACTGCAGTTAGGTGCCAGACGGCATTGCAGTCTCGGACGAGAAAACTTTGTGCATTTTCTGCACAATCAAAATGAGGTACGAAATGAAAAAAAGTTTCAGCATTATTTTTGCGCTCTTTTTTGCAATGCTTATAATTTCTGGCTGCGGAAAAGACTCTAAAAAAGAAGCGCCTGAAACAGTAACAACAACTGTTACAGAATCTGAAAGCTATTCAGAAGAAAAAAGCGAACCAGTTCGTGTAAGCAAATCGTTTGCAGACGGTGTAATCATTTACAACAATGTTGGTCTCTGGGAAGTAAACCCTGCAGACAAAACAAAATTAAGATGGATTGGATCATTACCAAAAGGACAGCTCTTACAGGTAGAAGCTGAACCAGGTAAAGTAATCGAAGGTGTTAAGGTAAAATATCCATGGCTTCTTAACAAAGACAAAAAAACTACAGACATGGCTTGTGTAAAACTCGACAACTCTGACACAGAATATTATGTTGCATTTGACTGCGTTATAGGAAATGCACGCCCATGTATCATGATTGGAAAAGACACAGAAGGTCCTGGACGCCGCTTTGGAAATGCATACACAGAAATGAAAGCAACAAAGATTTCTAAGATTTCAATTCCTGCAGGAACAATCGGTGCAATTCATACTGGTGCTGATGTAGATTCAGGCTGGGTTAAAGCAACATTCAGAGTTGAAGCAGAAGGTGATATAAAACCTGCTCTTTACGTAGAAAAATTCTACAAGGAAGACCAGATTTCTACAGATGAATATGATGTCCTTCTTGAAATGCTTTTACAGCGCGAAGAGCAGCTCAAAGAACCAGACGAAGCAGTAACAGAACGCATCCGCTATCTTAGCGATATCGATGCACCAAATGACGACATCATTAGAGGACACTATAAATAATAAGCAGGAGAAGAAAAAAAATGAAAATGAAAAAAATTATTTTAATCAGTTCAATTTTTGCAGCAATTGCATCTCTTGCTTTTGCAGGTGGTGGCGAAACTGCATGTATGTTAAGAAATCCGGGCTGGGTTTACACACGCGAAGGAAACGATCTTAAATACAAGACAACAATTGATGTCGGAACAAAAATAGACGCAACTTACTCTACTTTCGTTCCTGCAAAAATCAACAATTCAGAAAACAAATGGGAAACCGAATACACAAAAATCTACTACGAAGGAGAAGAATGTTACACACCTTCTTCTTTCATCGCATACAGCAGCGGTACAGTCTATGTAGTAAAGAATGACGCACCTGCTTTTACAACAGGAACAATCGCTTCTATCGAAGCAAAATGTGTTCCAGTTGGAACTGTTGTAATTTCTTTGGACAATGACGGATACTCAACATACCCGGGTCTCGTAAAAGTTATTTTCTATGATGCAAAGATTTTCGGAAGAACAAGAAGCGTATTCATGCTCAGAGATGATCTTTCTGAATCAGACGATGACTACACTGCAGTTATTCTTACAAACGCTGCAGCACAGAAAGATGTAAAGTCTTCAAAAGAACAGATTCTTTTACTTCTTTCAGAAGCACAGTCTGTTGCACGCTCAAGCGGAATTTCTGAATTTGTTGAAGCTACAAAAGCTAAGATTCTTGGAGAAGACATTTCCAACAGCCCTGTAGAAAGTTTTTCTGCAAGCGGTGTAATTTCATCGGACGGTTCAAATGTTAACGTTCGCGAAAAACCGGGAACATCATCTAAGATTGCAGGCAAACTCACTGATGGTACTCACTTTATGGCTACTGAAAAAACAACAAAAAAAGATAAAGTCGGTAAAGAAGAAGATTACTGGTATCACATTACTACACCCGGCGAAGACAGTATAGACGGCTGGATTTTCGGAAGCTCTGCTAAGTTTGAATAATTAAAAAATGAAACTTACAATTATGGGGTCAGGCACAAGCCACGGCGTTCCTGTCATAGGCTGTGACTGCCCCGTATGTAAATCAAAAGATCCTCACGACAAACGTTATCGTGCAAGTGCGTTTGTAACAGACGGAACACACAACATCGTAATTGATACAGGTCCTGAGTTCCGCATGCAGGCTTTAAGACAGGGCATAAAAACTCTCGATGCAGTTCTTATGACTCACGGGCATGCAGACCACCTTCACGGGCTTGATGACGTGAGGATTTTTTCAAGCACAAAGCAAAACGGCGTCTGGCACAGACAGTCAAGCTTCTTTGATTCACTTTTAAACCGCCACGGCGACGGCTTAAAAATTTTTGCAAATCCACATACAAAAAAAATAATCTTTAATCACTTTGATTATATATTCATGCATACCCAGAAAGGCGGCGGCAAACCACGCATCGACCTCTGGAACGTAAACGAGTTTTCACAAAATAATCCGCTCAAAATCGGAACTATGTCTATAATACCTGTTCCGATGCTGCACGGAAAACTTCCTTCGACAGGTTATCTTTTCTGCGAAGAGGCAGATTCTAAAATTCATTCAATCGCATATCTTACAGACTTAAATTATATAAGCGAAGAATCTGTCGATATAATTAACCGCAGCAAGGGACAGCTTGATCATCTTGTAATCGATGCACTTCGAATCCGCGAGCACTCAACTCATTTTAATTTTGACCAGGCACTTTCTTTAAGCGAAAAACTAGCGCCGCGTCACACATGGTTTACACATCTGACTCACGACTTAAGCCATAACGATGTTCAAAAATACATCGATGAAAATCTCAATAAATATCCGGTACTCGAAC
Organism: Treponema sp. UBA1226; assembly: GCA_002309195.1. The sequence goes on from DBWY01000011.1 coordinate 26,673, forward strand.
AAATCGTAAAAGACGGCGGCTCTGTAAGCCCTGCATACGATACTCTTGAACTTACCACAAAAGGTTAAAAAGCAAAGAACTTGCGGTAACTCCACACACGTTTAGAATACCGCCATGCTCAGCGCGGTTGTATCGGTCCTTTTTTTCTGTTAAAATAAGTGCATGGTAATTTCTTCTATTGATTTAAAAGACGGACATGTAGTTCAGCTTAAAAACGGAAAAGATCTCGTGCTCCAGCGCGATGACGCAGACAATCTCATAAACGATTTTAATTTTTACGGCGAAGTTGCCGTGATTGACCTTGATGCTGCAATGGGACACGTTGACGCAAAAGGAAATACAGTAAATACAAATCTGCTTAAAAGCCTTCTTCGCAAAGGAAATGTAAGAACAGGCGGTGGAGTTCGTTCAGTTAAACGCGCAAGAGAACTCATCTCTCTCGGTGCAGAAAAAGTAATCATCGGATCAAGCGCATGGAAAAAAGATCCAAAGCCGGGCGAAAGCGTTTTAGACACAGAGTTCCTCGATGAACTTGTTAAAGCGATCGGTAAACAGAGAATCATAATCGGCGTTGATGCAATAAACGGAAAAATCGCAATCAAAGGCTGGACAGAAACAATAAATGTTTCTCTCATCGACGGTGCTAAAGAAGCAGAAAAATACTGCAGCGAACTTTTATTTACATGTGTAGAAAAAGAAGGATGCATGCAGGGAACAAACATGCAGATGGCAAAAGAACTTCGCGATGCAGTTAAGTGCCGAGTAGTTGTTGCCGGCGGTGTTTCTTCTGAAGACGAAATTGAAGAACTCGAAAAAATGGGTTGCGACGTTCAGCTTGGAATGGCTCTCTATACAAATAAAGTTTCGCTTAAAGAATCTTTCCTTCGCTGTCTTGACTGGAAAAAGACAGACGGAATGGTTCCTGTTATCGCACAGAGTGAACACGGCGAAGTTTTAATGATGGGCTATGCAAACCGCGAAGCGTTCAACAAAACATTCGATACAAAAAAACTTACTTTCTGGAGCCGTACAAGAAACGTTCTCTGGACAAAAGGCGAAACAAGCGGACACTATCTTGAAGTTTTAAAACTTCGTGCAGACTGTGACCGCGATACGGTTTTAGCAACCGTTATTCCACATGGCGGTGTATGTCACACAGGAAGTTATACATGTTTCTCAAGCGATCCTGACGAACGCTCTTCTCTTGAACGTCTCTACGGAACAATCGCAGAACGCTTTGCAAATCCAAAACCAGGAAGCTACACTGCAACCTTAGACGCAAAACGTGTTCGAGAAAAGGTAGAAGAAGAAGCAGAAGAAATCTGCGAAGCAGAAGGGAAAGACGAAGTAATCTGGGAAGCAGCAGATCTTTTATACTTTGTAAGTGTCTTACTGTACAAGGAAGGCGTTAACTGGAAGGACGTCTATGATGAATTAGACAAGCGACACAAAGAAAAATGACACTAAATTTTCCTAAGAAAAATCTTAGGAAAAACGCCCTTTTCTAAGAAGAAATTTATTAGACATATCATTATTTTTATGCAATACTTCAAGCATAGGATGTTAAAAATCCTTAAAGGAGATAACGCTATGAAGAAATTAATTTTATCTATCGCAGCTATTTTTGTAATCGGAGCAGCAGCATTTGCACAGGAAAAAGATTATTCAACTGTTGATATTGGTTTTACATTCCCGGTCACTATCTATGAAGACAATAACTACAGTGATGCATACATGTCAACAAAGGCTTTTGGTATTTATGCTGAATACTATGAAGACTTTACTCCGATGTTTGGTATCACGACGCACGGCTTTTTGTATTTTGCAGGTCACCCGGACTTTTATATGAACGGAGACAAAATTTCTACATTAGATTATTTAACATATCCATTGGGAATAAGTGTAAACCTTATGCCTACATTAAACATCCCTATCGGAAGCATCGTAGAACTCCGTTTTGGTGCAGGTATCGGCTTTACATATCGTGCAGTACTTGAGGATACCACAGCTGGACAGTTAAATATCAGTCAGTGGCTTTTTGCAATTCCTGTAATGGCAGCCGTTCAGGTAAACTTTACAGACTTTATCGGACTTAAGGCAGGATGTGACGTTCAGTTTACATTTGCAGGATTTGAACAGTATGAAGATTACGACCAGACAGAAACAATCGATGCTTTTACAACAACGATTCTTCCTTACGTCGGCGTTGTATTCATGTTCTAGGTTAAGCTGAATAAAACAAAAAAAACAGCACCTATCGAAAAAAAGAGCAGCCCATAAAAGCTGCTCTTTTTTTTATCAGTTAATGTTTTTGAAAACTACTTTCTCATTTTCATGTTAACTGTGTAGTGTTCGTTAAGGAAGTCTGCATCGATTTCCATTTTAATATCTGTGCTTAATGTTACAGATTTTGTGAACTTATATGTTCTCTGTGTTTCGTCACATCTGAAAGTAATTACAAGACCATCATTTGTCACGTTTACTTTAAAGTTAGATCTCTTGCTTTTTGCAAAATTATAGATAACTTCGCCTGTTTTTGCATCTTTAAGAATGATAGTGTTGTTTACACCAAATTCCCATGCAGCATCCCAGTTTGGATCAATCCATGTTCCTTTTGGGAACTGTTCTCCAGCAGCAGCAATTTCGCTGTCTGCCTGATTAAGGGCATCACTTACAGGACCAGCTGCAAATGCAGCAGAAGCTAAAAGAGCAGCCATAACTGTTAATAAAAATTTTTTCATAGAAATCCTCCAGTTTGATTTCTTATTATAGAATATTAAGTCGGTTTCTAAAGTCAGCTGAGACCCGAAACTCTCTCTAATGGTTAAATTCTAACTACCTATACCGATTATTGTCAATACCATTAATCTGTATTATTATAAACACAATGAAAAAAGACATGCCGCAGCCTAAAAAACGCGCACCAAGAAACAGAACACTTTCATTAGACTCCTCAGAAATTCCGCATTTAAAGGAACAGATTTTAACGAAAGAAAATTTAGAATTAAAAGCAGGAGAAGGTTCGGGTAAAATTCAGCTTGAAAAAATAATAAATGACAGAGTGTTAAACTGCGACATTTTTGAAGGACTAAAATATATTCCGGACGAATACGCAGACTTAATCATAATCGACCCGCCGTACAACCTTACCAAAAACTTTAACGGAACGACTTTTAACGCGCGCTCAGATTCTGACTACGATAAATATCTTGAGTCGTGGCTCCCGCTTGTTTGCAGAAAATTAAAACCGGCAGGCTCGCTTTACCTCTGCGGCGACTGGAAGTGCACGGCAAGCTTACAGCGTGCGCTCGAAAAAGAACTTACTGTAATAAACAGAATCACATGGCAGAGAGAAAAAGGACGCGGCGCAAAATCAAACTGGAAAAACGCAATGGAAGATATCTGGTTTGCGGTAAAAAATCCTGACGATTATTATTTTAACGTAGAAGCAGTAAAAATAAAGCGCCGCGTTTTAGCCCCGTACAAAGTTGACGGCAAACCAAAAGACTGGGAAGAAAGCGAAGAAGGAAATTTTCGCCTTACATATCCGTCAAATTTCTGGGACGACATAAGCGTTCCGTTCTGGTCGATGAGCGAAAACACAGATCATCCGACGCAGAAACCAGAAAAGCTTTATGCAAAACTTGTGCTCGCATCTTCGCGCGAGGGCGATGTAATTTTTGATCCGTTTTTAGGAAGCGGCACTTCTGCAGTCGTTGCAAAAAAACTTTCCCGTCATTTCTGCGGAATCGAACTCAACGAAGAATATTCACTTCTTGCACAAAAGCGCCTTGAGTTTGCAGAAAAAGATAAATCAATCCAGGGCTTTTCTGACGGCGTCTTCTGGGAGCGAAATACGAATAAGTAGGCGCGTGATTTTCGCGAGAGTGCGTTTTATAAATATTATGTTTATCTTTTTTGTATTTAAATGCACAGCGACTTAAAGAAATTGCATTCTTCGTCATTACATTCTTTCGAAAGCTCGCAGTTAAGGTCTGCATGAAAATCGTGGATTGCCTCGCGGTCTTTTTTTGTTCCGTATATCTTGGCAACATGACGGATATTAAATTTCTTAAAAAGCTTTTCGATGTAACGAACCTGAAATTTTACAAAGTCAAAACTTCCTGCAACGATAAATGCCGGCGGAAAATCTTTTGTAAAATTTGTGTGGATGTTTATAAAATCCTTTAATCGCACCTGCTTACCGTTTATGTCGGCTTTTCCTGTCTTTAAGGCCTTTTTACCCAGAACGTCCTGCATTGATTCAACAAAGTCAGAAACAAGATAGAAAAACCAGTTTATTTTATAAACCCCGCAGTTTAACCCTACAGCGCGCGGAACAAAATTATCGTAAGATTTGATTCCCATTAAATCCGAAAACTTAGGATTAGTACAAATCATCGAATAAAGTGCCGTGTAATGAGCACCAACAGAATCTCCGACTAAAAAAAAGTTTTTAAAATCAAGATTGTATTTATCTGCGTTTTCCTTTACCCATTTAATGACACAGTTTGCATCGTCAAAGGCCGCAGGAAATTTAAATTCCGGCGCAAGGCGATAGTTAAAATTAACGACCGCAAATCCCCTCTGGGCAAGCGACATAAGATAATACTGGTACATTTCTTTAGAACCATAAACATACGAGCCGCCATGAAAACTCATGATTATCGGAAGTTTTCCCTTATAATCTGTTTTTACGTATAAATCGAGCAGATTCCAGCCGTTTACCATGTCATAATCGCATGGTTCTCTATACTGAATATTACGATAGACCGTAATATCATCCGGCTGCCTTAAATTTCTCTGGCGAACGGCATTTAAAAGCGCCCACTCTTCCCTGATTCTATCACTAAACTCTGACATCCCGTCAATATTAGCACAATACAGAGATTTTGAAAACTTATGTGGTTTCCCGTTTTTTATGCTGAATTTACTCAAATTTTGCCAGGAATTCTAAGATTATTTCACTTGACGCAGACGGTTGGATGGGTTTATATTAGTATTATCGTGCACGAGCACGAAAAAGCGTTCTGCTTTCCCAAACTTATCACTGCAGGAGTTACCCTATGAAAATCAAATCTGTATTTTCAAACTCTTTTGCCAAGTATGGAAAAGTTCTTACAGGCTATGATGTATCAGAACTTTTGAACAAACTTGACGAAACGACAAAAAAACCAGAAAACGCCGTAATCTATGAACCAGGCGATGCAGGATTGGAGAGCCTTCCAATCGCCAGAGAATTCAGCGACAACGCCTACGGCGGAATGCCAATCCAGGTTGGTTACTGTAATGGATTCAACACAAAATTAAATTGTCTTGAATGGCACCGCGGTTCAGAATTAAATATTCCTTCAAACGACATTGTTCTTCTTCTCGCATCTTTATCGTCTGTTAAAAAAGGCAAACTGAACACAGCTGCAGTAGAAGCATTCTATGTTCCAAAAGGAACAATCGTTCAGGTTTATGAAACAACTTTGCACTATGCACCATGTAATGCAGTAAAAGGCGGAGAAGTTTCTAAAGAAGGATTCCGCGTTATCGTAGTTCTTCCAAAAGACACAAACACAGAAAAACCTGCGCTTAAAGAAATCGACTTCGAAGACAAACTTCTCTGGGCACGCAATAAGTGGCTGATTGCGCATCCGGATTCAAGCGAAGCAAAAGCCGGCGCATTTGTCGGTTTAAGCGGAACAAATATAGATCTCGCAAAAAATAAGTAACATAAATCAATCACACAGGAGTAAATTAAATGATTAACAACAAACCAAAAATCAAAATCGGTATCGTGGCTGTTAGCCGCGACTGTTTCCC
>DBWY01000006.1:0-451 GCA_002309195.1 Treponema sp. UBA1226
GCAGAAAGCCGTCGAAGATGCAAAAAAAGCCCTTGAAATGAATCTGAGCATTGAGCAGGCTGCAGAAATCACAGGACTTTCTGTCGAACAAGTACTCAAATTAAAATAACGAAAAAAAATGCAGTGGCCTATAAAGTACCACTGCACCTCACTATTCCTTTCTCTCTTAAATCTTCATGTTCATAACTTCACGGACTTCTTCGAGTGTCTTGATTCCGATTTCGCGTGCTCTTTCTGCACCGGCTGTAAGAACTTTTCTGATATATTCAGGATCTGCTTCGAGTCGTTTTCTTTCTTCGCGAAGCGGACGAAGTTTTTCATTTAAGCTTTCTGTAAGCATGTTCTTAAGCATGCCGCCGCCGCCCTCACCGATTCTTGATGCTATTGCAGCAGGCTCTTCTCCCGTGCAGAGTGAAATAAGCATGAGAAGGTTTGCAACTTCAGGGCGGTT
>DBWY01000006.1:490-12768 GCA_002309195.1 Treponema sp. UBA1226
TTCATCTTCTGTTGCAGAAAGCATTATGGCATTTCCTCGTGACTTACTCATTTTTTGACTTCCATCGAGACCTAAAATCATTGGTGTCTTAGAAAGAAGTGCCTGAGGTTCAGGGAATACACTTTCTTTTCCTGCATCAGTACAGAATTTTTTATTAAAGCGGCTTGCGATTGTTCTTGTCATTTCAAGATGAGGAAGCTGATCTTTTCCTACAGGAACGACATTTCCCTTGCAGAAAAGAATGTCACATGCCTGGTGAACAGGATATGTATACATNNTACATTCCGGCATTTACGTTTTTAAGACCCGCACTTTCGATTTCTTCTTTTACCGTCGGGTTTCTGCTTAATTCAGCATTAGAAACAAGAGTAAGAAACGGAATCATAAGCTGGTTACATTCCGGAACATAACTGTGAGGATAAATGATTACATCCTGCTTTTCCGGGTTGATTCCGGCTGCAAGATAATCAATTACAAGCTGTTTTGTGTTCTGGCTTATTTTGTCAAAAGCGTCGTGGTCTGTAAGAACCTGATAGTCTGCAATAAGAATCATTGTCGGAACGCCCATATTTGCAAGGCGTACGCGGTTCTGGAGTGAACCAAAGTAATGACCGATATGCAAAAGTCCTGTAGGTCTGTCACCTGTAAGAACGCGATATTTTTTTGGATTTTTTTCAAGGTCTGCTTCGATTTTTCTGCTTCGTTCGAGAGCTGCTTCAAAGCTTTTATTTATATCTGTGTATTCAAGTTCTGCCATTTTAAAATCCGCCTTTATAAAATCAGAATTAAAGCAATTCTATACAAAATAACGATTGAAATCAATACAGCAAGGCAGTAACTTCGCTGGCCAGATAGAACGAGCCCGTAACGAGTAAAACTGCCTTTTTATCTTCTGCATTCTTAAGTGCTGCCTCAATCCCGGCCTTATAGTCTTCGTAAAACTTTGCATCAATTCCGGCTGTAGAAAACGCAGAACACATCTTGTCTTTGTTACAAGATTTTGTAAGTCCAGGTTTGGTAAGAGTTACAGACTCAAATTTATTCTTAAAAAGTTCTGCTATATGGCCTACATCCTTATCGGCAGCACATGCAAACAAAAGATGGAGTTTTTTGTCGCCGTAAAATTTTAAAAGAGTATCCATCGTAAGGGAAACGCTTTTTACAGTATGAGCTCCGTCAATTACAAGATCAGAAAGCTTTGGATAACGACTTGGATTATGAACGATTTCAAAACGCGCATGAAGGCTTACTTTAGAAAGCCCTTCCTCTATTTTTCCTTCATCAAAATCAGGATATACAAGCTTTACGGCAGCTGCAGCTAAAGCTGCGTTTTTTGCCTGGTATTCACCCAGCATATGCGTAGAAAATTTAAGCGGTCTTGAAAAAAGATCTGAGTCAATCAAAACGTTCATCATCTTTTTTTCTATGTCGTAAGAAAAGTCTGTTTTTTCAATAAGTTCATCTGCAAAATAAATTTTAGAATTCTTTTCTTTTGCCTTTTCGATAAAAACTTTTTTTACTTTTTCTGTCTGTGCTGCGCATAAAACCGGAACGCCTTCTTTTATGATTCCGGCTTTTTCTGCTGCAATTTTTTCTACAGTGTCACCTAAAAATTCTGTGTGCTCAAGTTCAATCGTGTTTATGACAGAGATAAGAGGATTTACGATGTTTGTCGCATCAAGTCTTCCTCCAAGCCCTACTTCGTAAACTGCAACGTCAACTCCTGCTTTTTTCATAACTAAAAAAGCGTATACAGTTACAAGTTCAAACCATGTAACAGCCCTTTCTTTTGGAAGCTTATCTTTTATCTTTTCAAATTTATCTTTAAGAATTTGTGCCGCGCTCTGATAAACTTCATCTGAAAAAAAACTGTCGTTTAAGCGGATGCGTTCACGAAAATCAGATATATGAGGAGATGCATAAACTCCGATTTTTTTTTCATCCTCGCTTAAAATCGAAGCAATCATTGCACATACAGAGCCCTTGCCCTTTGAGCCTGCAACATGAAAACACGGAACATCATTCTGCGGATTTTCAAATTCATTGCAGAGAAGCTGCATCATATCAAGCCAGAAAATATTTTTCTGCGGGAGTTTTTCAAAATTTAAAAACGAATCTACCCAGTTAAGAAAATCCTGCAGCATCATTTTATGTAAACCCGTTCAACGCGTTTTGTAATTCCTGTCATGATTTCATACGGAATCGTTCCGGTTGCATCTGCAATGTCCTGTGCATCGCACAAGGCTCCTGCTTCTTTTGAACCAAACAAAACAACCCTGTCCCATCTTTTGACATCAGAATTATTAAGTCCGATTTCAATCATGCACTGGTCCATGCATATTCTTCCGCATATAGGATAAGCTTTTCCATTAACTGCAGGTTTAACAACAGAAGAAAATCTTCTCAAAAATCCGTCACCGTATCCAATCGGAATTACTGCAATGTCAGTATCTTTTTTTGCAGTCCATGTGTGACCGTAAGAAACAGAATTTCCTTTTTTAAAATTTCTTACTGAACAGACTCCAGAAACGAGAGTCATTACAGGTTTTAAATTTAAATTTATATTATTTTTTTCGATGTAATTTCTGTTTACCTGATCACAGTAATATCCGTATAAAATGATTCCGGGTCTAACCATATCAAGCTGCCACTCAGGATGAGTAATAAGGGCAGGACTATTGCAGCAGTGACGGATTCCCGGATTTATTCCTGCCCTTTCTACTTCATCAATTGCCTTCATGAAATTTTCATACTGGGTAATTGTATATTTTATGTCACTTTTTTTTATGCTGTCTGCACATGCAAAGTGCGTGCACATTCCGCCAAGAGTAAGGTTTTTAGAATTAACTATTTTTTCTGCAAGCTCTTTTGCTTCTGTGTAGCGGCAGCCGATTCTTCCCATTCCAGAATCAATTGCAAGATGAACAGAAAATTTTTCACCGCTTTTGTTTAATTCAGCAGAACGAGAATCAAAAAGATTTATGTATTCTTCGTCAAATACAAGAGGCGTAACCGAGTATTTTATTACGTCATCGACTTCCTCAGGCGAACAGAGACTTAACATAAGTAAAGGGGTTTTTATGCCGGCGTTACGAAGCTCAATGGCTTCTTCGACATTTGCGACTGCAAGAAAATCAGCTCCTGCTTCAACAAGGGTTTTCGCGCAATTAACAGCTCCGTTACCGTACCCGTCGGCTTTTACAGCAGCGCATATTTTAGTCTGGGGCTTCAAAAGTGCCTTTATGTTAAGAAAATTGTCTTTAAGATTGTTAAGATAGATTTCTGCATGAGTAAGTCGCATGAAATTTATTTTAGTCATTTACAAAAAAAAGGCAAGTACGAAAAGAAATATCAGGATATTTGCACACTTCTCCGCTGTCGTTTCTGTATATCAGAACCTGAACCCTTGAGATAAATGCATAAATTTACTATAATATTGCAATATTTTACATATAAATTCAGGGGATAAAGTTAGATTATGAAAAAAGCAATTAAAATTGTATCAAAAGTAATATTTATATTTTCTTTGATGTCTTTTATGCCATCATGTGAATCAACTCAAGTAGAAAATCACGAAGCAGCAGAAAAAACAACGGTTTCAAAAAAATCTTCTTCACAGGAAACAGCCGAATCTGCAACGACTTCTCAGTTAAAAAAAGAACTATCAAACATGCAGATTGAACTCGTTTCTTCTGCAGATACACCTTTTGCAGGTTCTGCATTTAAAAATCCGTATGTTATAAGCGTAAAGGACAATGACGGAAATCCATATGCAAATTACCAGCTTACAGTTACATATCCAGAAAAAAAAGCTGACAATGTTATTTCATTCAACACAGCAGAAATCGAAACAAACGAAAAAGGAATCGCTTCTTTTAAACCGGAACCAATTGCAACTTCGATAAATTCAACTGTAACATTCTCACCTAAACTTCCTGGAAACTCACCTTCGCTTACAAAGCTTGCAAAAGCAGTTGAGCTTGAAGTTCCATGCAGAGTAAAATTTTTACTTCCAAAAGGAAAAATCGTAATGGTAGATTTAATCGACTACACTCCGGACGGCAAGATGAATTTAAACTCTGCCCTTTCTACTTCTTCAAATACAATGCAGGAATTCTGGAAAGCAGGATATCCGTATCAGGCACAGAACGCAGACTTCCATAAAGTTATCGACAAAGGAAACGAAGCAATCTGTCAGGCTGCAAAGAATCTTGTAGGCGGAGCAACATACTTCAGGTACATCGTTTATGGAAAAGTAAAATATGCTTCTGAAATTAAAGAAGTTGAAGGCGGTTTTTCTCTTACACTCACAGCTGATGTAACAGTAATTGATTTTGCAACTGCAAAAGAACTTTACAAAGTTACAAAGACAACAACTGTTGTTGATAAAAATAAATGGAATGTATTAAAGGCATGCCAGACACAGCTTTCTAAAGACCTTGTAAATGATCTTATCTATGCAATGTAAATTGCAATAAAATATAAAGGATTCAAAAATGATTTACACAGATACACGCGACAGTTCAGTTAAAGTAGATTTTAAGACAGCAGTTTTAAACGGAATGAACTCAAAAACAGGAGGGCTTTACATTCCTGTTGAGTTTCCTCGACTTGACGAAAGCATTTTAAAAAGCAACAGCGAACCATCATTCAGATCTGTTGCATTAGAAATGGCAAAGCCTTACTGCAAAGGTGAGATTCCTGATGACGACCTTGACGCAATCATTCAGGATGCGTATCCGTTTATTTCTAAATTAAATCAGATTGATCCTATAACATACGTTCTTGAATTATTCCACGGACCAACATGTGCATTTAAAGATTTTGGTGCACGTTTTATGGCCCGCGTCATGTCATATTTTAACAGAGAAAACAGCGATAACCTTCACATTCTCGTTGCAACTTCAGGTGATACAGGAAGCGCTGTTGGAAGTGCATTCCATAATGTACCCGGAATTGACGTAACAATTCTTTATCCGGAAGGAAAGATTTCTCCTCTCCAGGAAAAACAGCTTTCTACTTTTACAGGAAATGTTCGCGCGTTAAAAGTAAAGGGAACTTTTGATGACTGTCAGAAACTTGTAAAGACAGCTTTTGTAGATGAAGATTTAAGAAGCAAATTCAGACTTTCGAGTGCAAACTCAATCAATATTTCACGCCTTTTACCTCAGGGATTTTACTACATGTACGCTTCCCTTCTTGCAAAGGCAAAAAGTTATATTTCAAACAAGCTTGAAGATCCTGCAATCATCGTAACAGTTCCATCAGGAAACTTCGGAAACCTTACATCAGGACTTATTGCACAGAAAATGGGTGCTCCGATTACAGGCTTTGTTGCAGCAACAAATTCAAACAGGACAATTCCAGACTGGATTGCAACAGGAAATTACGAAGCACGTCCTTCTGTAGAAACATATGCAAACGCAATGGACGTAGGTGCTCCAAGCAACTATGAACGTATCGCAGCAATGTACAGCCTCGAAGAAGTAAGGAAACTCTTTGCATCTTACTGGCTCGACAATGACGGAATCATCGAATCAATCAAAGACTGTCACACAAAAACAGGATATATCATTGACCCACACGGTGCTGTTGCATGGAAAGCATGGGACGACATCAGAAGCGGCTGCCTTGAAAAACTCATGGGCGGTCTTAAAGGTGACTACACAAAACCTGGACTTACAGCAAATGTTCCTGACTGGGCAAAAGAAGTTGTAAATAAAAATGCAGTCGGAATCATACTCGAAACAGCAGATCCTGCAAAATTCGGTGCTACAGTAAAACAGGCAATCGGTAAAGATCCTATTATCCCGGATCGTCTCCAGAAAGTCATGCAGCTTCCAGACAAGGCAATTCCGATGGAAAACAGTTACGAAACATTCAAGCAGTGGCTCATGGAAAATCTGTAATAATGAAAACAAAATTATCTTTTATTTCTCTATTTTTTATTCTTTCAATTTTTTTGTTTTCATGCGGAACAAAACCAAATAAGGTTCTTGATGTAATTGACCAGAAAGTAAAAGATGCAGAGGGAAATATCCCTGACTCAAAAAAAATAAACAAAGATTATTATTTTATTTATTATGCTGCAGACTGGTGTCCTTACTGCAAGGAATTTCGTGATGAGCTTGTAAAATTCTACGATGAATACAAAAAGAAATATGATAATTTTGAAATAATTTTAGTTGGTTCAGAAAAAGATAAAAGCAACGAAGATTTAATCAAATACATGAAAAATGACAACCTGCCGTTTTATTACCTTGACTTTGATTATCGTGATGAATGCGGATTTTTTAAACTTGAAGATTACAAAGTAGAAAAATTCTATATCCCGGGCTTTTTACTTGTAGACAGAGATTTTAATGTTCTTGCAAGTTCTAACGGGCCAAAGAAAGAAGATTATATTGCAAACAAGCCTTTAATTTACTACATCAACATGATGGCAAAACTTGAAAGCTAGTTTCCAGAAGAAACACATTTTTTTGATCCAGTGTCGCCACTACATAGTCCACTCTGGCAGTCATCATCTGAAGTACAAGCTTCACCAAGGGCTCTTTTAACATAAACACATTCACATTGACCAGTTGGTCCTTTGTCGCATATTTTACCAGCATTACATTGTATTGTATTAGAAACAAGAGTTAAATGAATATTACTTGAAAGAGTTATACTGCTTCCAGGATTATAAGTATTTGTTCCATCTGACCATCCTGCAAACATAATTAATGTATTTCCGTCACATTTTGAACCAAATGGCGTTTGCAAATCAACAGTAGAACCAGCGGGATATTGTTCTGTAACGTTTGGAGTCGTATTTGTTCCAGAATAGTAATAATAAACAGTATATGTATTACTTCCACTACTCTTATTCCCTTTTGATGGTGAAGTGCATCCAAAAAACATAAAACAGAAAAGACTAAATGCAATGATTTTTTTCATAATTTTAAATACCTACTTAAAAAAAACTGCCCGAAAGATTTCCTTACGGACAGTTTTATAATAACATTAAAATGTCAAATTGTCTACTTTACGGTTTTACTGGATCATTCCGAATACCATTGCGAACAAAGCAACAGTTTCACAAAGACCTACAACCATGATGTACTGTGAGAAACCTTTTCCTGTTTCACCAAGGGCATCAGAACCTGCAGCACCTGCTTTTCCCTGTGCAATTGCAGAAAAACACATTGCAAGACCACAAGCAAAACCAAGACCAAGAGCAAAGCCAGAATCAAGGGCACCTGTTACAATCTTTTCTTTCATGCTGTTCATAAGCAAAAAGCCGTAAATTGTCTGTGTCAAAGGAGCACCGGCAAATACTGTAAGAATAAATGGAGCTGGCTTGTTATTTACATAGCAGCGTTTCCAAGCTCCGATTGCACCCTGTCCTGCAATTCCGATACCAATTGCTGAACCAATAGCAGCAATACCCATTACAACAGCAGCACCTAACATACCAAAATTCATATTTTTCTCCTTATAAAAATTCCGCTTTAACAGAATTCCCGCTTATGCGGTATATATTTATTTATTCGTTTACCGTTTCGCTGAACGGTTTGTACTTAAAGCCAGACCATGACATTCCAAGGTGTGTAGAAAACTCGAGTGTATTCAACCTGACGCCATGAACAATTACAGACAGAAGGTTCAAAATCATATTTAAACCGTGTCCAAATACCAAGAGCAATACAGCCGCTGCAAACATGATTGCGTGCCCCATTAACGGGCCTGCCATCGTATTTACAGTATTTGAAATTGCAGCTCCTGCAAGACCTACCGCCCAGAGACGTATATAAGAAACGATATCTGAGAATACGTTTACAACGCCGAGTAAGACAGAAATTATGTTCTTACAGCTTTCCAGAATCGATTTTCCTATACTGCCTTCATAGTTTGCAAAGATAAAACTAAATGCAAAACCACCGCCGACAAGACCAAGCGCAATCTTTGCAACAGGAATATCCTGTACTACAAGGTCAAGCGGGAATACAGCAGAACTTACAACCATTGACAGAACTACATAGAACATTCCCCAAAGCTGTGCAAGAGAACCAAGTTCTCCGAGAACCTTAAGCGAACCGTTCTTTAAGTTTCTGAAAATTCCTTTTATATGTGCTACAGAAAGCTGAAGCAGCGCAAGACCAAAACAGAAAATCTGAAGATTGTTTGCTGTTGTAAGTCCGATGCTGCGGTCAGAAATCCATGGTACATTAAAAATATATGACGCAGGCGTTACGTTAGAAATATACTTTACAGAAAGGTTTTTAACCCAGTCTGGAAGCTGTTCTGGAGTAAGTCCAAACCATGTACATGTAACGCATCCCCATCCTACCGTTGCAAGTCCTACGAGGAATACAAGCGCTAAAACAGGAGAAGATTTTTTCTTCGCTGCATTCTTAATCAGAAGAAGAAGTGTTATGACAGTTACTAAAAGTCCGTAACCACCATCACCAAAAATCATTCCAAAGAAAACAGTAAAGAACAGCAAGAACCAGCCGGAAATATCATATTCGTTATATCCCGGAACAGTTCCCAAGAAGTCTGTAAGCGGATAGATAAGGCTTACAAGCTTGTTGTTCTTAAGTTTTGTCGGAACCATATCCTCTTCTGTCGGATCACTTGAAGCAAGTGCCCACGCATTTTCTTTTGCCGTCAAAGCAAGTTTTTCAAAACTATCAACCGGAACAAATCCTGTAATCCATGCAAGTGCATTTACACTTTCTTCTGAACTGCAGTCCGTTTCCATTCCGGAATAGATGTTCTCGAACTCGATATCTGTCTGTAAAAGCTTATAGTAAGCATTTATAGATTCAAGATATTTTACAGATTCATCAAACTCTCTCTGAATAGCAGAAAGTTCATCCTTAGCTTTTCTGACGTTTTCCATTATTTCTTCTGTTGAAGTTTCTGGAAGAACAACAGCAAAGGCTTCTGGTGGAAGTCCCTGAGGTCGTTCTGCGTCACTCTTATCGCTTAAAAGCAGGAATCTCGTAATAGATTTAGATGTATTAACAAGAATTGTTTTTACATCATCAGAAATCAAACTCATCTTATCAGAAGGAATTTCATACATCGAAATGTAAATTCCTTTTTGAGTAAGATATTCGAAATCTTTAGGATCAAGATTTCCCCATCCAGCAAAACGATCAAGTTCGCTTGTAAGATTAGTAATCTGATCAAACAATTCTTTTTTACGGTCTACGATTTCTAATACTCTTTTTGCTTTGTTAAAAGCTTCTTCGTTTGAAACATTTTCAAAAGTGAAAGTTTTTTTATTCACCTTAACTTCTGCAAGAAGCATAGACGCATTAAACAAAGTATCAGAAATATTCTTATACCTTGCAAGAACTTCGCCCTTACCTTCTACAGTTTCAAGATGAACTACTCCAGTCTTTCGCAGTGTTTTAAGTGCTTCTTTCTTTTCTCTGTCAAGAACGACAAGAGAAACTTTTTTCATAGGTACAATCATTATGCATCTTCTCCTTCGTTCTGCAGTTTTTTCTTAGAAATCTTACTGCGGACAACGGCCGCAACCTGTTCATCACCTAGATAAACAGTAATTTTCTTTATGTTAGCCTTAGTCTCAGGAATCTTTACTTTTTCAAAAAGATTTACGCGCTGTGTAGTAACGCGAAGTTCCTGTGCAAGAAGGCGAACCTGTTCTTCCAAAACATCAGCTTCAAGATCCAGTGACAAAGCTTTTTCCATTCTGTCGGCAGCCATATCAATCCAGAGAGGTGTTTCGTACAAGTCATAGTCCCCGCGCGAAAAGTCTGCACCTTCATAAATCGGAATCGTAACACCTGCAATATTGCCGGTTGTTTTTCTGATATTTCTTACAGTTACCATTCCGGGTTTAAATGCTTCTTTTTCGCCGAATACAGAAATCCATGCTTCGAATTCTGCCTCAAGATTTTTTCGCTGCTGGCGAACTTCTTTTGCCCTGGCATCAATAGTTCGTATTTCTGTCTGAAGCTGCTGTTTTTTGAGCGTCAAAGTCGGAAGATACCGTTTAAACATTTTGAGAGCATCTTTCTGTACTTTAAGCTCATTTTTTGTCAGCTTAATCTTCGCCATGAAACACCTTCCCTATTTTACAGGCCAATGTTTTTCTATCAATTCAGATTTGATACCAGTTTCCTGTTTATCAAAACATTCACTCAAAATTTTCCATCCTAAATCAAGTGCATCTTCAAGCGGAATGTTTTTAGAAAGATCCATCATTTCCTTTTCGAACATTACACCGTATTTAAGAAGCTTTTCGTCCCATGCAGACATCATGAATCCCATTGATTTTTTCTCAAGGGTATCCTTATAAGCTGAATAAAGACGAATCATACCATCCATAAGTGCACGATGGTCATCACGAGTATCACCGTTTACATTCTGTTTAAGACGTGAAAGAGAACCGAACGGCTCGATACGTCCGCCCTTTAAGTAATACTGACCTTCTGTGATGTAACCTGTGTTATCAGGAACCGGGTGAGTTACGTCATCACCAGGCATTGTTGTAACAGCAAGAATCGTTACAGAACCAGCATCAGCAAAGTCAACGGCTTTTTCGTAACGGCTTGCAAGCTGAGAATACAAGTCACCTGGATAACCACGGTTAGACGGAACCTGTTCCTGAGTAATTGCAATTTCTTTCATTGCATCTGCAAAGTTTGTCATATCTGTCAAAAGAACGAGAACGTCTTTTCCCTGTAATGCAAACTGTTCTGCAACTGCAAGTGACATATCAGGAATCTTCATACATTCTACAGTCGGGTCGGCTGCCGTGTGCATGAACATTACTGTCTTAGAAAGAGCTCCACCGTTTTCGAGTGTATTCTTAAAATAAAGATAGTCGTCGTATTTTAATCCCATTCCGCCTAAAACGATTACATCAACTTCTGCCTGCATAGCAATGCGTGCAAGGAGCTGGTTGTATGGTTCACCGGAAATAGAGAAAATCGGAAGTTTCTGAGAAACAACGAGTGTATTGAACATATCAATCATCGGAATACCGGTTCTGATCATACGGCGTGCCATGATACGTTTTGAAGGGTTTACAGAAGGTCCACCGATATTTACAAGATTGTCTGCAAGAGCAGGTCCCTTGTCACGAGGATCTCCAGAACCATTAAAGATACGTCCAAGAAGATTTTCGCTGAACGAAACTTCCATTCTGTGTCCTAAGAATTTGATATGATCACCAGTTGATACACCACGTCCGCCGGCAAAAACCTGGAGCGAAACAGTATCACCTTTAATCGCATTTACTTCGGCTAAAGATTTTCCAAAGCGTGTCTCGATTTCTGCAAGTTCACCGTAAGAAACATCCTCTGCCTTTACTGTAATAACGCTACCGTTGATGGATTCAATTTTGCTATATATTTTATTCATTATTCACCATCCTTGAGCACTGCTTCGAGTTCAGAATCAAGTTTACCGTTCTTAGAAGCATAAGTTGTTTTGATTTCTGCTTCGAGAGAATTAAATTTGTCTGACTTCCATTCAGAATAGTTCCAGTCCTGGAAAAGCTGACGCAGTTTATTAAAGTAATTACGTGCATCATCTTTTTCTGTAAGATCAAATTCTGAACCTAAAACCCTTACAACCTGGTTAAATACATATTTCTGACGCTCAACACTTACAGCAGCATCGATTTTATCGAATGAGTTCTGCTGCATGTATACTGCATCAAGGAATTCGCTCTTTAAGTATTCAACGAAGTCGTCTGTAGAAGTACCTTCTTCACCGACAACTTTCATCATCTGGTTTACTTCTACACCTTTTAAGAATACTTTTCGTGCGTAACTTACCCAGGCTTCTGGTAATACAGATTTATATTTTGACCATGAAATAATCGGGTCAATTGCAGGATACTTACGTGCGTCAGATCTTTCACGGCTAAGTCCGTGGAATGCACCAACTACTTTAAGTGTTGCCTGTGTTACAGGTTCTTCAAAGTTACCGCCGGCAGGAGATACTGTACCACCGATTGTAACAGAACCTGTTGTACCGTCACGAAGACGAACAATACCAGCGCGCTCATAGAATGCAGCGATATAAGATTCAAGGTAAGCAGGGAATGCTTCTTCTCCAGGAATCTCTTCGAGTCGTCCAGACATTTCACGCAAAGCCTGTGCCCAGCGGGAAGTTGAATCGGCAAGAAGAAGAACATGAAGTCCCATCTGTCTGTAATATTCTGCAAGTGTTACTGATGTATAAACAGAAGCTTCGCGCGATGCTACAGGCATTGATGATGTATTACAGATGATGATTGTTCTTTCCAT
>DBWY01000006.1:12826-28799 GCA_002309195.1 Treponema sp. UBA1226
ACTTCACCGGCACGTTCACCGCAGGCTGCGATGATTACGATATCTACGTCGGCATTACGGCTTGTTGTATGCTGTAATACAGTTTTTCCTGCACCGAAAGGACCTGGGATACAATATGTTCCACCTTTAGAAACCGGATAGAATGTATCAATAAGACGAACCTGTGTAACCATCGGTTCACTTGGAGCCAGACGTTCTGCATAGCAGTTAACCGCACGTTTTACAGGCCAGTAGAATGACATCTTTAATTCTCTGTCATTTCCTTTTTCATCCGTAATTACTGCAACAGTTTCATCGATTGTATAATCACCTTCTGATTTAATCGATTTGATTTTTGAAAGCCCAAGGCAGTCAAACGGAATTAAAATCTTATGTGTGAATGGTCCTTCCGGAACTGTTCCGAATGAATCACCTGTATTAAGTGTATCACCGGCTTTTGCTGTCGGTGTAAAATGCCACTTCTTTGAAGTTGAAATCGGTTCAACATAAACACCGCGTTCAAGGAAGTATCCTGCTTTTTCTGCAAGAAGCGGAAGCGGGTTCTGAAGACCGTCATATACCTGACCCAAAAGACCAGGTCCAAGACGAACGGCAAGCATTTCTCCGGTAAACTCAACTACGTTTCCGGTTTTGATGCCTTCTGTCATTTCGTAAATCTGCATCTGGGCAATGTTTCCGCGGATACGGATTATTTCGCCCTTGAGCTTTTTATCTTCTACATTTACATAGCCGACTTCGTTCATTGTAACTGTTCCGTCAAACTCGACAGACACCATGTTACCGTTGATACCGACTACTTTTCCTTTTGTATCAGTCATGTAGTTTCTCCAAGTATTTCATCATAAATTTTTCTATAGGAAACTTTTCCTGTTTCCCTGTCAAACTTTTTCATACGCTGACAGAGAAGAAGTCTTACCGCATAGGCATAAACCGCATCAACACTAAAGTTGTCAAGCGGCTGCATTGCGTCAAGAGTTTCCAACCTATACTGATTCAGGAATTCCTCAGCTGCAAGAGGACTGTCCATCCCTACAGCAGTTCGTGCTGCCTGCATGATATCCTGGGTACATGAACCCGGAAGAATTAAAGATTCTTTTTTCATCTTAACTGCACGAATCTGTGCGAGTGCAAGACGCAGACATCGTTCTCTGTCGTTCCATTTGTCGAGGAAATCAGAACCTGTCTTAATTTCCTGTCTCGGTGGTTCGAGAGAAAGATTTTCCAGAATCTTAAGACTCTTTGAATCTAGAAAACGCGAGCACAAATCCCTGAAGTACTGTTCAGAAATTGGCAGTGCCTTGCTGTCATATGAATCGATTGCAGGCAACTGCGACATCAGGTAATACTGATTTGCCACTAGTTCTCACCCCTCTTTTGCAGCCTCTTTCATTATTTCAGCGAGTTTTGGATTTAAGTATGCAGCAAAAAGTTCTGCTACTGATTCAGCTGAATAATCATAGAAACTTGCACCGTTTTTCATTCCGATTCGGAATCCGGCAGAAAGAGTCTTGTCTGGTTTTATCTCAAGACCTTTTTCGATTTCTGATTTGAGACTTGAAGTTAAACCGCTTTTAAGCTCTGCAAGATCATTTTCTGAAAGCAATACACTTATGTCAGATGCTTCTGCTTTCGAAGCCCATGCCTTTACAGTTTCTGGAATTAATTTTTCCATCAGTGCTTTTGAATAAGCAGTCTTTGTTTCTGTTTCAACAATTGCAGAAAGTTCTGCATTTATTCCATCTCTGAAAGAAATAAGCAGGTTACGACTCGCCTGTTTAATTGCATCAACACTTGAGCTCTCAAGGCGTTTTGTCTCTGCCTGAGCATCTTTAATGATGGATTCAGCCTTCTGTTTTGCCTGCTCAATTATAGAATCGGCTTCTTTCTGAGCCTGTTCTTTGATTGCGCTTGCTTCCTGTTCAGCTGATGCGACTCCATCTTTTTTGATCTTATCGATCAATTCTTGTAACTGGACGTCCATTAGAACCTCTCTTTCGAAAAATATTTTTAATAGTGATTTTTATATTATAAACCTTAATTAGCGAAATCGGCAAATAAAAAAACAAATTATCTGTTTAAAAACTTAAACCGTTAAAATGTAAAACTATACACTGTTATAGCGTCATACACTTCACCAGGGTTTAAAATTGAATTAGGAAAATGAATTTTATTTGGTGCGTCAGGGAAAGCCTGTGTTTCAAGACAGACAGCCCCGTGGCGTTTATAAACTGTTCCGAGTTTACCCTGCACGCCTTCAATCCAGTTTGCGCTGTAGAGCTGGATTCCAGGCTGGTTTGTATAAACTTTCATAGTACGAGAAGTTTCCGGATCTGTAAGGACTGCACATTCTGCACCAGGGGCTGTAAAACATTCCTCTGTAGGTTCAACCCATTCAGAATCTTTTGAATACCAGCATGTAGTGTAACAGTTGTCATAGCCGGGCATAACTTCTTCGATGTCTTTTCCGAGAGTTTTTGCAGTATTAAAATCAAATGCAGTTCCTTTTACAGGATTAAGCTTTCCTGTCGGAATAAGTTTTTCATCAACATCAAGAGTATACTCGCTGTTCATCTGGAGTGTGTGGTTTAAAACCGTTCCGCTGCCATGAAGATTAAAGTATGCATGGTTTGTAAAGTTTACAGGAGTTGCCTTATCTGATGTAACTTTGTATTCAAGACGAAGATCATTTTTATCATTGAGCGTATATGTTACTGTAATTTCTGCATTTCCAGGAAAGCCCTGTTCGCCATCCGGACTTGTGCGTTTAAACTCAACGCCTTTTCCGTTTTTTGTTGATACGATTCTGCTTTTCCAGATCATGTGGTCGTAACGTGTAAATCCACCATGAAGTGTATTTATGTCGTTGTCATTTTTATCAAGAAGATAAACCTTTCCATCAATCGAAAATGCAGCTCCACCGATGCGGTTTGCAAAACGTCCTACGATAGAACCAAAAGAAAGTCCAGGACATCTTACAAAGCCGTCAAGAGTTGAATATCCGAGAAGAATGTCATCTTTTTTTCCAGATTTAGCAGGAAGAAAAATTCCTGTAAGAGTACATCCGAAATCTGTTACACAAAAAGACATCTTTCCATTGTCAACAGTATAAAGATTTGCTTTTTCTCCGTTTGAAAGTGTTCCGTAATAAGTTTTTGTTACTTTCATAATATTATTCTCCTATTTTTTGTATCCTTTTATATACTATATCAGATTGATTATAGAATAATTACAGCATGTCTATTACAAACTGAACCTCTATCATCGATTTATTAAGTTCACTTGAAATCTGTTCGACAGTATAACCTCTGTCGTAAAGATCTTTTACAGCATCCTGAAAATTCTTTTTAGGTTTTATCGGATGATCACTCATGTAAATCTTTGGAGAAACAACAGGAACTTCTCCATATGCATTTCCTTCTTTGTCTACTACATGAATGCTTGATCTTCTTTTTGGTACTGAACTTTCTTCAAAAAGTTCACCCTGCACTTTTTTCCCTTTCTTTAAATTAACGTTTACTTCGAACGCAGCGTCCTGATCTATTACATCGCGTGCATAATTTGAAACCCTGCTGGTTCTGCGTTTTGTTCCGGCATCTACTGACGAACCAGAATTATATTTTGTAATGGCAGCTTTTTTATTTTTAGAAAATTCCTGTTCTGAATTTACTGCAGAAAGTCTTCTGTTTGCAATTTCAATTACATCGTTTAATTCACTTATTTTTGCGTCAATCAAATCGATATTATCTGCTACATTCTGATTTATATCATGAATAAGAAGATTGTACTGAGCGCGTGTCTTCTGGATTTCATCATCTGTCGTAAAAAGAGATTTAAATTTTGAAAAGAAAACAATCCAGAGAATTAAATTTATTACACACATTGATACAACGATAAAAACCTGCATTCATCACCTCGTTATATTTATGTGCTTTCCGAGATATTCTTCCCTGATTTCTGTTTTAGACGAAGTCTGCTGTTCAGAATTTTCTGCCTGATTTTTTTTCTTTTCGGAGCTCTGTCCTTCCTGCTTTGAGTGACCGTTATCCTTTACAAGAGGAGATTTTGATTCTTCATCTGCAGCTTTATTTACTGTTTTTACATTCTGTTCATTCTGCGCAACTGCCGACTGCTGCTGAAGTGATGAAGCAACCTGTGCGCTCTGCTGTTCATGCGAAACGCGGTTTGCTACATTTGACATCTGTGAATACATTGTCTGTAAATCAATCGGCTGGATTGCCACTTTTTTACTCCACTATGAAAACTACTAACCGGCAGAATATCCGTCCGGTGCCTTAATGCCGTTCATATCTGGTTCTTCGTATTTACCTCTCCGGACAAAGCCATTTTCAAAGAAGAACGTTACGCTCTTAACATCGGTTCTTACTTCGTCAACTACATCGCGTATATAAATCTTTACACCGCTGTAAACTGTACCGAATGCCTTTACTTTTCCGAATACCTTTAATTCGTGCAGACGCTGTAAAATCTGTTCAACTTCTTTTGCATATTCTTCTGACTTAACAGAAATTTCTTCTTTTCTCTTCTTTAAGCCGTCAAGCTGATCCTGTTTTTCTTTTGCAAGAGTACGACGCTGCTTTTTAAAGTTCTCGAGTGTTACGATGTTGTTATCTGTATCCTCGAGTTCTTTCATCAATGCATTCTGTTCATCCTGAATTTCTCCAAGACGCTGCTTGAGACGAGGATCAAATCCAACTTCGAGAATTGTTTCTGCTCCTCCTCCAGGGCTTCCGATATTCTTAGCTGCAATTTCTTCTGTTGCAAAAAGATGTCCACCGGTAATCTGAGCTTTCTTTCCGTTAAGGATAACGCGTTTCATTGCAGTTACTTCTGAGTTCATGATGCTGTCAGAAACGATACAGAATTCTTCGACTTCGACTTTTGCAGACTGAATGAACTTAGCCCAGAGAGATTTTCCTGCCTGAATGACACCGACATCGTGACCAAAGATACCCTGAGAGACGATAATGTCTCCGTTTTCGGAACGAAGATGGCTCTGACCAACTGTTCCGCCGACTTCGATATTTCCAGATGCCTTGACATCGTAACCGTCTTCAACGTTTCCTTTAACGATAACTGTTCCAAGGAAGTCGATGTTACCTGTTTTAATATTAACTGCATCGAGTTCGAGAACAGGTTCTACGTTAATTCTTTCAGATTCATACATTACACGACCGTTCATCGATGCGATGATTGTTACGCCGTCTTTATCGAGTTCAACATTTTTACCAAGCGGAATTTTAATGTCTTTCCCGTTCTTTGCTTCGAGATAACGGCCAAAGAGTGTCTTTCCTGCCTTACCTCTTTCTGGAGGCATTTTAGTTGCAAGCGGCTGACCTTTAACGACATTCTGAATCTGATTAAGTTCCTTAAAGTTGACCTGGCCGTTTTTAGTTTCTTTTATCTTTAATTTTGTAGGATCTGTTTCGAAATTAAATGCAATGTATGCGTCACGACCATCCTGTGGTTTAATAGCCGCTGCAACTTCGCACGGAACATTATAAACAGGATTGTCTACAAACTCATCAATCTTATCATTTTCTACACCGGCAACTACACCCTGAGTTTCAAGGTTCCTGATAATCTGTTCAGCAGAAATTTCTGCACCACTCATTGCAGGCGGAGTAACTGTAACGGTTGCAAGCATTTCGTCTTTAGAAATATCAACGACAAGCATTGCATCTCCGGCCTTAACGTGTTTGTAGTCTCCGACAGCTTCGTACTTACCGTCTGTACCTGACTTGGCAAATTTTCTGATTGCATCTTCGTCAAGACCAAGAGTATCAGTTCGTCTTGCATCATTTATAATTGCTTTTGGATCAACAGGACTTCCTTTTCCGATAGGAAGAATAACTTTAAGACAAATCTTATCTCCAAAGTGGCGGATATAGAACATTCCGTCCTGATCAACTGTCTTAATTTCTTCGTCAAGTTCATCATCATTGATGCTGACTCCTGCCATAGTCTTTTTCTTCTTGGCAAGACCTTCAGCAGTTTGATATATTCTTAATTTCCACGGCTTTTTTGCAAGTCCTAAAAAACCATCAGAACCTTTTTCGATTACTTCATATTCAAGGTGCGAAACTCTTGAGTCCAGCTGAACTGCAGCATCTGCCAGTGCTTCATCCAGTGAATCTGCATTGACTTCGACACTCTGGATATTGCTGTCCAGTTCGAGCTGAGCTTCCATGTCTTTTCTGATAGTCTCTAAAGTTACCATAAACTTACATAATTCCTTTTCGCAAATTTGTAAGCTTTGCCCTTAAGCGAAGGTTAGCTTTTGTATGAAGCTGAGAAATACGCGATTCACTTACATCAAGAACCTGACCGATTTCTTTAAATGTCAGATCTTCATGATAGTAAAGAACGATTACCATTTTTTCTTTTTCTGGCAATTCATTTATTGCTTCTACGATAATCTTTCGTATTTCTTCGCGTTCAACTATAACATCAGGATTTAAACTTGAAGGAGACTCAATCGAATCTCCGATTGACATATGATCATTATCATTTCCTGAATACCATACATCATTGAGAGAGAGAACACTTGTACCAGAAACTTTCATTACAGTCTGCTGATACTCTGCTTCTGAAACTCCCATCTGCTGTGCTATTTCTGCATCTGTTGCAGTGCGTCCAAGTTTTGACTCAAGGTCAACGATTGTATCTTCGATTTCACGTGACTTCTGTCTTACAGAACGTGGTACCCAGTCAAGTTGACGAAGTTCATCAAAGATTGCACCACGAATACGTGTAACGGCATATGTTTTAAATTTTACATTTTTTGCAGGATCAAATTTTTCAATTGCATCAAGAAGACCAAACTGCCCGAATCCGACAAGATCATCAAACTCAACACTTCCCGGCATTCCGACAGCAAGTTTACCGGCAACATATTTTACAAGAGGCATATACTGCCTTATAAATTTGTCACGCAGCTGCGGCGATTTAGTTTTCTTGTATTCAAGCCAAAGTTCGTCTTCTGTTTTTTCTTCAAAAAGCGATGATGCCATACTCCACACCTTTTATAATAATTATTCTTCTTTTCGCAATATCGTTCTGATAGCTTCTGCCATCAGTGTTGAATCTTTACTGTCCGCCATCGATCCATCCGGGAAAACAGTATCAGATAATCTTGATGCACTCTTTCCTGCCGAAGCAAATTCGCTGTCGGTAACAGTATCATCTTTTAACCCTGCTGCCGTACCGCCCATGTCAGGTAAAACATCCACATCACTTTCTGAAATCGAACCATTGGATAAAATAGAATTCTTTCCCAATGTTGCTTCGATATCAGGAAACTCACTCGACAAATCTCCTGACGGTGCAGGTGACTCAGGCTTTGCCTGTGCCACAGGTTTAGCTGCCGGTTCTGGTTTTGCAGCCGGTTCTTCTTTAGCAAGCGGAACCGGTTTAAATGATGGAGCAGGTTCTTCTGGAATAGAAGATATGCTTTCTTCAACCGGAGTTTCTAAAGCGACTTCAGGTTTTTCCTGTTTTTTAGTTTCGCTTCCTACATCCTCTTCGTTGAGCATCTGATTCTGGCCGGTAAGAACAAACTTAGGACTAAAATCATCTTCCTGCAGATCTTCATCATTTATCGTTATATCGACTTTATTACCGATTGGAGGAAGATTTGTCTCATGCTGAACGTCAGAAGATGCCTGTGAATAGGAACCGTCATTTAAGAATTTTGAAAACAGAAAAGAGATTCCCACCGACAGTGCGCCAAAACATACAGCCAGAATCAATCCCCTTAAAAGTGAGATTGCAAATCCCGCACCAGATATTAAAGCCACAAAAAAGGACAGAACAAAGGTAATTATGCATGTAAAAACTACCGGTTTAAAATTCACCTTTTTACTATCCTCCCATATACATTATACTACATAATGTTAAAAAAAACATCATAAATATTCAATTTTTTTTAACAATTAAGCCTTCTTAAAACCAAGGAATTTCTTAAGGAAACTTGAAACTCCTTCGTTGTTTGAAACATCAGTTTTTTCAATTCTGCCGACAATATGCTTTACACAAACTGCAGGCTTTGAAGTCGGGTTAATCACGATAAACGGCTTCTGTCTGATTACACTTGCCTGAATTACAGGATCTTCGTAAATAAATCCGATATAATTTACCTTGTAATTAAGGAACTGACCTACAATATTTATGATACGGTCAGAGATTCTTTTTCCTTCATCTGCAGAGTGAACCCTGTTTACTAAAAGCTGAATATTAATCTCACGGTCTACAATTTCTGTCGTAATAATTTTTATGATTCCGTAAGCATCAGTAATTGCAGTAGGTTCCGGTGTAGTTACAACATAAACTTCATCAGCAGCAGCAACAAACTGGAGAACGTTGTTTGCAATTCCGGCTCCAGTATCAATGATAATGATATCTGCATTTCCAAGCGAACTGAACTGGTTTGCAAAATACTCAAGTTCCTGAACACTCAAGTTTGCAATTTTTGAAAAACCGTTAGCTCCGGCTATAAATTTAATTCCGAACTCTGTATCAAGAATAATTTCCTGCATAGTTTTCTGTTTATTGATTACCTGGAGAAGATTGTATTTCGGAACAACATTTAAAAGAACATTTACGTTGGCCATTCCAAGGTCACCGTCGATAAGTATTACTTTTTTACCGAGCTGTGCATACGCAATTGCCATATTAACTGCAATATTCGTTTTACCTACACCCCCCTTACCGCTTGTAATCGCAATAATTCTCGTGTTGTGATTTCCTGCAGGCTTTGTTTTGGGTGTTGCACTCTGCATAATCTGTTTTAATTCGCTTAACTGTTCTTCCATTTTTATTCTCCAAATTTATCTTCGATATGAGTTCTATCAATTTTAAAACCAGACAGTCTGATTAAAAATCCAATAATATCAGCTCGGCTTATATCTTTTGCCGCAGCCTGACCGTATGTAATGTATGAAATAGATTTCTGCTTTTCTGCAAGTACACTTATTATATTTCCATACTGGCTCGTTTCATCACACTTTGTAATGATGACAGAACCAAATCCAAACGGTTCATAATTCTGAATTATGTTTCTTAAATCTTTTGCTTTTGTTGATGCGGCAATCGCAAGATAAACATCAGGACGAAGACCATCAACACTCAAATGCTTTTTTAATTTACCGATATTTTCTGAATCATTAGGACTGTAACCACTTGTATCAATCATGATAAGGTTTGTAGTGTCCTTGCAGTCTCTATAAATTGTTTTTATGTGTTCTGCTTTTTCTGCCTTGTCAACCTGAACCTGGAGTGCTTCTCCAAAATGACGAAGCTGCTCTTCTGCCGCAACACGAGTAATGTCTGCAGAAATAAGTCTTATTACCGGACGTTCAAGGCCTTCTTTGTCTGCACAGATAATCTGCTGGGCTGCAATTTTTGCAATCGTCGTTGTTTTACCTACACCTGTCGGACCAACGATTATTACAACGTGAGGCTGGCGATGAGCTTTCTTTTTTTCGATTTCGATTGATTCGCCTATCCAGTCAACAACCTGTTTTTCTACCCTGTCAAAATCTTCAAGTTCTTCGAGAGAAAATTCTGAACGTAATCTGTCACAGATATCCTTTATATATTCTTTTGTAAATTCATTTTCCTCAAGCATTTCAGAAATTCTGACAATATTTTTATGAAGCTGTTCAGAATTTGATTTTATGTCGTCAAATTTATTTTCAAGCAATGAAGAAAGCTGATCAAGTTTTTTATCAAGAGCCGCAATCTGTTTTGTCGTATTAACAGAAGGATTAAGGGTCTTTAAAAGTTCATCTTTATTTTTTTCAAAAGTACCTGCTGAATCTGTATAAGACGGAGCTTTATTTCTTATTATGTATTTTACTTTTACATACTCTTTCGGGAACAGGCCTAAAAAACCACCTTTTAAATCTGTCTTTATATCAGTTATCTGATAACTGTTGCCAAATTTCTCAAAAAGAATTGCACGGCATTCGTCGAGAGATTTAGCTGTAACATAATCTGCAGGTATGTTTTCAAGATCGTTATACATTATCTACACTCCATCATTCACTTCTATCTGTCCGAGAACTTCAAACGAAACAGAACTTCCGGCTGCAAGGACTTCATCAATTGAAATTACAACAAGGCCCGGCATTTCGCGTTCTGTAGAACTCTTTACAAGAAGGCGAACTTCTGCAGGACATACAATTATCGGCTGGTAATTTTCCTGCTGCATTGCAGCAAACGCACCGCTTACCGTAGAAATCCATTTTCTTCCGTCAACAGGATCAAGAGCAACAAAAGGCTTTGAACCGTCATTAGGAATTACTTCATGTTCAACAAGACGCTCAGCCCATTCCTGCGAAAGATTCATCGCGCGAAGAACCCTGTCACTGTCGGCATACTGCAGACAAATCTGGAGACCAAGTGCCTTACGGACTTTTTCTGTCAAAAGCCATGTATTCATCTGCGGGCCATAATCAGAAAGCGTTTCAAGGATAAGTTCAATATTACGGATAGAAACCTGTTCACGCAAAAGATTCTGAAGAACCTTTTCGATCTGACCAAGCGTAAACTTTGCAGTATCCATAACAGCTTCGACAACATCCTTGTTCTTTTCGCGGATTGTATTTATTATCTGGCTTACTTCCTTTATGCTCAGGATTTCTGCGGCATGATTTCTTAAAATTTCTGTAAGGTGAGTTGCAACGATTGTCGGTGGATCTACAACAGCATAACCTGCTCTCTCTGCTTCCTGTCGTCTTTCTTCAGGAACCCATATTGCCGGCATTCCGAACGCAGGATCTTTTGTTGCTTCTCCTGTAATTTCTTCTGTTACTCCACCTGTGTTCATACACATATAATATCCGAGTTTAAGTTTACTGCGTCCGGCTTCGATACCCTTGATTTTAAAACAGTATTCACTCGGTTCAAGAGTCATGTTATCTATAATTCTTATTCGCGGAACAACAAGTCCTAAATCAGTTGCAGACTCGCGTCTTATCCTTGTAATTCTTTCAAGAAGTTCTGCTCCTTTTTCCTCGTCTACAAGCGGAATAAGTGCAAAACCAAGTTCGAGTGAAAGTGGATCAAGAGGAACTACAGGGCTGATATCATCAGGATTTCCTCCGGTCTGCTTGCCGGCTTTTGCTTTCTGTTCTTCTTCAAGTTTTTTTGCAAACGAAGCAGCTTCTGATCTTGTCATAGTAATTCCGACATAAACAGAAATTCCGCCGAGAGGAAGTAGAACATACCACGGCATACCAGGCATAAAACCAAGCAGTGCCATCGCAGCACCACCGATGATATAAACCTTTCCGGAAATCGAAAAATTATTTTTAAGCTGAGTAGAAAGAAGTTCATCAGAGTTACTTCCAGAAACAATCAAACCTGTTGAATATGAAAGTAATAATGAAGGAAGCTGACTCAAAAGTCCGTCACCGATTGTAAGACGACAATATTGTTCAATTGCATTTGAAAAAGGTTCGTGTCTTAAAACCATTCCGGTTATTAAACCTGCAACAAGATTTATTACAGTAATGAAAATTCCTGCAGTTACGTTTCCGCTTACAAACTTAGAAGATCCATCCATTGCCGAGTAGAAATCACTTTCACGTCTGATCTCTGCTCTTTTTTCCTGCGCCTGTTCTTCTGTAATCGCTCCAGAATTTAATTCTGCATCAACGGCAAAGTTTTTCTGCGCCATCGAATCCAATGCAAAGCGTGCAGCAACTTCTGAAATACGTGTTGCACCTTTTGTAATTACAAGAACCTGAATTACAATAAGAATGATAAAGATTACCATTCCGACAACAAGACCGGATACATCACCGGCTTTCCCACCGACAACGAAAGTACCGAACGCCCTTACCATCTTTCCGTCAAAGGCAGCACCCTTCGTTAAAATAAGCCTTGTTGAAGAAACATTTATACCAAGTCCGAAAAGCGTCGTCATAAGAATTACACGCGGGAACGATGTAAAATTACTTGACTTCGGAGTATATAGAACAATTAAAAGGATTACTACAGACAGCGCAAGATTGACTGCCATAAAAAGATCGAGAAGAGCTGGATGAATAGGAATCATGAGCATGAGGACAATAAGTATTGCAGCAACTGCAATAACATTGCTCTCAATTATTTCCAAAAAACTCTGTCGCTTCTCGTTTGCCATAAGTCCCCACCCGTGCAAAACTCAAACATCAACGTTTGTTAAATTTTTTCAGCTGTGCATAAATAACTGAAATTGCTTTAAAATATGACTCTGGTATTATATCACCAATTTTCGTTTCTGCATAGAGTCCACGCGCCAGAGGCCGGTTTTCTACAATCGGTATATCATTTTCTCTGGCAATCCTTTTTATAGTCTGAGCAAGCTGGTCTTCGCCCTTTGCGTTAACCTGCGGTGCTCCGTTCGGAATCGTCGTATCATATTTGAGGGCAACGGCAAAGTGGGTCGGGTTTGTAATTACGACATCACTTTCTGCAACGGCCCTCGGGATATTGCGCCTGAGCATTTCGCGTTTTGCCTGTTCAAGCTTGGATTTAACTTCAGGATCTCCTTCCATTTCCTTGTATTCCTGCTTAACTTCTTCTTTCGTCATTTTCATCTGTTCCATAAACTCATGACGCTGAACATAATAATCAGGAATTGAAATCACAAGAAAGAACAGAGCAGCAAAAACAAGAAGCTTTGCGCCCATCGAAGCAATGATTCCGATTGAACCTAAGACATTTCCCCGTTCCTGAATAAACGAAAGAAGTGTCGGAAGGTCTCCCCTTATCATATTAAAACCTACAAAAGAAATTATAAAAACTTTGCCAACAGATTTTGCAACATTAAAAAGACCGGTTCTTGAAAACATAGTCTTCTTTAAATAATTTCCGATATGCGGAATGACATTAGAAAATCTTGGTGTTATCGGTTTTAAACTGAATATAAATCCACGGTTCTGGATAAGGTTTCCGATAACAGCTCCTGTTGCACCGATTACTGCAATAGGCAAAACCATTTTAAGAAAATAATTAAAGAAAACTACAGCATTTGCTGGATTTAAAAATGATTCAGTTCCGCAGCGCGAAAAAAAGAAAATATAAATTTCTATGAACTGTCTGAAAAGCCATTTTGCCATTATAAGAAGCGTGATAACAGAAAGTAAAAGTGCAATTGCACTGTTTAATTCCTGACTTTTTGCAACACGGCCTTCTCGTCTTGCACGGTCAAGTTTAATCTGGCTAGGTTCTTCTGTTCTGCCTTCATCTTCGGCGGCAAACCACTGCAAGTCTATCTGACTCATATCTGTTTACCTCCGACCGAAAGAAATATTTTTTCTATCTGAACGAATCCCGCATAGAACGAGCGTGCAAAAAAATCACAGATGTATGGAAGCGAAACTGTAAGGATGAAAAATGAAAACAGCATCATAATCGGGAAGCCTTCTGACAAAAGATTCATCTGAGGAGCTGCCTTAGAAAGGATTCCCATGCAGATAGAAACAAGAAGAAGACTTCCCATTACAGGAAGCGCGATGACAAGCGCGTTGCTGAATAATTTCGTGAGCCCTAAAATCAGAATCTTTACAAGAGGTTCATGTCCTTCGATAAGCGAATAAGCAGAAAGCGATGCAAAGCTTTCTTTTAATCCGTTAAAGAAAAGAATCTGAAAAGCACCTGTCTTAAAAAAGACAAGCATTGCAATTAAGTTTAAATACTGACCCATCAACGGATTTTCAATCTGAGAAAGCGAGTCATAAACTTCTGACGCAGAAAATCCCATCTGAAAAGCAAAGAACTGTCCTGCCGTACTGAACGCAGAAAAGATAATCGTTATATAAAAACCGATTATTATACCGATAAGCCCTTCACCGATAAGGACAAGTATATAATACATCGTAAAAAGATTTTCAAAACCAAGAAACTGTTTGTAAGCAGAATAATCGACTGTTCCAAGAAGAAAATAAGCCATATATCCTGCAAGAGCAACGCGCACGATTGTAGAAACAGATCTCATCGAAAAAAGCGGAATCGTCATTAAAAACGCAAAGCATCTTACTGCTATAATGAGAAAAATTGATGCATTTGATGCTATCGTTTCCAACATTAATCTATCCTATATCGATATTGCCGGAATTGACTCAAAAAGCATGCGTGTATAGTTAGACAGATGAGTAAACATCCAGCCGCCAAGCAGTGCAAGCATAAGAAGTATCGCAAGAAGTTTCGGAAGAAAAGTTAAAGTCTGTTCCTGAATCGAGGTCGTTGCCTGAAAAATCGCAACAATAAGACCGACTATCAGAGCAACACCAAGAATCGGAGCAATGAGAATAAGAACTTCCATGATACCGTTTCGCATAAGCGAAATTACTTCACCAAGTGACATAACCTACACGCCTCACAAAACAGAATTAAACAGCGACTGTATCAAAAGTCCCCAGCCGTCAACAAGAACAAAAAGCATGAGTTTAAACGGCATCGAAATCTGAACCGGCGGGAGCATCATCATACCCATAGACATAAGGATACTCGCGACGACCATATCTATAATTATAAACGGAATATAAAGATATATTCCTATCCAGAAAGCAATAGTAAGTTCATGAAGAATGTATGCAGGAATCAGAACGTATGTCGGAACGTCAGACAGATCATTCGGCTGATCCATTTTTGCCATTCCCATAAAAAGCTGGATGTATTTATAATTTCCATCCATCTGTTCTGCCATAAAAATACGAAGCGGCTGCTCTGCCTGCTGGTAAGCCTGTGCAAGTTCAATCTTGCCGTCAGCCATAGGTTTATATGCATTCTGATAAATTGAATTAAATGTAGGCCACATTATAAACAACGTCATAAAAAAAGCGATTCCGTTTAAAATAGTTGTAGGCGGAACCTGCTGCAATGAAAGAGCACGCTTAATAAAATCAAGAACAATCGAAAAACGAAGGAAGCATGTCAGTAAAAGTAAAAGAGTCGGAGCAATCGTTAAAACTGTAAGGATAATCAGAAGTCTTACAGAAAAAGCAACCTCATGTCCGTTCTGCGGTTCTGTAATATTAATGTCGATATTAGGAATCTGAACAGGACGAGCTTCGCGCATAGACATAGTTCCATCACGAAAAGATTCGTCTCTTTCCTGCGAAACTACAGGACTTACACAGTATAAAAACATTGCGAGAAAAATTAAAAATATTTTCGAAAATCCTTTTTTCATTTTTAATTACTCTTTTATACCTTTGGTTTATTCCTGCTGATTCTCTTTCGCTGTTCCTTAACAAATTCCTTTACATCATCAGATGCTTCTGAATATATATTTGTCTGAGTAGCAGATGTTGTGTGAGAAGATTTTGAAGGCATGAACATTTCGAGAACTTCTCCAAAGTTTCTTGCCTTTCTTGATTTTTCTGCTTTATCTGCAGAAAGATTCATTGCATCAACAAGTTCCTTATCCGTAATTTCTGTAATTAGATTTACAGAAGAATCAGAAACTCCGAGCATATATCCTTTATCAAGCAGCGTTACAACCTGCACGGTTTTTCCAGGAGATAAAGTAAGCTGAGCAACTTTTCTTAAATATACATCATCTGTATCAGAATCACCTGTTACAGATTTTTTCATGAAATTCATTACGAGATAAATACAGGCAACAACAATTGCAAGAACGAGAACCATTCTCAAAAACATTAAAAAAGTATTCGGGCGTTTTACCTGATTTACATCCTGGGCAGAATCTGTATTAAATACAAACTGCTTTTCCGGATTTTGAGTCTGAGGTTCATTTGAGATAATTATTTCTGTTTCGTCTTTAGAAGAGTCATTTTCTTTCTGCGCGTAAATTCCGTTTAAACACGAAAACGCCAGAAGAATCATAAGAATCTTTTTTAATTTCAACTTTTTCCCACCCCAAAAAAAGTTTATCTTAGTGCAAATCTGTAACGCGTTCGAGAGGAGAAAGAATTTCTGTTACACGAACACCGAAGTTTTC
>DBWY01000006.1:28838-49518 GCA_002309195.1 Treponema sp. UBA1226
TCACCGGCAAGTTTATCAAGCTCGATGATAGTACCTTCACCCATTCCAAGGATATCACGGATCTGCTTTTTAGTACGACCAAGTTCTACAGTCATCTCCATGAATACGTCCATGATAAGACTGATGTTACCCTGTTCTCCGCTAGGCATTCCGCCCTGGAGGTTCGGATACTGCAAAGTCTGAACATTAGGAGTATTCATCGGCATTCCGCCACCCATCTGTGGCATTCCCATCATTCCATTCATCATAGGCTGACCCATTCCCATATTCGGCATTCCCATGTTTGGCATACCCATCTGAGGCTGGCCACCCATCGGCATTCCGCCTGTAAGGCTCTGCATGCTTGCCATATCTGCTGCACTCAAAGCTCCGGCGCCGCCATCATCTGCACCATATGCTTTTCCGATCTGAACAGCAGCCTCACCAGCAATTGCTTCCCAGATTGTATATGGAGTTCCGTCAAGAGTAACAGGATATGTAAACAAAGCGAAAGTATTCTGCGGAATACGAACCATTGCTTTAGGCATATTAACTGCTTCTGCAGGATTACATGCAAGCCCTGCAAACTTTTGAGTTTTATCAAGGGCTGTAATTTCATCATTTGTATGAGTAGAAAGAGTTTCAGAAATTATTGAAAGTGACATGTCATCGAGAGCTGCATTTTCTTCCTTGTTTATAAGAGAAACAAGTTTCTGAGCAAACTCTGTCGAGATAATGTAAATATGATCACCTGTCAATGCATTTGAGAAGTCTGCCATGACTGCAATTACCATCTCCGGTAACTTTGCAAGAAGCTGATCTCTTACACTTGCTTCAACAACAACATTCTGAGCAGTACAATCAACTCCAGTCATCTTCTTGATATTGTCTGCGAAAGGCTGTTTTAATTCATCGGCAAACTTTCCGAGGGCTACTGCATCAATGTTAACAGAAGGCCCGTTAGTAACCTGACCGGAAGCATTAAGCCCGTCAATAGGCACTCCAGAAAGTAAAGCATCGATTTCGTCTTGAGAAATTGCACCATCACTCATATGTTTCTTCTCCTTCTACGGAAAGTTCTTCAAATTCTTCAGGCTCATCTTCTGCGATTTTGCCTGTAACCTGTACTGCCATTTTTTTGCCGATAACACCAGGCTGGCAGTAAAATTTCTTTTTATTACCAACACTAAGAGTAAGAGAATCTCCTACCTTTGTGTTTGAAAGTCTAACTGTATCTCCGACACGAAGAGCAAGAACATCGCGTATCGGCAAATTAATTGAACCGATTTCTGCAACGACATCCATATCTACTGTCGAAAGTTTTTCTTTTAAAGTACCAAGGTACTGTGTCGTAGAACTTCTTCTTACAGAAGAGAACCAGAACTGTGAAGAAAGTTTTGAAATGATCGGTTCAATAGTCAAATAAGGAATACAGAAGTTAATCATTCCTTCTTCTTCACCAACTTTTGTCTCAAGCGTAACAAGGACAACCATTTCTGTCGGAGGTACAATCTGCGCAAACTGAGGGTTTGTTTCGATCTGACCAAGACGAGGTCTAAGGTCAATTACCTGTGTCCATGCTTCCCTCATATTTGCAAGAATACGAACGATGATTCCTTCCATTACAGACTGTTCAATATCAGTAAGGTCACGGTTTTTATTTCCCGTTGTTGCACCTGTTCCACCAAAAAGACGGTCAATCATACTGAACGTAATTGCAGGGTCAATTTCAAGAATTGCATTACCCTTGAGAGGGTCCATGTTAATTACGGCCAGAGTTGTAGGTGTCGGAATCGAACGAATAAATTCTTCGTATGTAAGCTGATCTACAGTTGCTACGTGAACATGAACAAGACTTCGAAGCTGCGCCGAAAGGCTTGTTGTTGTCAAACGGGCAAACGTTTCATGCATAATCTGAACAGTACGAATCTGTTCTTTTGAGAATTTGTCAGGACGCTTAAAATCATAAATTTTAATCTTACGGGTATCAGATACCGGTTTATAATCGTCTACATCAGACTGGCCGGAACTAATAGCCGAGAGTAATTGGTCAATTTCATCCTGAGACAAAATTTCGTTCATTAACCCGCCACCTATCTACTTTTTATTATCCTACTGAGGAATAACATTTAATTTATCAAACGATATTTTTCTGATTTTTGATTTACTCAAAATCGTATCGTTAATCTGGTTTCTAATTTCTATCTTTAATTTTTCTTCGTTTTTAGGAGTAAGTTCTTCTGGAGTCTTATCTGCAAAATATCTTCTCAAGAAATCTCTGATAGGGATTTTCTGTGCAGTAATCTCTGTCGAAGCAACTTTATCGTCCTTTTTATAACCAAGATAAATATTTACAACAACACTTGCCTGTTCTGTTGAACCGGAGGTCTTTGTCTGGATTTCTCCAAGAGAAGTATACCAGTCAAGTTCTTCTGGATGTTCTTTAAATTCTTCGCTTACAGGAATTACAGTCTGATTAGTCTTATTTTTACCCATTATGTTCATTGTGATTACAACAACGGTAACAATAAGAATTATTGCACCAAGGGCAAGACCGACATACTTTAATATAGTAGGGAGAATTCCTCCGATACCGCCTTTTTTGGCTGGCGCTGCAGCTGCTGATTCATCACCAAGATCAATTTCTGAGTCTTCGTCTGCCATTTTTTACCTCCCATCAACATTATTACAATAGAATAATCTTAACATTAAAAATGTCCTTCGTCTAGGATAATGATATCCACCCTTCGGTTATAAGCCTGACCTTCGGGTGTACTGTTATCAAACTTAGGTCGTGTATCAGCATAACCTGCTACACAAAATTTTTTCTCATCTACTCCAAAATCGGCAAGATAGTACAAAATATTTATAGCACGCTGCGAAGAAAGTTCCCAATTTGAAGCAAAATATTCACTTTGCTCTTCATTTGTATTGTTTTCTGCGTCTTCTGAAAGATAAGAATCATTTTCATCAGGAACGATTGAAGATATTGGAGTATTATCCGTATGTCCTTCAATTCTGAATCTTCTGTTTTTTAGTTCAGGATAGTTAAAGAATTCTGAAAGGTGTAAAAGCGTCTCACGAGTTTCATCAATATTTATTTTTGCACTTCCCTTTCTAAAGAAGGAATCTGCAGCAAGAGTAATTACAACTCCGCGTTCATCACTTGATATCGTAATTTTATTTGATTTAATTTCTGGTGCAAAAAGGCTTACTGCTTTTTTCATTGCAGTTCCAAGGTTCTTACCTTTTTCGAGAGAAGGAAGCGCACTGATTGTATTACCAAGATCTGCGAGGCGACCTACAGAGAGAGCAAGACCACCGGTTTCTGCTTCTGTCTGTTTCATCTGCAGAGATTCCTGTATCGTTGCAAGCTGCGTAATGTCAACTTCTGAAGGGTTGTACAACATTACGAAGAAGCAGAGCATGAGAGTAATCATATCACCATAAGTACCTTGCCACGCGGTTGACGGTTTTTCTGGTTGCCTCTTTTGTCTAGCCATCAATTAATCCTTAAGTACATCAGCTGCAATAGCCTTTCTTGTTGTAGGGTCAAGATATGTTAAAAGTTTCTGTGCAATTACGCGCGAGTTTTCACCGGCCTGAATTGCAAGTACTCCTTCAATAATCATTTCCTTAACACGCATCTCATCGCCGTTATGTTTCATAAGCTTCTGTCCGAGCGGAACAAGAATCCAGTTTGCAAGCATAGATCCGTACAATGTAGTAATCAAAGCAACGGCCATGTTAGGACCGAGCGAAGATTTATCTTCGAGGTTGTTCAACATACCGATAAGACCAAGTACGGTACCCATCATACCGAAACCAGGAGCAAAACCACCCCACTGGTTCATTACGTTGATCCATTCCATATGGCGAGCCTCTATCTGACTCATTTCATTTTCCATGATTGTTCTTACGACAGCACCGTCCGTACCGTCGATTACAAGACGAAGTCCGCTTTTCATAAACGGATCATCAAGATCTTCAAGACCATCTTCAAGAATAAGGATACCTTCACGTCGCGCTTTTTCTGACAGCGCAACCATGTTCTGTACTATCTGCTTTTCACCGAAGTCCGGAATCTTAAAACATCGTCCGATGATTTTAAAAATTCCGAGTGCCTTGCTTAACGGAGACATAATACAGATAGCGGCATAAGAACCACCGATTGTCATGAACACAGACGGAATATCAATAATTCCACCCAAGGTACCGCCAGATGTAAGAACTGACATTACAATACACGCAGCACCACCAACAAATCCGATTATTGTAGCTATATCCATTGTTAAACCTCTTGAGATCCTATACCTATCCTTTTTCTATAGGTCACAATTTTTTCAATGACTTCCTGAGGTGAATTTTTAACTACGATTGTATTTCCCGACATCATTGTGATGGTCAGGTCTGGCCGACACTCCATTGATTCTATCAGGTGTGGATTGACATAGAATACAGCTCCATTGAGCCTATTCAATTCTATCATATTTAAATTTTCCCCTCACCTTAATTTTGACACTATTTCCCATAAAAAGCAAGCATTTTATTCTTTTTTTTGCAATCTCGTGCCAATATTATCAAAAAAATACATGAATTTGCCAAAATTTACCCCTTTTTTCGCATATATTCATTAGACTTTTTAATATTATTATGTTATTATAGTGATGTTGATGATTCGTTCCTAAGTCAGAGTTTTAAAAAAAATTAATACGTTTAATGGCGTTCCTCCGAAGTCATTAAACGTTTTTTTTGCCCGCACATAGATTTACTAAATTTTTTCAAGGAATGAATTAAGGTATAAAATTCCCTGTTCGGTCATCCTGTAAAAAATGTCAGAACCCTTGCATATTTTTTCGATAAGTTTCTTATCCATCCAGCTTTTTATCAAATCATTTTTTTCATCAAATATTTTCATGCTGTTCATACAGAATCTTTCTTCATAATCTTTTTTTGAAAAGCCATCAAGAAGACGCATGTTCATCATTATGTATTCAAACTCTTCTGTATGCTTGTCAATAAATTCTTCTTCACGCGGAATTTTTTCACAGTGCGAAAGATTTTTCCAGTACTCAATATACTGTTTAATATCTCTTGTATTTGTATATCTGAGCGAATCTTTTTCTCTGTAAAAAAAAGTTCCGGTGGCGCCGCTTCCTGCACCGATGTAAGATTTTAAATGCCAGTATGCAAGATTATGACGCGCCCTCGATTTTTCGTCTTTAGAAAAATTTGAAACTTCATACTGAACATAACCTTTACTCTTTAAATAGTCCCGGGCGCGTATCCAGAGGGCGTCTGAATAATCTGCGTCGAACGCTGCTTTTTTATCCTGAATCATTCTGTAAAGTTTCGTATTTTCTTCTATGCATAATGAATAAAGAGAAATATGCTCTGGAGAAAATTTTACGATTTCATCAATCGTTGACTTTACATCATTTTCTGTTTCTCCCGGAAGAGAACTTATCAAATCAACAGAAAATCTTTTCGTAAAATTTTCTTTTATAAATAGGAGCGCTTCGACGCAGGTTTTTCGTGATGCGCGGCGCTCAATAAATTTTAAGGTCTCTTCTTTTAATGTCTGGATGCCTAAAGAAATTCTTGTAACGATTGATTTTTCTAAGAATAAAATCAATTCTTCATTTACATCATCAGGATTTAATTCTATTGTAAATTCAAAATCATTTTCATCTAAAATAAATTTTTCTTTTATCACAGAAAAAACTTTATTCATCTGTTCAATCGAAAGAAGACTTGGCGTTCCTCCTCCAATATAAACGGTTTTTAATTTTGTTCCGCTTAAATTTTCTGCATGAAAAGCAAGTTCTCTTGAAAGCGCATCTACATAATCATCGATAAGATTTTCACATCCCGGTCTGCTGAAAAAATCGCAGTAAATGCATTTTGATTTACAGAACGGAATATGAATGTATAAAGAAATTTCTGAAGGCATCTAAAATATTCTTGCCCTCTTTACCGGATAGTAAAGTGCAATTGTTTTTGCAACAAGATCTTTTTTATTTACGACTCCCCAGAGTCTGCTGTCGAGACTCGAAAGCCTGTTGTCTGCAATTACGAAATACTGTCCGGGGCCGAGCGTAATCGGTGTAAACGAACCGCGGAATCCTACCAGAGTATCCCAGTTGTCAGGAAGCTTTTCGATATCGATATTATATTTTTTTTCTGAAAGTTCAAATTCTGTAAGAAAATATTTTTCGCCGGCACTTTTAACATAAATTACAAAGTTCTTCATGTAAACTGTATCACCTGGAAGACCGATGACACGTCTTAAGCACATTCTTGAACTTAAATTTTCTGTATTTTTTTCGAGACCTCTTTTCTGGAATGTAAAAAAGCGGA
Organism: Treponema sp. UBA1226; assembly: GCA_002309195.1. Next base: position 35,178 of record DBWY01000006.1, read on the forward strand.
TTGCTGCGTTAAGGATTTTTTTGCCGACTGTATTTACAGGTGAATTCTTATCAACAAGGTACACTTCTCCCCTTTTTACCGGCAGATTTAGCGGAGAAACAAAAATGAGGGAATTCTTTGCAATATCTGGTCCCATGGAATCTGATCTTTCCTTTACAGGGAAAGCAACGAAAGAAAGTATGAGGTTTATGATTACGAATATCAGGACAAAATTAAAGACAGCGGTAAAAACGCGTCTGTGAAACTCTTTTTTTAATGTAAATGAGATTCTGTACAAATCTTTACTTATCAGTTTTGGCATAAATTCATAATATCATATAAAAAATGAGTTTTCAATATTTAACGGTTTTATGCTTGAGAGTACACCGCGTTTGGTCTATAATAACTTAATATGGCAGAAAGTAAAAAAATAGCAGAAAATAAAAAAGCACGTTTCAATTACACGATAGAAGACTCCATTGAATGCGGAATTGTCCTCGAAGGAACAGAAGTAAAGTCTGTAAAATCCGGAAACATATCGTTTCTGGACTCTTTTGCCGAAATTATAAATAACGAAGTCTTTTTAAAGGGTTTTCATATAAGCGAATATTCTTATTCCTCGGTCTTTAACCATAATCCGGACCGGCCTAAAAAGCTTTTACTCCATGAAGATGAAATAAAAAGACTTAAACGCAAGGTAGAAGAAAAAGGAGTTACTCTTATTCCGCTTGATTTTTACCTCAAAAACGGCCGCGTAAAAGTAAATCTGGGGCTCTGCCGGGGTAAAAAACTGTTTGACAAACGCGCTTCTATCAAGGAAAAGGACCTTAACAGAAGCATGCAGAGGGATTTTAAGAATTCTCTTATATCGTAACAATGTATGGTGCTTTTTTGTTTATTTATCAGGTTATAAACCATGAAAAACAAACAAAAACTGGAGACAGGAACATAGATGAGACTGACAAAAAAAATTACAGCTGCAATTTTTCTCATTTTGATGCACGGCGCACTGTGTTTTTGTCAGGAAAATTTTGACGTATATTTTTATGGAGTTATCGCACCGTTTACGCAGGATAACCAGGTAAACATTACACAGGATCTTTTTGCAGCCCAGCTCAGATCAATTCCTGAAATTAAATTTGTTGACGTAAGAAACGGCGGCTTAAGAGAAAATTTCAATTCACTTACAGATTCGCAGATTTCGGGATTAACAAAAGAAAGTATTTTTGATTTGATTCCATCCAGCAGTGATTTTAAAAACAATCCGCAGATAGTAATTTTATTTTCAAAAATTGATAAACTCGAAGACGAAACTTATCTGTGCACTTACTATCTTAAAAACCTTAAGAACAATAAGATTACTGTTACAGAAAAAAGTTTTGATACATACTACAACATTCTTTCTGACGCACGCGTGACGATTTCGAAAGTGCTTTCTGAAAACCTCGATAAAGAACTTTCATCAGGACAGGGACAGCAGGCTGCAAGAAAACCACGCGAACCGATAAACGAAGTTGCAATGACAGTCGAAGGTGTAAGCGGAACGTGGTCAGGAGAAAAAGGAATTACAAAAATCATCCTCATGAGAAGCGGTCGTGGATTCGTAATTTTTGAAAACGGTGCTTCGATGAACATCACTGTTGAAGTAGAAAAAACAGAAAACGACAGAAAGATTTTAAAGATAAAACAAAACGGAAACTTTAATGCATCATTCTATCCTGACATTCCGCGTCAGAAGGTTCTTGCTTTTGCAGATAAAGCAATGCCTATTGAATGGTCTTTCTTTTTAACAGGAACTTCAACTTTAACAGGATTCAGAAATTCGCTTACTGTAGACGACAAAGGAAATGTCGGTGAAAACAGAACTCATGTAAGCTGGACAAAAATCAATTAATCTTTATTTTCCCCTGACGAAGAATTTTTACAGAACCGTTTTCTATACTTACAATCGTAGAAGCAACTCCACCCTTTTTATCTCCGTCATCAATGATTACATCAACTTCATCTGAAAATTCATTTTCGATTTCATCGATTGATTCTAAAATCGGATGACCGCTTCTGTTTGCACTCGTAGAATAAATCGGCTTTCCAGTTTCTTTTAAAATATAATTTAACCATTCGTCATCAGGGCAACGATAAGCTGTCGTAACATCAGAGTTTTTATTTTTAACGATTATTGTGAGTGGACCTGGCCAGAGATTTAAAATATTTTCCGGGATTACATCATCTGTATATTTTTTTATGTCAGAAGGTTCTGCAATAAGCTGGATAAAAGGTTTTGTTTCTTCGCGCCCTTTTATTTTTCGTATTTTAGCATCTGTGTTATTCTGTTCACCAACGATTCCAGAAAAACCATAAACTGTATCTGTAGGAATTATGATTATGTTTCCGGCTTTAAGGCTCTGAACACAGATATCTGCAGAACGCAAATCAGATTTGAGGTACTTCATATACAGGAATTCCTGTTACTGTTTCGAACTGTCTTTTCTTGAATGAAATATTTCCGTATGAAATATCATATAAAAGCATGAGTATAAAAAGAAGAACGCCTACTGTAATTCCGCAGGCTTTACAAATCCACTCAGGAACGTAAAGAACTTCCCTGCTTTTTAATACAGTTCCGGTATCATACATTCTGTTCTGAACCGTTCCGAGTCCCTTAACCTTTACGATTTTTTCACCCTCTTTTACGTAGCCGAGTTTTCTTGCATAGGCAGCAATTACATCTTCGTCATTCTGGATGGCTGTTTTTTCGAGGATCAGCTGTTCATTTATATTCTGGATATTCTGTGTATTTGCACTGATAAGTCTTTTCTGCTCTAAAAGCTGGCTTGATGCCCAGATTCCGTTTCTGCCGCAGGTTATACAAATAAGTACATATACAAGTGTACCGGTAAATACTGTTAATAAATACTTCAAGCTTTTCATTATGAATAAATTATCGGATTTTTTTTTATTTTCTTAAATGAAAATATATGATAGAATATAAGAAATAAGTAAAAAATTTCTGTGCAGATTCTACGGTTTTATGCCGATAATCTTATAAGAGAATTTTTTACACAAGGGGAAAGATATATGAGCAATTCAAACGATACAAATGAACTCGATAACTACGGCGTTTGGGTCAAAAAAACACCAAAGGATATACCTCTCGATGACTCTGAGCTTGCAGGCGATTTTTCTTTGGATACGGACTTACCCGACATTGATTCCCTTAACGATGACAGTATAGAAACTACATCAGATGCACCACTTGAAGTTTCATCTGATGATTTTGATATTTCTGTAGACGGAATAACAGAAGAAACTCTGGATGATCCGTTTGCCGGTGTTGACTTTGGAGAAGCTCAGAGTACGCAGGATGCTGTTACAGAAGAACCTGCTGTTGAAGAATCAGCAGAAACGACAGAAACTTCGGAAGATGATTTTAGTCTTGATGATCTTTCCCTTGATGACATTGATACTTCAATCGACATTCCAGAAGAAAGCTCTGTAGAAGATACAGTTATTGAAGAACCTGCTGTTGAAGAAACAGTTTCTGAACCTGCAGTAGAAACAACAGAAGAAGCTGTAAGTTCTGATACAACAGAAGAAATAAGTCTTGATGACATAGAAGATGGTGAGGTTGACCTTGACAGTTTCTTAGGCGATGACAGTTCTTCTGGTTCATCAGATGTTGACGTTTCTTCTGAATTTGGACTTGATTCATCTGATGACGGAAACATCGACATTGATGATTTCCTTGGAGACAGTTCAGCATCTACTGCAAAGAAAGAGGAAGAAATCGTAGAAGAAGATCCTCTTGATATAAATCTTTCTTTTGATGAAAGTGCAAACTCTTTTGAAGTAGAAGATGCAGCTGCAGAACCAGTTGCAGCAGAAACTTCTGAAAGCCCTGAAGAAAGAACAACAGGTGAAGACCTTAATACAGAATCAATTGACCTTTCTGATTTTGGAATCGGTGATGAAGAAACAGAAGTAAAAGGTCCGGAAGATGCAATTGACGAACCAAAGACAGATGTTGTTGATTATGATATGAAAGTTGCTGCAGACAATGATGACGACACATCCGTTTCTTTAAGTGATGTAATTTCTGGAAACGTTGAATCTGATAATACAAACGAAACGGTTACAGAAGAAACTACAGAAGATTTGAATACTTCAATCGAAAATGCAGATACACAGATTTCAGAAAAAGGTGCAGAAATCTTACAGCAGATTGTTGGTGAACTTGCATCGCTTAAAGATGAAATCAAGAATCTCAAAGATGACTTTGCACAGATTAAATCTCACGAATCAGATTTAGGTATTCAGGAACCAAAAGAAGAAGAAAACACAGGATTCTTCTCTGACGGTGAAGAAGATGATACCATTGCCCTTTCTGGTGATGAACTTAACAACATCCTTAATAATGCAGAATTTACTGATGAAACTTCAGAAGCTCCTGCAGATGAACTTCCTGAAGAAGAAATTGTAAGGTCTTCTAACGGACAGTTTGAATCAACAATTGACAACAGTGCTTTCGAAGACAGCTCGATTTTTGATGATTCAGCTGCTGATTCAGAAGATGATCTTTCTCTTACAGAAAACAGTCCTGAGATAAGTGAAGATCTTCCTGATGAAATTGAGATTCCAAAACTTGATGATGAACCTACTGTAGAAACTGTTTCTGCCGAAGAAACTGTCAATGATCCAATTGATGAAATCTTTAAAGATGATTCAGTTGACAGCACTTTAACATCAGAAAAGATTGATTATATTTCTGAAGATTCTAACAGCACGGTTTCTGTTGATGATGAATTAGGAGACCTTGACTTACCTTCTCCAGAATTAGACGAAAACTTCGAAGTTGAATCTGAAGCAGAACCGGAAGTTGAAGATTCACTTGAAGAACCTCTTACAGAAGAAACTGCAATTGACGAACCTGTAATGGACGAAATTGCAGAAGAAACCATAGAAGAAGAACCTGCATTTGAAACTGCCGCAGTAGAACCTACAATTGTAGAAGAACCTGCAGCTGATGTTCAGGTTACTTCTAACGAAGAAATCCCTGGAGACTTAAAATCAGAAATCAAATCTGTTCTTTCTTACATGGATCAGCTTCTCGAAAACCTTCCTGAAGATAAGATTTCTGAGTTTGCACAGTCTGAACACTTTGTAACATACAAAAAACTTTTCCAGGAACTTGGACTTTCGTAATGGGGTTACTTTCTCATATTTCAAAATCTAGTGCCAGAAAAAAAGAAACAGTTGTTTCAAAAAAATCCGGCACTGGATTACTTGCAAGAGCACAGAAATCAGTCGCAGATTCTTACTCAACTTTCCAGCAGTGGGCAAAATCCTATGGTTTTGAACACTGCGGTGTTTTTACGCTTGTTCACGGAATGTATGTAATTTCTCATGCATACGGAATTGACTCACAGACAATTGCAAATTCTGTTTCATCCAAAGACTTCTGGAGCGGAACTCTGGACAGCAAAGAAACTGTTTTTAATTACTCAAAAGATGACCAGGATTTCTATGACTTTCTGCAGTTTTTTTCATTTGATATAAAGAACGAAATATGCCATATAAGTTTTGTTAAATTTAATCAGGGTGGCGAACAGGCCATCCTTATGATATTTAACATGGACAGTTCAAACAAAATAAACATAAGCCTTTCTGATACGGCAAAATTAAACCTTTCTGAACGGGCAAAAAATCTTTCTCTTTCTAAAAAAGATACGGATGTTTCAAAAAATGCAGAGTTCCAGATGTTTACGCTTTCACTTTCTGAATCTGTAGAAAGTTCGATAAAAAGTGTTCAGCTTCCTGAAAGAAGTATATACAATTGTGTTCTTGAATGCATCTACGATGAAATTACAGACCTCATGTCTGATGCGTTTCCTTTACCGGATATAGTTGCTTTTGCAGAACCGGCTTCGGTAAAAATAGTCCTTACAAATAAATCAAGCATTGATGAACTGCTTTTGCAGTCACACATAAACCTGCTTTTGACAGACCTGCTCTGTAAGCCGTCTGTTTTTCCGCTTTTGACGACTGCGGGTAAAACAAGAAACTTTGAACAGGCAATAGATTTCTTAAATTGATTTTTTTAATTCTGGAGGGGAAATTAAAAAATGCAGTTGGAATATGTAAAGGCAAAAAATGAAAGTCTCACCTGCACTTTCAACGGCATTTTTCTGCACTCAAGTTATAATCCAGAATCAGAAAGCGAACGTTTCGTGCAGTCTTTAAAAATTGATTTTATTCCGTCAAACATCATAGTAATTGAACCTGCACTCTCCTACTGCTTAAAAAATCTAAAAGAACGTTTCCCGAATTCTAATATTTTTGCAATACGCTTTATAAAGAATATAAAAAACGCAGAACCTGATTACACTTTTAAAAAAGAATTTTATTTTGAAAATGAATCAGGTTTAAAAACAGAGCTCTTTAATTACTTTGGAGAAGGAGGCCTTTTAAATACTTTCTTTGTATCATGGCCCGGAAGCACCAAAGTATTTTCTGAACAGAATGAAAAAACATGGGCTGTGATAAAAGAACTTCTCAAAGACTGCCAGAGCATTCTTGCAACAAGACAGTTTTTTGCAGGACGCTGGATTAAAAACCAGATTAAGTTTTTCCTTAATCTTTCTAACACGATACAGTTGAATAAAATCGATATTCCGGTATTAATCTGTGCATCAGGTCCTGGATTAAAAAACTGCATACCAGAAATAAAAAAAATGCAGGACAGTTTTTTTATCATCGCCTGCTCAAGTGCTATAAAGCCTCTTCTTTACAACAGGATAAAACCTGATTTATGTATTTCGACAGACGGAGGCTTCTGGGCAAAAAAGCATCTCTACTGTCTTTTAGATCATAACATCCCACTTGCTGTTACACCCGAAGCAGCTGTTCCCGAAAAACTCTTTTTAAAAGATATCGTTCCGCTGTCATACGATGACGATTTTACGAAAAATATTTTTGAAAAAGAAAATATCATGTACACAAAAGCAAAGCAGAACGGCACGATAAGCGGAACAGCTGTGGAACTGGCACTTTCTATTACAGATAAAAAAATATACGCTGCAGGCCTTGACCTTGAAGCAGGAATTGGTTTTTCGCATACACAACCAAACTCACTTGAACTTAACTCATGCATAAAAGACAATAAATTAAAGAACATTGATACCCGTACTTTTTCTCAAGGACTTGAGTCGCGCTCGCTTGAGATGTACAGAGCATGGTTTACAGAAAAGTCAGAAGAATTTTCTAAAAGAGTATCGAGGGTTTACAATTTAAAACCATACAGACATAAACTGGGCTTTATAGAAGATATCGATATAAAGACTATATCTTCTCAAAAAAATCAGAAGAAAAATTATTTTACTCAAAAAAAATGCAGTACTGTAAACAAAAAACAAGTTCTTGAGATTTATTCAGCATTGCTAAAAAATGAAAACTTTATAAAAAATTATTTTCCTGCAGACTGCATTTCGATTGCGCGATGTACGGACGAAGAAAGAAAAAAAGAGTTTAAAGCCCAGCTTGAAAAGAAAATCGAAAAAATAAAATCATTCATTAAAAGACAGGAAGAAGGCTTATGATTTACAGTGAATTAGTAAAATCAAAAGATGACCTCGATATTCCTGTTTTCTTAAACGGAAGGACAATGCACTCGAAATACGATCCTTTAAAAGAGGCTTCGAGTTTCGGCAATGAATTAAATCAAGATTCCAAATTTACAGTTATAGTCGGTCTTGGCGGCGGATACCATATTGACCATTTTGCAGATAAATATCCTGATAATTTTATCGTAGCAGTTGAAAACTCTGATGAAGATATTGCATTTTTATCAAAAATTGAATGTGTTAAAAAAATATCTGCTTATGAAAATGTAAAAATTATCGCAGCAAAAGATATTTTTGAAACTATCCTTAAAAATTACCTGCCGCAGTTTTACGGCGGGATAAATATTCTTTTTAACCGCGCGTGGCATGATGCAAATCCAGAAGCTTCTAAAAAGATAACTGATGACATTAACGCTGCATTAAAAATGTGTTCAAGAGATTATTCGGTTCAATGTCATTTTGGTCTTATATGGCAGAAAAATATTTTAAAAAACCTCAAAGTTCTTTCTGAACTGCGCGGTAAAAAGATTTTTATAGACGCGCGTAAAACTGCGGCTGTAATTGCTGCAGGACCGTCTCTTGATAAGACAATAGATGTTTTAAAGAAAAACCGCGATTCTTATTACATAATCGCAACTGACACCGCTTACAGTGTAATTGAGTCAAACGGGATGACCTGCGATGCAGTTGTTTCGATTGACGGACAGAATATAAGCCACAAACATTTTATCGGACGTAACAACAGCGAAACAGTTTTTGTTTTTGATCTGCAGGCAAACGGCAGTGCAGTAAATTATGTAAAAAGTTTTACAGATAACATTATCTTTACAAAATCAGGTCATCCCTTCTGTGAATATGCTTCATTAAATGGAGTTACAGAAGGAAAATTCTTAAGCCTCGAAAGCGGTGCCGGAACAGTAACGATTGCGGCTGCCGATTTTGCCTTAAAATGCGGTTTTTCAAAAATCGAAGTTTTCGGAGCTGATTTTTCATATCTTTTTAATAAACCGTATGCAAAAGGAACTTATCTTGATTGTCTTTATCGCATGAAAGAAGATAAAAAAACGAATGCAGAAAAGAAATTTACAGACCTTATATACAGGACTCCTGTAAGAAAAATCAGATCGGAATTGATGCAGATTAAAAATGATGTTCTTGATTCATACAGGGAAACATTTATTGAATGGATAAAAAATCACGGCTTAAAATTTGATTACACGAATCTGGTTTATTCAATATGCAGCGAAAATAAAAAAAATGACTGCCCTTTTACATTTGAAAACCCGGCCTTTGATTATGAAAAATTCTTGAGGGTACTTGGAGTAAATTCAGCAGAAATAATCGAAAAACTTTCTGGACAAGAAAGCAAAACCGTGACAGCCGCTCAAATTGCCTTAAATCCAGATAATCTTACGGTTGCACTTTTACCCCTGACCGCATATCTCAGGGCAAATGATAAAAAACTGACCTTCATCAGTGGCATAAAACTTGCATTGAGCAAAATTCTGGAGTATACTTAAATAATATGAAAAACAAATTTTTTAACGTAATTATTTCTATTATAGTCATTTCGATACTTGCAACATTGGCTTCGACTGGTTATATCCTCTACGAAGACTATCAGAAAGGCAGAGTCGAGGCACAGACAAGATTTGAAAAACTTGTAGCCAAATGCGAAGAAGCAATCATGGTTTACAAGCAGCCGACAAGACTTTTTCTTTTGGTTCCGCAGAATGAACTTAAAATGTATCCTTATTCATATCATACACTCAGCATCGATTATTTCGGACAGAATGTACTTACCTATCCTTCTGTTCAGAATACAAGATTTAAAGGATTTTACACTACATACTCAGATTCAATAGTTGAATCAAACAATATAAACCTTACGATAACTGCACAGCTTTACACTCTTCCATCTTCGATAATTTATCTTAGAATCCGCGTTACATTTATCATAATTCTTTCAATAACATTCTTATGTGCACTGCTTCTGATAGCAACATGTCTTGACAGTTCGGATAAAAAAACAAAGGCTGTTGTAAAAAAAGATGAATACAAAGCAGAAAACAATGAAATAAAAGATGATGATGAACTTGTTCTTACAGAAGATGAAGATTACACAGAAGAATCATATGAAGAATCTGATGAAACAGAAGTTCAGAAAACTCAAGAAGAAAAACCAGCTTACGAACCGGTAAGCTTGAATACTGAACCGGTTGAAAAACCAGATGTTTCTTACGGCGAAACAGTAACAAGTCAGATTAATACACCGCTCGGGGCAGCTCCTGCAGCAGAAGAAAAGATTCCAACACCGGCAGAAGTTTTAAAATCAACACCAGAAGATCATGATCAGATGTTCAGTACTGCAACAGGATTCTGTTTTGAAAAACATCTTGTTTCAAGACTCGAAAGCGAACTTGCACGTGCCGCAAGCAGCCAGATAGACATTTCACTTGTTCTTGTAAAAATTCCTGGACTTGTTCTTGATTCTCCATGCGGAATTGAAATCTGTAAAAAGATTCTTGATATATTCCACTATAGGGATATGCTTTTTGAATATAAGACAGACGGAATTGCAATTATATTCAGCAATGCGAACATTGACAAGGCGATGGAAAGCTGTGAATCGATTTATGCAGAAATCTGTTCTATCCTTTCAAGAAATAATTCAAGCACAAAACCTTATATAGGTATTGCATCACGTTCTTTAAGATTTATTTCGGGAGAAAGAATTATTACAGAAGCAGAACAGGCTCTTATTCATGCAGGAGAAGATCAGGATAGTCCGATTATCGCATTTAGGGTTAATCCAGAAAAATACAGAAAATATATGGCAACAAAAGAATAAGATTTATAAATTTAAAATTTCAAAGCCTGCAAAAATGCAGGCTTTTTTTTATTTTTCTTTATTTGCTTCCTGTTCAAGGCTTTCTTTTAACTTTGCAATATTTGCATTGTCAGGAAATTTTTTTTCAAGAAACTCAAGATTTATCTTTGCACTTTCCATGTCTTTACTGGAAATTAAAACGCTGATGTAGTTTACTAAAAGTTCAGCATTATCAGGATTTTCTGTTACAAGATCTTTATAAAGCTGACACGCTTTTTTAGTATTTCCCTTCATAGCAGCAAGATATGCAACCGAAGATTTTACAGAAACGTTTTCAGGATCTTTTTTTAATATATTGGCAAAAACTTCTTCTGCAGCGGCATAATTTTTCTGGAGTGCATAGCATCTTCCGATTTTATAATATGCCGCATTATGAAGGTTTTTATCATTCATCGAGATTTTATATAATTCAATTGCCCTGGAATAGTTTTCGAGTTTGTAATATTCTTCTGCAAGATTAAAATATTCTGAATAAAGATTCTGTGTCTTTACCTGCTCTTCTCCCGGGACAAATATAGTATTTGTTTTACATGAGAATAAAATGATTGCAGATAAAAGCACAAGAAGTCTTTTCATTTATTCAACTTAGCCTAAAACAACTTTTTCGATTTCGAAAAGCTGGTTGCGGTAAAGACCTGCAACGTTGCTTCCGTAGTCTGCAATAAGCTGCATGATATTTCTTGGTCTGTCCTTTGTGTCACAGCCGTTAAGTCTGTCACCGGCATCGCCAAGACCTGGAAGAATGTATGCAGATTTATTCATTACAGGGTCAAGCCAGAGTGTGTAGCATGTACAGTTTTCAAGTGCTCGTGTAACACGAAGGCTTCCCTTTAATGCAGAAATTACGTTAAAGAACTTGATTGATTTAGGATGAACACCCTGAGCCTGAAGATATTTTACAACAGTAACAAGTGAACCTCCTGTTGCGTTCATAGGGTCTGCAAAAATCAAATCCTTTCCATCGAGTTCTTCGAGATTAAAGAACGATTTTTTAAGGTCGAGAACATATTCCATATCTGCTTCTTTTTTCTGATCATTTCTTGAAATCTTGAACAAAGCAAAAGGAGTTTTATACTTGTGCGAAGAATACTCTTCGATTTCTTTTGACATAATCATACTAGGCAAAAGAGCACCGCGAAGCATTACGCACATTACAGAGTTTTCGATTTTATAGTCGATATCCGGAATTTTATGAACGCCGTACATCTGACATGGGTTTGTAACAGGAGTCTGTACAATGATATGGCTTTTTTTATCTGAGTGCTGGTCTGTAAATGCCATTCTGAAAAGCATTTCATAAGCACGCTGAGTATAGTAGAGAAATTCTTCGTGGTTTGTATTTACGTCACGGAGTTTTGCAATTACACGGCTTGCTTCTGCATGAGCACCCTCTTCTGTAACAAATGAGAAAACCTGGATAGAAGGATGCTGTGAACAGATTTTCTGCATTTCTTTTCCGATTTTATCGTATGCACTGATTGTGTTTTCGATATTAAGCGGAGAGAAATTTGTCATCGCCTGAGAATACATATCCTCAAGCTTCTGTAATTCATTTAAATCCTGTTCTGTTAAATATCCGTCAAGATCTTCTGCCTTTAAGATAACTTTGTCATCAGCCATTTTATTCCTCCAGTTAAATTCCAAACATATCAATAAGCTGTTTTGAACTAATATGAACTCCGCTTAATTTTACGGTATTATTATCAATCTGTTCAATTTCTGAATCTGTAAGCCCTAAAGCAAGTGAAAGAAGTGACACAGCAGGCTTTATAAATCTTGATTCCATAAAATTAAGTTCAAGAGTAAGTCCGTATTTTGAATTAGGAAGTTTTTCAAACTCGCCTTTTGCATAATTTAGCTTGAATGTTTTTGTAGAAACTGCCGAGCCTAAAAGATTAGAAAGGAATGACTGCGGACGAACGATGTAAAAATGAATTTTTGTCGTATCTTCTGTTAACCATTTGTAAAGATCAGAATTATACCAGTCTTCTCTGTAAGGTTCTTCGAAGTTAACGGCACCATTTGCAACCATTTCTTCAAATGCATAGTTCTTGATAAGCGGAACAACATTCTTAGAAATCAGAACATTTTTTGCAGAAGGGAAAGCCATCTGAATACTTTCTGATGAATAATATTTATATAAAGTTTTAGGTCCATGAATAGATTCTGCTTCTACAGTTGCTTCTTCATAACCGTTTTTCTTTAAAACACCTGTAACTGCACCCGGAATATTTGCTTCTGCAGAAACACAGATTCTTCTCTTGTTTGCTTTTGAACCGAACGATGCATAAACTCTGTCAAGTTTTGATACAATCATCTTTGCATCAGATTCAGAAACACCAAGTTTAAAGCTTGCAATAAACTTTTCAAGTAATTCAGAGTTTTCTCTGGCAGGAATGCTTATGTATAAAGCGCCGTCATCATCAAGTACATCAAAGGCTTTAACAGGATTTAATGTACTTACCGGTGCAGACTTACATGAAGCAATTGCAAAGAATGCTGCAATGCATACGGCAAGAGAAAAAAGCGATTTACAGAATAAACTCTTCTTAGTTCTTTTCAATTTTGATACTCCACTTTTTATCATCTGCTTCTACTTCTGTGCCTTTTACACCGGCATCAAATGCAGAGCTTACGGCAAGAGTTTCATTTTTGATGAAGTCTTCAAACATTGTGTAAGCAGCTTCAAGTTCTGCATCACCGCCAACAGTAAGTTTAATGCGGTCAGTTACTTCAAAGCCGCTGTCTTTTCTTAATGCCTGGATTCCGCGAACAAGGTCACGTACATAACCTTCTTTCTTAAGTTCGTCAGTAATCTTTGTATCAAGACCTACAGTCAAAGTTCCTTCGTTGATAACTTTAACGTCTTCTTTTTCGATTCTGTCTACGATGATTTTATCTTCTGTAAGATCAACTGACTTACCGCCTACTTCAATCGTAAACTTAGAACCATCAAGAATAGACTGGATGGCATTATTTGCAAGAGAAGCAATCTGAGAAGCAGCTTCTTTCATAAGTCCACCGAGTTCTTTTCCGAGAACTTTAAAGTTTGCTTTTGCCTTGTATTCAACAAGCTCGTCTTCGCGGTCATGGAAAATTACATTCTTAACGTTAAGTTCTTCCTTGATTGAATCAAGCATTTCCTGAAGTACAGTTTTTTCTTCTGCCTTTCTTGTTACTAAAGCAACACTTGCAAGAGGCTGTCTGTTCTTTAAGTTGAACTGATTTCTCAAAGAACGTCCCATTGAAATTGCTTTCTGAACTGTTGACATCTTGAATTCAAGATTTTCATCATGGAATTTTTCGTTGTATACAGGATAATCTTCAAGGTGAACAGATTCTTTATCTTCATCTGTTTTAAGATTCTGCCACATTTCTTCTGTAATGAACGGAACAAACGGAGCTGCAACTTTTGCAAAGGTCTTTAAAGCAACATACAAAGCTTCATATGCTTCTTTTTTGTCTGCATCATTTTCGCTCTTCCAGAAACGTCTTCTTGAACGTCTGATGTACCAGTTATTGAGCTGGTCGATAAAATCAACAATCGGGTCGATTGCACCAGACAGATCGTACTGTTCCATTGCTTCTGTTACTTTTTTGATAAGACTCTGTGTAACAGAAAGGAGCCAGCGGTCAAGAGGATTTGAAGGAAGTTTAGAATCAAACTCGTGACCTGTGCATGTAATCTTATCGATATTTGCATAAGTTACAAAGAATGAATATGAGTTCCACAGCGGAATGATGATTGACTTTAATACATCACGAACGCCTTCATCACTGTAGCGGATTTCATCTGCCTTAACTACAGCAGAATGCATCAGGAAAAGTCTGATTGCATCTGCACCAAACTTGTTGA
>DBWY01000006.1:49580-50861 GCA_002309195.1 Treponema sp. UBA1226
TACGATTCCGTTTACGATACAGTTTTTAAATGCAGGCTTGTCAAAAAGCTGAGCTGCAAGAACTGTAAGTGTGTAGAACCATCCGCGTGTCTGGTCAAGACCTTCAGAAATAAAATCTGCAGGGAAATTCTTTTCGAAATATTCTTTGTTTTCAAACGGATAATGCTGCTGTGCATAAGGCATTGAACCAGATTCAAACCAGCAGTCAAATACTTCTGGGATACGTTTCATCGTACCCTTGCCGCATTTTGGACATTTGAAAGTAATTTTATCTACAAACTGTTTGTGTAAATCTTCAGGATATGTTCCACTTAAATTTTTAAGTTCATCACGGCTTCCTACACAGAGCGTGTGCTTACAGTCAGGATCATCACATCTCCAGATTGGAATCGGATTACCCCAGTAACGGTTACGGCTTACTGCCCAGTCACGTGCACCTGCAAGCCATTTACCGAAACGGCCTTCTTTAATATGTGCAGGCTGCCATGTAATCTGACTGTTTGCCCTTAAAAGAACATCATGATAGTCAGCAACTTTTACAAACCATGAACCGATTCCGCGATAGATAAGAGGAGAACCACATCTCCAGCAGTGCGGATAAGAGTGAACGATAGAATCACGTTTAACGAGTTTTCCTTCGTCCTTAAGACGCTTCATAATATCTTTATCTGCATCCTTTACAAATACACCCTGATAATCAGAAACTTCTTTTGTAAATTTACATTCTGCGTCGATAGGTTCAACATTAGGAACACCACTTCCACGGAATACTTTATTATCTTCTTCACCGAATGCTGGAGCAATATGAACGATACCCGTACCGTCTTCTGTAGAAACATATTCAGCATTGAACATACGGAATGCACCTTTTTCGCATTTCTGTCCAGACATTTCTTCGCAAACTTTAGGATCCTTCAACTGAGCAAAATAAGGGAAAAGAGGTTCGTATTCTGCTCCGATAAAATCTTTTCCTTTATGACGGTAAATGATTTCGTAGTCTGCTTCGTTTTTGTAATATGCACTTAAACGAGCTTCTGCAAAAATATAGAAGTCTCCACTTTCTTTATCAAGAATCTTTACATAGTCAACTTCTGGTCCCATACAAAGACCAAGGTTTGAAGGAAGTGTCCATGGAGTTGTTGTCCATGCAAGGAAATAAGTTTTTCCGTTTGTCATGTCAGGATCTTTTACACCATCCGGTGCTTTTGTAATTTTAAATCTGACTGTTACTGTCTGGTCCTGAACATCTTTATAACCCTGTGCAAGTTCGTGAGTAGAAAG
>DBWY01000006.1:50931-94636 GCA_002309195.1 Treponema sp. UBA1226
TTGCAACCCACCAGATGGATTCCATGAACTCAGGATTCATTGTTTTATAGTCATTATCAAAGTCAACCCAGCGTCCCATTCTGGTAATTGTCTTTCTCCATTCTGAAGTATATTTAAGAACGGAAGCCTGACACGCTTCGTTAAATTTATCGATTCCGTAATTTTCGATTTCGTGTTTTGAGTTAAGTCCAAGTTCTTTTTCGATAAGGTTTTCAACCGGAAGACCGTGACAGTCCCATCCGAAGCGGCGTTCAACACGCTTACCTTTCATCGTCTGATAACGTGGAATAATATCTTTTATAGTTGAAGGAATAAAATGTCCGAAGTGTGGAAGTCCAGTTGCAAAAGGAGGTCCGTCATAAAAAATAAAATCTTCTGCGCCTTCTCTCTGGCTTAAAGATTTTTTAAAAGTGTCATTTTTTTCCCAGAAATTTAAGATTTCTTCTTCCTGTTTAGGAAAATCTGTTTTTGGATCAACATTTTTGTACAAAATAAAACCTCTTAAAGTTAAGGCTCATATATCGAGCAGAATTTTTATAATTGTATCAGAAAAAGAGATTTTATTCTATATATGCAGTAAAAAGGCTGTACAGAATTAAGGGTTTTCTAGTACATCTTAAGCTTAAACGGATATTTTTCGTAAAATTCGTTCTGACGGCGACGTACAGCATCGAGGATCTTTTTGTGAATTCCTATGCTCTTTATGTCTTCCATATCCCAGTCAGCCTTAAATGGAGGAAGCGGAGGATCTTCTTTTGGAGCTTTTCTTGCATTTGCCTTTGCAACAATATCCATCATGCTTTCAAAGTCACAGGTTTGAGAAATGCGCTTCATGTAAGGAGCTCCTGTTGCAAGAACAAGATTTTTAGAGTCAAGTTTATATTCACTTAAATTAAGGTTCTTTTTAAGTTCAACATTTCTGATTGTAACGCTTCGCCCTGTAACACATGTATAAACATTTCCGGCAGAAACTATATGCTTTGGAACCTCGTATTTTTTTTCTCCGTCAGAAAAGTAAGCTTTACCGCTGTTATACTCCATGTCGGTTTTCCAGTAACGGATTGAATAGATTCTGTTTTCGGTTACGTAAAGTGAGTAAAGGTTTTCACTTACAATCGGCTTACTTACTTTGATTCCGGATACGTGGGCAACACTGCTCCATGAACCTGTAAACGAAGAAACTTTTTCGTCATTGTCTTTAGTCTGTTCATAAGTTTTATAATCTGAACGAACTGAAAAATCAAGATAAAGTTCATCACCGATTACTGCAACAGGAATTACAGTTTTTTCTTTGATGTTTGGATAAGAAACAATTATTTCGTAGGCATTGCACTCTTCGATATCGAGTAATTTTTTAAACTGAATTTTTATATTCTGAATGTCACGGAATACAACATCGTTGCTGTCATATTTTTCTGGTGAAGTTTTTTTTGTATATTTTTCTGCGCTGCGGTCATAATACCAGCCGTAAAACATTTTAAGATAAATCCAGATGTAGTTATCTTCTGTAAGTTCAACTTCATCTTTTACGATATCCTCAAGTTCTGATTTTTCCTGAAACATTATATAACGGTCCTTGCCTTCCCAGATTCCGTCAAAGAGTTTCGGAACCGAATTTGTAATTAAAATTGCATCAGGGTTTACAACCGGGATTTCATCTGCCCTTGGAATTTCTGCAAGTTTTTTCTGCGAAAATGCGTTAGTGAGGATAAATAAAAATGCTGAACAGAAAAATAAAACCTTTTTCACCATTTTATTATCGGCACCGCAATCGATTTAGGTTATAGAATTTACGCGGGATGTAAATATCATTTTTATTTCTTTTGCATAAATTTTTTCGATTTTATGCCGCATTACAATCTGCTTGGCGTTGATTTCGCGCCCGATTTCAAAACTGTTAGGAATAAGGGCAAATTTTCCTACCCTTTCACATGTTCTGAAACCGTTCTTTTCGCAGATATAAGTGTCTATCTCGTTTCTGAGAAGGTTTTCAATTTCGTTTGTTTCGATAAGCGAATCATAAGAATCATAGAGAATGTTGTTATCGTTAGCATACTGCAAGATATTTGCCTTTCGCGGAACAATAAGCGCGCCGATGTATTTTTTATCCTGACCTACAGCAACGCAGCTTTCTACGTACTTGCTTCTGCAGATTGCGTTTTCGATTACCTGCGGCTCAATATTTTCACCACCCATAAGTACAATCGTATCTTTTGCACGACCTGTAATCGCAAGCTCGTTGTTGCGCGAAAGAACACCTATATCTCCTGTGTTAATCCATCCTTCGTTATCGATAATCTGCTTTGTTAAATCAGGTCTTCTGTAATAGCCTTTCATTACCTGGCGGCCCCGGGCAAAAACAAGGCCCTTCTTTCCGGGAGCAAGCGGGGTACCCGATAACGGAACGCCATCTTTATGCGGAACAATTTTAACTTCTGCAGACGGATAAACTTTTCCTACGCAGCCTGACATAACTTTTTTAGGGCTTCTTACAGAAAGAATCGGAGCCGTTTCTGTCATTCCATAACAGTCAAGAAGCGGAACCCTCATCGCCCTAAAGAAGTGATCCGTATCCGGCTGAAGACTTCCTCCACCGCAGATGCATCCCTTGATTTTTCCGCCAAGTTTTTTTCTTAACTGACGGATAGAAATCAAATAACTTAAACCTGCAAAAGGCGACAAAAGAATGTAAGGCAAAAATCCGTAAATCCTGTCTAAAATCTGCTGTCTTAATGAAAAGCGGCATATCAATCCTAAGAATCTGTCACTTGCCCAGCAGAAAGTTTTTCCGATTGCCATACCGATATTGAACATCATCGAAGAAAAACCGTTTTTCTTTCTCTGTTCACGATAACAGCTCTGTGTAAACGCATCCCACAAACGCGGAACGCCTACAATCCACTGCGGTTTAATTACTTTCATGTCCTCTCTCATGAGTTCGATGGCAGGCTTTGAGTATGCAATTCCGTTTTTAAGAGCAATGATAAAATAATCGTAAACGCGCTCCATTACATGCCATACAGGCAAAACAGAAAGCCACATGTCACCTTCGCGCGCTGTAGTAAATACATCTTTAATTACTTCGCACTGTGCCATGTAATTATCATGAGTGAGCATTACCCCTTTTGGAGTTCCGGTTGTTCCCGAAGTAAAAATGATTGTCGCAAGATCAGAACCTTCTGTCTTTTCTATTTCTTCTTCAATCAAAGCTCTCTGGCTGTCAGAAGATTTTTTTCCTTCATCTTCAAATTCGATGAACTTGTGAACACGAATTCCCTGAAGCGCGGCTCGCTCCATTGTAAGTTCATCAGGAGAATCAAATAAAATTGCATCGGTAAGTTCTGGAACTTCATCGATGTTTTCAAGTACTTTATTAAGCTGTCTGTCGTTTTCAAAAAAGCAGACTCTGCATCCCGTAAAATTTAAAATAAAACGGATTTCTGTTCCCATCGAGTCGCAGCCGCGCGGAACATCTGCTGCCCCAAGACACAAAAGCGCAAGGTCTGTTACCATCCACTCGCGGCGGTTATCAGAAATAAGACCTACAAGATCTCCCCTTTTTACACCAAATTCTTTTAGTGCACATGCAAGGTCAAGGACATGCCTGTAAACCAGTTTATAACTGTGATATTCATACGTTCCGATTTCATTTTTAGAAGCCTGAAGAATAGTGTCAGGACACTGCTCAACGACATTTTTGAGCATCTGCGGAATGTTTTTACCAAGAGTATGAGGCTGTTTTGATCGAAGATGTAACAACTGGTTTATTTTATACATACCTTTTAGATTAACCCATATTTAATAGTATTTCAAGGTAGAATTTTACTGAGCTGAATCTAACAAAGCCCGCCTTATGTTTCTATGTAAAAAATGATTTTTTCTGGATCAAATTCGATTATATTTGTAATAAAAGAAGTTTTTTATTATAATTCAGCATATGAAAATAACATATCTTGCAAAACTCGGGGAATTGACCCTGAAAGGCTCAAATATAAACGCTTTCGAAAGCAAACTCGTCCGCAATGTGCGAGACTTTTTAAAACATATTCCGGTTGATATAATTTTAAGAGCCGGAAGAATGTATATCGACGTCGAAGAAGAAAACTGCCGCGAAGTAGAATTCTGTCTTTCCCATTTAATCGGAATTACAGGCTGGGCAAAAACAACGATATGCGAAAAAAACATCGCTTCGATAACATCTACAGTTACAGAGCTTGGAAAAATCGCAAAAGAAGCAGGTGCCAGAACATTTAAAATCGACGCGCGGCGCAGCGATAAATCTTTTGAACTTGATTCATACGCAATAATGAGGCAGGCCGCCTCTGGTCTTTATGACAATAAAATTCTTGACGTTGACCTTCATAATCCCGACGTAACAATCTGGGTAGAAGTACGCGAAAAGTGTTTTGTCTACACGGATTCTAAAACCGGATGCCGAGGACTTCCTGTCGGGATGAGCGGTAAAGGACTTCTTCTTTTATCAGGCGGCCTCGACAGTCCTGTCGCAGGTTACAGAATGCTGCGCCGCGGTATGCGTGTTGAATGCATTTACTTTCATTCTTACCCGTATACTTCTGACGAAGCACAGAAAAAAGTTGAAGACCTTGCAAAGATTCTTTCGACATACGGAATGCAGACTACACTCAACATAATTTCTTTTACAGATGTTCAGATGCTCATAAAAGAAAAAGCGCCTGAGGCCTGGTCTACCCTCGCTTTAAGAATGTGCATGATGAAAGCAGCGAACATGGTTGCAAAACACATCGGAGCCCAGTGTCTTATAACAGGAGAAAGTCTTGGGCAGGTTGCAAGTCAGACTCTCGAAAACATGCAGGTAACAGAAAGTTGTGCTGAGCTCCCGCTTTTAAGACCGCTTGTAGGACTTGATAAAGAAGAAATCATCGAAACTGCAGAATTTATCGGAACTTACGAAACTTCGATTTTACCTTACGAAGACTGCTGTGTACTCTTTAGTCCGAGACATCCTGTATTAAAGGCAAGTCTTGAGGATGCCCGCGAAGTTTATGAAAAGATTAATCCGGATGAACTTATCAAAAAAGCATTTGAAACCAGAGTCGTAAAACATTTTTATGCGTTCGAAAGCTTATAAACTCTAAAAAGTTTTTTTTTCAAGAAGGATGCGCGCAGTTTTATCTGTATCGGTATCGATTTTTAAAGCTGCAAATGTTTTTTCCATCTTTTCATCAAAGTGTTCGTCGTATAAAAGCTCTTCAACTTTTTCGTAAATTGCTTTAGGCTTCTGGATAAAATATCCGACTTTGTTGTTTACTGCAAAAAGCATGTTGCCTTTTTCCTGATTGTGAATGTAGCGGCATATGATTACAGGCTTTTTACATGTGAGCACTTCGATTAAAGTTGCAGGGCCTGCTTTCATTACGACGCAGTCACTCAATTTTACAAGCTCATCAAGATAATTTACAAAACCAAAAACATGTAAATCAAGTTTTGGATTTAATGCTTTTATTCCTTCAAGATATTTCTGTTTTGCTTTATCGTGTCCGCAGATTACCGCAACACTGAATTTTGCTTTTTTTGAAATACATTTGTTTATGATTTCGATTGCACCAGGGATTCCGTCTCCACCGCCGACCATGAGAAGAGTTTTTTTATCAAGATCAAATCCATGTTTTTTCTTTAATTCAACTACATCATCTTTTGTAAAAGGAATCTGATATTTTGGATTTAATGCAAACGGAACAATTTTAATCTGGTTTTCCGGAACTCCAAGAGACATACCGATTTTTTTTGCCTGTTCAGAATAAACAAGATAATCAAGGCGCTTGTCATAGAACCAGAAGTGAGGAACTGTAAAAGGATCTGTTACCATTACAGAAAGATTTATCTTTTTACCTGATTTTTTAACGATATCATAAAGATATGGACTTAATGCAAAATGGAAAGAAACGATGTCTGTCGGATTTTCTTTTTCGATAATCTTTTTTAAGTACCATGTAGTATGAGGATACAAAAGTTTAATGGTTGCAGACTGCCAGAACCTGTTCATTCCCATGTCATAGGCAAGCGCGAACATTCCATGATAAACGTTTGTTGACATATAATATCCGTGCTCAAAAATATACTGACCCCAGATATTTTTTTTGTCAAAGCCGTTTACCATAACGATTTCTGCATCAGGATTTAATTTCTGTATGCAGTCACGCATAACCCTGGCAGTAGAGATATGTCCGGCACCTGTTGTAAGATATAGAAATAAGAATTTACGCTTCTGTTCCATTAAAATCCCCTGCCTAGTATGTATACTTAACGGCAATCATAAAATAATTATTAAACTGATTGGTAAAATTGTCAATCCACGCATTTTTCTGTGCCGCAATTATACCTGCATCGGGCGTTGTTGTAGGGCTTGCACTCACCGACGCGTCTTTTCTGTAAATATTTGAATCAACTCCCTTGTTATATATGTATTCAAACATATAGCCCATACTTAAAGAAAGAGTTCCCCATTTAAAGCGCTCAAGTTCATATTCTGCGTCAATTCCGCACTGAAGAATATACATCTTGTGCTCCTGGTTTAAGAAAAGATTTTTTGATGCTGTCGGAGTGTGGTTTGTGTAAATGCTTTCGTCAGGATACATAGGGCTTGTCCAGATTGAACCATCGTTAGAAAACTCATATCCTTCTTGCACAGTTGAGTTTGAAAAAATATATGCCCATGCTTCTTCGTCAGAAAAACTTTCTGCAATATTTGCATGTCTTACAAACGAAGAATTAAAATTTACGCGAAGACGTTTTGCAGGCTTAAAAGCAATCGCAAATGCAAAACGGTCAGAGTTAGGCGGAACCGAAGTTCCAAGGCTATGAAGTCTTGTCGTAAAATTATCTTTATTGTAATTGTCTGCAATCGATGCAACATCTGAACCGAATGTTTCGATATGCGGATCTGAGTGTGAATATGTATAAGGAGTTATAAGGGTGTAATCAAAAGAAATATTGTCAATAAACTTAACGTCCGGAATATAATTTACTCCGAGCATCAAAGCCATTTTTAATCTCGTATCAAATTTTCCTTCTGCAAGTCCGTTAAGGTCAATGTCATCAAAAGCAGTCGAAACAGAAACGCCAAAATTATTAAACGGTCTAAAGTCAAATATAAGTCCGCTTATAAGATTGTCAGTTGCAGAATACATGCACTGAGTTACCATATATGGAACCGGAATTAGATATGCAGGATCAAATCTGTTTGTATAGACCGAAGCATCATAATAAGAAATTGCAATCCATTCTGCAGGCTTAAATCTTACCGAATGGAATGCAAGATATTTTTCTGGAGCAAAATCTGATGGAGCAGACTTTTCATTTTTTGTAGAACGTGTAAGTACATTCAATGACTGAACATAACCCCACTTCTCTGCTTCATAACTGAACACAAAGTTTCCAGAATGAAACTGTTTTCCGTTAAGCATTACAGAATCAGACAATATCGGGCCATAAGCTACTCTGTTTAATCCGAGTGTAAAATAAAGATTGTCTTTTCCTACAGTCACATTTGAAACCATATCAAGATTTGCTTTTAACGGACCTGCAGAAGCTGAGTCATCATGTGTATCTGTAAGACGGAATTTAAACATAGGACATACAGAATCTTCTTCTACCGATTTATTCTGGATAAAAAGTCCAAGCTTGTAACTTAAAGTAACGAGATCAAAAAATTCGAGATTACCAAAAAATTCTGGTTCAGCAAAAAACATATTGCGGTTCTTTTCTGAATCTGCAGTTCTTAATTTATCTCCGAGCGTAAAACCGATATTCCATCCTTTACCGAAATTCTTTTCGTAATAATACTGTGCAAGCTCGACATCTTCTTCGCTGCCCTTTTCTTTTACCTGTTCGAGAATCGATTTTATTGTCTGGGCAGGATAAGGTCTCATCTGCGGAAGCCATGAAATAATTCCCTTTGTTTCCCAGTTTTTTGCATCTTTATAGAATACGTCATTCGGGTCAAGTGAGGCTTGAGCAAAAAGAGATGAACACATTAAAAATGCACAAAGAATTACAGTTAATTTTTTCATTTTACGTTCCTGTTACTTTAAAGATAATTTTGTTATATCAAATTTTGCACAGAGTGCAAACTCAAAACTAAGATCAAATTTTCCCTCTTCGTGTCCGCGGTTAAATATAAAAGCAGCTCCAGGATAAGCTGTTATACAAAGCCATGACTCAGGCCAGTAATCGCATTTAAAAGAAACTATGTTCCTAAATTCTGGAGTTCCAGTTGGAGAAGCAAGAGATGCTCCCTTTTTATATTTATCCGGTCCATATTCTGCAGGATAAACCCAGTTTAACTGACGGTTTTCAGAGAAAAAGTCATAGTCGTATCCGCCCCAGCCACAGAAATCCGGATTAGAAAGCTCACCGCAGGCTGCAAAAAGATATGAGAAATTTACTCCCCATTTATCCTTTACTTCGTAGCCTGCATCAAGTTTAAATGCAATCGTATCAGGACCCAAAGGACTTCCTATCCATTCATAAAAAGTCGCAGAGTTGTCACATGTTTCTTCATAGGTTTTTACAAAAGACCAGTTAGGACTTTCTGTAATCATAAAATACGGAACGGCATAATAAGCTTCTGCCCCTATATGAAAATATCCGTCTTTAAACGGAATAAAACTTTCAAGTCCAAGCTGTGCAGCATATCCTGGTGGAACAGAAGAATCATCTTCATTCGGCATCTGAAACTGATTCATTGCAAATATAAAATATGTGCGCAGATATTTTACAGGCGTGTAGTTTATCTTTAAGCCAAGATAACTTGCAACATCATATTTTTCACCGGAAGTGCTGGTTTCATGTTTATAATCCCACCATCCTGCATATCCATGAAAGAATGTAAACGGAATGCAATATCTTAAATCCATAGATCCGTAAGGCAAAGCACCTTCAAGAATAGAAAGAGAAAGTTTTTTTGTCGGCTTTATCGAAAAATTATGAAAATAAAAATAACGGTCAAGGCCAAGCATCGTAATATTTGTCTGATAGCTCAATAAATCAGAATAAATATTTAAATTAAATTCAGGAGTGCTGTATAAATTACGTGATAAAATTGCACTTCCAATGCTTGATCTTCCGTAATCCTTGCTTAAAACACCAAGCCTCATATTAATTCCGGAAGTTTCGTTAAACATAAAGCCTGCAGATAAATATGCATTATGAGGAAAGTTTATATCAACTGTCTCCATGCTGTACGGCACGTTTACATAATTGTCATTCTTTAATCTTGCGCTCTGTGGTTGAGCTACGATAATATCTGTTGAACCAAAAAAGTATTCATGGCATTTAAAATCAATGGAGCTGTCTACAAAAGGAGACCTCTGCTTTCTGTCATAAATCCACTGAACATCTTCATTTGTCTTATACTGTGCTTCGGGGATAACTCTTAAAGAAAAACCGATATTAAAATTTTCGCTTCCAAAGGTCCATTTTTTTTCATTTAAATAAGAAATTATGCTGTCATAATTTTTCTTTCCTGCAGAACTTAATGATTCATAATCAATTCTGTCTAAAATCATTTTTATCTGCTGAACGGTTAAAGGAGCTTCATCATAACAGTAAACAGAATTTGATTCTGTGCAGACTGCAGCAAGGCTGTCATAAACCCAGTGACCGGCTTTTATAAGTTCCTGCTCACCGCGTGACGAAGCAAAAAAATCAAGTGCCATCAAGCTGAATATAATTATAGAAAAAAACTTTTTCATTTTTCTTTACCGTCCTTAAAAAGGGATTCTGATGAAAACTCTTTCTTCGAAATTTTTGTAAACTGTGTCTTTACGCTGAATGCAATTTCAAATCCCTGTCTTGACTGATTTTTAACATGATTGTGATTAAACATAAATACATACGACGGCTGAACCATAAAAGAAAGATAGTCTACAGGTTTATAAGTTCCTTTTACAGTAACAGAGTTTACATATTCTACGACACCGTGCGGCGCTTTTAAAGTATTATCCGGATCTTTGTAAGGCCATACAGTTTCGTCAAACGAAAGATCGCTTTTCTGCCAGTTGGACTGTTCGAAAATTCTTGTTCCTGCAAACTCACCCTTTGCCGCAAAATTATATGCAAGATCAACCGACCATTTATCAGGAACTTCATATCCTGCCGCAATCTGGAACGCAAGCGAGTCAGGTCCTAAAGGATTCCCCATCCACTGATAATAATTTCCCGTTCCTTCTATCATTTCTGTAAAAACTTTTGCAAATGAAACATTAGGACTCTGTTTTATGAAAAGGTATGGGTTCGTATAATAGAATTCAGCACCAAAATGAAAGTAACCGTTTTTTGAAGGAAGATAAGATTCTATACCCGCCTGAAAACCGGTTCCTTCCGGCTCACCGCTTCCTTCTGACGACATTGTGTGCTCGTTCTGAGAATAAAGAGTATAAAGCCTTAAGTATTTTACAGGAACATAACTTATTTTAAATCCAAAATATGAAGAGCAGTCTCCATGATATTCGTTAAAAAGTCCGTAACCATGGAAAACCGCAAACGGATTTACAAACCTTAAATCAAAACTGCTGTATGGTAAAACTCCTTCGATAAACGAAAATTGAATTTTCTTAAAAAATCTCGTTTCGATTCTGTGTGTATATAAATATGTTTCTCTGGTAAACTGAGTTACGTTAAAATTATAATTAAAGACAGGAGAAAAAATCCTTAAATTTACATACGGCGTGTCAGTCATATATTCTGACATGATGATGCTCGGCATAAGAGAATGTCCAGTGCTCTGAGTTCCAACTCCGGTCCTTAAGTTTATTCCGACACCATTATCCCATAAATATCCTGCAGACAAATAATTTTCGTGAGTAAGAGCCGGATCAAATGCATCGTTTACAAAAATCTGGTTTACATAATTGTCAGTTGAATAGCGCGCATAATAACTCTGAGACAAAGTAAGTCCCATATAAACTGAACAGTAATCTGCAAGTCCAATTTTTATCGGCATGTCGATTATTGACTGACGTTTTGTATAATCATAAACCCAGGGAGTATCTTCTTCTGATTTATAGTAGAGTTCAAGATTTGCAGAAGGTTCAACGCCTATAGAAAAAATTCCTGCATTCCATGACCAGTTTTTTTCTTCAATATATTCAATAATTCTGTCGTACTGTTTTTTTCCTGGTTCAGAAAGACGCTCATAATCTATGTCTTCAAGATATGTTTTCAATTCATTTATAGAAATCGGTGCCTGATCAGAAAAAGTCACGCGTCCCATTTCCATTTCAAGTGATAATAAAGCTGAATAAACCCAGTGACCGCATAAAATTAAGTCCTGTCCACCACGAGTTACGGCAAAAACAGATGATAAAAGCTGTGAAAATACGAATATTAATGCAAATTTCCTGATTTTTTTCATTTGAATTAAAGTATAAACATTTATTGAATGAAGGTCAAACTATATGGTAAAATACGTATATGACAGCAGGCGAAAAAGAGACAATATATAAATTATTAAAAACTGTTTCAGATTCAATCAACGGGTACACGCAGAAAAGCTTTGATATGGCTCCTCCCGTATTTTCTGATGACGAAACCGCAGTCGAAGCTTCGCATGAGGTCCAGAATAATGCTCAAATCCCTCAAAATGACAGCCAGGTTACAGAGGTTCAGACTAAAAAACCGGTGTCTCTTGAGGTAATCGCCGACAAAATCTATGAGTGCAGGCGATGCAAGTTATGTCAGACAAGAAAAAATGTAGTTCCTGGAACAGGAGTTTTAAAACCTCTCGTACTTGTAATCGGAGAAGGTCCTGGAGAAGAAGAAGATAATCAGGGACTTCCTTTTGTAGGAAAAGCCGGACAGCTTTTAGACAAAATGCTTGCAGCAATTTCTTTAAGCCGTTCTCAAAACTGCTATATTGCTAATGTCGTAAAATGCAGACCGCCTCACAACCGTGACCCGCTCCCAGAAGAAATTTCTGCCTGCATAAGTTTTCTTGACGCTCAGATAAGTTTATTAAAACCATCAATGATTCTCCTCATGGGCCGCGTTGCAGCGCAGTCAGTTTTGAGAACTTCATCGGGTATAAATGCCCTTCGCGGTAATTTTTCGATGTATAACGGAATACCTGTAATGCCTACATATCATCCGAGTGCCCTTCTGCGCGACGAAAGATTAAAAGCTCCGGCATGGCAGGATTTAAAGGCTTTCAGGGCAAAACTCTTACAGCTTGTACCTGACTATGAAAAAAACTTTGTAAAATAAAATGAAGTATCTCCAGGTTGCACTCAATGTGCCTTTAAACCAGACATTCACCTACTCTGCCTTAAGCGAAGATACTGTAAGCGTAAATAAAAGCAAATCAGACGAAAGTCAGAAAGATCTTTTTTCAAAGCGTGCCGTAAATGCAAAAACATTTCCTCCCGAAAACGGGAAAAGAGTCGAAGTAAAATTCGGCAACAAACGCATGACGGGAATCATAACAAAAATTTTTGATGAGCTTCCGAAGGATTTAGGCTTTGACGAAAAGAAAATCCGTCCTATAGTACGAGTTCCGGATGAAAATCCGATTCTTACAGAAGAACTTCTCACACTCGGCTCGTGGATGTCTTCATATTATCTTTGTCCGATAGGAGAAGTTTTAAATTCAATAATTCCGTCTGGAAAACGCGAATCAGAAAGTTCTGCGTTTTCGTTTGTCGAAGAATTTTCAGAAAAGAAAAACATCGAACTTTCTGATGAACAGAAAAAGGCAATCGAGGCAATATGCAGTTTCGACTCCGAAGAAAATAAATTTCATTATCTTTTCGGAACAACAGGAAGCGGTAAAACAGAAGTATTTATGCGCGTTGCAGAAAATGTCTTAAAAAAAGATAAAGGCATAATCTATCTTGTTCCGGAAATTGGTCTTACACCACAGGTAATCGAAGCTGTCGTAAACAGATTCGGAAAGACTGCAGCGGTACTTCACTCAGGCTTAACACCAAGTCAGAAGCTTGCAGAGTGGAACAGAATCTTAAAGCGTGAAGCCCGTATCGTAATCGGAGCAAGGAGCGCTGTCTTTGCACCGGTTCCGGATTTAGGCCTTATAATAATTGACGAAGAACACGACGGCTCATATAAATCCAACAATACGCCGCGCTATCATGCACGACAGGTTGCAATGTACAGATGTACAAAATTAAAGATCCCGCTTTTAATGGGAAGCGCGACGCCTTCTGTCGAAAGCTGGAACTCTATAAGCAACGGACAGTTTAACTGCCACAAGCTCACTCGCCGTCTTGCAGGCGGAACGATGCCTAAAATAAAATGCATTGATTTATCAAGGCAGAATATTCAAGGACAGAGTATTTCAGAAGAATTAAAAAACGCAATCGAAAAAACTCTCGAAGAAAAAAAACAGATCATTCTCTTTTTAAATCGCAGAGGATTCAATCACTTTTTCAGATGCTCATACTGCGGCTATGAAATAAAATGCAAGAACTGTTCTGTTCCGCTTACATACCATAAATCGCTTAACCGCCTCAAATGCCATTACTGCGGCTGGTCGATTGAACCGCCTTCGAGCTGCCCGAACTGCGGATCATTTGACATAGGATACTCAGGCTTTGGGACAGAATTTATCGAAGCCGAAGTTAAATCAAAATTTCCGAATGCAAAAGTCGTAAGAGTCGACACAGACTCTCTTACAAAAAAAGGAGAACTGCAGGAAAAAATCGAAGACTTTAAACGCGGCCGGTATGATATTATGCTTGGAACCCAGATGATTGCAAAAGGCCTTAATTTTCCAAACCTCAAGCTTGTCGGAATCGTTCTTGCAGATACATCGCTTCATCTGCCGGATTTTCGTGCTGCAGAAAAAACCTTCTCTCTTATTACGCAGGTTTCCGGCCGCGCAGGAAGGTATTTTCCTGACGGTGTTGTGTATGTTCAGACTTATAATCCTGGTGCAGAAAGCATCCTTTATGCATGCCAGAATAAGACAAACGAATTTTATTCTTCAGAAATAATGCAGAGGAAAATGCTTGATTTTCCGCCTTTTTCTCGCTTTGTAAGACTTGTTTTTCGCTGCCCTGTTTTAGAAGATGCAAGACAGACAGCAAAAAATGCAAAAGAAATCCTTGAAAACAAACTTGCAGAATATAAAAAGAAATATCCAGAACAGTCAGATGATGTAGAAATCATGGGAGAATCAGAATGTCCGCTTGGAAAAGTTTCTGCAAATTACAGATATCAGATTATGTTAAAATCAAAGAATATAGGAATCCTTCAAAAACTTGCGGGGCATCTTCTTTATGATTTTTCAAAACCTCAAAATGTTTATATCGAAGTCGATATAGATCCCGTTAATCTTCTGTAGAATTTTCTTTTACGTAATCTGCATCGTGGCGAACACCTTCGTAGCTTATATCCCAGAGGAAAAGGCCCTGAGGAGGCGCTGTAGGTCCTGCCTTTGATCTGTCACATGAATCCAGAACTTCTTTAAAATATTTTTCATCGTAACCATTTTTTTCAAAGAAAATCATCGAACCTGTAAGAGACCTTACCATCTTCCACAAAAATGCGTTTGCAGTAATTTCAAAAACAATTGCTTTTCCGCACGGGCATAAGTCCTCATAAAAAAAACGAGCGTTTTCTACATAACGAAAGGTCGATTTACTCTGATCCCCTGCAGCAGTGAAAGTTGCGAAATTCAATTCACCTTTTAAAACAGAAGCCATCGCATTAAGTTTTTCTATGTCCGGTTCATTTTTTATATTCCACACATAAGGCATCTGAGTTGCAAGCGCTCTGTTAGACGGAACAATAAAATAACGGTATGTTCTTGTAACTGCCGAAAATCGTGACGAGAAATTTTCATCAACTTCTTTAGAATCCAGAATGCGGATATCATCGGGTAAAAGAGAATTTAAAGCAACGACATATTTTTCTGCAGGAATCGAATCAATCGGGCTTAAAAAATTTGCCTTCTGTCTTACAGCATGAACACCGCTGTCTGTCCTTCCGGAGCCCTGCAGATTTATTTTTGTTTTATGAACGCTTTCTAAAACTTTTTCGAGTTCCCCCTGCACTGTCCTGACAGGCTTTTTTTCATCACTTTTATCCTGCCTCTGCCAGCCAGAGAAATTTGTTCCGTCGTATGAAACTGTAAGAAGTATGTTTCTCATCTGAAATTAAATACCGTCAAGTTCGCCGCCGACTTCTTTTGTAAGTTCATCGTAAAGATTTCGTGAATGTTCAAGAAGCGGACCCGGTTTTTCTTTAGTAGATTTTCCAAGACCAAAGATACGTGCAATTGCAATTTTTGCTTCATCAAGTTTTTTAAGTCTCAAAGCCTGATCATCTCTCTGACCATATTTATGTTCAAGAAGTCCGCAAAGATAGATTACTCCATCCCAGCCGTAGTTTTTATCTGTATCAGGCCCCATGTTTGCAAGCGTAGAACTTTTTTCGATACGATTTGTTTCGTTAATTACAGCCTGCTGATAAAAGAAAATTGCTTTTTTATAAAAAATTTCTGCGGCATATTTATAATTATGACCAGGACATTCTTCTTCAAGATCATTACAAAGCCATGCAAGTCTTAAAGTAAGTATTGCTCTTTTCATAGTCGGAAGATACGAAAGATCTACTTCGTCATATGTCAAAAGCGCAAGATAATACATTGCAGCTCCGTCCAAAAGATTTCTGTTTCTTGTAAGATCATAATATGGGAAAACCGC
Source organism: Treponema sp. UBA1226 (assembly GCA_002309195.1). Next base: position 66,633 of record DBWY01000006.1, read on the forward strand.
ATTTACCGCAGCCTTTCTTTCTTCTGTCTTATCATAAATACGTTCAAGAGTTGCTTCATCATCAATGTCTTTAAAATCATTCCACAAGAAAGCAGCATGACAGTTAGGACATGCACCTATTGCATAAATGAGGGGATAAATCTTTCCGTATCGCGCAGACGGAATATAAAGTCTGTGAAGCTCATCAGTTAGTTTTCCGGCATTCATACGGCCGTTACCACTGAGCATTTCTTCGCGTGGAAAATCTTTTTTACAGACAGGACAATGACATTTATTTTTTGACCAGTAAGAAATTGCAGGCTTTTTCTTTTCGTCAGTCTTTTTTACACCAGAAACCATTTATAAAATCCCCCTTAAACGCCACCCCCGGCAGCGCGCCCTTCTTATCCTTAAATTATATCAGAAATCCGTCAGTTTTCAATAATAACATTCGCCAGAGCATATTCTTTTTCATGCGATAAAGAAACAAAAAGCCTTGCTCCCGGGCACAGATTTTGAAAAACTTTTTCTGCAGAATTTTCAAGAACTATATACGGTTTTCCGCTTTCTTCATTCTGAATATATACATCCCTTAAATCAAATCCCGTTATGCCGGTGCCTAAAGCCTTTGAAAAAGCTTCTTTTGCCGCAAAACGAGCCGCATAATGCTGGCACAAAGCAGATTTCTGTCTTTCGTTAAGCGAGTCATAATCTGCTTCCTTTATTTCTTTTGCATTAAAATACCGCTCAATCATGCTGCGGTCATTTACCCACTTTTCAAGGCGCGAGACTTTTACAATATCAGTACCGGTTCCAAAAATCATTAAAGTTCTCCATCAGTTTCTGGAGCTAAAGCAGGAGGCTCGGCCGGTTTTTCCTTTACGACAAATTTAATCTTTTCTGTACTCTGCGACTCAATCTTAAACGCATCCTGAATATTGATTACGATAGGAAGTTCATATTCTCCCGGTGACATAATCATAGAACAGTCACACTGAACCGTGTATTCAGACGGATAGAATTTTTCCAGAACAAGCTGAGCTCCCGAAACAGTAAATGAGATTTCATGGAATTCTTCAACTTCAAATTTAGGATCAAGACCACCAAAGAAAACCCTGCAGTTATTGAATGTCTTTGTAACAAGAGATGCGTCAAGGAATACATCAATACTTGCCTGATATGGACTTACAATTTCGATAAACTTGCTTATGTTACGAAGATGCTTTGTCTCTGTAAAATTTTCTTTTCTTTCTGTAAGCACTACTTCATCTGTATAAATTGAATCAATACTTTCTACCATCGAGCGCGGACCAGAAATTATTGCTTCTGCAGGACTAACCTTTATGCTTGTAACTTCATACCCATGGATAGGATCTCCCGAAATCGGAACGTTAATCGGAACAGAACGTCTTGTCTTCTTTTCAAGTTTAACGACAAATTTTTCCGGAGTAACAGTAAGCTCTGCAGGGTCAGACAAAATAATATCAGAAGAAAGAGAAAGACTTACAGGAACATTGTAAGTTCCTTCTTCTACGTAATAACTTAAATCAAGAACTGCTTCGATTTCTGAAGGAGTAATCGGTGCAATATTCTGAGATTTGGATTTAATCGTAACATTAACATGAGAAGGAATTGCATTAACGCTTGTAAGAAGACCGTCTTCAACAGTTGTAAGCGGAACAGACAAAGTTCTTTTTTCAAGTCTCGCATTCTGTCCTACGATGTAAAGAATAATTCCTGCTACTATACAAAGGCATTTGACGCCCCAGTCTTTCGTTATCTTATTAAGAGTTGATTCTGCTTTCATCGATTGTATCCTCAATAATTCTTGATTCAGAAGTTATTTCAAGCAATTCTTCGAGAGTTTTTGTCAACTCTGTTATCGAAAGATCGTAATGAAGTTTAGAATCATAAGCTAAACTTATTGCTCCCGTTTCTTCAGAAACAACAAGAACGACGGCATCGGTAAGTTCAGAAAGACCAAGAGCGGCCCTGTGTCTTGTACCGAAAGTTTTTTTAATATCATACTGTTCACTAAGCGGAAGAAAACATCCTGCCGCAATGATTTTCCCGCCCTGAATAAAACATGCCGCATCATGAAGCGGAGTATCATGACTAAAAATTGTATAAAGAAGCGCAGAAGAAAGATTTGCATCAAGACGAGTTCCCGTTTCGATATAATCATCCATCTTTGTATTGCGTACGAAAACTGCAAGCATACCGCGCTTCATTTTAGAAAGCTGATCTGCCGCTATAAGAACTGCATCGACATGAGTATGCTTTGAACGATGACCAAAATTGAGCCATTCTTTCTGCCCGATCTTAAGGAAGATTTTTCGAATTTCAGGATGGAATACAATTACAAAACATACGATAAGTCCAGGAGAAATTATCTTTAATATCCAGAGAATCGTATCAAGACGAAGGACAAATGCAACAAGATAGAACAATCCGATAAGACCAAGTGCCTTTAAAATCTGGATTCCGTTTGTCTTCATCAAAAGCTCATAAAGCTTGTACAGAATATAGGCAATAATTGCTATATCAAGAGCTGGTGTGATATAAGAATAAATCAAAAAAAACTGTTCAGTTGCCGACATCCATCAATTCCTTCAAGACATTTAAAGCGTCTGCCGTTTCCTTTACATCATGAACCCTTAAGAATTTTACTCCGTTCAAGACAGAAAAAATATTTGCCGTAAGAGTTCCGGCAAGGCGATCCTTAACGTCGCGTCCCGTCATTTCTCCGATAACTCTTTTTCTCGAAAGAGCCATCATAACAGGAAATTTTTCACTGCAGAGATTCTTTATGTTCTTAATAAGTTCACGGTTTCCGTTAAAATCCTTTGCAAAGCCTATTCCCGGGTCAAGAATGATTTTCTTTTCATCGATTCCGCACGAAACAGCATATTCTGCACGGCTTATAAGATAATCATGCACTTCCTTAAAAACATTTTCATACTCTGTATTTTTATCCATTATAACAGAGTTTCCCCTTTTATGCATTAATATTACGGGGATTTTTGCCTGTGCGGCATAGGAAGCCATATTTTCATCGTCCTCAAGGGCAGAAATATCATTTAAAATATCAGCACCCTCTTCTACGCAGGCTTTTATGACGTTTTTCTTTCTCGTATCAATCGAAATCGGTATGTCATAGTATTTTCTTATTTTTCTTACAAGCGGAACCAAAGCAGCAAGTTCATCTTTTTCCTCTATATAAGAAGCGCCGGGGCGGGTACTTTCTGCTCCGATATCAAGGATATCAGCTCCGTCTTCGATAAGTTTTTCTGCAAGAGAAAACCCGCCCCGGCTTTTTTTCCAGAACGAATTTCTGTTTGCATTTACGATTCCAACTATAAAAGAATTTTTCTGAGTAGATATTGTCTTTGACTTTAAATTAAATTCAAGCATTTTCTATATGAACAGATGAAAGTCCTGCATCGCTTAAGACTTCCTGTCTTGTCCCCTGGCAGATATATTTCTGAGGAAAAGCAAGAACCTTAACATTCGTCACACCGTTTCTGTAAAGAATGCGTTCAAGTTCTTCTGCAATTCCACCAACTTTAATACCGTCTTCAACGATAATTATTTTTGAATAGTGAACACAAAGGCGTGCAAAATAATTTTCATCAAGTGGTTTTATAAAGCGCAGATTATAGATGTCTGTATATTCCCCTTTTCTAAGCTTTGCACGGGCAGCAATTATCGCTTCGCTTATCATCGAACCTGTCGTCACGATAAGAGTCTTATTCTTTAAAGTTTCTTCATCAAACATGACAGAATCAGAAGGAGAATATTCTGATGCCTCGATTAAAATTCCTTTTCCATTTTCAAGCGGAATAGAATAAGACGGAATTTCGTTAGGACATGTAAGCTTAGGATATCTTATAATTACAGGACCCTGCATTTCGATTGCATGATTAAGCATCATATCAAGTTCGCACGCAGAAGCAGGCGACATAATCGTAACATTAGGAATTGATTTTAAAAGACATATATCAAAGATTCCCTGATGAGTTTCACCGTCATTCGGAACTGCACCGCTTCTGTCAAGGACAAAGACAACATGAAAATCAGGAAGAGAAACATCATGAATAATCTGGTCGACTGCCCTCTGTATGAATGTTGAATAAATGCATACAACAGGAATAAGTCCGCCTTTTGCAAGACCTCCTGCAAAAGTTACTGCATGTTCTTCTGCAATTCCTACATCAAAAAAACGTTTCGAATAATGCCGCGAAAAAGTATCAAGCCCTGTCCCTTTTGTCATTGCGGCAGTAACTGCAACTACCCTTTCATTTTTTTCTGCAATCTTCATTATGCTCTGAGAAAAAATTTCTGTAAAACTTACCGCATCAAATTTTTCTACTTTTCCGTCAGAAATGCAGAATGGTCCTATGCCATGAAAAGTCTGCGGATCATTTTCTGCAGGACTGTATCCTTTCCCTTTTTTTGTTACGACATGAACTACGACAGGTTTCTTTAATTTTTTTACACGATTAAATACAAGTTCAAGTTCGTTTATATTGTGACCGTTAAGAGGCCCTACATATTCATAACCAAGTTCAACAAAAAGATTGTTTGCAAGAAAAAGACCTTTTAAACCTCTTTTAAATTTACTTATAAACTGCGGAAGAAATTTATTAACGACAGGAGTTCTTTCTGCAAACATATCAATTGCATGACGAAACTTCTGGTACTGGCGCGACATTGTAAGACGCGAAAGATATCGAGAAAAAGAACCGTTGTTCTTTCCGATTGACATCTGGTTATCATTTAAAACTACTATTAAATTTTTCTGGAGCTGTCCTGCATGGCACAAACCTTCAAATGCAAGTCCGCCTGTAAGTGCTCCGTCGCCGATTACCGCAACTACTTTTCCACTGCATTCAGGATCTTTGCTTAAAAGTGATCTTGCAGTTAAAAGTCCTAAACTCGAAGAAATACTTGTCGATGAGTGACCGTTATCAAAATAATCATACGGACTTTCTGCCATTTTCGTAAAGCCAGAAATTCCGCCATGCTTTCTTAATGAATCAAATTTTTCATAACGGCCGGTAAGTATTTTGTGGGTATAACACTGATGGCTTACATCAAAAATTATAGCATCATCAGGATTAGAAAATACCCTGTGGAGCGCTATAGTAAGTTCAACTACCCCCAGATTACTTGCAAGATGCCCGCCATTTTTACCGACTACTTCGATAATCTTTTTACGTATTTCTAACGCAAGCTCGGGCAGCTTTTTTTTTGAGAGACTCTGTAAATCTTTTGGACTTTTAATGCCTGATAGAATCGTAAGAAGACCTCCAGAAATAATCTTAGGTTTAAAAAAAAGACCGCTAAAAGCTGATACTTTTGCAGTCTTTGATGGCAAATATGCTTACAAGTGTAAATTACTTGCTCTTATGCCGATTTCTTCTAAGCATCTTTTTTCGCTTATGTGTCGCCATCTTCTGGCGCTTTCTTTTCTTACCACAAGGCACGGTGCGCGCTCCTTAAATAAATTTGAATATTCTGTAGTATTATCACGATTTTCCCGTTAAGTGTCAATATGTGAAATTGTTTAAAATTTATTCCGCAGACCTATTGACAACAATATATGATATGTTGTATAAAAATTGCTCATTTTTAAAAAAAATTAGGAATTCTAATTGACTAAAAATCTCTAAACATTATAATGAAACTAAGGTATGCAGAAACAAACTGAAGAAAAGTTCAAAGAATGTTGCCATCTTCTAAAAAAAGGTGAGCTTTTACAGGCAGATGAGATTCTCAGAGAGATTCTTGTAAATGAACTCGATAATGAACAGATTCAGTTTGCTGTAAACTGTTCTTCTTACTGGATGAATGTAATACGACAGATGCTTGATGTCACTGACGACTACGAACGAGGCGAGATTTTCCTCCATGAATGGGAACAGTTTGTATCATTTACCGAAAAACAGAAGTACAAGGCAGATGAACTTGTCATGTACTGTTACAGATCGGGTATTTTTTCACTTGCGCTGCAAAGTTATTCAAAGCTTCTTGACGTACAGGATTTTGAACAGCGTGCAGAAATTACCAGAAAAATAGGTTTGTGCTACAAAAAGCTTGGCGAATACGTTACGGCAAAGAATTTCCTTAACGAATCAAACAAACTTAAACCCGGCGTTTCATCGGTTATTGCGGAACTTGCAGACTGCTATGCCCTCTGCGGCGAAGACAGACAGGCAAAAGTTCTTTTTAGGGAAGCATTTTTCGTTGACGCACAGAAAGTCAATTTGTGTTATCTGGATTCAGAATTAATCTGGTGTCTCGTGCGAAAAATAGAAGAAAAAGGATATACGGGAAACACGCTTTTGTCATGGATCCCGGTTTACGGACAGCTTTTCGGAATCTTTACGGTAAAAAGACAGCTTAAGGCTCAGGAGGTTTCCCGCTTAAAGCAGGAGATTTACGCCGCAGAGAACGAAATGAAAGACCCTACATGCAACACGGAACTTCTTACTCCGCGCCTTTGCAATTTATACTTCTGGCTCATTGAACATTATGCAATGAATACCGAAGACACTTCCAGAATCAATGAGATTCTGATGAGAATAAAAATTTTGGATCCTGTTATTTATTCACTTTATGCTAAATAACGGATTTCGAGTGAGTTATCATTTTTAAGGGAAACAAGGAGCTATTATGTCTACAGAACTTATAACAACTGTTCAGGAAATGCTTAAAGAAGAAACATGGACTCGTGCAACTATAAGCAATTACACAAAAAACAATTTGACGGAGCTTACAACTCTTATCGAGAAAGCACGTAATGAACAATGTACACAGGAAATCAAGGCACTGTGTGATGAACACCTTACACATTCAAAGGACAGTATCATCGCCTTGTATATTTCCGGAATCCTTTCTGTAAGGGATGGAGCTCTCGATAACTCAAACCTTACTACCCTTGTTGATATTTTTCAGAAAGCACACAAAGAACCTATCGTTACATATCTTTGCGAAACAGTTCTCGACGAAGATGAAAACAACAAGTTTGCATTAAGAACACTTGCAAAAGCATATCACGATGAAAACAATGACAAAGTCTGGGAACTCTACGAAAAAATCGTAAAGCTTGATTTTGAAGAAGCAGAACTCGCAAAAGCTCTCGCAGAACATTACGAACAGACAAATGCCGACAGCGCAATTGAATATTACAAGAAAGCTTTACTCCGCTACATTGCACAGAAAAATATCGGACCTGTAAAGGAAATGTGGACAAAACTCGTACAAATGATTCCACAGGAAATTGACTTCTTCCTTCTCGTTCAGCGTAAAATTGCAAAGACAATCAGCGAAGATAAATCTGCCCTCCTCATGCAGGAACTTTATATATGGTACAAAGATCACGGTGATGAAGCAGAAAACTGGGATACAGCAATCAGCATCCTTAAGTTAATCCTTTCAATCGATCCAAAAGACCCTTGGGCAAGACGCGAAATCGTTGACTGCTATAAGGGAAAATACAAGAACCACAGCCACCTCGAAGAATATATTTCTTCTTCAAACCTTACTCAGAACTTCCGCAATGTTTTTGAAGCAATCAATGACTTCGAAAAACACATTGCATTTGACGTAAAACACTTTGTATTCCACAGAACATGGGGTGTTGGTGTTATCAGAAAGGTAGAAAACGACAACCTCGAAATTTACTTTGGAAAAAAGAACGGCGCACATACAATTTCATTAAAGATGGCTGTAAGTTCGCTTACTCCTCTTGCAGACAATCATATCTGGGTAAAGAAAGCAACAATGCCAAAAGATGTTCTTGTTAAAGAAGTTAAAAACGACATCGACGGAACTCTCAAGACAATCATCAGAAGCTTCTCGAACAGCTGTGACTTTAAGCGCATCAAGGCAGAGCTCGTTCCTTCTGTACTTACTCCAGGTGAATGGACAAGCTGGAACTCAAAGGCTAAGAAAATCCTCGAAACAGATTCTTCTTTCGGTGTAAATCCTAATGACATCAACCAGTATGTAGTACGTGATCATGAGATAAGCCAGGAAGAAAAATTTGCAAATGAGTTTAAGGCTCAGAAGCAGTTCTTTAACCGCGTTGACATAATCATGAAGTTTGTTAACAGCGATGAAACTGCAAAAGACAATGATCTTTTTGCAGATATGTACAGTTACTTTACAGGATTCCTTAAGACTATCACAAAAGTTACTGACCAGGTTCTCGCTTCTTACCTCGTTGTTCAGAATATCAGCGAAAAATTCCCTGAACTTTCATATCCTTGCAAATACACATTTGCTCAGATCTATGATGACATCGAAGATCCATGCAAAATGTATGAATCATTAAAAGATACAAAGAATACTTCGTTAAAAGAAGATTTCCTTGCAAAAATCAAGCTTCTTCCTAACTGGGCAGATCAGTTCATAAAACTTTTCCCTACTGTCCTTCAGGAAAAAATGATTACTACACTCGAAGACAAGGGACATGCAGACAAACTTAAAGCTCTTGTTAAGACTGCATTTGAAAACGTAAAAGATTACAGAGAAGCAGTACTCTACTTCTTTGGAAAATGCCAGGAAAAAGAATGGCTCAAGAACAGCGGTGTATCTTATGAAAAACAGCTTATTGCCCTTCTTAACATAATCGAGCTTACATTCCTCGAAATCAACAACCACGTTAACACAACAGAAAACAAAAAGATCAATAAGACTGCAACAGAACTTCTCTTTAAGAACGATACTCTCGCAGATTACATGTTCTCAAAAGATGAAGATACAGTTACAAAAATGTATACTCTTGTTGATGATATCGCAGATATTGAACCAAACAAAAAAGCTGGACTGCGTTCAAAGATTCTTGCTAAGTATCCTGACTACAAGTTCCATACAACAGAAGAAAAGACTGTTACTCAGCATGGTATGCTCGTAACTTCTAAGAAGCTTGAAGAAAAGAAAGCCCTCGAAGATGATATCCAGAAAAACCAGATTCCTGCTAATGCAAAAGAAATTGCAGAAGCACGCGACAAGGGTGACTTAAAGGAAAATGCAGAATACCACGCAGCAAAGGATCACCAGAACTACCTTAACAAGCAGTTAAGAAAACTCCAGGAAGAACTTAGCCGCGCAGTAGTATTTGATCCTACAACTGCAACAACTTCTGTAATTTCATTTGCTACAACAGCAACATTGTTTAACAAAGATACAAATGCAGCAGAAGTTTATACAATCCTTGGTCCATGGGAATCAGATCCAGACAACAATGTAATTTCTTACATGTCTCCATTCGGCGATATGCTTCTTAATCATAAAGCCGGCGAAGAATTCTCATTCTCAATCAACGATCACCAGTATAACTACCGTGTAGAAAAGATTGAACTTGCAAAACTTTAATAAAGATTAAAGAATATAAAAGGCGCAGCCGTAAGGCTGCGCCTTTTTTTTACCTGCTTATATTTACAAACATTTACAAACTCTATCGTTTTATCATTACCCATGTTGCGCCGCTTCCTCCAAGCTTTGCATCAGGGTGTGCACTTTTACCGAGCTTAGGATTCTGTTCGATAAACAGACGGACCAGATTTCCTAAAACCGGATCCTGACCGTGATTTCCCTTGCCATGAATGAAAAGAATTTTTTTATAGCCTTTGCGTATGCAGTTTTCGGTAAATATCTGCATCGAATTCCACGCTTCATCCTGCGTAAGGCCGTGAAGATCTAAGCTTGCGTCTATCGGAAGATTCTTTATATAAACAGAAGACTGTGATTTTCTTTTTTCTTCTTCTTTTTCAAAACCACTGTCCTTGTCGACGAATGTGTTTTTTACGCCGTTTTTCTTCTGCATATTTTCGAATTGTGAAAGTATCTGTCCAAAATCCATAGACTACTCTACAAGAAGAATGTTTTCTTTTTTAATCCAGCCGCCGTTTTCGTTGTATTCAATATAATACCATTTCTCTGTCTGCTCTTTTATCTTAACACAGGTTCCTGCAGTAACGGCTGTGCTGGAAAGCGCAGAATCTTCAGGCACTGGACTAATCGAACCACCGCTTACAACTCCATGTTTTTCCATAGCAAAAACTCCGCTGATAAGACTTAAAAAGGCAAAGACTGCGGCAAAACAAAGTACAATTACAGAACCAACGCGTTTTCTACACATAAAAAGAAGTGTCGAAGTCGCAGCAAGCAGAATAAAAAGAATAAAGACTGCACTCCACAACGGTACACTGGTTTCATTTATAGAGTCTGCAATTCCTATGCTCTGCTCGAGGGCTATACGTTCTTTTCTTACTGTAAATGCAGGGGCAAAAGAATGTCTTTCTTTTGTACGAAGTTCCCTGATTTTGCTATAGTCCTCAAAAGAAGAAGTAACCGAAGATTTAAAAAACTCATCCTCTACAGGTTTTGAAAGCGCATAGGCAAACACCAGATTCTTTTGTTCTGCATCAGTCTGGTCTGCATTCGAAAGCTTAGTGATGTTTACGACACATTCAGGAAGATAAAGCTCGAGGTTTCGTCCCGAGTATGCTGTTGCAACAAGCCTTACGTTAGGAAGATAGTACTTTCCGTCTTTAAGCGGAATCCATCTAAATCTTGCAACAGGAATTTTTTCATGCGAAAAATCATTTATCTTTTTTTTACCTGATATGATTTCAAATTTTTCTACTTCTTCAAAAAGCGAATCTTTCGGAATCTCATATCCGAACTGTTTAATCTGAGTCGTATACTGAATGTAAATAAAAATATCAATCGGTTTAGTAACCTCAGAAGTTATCGAATATTCCTGTTTTTTTGCATTTTCTGCCTGTGAATAAAGCACCTGGTTCTGATTAATTTCGATTACAAGGCGCGGAGCTATAGTCTTAGGATTTTCATAAACCTGAATTTTTTCAAAAGGAAGATAATATGTGTAACCCTTAATTTTAGTAATTAAAGGCGGAATTTCTCCAATACCTGTATCTCTAAAAGTAAACCAGAACTCGATTCTTGCTCCGGTAGAATCATCATTCGTAAAATAATCAAGACGACGGGAAGAAATACACGTTACGCCGTCTTTCATAGGCTGGAGCTGAGTCTGAACATCAGAAAGATCTACACCCGGGATTTCAAGAACATATTTTAATTCCTGGTTTGTAAAAAAAACATTTTCCTCCGGTCTGATTACAAGATTTCGTATTTCCTGAGGAGTGATTGCAAAAACCTCAGAACATGCAGCTGCAGAGAAAAATAAAATTGTAAAGAATGTTTTTAATAATCTATTACCGAACTGTTCTTTTCTGGTGCTTCGTGATTTTTCCATTGGTTCTGATCATTCTCCCGCATTCTGTTAAAGATTGCTTTTTCTATATCCGACACATTTTCTTTATCTTCAGAAGAAGGCGTCATTTCCTGTTCACCTTCTTTCGCTTTCTGACTTTCCTGAGTCTGTGAAAGTTCAAGATTAATCTTTGCATTTATATTATCCGGCGAAACCAGAAGTGCAGATTTAAAAAGTTCAATTGCCTTTTCATGATCTCCTTCGCGCTGTGCAATGATTCCTGCATTGTAATAAGATGCAAATTTTATTTTTACAGGTGCGTCAGGACTTATCTGTTCAAGACGCTCCATACTTGCATTTTTTTCATTCTGCATTAAATATGTTACGCTAAGACCGTAAAGCGCATACTGTTTAGTAACTTCATCGTTATTTGCTTCTGCACTATCAATCGTTTCTGTATAGCCGCTTATCGCCTTATTATAATCTTTCTGATACCAGTTCCATGTGCTTTCAAGAATTTTTTTTGCGTCTTTAAAGTTTGTTCCGCATGAAGTAAACATTAACGGAAGACATACAATAACTGCCGCGTTTGCCATATATTTTAAATTCTTGAGCGAAAACTCAGAAACAATTATGCTTATGATAAAAAGAATGATTGCAAGAATTATAAAAAACTCGTGACGGTCAACACTCTGCATCTCGTACGAAACTGTTACAGATTCTTCATCGCCAGAAAAACCGTTTAAAATATCTTCTGTTGTAAGCTGTTTTTTATCCTGCGGAATATTTCTAAGTTCATAAATTACTTTAACAGCCGAACCCACTTCTGATGCATCAACAAATTTGGCATGAGCCGTTTTTATAAAAGAAAAGTTTTTACCTGACTGATTTTTGCTGTTTACATCCCTGCACACAGCCTTAAGTTTTTCTGACCTCAATGCTGTCTTTACAGGAGTAACTCCATCTCCTGCCGTAATTTCTGTTTCACGTTCAGAACCAAAGCCTATGATTACAACACATACTCCCTGTCTTATCGCTTTATTAATTGCAGGAATTAAAGCTGAATCTGTCTCATCGCCATCAGTAAATAAAAGTATTACAGGTGATTTTGAGGAACTTGAAGGGAAAGACCTTAAAGCGGCTTCTATTCCCTTGCCGAGGCTCGAACCAGGTGCACTCATCATTGAAGGAGAAAGAGAATCTAAAAGCGAATAAACGCTTGCAAAATCTTCTGTCTGCGGAATCGCTATAGCACCATCACCCTTTGCAAGAATACATGAAACAGAGATTCCGTCCATATATTCCATGAGCATTTTTACGTATTCTGCGCTTGCTTTAAGACGTGTAAGTGAATCCGGAGCATCATTTGCAGTCATACTGTATGAAATGTCAAAAACAAATGCGCATGATTTCCCGTTTTTCTGAACAGGAGTAGAAACGCTTCCCCATGAAATGCCTGCAAGAGCAAAAACAAGGCTCATCCATGCAAGACATCTGAATATTCCCTTAAAGAACAGCCTGAAGTAAATCTGGGACGGCGTGTAAACTGCAAGGTCTTTGTTCTTTCTGTTAATGAACGACCTTGCTATCTTTAAAATCTTTTTAGTATTGATAAAAAGATATGCAAAGAGAAAGATCTCTGCAATAAGGAGCCATAAAAACTGTGGACGTGCAAAACTAATACCCATTTTGTCAAATAAACTCCTTTAAATAAACTCTTTTTATAAGCCAGGCAATCGAAATACATATCATTGCAACAAGGAGAATCTTGTCATAATAATAATCATCGATTGTCTTTATATAATAACTCTGAACAACATCCTGCCTCTTTATGATTGCAGACAAAGCCATACTCATTGCAGAAAGCGATTCTACAGAGTAATACCTGCCCTCTGCCATAAGTGCAAGACGCTCAAGTTTTGAAGAATCAAAGTATGAATCATAATATCCCGAACAGAATTTTCCTGTAACAGGATCATTGTATTCAAGAAGCACAGTGCCTTTTGTACCGATTCCGACAACATAAAGCGTTATATCACTTTTCTTTGCCAATGACGCCGCAGTCTCGGGATGAATCTCACCGGCGTTGTTCTCGCCGTCTGTAAGAAGAATGATACATTTTCTTTTTGCAACTGTATCCTTAATGTGATAAACGGCAGAACTTAATCCGGTTCCGATTGCTGAGCCGTCACCCATTATGCCGACCGAAAGATTTGAAAGCCGGCTTTTAAAAGTTTCTATATCGTTCGTAACAGGGACAACGACTGCGGCTTCCTGTCCCATCTGAATAAGGCCATATGACGCACCGCTGTTCTGATTTACAATTTTTTCTATTGTAGAAATTGCCGCATCAAGACGAGAAACTCCGTTGATATCTTTTGCAGCCATCGAGTAACTTACATCAAGAACAAAAAGAACATCAGTTCCGCGTGACGTATAAACCTTTTCCTGATGATGAACTACAGGTTCAGAAAAAGCAATAACGACAAGAACAAAAGAAACAAGACAGAAAAACTCGCAGAGATTTGAAACAATTTTTCTAAACTTGTCGTTCCATGTAAATACCCAGCCGTTCCAGTCAGAAAAAGTAAGCGGCAAAGAAATCTTATTAAATATTCTTATCTTACGGAGTGCATACAAAAGTGCAATCAGAAGAAGGAGAAGAAAACTTGACGGATTCATATAATCAACTGACATTATTCTTCCTCCTGCATATCATTGTTTTCAAAGCAGTCAATTGCTTTTATAACCATATCAGAAAGTGATTTTCTCTCTGTCTTTACAAGAGCTGCCTGATGTTCAACCGGCGGATAAAGCTGCGAGTCAATCGAGTCATGTGCATAACGGATATAATCTGTTCTTACAAACATTGCGGCAAGATCTTCTACCGAATATGCAATTCCCGACGGAATATCACCAAGACAGATTTTTTCAAATGCCTGTCTTATTCCGCTTGAAGAAACTGCAGTAAATTTATAATCAAATCTGAACTCAAGATAGTTTCTCGTAATGTTCTGTAAAGTTGAACAGAATTCAATATCCGATGCCTTTGTATTTCTGCACAGCTTACGGATTTTTTTAAGCGCATCTTCTGCGTTCCTTTTAAATGCCATGCGTCTTAAATAATTGAGCCATTTCTGCTTGATTGTCTGAAATTTCAAAAGGAATCTGAAAAACAGAATCAGAAAAATTATTGCTCCGAGTGCAATTAAAAATATTACATAAGTCGTTCCAGGAATTATAATCGGTGGAACAGGCGGCATCATCTGATGATTATTTGTTTTTTCTACAATTGATTTAATCTGAACAGGATAAAGCGCTACAAAAAATTCTGGTTCAGAAACCGTCTGACCGTCAGCAGAATTTTCTGCATTCTGTTCATCCTTTACAAGACCGAGCGCCCTGTTAAGATCAAAAGACGGAAATGAAATGTTTCCGACTTTCCACGGAATAATGACAAAGCGTACAGTATATTCCATTTCATTTCTATAAAGTTCTGCCTTAACGACAGTAAATTTATCTTCAAGTCCGATAAAAGGATTTAATAAATCTTTTTTTTCAAGATCCTTTTCACCGGAGAAAAAATCGATTGCCGAGCGGAATGTATATCTTATTTCTGCATGGTCACCGACATAAACATCAAGCGGCAGAAGAACCTGACTTGCATTTTCTGAATCCTGCGCAAAAACACCTGATACGGCAGCAAATAAAACGATGAAAGACAAAATCAATTTTTTCATGTCTGTTCCCTCGTTGTAAAATAAGAAATCAGTACAGACAAAGCATCGTCAGTCGTAGAGATTTTAAGCGGATAACCACCGTGCTTTAAGCAGGAATCTGTCCATCTCTGCTGCCTCATTCTTCCATCTTCACGCCAGCTTGCGCGGAACATTTTTGAATTAGTAGGAAGTAGTTTTTTAATTCCGTTTTCAGGATCCGTAAAAGGAATAGCTCCCATTTCCGGAAGACTGTAGTCAGAAGGGTCCCCTATCCTTACGCACACAACATCATGGCGGCTTGCCAGATGAACAAGCGGGTCTTCCCAATCACGCATTCTAAAATCAGAAATAACAAATATAAGAGAGCGTTTCTTTAAAACTTTTCCCGCACCTGTAAGTGCATTTGCAAGAACAGAACCACGCTTTTTATTTTCAGGCTTTCTGTCAAAATGGCTTAATAAAATCATCGTCTGAGTCTGTCCACTTTTAGGAGAACAAACAAACTCAATATCGCCGCCAAAAAGAACTGCACCGACAGGATTTGCATTGTTTTCTGCAGCAAGAGTAAGCAGCGCAGAAATTTCCATTGCAGTCTGGAGTCTTGATTTACCCCTTGAACCTGTCTGCATCGAAAGAGATCTGTCTATTACTAAAAAAATCTGCAGTTCCCTTTCTTCTTCAAAAATCTTTACGTATGGTTTTCCGCTTCGGGCAGTAACATTCCAGTCGATAAGACGAACGTCATCACCCCTTAAGTATTCACGTACACCGCTAAACTCGATACCCTGACCGTGATACAGCGATTTAAACGAACCGTTCTGAAGTGAGTTTGCTAGAGTCTTTGTAGTTATTCTTAACAAAGCCGCTTTCTGTATAAGCGAGTCTTTGCTTCCAAGTAATGATTCTGCCATAATCTTTTTTTCTATATATTATGGAAGCGGCATGAAATCAAGAATCTTTGCGATGATGTCATCTGCAGTTACACCTGACGCGCTTGCTTCGTAAGAAAGAATAAGTCTGTGTCTTAATACATTGAGTGCGACAGCTTTAATATCTTCTGGGAGAACAAAACTTCTTCCCTGGAAAAGTGCATTAACTTTTGCACACTGAAGAAGAGCAATACCTGCACGTGGAGATGCACCATAAGTAATGTATTTAGTAATGTCATCACCTGCTTTTGTAAAACTAACAGGACTCTTTAATTCGGCATATGATTTTTCAATCGGACGTGTTACGTTTACGATTGATACGATGTATTCAACAATTTTATCATCACATACAATTTTGTCTAAAAGTGAACGGCACTTGTTAAGTGAACGTTCAGAAAAAACCTGATTAACTTTTATCTGGTCTGCGTAACCGCATGTCCTTACGATTTCTGCTTCTTCTTTTGGAGTCGGATAAGGAACAACGATTTTCATCAGGAATCGGTCAAGCTCTGCTTCGGGAAGATTGTATGTTCCTTCCTGTTCAATCGGGTTCTGTGTTGCAAGAACAAAAAAAGGTTCAGGAAGTCTGTAAGATGTTTCACCGATTGTAACCTGATGTTCTGCCATTGCTTCAAGAAGTGCAGACTGAACTTTAGCAGGCGCTCTGTTTATTTCATCTGCAAACACGACGTTCGTAAACACAGGTCCCTTTCTAACGCTAAATTTTCCGCCGGTCTGTTCATAAATTAATGTTCCGGTTAAATCTGCAGGAAGCAGGTCCGGAGTAAACTGTATTCTCTTAAAATCAAGTCCAGAAAGTTCTGCAAATGTCCTTACAGCAAGAGTCTTTGCAAGTCCAGGTACACCTTCAAGAAGTACATGACCGCCGGCTACAAGAGCAGTCAGGATTCCGTCGACTACCTGAGTCTGCCCTACAAGACGTTTAGCAGCTTCTTCGCGGCATTTGTCTGCGAGCATTCTGCATTCGTTCAAGTCTTCTTCTGTTATATTATTAAATCGTTCCATAAAATTAAATCCCCATATAATTTTTATATACTTTATTAGAAAAATGTACCAAAGATTTGCAATTTATTCTATACTCTGCAGTTTTCTAATTGCAACAGTTCAGCATTTTTTGTATAATCAACTTTATCATGTTAAACCCTTTAGCACAAGAATTAAACAATGCTTTAT
The DNA here is from genome assembly GCA_002309195.1 of Treponema sp. UBA1226. The sequence goes on from DBWY01000006.1 coordinate 83,702, forward strand.
CAGGTTCAATTGCAGAACCTCTTTTTTCAGAACTCGGAAAACGCATTTTTTTTCCAAACGGAATTATAGCCCAGAGCGGCGAAGCTAAAAAACTCGGAAAAACAGCAAACGGAACCATCGGAATGACCGTAATTGACGGACATCCGGTAACTCTTGAAGCAATAAAGAAATACGCTCCGGAACTTACAGACGCAGAACTTGTAGCTTATGCACCTACTGCAGGTAACATGGAACTGCGCGAAATCTGGAAAGAAAAACTCATTCAGAAAAACCCATCACTTAAAACTAAGAATTTTTCACTTCCTGTCCTTGTTCCGGGACTTACAGCAGGAATTTCATATATAGCAGACCTTTTCCTTGGTCAGAATGATGCCCTTCTGGCTGCAGATCCTTCATGGGACAATTACGCTCTTATCTGTGAAACAAGACGCGGGGCTTCGTTCCATCAGTTTACTCTTTTTGCAGACGGAAAATTCAATATAGACGGCTTTGAAAAGGCAGTAAAAAAAGAAGCAGAAACCGGATTTGTACGAGTTCTGCTTAACTTTCCGCAGAACCCTTCCGGCTACAGCCCTACAAAAGACGAAGCAGAAAAAATATGTCAGATTTTAAAGTCAGAAGCAGAAAAAGGCGTTAAGATTCTTGCAATAAGCGATGACGCATATTTCGGATTAAACTATGAACAGGATATAAATCCAGAATCCCTTTTTGCAAAAACAGCAGACCTTCATAAAAATATACTTGCAGTAAAAATCGACGGTCCGACAAAAGAAGATTTTGTATGGGGATTCAGAAGCGGATTCCTTACATTTGCAAATCCAGAAATGACAGAGGACCAGTACAATGCCCTCATCAAAAAACTTATGGGTATTATCAGATCTTCTGTTTCATGCGCTTCTACTCCAGGACAGAGTATTCTTGTAAAGGCAATAAAAGATCCTGTTCTCGAAGAACAAAAACTTAACTTTAGAAAAATTCTCGAAGAGCGCTACCGCATCGTTCGTGATTTCATAGATTCACACTCATGCTCAAAACTTGAACCGCTTCCGTTTAACTCAGGATATTTCATGAGCTTCTACGTTCCGTCTAAAAAGGCATGTGAACTTCGCGTAAAGCTTCTTAATGAATACGGCATCGGAACAGTTGCAATCGATGAAAAAACACTTAGAGTTGCATTCAGCAGCATAGAAAAAGAAAAACTCCTTAACGTATACGAAACAATCTATAAAGTTGCCGAGGAATTATGAAAAAAAATATCTTTATAAGCTGTCTTCTTGCCACGCTTATTTTTATGGCAGGAGGCTGTTCAAAAGGTAAACAGGAAATAATCGTTCTGTGGACTGACAATGTAGAATTTGCTTCATATGCAGAAATCTTTAACAGTTCCCAGGACTCGGTAAAAGTTGCAGTAGTTTATAAAGAAGATGCATTAAGCGAGCTTCTTGTTGCAAAAGGAAAAACAGGGCCAGACTTGATTGCTTCAAGTTATATTACATCAGGAATTTCAAAGCATTATTTTGCTTCGCTCAACGGACTTTTTTCTGACCGCTTTGCGCGCGAGTCTTTTTACCCTTCACTTCTTGAAGCCGGGAAAAAAGGAAAGACACAGTATCTGATTCCTGTAAACTTTAACATAGGCGCACTTGTTTATGATGCAAATAATTCAGAACTTACAGATTCTTCTGATACGATTACTTACGAGCAGATAAAAGAAATTTCAAAAAAATTCAACATGCTTTCAAAAGACAATCTTTACACAAAGATGGCGTTTGCACCTCAGTGGAATCCGGACTTCCTTTACAAAGTGCTTGCAGAAGAAGAAATAAAATTTAATTTTCAGAAAGGAACGATAAAATATAATATTCCGCTTACAGAAAACTGCTGTCAGTTTTTAATCGACTGGACAAATTCGATAAACACTTCATGCAATGATGAAAAGGACTTTTCATTTAAATATCTTTATACACCGTACAATAAACAGATTCTTCAGCAAAAATCATTGTTTGCATATACAACAAGCGACAGACTTCTTTCTCTTTCTGAAGAACAGCTTGACAAAATAGATTTCTGCTGGCTTTCTAAAAACGGACAGTCAGTTGCAGAAGAAAACAACATGATGATGGGTATATACAAAAAATCAAAAGCAAAAAAAGCATGTAAAACTTTCATAACATGGTTCATGACAGAAGAAGCCCAGAGCAAGATGTTAAAAAGAAAAATCGACATGAATCTCGATACAAACACATTCGGAATTGCAAGCGGTTTTTCTTCACTCATTTCTGTAAATGAACATATTTTCCCGGTTTTCTATAAATGTCTTCTTGCTAAAGTTCCTTCAAACTCATCGATAAAAGCACCGGCAGCCTACCCTCGTCAGTGGGAAGCCATAAAAAGGGACGTTCTCATTCCGTATTTAAAATCTGCCCTTGAAGGAAAAACAGATTCCCAGACACTTTCAAAAATGTATACAGACTGGGAAAATCAGAATAAAGAGGACTAGTTATATGATTACTAAAGAAATAACTGATCCTAAACTCGTTTCCCATCTTTCTAAAATCGAAAAAGACGGTATGAGTGTTTTTATCATGGCAGAAGGCAGATTTCGTGGTGCTTTTTTAAACGGAACTAAACTCATAAACCAGATGAAACTCCAGCATAACCTTGGACTTCTTGAAACAATGATTCTTGGTCAGGGGCTTTTATGTGCCGCCCTTATGATACAGACAATGAAAGGCAAAGAGCATATTGTCTTAAAATACGAAACTGACGGCCCATGCAGGGGGTTTTCTGTCGAAGTAGACAGTTCAGGATATGTGAGAGGCTTTCTTCTAAACGACAGCATCCCGATTGAAAAACCTTTAGAATCCTGGGATTTAACTCCATTTCTCGGAAACGGAACTGTTACCGTAACGCGCTACATCGAGGGAGCAAGAGAGCCTCAGATAAGTACTACAGAAATTATTTATAAAAACATTGCAAAAGACATTGCATATTTTTATTCTCAGTCAGAACAGATTAACACAGCCTTTAATACAAGCATTCAGTTTGACAAAGAAGGAATGGTTATCGGAGCCGGCGGTTTATTTTTACAGTCAATTCCGTCTGCAGGTGGAAAAGCAGTACAAAACCAGAAAGGCGTTTCAAAAGATATAATAAATTTTGCAAACATGGCTCAGGATGAGCTTATTACAAGAGCCGAAAACGCTTTTAATGCAATGCCGTCAATCGGTACCTGGTTCAGCGAGGGCGGAAATTTTAAAGACGTAATATGCGGACTTTTCAGGGAATTTAATCCAAAGATTGTTCTTGAGCGTGACATAATATTTGACTGTCCGTGCTCAATCGAAAATTTTTCAGACCAGATAAAGCATCTTCCAAAAGCAGAACTTGATGACATAATACAGAACGGACCGGATCCTATAGAAGTAATATGTCATAACTGTTCGAGTGTATATCACATAACAAAAGAAATGCTTACTTCTTAAAATAGGCTTTCATCTCAAGCCTGCTGTAGGTTTTGAACTCGCTTTTATTATAATATTTGAATACTTCATAAAAATCACGGTCACATTCTACAGAAAAAGTAAAACCTGTCTCAGATGAATAAACAGAAAGCCTTACGTCAACATCATACTCAGGATAATTTTTTCTTATGAAATTTATGATTTCTTTTTCGATTTTTGATGATTTAGAAAAGTTATCGTCAGAAATGTAGATGTAGAAAAATCCGTCAAATTCCTGCCAGCGTTCATATTCAATAAAAATTGTATCGGGGTTATTACTTACTTTTGCAAATTCTTCCTTTGCCTCTTCTGTAGTTTTAAAAGTATAATTTTTTTCTACGGCCTTTTTAAATTGAGTCTGAATCTTTTCAAATTTCTTTTCACCAAAAACAAAAGAACCCTTGTCGGTTACAATCTGGCCAGCATCAAGATTTATTGACACGGCAGATAAAACTACATCATTCTGGATCAGGTAACCATAATAATCATAACCGCCCTTTTGATATGGAGACGGAATATAAAACTTCCAGTCCTTAGCAATTTCTTTTATCAGTTCAACATCATCAGTATAATAACTGTTTTTCCCGTAATGTGCTTTTGTAAAAACAAGCATGAGTCCGTCAGTCTTTATAGGAACTCTAAACGGACTTTCTGCAAATACACAGGCACATGATAAAAAAAGAGCAAGAATAAAAAATTTCTTTACCAAATTAACCCCGTAGTATCGTCTAGTTTCTATAATAATTAATCAGACATCCAGAAAGAATAATCTTTCTTTCGTCATCCGTAAGGTCGCCTACAGTAAGTTCAAACTCGTTTACTGTTCCATCCTTCTTTACGGCATACGCCTTTATTGAAGGAAGTTTATCCTGAACCATTTTCTTTACTCCAGGAATGAACACATAATCGTCATTTGCAAACGGAAGATTTTTATCTCCGTCTTTGTAAATGAACGGAAGCATTCCCCAGTTGATAAGGTTTGAACGATAACGTTTTGTAGCATATTCGTTTGCGATATTTGCAGAAGCTCCAAGTACCCTCTGGCAGCTTGCAGCCTGTTCGCGGGCAGATCCATCGCCTGGTTTTACGGCAAAGATAGTTGAACCTGTCTGTGCTTTTGAAGCAGCGCTTCCAAGTGCACTGTCTTTTTTAGAAAGAGCGTCAACTGCAGCCTTAATTTCTGACTTAACTTCTTCTGACATATCACGAACTGCTTTTGCGCGTCCTACATATGCAGGATCTTTTCGGCTTAGAGTAAATTCAGCAAGTCCGAGAGGATTAGATCTGAACGAAGAAGTTTCTCCTGACGGGATAAGCTCATCAGTTGTCGTTACAGGATCGTGAATCTCGCTTACAACTTTTACAAGAAGGTCATCACCAAGTGCTTTCTGTTCCGGCCAGTCTTTGATATTTGGTCCAAACTGGATTTCTACTTCCGGATGAGCAACGCCTTTTGAATCGTAAACGCGTTTTTCGTAAATTGTCTTGTCAAAGAAATATTTTTTACTGCTAAACTCTGTATCGTATTCTGTTGCAGGTGTTAAGAAACCTTTGTTTGCTGCAGTCGCTGCGATTGAACGCGCATCCATAAGTGCAACACTCGAAAGCTGACCGTTCTGGATTTTAGAACCCTCGCGGTTAGGGAAGTTTCTTGTTGAGTGGCGGATAGAGAATGCACCGTTTGCAGGAGTATCACCTGCACCAAAACATGGTCCGCAGAATGCAGTTTTTACAATTGCACCGGCATCAACAAGAGCACTGAATGCACCGTTTTCCATGAGGGCTTTATAAACAGGCATAGAAGCAGGATATACATTAAGAAGGAATTTTCCGTTTCCTGTATCCTTATTTTTAAGAATATCAGCTGCTGCACAGATGTTTTCGTATCCACCACCTGCACAACCTGCGATGACACCCTGGTCTACATAGAATTTTCCATCGATTACTTTATTCTTGAGCGTAAAGTTTACTTTATCGCCAAAGCTTACTTTTGCCCTCTTTTCTGTTGCATCAAGAATATCCATGAGGTTTTTATTGACCTCTTCGATTGTATAAGCACAGCTTGGATGGAACGGCATGGCAATCATCGGACGAATCTCGTCAAGATTAATTTCGATTGCACCGTCATAGTAAGCACCTTCTTCTGGATTTAATTCTTTATAAGCATCAGGTCTTCCATGAATTGCATACCACTCTTCTACTTTTGAGTCTGTTCTCCAGATAGAAGAAAGACAAGTAGTTTCTGTCGTCATTACATCAATACCGATTCTAAAGTCTGCGCTCAAGTTTGAAACACCCGGGCCTATAAATTCCATTACTTTATTCTTTACATAACCGTTGTCAAAAACTTCTTTAATGATTGCAAGTGCAACATCCTGAGGACCAACTCCAGATACAGGAGTTCCGGTTAAATAAACTGCAATAACTCCAGGATATGCAACATCATAAGTTTTATTTAAAAGCTGCTTTGCAAGTTCGCCGCCGCCTTCACCGATTGCCATAGTACCTAGTGCACCGTAACGTGTATGGCTGTCAGAACCTAAAATCATTGCACCACAGCTGCTGAGCATTTCGCGTGCAAACTGATGGATTACAGCCTGATGAGGCGGAACATATATACCACCGTATTTTTGTGCACATGTAAGACCAAACATGTGGTCATCTTCATTGATTGTTCCGCCTACTGCACAAAGTGAGTTGTGACAGTTTGTAAGTACATATGGAATAGGAAACTTTTCAAGTCCCGATGCACGTGCCGTCTGAATGATTCCGACATATGTAATGTCGTGGGAAGTGATTTTGTCAAATTTTATCTTTAATTTTTTATCATCACCCGATGTATTGTGTTTCTGTAAAATTGAATATGCAATTGTTTTTTTAATTCCGTCAGAATTTACTGCATCTTCCTGTGAAGCAAGAGTAAGCTTTCCGTTTGTGTAAATTGCACCGTTTTGCCAAAGTTTCATGTTAAGTTCCCCAGATAAAAGATATTTTACTCATTATACATAAAACGGCTCAGATAAACAAGCGAGGTTTTTTGATGTTCAGCGCAGGAAATTACATTTAACTATTTCATCGATAATCTTAGCAATTATCGAAAAAGACACAGGAGTCAGAGTCGTTACAGTATCATACCTTGTATGAAAATAACGCCAGGTTAAAGGAATGCTTTCACGCAAAATGTATTCGGGTGCAATCTTATCCGGAACATCTTCAAGACGGCGGTTCATGACAGATTCTGCAAGGCCCGGGATTCTTTTAAGGCTGCTCATATAATTTATGACTTCATCTTTCGGAAGCATGGTAATTGCAACAGAAGGGATTTTATTTGCAACAAATCCCGCATTATCAGAAAATGAAGCCGGCAGGATTATATTATCCAGAGAAGATTTATTTCCTATTACATTCTGAATCTGTGCAGTAAGACTTTTGTATTTTGCGGCAAAGATTTTATCTGACAACGGAGGAAGATTTAACTCACATAAAACCGGAACATCACCCCGCCCTACGCAGTCAAAAACAATCACATCCTGGTCGGCATTATTTAATTCAACAAAGCGTTTTGCAAGCGAAAAAGCACCCTGAGAAGCAACGCCAAACCTTCCGTCTTCTTCGCCGTCTGTAAATATAATGCGTGTATTATGAACAAGATTGAGTTTTGAAATTCTTACTGCAGCATCAAGCAGGGCAAACACCCCGGAACTATTGTCATTTGCCCCAGGAGCTCCGTCTACCCTGTCGTAGTGTGCGACGAGTGTCTTTAATTTGTATTTGTTATCATAGTTCTGTTTTAAAAAATCTACGTAGATATGATTTTTCCCGTTGAGGCAGATTACACTTGATCTGATTTTATTTTTATCAAGATAATCCTGGATGAACTTTTTTCTGTCACAGTCTGATTTTAAAAACTCAGAATACCCTTCCGGCAGATTCATACAACTCCCGTAAACTATTTTTTCTTTCCGAGGTAAGCTTCTTTTACAGTATCATTTTCAAGAAGTTCTTTTCCGCTTCCCTTTAATACGATTGCTCCGGTTTCGATTACATATGCAATATCTGCAACCTTAAGCGCCATATTTGCATTCTGTTCAATAAGTAAAACCGTAACACCCTGTCTGTTAATCTCACGAATAATTTCAAAAATCTGCTGAACGATAAGTGGTGCAAGACCAAGCGAAGGTTCATCAAGCATGAGGATTTTAGGCTTTGACATTAAAGCTCTTCCTACTGCAAGCATCTGCTGTTCACCACCAGAAAGAGTTCCTGCATACTGCCATGAGCGTTCTTTAAGACGAGGAAAAAGTTCGTAAACCCATTCCATATCTTTCTGGATTTCTTCTTTATCTTTTCTAAGATAAGCACCAACTTTTAAGTTTTCCTGAACAGAAAGATCTGTAAATACACGACGACCTTCAGGACTCAATGCAATTCCTTCTGCACAGATTTTATTAATCGCAAGAGCCGTAAGTTCTTTACCGTCAAGATTTATAGAACCACTTTCTGCTTTTACAAGACCGCTTATAGTTCTTAAAAGAGTTGATTTTCCGGCGCCGTTTGCACCGATAAGCGTTACGATTTTTCCGTCAGGAACTTCGATATCAATTCCGCGAAGTGCTTTAATTCCGCCGTAAGAAACATGTAAATCTTTTATCGTTAACATACTCTTTCTCCAATCAAGCTTCTTCTTTTTCGCCGAGGTACGCAGCAATTACTTCAGGGTTATTCTGAACTTCTTCCGGCGTACCGCTTGCAATCAAAGCACCAAAGTTTAAAACATAAATTCTATCCGAAATATCCATTACAAGATCCATATGATGCTCAATCATGAGAATCGTAAGATTAAAATCTGTCCTTATCTTTTTTATGAATGCAGTCAATTCCTTTGTTTCCTGCGGGTTCATACCGGCTGCAGGTTCGTCAAGCAAAAGAAGAGACGGCTCTGTTGCAAGAGCACGCGCAATTTCAAGACGGCGCTGGAGACCATAAGGAAGCGATGTACAAAGTTCATTTCTTACTTCCCACAAATCAAGCATTTTTAAAAGCTCTTCTACTTCTGTGCGCTGTCTTTTTTCTTCTGCGCGGTTTAAGCGGAATGTAGCAGTAAAGATATTACTTGTACGGCGAAGATGCTTTGCAATAAGAACATTTGTAAATACATCCTGCGTTTTCCAGAGACGAATATTCTGAAAAGTACGCGCAACACCAAGCTTCGTAATTTTATCAGGAGTCGGTTCTATTTTCTTAAAATATTTTCCGGCTTCTTTTCCGCCGTAATTCTTTTTCATTTTTCCCGACGGATAGTTTTCTACGATTTCTTTTCCATTAAAATATACGGCACCATTTGTAGGTGCGTAAACTCCGGTTACAACGTTAAATGCAGTTGTTTTACCTGCACCGTTTGGTCCGATAAGAGAAACGATTTCTCCTTTATTAACTTCAAGCGAAAGATTATCAACTGCAACAACGCCGCCAAACTGCATCGTTACATCCTTCATCTGTAAAACATTTTCACTCATTTTAAAGCCTCCTTTGATGCGGAGTCTTTTGCATTCACCGTCTTCTTTTTAGAAAACATATTTTTAATTCTCGCCGCTAATCTTGAAAAGCTGAATTCTTTATCGCCCATGATTCCTTTCTGGTAAAAAAGAACGATTGCCATAATTACAATTGCAAAAACAACTTTTCTAAATCCCGGCCTGAAAATCTGAATCGTACTGAAATTTAAATTTGAATCATCAAGAAAACGCAGCCACCATTCTGAACAAGCGATGAAAAGGAAAGAAGAAATACAACTTCCGGTAATTGATCCGATTCCGCCTATAACTACAATAAGAAGAATTTCGTAAGTCATTGCAGAAGTAAACTGCTTTGCCTGAATCGTTGTCTGGAAAATCGCAAGAAGAGCCCCTGAAATTCCTGCAAAGAAAGATGAAATTACAAATGCAAGCTGCTTGTGTTTTGCAAGATTTATTCCCATTGCCTCTGCTGCAATTTCATCATCACGTATTGCTTTAAATGCTCTTCCGTAAGTTGAATTTATCAAAAGAACAATGAGCGCTATACATATTATCGCGACTGCAAAATAAAACAGACACGATTTAAATACAGGATATTTTTTTAAGAGGTTTGAACCATTTGTAATTACACCGATTTTATCCCACTGGAAAATTGCACGTAAAATTTCTGCAAAGCCTAAAGTTGCAATTGCAAGATAGTCAGACTTTAAGTGTAAAACAGGAAGTCCTATAAGGTATGCAAAAATTGCAGCTACAAGTCCTGCCATTATAAGGGCAACAATAACCGGCACTGTAAACTGGATAAGCCCGCCGTCAAAGTACTGATAAACCTGAGGACGAATCGCAACCGGAATCGTAAAGATTGCATAAGTATAAGCTCCAAGAAGCATGAATCCTGCCTGACCAAGTGAGAAAAGACCTGTGAAACCATTTAAAAGGTTCATAGAAACTGCAACAAGAGCATAGATTGCACCTTTCTTTAATACTGTAAAAATCATGCTCGTTTTAGGAAGAATATGTTCAAGCACTGTTATGACAATAAGAAGAAGTGCAAGAAGTCCAAAGCCGATTATATAATCTTTCTGTTTTTTAGAATCAAGTTTTAAATTCATACACTACACCTTATCCGTCTGCTTTTCACCGAAGATTCCTGTCGGCATAAACATTAAAACTGCAATCAATAAAACAAAGGTAAACGCATCACTGAATGTAGTCCAGCCTAAACCCTTGATGATGTTTTCGCAGATTCCGATTAAGAATGCTCCGATAACTGCGCCGGGAATTGATCCGATTCCGCCAAATACTGCAGCAACGAAAGCCTTAAGTCCCGGCATCGCACCGACTGTCGGTGTAACGCCTGAGTAGTTTGAGAAAAACAGAAGGGATCCTACTGCTGCAAGGAATGAACCGATTATAAAAGTTGAACTGATTACAGCGTCAATCTGGATTCCCATAAGTTCAGAAGTTTCAAAATCTTTAGAAACGGCACGCATCGCCATTCCGATTTTTGTATGCTTAATAAGATAAACAAGTATTGCAACAAGAAATATAGTTAAAAAAGGTGTAATTACCGTAACTCTTTTTGTAACAGCTCCAAAGATTGTGATTGAGTCACTTATCCACGGAATTGAAGGAAAGAATTTTGTAAGTCCACCTGTAATATACAAGGCAAAGTTCTGCAAAAGGTAACTCATACCGATTGCACTGATCATAATTGACATACGCGGTGCAGTTCTCAAAGGTTTATATGCAACGCGTTCAACAGAAAATCCAAGTAATACCGTAAGAATAATGGTAAATGGAATCGAAATCCATAACGGCATTATTGTATAAGAATAAATCATGATGAGTCCTGCTGCCATAAAAACATCACCATGCGCAAAGTTGATCAATCTTAAGATTCCGTAAACCATTGT
>DBWY01000006.1:94703-98274 GCA_002309195.1 Treponema sp. UBA1226
GTCTGTAAAAATTCCATTTATCTAATCCTGAAAAAAAATAATGTCTAAATATTTTGAACTATTATTTTACAACATACAGCGGAGTCGGGACGCGACACAAAAAAAATTCTGCGCGCAGTACCTCTTCTGGGGCGCGCCCGCGAGCACAGCCTTTTTTTGTGGCGTGTTCCCGACGGAAGCTGTATGTTAAAGATTTAATAAATAATGTCTTTTAGACATTATTTATTTACAGTCTGAATGGCAACGAATGCCCATTTTCCTGTTGTGTTGTTTACTCTCTTTACATAAGCAACATCACGTTTAGCATCTCCGTTTTCATCGAATGCGATTTCTCCGGAAACACCAGTGTATGTTACAGAAGGAAGAACTTTAATAAGATCTGTTCCTTTTGTGCTGTTAGCTTTCTTAAGAGCTTCAAGTGCTACGTAGTATGCATCAAATCCCATTGCAGAAACAGCAGAGATTTCATCATCACCACCATTGTTTGTTTTTGCAACAGCATTTGTGTTTATATAGTTTCTGAATCCGTCTACGAAAGAAACTACATTTTCATTTGTAGAACCTTCCATAAAGAATGTTGTTACGTTAATGTCAACTTCTGTTCCCTTTGCAGCGGCGAGAACTACGTTAGAGTCCCATGTATCACCTGCAAGAATAGGCATACCAAGATGCTGTGTATTAGCCTGTTCAATGATGAGTGCTGCAGCTTCGATAGAAACTGGAGAAAAGAATACGTGTGCATCTGCGTTCTTTGCATTTGCTACATATGCAGCAAAGTCAGATGTTCCTTCAGGGAATGTTTCGTAAACAACTTCTCCACCGCGAGCTTCGAATGCTCTGATAAAGTAGTTGCACAATCCTACAGAATAGTCATCACCGAGTTTTGCAAGACAGTATGCTTTCTTTGCATTAAATCTGTCTGCAGCATAGTTTGCAAGAACTGTTCCCTGGAATGGATCAAGGAAGCAGATACGGAAATAATGATCGTTTCCAAGAGTTACCTGAGGATTGGTACATGTAATTCCGATTGCAGGAATTTCTGCAGCAGCAAAAGTATCGCTTGCAGCAATAGAAACACCAGAACCATAAGAACCTAATACAAGTGAAACATTTTTAGCAACAAGTGCACTTGCAGCAGTTACGGCTTTATCATTCGAAGATTCGTTATCAACGATTTCGAGCTGAACTTTATATTCTTTACCATTGATTGTTACAGTCGGTGTAACTGTATTTGCATACTGAACGCCGAGAGTTTCCTGTTTTCCACCTGCTCCGTTATCTCCAGAAGCTGGTTCGTAAACACCGATTTTTACTACATCTTTATCTGCACCACAGCTTGAAAGAGCAAGAGCGAGAGCCAATGCAGTTAAAGCAAAAATTGATTTTTTCATAAAAATACCCCTTTTATTGAAAAATACCGTATCATTTTATCAAAAAAAGGGGATTTGTTCCACAGTAACGTAAAAAAATCAGTTCAATATAAATTAATTACGACTTTTTTAAGCCCCTGGTAAGTTTAACATTTATCCAGTGATAAATTATTGCAGAAACAAGTACTGTAAGTGTTACGACTACCATGTATAGAATCACGTTTGTATTGCCAGAAGTAAATATCGGCTTATCACCTTTCTGAATAAGATACAGCCATGCAAACAATGCAAGTTCCTGCATAAGATATACTTCAAGACTTCGCTTTCCGAAAAAGTCATAGAATCTGTTTCGTACATAAACTTTTCTCATAACAAGAAGTACAAAAACATCAGTAACGATAACCTGAAGACATTGAGCTGTATAACATATAAGTTTATTCGGAATACCGAGCTTTCCGTCAAATGCAAATTCAGACCAGAAGCTTATATTAAAAAGACAGAAAAATCCGATTGCAGAAACAACAAGAAAAATTACAAATGTTACGGCAAATTTAAGCCAGTATTTTTTAGAAGACCATTCAATAAATTTATCTTCGTTTTGTGCAATAAAAAGACCTGCAACAAAACCGAACATAGAATTAACCCACCACTCACCTTCAAATGGAAGTGCGCAAGGATTTTTCCACCATGGAATTGAAGCAAAATTTGCTGGATTTACCCACCAGTTCTTTGGAGAAGCATACCACGGAAAATGTCCGATTATGCAGAATAAAATTCCAAACGCAAGGGAAATCACGATAAAAAGCGGAATTCCGTATTTACCCGTTTTTTCATTTTTATAAATAAAATAGAATGCAAGATAGAAAATAACGATTACGATCACATACCAGCACTGACTGTTGATGCTTACAAGACCAGAAAGTTTTAAAGCCCATTCAACAGGAGTAAATGCTGAACCCTGAATTAAATGATAAACCGCATAAATTGCAATCATCACATAGTAAAAAATCACAATCGGAAGAACACGGCGTTTTAAAAAGGTTTTAAGATAATCCGGTTTTTTAAGATAGCTTTTGTAAAGTCCATATCCTGAACACAAGAAGAAAATTCCGACAAACAGAAAACCGATATGTTCAAAAAAACTTATCGTATGTGTCTGCTGAAAAGCAGGCTTCTGCGAAAGATGATGACACAAAACAAAAATTGCAAGAACACCTTTTAAAGATGTCATTGCATCCAGTGACATAGAGTCTTCGTTAAAACCTCTCCGAGGGGCAAGCTTAAGTCCAGGGACAAAAGAAAGCAAAAGTAAAACATAAACAGCAATTGAAATAAAATTCATTTTTCACCTCTTGGCTCAATTGTATAAAAGGAATTCTAAGTTATCAAGAAGAAAATCATCAAATGTCAAAAATAACAGTATAAAAGTTCAAAGGAAATCAATAACGGGATAAAAAAACGCCCGAACCCGGGCGCTTATGGTTTAACCTGCAGCAAAGCTGTCAGGTTGAAACCGGTTTCTCCCGCGCATGTGCATAAGTCGCTGGCGCGCCGTTTGCAGTAAGGAAATTATTTAAGTTTGCGCTCCCGCGCATGTGCATAAGTCGCTTCCCGCCGTTTTCTGCAAGGAAATTTATTTTACCGGCTGCTCACGCAGCCTGCGAATCTGAGATGTGTAGCTGTTTCATTGTCATACCACGCGGCAATGCCGGCAGCGCCGCGCGGAGCGATTTTGTGCAACAAAATCGCGACAGTTGTATAAAAGATAATGAAAACTCATAAAACCCAAAAAAAAAGTCCCGCCGAAGCGAGACTTTTTTAGTTAGTAACAATTATTAACAATTCTCTGAGAAGTATTTAATTGTTCTAACCATCTGGCTTGTATATGAGTTTTCATTATCATACCATGAAACAACTTCAACCTGATATGTATCGTCGTCTACTTTTGATACCATAGTCTGTGTAGCATCAAAGAGAGATCCGAAACGCATACCGATGATGTCGCTTGATACGATCTGGTCTTCGTTATATCCGAAGCTTTCTGTTGCAGCTTTTTTCATTGCAGCATTAACAGCTTCTTTTGTGATGTCCTTTCCCTTTACTACAGCAAAAAGCATTGTTGTAGATCCAGTAGGTGTTGGAACACGCTGAGCAGATCCGATGAGTTTTCCATTCAATTCAGGAATTACAAGACCGATAGC
>DBWY01000006.1:98344-113453 GCA_002309195.1 Treponema sp. UBA1226
ATCTGGTCACCTGTGTAAGCGTGAATTGTTGACATAATTCCAGACTGAATAGGAGCAAAATCATTGAGAGCTTTAGCCATTGGAGCAAGACAGTTTGTTGTACAGCTAGCTGCAGAAATGATGTTGTCATTCTTTGTAAGTGTTGTGTGGTTTACATTGTAAACGATTGTAGGAAGATCATTTCCAGCAGGAGCAGAAATTACTACTTTTCTTGCACCAGCATCAATGTGCTGCTGAGCGAGTTCTTTCTTGCAGTAGAAACCTGTACATTCGAGAACAACGTCAACTTTGAGTTCTCCCCAAGGACAGTTTTTAGCTTCTTTTTCTGCGTAGATTTTAAGAACTTTTCCATCTACAGTGATTGTACCTGCATCATCATCTGCAGAAACTGTGTGGAGGTTTTCACCGATTTTTCCACAGTATCCGCCCTGTGCTGTATCATATTTAAGAAGGTGAGCGAGCATAGAAGGTTTTGTCAAATCGTTGATAGCAACTACTTCATATCCTTTAGCGCCAAACATCTGACGGAAAGCCAAACGACCGATACGGCCGAAACCATTAATAGCAACTTTTACATCTGCCATATTATATCTCCTAGAAAATTGTGATATTTACAAGCATTTTAGAATTTACAAAAACTTTAGTCAATAAGATTATGTATGCGGAACAAAATAAAACCCCCGTTTCACTACTAAAACGAGGGTCTATCGTGAATTTTTTCACATAATCTGCTTTTTAAGCACCTTTTTTATGATGTTTTTTGTAAAATTCAACAAGAGAAATATAACCGTCATCCTTGTCATAAATATAAAGCTCCTTCTGTATGACATTACCCTTCCCGTCTGAATAAAGTTCTATATTAAGCGGATGATCCTGAGAACGCAAATAGTCAAAATACTCTGCATGTTCTTCCTGAAGATAAAATCTGTCAAAATCAAATTTAATCCGAACATATGAGGCATCATTCTCTTCATCAGAAGATCTATAATATTTGCTGAATTTTGCTTTTATAAAGTTGCGGTTTTCCGGAATCTTTAAGCTAAGGCCTGTAACATGATCGATTCCGTTTTCATCTTTAGAAAGAATGGCGTAAACAACCTGTCCTGTAAGAATAAATTTCCCGTCTTTACAGATTTCATCATAAAAATCTGCAGGAAGTTTTTCATCTGTAAACTCAAGCTGAACGTACCTGCCCTTCAGCGGATTAAACGGATCATAGAAATTACATTCAAAACGATAAATTCTGTTTTCCTTTTCTGCAGTTTTTTTAATTAAAGAAATTTTACAGAGAATAAAAATTGCTGCGATAAGTTCAAAGGCAACTGTAACTGCAAAAAATATTTTTTTATTTATTTTCATTTCCGTTTCCTCCTTCTGCTTCTTTTTTTTGTCTGTTAAGGAAAATCTGGTTCATAATAAACATTCCAATTCCAAAACAAATGAACATTACACCAGTCTGAACAAGTCCCTCAGAGACAAGGAAGAACTTTATGAGAATTACAAAGCTCATAAGGACGATATAAAGATTAAACTGCGAAAGAGAACCTTTCCTGTACGATTTAAACATTCCAAGTACACAGTAAAGAACAACAAGTGTAAGGAAAGCATAAGAAAGAATTTCCTTAAAAAGTCTTTCACCATGCATTTTATCAGGACTGAATAACATAAGAATAAACAATAAAGCCATAAGAACGACAGGATAGTCAATCTTTTTCTTTTCAAATACAGCTTTAACAAACGGAATTACTTCAAAAAGTGCTACAGTAAAAATAAGATAAAGCGAAGATATAAGATTCATATGAACAGTAAAACCGATGTTATATGAAAATTCCTGGCAGAAGAAAACTGCTATTACAGAGAAAAAGACCATAAAAGATTTAGCAATTACAACCGCAGGAGCTTCGATATATTTATTTTTGCTTTCAAGGAACCAGAGATAAAGACCGCATGCAAATGCAGAAGCAATAAGGATGAACAGTCTGTCATTTACACTAATAGAAATGGTTAAGAAGGCAAAAATTACAGCAGGCATTTCACTGCGTTTCTTTATAAGATTCATTACAAAATAATAAACGGCTGCTGCAAGAATAAAATATTTTTCTGCAAGCATGATGGCTTTTTGTTCAGGATATGGAATAAAACTAAATTCCATATTTAAGCTTTTCCATGTGATAAAGAAAAGAGAAACTGCATTTATTACAGTAAATTCAACAAGCGTAATAAATCTATCTTTGTCGGTTTTATAAACTCTTTTCATATATGGAATAAGTTCAAAAGCACAAAGTACAATTGCAATAAGGAGCACAGAAACATTAAGACAGTATCCGCTGTAATTTTCATTAATAACATCAAAACTGCTTATACTGTGCACGACAAGAGAAAGAACTGCAGGGATTATAAAAATATTATCTGCATTTTTCTGTCTAAAGCCTGTACTTTCAAAGACATTGTTTCTTGAAAGGTTTATATAAATTATAAAAAATTCAACAATCACAAACGGAACTGCATAATTTATTCCCGCATAAAGACCACTGAATAAAACTGCAAGAAGTGAAATATAGAAAAAACTGCTTTTCCCAGACGCAATAAACACATAAGAAAGAAGGAATACAAATATAAAGAAAAGATCTTTTGTAAACACACTCAAACGCGGATTAATACTGCAGCAGACAAACCACACATAAATCAATAAAAGAAAAAGAACAGAAGCTGCCTGCAAGACAAATATGTCAGATTTTTCACCCGAAGAAAGCTTTTTAACTACAGGCTTTACAGACGCAGCACAGCCTGCAAAAACCAGAAGAGTTGTAACTATGTAGTCACACACAGAAGCTGCAGCATTAAATCCTTCTGTATTTCTGTAAAAAGAAAGTCCTATGTCCTTCCAGAAATAGTCATAACTTAAAAGCGCAAGCAGAACTACACAGCCTGCACCGCCTGAATATTTAAATACCTTTTCATCTTTTTCGATTCCGAAATTAAACATAAGTACAAAAAGACTTACATAGCACAAAATCCACAAGCCAGGGATGCTCTTTTCAAGCACAAAGCCTAAAAGAAACACGGTTTCTGCAACCGAAACGTACTTAAAGCCTTTTTTTGACAGTGCAAACGGAACGACTGCAGCAATAAGAAGATATGCAAAAACGGCATCAGTCCGCATTACAAACTGACCGACCATACAGTAAATTACAGTAAGCAGAATCGAAAAAGCGAACGCAAAATAACTTTCTGTACAATACAGAATAAGAATCGTAGAAACTGCCCAGACAAGAAAGAACAGCGCAGGGTTTGAAGGCAGCCTGTAAATCTGGCTTATAAAACTAATTCCCGCACCAAAAAGAATGCTCCATAAAATACTTATAACTTCGTTGATACGGACAGAGATATCCTTTTTAAACTTAAATTTCATGAACGCATATACAGCCGGTGTCGTAAACATAATCACAAAGGCAGCTGCAGTTTTTGCCACCCTTGAAATCGAAGCCCAGTTATATGCGATAATAGAAATGATTCCGCCTGCAACAAGAAGAGCTGCAATGATAGAAAGAACCATGGAAACAGGAATATTTTTCTTTTTCTTTTCCTCAAGCATTCTCTGTTCCTGTTGTTTCTGTTCTTCAATTTTCTTTTCGTAATAAGACTTTATCTTATCAGAAGCAGTTTGCGTAATGACTTTTTCTTTTTCAAGTTTACCAAGCTCTTCAAAAAGCCAGTTTATGTGATAAAGGTTCATCGCACTCCTCTTTTACATAAATTATATAGTTTTGATTATATCATATATTTTTAAAATTCAAATATAAGAAAATTCTTAAAAAAAACTGCTGAACAAAGGAACTTAAAACTGTATCACAGGAATAAAACTCCAGAACGAAACTACTGATTTTATAACCTCATATATAAAGTTCATTACAAATGCTGCGATTTTTACAGAAAAAGGAAAAATAAAACTTAAACCCATAAAAACTATCGAAAGATATAAAAAAGCCGTAATCAAAGGCGAAACAAACATCGTAGAAACAATTCCGGCAGGACTTATAAATCCAAAAAGACGAAGAGAAACAGGAGCTGTAAAAGAAACTGCTCCGACAGAAGAAGTAAGCGGCGAACATATTCTGTCAGGAACAAAGCCAGAAAAGATTTTATTTAGCGCAGGGCTTATTAATAAAATTCCGCATAAAGCTCCGTAAGACAAAAGAAAACTAACCGCAAAAACATCCTGCGCACGCACAGCAACATGAACAATAAATGTAAGACATAAAACGTAAATTCCGCTTCTTTCTCTTATATAAAAAAGTTTGCACAAAGTAAGGATGACACAGCTTATGAGCGCACGAAGTAAAGATGCAGAAAGTCCTGCAAACCAGACAAAAATAAAAATCAGAATAAGCTGCATCACAGTCCAGAGTTTTTTTAAAAGACTTTTAGAAACAAAAAGACCTGTAAAGCCAGAGATAATCGAAAGATGCATTCCAGAAAGCGCAAGGATATGAGAAAGCCCTGACATTTTAAAAAGTGTGTTCATCGACTGGTCAAGATATTCTTTTGATCCGGATAAAAGCGCAAGAACAAGACCACCTGCTTTTCCCCATGCAGACATCAGTCTTTTAAACTGAATTCTACAAAGCGCCCTCATTCTTTCAAATCTTCCAGAAAAGTTTTCATCAAAACTGCACGAGATTAAATCGGTGCATATTAAAAAAACTTTTTCATCAGTTTTTATATAGTTAAGATTAAATTTAATTTTTGCCCCGCGTTCGATAAGATAAGCATGAGAAGTTTTTTTTTTGATACGGGAATAAAGTCTGTCAGGATAGAGCGCTTCGACAAGAGAAGTTTCCATCAAAACTGTTGCAATTCCGCCTGAGAAAAAAACGCTTTTATCCCGTGCCTGTGCATAGTCCACATCGATTTTAACCGAATAATATTTTTCTGATGACTTTACAGGATTTGAAACTACTTTTCCAGAAACCAGATGAATCTGTTTTTCGTCAACTGCCGGAACAAACGAAGACTCCGGCAGCGGAACAATTTTTGAGTAAAGTAAAAATGCAACCACAACGGCGCATAAAATAACTAATTGACTTTGTTTTCCTTCTACCATTTTAGACTCGAAAGAGCATTTCGAGCCTGAGTAACAATACTTTCAGGATAATTTAAATAAGTCGTATACAAAAGACAATCAAAAGAAGATTTGTCACCCAGGTCTCCAAGTGCTTGGATTACTGCAGAAACGACAGTTAATGCAGGGAGATTTCCTTTGTTCATCTCCATGTTAAGGTCTCCCAGGTAATCAACAAAAATCTTTACAGAATCTTTTGACGAAAGAATTTCAATGTATTTAATTACGTTTGCAAATTCGGCTTCAGATATAAAGCCTGCATCAAACTGACTTTTTGCTACATCAAAATACGAAATCATCAGGGCCGAACTTCTAGTCCAGTTGTTGTCTGCAAGAATCTTACAGTTGGCAAGCAGAAACTGTGAAATTTCTTTTGTTACCGATGCAGAATCCCTTATGATTATCATAGTTTTTTTTAGAAGATTTTCCGCTATTTCTGCGCGAATTGATGAAGAAATTTTATCATTATTCACGAAAATCTCAAAAATAAGCTGCATTTCTGCAAAATCAGATTTATCAATAGTAATTATAAGTTCCCGAAGCGACTTTTCTGCGAGATTAGAAAGCGACTCAACAAGCGGTTTTTCAAGTTTAGGCCATGTCTTGTTCTTTAAGCTCGAATACAGAATCCTGAACGAATCATTATCACCAATTGAAGAAACAACCTGAATTGCCTTGCGTTCTACTTCTGTCGCCTGAGTTTTATCATCTTTTGCAGCTTCAAGATATGTATTTATGAATGCAACAATTTCCTTTGCATTTGATTTTTTGGCAAAAAGTTCAAATTTATCAAGGACACTTATTCTTACGTTACTGTCCTTAAATCCGTAATATATTGCACCGAGTTTATTAATTGAATCTTCAGGGTTAGAAACAAATTCTGATTCCGGGTAAGTCATAACAGCGGCAATTGCAAGCCCCGAAAGATCTCTGTCATCAGGAATGATATGCATGTTTTCAAGGACAAAACTTACAGCCTTTACAGACATTTTCGAAGCCTGTTCTCTATCTGCGTCTTTTACGCTTGCGATTTTATCCTGAATATTTCCCTTTACAAATTTTACTTCCGGATCAGTTTTTTTACTTTGAGCAGCAGCCAGAAATGTCATAAATGCTACAGTAAGTATGCTTAATGTCTTTTTCATTCCGGACCTCCATAATCTTAGATTATAAATCTTCTGATACCGGAAAATCAATCTCGGGTTCAGAACTATTATCCTGAGAAGCAGCCTTAAGGTTTTCGGTCAAAATTTCACTTACCTTAGCTTCCTGATTTAAACCATCATTCTGTTCAGAAGATACATCGTCAGGAGAATCTCCCATTTCCTTTGCATCATTTTCTGTTTCCTGGATGGCTTCAAAAATCTCTTTCTGTTTTTCAGGAAGAACTTTATAGACAAAACTCAGGATAAAGTTTTTCATAGTCGGTTCAATATGAGTACACTCAAAATGTACGCGCGACTGGTTTATTTCTGCATTGTATTCAACTGCCTTTATGATACCAAACATAAGGATAAATGTTTCTTCAAGCTCAAACTGCAGCTTAATCTGAATGTTCGAAACGGCCTTACCACCGATTCTTATCATTGCACCGTCTTCTGAAATATCTTCAAGAATACAACGGTATCCCGGTGCAGTCTCTACAGTTGAATAGTTAATTATCTTTTCCTTTATTATGTAAAGCTGGGCCGGAACATGACACTCACATCTTACAGAACGTCTTTTCTGTGCCCTAAGCATTTTATCTGAATGAGTTATAAAAAGCGCAGACTGACCGTTAAATACACCTGCACTCAAAACGCGCGAATCAAATACATAGTTTGCGTCCCCCTTTCTCCAGAGGTATACGCTTATATCCTGGTTTTCCCATTCATCACCCTTGTATTTGATGATTCCCTTTTGAGTCGGAAGTTTGATTACAAGATCACGGCCGCTGTTGATGATTTCTGATTCATGAAGTCCCTTTCCAGGAAAAATTACACGAAGCTTCTGTCCCTTATCAAGGTCTTTTGTAGATTCAAGTCCTTTTTTCTGGGAAGAATCAATCTCGATTTTAGTACGGTATTTATAAAGTTTAGAAAGAAATTCCTGAACTTTCGGCGTATCCTGGATTCCCTTGTCCTGAGCGTCTTCGATTATGTGTGTAATACATCTTGATAAAGCCGGAACAGAATAATAAAGGCTTATTGGTTCTTCAAGATCACATAGTCTTGCAAGATTCCAGAGCGAAGCAATTTCCGGCATAGAAAACTTCTGGTCAAGACCGGAAGCATAAAATTTTATCTTGCCGCTGTAATGCCTTAATATTCTTACCACGATGAGAACAATTAAAAATGTAATACCTAAAATAACAGCTACTTGCAAAATTACCTCAAACTTATAATACTATAATACATGAAAAAGTTCCTTTTGTATCTAGAATTCCTTCTGGTATGCACAGTTTTCGTAATTCCGCCGTTTTTTGCAAAGCCGGTTTCTGAAATACAAAATTCAAACTTTTCACTCACCTTTTTAAGGCTTGTTTTTCTGGCGATAAGTCTCCTTATATATTATCGGCACGAATTTACTAAAAATCAAATCAAATCTGTAAAAAAAATCGATATTTTAATGCAGGCAGGAAGCGGAATCCTATGCTATGGAATCCTGATGGTTACCGGAACAATCATGTCTGTAATAACGATTGCGCTTAAAATAAAGCCTCCCTACTCCATAAACCTTTCAGATATGAATGCAGCGCTGTGGATTTCTGTCATCACATGCTTTCTCATATCTGCATTCTGCGAAGAAACCGTTTACAGGCTCTATCTTCCTTCAACGCTCGCTCTTTTTACAGCAAAAATAAACGCCTGTTTCCTGGCTGAATTCATCTCAGTCGCAGTTTTTGCTTTTTCACATATTTATCTTGGAGTTCCGGCTGTCATAAATGCTTTCCTTTCGGGAATCACACTGCGCTTTTTTGCTGTAAAGAATAAGACCATCCTTACAGGAACGATAAGCCACTTTTTCTATAATATTACAATCTTTATTCTGATGTACTATCTAAAAGCTTAAAAGTCCATTCACTTATACAGTAAAGACCGTTAAGCTTTGAAATAAAATCTTTCTGGGCAGGCGTAAAAAGTATTGAGGGCTTTACAAGAAAGTTATAGACATAGCAGTCTTCACCGTCTACAGTGGCAGCAGAGAAATGATATATATATGTCGTACCGCTTCCATCAGTAATTCTATAAGGAATCCCTGACGCCATCGCAAAATCTACTCTGTTTCTGGAAACAATCTTAGAAAATCTCAGTGAACTGATTTTTTTACCAGAAAGGATAACATCCGTGTCTGCCTTATTTTTATAAAGGCATTCAGGAATCATATTTTTATCGCACCACGTAGAACTGTCTGTATCAAGATAGGCTTCTATTTTTGAATCCATCGAATATACCGTAAAATTCTTTTCTGTCCTGAAAAATATCTTATCCATCGTCTGATTTAATGCACCAAAATGAATTTTAGAAACCGTATTCCCATTATCATCAAAGAAAGAAAGACATACAGAGTTTTTATCATCAAGATAGTATGCGTTAAGCTCTTTTTTTGAAACACCGGATTCTGATATAACGTTAAAATCACTTACCTTCTGACAGAAAAGAATAAAATTATTTACAAAGGACGTGTCCATCAGAAAATACAGGCTTTCATTCCCGTCATAAAGTTCTGCGCCCCAGATTCCGTCAATATTTTTTGCCCTTAATATTCTGTTATCCGGAGAAGAAAGAGTAAACCCTGTAATATTATATTTTGGATTTAAAAGTGCAGACTGCCTTGAATTTATTTTTTTTATGCCTGTATTTTTCAAAAATGAAAGCGCAAAGAGAATTACAAGAGAAAAAAGTACAGTTAATAAAACAAAAAGGATTCTGTCGTTAAATTTTTTCATTCTGTTTTTTCCTGATGATATTCAATACTACGGCAGCTGCAATGATAAAAAATACCGGAACAAAAAATCCCCATATTATTACTTTTCTGACAGCTTTTAAATATTCAAGCGGATCAGTAATTTTATAAAGAGATGAATTTCTTACTCCCCCGCCTTTCATTTTTTTAAGTTCAGTCTGACCTGCAAGATCAAGAACAGAAGAAATTATAAAATCCAGATTCCTGAAATCTCCCGTTTCTCCTCCGGAAAGTTCAAGAAGAAGATTTAATGCAAAATACTGGTCAGAAAGCACGATGACTTCAGGATTTTCATTTGTTCCGAAATTATAAATACCTGTAAGCGCATTTTTAAGCCTTACGCCCAATACCGACTGTTCCTTTGTAAAAAGCGGATCTTCAATTGCAGATTTTTCTACATAGAACGGATTTGTAATAAAGAGTCCTGTATCCGGTGCAATCTTTGATTCTTTTACAGTCCAGCTCATATTTGACGTAGAAAAAAGAGGTTCAACTCCTGCGCCGGCTTTAATCGGACTTGCCCAGAACATTGTAATTCCATCCGGAATATTTTTCTGAGGCAAAAGAGAAATCCACTGAGGATAATTTATATTTTCATACTGGTTTGTTTCATTTATCGCGTCAGGATGAACAGAAGAAGAAATGAAACTCGTTCTTACATTGGAAAGGTCATTTGCAATCTTATCTTCAAACTTAACTCCCCATTTTTCAAGAACCGGAATAAAGTTATCGTCTGCATTTTTTGTAATCGACCAGTCAGAATCTATATTAACCTTATACTGCGAAGTTGCTATAAATGCTTTCCCGCCTCTAAGAATGAAATTTTCAATTACGCGTGCTTCATCAGGAGAAAGTTTTGACGTTCCGAATAAAATAAGCGGAATCGAATTTTCAAGCTGATCTTCGATGTAAGGAAGCGACTGCTTTGCAAGAGGATAGACTTCTATATTAGAATTCTTTAACAAAAGCTCAAGATAATTGTAATCATCCGAAACATATTCGTTTCCTGCCAGAATATAAACAGAAAGCCTTTTATTATTTATAAGCGAGTCAAACCTCATATTAAGTTCAAATTCAAGAGAAGCCGTAGAAAGTACAAACGGGAGGACTTCCTTTCTGCCCTTATATTCAATTACAATTGCTGAATATACTTTAACAAATTCAGTTTTATTATTATTTACATTCTGAATCTGCTGCGGCATTACATTTAAAAGTTCAAGAATCTTCTGGTTTTCATCCTTATTTGCATCTGCAAGCTTAAGCGAAATCTTTTTATTTTCTTTGGCACAGATTTTCAAATAATCATAAACGTCATTAACCTGAGGATAGCGACTTACAAGTTCCTTAGACCTGTAATATGTAATTAAAACCGGGTCAGAAACACTCGAAAGCGTTTTTTTCGTATATTTAGAAACCGAAAACTGCTTGTCCTTAGTAAAATCAAGGCGCGTATACAGCCTTGAACTGTCTAAAAATGCGAATATCGTAATCAATACAAGCAGACTGCAATAATTTTTTAACCTTCCTTTAGAAAAAATCCTTCCGCGCTTTTTTTCATCTGCATAGCATGCAAGAAGTATAAAGACAGAAGCAGATATAAGATAGAAAAACAAATCCCTTGTATCAACGATTCCTTTTTTAAAAGAATCAAAATGGTAAGTAAAGCAGACAAAGTTAAATAAAGAAGTAAAAAAATTATTGCAGCTTGCGTAGTACGGAACAATTCCCAAAGAATTTATTACAAGAAGAAAAACAATACTTACCGAAAGAAAAAGCGGTTTAACAGAAAAAATCTCGTTTAATAAAAGACAGAACGAAATGGCAGTAAAAGCATAAAGTGCAAGGCCCAGAAAGCCTGTAATCACCTGGGCAGATTCAACTTTACCAAAAATATTTACGCAGGCAGGAATTACAAAAAGCGGAATCGTAATAAAAACTACCAGAATAAAAATGGATGCAAGTTTTGAAGCAATTATTTTAAAACTCGAAAATGGAAAGAAATCTTCTACACTGCTGTCAGAGCATATTAAAACAAGAAGAGGAATTATAAGACTGTATACATACGGAACAAGAGAAAAAAGCGAAGATAAATCGCTTGAACCGAATCCTGCTATAAAAAACCTCTGAAAACCAAAAAACTGAACGAAAGCAGTAATAAAAAGCAGAAGAGCTGATATACATGCAATACCTACATGAGTTAAAAGATCTTTTTTTACGAGAGGAAATTTTATTTTCATTTTCTATCTCCTTTCGTAAGGTTTATATAAGCCTGTTCAAGATTCTTTGATTTTGTTTTTTTCTTTATATTTTCTACAGAATCCGAAGCAAGAACTTTTCCTTCACTCATAATTACAACATCATCACACAGACTTTCTGCCTCACTCATTATGTGAGTTGATAATAAAACTGTTTTTGTCGCTGCAAGTTTTTTTATTATTTTCCTGGTTTCGATAATCTGGTTAGGGTCAAGACCGCTTGCAGGTTCATCAAGCACGAGAACCTCGGGGTCATGAATAAGACTTGCGGCAAAGTTTACCCTCTGACAAAAGCCCTTTGAAAGTGTAGAGATTTTCTGTTTAAGAACATCTCCAAGGCCAAACATTTCAATTACTTTTCTAAGACTTTCCCCGTCAGTGCAGTTCCATATTTCCTGAGTCATTTTTAAATATTCGAGCACAGAATCATTTCTATAAAGATGAGGATTTTCACTTACGTAACCGATAAGGCGCTTTGCTCTTTCGACCTGTAAGGCTGCATCAAATTTATTTTTATTGCTGTCATAAATATATACGCTGCCTGATGTTGCATAGTGAATCGAACAAATTGCCTTTATTACTGTCGTTTTACCGGCACCGTTCGGACCTAAAAGCCCGGTTATCGACTTTGGTTTTGCAACAAACGAAACATTGTGTGCGGCTGTTTTTTTCTGATTAAAAAAAGTTTTATACTCTTTTGTAAAATCAACAAGTTCGATCATTTAATCCTCAAACGGAATTTCAAAATGCATTCTGTCCTTTGAAAGAATTGCACCAGGATAAATCTCCTGTGCTTCTTTTTCTAAAACAACAAGTTCCCTGTCTGTGTAACGCGGACTGTAATGAATCATCGCCATTTTTTTAGAATTACTGTCGCGCGCAATCGTTGCAGCCTGAGTCGCGGTCATATGTTTTTTTTCTTTTGCCTGGTCTAAAAGAGCGTTTTCAAACATTGCTTCACAGACAAGAAGATCAGAGTTCTTTACTTCTTCTGCAATCGAATCAAGATAAAGAGTATCAGTAACGTAAGAAAATTTTCTTCCCTTACGCGGCTTTCCGAGAACCTCTTCGGGTTTTACGTCTTTTCCGTCAAGAGACTGTACGGTTTCGCCATTCTGAAGTTTTGACCACAAAGGTCCGCATGGAACATTAAACTCCTTTGCTTTTTCCGGATTAAATTCTCCGGGCCTGTCTTTTTCTTCAAGCGCATAGCCTACGCAGACTTTCGTATGGTTCAAAGGAAAAGCCCTTATTATAAAATCCTTTTCTTCGTGAACAACACAAGGTGCCGTAATTTCTTTTACGACAACAGGGTAATTGATGTACATATCTAAAACCTTGCGGCTTGTTTCGATGTATTCAGCAATTTTCGGCGGCCCGTAAATGTAAAGAGGTTCTGTCCTGTCCACCTGGCTTGAAAGCATCATAATGCCCGGAAGCCCTGTTACATGGTCTGCGTGCGTATGAGAAACGAAAATTGCGTTAATCTTTTTCCATTTTAAGTTAAGGCGCTTAAGCGAAACCTGAGTTCCTTCTCCACCGTCAAACAAAAAAAGGTCTCCGTCACGGCGCAGAAGAACAGAACACAGATGTCTGTAAGGCAAGGGCTGCATTCCGCCGCAGCCAAGAATAAAAGCTTCCATGTTCATTTAGCGACCCCTGATTTTTTTAAGAATGACTTTATGCCAGAAAGCCCTCATTTTTTCTGCCAGAATAAAAAGAGCATATACAGATTTTTTAAGCGGAACATCATAAGTGCCCGCACGGTGAATGTTTTTTCCGCCGAAATTTGCCTTAAACATATAAAGCCCGTGCATCGGATGATTTTCATTTTTTCCTTCAGGCGGCATTCCATACATATCGTAATATTTAGAACCGTATTCCTTTGCATCCTGCATTGCAGTCCACTGCAAAAGATGATTAGGCATTAAATTTCTTTTTTTGTTTGAACTTGCGCCATAAAGATAAATTGCTTCATCATGAGAAAAAAGCGTCATAATCGAAGCAATCTCTTCTCCTTCATGTTCTGCAATATAAAGTGTAACAAGCGGACAATCATTTCCTGCACTTATCTGTTCTGATGAATATTTTAAAAGATCAAGATAATATGACTTTGCGTGGCTTGAGTTTCCGTCACGGGCATTAGTTTCCTTTGTAAGTTCATAGAACTTGTCTACTTTTTCAGACAAGTTTACACTGCTTCCAGTATATTTTTTTACTGTAACACCCTTTCTCTGGCTAAGACGGATATTATATCTCCATTTGGAGTGCATTTTTTCAAGAATTTCATCAACAGAACATGTTAAATCTACCTGAGTGCTGTCAGGCGGCTGAATATCAACCCTGTTCTTCTTTATATTAAGATGTTTTTTTCCATAAACAACAGTGGCATTTTTATTAAATTCATCACGAAGTTCCGGAGTATCAAAAATAATATCCGGATCAAATTTTAATGCAATAGTGTTTTTTGGAAGATAAGGCTTTAAAGCTTCTGCCGTCTTACAAAGCTGAATTACAAAATCTTCTGTCGGATTTTTAAACTTTGGAAAAAGCGGAATATACGCAATCGAGAAAAATCCCTTACAGAAATTTCTGTTTAATACGGCACATTCCTTTCCATCTTTATTTTCATTTTCTTCGATAAAAAAGCGGCGGTAAGTCCATCCGTGGCGAGCTTTAAAAGAGCACCAGAATGGAGTCTGTAAAAAACTTCCCCCGTTCGGTTTTTCAGATTTATCTATTTCCTTAACATTAAATTCAGACATGATAGTTTATTCTATCAGAAAACAAATAAAAATGGAATAATGTTCCTTTGTTCAATTCAGCCTGGAGCACGATTTTTACATTTTTTCCGCAGGTGGAATTTATTTTAAAAATTTTATATACTCGCTGTATGACCGATCTTGAAAAAGCAAAAGAAATATTTTATCAGGAAAACTGCACATTCGTTCTCGTAAAGGGC
Organism: Treponema sp. UBA1226; assembly: GCA_002309195.1. The sequence continues at coordinate 112,629 of DBWY01000006.1, forward strand.
GATGATATCATAAAAAGCACGGAACACGCTCTTACTCCCCTCGTAAAACTTGCAGAGGGCGAAAAAGATTTTACAGATTATTCAATATGCGACAGAATTGCAGGTCGCGCGGCCTCTTTTTTGTACGTTCTTCTCGGGCTAAAAGAAGTCTATGCCGTAAAAATGGCAAAACTTGCAGTACAGATTCTTGACCGTGCAGAAATCAAATTTGAGACAGACGAATACATTGAGACGATTCTTGATGCGAATATGAAAGACATAGATAAATCAGAACAGGCCGTAGTAAAATCAGGCTCTGCAGTAAAAGCCCTCGAAGATTTAAAGGCCGCGCTCCTTTAAGCCTGCCACCAGCTGAACATAAAATTCACGTACATCAAAACCAGGAATGTTTTCACGGTTAAGATCAATCATGTCTCCGTGCGAAATTCCGCGCACTCCCTTTACCGTAAGGAAGGTATATTTTGTTCCCCATTTAAATGACCGCTCACCTACAAGACCGTCATTAGGCCCGTCAAATTCTTTTACAAGCCTGTATGAATAGTTAAGCGGGAACTGTCCGCCTTGAGGAATATTTAATTTTGAACCGACGCTCTGATAGTAAACTTCGCTCTTATCCTTAACATTTTCGTTAAACTCTTCACATGCAGATGCAGTAAGATCTTTTACAGATTCAACAAAATCAGGATTTTTATCACCGAGATTTTTAAGAGTATTGTTGTAAACAGACGCAACCATCTTTACCTGTGCTTCTGGAATTTTATTTAAAAGATAATCTGCAAATTCACATCCTCTGTGCGGAGTATTAATAGTTGTAAGACTTGCAAC
>DBWY01000014.1 GCA_002309195.1 Treponema sp. UBA1226
CAGGGGGCCCAAAATTGACGGACACGCCATATCTCATAATATTTCACTTCCTATAATGTATATTCTGTCTACCAATATATATAACTTCTTACAAACCACCCGCGTGTGCTACCTGCTGCACACCTCACCCGTTAATACTTTTATTCCGCATAAAAGAAAGATTTTAAAAAACGACTATAAAAATTAATCCATGAAATTAAATCGCCTGTATCTTATTGCCATTACAAGACCGATGCAGATCATCGAAGTCCATAGAGACGAACCACCGTATGACAAAAACAGCAGCGGAATTCCTGTAATCGGCATAAGACCCATAACCATTCCGATGTTTTCTACAAAGTGAAAGAAGAACATGCCGAATATTCCGGTTACGATATAACAGCCGTATTTTGAATGAGTTTCTTTTAGAATATAGATTGTTCTAAGCATGATGATCAGGTAAAGGAGGAAGACTATAAAACCGCCTGCAAAGCCCCATTCCTCGCACAGAATGCTGAATATAAAGTCAGTTCCCTGTTCAGGAAGATAGTTCAAATGGCTCTGCATTCCCCTTAAAAATCCGCGCCCAAAAAAGCCTCCGGCACCTATTGCAATCTTTGACTGGATGATATTCCAGCCAGAATCTTTCGGGTCAACGTATGGATTTAAGAAAATGATAAGTCGCTTTAACTGATATCCTTTTAATTTTAATCCTACGAATTTTGAAGCAATGAGCGAAATACATATGATTCCGGCAATATACGCAATCCAGTAATAATATTTTGAATTTTTAAAAAGAATGCATCCAAGGATTCCTACAAGCATTACGGCAAAGAAACCGAGCGTTACAATCATTCTGAGCCGTGACTCATTAAGGACTTTAAGCAAAGGAATGCTGTGGCGTACAATGTAAGTTTCCCATACAGGAAGCATTGTAAATAAAATCGTAAGTGCACCGACAGAAATAAAAATCATAATGTATTTTAATTTAATTCCGGATGCAAAAGCCATAAAAATAAAAATCGGTATAAATACAAGTGCAGTTCCTAAGTCAGGCTGAAGCATAATAAGGCCGAGCATAAGTGCCAGAATCGAAACACTTACTATAAAACGTTTTAAAGGATTTTCGTTTTCGCTGTTATTTAAATACCAGGCAAGAAATACAATGAATATTACTTTACAGAATTCTGCCGGCTGAATGCTAAAAGCTCCGAAGCCAATCCAGCTTCGTGAACCGTTTACATATCTTCCGCCGAAAGCCGTATATAAAAGTACAAGGCACGCAACGACAAAAATCCAGAATATATAGCGCTCGGTCTTTCTGTAGTCATAACAGGCAATTGCAATCATAAAAACAAGTCCGGAGCAGCCCCAGAGAATCTGTTTAAGATAGTTTGTATTTGTAAGAACTCCATCTCTGTTGATTGCCGCAGAATAAATGAATGCGATTCCGATTAAAGTAAGGCAGATAACACAAGCCAGGAGAATATAATCTATTGCAGCAAAGACCTTTATTTTTTTCATATAACTTCCCTACTCCATCATCCTTGTCGGTTTGATAAGCCATCTGAAATTTAATGCATTTACAGCTTCATCAAATTCCTGATTTGCAAAATAACCCTGAATGATGATATTTGCAGCATATGTTGCCCACCATTCCCATGTGTTTGCAGCTTCTACCATTACGTTTACTACAATCTGATCTTCTACCGGCGCATCATAAGGTGCATAAGCTAAAAGCCAGTTATGCCAGCTGTCTGTATATCCGTTAACTTCTGCAGTACCGGTTTTACATGCAATCTTTACAGTAGGATTCTGCATTGCATATTTTGCTGAACCATCTGTAGCAACAAAACGCAGTGCTTCGCGGATTTTTTTCCAGACAGATTCATCGATTGAGTTTTCAAACATTACTTCCGGCTCTACACTCTGAATGATTTCATCAGTAACAGGATCGCGCACTTCCTTTAAAAGATGAGGCTTGTAAATTTTTCCGCTGTTACACACCATGCACATTACATCTGCTACCTGAAGCGGCGTTGCAGTCGTATACCCCTGACCGATTGATACAGCCATCGTATCACCATCGAGCCATCTTTCGTGATATTTACGTTCCTTCCACAATGCAGTCGGAACAAATCCCTTTGAATGGCTCGGAAGGTCTACCTGTGTGCTCTGCCCGAAGCCAAACATCTTTGAGTATTCTGCAATTTTATCAATTCCAAGATGATCACGACCAACCTGCCAGAAATAAATATCGCAGGAATGTCCGACAGCATGTTTTAAATCTAGCTTTCCATGTCCTGGTCGCAAAATCCAGCAGTGGAACGTTCTTCCACCATATTCAATCTCACCCTTGCACTCTACCCTTTCATATTCAGGGAAAGCTTTTTCTGCAAGAATCGCAGCCGACATGATAATTTTAAAAGTAGAAGCCGGAGCATAAGCTGCGTTAACAGCTCTGTTCAAAAACGGTTTGTTTTCTGCTTTAATAAGCTTCTGATATTCCTCTGCATAATTTTCTGAGTTGAACAGATTCGAGTCAAAATAAGGATACGAAACCATCGCAAGGATTTCTCCTGTCGAAGGTTTTAAAACTACTGCTGAACCGATTCGATTGCCCAAAGCTTTTTCGCATAATGTCTGGAGTCTTGAGTCAATCGTGAGGACAAGCTTATTTCCCATTTTTGGAGGAACACTTATCGATGTATCAGAAAGAACTCGTCCCCTAACGTCTACGGTTTTTTCTTCATAACCGTCTTTTCCCTGGAGAAGTGAGTCATATTGTTTTTCGATTCCGATTTTACCGACGATACTGTTTTTTGTATAACCTCCCTGATTATACATCTGGTTCATTTCGTCTCTTGTAATTTTACCTACATAGCCGAGTATATGAGAAAAACTTCCTGTTTCGATATAGTTTCTCATCGGGCGAGAAATCCATGAAACTCCCGGAAGATCGTTTATATTTTCTGCGATGTTTCCGATTGCAGAAAACGAAACGTTTGTTTTTATCGTAATCGGTGTAAATGTTTTTCTTACTTCAGGCGGAACATGCTCATCAATGTCACTTTTAGGAATTCCAAGTATAGAAGCAAGTTTTGCCGTTACTGTATCAAATTCAACAGAAGGAATATCACCTGGAGTAATTTCTACAGCAAATGAATCAGAGTTAACAACCATAGCGTTGTCGTTGTTTCTGTCGTAAATTTCACCACGCTGAGCAACAATCGTTGTCTGTCGGCTTGAAATATTCTTTGACTGAATTTTATAAAGGCTTCCTTCGATAACCTGCATCGAAAAAAGCTTAAAAAGATAAATACAGATAATTATTGATGAGAGCATAACAAAAACATAGGCAATAACTGCCTTGTCTCTTTTTGTTGACTGATTGTTGTTATTATCTATACTCACTTTCCCACACCCTCAAAAGTACTTTAATAATTTTCCGGCAGAAGAATAAAGTTAGAAAACCTGTCAAGAAATTTAAATACAATCGGAGACAGGAATGAATTTAGAAGAAGTTCAAACAGGAACACGTCCGTAAAAATATTATATGTATTTACCATGTTCGGGAAAAAGAACGATGTCATGTAAATTAAGATTGCCTTTAAAATTGTTCCGATAAATCCAATGAGGAATGTAACAAGGAAAGATTTTAAGTTAAGCATTTTTCTAAAATATCCGGTAAGATAACCAATTACAGTTCTTACAAGACAGTTAAGTCCAAATGCACTTCCGCTTAAAAAATCAATCAAAAGGCCAGAAGTAAAGCCCGTAATTTCTCCATGAAGACTTCCATTGTTTACTGCAAAATAAAGTGAACATATTAAAAGAAGATCAGGAATTACAGGTAAAATAGCAATCTTAGAAAGAATCGCTGTTTCCACGAGAACCGTAATGATTAAAAAGAAAATGCTTGATAAATAAGATTTAGCCATTACTGTCCTCCCCTTTTGTTTCTGAGTCAGTATTTCCTGCAGGGTTTTCCTTTAATTCAGTAGAAGAAATAACGATTACATATTCAAGACGCGAAAAATTAACAATCGGAGTAATTTCTATATCAAGCGAAGAATCGTAATCAAGAACCGTAATTTTAGAAATCGTTCCAAGAGGAATGTCTTTTAAGTAGTTTCCGTTTTCACCCGATGTAACTACAACATCACCATAATGAAGTTCACCGATTACTTTTTTCTTTATGTATTTCATCGAAAGCGAAATATCTTCTGAACCGTTGCCAGAAACAAGACCGATATCACGTGTATTCTGAATGCGTGCAGAAACAGTACAGTTTATGTTATAAAGAGGCATTACTTCGCTTGTTGTATAACCTACAGAAATTACGCGCCCAACGATTCCGATATTTCCACCCTGAACCGAAATAACGCTCATATTTTTCTTAATACCTTCACGACTTCCTTTATCGATTATGATTGTCGTATGAAGGTTATCTGCACCACGGGAAATAATATTTGCTGGTATCGTTTTCTGCTGAACACTTTCTACAAAACCAAGCTGTTCTTTTAATCTTGCATTTTCCTTTCTGATACTTGCATTTGTTCTCTGCATGTATTCATAATCTTTTAACTTTTCAGAAAGGAGTTCGTATTCTTTATTTAACTTTGCAAGTTTCTGAACAGAAGTTACTGTATCACGTACATAATATGTAACAGATGAAATTCCTTTTCCGATTACAGAAAAAATCGTAAATCCAATGTTTTTAAAACTTACGACAAAACCACCGCTGGAAAAAGAAATCATCATACCAGATGCCAGTACGAGTATTATGAGAAACAGTTCCTGAATGCGAAATTTAAAATGTGATTTTTTATCTTTTTGCATTTGAAAAAAATTCTAACTGTTGATTCTATCGTACATAGCTCTGTCAGAAGACATATCTTTAAACAATTCAAATGCTTCGCCTGCTCCAAGTGCAACACATTCGAGAGGACGTTCTGCAAGAATAACAGGAACATTTGTTTCTTTAGAGATAAGTTTTGCAAGACCTTTGAGCATCGAACCACCACCGGTCATAACGATTCCGCGTTCAACGATATCTGCTGCAAGTTCTGGAGGAGTATGTCCGAGTGTAGATTTAATTTCATCGATAATCATGTTAACAGGTTCTTTTAATGCTTCACGAATTTCAACTGAGTCAATTTCCATTCTTCTCGGAAGACCTGTAATTGCATCACGTCCTTTGATTTCCATCTTTTCGATGTTCTTGTCCGGAGCAACGTTTCCGATTTCTATCTTTAATCGTTCTGCAGTCTGCTGACCGATCATAAGGTTATGAACGTTCTGAATATGCTTTACGATTGTTTCATCAAATTTATTTCCACCAACACGAATAGAAGAAGTATTAACCATATCGCCAAGGGAGATTACAGAAATTTCTGCAGTTCCACCACCGATATCACAAATCATATGGCCTGCAGGTTCGTGAATAGGAATTTTTGCACCGATTGCAGCAGCAAGACTTTCTGGAATTACTTCTACTTCTTTTGCACCTGCTTTAAATGCAGCTTCTGTTACAGCACGGCGTTCAACTTCTGTGATACAAGATGGAATACCAATCTTCATTCTTGTTGAACTGAAAATTCTGTGCTTAGGTAAAATTTTTCCGATAAAATATTTTATCATTTTTTCGCATGAATCTATATCTGCAATTACACCGTCAGCGAGCGGGCGGGTTGCCATGATATTGCCAGGAGTTTTCCAGAGCATTCTCTTAGCTTCTGCACCAACGGCAAAAACTTTGTTTGTTCCTTTTTCTACAGCAACAACGGAAGGTTCATCAATTACAATGCCCTTTCCCCTTACATAAATAAGTGTATTACAAGTTCCTAAATCGATTCCGATATCTGTTATGAAATTATTGAAAAGCATTTTTCCCCCTACTTTATTTTATGTGTTTTTTAATATAATTTCAACAATTAAATTCTCAACGATACATTTTTTTTAATGCCGGCTCATAAGAACCGTCAATTTTAAGCGTTTTTCTCCATTCTGCCCTGGCTTTTACCATATCATTGTTCTTTTCGTAAATTAAACCCATTCCGAAATGCGCATCCGGCGAATTTTCATCCTTTTCCAGAATTGCCTTATAAAGCTCCCCTGCACTGTCAAAATCATCTTCTTCGATGTAAATCTTGGCAAGAAGAGTCTGGCTTTTTAAAAGCAGGTTGTCATCATTTGCCCTCGAAGTTACCTGGAAAAGATACTGCTTTGCGGCAGGATACTGACCTTCTTTATAATACTGTTCAGCAATCATAAGTAAAAGTGAATCAGACTCGCGAACATTAAGTGCTTCGCTAAAACTTTTTATGCTGTCATAAGATTTACCAAGATAGCCGTAACTTATTCCAAGAAGTTCAGGAATATCATCTGCATAATAACCGTGCGAACGCGCAAGCTCAAGATATTTTACGACTAAGTCTGAATAATAGTAATAAGAGCTTACCGTGTTCTTGTAAAAATATGCTCTTCCAAGCTGGTAGTAAATCTGTCCAAGCGTATTTGGTTTTGCATCCATAAGTGCAATTCTCAAAGAACGGATTGCTTCATCAATATATTTTTGAGAAAGAGTAGGATCAATTTCTGAACATGCAAGACGATAAGCTGCATATCCTCTGTAAGTAAGGATTGTATTTTTAAGAAAATTTTTTTCGATTAAAATTGAAGAAGTCTCAAAGACTCCAAGATAGTCACCTTCTTTCCACTGGTTTTCAAGTTTTGTAATTGAAGGACTGTTTTTGACTTTATAACTTATAAAACGGGATAAAAGAATTATGATTACAGACAGAACGACAAGCGACAGAAAACTAATCAAGAGAATCGGAATTAGTTTTCCCTTTTTCTTTTCGATTACTCTGTTTTGATCCCCTTCAACAAACATAACCACCCGCTTAATCTATGAATGCAGTTTTAAAACCCACAAACTGCTTAAAATAAAAAGAGACGGTAAGCCGGGTTCTGGACTGGAAAACAAATTCAAAGAATCTGCTTTCCTCATAACCATCTATCTTTAGATTCAGATTACCCTGAACCTTAAGCGATCTACCCGCAGCGTAACTGTCCGGAACACATAGCTGCTGCTTGACCTTGCTCCAAATGAGGTTTACCCGCAATTTCTGTTACCAGAAATCCGGTGGGCTCTTACCCCGCCTTTTCACCCTTACCTGCCTTGCGGCCGGCGGTATACTTTCTGTTGCACTTTCTGTCAGTTCCGGGGTTATGCAAGAACTTATGCAACTGCCCGAATCTGCCCGGTTCTTATCCGGCATTTTTTCCGGTGGAGCCCGGACTTTACCTCGCATCCGTTCTATATCATCATAAAACAGACACGCGATTATATCTCTTTTATTTTATAAACTAATTTTCTTCAGATTCTTCTTCTTCAGAATCTTCTTCATCTTCATCCAGATCTTCGTCTGTTTCATCTACATCTTCATCATATTCAGAAGATTTTTCTTCGTAGTTTTCATCATCAGACTCTTCATCATCGTCAACTCTCTCGTCACCAAGATAATCTTCGAAATCAGAAAGTGATCCGGCTTCTGCCATTGCGTAGTAGTTTTCTTCGTTCTCATCAGATTCCTGATAGAAAAGAATTCTACTGCAGTAAGGACAGAATAAAATTTCATCACCGTCACGAACTTCGTTTACAAACTGTGCAGGAAGAATCATATGACATCCTTCACACACACCGTTCTTAACGGCAACAATACCTTCGCTGTTACGCTGAATGATTGTCTTGAATTTTTCTACTGTCTCATTATCAAGACCCTGTCTTACTTCTTCTTCTTTTTTAGAAAGCTTTTCAAGCTGTGTATTAAATTTCTTTTCCTGTTTTTCGATAGAAGCTTTTGCAGTATTGATATCTGCAGATGTAGCATCGATGATTGATTTATCAGAACTGATGCTTTCGCTTAAATCATTCAGTTGTCTTTTTTCTTTATCAAGTTCCTTGCGGATTTCTGCTTCTTTCTGTGTTGCTTCTGTAATCTGTTTATCAAGAGCTTCGTATTCGCGGTGAGTAGCAATGTTGTCCATTCCCTTTTCACCTTCTTCCCTTGATTTTTCTGCTTCACTCAATTCAACTTCGAGCTTTAAAACTCTTTCCTTGCATTCGTCATAAGAAGCGTTTTTTTCAAGAAATTCTTTCTGGAGACGTGCTAAAAGCTCATTCTGAGCATCAAGCTGTTTCGGAGCGTCCCTTAAGTTTTTTTCAATTTCATATTTTTCTGAAAGTACATTCTGAAGCGCCTGTAATTTATCGCGAACTTCTGTCATTTGCATAAAGTAAAACCTCTTCTATGGGTATAATCTATAAATATATAGTAAATATTTCGTTATGTCTACGAGTCTAGATTTCTATATAGTCACGCAGACTGCTTGCACGACGCGGATGGCGAAGACGTCTCAAAGCCTTTGCTTCGATCTGACGGATTCGTTCCCTCGTAACGTTAAAATAAAGTCCAACTTCTTCCAAAGTTAAAGAATAACCGTCATCAAGCCCGAATCTCATCTTAAGTACGTCCTGTTCTCTAGGCGGAAGCGTACTCAAAACCTCTCTGAGCTGTTCCTGGAGCAGCGTATAAGCTGTCTGTGAAGCTGGATTTTCTACTTCCTTGTCCTCGATAAAATCGCCGAGAGAAGAATCTTCTTCTTCACCGATAGGAGTTTCAAGAGAAATAGGCTCGCGTGCAACGTTTTTAACCTGCTTTACTCTTGTAACAGGCCATCCGAGCTGCTGGGCAATTTCTTCGTCAGTAGGTTCTCTTCCAAGTTTCTGCATAAGCTGACGGCTTTCGCGTACAACCTTATTAATCTGTTCAATCATATGAACCGGAACACGGATAGTGCGCGCCTGGTCAGAAATTGAGCGTGTAATTGCCTGACGGATCCACCATGTAGCGTATGTAGAAAATTTATAACCCTTGCGGTATTCAAATTTTTCTACAGCCTTGATAAGACCGATGTTTCCTTCCTGAACAAGATCAAAGAACTGAAGTCCTCTGTTTGTATATTTTTTTGCAATTGCAACAACAAGACGAAGGTTAGCATTGATAAGATGGTTCTTTGCTTTTTCCATCATCTTCTGTCCACGCTGAATTTCCTTTGACATCGTAAGAATTTCTTCGATGCTGTTTTCAAATTCATATTCAAGATGATTTAATTTTCTGTCTATCTTCTGAATGTTTGTGTATACGTCACGGATATCATCAGATTTCATTCCAAGTTCTTTTTCGAGCTTTAATGCTTCTGAACGGATTGAAAGCCTTCTTCCGAGTTTTCTAAGCTGAACAGGATCAGAAATACGAAGTTCTTTCATTTTCTTTTCCTGCTTGTGACGATACTCATAAATTTTCTGAGTAGCTTCTGTAAATTTCTTGCTGAATCTTTCTATTTCTTCTGACTGAATGTCTGTCTTCTGAAGCTGTGGTACAATCTTTTTGCGAAGTTTAATTATGTCGTTATTCTCAGAAATTTTTGCATTCTGATCCATTTCGTAGAGATTACGTTTAATAGACATATACTGTTTTAAGTCAGGAAGAATAGGTTTTAAATATTCACTGTAAGCAGACTTGAGTCTTCTCTTCTCTGCCATTTCTTCGTTAATTTCTTTTCTTGGGCGTCCAGGTTCATGAAGATCAATTCGAGTAAATGCTTTCTGTGCAATGGCATAAAATTCTGGTGTCATGATACCAGAATTTTTAATAACACCCTTGATGATGTTTTCGCCGTCTTCCATCTGCTTTGAAAGAGTAACTTCTTCATCTGCAGAAAGAAGATTTTCTTTTCCGATTTCACGAAGATAAAGACGGATCGGATCATCACTTGATGAATCCTTTTCTGAACTTACGAGGCGTTTTTTAGAAAGTGCTTCCTTTTCTGTCTGTTCAACAATCGCTGCATCAGCATCTTTTTCGATATCGTCATCATCGTCAGATTCTACGACAACATCATCCTCGTCATCTTCAAACTCAGGTTCGATTTCCTGAATCTGAACCTTGTTCTTTTCCATCATCGAGATGATTTTTTCCATCTGTGAAGTTGCAAATTCGATTCCGACTACATCGTTGATTTCATCCCATGTGATGACTTTTTTATCTTTAATCGTAACGAAAAGTTTTGCAAGTTCGATATCAGAATCAAGTTCTTTATCTTTTTTAACGACTGCCTTCTGTTCTGTAACTTTTGAAGAAGCTGATTTCCTTGTAGTCTTTGTTTCTGTTTTCTTTGCAGTTGATTTAGCGGCAGTTTTTTTAGGTGCTGCTTTTTTTGCTGCAGTTTTTTTAGCAGAAGCCTTTGCAGAAGTTTTAGCAGAAGCTTTTTTTTCTGTTTTTTTAACCGTTGATTTAGCCGCTGTCTTTTTAGCAGCAGTTTTTTTTGCTGCCGGTTTTCTGGCAGTCTTTTTTTCTACACTTTTTTTAGCAGCAGTTTTTTTTGCCGCAGTTTTCTTTTCTACAGTCTTTCTCATTTTACTTCTTGAAGCTTTTTATCAATTTCCATCTTTTCTGTGAGGAACTGAGAGAGGGTTTTCTGATCATCAGGTGTAACAGGTTTGAACTGCCGGATTTTTATCATTAATTTCTCGCGCTGTCGTTCAAGACTGTTTCTTTTGATTAAGGCGATACTTTCTTTCACATACTTGAGGTTGTTCTCTTCAAATTCTCTGGATGCAATTACTTTTGTAATCATCCTCTGCACCTCTTCTTCAGGGCAGTGACTAAGTATGGCCTGTATTGAAATATTCTCTTCTCTGTGGCAATCCTCTAAAACGATGAATAATTTCCTGGCCAGAGGGTCTTCAAAATCATTAACATTCAACTGTTCATGCAATAGATTAAATTGTTCTAAATTGGAAATTACAGCAAGGATTGTTCGAAGTTCAGCATTAAGCTTTATGTCTTGAATTACTGGAGCTCCATCCGCTGTCTTTTTTACTTCTATGCGAGAACGAGAGTGCTCACGATTTACGAAATCTCTCTTTACAGCCTCCAGTTTTGTGTTAAAAACCTGAGCAAATTGCTCAAGCGTTGAATCTTTCTGAATATCAGAATTAAGTGAATCTACATAAGGAAAGAACTCTAAAGCAGCTTTAATCTTGTCCTCAGGTTCGTCCTTAGGGTATTTTTCCCTCAGTTTAGATAACAGAAAATCATTGTCTAATATAGCGGAATTAACATCATTAGTCAAGGTTTCTGCGCCAAAATTCAGCATAATCTCGGCAGGATCCTTTCCTCCCTTAAGCTGAATGATTTTTACAGTGACATCCATTCTGCGGCACATGAGGATTGCCTTGTAAGTAGCAGCCTGCCCCGCTCCGTCAGAGTCAAATGAAAGTAAAATCGTATCTACAAACGGAACAAGCATCTTAACCTGCTGTTCTGTAAAAGCAGTACCAAGAGGGGCTACGGCAAAGTCAATGCCGCACTGGTGGTAAGCAATCGCGTCCATGTATCCTTCGCATAAAATTACACGTTTTTGTTCACGGATTGCTTTTTTTGCAAAGTTGTAGGCGTATAAAGTTTCACGCTTTTTATAATGCGGCATCTCAGGGCTGTTTATGTACTTTGGACCATCGCCTTCAAGAAGCCTTCCTCCAAGGGCAACTACTTCGCCGTTCTTGTTAAAAATCGGGAACATGAGGCGCCCTGCATAGATTGTAATGTCAGGATATTTCTGACTGAACAGTCCTGACTTTGCAAGAAACTCTGAAGAATAGTTTTTTGAAGAAAGAAAATTCTTTAACCAGCGGCGGTCACTCATACAGTAGCCGATTTTAAATTTCTTTATGGTTTCCATGGTAAGTCCGCGTTTTGTAATGTATTCAAGCGCAGATTTGCCGTTAGGAGTTTCTGTAAGAAGGTAATGGAACATCGAAGCCGTTCTGTTGTAAAGATCAATATAAAGTTCTTTTGTATTGTCTTCTTCTTTCGGAACATAAGAACCTTCTTCGTAAATTATTTCGATACCGAATCTTTTTGCCAGTGCGACAACTGCATCCACATAGGAAACTTTTTCCATTTCCATGTAGAACTTTACGATGTCGCCTCCTGCATGGCAGCCGAAACAGTAATAAAGGTTCTTGTCTTCTTCGATATGAAACGATGCTGTTTTTTCGTGATGAAAAGGACAGCAGCCCCACCACGCGTTTCCTCGTTTTTCGAGATGAGTATAGTCGTTTACAACCGAAACAATGTCGCATTGAGAAAGAGATTCAATTGTTTTTTTTGAAATGCGGCCCTGTCCCATTAATTGCCCGCCGCCTTCTTTGTCTTAAATTCTGCAGTAGCTTTTGCATGTGAATTAAAGTCATGAGAGAAAGTATGACGACCTGCCTGAGAATCTGTAAGAGTAAAATAAAGGTAATTTGAACTCTGCGGATTTATTGCCGCATTAATCGCCGTAAAACCAGGATTAGAAATAGGTCCAGGCGGAAGTCCAGGATAAATGTATGTATTATATGGTTCTTTCATCTCAAGGTCTTCGTAATAAATGATTTTCGGATGCGGACGACCCCTGAGCTCTGTAATGATGTATTCAACTGTAGCACACGACTGAAGAGGCATGTTTATTTCAAGACGGTTTTTAAATACACCTGCAATGAGAGGCGCTTCGTCTTCTGCTCTGTATTCTCTCTCAACAATCGAAGCAAGTGTTATCATTTTATAAAACTCATCAGGAGAAGCAGATGTAAAACCTTGAGTAGATTCATGGCTTGTAATCTGCTTTAACATATTACTTATCATCATGACGATAATCTGGTGAGAATTATAATTTACCGGAATATTATAAGTGTCCGGATATAAAAATCCTTCTACAGAGTCAGAGTTTATATCAAGTTTTAACTCTGCAAAGATTTTTTTGCCATCATTTAAGGCTGTGTCAACAAAATCTTTTTCTGTTACGATTCCCGAAGATGCAATTATTTTTGCAATTTTTCTTAAAGTAAGTCCTTCTGCAATCGAGACAGTTTCGTATTTTACTTTTCCGCTTGAAACTTCTTCGAAAACTTCTGCAAGGTTCATTGCACTGTTAAGTCTGTAGTATCCGGTCTGAACCTTAAAAATGCCCGAAGGCTTTCTCATTACAAACGAAGCAAATTTAGGGAAACGTGCAAAGACATAGAAGAGTCTGGAATTTTTAATAAGCCCTTCACTTTTGAGTTTTGCACCGACGGTTTTTGCAGTCATTCCGCTTTGAACTTCAAAATCTTTTTCTATGGACACATCACTCGCAGACACTGCAGAAGCATTTACCGACACGTATGCAAGACCGATAAAAAAAGCCGCAAGAAAAGTTACGGCAGCACATATCAAAACTATTAAAGTTATTTTTTTAAAATTATTTTTTTTATTCATTTTTACTTCCGGAATATTTTATATTTCAACATCAAGTCCTTCTACACCCAGTTCAACTTTTACATTGTCATGAGAAATAAAACTTGAATACCATTTTGCGGCATTTAATATTGAATCTATTTTTTTATCATCATATGTAGGTTCATGATGAAAAAGATAAATCTTCTTTATGTTCTGTGCAATTGCAAAATCGACTGCATAACAGAATGCAGAATGTCCCCATTTTTCTTTTGCCTGAGCTTCTTCCATCGTGTACTGAGTATCAAGTACAACTACATCTGCATCTTTAAATACAGCACTTACCTCGTCTGCCCTGCACGACTGGAGATCCATAAGTTCAACGTCAGTAGCATAAACGAATTTTTTATTGTCTTCTTCGAATGAATATGAGAACGAACCGCCCGGGTGACTCATTGCACAGCATCTGATTTTTAAGCCGTCGATTTCATATTCCTTTGCAGTTTCGAGCGTATGGAATTTAAAGTTGCGCGAAAAATTTTCCCATAGAACCGGAAAAAGCTGCATTGACGACATCTGAATTGCAAGATAATCCCTTGCTTTCGGGAATGCAGAATAGATATCGATATTAACGCTCGGATTAAATGCATGATCAAAGAACGGAAAACCACAGATATGATCCCAGTGAAAGTGTGAAAAGAAAATTGAATAGTGATTGTCAGCAGGAGCTCTGCGCCCCTTACCGAGCATGCGGATTCCTGAACCCGCATCAAGTATTATTTCTTTTCCAGAAGATGTCGTCAGCTGAATACATGGAGAGTTTCCGCCTACTGTTCCGTAAATCCAATCCGGAAGTCCAGCGATAAATTTTTCGCGCGAATCAAATGACTCAAGATCCTGAGGTGTAATTCTCTGGACAACGGCATTAATCTTTGCCTGAATATCTGCTGCTAATAACGGACTTGGTATTGATCCCCTTACACCCCAAAAATGGATTTTCAAAATCTTCTCCTGATATTGCATTAAGCTGCAACAAACTTTTTTTATATTTTACCGTGTTATCGGTTCATTGTGAACATAAAGAGAGCGCTGTTCGTCAATCTGCTCTTTTGTCCAGTGTTTTCCTTTATTTATTCCGGGGCAATCTTTAGAAATGCTGTTCCAGGAGTCCCTGTCTTTTAAAATCCAGGACCAGAATGGGTATGTTGAACATTGAATGGGACGCGCACCGTATGCGGTACACCCTGAGTCTTTGTTCCAGAAAATACAGTCGTAATTCTTGAGTTCTACAAGGGCAAGGGCTTCCTTACCTTCGTAATAACCAACCCACCTGCAGTATTTTTCTATAAATTCCTCTTGTGAAAGTTTAAACCATTGGCATAAACTTGTCAAATCCCTTTGAGAAAGATAGACATATCCCGGGCTTAGCCTGCAGCATGCAGAACACTTGTTGCATTCAAAATCGAGCCCTTCATCGTAAAAACAGCTTATAGCAGTCCTCCTGGCAATAAAAAAAGGTGTTATAAAGTAAGTCTTTTTCAAAACACACTTTGTAACACCTTTAATATGGGGAGTGAAGGATTCGGACCTACGAAGGCTAAGCCAACAGATTTACAGTCTGCCCCCTTTGACCACTCGGGAAACTCCCCGATTAAAGCTACCTGTAGGATTTGGACCCACGACCCCGAGATTACAAATCACGTGCTCTACCAGCTGAGCTAAGGTAGCAAAGTTTTATGTGTAGTAATATATAGAATATCACAAATTGTGTCAAGTTGAATTGTTCTTTTTTTATAAATTAATTTCCTGCACTATCCTCTTTAAAAACTTTCATGTATTTTTCTTTTGCAACTGTCTCCCATGAATAATTTTTACTTACATATTCAGCTGCATATGAAATCATATCATCAAAACAATGAGAATCATTTTTCTTTTTTTCGATAAGTTCACTTAAGATTTTAAAAAGCATTTCATGAGTGTTAGGTGAATATGTAAAACCAGTTTCTTTATCGACGATTTTTTTAAGTCCGCCGGTAGCATGAGCAACAGGAATGGTTCCGTAAATCTGAGCGATAAAATCTTCAAGACCGCAGGGTTCAAACTCACTCGGGAAAAGTGCAAAATCTCCCGAGGCTGTACAAAGACGGGCAAGTCCCCTTTCGTATCCGCGAAGGTAAACAATTTTTCCAGGATATGCTCCGGCTTTTTGTGCAGAACGTTCTTCCAAAAGTTTTTCGCCCTGACCGTTTATGATAAATTTTACGTTGCTGTATTTATTCAGTATGTCATCCATAAGATCAAAAATAACAAGGATTCCTTTTTGTCTTACAAGCCTTCCGTGAAAAGAAATGTAGATGTCGTTTCCAGAATCAGGTTCAAGATATCCGTACTGCGTTATAAGATTTTTTTCGTAAAACTTTTTTGTTTTTTCTGTCATGCTTTCGAGCGCAAAATTATTTATAAAATAATTTCTGCACCTGTACTTGCCTTCGAGTTTTTTATTTGCCGGAGAAAACTCATACGGAAGAAGAGAAACATTTTTATCTTCGGGAAGATATCTTTTTATATCGATTCCGTTTGTAATTCCTGTAATCGGAATATTGCGCGAAGCAAAAATCTGTGCAAGTCCGTCTGTGTTTGGATTATTAAAATCCTTGAGCTCAGAAGCATAGTCAAACGACACTGTTAAAAGACGTCCATAGTAAGAAGCAAGAACATAAGGCTCAACACGGCTTCCGTTAAGAGAAGATGCAAGGACATCTGTTGAAAGACCTGTAAAAGCATGAGCCTGGTTTATGTCAGAAAACTCATGATGGTAGGCAGGTCCTGCATTATGAATCGTAACAAAAAAACGTGTCTTATCAAAACAATCTTTATAAAATACTTTCGCAATTGCAGGAAGAGATGCAGTACACGCGTCATGGCAGTTTACGACATCTGCACTTTCGCCTGTAAGAAGTGCGTATTCACATATCGCCTTCTGAAAAAGAACGTCAAGATAGAGTGAATCCCTGTATCCTGTTCCGACAATACAGTCAGGATTTATAAGAATGTCTTTTGCATTGTATGTGTAGACATTATTTTTTTCTTCATATGAGCGGCTTTTTACAAAAACGATTTTTACGCCCTTAAAGACGGCACGGGCAAAAAAGACTTTTAATTCGCGGCCATTAATCGTTATAAGAGAGCTTACATCCGGAACATCTGCATAATCGTCGAGGCATGAAAGATCCGTGCAGCCGTACTGAGGAATAAAAAGTGTTACATCGTTTCCTGATTCTGCAAGTTCTTCAGAAAGAGAACAGACGACATTCTTTACACCACCCGCTTCTGCAATACCTGCATATTCCCTGGAAATCATCCAAATCTTCATTTTTAAATCCTATTATGAAATATCAGGTCTGAGTTTTTTTGCATCATCAAGATATACGAACTTGATTTTTTTTCTGTCAAAATAGCCTGTAACCAGAACCCTTATACAGCGCTCAAGAGAACCCTGTATAAAAGCTTCCTGAGAACAAAAAAGCGGAACTTTACTAACATCAAAATTAAATTTATCTGCATTAAGTCTTAAAGCTGTTGCAGGATTTAAAACATCAAGATCTCTTGTAAGACTAAAATTAAAATCTACGATATCATTTTCGCGTATATTATTTTCGCTTATGATTTCCTGAACGAGTCTTACAGTCTGCTTTTCGATTGACTCTTTTGTATTTTCTGCAGTTATTGCACCGCGTATCGCACAAAGTCTTCTCATCTTAATTACCTGAATGAATTAATTGTCCTTAAAGTTTCGTTTAAATCACCAGATGATTTTAAGAACTCTGCAAGTTCAGGATGTTCCTTTAAAACCTTGCCGAACTGTTCAAGCTTGTTGAGGTTTTTAGCATAATCTGCAATTTCTCTTGCCTGAGAATCTACAAGTCCCTGAAGCTTCTGATCAACACTTGCAACGTATCTCTGATACATCTGCTTGCATGATGCATAAAGTTCAAAATCAGGAACACTTACGTTTGAAATTGAAATCGAAATGATTTTAAAATCATCATCATTATTTTCTTTTATGAGGCGTTCCTTGAACTGTTCAACATCGAAAGAAGATTTTTTTTCTGACATATCAGAAATTACAGAAATACATTTGTCGCAAAGTTCATCGCCCCTTGCCTTTATGAGTTTTGCAAGTTCAGCATCATTTGTAATTCCTGTTTTCTTAACAAGCTCGACGCATTTTGACGGCGTATATGTAAACTGAATGTCAAAATTAAATGAATATGAAAAGTCGGGCTTAACTTCGAACTGGTTTGAATAAATGTCGGCAGAAGGAAGCTTTCCTGTTACGAACTTTGAATATGAAAACGGCTTAATCTGAAACGAATTGATTTTTGCGTTTGTAGGAATTAAAAATTCCCAGTCCCAGCGGAAAACCCCGCGCTCAACAGGCTTTTCATTTACACCGCCTGTTTTAGAAACCATAACTCCGATACAGTCATGCGGAACCTTAAAAGGCGTGTATCCAAAATAAAAAACTGCTCCGCATGCAAGAATCAGGATTACAAGAAAAGTAAAAAATTTACCTGATTTTCTCATTGTTTTCCCCTTGACCTTACGAAAATCATTATTAAAATAATGTACATATGATACTTGATAATAAAAGACCTTTCAAGCAGAAAAAAACGATTTATAAGACAGATTCTTTCGTCTACTTTTTCTTTCGAATTTCAATAAGAATGACGTTCTTTCTTCTGATGGTCCTTGCAAGTCTTTTTCTCTTTTATTTTGTAGGAAATTATCAGGGATTTCTTGACAGCAACCAGAGGCTCATACTCAACTGCATTGCAATAGTGTCGGTTGCAGAGTTCGTTTTTTCTATCTGCAGCTTCGTACTTAATATAATCTCGTACTACATAGTTTCAAGAAGAATAAAAAAAGTAATCCTATACTGCGTCATTTACCTTTTTACTTTTTTTCTTTCTGCCGGAACCTTTCTTTTTTGTCGCGGTGTCCTTCTTCTGGCTAACGGGCTGTGACAGAACCTTTTTAGGCAGTTTAATCGAAATACCGATTTCGCGAAGCGAAGTCCTTATGGCATATTCAAGTTCGGTGCGCTGAGGGTTCATAGGAAGGACAAAGTTCCTGCATTCTGTCCATGTCTTTATGTAGATTTCGCCTACAGAGCTTGAATTTAAAATTTCTTTTTTCCAGTCCGTGAGCGTAAGGATAAAATCCTTTATGAGAAAAACAAGCTTCTTACCGAGGCGCGCATCTTTATCCTTTGAAACAAGCTCATCGAGGCTCTTTAAGTTCATGAGGTAGTTTTTTTCAAACTGCGGGTCGTTGAACATCATCGCGGTTGCAGAAGGCTGCAGGTACATATAAAGGTCTGTCGCAAGACACTCGCTTACGATTTCGAAAGAATGGCCGCTGTTAATTATCTTAAGCATTTCTTCTGTGAGCCTCGATGGCGACACAGGAGATAAAAGATGCGCGCTGTGCTTGATTTTTCTTCTGAGGCTCCATGCCATCTGACAGTCTGTCGTAGAAGAATATTTTATCGCGCGAAGCATTCTTACAGGGTCTTCAACGAATATTTTATCAACCGGAATTACAGGACGAAGAATTGATTTTTTAATGTCCCTTACTCCTCCGACATAATCTATTACCTGCTCTAAAATCGGATCATAATAAAGTGCATTGATTGTAAAATCGCGGCGCATTACATCTTCATCAATCGTACCAAAGCTGTTTCCTACTGAGCCGTCAATCGTAGAACGGAATGTGCTTACTTCGAAAATCTTGAGTCCGAAAATTACATGCACGAGGCGAAATCGTCTTCCGATGATTCGTGAGTTTCTGAAAATGCGTTTTATTTTTGAAGGAGTTGCATCTGTTACTATATCAAAATCTTTCGGGGTTTTACCGATGAGAAGATCACGTACTGCCCCGCCGACGATATAGGCCGTATAGCCGTTGTCCTTAAGACGCTGAACTATTTTAAAAGCGTCAGGATCTATTTTATAAGCCGGGATTAAATGTTCTTCTCTAGTATAAACGACAGCTTTTTTTACAGGTCTGCCGTTGTTATCTTTTCCGTATCTGTATAGCACAATGACTGAATAATAAAAAAAATAGCGCTTTTAATCAACATGAATTTCTGCTGAATAAAGGGTCGCAACGACAAAATCGCCTTCTTTTGCCTCGATTTTTGCAGGATTTTTTTTATCAGAATACTCTTTAGAAATCTCGTTAGAAAGACTTGGAAAACCTTTTTTTCTAAAGAGATTTCCCTCCCATTCAAGGCCTTTAGAAACAATTTTTCCGCCGACGTTTGAAGTTGTCGTCCTTAAAACAGAAACCGGGTCCCTCTTGTTTTTCGTAAGGACGCTGACAGATCTGTTTTGCGGTAAAAACGTAAGAAGCTGGTAATCTGTAAGCCAGAAGTCCGGGGCAATATTGCTCGAAAAAAGCTCGTAAATTCCTAAAAGGTGGTCGATTCGCCTGCCGCCGCCGCCGATTAAAGTTACAGTCGATTTTTTCTGCGTACGTGCGCTGCTTTTTACACGCGCTTTTTTTGCAAGCATCAGGGCAAGCTCTGTATCTGTAAAATCCTTGTAAACGGGAAATTCGAGCAGATCACGAGCTGAATATTTTTTAACAAGCTTTATGTTCTTAATACTGTCCATATCGCCGCAGATAACGTTTGGCGTGTAATTTTTTTTAAGCTTTAAGTTGAATAAATCAAGTGACTCAAGGCCGGAATCTGCCGCAATGATAAAATCCGGTTCGCCGAGGGTTTTAAGAAATTTATAAGCCATAGAAGGCTTTGGTGAAATTCCGCCTGTAAAAACAAAAATGTTTTTATAATTATTCAGCTTAAAATTTATAGACTCAAAATCGTAATTTAAAGTATAATTTGTCATAAAGAAAATATACCATGAAAAAAATAAAAATTCCTTATGAATTACAGAAATTTAATGAAATTTTCTCACAGAACGGCTATGAAGCCTATCTCGTCGGGGGTGCTGTGCGCGATGCACTTTTAGGAAAAGAAGTGTCAGACTGGGACGTTACGACAAATGCAAAGCCCGATGAAGTAATGAAAATCTTTAAAAAGGTAATTCCAACCGGAATCGAACACGGAACCGTAACTGTTCACTTTATGAAAAAGGAAATCGAAGTTACTACGTTCCGCACAGAAAGCGATTATTCTGACGGCAGGCATCCTGACAAAGTTGAATACTGCGGCCACATCGAAGAAGATTTAAGCCGCCGCGATTTTACGATAAACGCAATTGCAGCTTCTTTAAAAGACGGCACCCTCGTTGACCCGTACGGCGGACAGGATGACTTAAAGAAAAAAATCATACGCACGGTCGGAAAACCTCACGAACGCTTTATGGAAGACGGTTTAAGGCCTGTAAGGGCTTTAAGATTTGCTTCTAAGCTGGAATTTAGTATAGAAAAAGATACATATTCAGAAATTTTCGAGAAAGAAGTTAAAAAAAAGATTGCCTCGATTTCGCTTGAAAGGTTCCGCGATGAGTTTGTAAAAATGATGAGTTCACGCCTTCCTTCTTTAGGCCTTAAGCTTATGGAAGAGACCGGAATCTTAAACCTCTTCCTTCCTGAATTAACTGCATGCCGTGGATGCATCCAGAAGGATGACAGGGGCTATCATGTATTTGACGTGATGGACCACAATATGTACGCCTGTGACGGAGCTCCAAAAGAGAAGCCTCTTTTAAGGATAGCTGCCCTCCTTCATGATTCGGGAAAGCCTTTAGCCAGGACAGAAAGAAATGAGCAGGGTTTGACTATATTCAACTTTTACAATCACGAAAAATACTCCGTGCAGATTACCCGAAAGATAATGACGCGCCTTAAGTTTTCGAATGCCCAGACTGACTATGTATGCCACCTTATCGAAAACCATATGTTCCATTATGAAAGTTCATGGAGCGATGCTGCAGTAAGGCGCTTTATAGTTCGTGTCGGCACTGAATACATAGAAGACCTCATAGACCTTCGTCTTGCAGATATGTATGGAAAATACAATCAGGATGTAAGGATTCACGACAGTGCTTCGTGCGCACTTTTAGTTGAACTTTTAGACCGCGTAAAATCTGTCGAAAAACAGCAGGATGCTTTAAGCATGAAGGATTTAAAGGTAAACGGCCGCGATCTTATGCAGGAAGGAATCCCTGCAGGTAAAAATCTTGGCCGCATACTTAATGAACTTTTTGAAACAGTCCTTGATGACCCTGCCATGAATGACAGGGATAAGCTTTTAAATCTTGCCCTTAATCTGTATAAAAAATCCCAGGGAGAATGAGGTGGGAAGATTTCAGCAAAGTTCCTCCTGTCAATTACTATTGATGGGAAGAAGAAATTCCCAAATCAGCTTTTTATAGAAATCGTCTTACAGTTTTTCAACTATCCGCTTTACTATTTCGTAAAGAATTATGTTTTTTCTTTGAAATTATTTTTAAACTTTCAAATGTTACAAAAGAAGTCAATATAATTGTTGGAATTTGCATAATAACATATAAAAGATACCAATCGTTTTTTATATATCTAAAGTCTACATCAAAATATCCATTAAATGCAAAAAACACTAGAAATCTTAATATATACCCTAGTACAACAAACACTAACAATTTCATAAAATAATCATAGTTACCAGTAACAGTTTTAAAATTAACCAGTGTTAAAATAATTGAAATTAACGCAGGAAAAATAAAACCTCGGAATTCCACATAAAAATAAAAGTTAGGCAAAAAAACTATTCCCACACAATAACATAGAATTATAATTACCGATTGTAAAACAGATTTACTTCTCATCGCTAGTCCTCAATACATTAATTTCCTTTGAACCAGGATTTTCTTTTTGAAATTTATTATATTGCTTATTTGGTCTGGTAAAACCTAGGGTTCCTTTTTTATTTCCTTTAACTTCAATATCCGCATTAATTACTATATCGCCAACCAGGTCTCCACAATTCTGTCCTTTATCCCCAGCTCTTAAAGAATATGGTTTTTGATAAAGTTTATCCCCTTGTTCAATTAATTTTTTATCATCCTCTGGTGTAGTAGATATTCGTAACCCACGGTCATACTGGTCATCACGATTTCGTTTCTTATTTTCCCTAATATAATCATCAAGTGTTTGATATTTTGCCTTTTCATTATTTCTATCAATATTTTTTTTATCTTTAAACTCATCTTTTGAATTCGCCCGATGGCCCGTTTCAGGATTATAAGTTCCATTTACAGGGTTATTTCCATCTTTTGAAAAATAAGTCCAACCATCTTTATCATTACCAATAAGAACAGCATTGTGCCCAAAACCTTTTGCCCCATAAGACCTGTTCAAAATAATTATATCCCTTCCATCAGGGTCAATATAGCGTACAGGATTGTTCGCAGCGTAGGCATACAAATTGTTATATGTAGGATTAACTGAGCTTTTCTGCTTTATTCCTGCTGAATTTAACAATGAAATCCAGTTTTTCTGAGGAAACTTATATTTTTTCTGCGGACAGCTTTTCATTTTTGCTCCGTTTTTATCGTTTTCTGGTACAAATCAGCACGAAATCCTGCATTTTCGTACTGATTTGTACCTGTTTTCACCTCTGTTCCAGCAAATTACTATTGATGGGAGGAAAACTATTTCACTCTGGAGAGGTCAAAATCGTCAAGATTTACTTGAGCCTCATCATCAACAGATACCATTACATCAAATAAAACTTCTTCACTTGTGGTCTTCTTTGTCTGGTTAAAAAGTTCTAATTCTTTTACAGTTCTATCTTTATCATTAAGACATGCATAATATTTTGCCATAAGAAAGTGGTAATTAGCAGAATCCTTACATTCAACTTCCAGTTTATCAAGTTCTTTTTTTGCAAGATCTATTTTACTGTCATCAAGATAATAATTAATACGAAGATAATGCATTTCTTTATTCTGCGGATAAAGTACTAGAGCTATATTTATTGTTTCAAGGGCTTTTTGAGTTTTACCAAAGTCATTAAATATCCTTGATTTAAGGATTAAACATCTGGAATCTGTCGGATTATAACTTAAGGCTTTTTCAATATCGTTCATCGCATAATTAAAAGATTCAACTTTATAGTAATAGTATGCCCTGTTATAATAATATCCATATAGGTAGCTGTCATTTGGACTAGCATAATTAATGGCATTATCAAAATCTGATAAAGCCTCACCTAATTTTTCTAAATTATGATATATACATCCTCGTAAAGTAAGTGATAAACTGTCATGAGGTAACTGAATTAATACTCTATTAACATCATCCAGAGCTTTTTCGTTTTCACCTAAGTCTTCATAAATTGAAGAACGTAAATAATAAGCTCTTAAATTTGTGGAATCATATTTTAATACGATATTAATATCTGTTAATGCATTAATATTATCTCCCAAAGAATTTAATATATAGCTTCTGCCGTATCTGGCACCTATGTTTTTTTCATCTTTTTCAATTTCCTTATCTAAGATGCCAATAGCTTCATCATATTTTCCCTGGTTGTATAAATCATGTGCCTTTTTTATTGATTCAAAACTGCTCTGTGCAAAACTAACTGCACAATAAAACATACAAGTTAAAATTAATATATATTTTTTCATATGTAAATTCCTAATTCTTTATTGTGATACTAAATGTGGCTTTGTAAAAATCAAACTTTGTTTTCTCTTTACAATCTGAATAATAAAAATTTAAGCAGCAGTTTATCTTTAATGAGAATGTAGTATAATCATTGATTGGTATTGACGTTATAGATAGCGTGTTTAATTTTATATTTTCACTTGAAACAGAACTACCTTTGAAAATATATGACTGAGTGATTTGTGACTTATAGTCTTCAAATTTAATTTTTTGTTCCCAAAGGTAAATTCCAATATCTTCTAAGTAGTTATTAGTTATTCTATACTCATACTCAAATATTGATACCAAATCGTTAATCCATGAAACGGAATTATATAAAGCATAGCCACCACCAACTAAGGCACCAGCTCCAGCTGCAAATGCCAAAAACAAAGGTTCTTCATTTACATGGTTCTCAAAAGCCTTGGTAGAAGCATTAGGAAAATTTTCCGGTGTCGTGTTTTCCCAAACATCATAAGCTAACTTAAATCCTTTTGCGGTATCTTCGATGATGTCATAGTCATCACCGGTTTCTCTTCCATCAGGGTCTATATAGCGTACAGGATTGTTACCTGCGTAGTGATACAAATTGTTATATGCTGGAACAGATGCAGTTTTCTGCCTTATTCCTGCTGAATTTAACAATGAAATCCAGTTTTTTTGAGGAAATCTGTTTTTTTTCTGCGGACATCTTTTCATTTTTGCTCCGTTTTTATCGTTTTCTGGTACAAATCAGCACGAAATCCTGCATTTTCGTACTGATTTGTACCTGTTTTCACCTCTGTTCCAGCAAATTACTATTGATGGGAAGAGGAATTTTCAGTGTCATCACCTTGAAATTTCATTACCTTTACTTTTTTATTTTTCATTTCAAAAAAGTGCCAAATCAGTAAAGACAAAAACAAAACAACGAACCCACAATTATAATAAATAAAAAATCTCCCGTTAATCCAACTTTCCTTATTTGAACTCATACTCATTAATGCAGGGATTCCTATGATATTAAAAACTTCAACTAATAAAAAAAACAATAAAGCATATCTAAAAGAACAGAATCTTTTTCTAAAAAGTTTAAAGAAAAAAGTAAACATTATATTACTAGCTGAATAAATGAAACTAATGACACCAACTGATAATATAACCATAACTGCAATAATATCATGTTTTACAAATATGCAAATAAAAGAACTTATTCCAAAATTCAGAATAAACGAAAAAAACGTAATTGTGGAAAAAAGAAACTTTTTCTTCAAACAAAAGTAGTAACTCAAAAGTAATTTCATAGTAGTAAAAATAGTTATAATACAAATACCCAGTAAATTGTCCTTTAAATCCATTATATTTACTCCTTATTTACTAAATCAATATCTTCCCCGAAGGAGTAGTATGTTTTCGAAAATAACTTAAATTGATATTCAGGACAAGTAACTTGCGATAAATCCCCTGTAAAAAACCGCACTACACGATTTCTATCAAAACCTAAATATTTTTCTCTTGCCTTATCATCAATCTTAGGTTTATGAATTTGTAATCCAGTAACAGAAATTATATCTGCAGCCAAATCAGCACAATTTTGCATAAGAACATTACCATTCTCATCCTTAATTTCTTGCAAGTTATAAGGCTTATTATAATTTTCTTCTCCAAACCTTATTGCTTTGTTATCTTGGTCTTTGGTAGTTGTAACTCTAAAAGCCTTATCATAGGCATTTTTTTTCTGTTTAATATTCCATTTTTTAAACTCACTTAAATTATTGAATGTTAAGTGAAAATTAGTGTAATCTTTTCCATCTTTTGAAAAATAATGCCAACCATCTTTATCATTCCCTACTAATACAGCATTATGACTTTGGCCGGCTCCTCGATCTGGATCACATAATAAAATTACATCCCTACCATCCGGGTCTGTATAGCGTACAGGATTGTTCGCAGCATAGGCATACAAATTGTTATTGATGTGATTAAATATACCACCCATGCCAGGCAAATTCTGATTATGCTTTCTTGCTTCGTCATTTACCGGTGCCTGTGGTATGTACTCACCCAATGCAGGATCTGTAGAAATCCATGTAGAATACTTAGGATCCAGATATCTTGCACCATAATAATAAAGTCCTGTTTCTTCATCCAGTTCTTTACCAGTAAACCTATACGGCAGGTAATCAACTCCATTGTTGTCTGTTCTTTCTATCCAGGTTTCTCCGTATGGCGTATATTCTATACGCTGATACTCATCACCTTTATAGTCAGAAATCAAGCTTGCGCTTCCAAGATGATCAGAGTGATAGAAATACTGCTGTATTTCTTCTGCATCGACCCTTGGATCATTTTTTAGATACAGTTTTGTCACGATTCTTGTTTCTCCTAAATAGACATTCTTAGCGCATCCCTCACCGTACAAATTATATCATGAAAAATAAGTTTTTTTCATTTTTTTTTATTTTTGTGAATATTTCTTACAAAAAAAAGAATGATATGTTTGAGGGTTTTCGATATCCCTAATGCCAGCACTTGTCGGGCACTTTCCCGCGCGTATGCACGACACCACCGCTGCATGGCGGGGTAAATTAAATTATAAGGAGTTTATCCAATGGAAAAAACAAAAAAAGAAAGACATGTAAAAACCATAGAAGAACTTACGTTCACAGACGACGGAATGTTCCAGGCAGTCCTTCATGAACCTGATGTGTGTGCAGAACTTGTAGAGCGACTTCTTCATATCAAGGTCGGTAAAATCGAATATCCCGAACTTGAAAAACAGATTGCACCTTATTACACGACAAAAGGTGTCAGACTCGATGTCTACCTTAAGGATGTCGATAAAATCATCGACATCGAAATACAGAACTACCCTGAAAGGGACATCGGCAACCGCACTCGTTATTACCAGTCAATGATAGACATGGACAGCCTCATGAAAAATGAAGATTATTCAGAATTAAAGGAAAGCTACATCCTCTTTATCTGCAAGCATGACCCGTTCAAAGATGAAGACGAAAAACCTTACGGACTTCCATGCTATATATTCAA
>DBWY01000012.1:0-6029 GCA_002309195.1 Treponema sp. UBA1226
CGATGCATCATAGCCGACAGCGGGTCGAGCCGGTTTGCGGTTTAACTCATTGTTATGTGGACGCCCGCACTGGGGCGCTAGCCCCTGCATCACCTGCCGAAAATGGAAGGTAATACAACAAGATGATACAAATCTTTCTCTTATTGTAGGGCATAATGACGGGCATTCTGGAAGATATAATAACCTTCTTGATAAAAAACTTATAGATTTGAAGCAAGACTTAATATTTGAATATGGAGTTTATTATATGAAAAAGCCAACAGAAATATCAGATATAGTAAATTCAAGAATAACAAATATAATAAAAGAATTAAAAGAAGAAGTGGATGGAAAAGAAATATTAAATAATATTTCTTCATATGTAATCGATTTTATTGATTAAAAGGATATAGTAATGAAAATTTATAAAATTATAAGAGATTTAGATAACACAACTGATTATGCAGAATTTCAGATTTCTAGTGATAGTTCTTGGGCAGGCAGCTTATTATTTATGAATAAAAATGAACATAAATATGAATTACCCATATCCTATGTTACAATGAATAAAAATAGACCTACTGATTATCCCTATTCATATAATAATATTGTTTCTGAACAATTTATGGACGTTATAAAACAAATGAACACTTCTTATGAAGCTCTTGATAGTGTTGTTTTTTATGGTGGTAAAAATCTAAAAAGTTATTGTTTACAAAGTGGAAATCCTGATGGAAGAATTTGGGGGATGTTTTACACGGTTATTTTCCCAGAATTTGAATTATTCAATTGGGATAAATCAATTTTTGTTGAAAAAAACAGTAAAGTAAGTGGAAAAAGAATAGTCACTAATTTACAAAAATTGGTGTTAGATCATAATCAATTAAATAAACAAATAAAAAATTTGCAAAATAATAATTTTTTTGTATTATCTGAAAAACCGATAGATGTATTATGTACTGAAAAAGCTAAACAAGCTATAGAAGATGCTGGTCTTACAGGAATTGCCTTTGAAGAAGTTCCAGTAGAATAATATTATCAAAAAAATAAGGAAGAATTATGACAAAAATAACCGGAACCAACACATACATAGACGTAGAAATAGACGGTAGAACGGCAAGAATCGCAGGCGAAATGATAGTTGGCGGTTTTGTCTGTTATAAAAGCTCAATGAAAAACTGGCTTATTCCTGAAAACGAGCCACTAACTGAAGATGACAAAAAAGAGATTATCCAAAAAGTAACCGATAAGACTGCAGGTTCGCATATGGTAATAACTTTTGAATAAAGAATGATAGATATGAAGCGAAGCGCGCAAAGGATTGTAGCAGCGCCGAAGGCGGCCACCGCAGGCGAAAGAACGAAGTGAATGAGTGCGGAGGCTGGAGCGCGGTTAGCGCGGAACTGCGGAATGCCTGGTTTTTGCGCCAGCAAAAATGCGCCCATTATAGAGTCTGATTGCTGAAAATATTGAAAAACTACAAAAAGGAGAAATTCCAAGAGAAAGACTTGATTCTTATGATATGTTGCCTGATATTGATTTTTATAAGAAAATAACTGAAGAATATGATGTTATTTTGAGATTTACAGAGGAACTAAAATGTTTGAAATGAATGAAAAAATAAAAAAAGCTCTAACTGAAATGAATTTTGTCAGGAGATACGAGGAACTTTCTAAGAATTTCAATGATGCAAGGACTCCTATAAATGAACGTTTGGAGTATATTGACGGTGAAGAAATTATGGAAATGATACAGAAATGTGGCTATTATCCAGTATTTGATAAAAAAGAAAAGTTTTATAAAATAAAAGAAGAAGAAGAAGTTTCAGATTATGTTTTTGGATTTCATATAATATTAACATATGGAATGGTAGATTTAGTTTGGGTTGTTAAAAAAGAAGGTAAATTAATTTTAGGCTTACCATGGGGCGAATATTCCAGGTTATTGATTGATAAAAATTATAGAATACAAAAGCCAGTCTTTGGAACATATGACGATGTTGAAAAAATTTTGGAAATTGCATTCAAAATGTATGAAGATTTTAAGAAAGAAATTTTAAACTGTTAAAGGTATTTCATATATATGACAAAAATTACAGGAACAAACACATACATAGACGTAGAACTTGACGGTAGAACAGCAAGAATCGCAGGTGAAATGATAGTCGGCGGTTTTGTCTACTTCAAAAGTTTAATGATTTTTTTGTTGGGCAAAAAATCGCGTAGTTAGGAGAAAAATTGTGAGGATTTATTTATTAGATAAAGATGTTGATAATTATAGAAGCTGTTTTATAAAGGATACTTCATTAGATAAAAAACAACTTCGTGGATTTAATAAAGGAGAAGTGATTAATCTTGATGACAATACAATAGACTTTTGTTTTGATCAAGAACATGACTGTCCAATTGGAAATGTATTTCACTGCTGGGATATGAAAGGTTTTCTGGTAGATGATTATTTCTATAATCTCTTTTCTAAAATGAATAATTCAAATATTCAATTTATAAATTTTAGTAATAATTTTTATTTATTTAATAATCTTAATGTTGTTAACGCACTAGATAAAACCAAAACGGAATTTGAAATAATTCAAGATATTATTGTAGGTGTTAAAAAACATGTATTTCTAAATCAGCAATATCCTTTTATATTTCAAATCAACTTACCAACAGGTTTTGTAATACGAGATTATTATGTAACAGATGAATTTAAGAAATTTATTATTGACAATAACATAAAAGGTTTTCTATTCAAAGAAATCTGGGACAGTGAAAAGGATTAATATATGACAAAAATTACAGGAACAAACACATACATAGACGTAGAACTTGACGGTAGAACAGCAAGAATCGCAGGTGAAATGCTAGTAGGTGGCTTTGTCTGCTATAAGAGTTCAATGAATAACTGGCTTATTCCAGAAAACGAGCCATTAACTGAAGATGACAAAAAAGAGATTATCCAAAAAGTAACCGAAAAAACAGCTGGTTCACACATGGTAATTACTTTTGATGAAAACGAAACAGTTGAAAGAGACTCTAATGAAAATCAGGCTCCAGAGGAAAAAGAACTTTCTATAGAGCCAAGAGAAACTGACGAAAAGTTTTTTTCTTTTATGAAGCCGATCGTGAATGAGCTTGTCGCTTTGTTGAAGAAGCTGAATGAAATGATTGAAGTTCAATTCGAAAAAGACATTGAAAGTGATAGATGCGACAGAGATTCGTTTGATGAATTCTGCAAAAATTACAGGGAAGCAATCAGTCCTTTTTGTACGGAAGCTTTCCTTAGAAAGTGGCACAGAAACAGTGTTGAAAAACCAGGAGATTATTATATTCTGAATGAAAATGCAGTAATCTATTTTACTATGAAGAGCGAAACAAAGGCCCTTGTTTTTATTGAGCCAGCTTCAGAAGGAGTCGGTAGAAATTGCTATAAATTTGAACTTAAAAACGAAAACGGAAAATATCTGATTGATAAAATGTTCTATTATTTTAAGAGTGAAAATATTTTCCACAGAATGCACTGGCTGTAAAAGGAGAGAAAAAAGATAGAAATGAAAAATATTATTTATCAGCAGCATTAAATCAATTGACAGAATGGAATCAAATGAAGTCAGATAACTATTTATCTTTTGAAAAAAGGAATCTTGTTAATAAAGAATCGCTTGAAAAAAATCAAAAAATTCTACTCCAATTCAGAAAGGCAAAATCCTTAAAAGATATGAAAATTATATTTAATGAACTGTATCCATACTATTATTACAATCAAGAAGCATATTCTATCTTTTTAGATTGTTATGAAACTTGTATTAATATTTTTTTTTGAAGAATTCTATGAAAGAGAAATAAAAAATGTAAGAGCTTTCGTTGACTCATGTTTTCAAGAGTTTTACGAACAAATTAATAATAAATTTTGTTTACCAAGATTGAAACAAAGAACAAATAGTGTAATACTTTTCCTTATAAAGTATTTTAAGGAATTTATAAAAATAAAAGGAAATAAAGCATAACAAAGGTTATGCTGCTTCGGTCGTTTGCATTTGAGGAAATTATTATCTAGTGCACTTGCGCGCACGATGCATCAAAGCCGACAGCGGGTCAGGCCGCGCCACCGTTTAAGCATTTGTTATGTGGACGTCCGCACTGGGGCGCGAGGTTTAATAAG
This sequence comes from Treponema sp. UBA1226, assembly GCA_002309195.1. The sequence continues at coordinate 4,141 of DBWY01000012.1, forward strand.
TATGAAAAAATCAATTATATTATTGTTATTGGTATTAATTTATTTTCCATGTTTTTCGCAAGTAATTAATGAGTGTCATTTTCCAGAAGATAATGACATTGATAAACAGTATGAATTAGAAAATCAGAATTGGACTAGTAATTATGAATGGCAAATGGTTCTTAAAAAATATAAAGAAACTTGGAAAACACAAATGTATCTGGAAATGGAAAGACTAATTTCTATTATTCCTGAATCTGAAAATGAAATTAGAGAAAATCAAAAAAAATGGGAAGAATCTTTAGAACTTAGTTACAAACTGGTTGTTGATAATGTAGATTTAAATAAAGTTGGAAGAGAAGATTATATTGGTGGTTTTTCAAATGGTGAATTGATTCAATTTCGGGAACGAGCTAAATATTATTTGTGTCTTTACTACACTATAAAAGATCAAAGATCAAAGGATATATGGTATACCGATATTCATAAAACGGAGTTGGCAAAATAAAGGAAAAAAAATTAAATGTAGTTATCGACGGCGGGTCTATTCGCAACGAAGTTTCCAGCGAGCCCGCCTTTTTTATAGACAAAACAATATAGGTCGTGGTAAAATAATCCCACAAGAAGGATTAAATGCCACGAATTGTTCCGATAAGGGATTTGAAGAATACAACAGCAATTTCAACTCTCTGCCATGAAGATGAAGAACCTATTTTTGTCACAAAAAATGGTTATGGTGACATGGTACTTATGAGTATGGAAACATATGAAAAAAGCCTTTTTCTAGCAAATATATACGGAAAACTTGAAGAAGCTAAAGAAGATATGAGAAACGGCAGATATTCTTCTGTTGAAGATGCAATTTCCAGAATTAGAGAAAAACATGGCTTATAATGTTCGAATCATGGAGAAAGCATAAGAAGATTTGTCGGAAATTGTAGATTACATTTCAGATACGCTAAAAAATCAAAAAGCTGCAGATAATCTTCTTGTAGATTTTCTGCATGAAAAAGAAAATATTGCTGAAAATCCGTACATGTATCCTCTGAGTAATAATTCTGTATTGCAGAATGAAGGATATCATCGTTTTTTTCTACAAGAATTTTGTGCATTATACTTGATTGATGATGTAGAAAAAGTGGTTTCAATAATGCGTATCTTCTATGCGAAAAGAGATTATGCTAATTTGATATAAATAACACATAACAAAGGTTACGCTGCTTCGGTCGTTTGCATTTGAGGAAAAAAATGAAAAGATTTATTGTATTTTTATTTGTTTTTTTATTAGTCTCAAAAATTTTTGCACAAACTAATGAATTAACGGATGCACAAATTAAAGATACATTGGTAACTCAAAATATTTTCGGAGAATATCTAAAATTTAAAAATGATAATACTTTTATTTCTGATTATAGAACTAAAGGTGGTGATGGTTACAATTTTGAAGGTAAATATTCTATCAATAAAGGTATTATTTCTTTTTCAAATGTAAAAGGAACAGAATGGGCTAACAACATTATCAGTACAGATAATAAGGGAAATCTAAATTTTAATTCAAAATATCGTTATTTACCTGATTCAAAAAATGGAACTTTTATTGGCTGTCTGTATAACCTTGAAGACAAGTCTTATTTCTGGTCGGTAAAAGCAATTCCATCAAATATGATTATAGAAATAAATGGAATAAAAGCTTATAAAGTATCCAATGAAATCTACATTACAGAAAATCTAAAAATGAGAAATACAAACTCTGTAAAAGGAAAAGTTGTAGAAATAAATGGCTGTGACTTTCAATGTAATGGCTGGGTTGAACAAAATCGAAAAGTTGTATTTAAAGGAATGGTTGTCCCTGCAATTGCAAAAACAGTTGAAACTGAAACAATAGATGGTATTACAGCTCCCTGGTATTA
>DBWY01000012.1:6084-61697 GCA_002309195.1 Treponema sp. UBA1226
ATGTATGGATTTTCGGCGGTTATGTAAAAGAATATCCTGTTAATGAAAAACAGGAAAATCCAGAAGAATTAAAAAAATCCGTTGAAAGTATAGGATTAAAGTTCTGTCAATATACTAATGACGAAAAGAAATAATCACATAACAAAGGTTACGACCTTCGGTCGTTTGCATTTGAGGAAATTATTATCTAGTGTGCTCACGCGCACGATGCATCAAAGCCGATAACGGGTCTATTCGCAGCGCAGCTTCGAGCGAGCCGCTTGCGGTACAGGCAGTTATTAGATCGGTGTTATCGGTACAAGGATTTAAAATTAAGAAAATGAAAATAGCACAAATAACTGATTTACATCTTTGTGATGGATTGGCTGAATGTTTTCAAATCAATTCTAAAAATAATATCAATAAAATATTTGAAGATATTAAAACTGAAAATATTGATATGTTAATATTTACAGGTGATTTTGGTTCTGTTGAAGGAATAGAATATTTAAATAAAAAGTTAAAAGAATTGAAAATTGAATATTATGTAGTTCTTGGAAATCATGATAAGAAAGAAAACTTGATAGAAAATGGGATCATTGATAATTCATATTTATGTGACCGAACAATTATAAAAGATGAATTTATTATACATTTGCTTGATTCTTCAAAAGGATATCTGGATGACATTCAGATTGAAAATATTTGTAATCAAATAAATGTTAATAAGAAAAATATTTTATTTACTCATTACCCAATTATTAAATCAAATAGAAATGTGCTTGATCGTGAATTTGGAATAAAAATAACACAAGAACAATTTAATAAAATTATAAATTTGGATATTGATATTTTTTGTGGGCATTTTCATTGTTATACAGAAAGCAAAATCAATAAAATTAAGCAAGTTACTTGTCCTGCAGCAATAATGCAAATTGGCGAAAAAGATAACAAAATTATTACGGAATCATTCCAGTTTGGATATAATATTATTGAAATTAAAAATAAAGAAATTCAGTATAAACCGAAACTATTCGTTGGATCGGGTGTGATTCCGAAGAAGTAAAAAAATAATGATATTAAGAATTTTTAGTGGATTATGCGCATTATTCTTTCTTGTCATACTTATCCGAAGTTTGGTTAGTTGGGATAAACGATACAAAGCATTATATGAAAAAAAATGAAAAAAAAGAATATTTTGAATATGGCGAATATATCCGTAAAAATGTATATAAAAGTGTTTTATATACATTTGCAGTTTTTATATGTTGTATTATTACATTTGGACAGGTATAATAAATTAAAAGAAAATCATATAACACAGTATACGCCGCTTCGGTCGTTTGCATGAGAGGTAAAAAGTATGAAGAAGAAATTTTTGTTCGCTGTCGTGATCATGGTTGCGAGTTTTTGCTTTGGGCAGAGCTTTAGCGCGGGCGGATATGCGTTTGTTGATGCCTCGTCTGGGTTACGCGTGCGCGATGACGCGAGTTTGGATGCAAGAAAGATTGGCGTTGTTTATGACAGGATGAAAGTTAAGATTCTAGAAGTTGGTCCAAAAGTTACGATAGATGGAATTTCTTCAAACTGGATTAGGATTTTACTTCCGGTTGAAAGTATAAAACAAAGACGTACTGTTAGTGGATGGGTTTTTGGCGGATATCTTAGTGAGAAATTGAAACCGTTCTCGACTGCGGGATGGACTGATCAGGATTTGATTTTGTATCTTTTAAGATTTGAATGGCATGGTGACCGCTATCATGTTAAATTTAAGCAAACAGGAAAATGTTCTTGTGGACTTCCGGAATCTAGTTTTGGAGGAAGTGGCCCATTTTCTGTTTCCATGAAAAATAAAACTGTTGATATGAAAATTGAATTCGGTGATGATTCTGGAGAGTGGTCTAACATAGAAGAATATCATTACAAAATAATTTTTATAGACGAAGATAAAATTGTATTTAATAACGGAAAAGAAAATATCACCTATGAACCGACATTCTATTCTTATGATCTACTTTATTATTATTTAAAAAATTTCGATAAAATTCCAAGTCTTGAATATGACGATGCGTGGATTTATGTTTTGTGCTATGAATTTGGTCAAAAAAAATTAATTGAGTTTGCAAAAAAAGATGAAATGGTTAGTGAAAACTTTAAGAATAATTGTAAGTTGATGGGAATTGATGTCGAGTAGATAATTTCGGGATGTGATGAAAGAGAGTTGTTATGTGGACAGACCACTGGCCTGCTTTTTGAGAAAGGAGAAACTGAAGATAAGATGAAGACTTTATATTGTGATAAATGTGGGCAACCTTTTCAGTTTATAAAAGAATCAAAATTTTATTCAGATTCTCTTAATTGTAAAAAATGCGGAAATCACATGCAAGTTTTGACATGCAAAAGATGCGGTCATTCTTTTGTGTTTTTAGGAAGCCGAATGGCTCCGACAGTTTATATTTATTGTGAAAAGTGCGAATATTGTATAGAAGCAACTTCTGATTATGGTTTTGGGCCGACAATGCCTGCAATGATTTTTAAGGGAAGCAGAATGCTTGCTTTTATAAAAGGAGCGAGAACATTTCTTGACGGAAATAATCATAAACTTAATATAAAGGTTCCAGAAAAATATCCAAAAGAAAGCCTTTATACAAGAATTTTCACTATCTGCCCTTATGTTGCAAAATATATAATGGATAAGGAAAAACACTGACATTGGAAAAATGAAAAAAGTATACGTTTGTTTTTTTATTGTAGGAATAATAGGAGTTCTGATTACACAAATCATTCCCCAAAATATAATCTCTGAAGATTTGAGTTTCCTGCTTTTCCTGCTGTTTTTAGGATTTTTTTATGCTCCATTTTATATCAGTTATATAAATAAACGGGAAAATGGAGAAGAAGAAAATATTGAAATTGATAATTTCTCAGATTTGCGATTTTATCTTGGCCTGATTTCATATCCAATTATTCTGATTGGATATTTATTATGTAAACTGTTAGGATTTTTTTGAATGAATTAACTGAACTTTAGGGCTAAAACAAAGAAGCTGTTATATTTAGTTTTTTCTTGACAATTCTTTCGTTTGCCGCCAGTGTTTACGTATGATAGCAGCTGAAAAAAGAAGTAGAGGATTTTCGAATTCTGCTTGGGAATAAACTTGAATAGCCGACAAGCCACTGGCCTGCGCTTTTTTGGAGGAAAAATGAAAAAAAATTTTATAAGATTAGTTTCTGTGCTTTTTCTCGTATTGTCTTTTACAAACTGTAAAACTACACAAACAGAATCTGATCCCGTTGAAAATGTGGAATCCAAACAAAAAACTTCCGGAGATTTCTTAAAAAAAGATGAAATCAATTTGGATTGGCTCATTGACAGCTGGGAGAATGATAGTAGTATTGTTTATATTCGAAGTGATGGCACTTTTCATCACGGCTTTAAGGAAAGTGAAGGCTTTAGTGGGAAATGGTCACTTCTTGATGATGGAACGCTATATATTTCTGACTGCCAGATATATGATGAAGATCCGTGGATTCAAAAATATAAAATAAAGGTCTGTATGAAAAATAGACTTGTTTTAATCGCAGAAAATGGATGGGTTTGTGATTTACATCCTTTAAAATTACATCAGGAGGAAAAATGAAAAAGATTTTTATAGTATTAACGTTATTTTTAGGTTCAGCATTTATTTATTCACTTGATGCAAAGTATTTCCAGAATAATCAGAAGATTGATCATCTTTATGTAAATGCCTCTGATGGGCTTAGAATAAGAAGAAGTGATGATTTATCTGCAATGAAAATCGGAATTCTTTACGACAGAATGATGGTAAAAGTTGTTTCTGTTGGAAAAGAAGTTACGATAGACGGAATAAAATCAAACTGGGTGCAGATTCTTCTTCCAATGCAAACACTAAAGGCTGGGCGCAGCGAATGCGGCTGGGTTTTCGGCGGATATCTTTCGGATAAGCCTGCTCCTTTTTCAACAAATGGATGGACAGATTCCGATCTTACAAGATATCTTTCAAGATTCAGCTGGGTAGGTAGAGGAAGAATTTATTATGAGTTTAATTCAGACGGTTCTTTCAGAATGTCAATACTTGAAGCAGGTGGTGCTGGAGACGGAAGTTTTTCGGCTTCCATGAAAAATAAATCTATAACAGTAAAAGCAAGATATGGCGGTGAAGAATATGTAAGTGAGGTTCAAACCAGAATATATAAAATCATAAAAATAGAAGAAGACAAACTTACCTTAAGATTTGATGATGAAGAGTTTACCCTAATTCCTTCTATAACACATGGTTCTTTACTCTGGTATCTTACAGACGATGATGCTCGCCTTGGTCCGGTTCAGGCAATTTCATTTAATGCGCTTATGTTTCCGTTCAGTTCTGACTTAATAAAAACCCTGGGCTCTGAAGATTTTCTACAGCGGGCTAAAAATAATTTAATCAAAATGGGCATCTACGTGGATGATGAAGAATACAAAAAAAATTATAATTCTTACTGGAATTAGGATGAGAGGATAATAAAGTTTACGTGTTCGCCTGCTGTCTGGCAAAATCTTAGGAAAATAAATGGAATCGATTCAATTAATTAATGATGATTACAAAGGATATGTAAATAATCTTCGTCATGCCTGCAGGGGAATTATAATAAATAACGGGAACGTTTTATTATCTTATGAATCTACTGCAGACAGGTACATTATTCCTGGCGGCGGGCAGGAAGATGACGAAACGCTTGAACAATGCTGTGAAAGAGAAATGTTGGAAGAAACAGGAATGATTGTAAAAGCAAAGTCCTGCTATCTTGAAATCGAAGAATTATTTTCGGACTGGAGACATATCAATCATTATTTTTTTTGTGATGTTATTGAAGATACGGGTAAATTCAATCTGACAGAAAGAGAAAAAGAGGCAGGATGCAAAATACTCTGGCTTCCGCTGGAGAAGGCTTTGGAAATCTTTGGAAATTATGAGGCTTTCCATGAAACCAACATTGCAGACTATGGCTTATATAAAAGGGAAGCCTGTGCATTGGCAGAGGCATGTAAAAGATTAAAAAGTTAAGGAAAAATGTATGCGTGATATGGCTTTATCAATAGTCTTTGTTTTGATATAACATAGATTATGTGGATGAATGGGTGAGCATTATATTGTTTAAATTAGGATGAATGAGTGAATATAATAAATACAATATAGACGCATCGTTCTTTATTCAAATTGTGAAAAATTTTTTTGATAAGATAAAAAATCTTAAAAATAAAGATGTGCAGATAAGCTTGTTCTTAAATACTTGCAGGAAGAGGCTCATATTGTACCCGATATTCAGAACGATATGTATGCATCGCATTTCTTTCATTATTTTTTTAAGACCGATCAATTAAAAAAAAATGATTAAATATTTTTCTGGATCCTATATAAGTTATACAATTGATGATCAGAAATATTTTGTTAAATTATGAAAATATGAAATAAATGACAATCGTTTAGGTAGTCTTTAGAAAAAAAATTGACTATATACAATATTACATATTATTATATATAAAGAGAGATAGTAGTATTAGCGTAGTATAAAATTTTAAATGGGTATTTTATGAAATTAAAAAAGATTCCTTATGATTTGACTGTATGTAAATTGTCAGATTCTGTGCAAATTGATTTAAGCAAAGATTTTTATTTTATCGGAAAGACAGATGAGGAGTTGTCTCTTGTCTGCAAAACAGAGGATGTTCCTTCGATACTTTTGGAACGTGATGACGGCTGGAAGGGGTTTCGCATTCAGGGAGTTTTGGATTTTTCATTGATTGGAATTCTTTCAAAATTAAGTGGAATACTTGCAGAAAATAACATAGGAATATTTGCAGTTTCGACATTTAATACTGATTATATTTTAGTAAAATCTGAAAATTTCGAAAAAGCCATGCTTGCTCTTGAAAAAGCAGGTTATGAAATAGAAGTGTAGGAGGAATATATGTTAAAGACAAATTATGCAAAGGTTTCAAAGGTTTATGATAAGAATAAGGGGAGGACAGCTTTCCCGATAGATAAGGATATTGAAGAACTGCTTTCTCGTAAAGAAGAAATTACAGTTTTAGATCTTGCATGCGGAACAGGAAACTGGCTTTATTGTCAGCAGAGCCAATTTAGCGACAAAAAAATAAAATGGATAGGCATGGACGCATCTGAAGATATGCTTGAGCATGCAAAAGAAAAAGGTTTGGATGCAGAGTTTATTCACTCTACGGCAGAAAACCTTAAGTTAGATACGAAATGCGATTTAATTGTCTGCAATTTTGCATTCCATCATTTTGAAGATAAAAAAAAGGCGTTGACAAATATTTTTTCTACGCTGAATGAAAATGGAATTTTCAAGTATAGGAATGTTGAGCCTGAGTGCATGAAAGACTGGTGGGTATATAAATATTGTCCTGAAAGTTATTGCGAAGATTTACACAGATTCTGGCCAAAAGAATTGTTGTGCTATGAACTTGCTAAAGCGGGCTTTGGTAAATTCAGTATAAAAAGAGAATATTTCGAAACTTATAAAGAAATTGAAAAGCTTTATGAAAACTATAAACTTCGTGATGCTTCGCAGCTTGCAATGATGGACGATAAAATTTATCAGAAGGGAATAAAACGTATAGAACGAGAAATTGCTGACGGCGTAAAAGAATATAAAGATGTTGTTGCATTCTTAGAAATAAAATGTGAAAAAGCCGGACGCTAATAAATGGAGAAAAAAATGAATGTTATTGAAGCGATAAAAAACCGACATAGTTATCGCGGAAAATATAAAAATATTTCTGTTTCGCGAAAAGATTTGCAGATGATAATGGATGCAGGGCTTGAGGCGCCTTCTGGCTGTAACAAGCAGACGACAAGCCTTATATGTGTTGATGACCCTGAGATTCTTAAGAAGATTACAGGTGTTATCGAACCGCCTGTTGCACAGACTGCACCGGCTCTTATCTGCGTGCTTACGCAAAGAATTTGTGCTTACCGCGATAAATGTTATTCTGTTCAGGATTATTCTGCAGCGATAGAAAATATGCTTCTTGCAATCGTAGAACTCGGATATCAAAGCTGCTGGTATGAAGGACATATTACAGACGAGGACAGGATTTGTGATAAAATCGCTTCGATTCTGAATGTTCCGGATGACTATGATTTAGTTTGTATTCTTCCAGTCGGAATTGCAGAAGACGAGCCAACCCTTCCGAAGAAAAAAGATTTTTCTGAACGATGCTGGTTTAATTCGTTTAAGTAGGAAGCAGGATGGTTTAGAAAGTTCTAGATATCCCCTGTATCTTCTGCTATAATTACAGACAACACGTGTGTCGGGTAAAAATACACTTTTAGACGAGGTAAAAAATGGATGACATTAATCTTGGACAGTTAACGAATGCGGGTTTTAAGAGAATCGGCTTGAGCTTCATCGGTAAAGTAGACGATTATTTTTTTACAATTACTGATAAACTTGATGTAGAAAAAGAAATTACTGTTTCTATAAACATTGCACCTAATGATGATAAAAGCAAACTTTTTGAATATCTCGATAAAGAGCAGTGCTTTAAGGATTACGGAATCGACGGAAAAACCGTAACGATAACTTTTATCGAAAGTTCAGAAAGGGATCTGCTTAATGCACTCCAGGAACTTACTGCTAAACTTAAAGAAATAAACGCAGTATGTGTATGCGGCAGCTGTGATAATACAGAATATCTTGCAGTTTATACAAACGGTACGGTTCACTCTGTATTGTGCGAAAAGTGCGGTTCTGAGGTTTTAAAATCTTTTGAAGAAGAAAAAAATAAAAATCCAAACTATGGTAAAGGATTTTTCTTAAGTCTTATCGGAGCCCTCATTGGTTCTATTGTCTGGATTTTAATCGGAATGGCAGGCTTTTATGCATCAATTGCAGGTCTTGTAATTTCTTTCTGTGCCTTTAAAGGTTATGAAATTGCAGGCGGTAAAGTTACTAAAACCGGTGTAATCATAAACATTATTACTATCGCAATTGCCTTCTTCTTTGCGCAGTACATCGGACTTTTTATTGCACTTCAAAAAGAAGTTCCGGAACTTACATTCTCGCTCTTTGTTCTTAATTCAAATCTTATATTTACTGACCATGATATCTTAAGTTATGTTCTTCCTAATATGGGACTTGGACTTCTCTTTGTTGTACTTGGAGCATCAAGAACTATTTCTAATAACTTTAATGCTGCAAAACAGGCAGAAGAATTTAAAATCGAAAAGATTAATTTTTAAGACAAAAAAAAGCGCAGAGTTTTTCTGCGCTTTGTGTTTACACAAAAGCGGGATTACATCCCGCTTTTTTTTATTCTGTCGTCATAAGCTGACTTATGCTGTTTGCTGTTTCTTTTGTTCGTTCTGCGAGAGTGCGGAGCGCTTCTACCTGCTGTAAAAGTGACTGTGCATCACCCGAAATCTCAGAACTTGCCTGATCTACTTTTACAGTTGCTTTTGTAAGAAGGTTCATGTTATCAAGAACCTGCGCAGAATATCTGCTCTGCATGCTTACGTTTTCTTTCATTACAGATGCAGACTGTGACATAAGTTCTGCCTGATGAGAAATTGCATTGCCGGTTTCCATCTGAACCTGAATGCTTTCTGCAGCGGCCGTTACTTTTTCTACACTCTGTCCTGCTCCGTTTTGAATCTGAGCAAATGTCTGGTTTACTTTTTCTGTAAGCGAAGCACTCTGTTCGATATCATCGATTACGGCTGTAACGATATCACCGATTTTAGATGCATAAGATGAACTGTTTGATGCAAGGTTTTTAATTTCGTGCGCGATTACAGAGAATCCTTTACCTGCTTCTCCGGTGTGTGCAGCTTCGATTGCAGCGTTCATGGCAAGAAGGTCTGTCTGTGCTGCAAACTCGTTGATTGTTGTAATTACCGAAAGAATTTCTTTTGATGCTTTCTGAATCGACTCGATTACAGAGAAAAGCTTTTTCATATCGTTTGAACCGCTTGTAGTAAGAGTGTTCAATGAGCGTGTAAAGTTTTCTGCAGTAAGAATACCTTCGTTTACGTTTGTAATTCCTTCCATTACGGAGCGTGTTCCGTCGGCAGTTGTACGTATACTTTCTGCAGTGCGGTCAAATTCTTCGTTCATCGTACCGAGCGATTCTGTAAGCTCGCGCACTGTATCTGCAGTCTGCGTATGAATCGAAGACTGTTCATGAATTGCATTATTGATGATTTCTACTTTTTCGCGCGAGTTCTGTGTTGCCTGCATTACGGCGTTTACAGATTCAGCAAGCTCCTTAGAAATTTGAGTTGATTCAATTACCATCGAGCGTGCTGAGTTAAATACATTTGAAAGCTGTTCTTTTTGTTCCTTTGTTTTTTCTGCAAGAATCGTAAATTCTCTCTGTGAGTTTGCAGAACGCATAGAAAGCGTAATGAATACCGCGATATCAAGAGTAAAGATTGCAATTGACTGTGTCCACATGAAAGGGTTTTTACCGATGAGCATGTAGATAACGTCATGAAGCGCAAGAACTGCACCGACCGTAAATCCAAGGAAGATGTTTATCGCATAAGATTCTTTTCTTTTGATTGCACTGGTAGAAGTAATAAATCCGTAAACGATGACAACGACAACAGGAAGAAGCATTATATTGAACAGATTGTTCATCGCATCTTCTTTTCCGCAGACTGCAATGTATGCAACAAAATCAATTACTGTAAACACGATTGCAATGATTACCATCTTCTTGTAACCACGTCTGTTAAAGAATCTGTTTAAGAAGATTGCCATAAACGAAATACTTGCCGGCAGACATGCTCTTGAGAGCGAACGGTTTAAGTTATACGGAATAAAAATAAATTCTGAACCGATATCAAAGAAGTAGAATACGATAAAGAACATCGTGATTGCATAGTAAAGATATGTCCTGTCGTTTTTGTTACCGATAAAGACTGCAAAACTGTAAAGCATGATGAATGCACAGAGGAATGTAAGGATTAAGAAGAAGCGCGGTCCAAACTGGTTGTGAATTACGTTCTGGAACATTGCTTCTGATCCGTTATCAAGTGTAAATTTTAAATTTATAAGTCTGTCAGAAGGACAGAAAATTCTTACTGCAACTTTAATCTTTCCATCAACTACTGCAGAAAGCGGAAGGTTGATATCTGTATATTCTTCTACTCGGACAAGTTCACGTGGCGGAAGGTTTCCTCGGCTTCCTACAAATGAGTTTTCTACAAAGAACTCTGCGGCTGCGTTAAATTTTTCCATTCCAATCCAGAGTTCGTCTTTCATGAATTCTTTTGGAACGTCAAGCTCTGCCCTTAACCATACAAAGTGTTCTCTTCCTAAATCTATCGAATTATTTTTTACCACAATCCAGTTGCTGTCGTCGTATTCAGACTTAGCCCAGTTCATGTTATCACCAAGAGCGTATTTCCACTCTGCCGTGACGGGAATTGATTTTCTTCCCTTAATTTGTGTGCATGAAAGAAATAAAAAAGAAATTAATATTGCTGCAATTGCCTGTATGCGTTTTGACATTTTTTTAACTCCTCCGAAAACTGTCTTATGCATATAAAAAGCAGAACAAAGATGCTTAAAAAATATTTATTATTATAACACGAAATTTGTATGTTCCGCTAGTTTTTTCTTGATGTTCAGCGTAAAAAAAAGTAATATGCAGTGTAGAGTATTACAGGAGATAAAAATGACAGCACTGATTACAGGCGCTTCGAGCGGTTTAGGTTGTGAGTTTGCAAAACTTTTTGCATCTGACGGTCACGATCTTATTCTTGTTGCGCGCAGAGTTGACAGACTTAATGAATTAAAAAAACAGATAGAAGAAAAATACATGACAAAAGTTACGATTTTGTCACAAGACTTGACTCTTCCTGATGCGGCAGAATCTGTTTTTTCTTTTACTGAACAGAATAAAATACAGGTTGATTTTCTTGTTAATAATGCAGGCTTCGGCGATTTTGGATTTTTTGACAGCTGCGATATTGCAAAACAGCAGAACATGGTCATGTTAAATGTAATGACGCTTACAAAACTTGCTCGCCTTTATATAGCCGGAATGAAAGAAAGAAATTTTGGTCGCATCTTAAATGTCGCATCGATTGCAGCATTTATGCCTGGACCAAAAATGTCTGTGTACTATGCTACAAAGGCTTATGTACGCTCTTTTTCAGAAGCTCTTTCTGTTGAACTTAAGAAAACCGGAGTGTCGGTTACGATTCTCTGTCCGGGTCCGACAAAATCTGAGTTCTGGGATAAATCAGAAGCAGACAGCTCAAGCATTTACAAGCACATGATTTTTTACAAGGCAGAAAAGGTTGCATCTTTGGGATACAGAAAAATGAAAAGGCAGAAGCTTTTTGCAATCCCGGGTTTAATGACAAACATAATCATTTTCTTTGCAAAAATTGTTCCGCGTTCGTGGGCAAGAACAATCGTTTATTTTGTTCAGCGATAGGAAAGCGGTGCGTTTTGAAGCGTGCGATTTAAGATGGCGCGTTTTGGACAATCTTTCGGACTTGCCGCGCGAAAATGATTTTACTTTTACAGTTTTCTGGAGTACAATAAAAATATGATAACAACATTTGTTTTAGGCATTGCATCGCTTGTGTGCCTTGGATTAGACCACTTTTTTAGAATCACGGATCACCGCGTTTTGTCTCTGGTATTTAAAGGCATTGCGAGTGTTTTCTTTGTAGTCCTTGCATTTTATTCATTTTTTAAATGCAAAGACAAGGACGATAAGTTTAAAAAGCTTTCACGCTATGTAGTTATGGCTCTGTGTTTTTCGTTTGCAGCAGATGTAATGCTTGGTTTAAACGAAGTAGAAATCATGGGCGAGGGCGCATTTATCGTAGGCTTCCTGCTATTTGTTGCTGCACACATCATGTATCTTTTTGCATTTTCAGCCTATAAGAAGCCAGACAGAGTCTTCTATATTAAAGCTGCAGTTTTAACTGTAATTCTTATCTGCTATGCAGGTCTCACCCCGTGGTTTAATTTTAACGGATTATTTCCGCTTATCTGCATTTATTCGGTTATAGTTTCGTGTGTAGTTTTCAGAAGTCTTGATTTTACAGAACGCGATTCTTTAAATGCAAAAATCATGGCAGGCGGAATGATTCTCTTTGTTCTTTCTGATATGCTTCTTCTTTTCTGGATTTTCCCTAAAGAGGGAGTTTCAAAGAGTGTGTCATCGGTTATCTTTATAATAAGCAACAGCTGCTATTACATCGGACAGCTCGCTGCTGCTCATTCGATTTCGAAAAGTTATTCCTGACCGTTCCAGCAGTAAGTACAGAGTTTACTCTGATCGATTCCTACGCTTTCGAGCATGTCATCAAGTCTGTGAAAGCGAAGGGTCGTAAAATGAAGCTGCTTTCTGATTTCTTCGAGCATTGCTGCGTACTCTTTTGAATCAGGGTCGCAGTATTTTTTTAATGTCTCATCACTTACATTTTCGCCTTCGAACTTTTTGATTACACGGCGTGTAATTAAATCCATTTCAGAATTTGAGCGTGAGAAATTTAAATATTTACAGCCAAACATAATCGGTGGACATGCAGGACGCACATGAACTTCTTTTGCGCCGCTCTGATAGAGGAAGTCAGTTGTTTCCCTTAATTGAGTTCCGCGTACGATAGAGTCATCGATAAGAAGAATTTTCTTTCCTTTGATTAAAGGCTGAACCGGAATAAGTTTCATGTGGGCAATCAGATTTCTCTGATCCTGGCTTGTAGGCATAAACGAGCGTGGCCATGTCGGCGTGTATTTAATGAACGGGCGTGCAAAAGGAATTCCTGATTCGTTTGCATAACCTACTGCGTGTGCAGTTCCGCTGTCTGGAACACCTGCAACGCTGTCTGGACTTACAGAACCTTTGTCACGTCGTGCAAGATATTTTCCGCAGTTGTAACGCATCTGTTCTACATTAACGCCTTCGTATGCAGAAGTAGGATAGCCGTAGTAACACCAGAGGAAAGTACAGATTTTCATTTCTTTTCCAGGCTGCTGGATTACTTCCATTTTATCCGGAGTAATAAAAACAATTTCTGCAGGTCCAAGCTCGTGATAATCTTTGTAACCTAAGTTTACATATGCAAAGCTTTCAAATGAAAGACAGAACGCGTTGTCTTTTTTTCCTACCTGGATTGGTGTGCGTCCAAGTCTGTCGCGTGCGCCGTAAATTCCATCTTCGGTCATTACGATTATTGAAATCGAACCTTTTATTTTTTCCTGAACGTATTTAATTCCTTCTGGGATTGATTTTTTGTGATTGATGAGTGCAACGATAAGTTCTGTCTGGTTAATTTCGCCGCCGCTCATTTCAAGAAAGTGTGTGTAACCGCCTTCGAGGATTTCGTTGACGAGTTCTTTTTTATTTGTAACAACACCGACTGTAGAAACTGCAAAGCTTCCGAGATGAGAGTGCACTAAAAGCGGCTGCGGTTCGTAATCAGAGATACAGCCGATTCCGAGATTGCCGTGCATCTGGTCGATGTCTTTTTCGAACTTTGTCCTGAACGGAGAATTCTGAATGTTGTGAATTGATCTCTGGAACTTTTTATCCTTTGATAAAACGGCAAGTCCGCCGCGTCTTGTTCCAAGATGTGAATGGTAGTCAACCCCAAAAAATAAATCCAAGGAACAGTCATCCTTAGAGGCAACTGCAAAAAATCCGCCCATTTTTAGTGTCCTTCTGTCAAAGAAAAATAAAGAATTTGATGAGCGTATTATAGCGGTTTTTCTGACTTTGTTCAAATATGGCGAAGGTGGGGGGGTGGGCTTGCGCAACAAGGGCGCGCTTTTGGGATGCGCTCGAGTGTGTGGTAAAGGGCTGTGTTGCGTATCTTTTTTTTCTTGCGGATTTTTCTTCTATTGTTTAAAATATCTTTATGAAAAACATAAAATCAAAAATCACCGCAGTTCTCCTTTTAATCGCAGCCTGCACGGTTTTGCCTGCCTTTGAACGTAACTATGATAAAATTCAGCAGGAACACATGAAAGCCGACGGCCAGAAGTTTTTATTTCGCGATGTATTCGGAACAGAATTTATGACCGTTTTAAATCCTAATGTCGAGCGCCATGACTATAAAACAAGCTCTTTTAAGCGCACAGATTATACGATGATTTACGAAGGCGACCAGCGCTACCAGGCTCGACGAGGAGTCGACATCTCGCATCATGACGGCGAAGTTGACTGGAAAAAGCTTAAATCAGACGGAATCGAATTTGTAATCCTTAGAGTCGGATACAGAGGATATCAGAGCGGTTCTTTAAACGAAGACCGCATGTTCCAAAAGAACATAAAGGGTGCGCTCGAAGCCGGGCTTGATGTAGGTATCTATATTTTTTCTCAGGCAGACAGCGAAAAAGAAGCCCTCGAAGAAGCAAAGTTTGTTTTAAAGCGTATAAAAAAATATAAGATAACCCTCCCGGTTTTTTATGACCCGGAGATTATCCGCGATGACGAGGCGCGCTCAGACAATATTTCCGGGCAGCAGTTTACGAAAAACGCAGTCGTATTCTGCAATGCGGTAAAGCAGGCAGGATATATCCCGGGAGTTTACAGCAATATGCTCTGGGAAGCCTACGAGTTTGATCTTGAAAAGCTTTCTGACTTTGTAATCTGGTATGCAGACTACGAGGCAAAGCCGCAGACTCCATACAGATTTGAGTTCTGGCAGTATGCAGAAAAAGACGGCGACATAAAAGCTCCGTACGATATGGATGTCATGATGGTTAAGGTAAAATAGAATCAGGAAGACGTGATTTTTTTAATAATAAAAACTACCGATTTATTGCAAAATCTGGTAGTTTTTTTATTTTAAAAGTGGCAATAAAAAATAAGTGTGCTAAAATATTTTATGGAGAGCAAAAAACGGCGTAAAAGCGTCGTTAAAAAAAGTGGGGTGTTTTATGAAAAAAATTTTTCTTGCTGTTTTACTTACAGCATTCGCAGCAGTGGCCGTTAGTGCGCAGTCTAAGACTTATGTCATCGACCTTGGCGACAGCACATCAGGAAAGACCATATCGATTGTAAAAAATCCGTATGGCCCTAACTATCAGAACTCTAATCCGGCAACATTTACAAAATATTTTGCAGGTGATATGCCGTCTCCTGGAGACATCATAGAAGTTCATTACAAATTTACAAGCAATGTAGACCTTCCTGCACTTACAATGGCTGTTATCGACAATTCTGAATCTGCAAAATGGTGGCTTGCAATTTCTGATCAGTACGAATCAATCGAAAACATTAAGGCTGGAGAAGTTGTAGAAGGCGTAATCGTTTACAAAGTTGTAGCAAAACCAGTTGCCGCCGTAACAGTCCAGATGATGTACGACGACAAAATCGTAAGCAAAATCACATTGCAGAAAGCAGGATTTAAAACAGGAAAGAAATAATTATCTTTCCATTCCATCCATTGTGATGATTGCACCTTTATCATCAAACTTGAGTTCGCGGAATTTAACGTTGCGTTTCTGGTTTATTCCGCCTGAACGCTCACAGTCATGGTAGAATAAATACCATTTTCCGTTGAACTCAAGGATTGAGTGGTGTGTTGTCCATCCGAGTACAGGTGTTAAAATCTTTCCGCCGAAAGTATATGGTCCGTAAACATTTTTAGATGTCGACCAGTTTAAAAAGTGTGTGTCACCTGTTGAATATGTAAAATAATATGTATCACCTTTCTTAAAAAGCCATGGATCTTCAAAGTAACGTCTGTCGTGGTCGCCGCCTGTAAGTGGCTTGCCGTTTTCGTCAACGATTACAAGGTCGCGTGGATCTTCTGCAAGAGTCTTCATATCAGGATTCATCTTTGCAATTTTCGGGCAGACTGCAGGTGTGTCACCTGTTGGTTCTGTGTTTGCCTCGTCGTATTTGTTATTGCGGTATTTATCAAGCTGACCGCCCCAGATTCCGCCGAATGTAAGATAGAAGTTTTTATCTGTGTCAGGGAAAATACACGGGTCAATTGAGAAAGTTCCCTTGATGTAATCTGGTTCTGCTTTAAACGGACCGCGTGGAGAATCTCCGATTGCAACGCCTACGCGGAAAAAACCTTCTTTGTCGCGTGCAGGGAAGAAGAAATAGTATTTGCCGTCTTTTTCTGCACAGTCCGGAGCCCAAACCTGTTTTGAAGCCCATGGAATGTCCTTAAGGTCTAAAACCATTCCGCAGTCGCGTGGAAGGGTATTTTCGTCATCCATTTCGTATACATGATAATCTGTCATGTCGTACTGGTCGCCGTTATCGTTGCTTTCGACATCGATGTCGCGGTCATGTGACGGGTAGATGTAAATTTTGCCGTTAAATACATGTGCAGACGGGTCTGCAGTATAAAGGTCATTTACAAGTGGCTTTTTTTCGATAGAAGACATAAGGAACTCCGTTTTTGCTCTAAAGCGTATTTTAAATTGAATTTACTAAAGGCTCTTTTTTTGATTCACCTTGATGAGCAATTATAACATAGAAAATTGTAGATGTAAATTGCCATAAACTAACCTAGTCAAAGGGGGCTAACCGTGTTAAAATTACAGAAATGTCGAGATTTTAGAATGTTTTTAAGCGGAATAAAGAAAAACCGACCGTTTTTCTACAGACTTGGTTTATTTCTATTAACTGTTCTCTTTTTTTCTTCGTGCGAGACTCCTTTAATGAAGCAAGTAAAAACTTAGATGGTGACGAATTTCTTGGTTATTATCTAACATCATCTATTCAAAGTGAGTATTACAAATTTGATTTCTGGAAAAAAGGGGTAACGGGTTCGATTATTGGTGAAACTTTTATCTGTCCTATTCGTGAATTTTAACAGTTAAGTTTGTATATATGCTTCAAAGAAGCTGGGCTTCCGCGTTTGTCGTAGCGTAAAATAATTTTAAAACATCAATGCCCCGGGATTTTTCTCGGGGCATTTTTTTGCGCAGTGTTTTTTTGATTAATTATTTTTTAAGCCCTCGAGGACAAGTTCCAGAGGCGCGTTCATTTTCTGGGCAGCAACTTCGGGTGTAGCATTGTAGTCATGAACGAGCATGATGGCATCTTCGACGGCTTTCTGCCGGGCGCCTTTTTCTTAACGCCGTAGCTGAGGTTCACCTGCATCAGGTGCCTGCATATATATACAGATTTTTTTGAGTTTTTTAGACCAAAAAAAATTTTTTTTTATAAAAAAATATGGTATAATATTGATATCGCTTATGAGAAAGAAGATAGCTGTTTTTGTTCAGGAAATTTGGTCAGATTATAACAAGTCTCTCATAAAGGGAATCCTTGATTTTTACAAGGGTAAGGATGTCGATGTCTTTTTAAGTCAGATAAGGATTCCGCTGTACGAAGAAGATGCTTTTGGAATGCAGTACTGGTCGTGTCTTCGTGTTGCAGCCTGCGATGACATCGATGCTGTAATCGTCTGTTCGCCGACGTTCTGTTCGACGATTTCTCCTGATGAACTTTCTAAAAAGCTTGAACCTATTTCAGATAAGAAAATCGTTTCTGTTTCGATTCCGCTTGAATTAAAGAATTGCCGTCATACGAGTGTTTCATGCAGAAAGGCTTACTCAGAATTTGTCTCTCATATGATAAAGCAGCATGGCTCAAAAAAGTTTGCATTTATGTCTGCAAATATCGAAAACTCTGTAGAGGCGCGTGAAAGGCTTGACGCATTTAAAAATGCACTTAAAGAAAATAATCTTGAACTTGACGAGGATAAAATTTTTTACGGCAACTTTATGTTTGATGATGGACCTAAAGAGTTGAGTAAAAAATATAAATCAAAAGAAGATATAGATTTTGATACGATTTTTGCTGCAAACGACATGATGGCTTTCGGATGTATTTCTTATTTAAAACATCTTGGAGTAAAAGTTCCCGAAGAAGTAAAGGTTGTAGGATACGATGATATTCCGCAGGCGTCGACAGATGATTTAACTTTATCAACGATAAACCAGCAGATAGAGTTTCAGGGAGAGACTGCAGCAAAGCTTGCCCTGGATTGGACAAATGAAAATGAAATTCCTCAAGACACATTAATCGAAGCGCGCCCGATTTTTAGAGAATCGTGCGGATGTAATATTGGAAAAACAAATATAGAAATTACGCATGCAGAAGATGAACGTGCGGCGGCTTTAATAAGAAATGATTGGGGTTTAAATCGAATTCACAATCTGCTTGATAATACTCAGTCAGATGAAACCTTGCAGGTTGTTTTTGACAAGATGTATGACATCATGAACTTTAACGAAATTAATTTTGCAGCTGTCTGTCTTTATCAGGATCCTGTCTTTGTTGATATCGGAGAAATTCCTGAAATTCCGGGTAATGCCAAACTTGCTTTTTTTGTTGATAATAAAAAAGGAATACGGGAAATAAATACTCATTACGAATTTAATCTTCGAAAACATTTTCTTGCAGAAGAATTTAATCAAAACGAAGCGTGTCACATGCTTGTTCAATCTATTTTCTACGGTGATTTTAGTTACGGTTATATTTTACTTCAGACAGATGATGTTTCGATTACGCTTCACAGTGTTTATTTAAAGATTCTTGCAAATGAAATTGCACAGGCATATAAGTATACGAGAAACATCGAAGAAAAAGCAGCGCTTGCAAAAATGAATCTTGATTTAAACATCAAGTCGTTTACTGATGAACTTACAGGTTTGATTAATCGACGCGGTCTCATGAAATACGGAAAAGAATCAATTAATTTGTCGATTCAGCTTGAAAAAAACGGAGTCGTTCTATTCTGTGACATGGATCACTTAAAGGTTATCAACGATACTTACGGGCATGAATACGGCGATATCGCAATCAAGGCGCAGAGCGAAATTTTACAGAAGACGTTCCGTGTAAATGATATGATAAGCAGACTTGGCGGTGATGAATTTGTAATTATTGCGCCGGGTTTAAATATAAGCCAGCTTGATCAGGTGCGCCAGAGAATGAAAGGCGTGAGCGAGGAAATTCAAAAAGAAAAGAAGCTTCCGTTTGAAGTAAGCATAAGTATCGGTGGTGTTCCGTACAATGCAGAAAATACAGATCTTGAACGTCTTATAATGAGTGCGGACAAAGAACAGTACGAAGAAAAAAAACGTCATCACGCACAGCGGCAGTAAACCGGTGTTGAATGTCGCACGTGTTTGTGATATTATGCGTATATAAAAAAGGGGAGCTGGTGTAGCCGGCTGAGAGGAAGATGAATCTTCGACCCGTATAACCTGATTCGGATAATGCCGGCGTAGGGAAAATCAAAACCTTTTGCGAAAATTATCTGAAGTTTTTTCAGGTAATTTTTTTATGCCCCGGCGGCAATGTAAAAGGTGGTTTTATGAAAACAAAAAATGAAATTGTACAGAACAGTCTTGTATGGTTTGGAGCGGGAGTTTCAATTGCAGAAATCATTACAGGAACTTATTTTGCACCACTTGGTTTTGCAAAAGGTTTTTTAACGATTCTTGCAGGTCATATCATAGGCTGTGCACTTTTCTTTTTATGCGGTTTAATCGGTGCTAAGACAAGAAAGACTGCAATGGGAACTGTGGAAAACAGCTTTGGTAAAACAGGTTCAAAGTTTTTTGCAATCCTTAATGTTCTCCAGCTTGTCGGCTGGACTGCAATCATGATTTATGACGGTTCGATGGCGACTGCAGAAATATTCAGCATAAAGCCTTTTGTATGGTGCATCATAATCGGCGCTTTGATTTTTGTCTGGATTCTCTGCGGTGTAAAAGACCTTGGCTGGATTAACAGAGCTGTAATGGGACTTCTTTTTGTTCTCTCTCTTGTTTTGTGCGCCGTGATTTTAAAAAACGGAAAGACACAGAACGCTGCAGCTTTTGAGTCTCTTTCTTTTGGTCTTGCTCTTGAACTTTCGATTGCGATGCCTTTATCATGGCTCCCGCTTATTTCTGATTATACAAAGAATGCAGAAAATCATGTCGGCGTTACATTAGGTTCAACTTTAACATACGGAATTACAAGTGTGTGGATGTATGTAATCGGAATGGTTGCAGCAATTTTTACCGGCGAAGGAAATATCGTTGCTATCATGGTAAAATCAGGCCTCGGTGTTGTCGCCCTTGTTATTCTTATCATGTCTACTGTTACTACGACATTCCTTGATTCATGGAGTGCAGGTATTTCAAGTGAATCGATTGCAAAAAAACTTAACGGCAAAACTGTTGCCCTTATTGTTACTGTAGTCGGAACTGTTGCAGCAATTTTATATCCTATGGATAACATTACTGATTTTCTTTACCTTATAGGAAGTGTTTTTGCTCCGATGGCAGCGATTCAGATTGCAGACTTTTATATCTTAAAGCGCTCGAGCGAAGAAAAGAAGGTTGATGTAATCAATGCGATTATATGGGTTATTGGTTTTATCGTTTACAGACTTTTGATGAGAGTTGACATTATAATCGGAAATACAATTCCTGCATTCTTAATTGTAATTGCGCTTTGCGTTGCTGTAAGAAAAGTAAGTAAAAAATAAAAGATATGCGCGGCATGTGGTTATGCTGCGCGATATTTTTTTTAAAAATTAGTGCGCACGAAAATGATTTACCAGCCTTTGATACGAAAATATTTTTCTGATGTATCAACCGGTAAATCATTTTTTTCTACTCTGTCAATCGAAATAAAGGTTCCGTCATTTAAACGCGAAATTAAATTTTCAATTTCGGATTTTGTTCCCTGAGCTTCCATTAAAACAGTTCCGTCATAATCATTTAATACCCAGCCTGTAATCCCCAGGCTCTGTGCGATGCTGTTTGCAGTATAACGAAATCCGACTCCCTGAACGCTTCCGAAAAATCTTATCTGCTGCCTGATTAAATCCTTTTTCATTTTTAATCTCGTGCCCAGTCGAGCGCATGCTTAACTGCTTTGTGCCAGCCTTTTATGCGCTGTTCTCTGTCACTGGCTGTTATCGTGCTCTTATAGATTTTTTCGACCTTCCAGTTTTTCTTAATCTCGTCAGTGCTTTTCCAGTATCCGACTGCAAGCCCTGCAAGATATGCTGCACCCATCGCGGTTGTTTCTACGCAAACAGGTTTGTAAAGCTCTTTATCAAGTAAGTCAGACTGAATCTGCATAAGAATGTCAGAACGGCTTGCGCCTCCATCGACTTTAAGAGATTTGATTTTACTTCCCAAATCTTTTTCCATCTGTACTGCAAGATCGTAGGTTGAATAAGCGATCGACTCAAGTGTTGCACGAACAAAGTGATATTTATTTACACCACGCGTAAGACCTACAACTGTTCCGCGTGCGTACTGATCCCAGTAAGGAGCTGCAAGACCTGTAAATGCAGGAACTACATAACAGCCGTTTGTGTCAGGAACCCGGCTTGCCATGTAATCTGCTTCTGGCGCAGAATCGATAATGTGCATTTCATCACGCAGCCACTGAATCGAAGCTCCTGCAACATAAACACTGCCTTCGAGCGCGTAATTTACTTTTCCGTTTAGGCCCCATGCGATTGTCGTAAGAAGTCCGTTTTTAGAAAAGACAGGTTTTGTTCCTGTGTTCATGAGCATAAAACATCCGGTTCCGTATGTATTTTTTGCTTCGCCCTTGTTAAAGCATGTCTGCCCGAAAAGCGCACACTGCTGGTCACCGCCTGCGCCTGCAATTTTTATTTTTGATCCAAAAAAGCTTTTATCTGTTTCGCCGTACACATAGCTTGAAGGAAGCGGGGTAGGAAGCATGCACTTTGGAATATTAAGCTCTTTTAAAATATCATCATCCCACTTTAATGTGTTTATGTTGAACATCATAGTGCGCGATGCGTTTGAATAATCCGTAACGTGAACTTTTCCTTTTGTAAGCTTCCAGATTAACCAGGTTTCTACAGTTCCAAAAAGAAGTTCACCTTTTTCTGCTCTTTCGCGCGCTCCTTTTACGTTATCTAAAATCCATTTTAATTTTGTTGCAGAAAAATAGGCGTCTATTATAAGCCCAGTCTTCTGCTGAATTTTCTTTTCTAGTTTTTTTGCTTTAAGACTGTCACAGTATTCAGAAGTCCTGCGGCACTGCCATACGATGGCATTATAGACAGGTTCACCTGTATTTTTATCCCATACGATTGTAGTTTCTCTCTGATCGGTAATTCCGATTGCGGCAATGTCTTTAGCTTCGGCACCTATTTTTGCCATTGCTTCTGCAACAACACCAAACTGAGTTGACCAGATTTCGTTTGCGTCGTGCTCGACCCATCCTGGCTTTGGATAAATCTGTTTAAACTCGCGCTGTGCGACAGAACATATTTCTCCTTTTTTGTTAAAAAGAATACATCGGTTAGAAGTTGTTCCCGCATCAAGTGCCATGATATATTTCATAATAGCTCCTTAAAAATCCCGCACGGGCGGTGCATAAAAACAGCAGATTGCAGATTTACTCTGCAGCATGTTTATATCGATTGTGTCGCAATGACATTCGCATCTGTTTTACAGACATTTTCTATAAGAATCTGTCCGGTTTTTACAGGCGGTGTAATTACAAGTTTATTTATTTCTCCGATTATATCAAACATCAATTTTTTTGGAACGGCTTTGTCTGTTTTGCACGAAAGCCGCGGGTGAGTGTGGCTGTTTACCTTTGCAGTGTGCGTAACAGTTCTGACAGGGTTTATGATTTCGTTTCTTCCGTATTCTTCTCCACGCGAGCAGCTGTTTCCAGAAACTTTATAATCATTTTTTTCGTCCACGGTTAAGTGACAGCCTTTAGGACAGCATATGCATATTAAGTTTTTCATTTCTGTTCCTCCGGTGCTTCAATTGCAATGATAAGCTCCTGTCTGCTCTGGTTATCTGACGTTTTATGTGTGTCTAAGTCTCCGCTGCCTTCCTGTGAAAGCTGTGAAACTGCGATATTAATCTGTTCCATTTCGCCCGGTGCCATATGCTCCCGCTTAAACGAAGCAATCTTTGTTTTTGTCTTGCCGTCGCTTTTGTATACGGCGATAACTGAATCAGTTTTATAAACTTTTCTTACTCTAAAGAAAATCGTAATCACTTTTTCTTTTGTGTTTTTGTGTATGTACTGCGGAACTGTATAAGAAACGTTTTCGTCTGTCGAAACTAAAATTGCGTTGTCAGATGATGAAGTGGAATTTGAAATCCGATTTGCCGAGTCCGAAGTTTGCGATTGTTCATTTTTACTTAAAATATATTCTGCAGCACCTCGTCCTGCAATCTGACTTTCTTTTGTAACATTATCAACAAGGTCGTGAACGTGAACGACGTTTCCGCATGCAAAAACGCCCGGCGCAAGTGTCTCGCGGTTTTCAAAAACAAACGGACCTTTAGTTCGCCTGTCAATTTTGATGCCGGCATTTTTTGTCAGCTCATTTTCGGGCAAAAGTCCTACACTCAAAAGAACGGTGTCGCAGTCAAACTCAATCTCAGAACCCGGGATTGGTTTTCTGTTTTCATCGACTTTAGAAACGATGACTTTTTCGACGCGGTCTTTCCCGATTATGTTTGTAATTGTGTGCGATAGATAAAGCGGAATGTTAAAGTCTTCAAGACACTGAACAATGTTTCTTGTAAGACCGCTTGAAAAAGGCATGAGTTCTACACATGCAAGGACTTTTGCGCCCGAAAGTGTCAGGCGCCGCGCCATTATAAGACCGATGTCGCCGCTTCCTAAAATCACGACTTTTCTGCCTGGCATCAGTCCTTCGCAGTTGATAAGGCGCTGCGCCGTTCCAGCGGTAAAAATGCCGGCAGGTCGTGTGCCGGGAATTCCTATTGCGCCGCGGCTTCGTTCCCTGCAGCCCATGGCAAGAATAAGAGAGCGTGTTTTTATTTCACAGTAGCCGTCTGTCGGATTTACTATATGAAGTGTTTTGTAGTCTTTAGAATTTTCGCCGCTGTTGGTTTTACTATCCGTTCCGGTTTTACAATCCCCGCTGTTTGCACCGCGAGCATTACTGGTTTTAATATCTGTGTCGGTCTTTAACTCTGCGCAGTTTTCGATATCAAGAACCATTGTGCCTGATAAAAGTTTTATCACGGTTGACTTTACCATTTCTCCAAATCTTTCTGCGTATTCAGGACCTGTAAGTTCTTCTTTAAAGTAGTGAAGGCCAAAACCATTGTGTATGCACTGATTTAGAATTCCGCCTGTTTCGTTTGCACGCTCAATCAAAAGAATTTCTTTAATTCCCTTGTTCCATGCTTCGTACGCTGCTGCAAGTCCTGCAGGGCCAGCTCCTATAACTGTCAAATCATAAACGCTTTTCATCATAGTTCACCTGCAATTATATAAGACCCGTTTTTATCCTGCATGATTTCATCGTATTCAAGACCAAAGTCCATTAAAAGTTTTATGACGCGCGGACTGCAAAAGCCTCCCTGACACCTTCCCATTCCTGCGTTGCACCTTCTTTTAATTCCGTCTACACTCACAGGCTTTATTATCGAATTGAGCGCTGCAAGAATTTCTCCTTCGGTAATCGTTTCGCATCTGCATACGACTCTGCCATAAGTGTAATTATCTTTTATAAGCTGTTTCTTTTCCTGTTCAGATAATTCTTTAAATCTGATTTTCTTTCTTGTATCGATAAATCTTTTTTTCTGTTCAATGTGAAGCCCTGCTTTTTCTAAAAGCATGAGTGCGGCTTCTCCCATCGCAAACGATGCAGAAAGACCCGGAGATTTTATTCCGGCAAAATCTATAAAGCCTTTGCTTTCTGGAACTTCTCGTATGATAAAATCATCTTCTGTTGAATTTGCCCTGATGCCCGCAAAGTTTCTTATTGATAAACTTAAGTCAATCGACGGAACAGATTTTTTTGCAAGCTCTGCAATGTAATTTAATCCCTGCGATGTAACTGCAATGTCGTCTTTTTCTGTTGCCTCTGCGTCTGGTCCTACGATTATGTTGTCGTGGCATGTAGGAGCAACAAGAACTCCTTTTGTCCCGTTTGAAGGACACTGGAATATTACTCTGTTTACGATTCCGCTTGCTTCGTGGTCAAGAAGAAAATATTGACCGCGGCTCGGTTTGATTTTATACGAAGGCTTTGCAACAAGCGAGAGGATTTCATCTGCGTAAACGCCTGCCGCATTTATGACAAAGCTTGCGTTTACTTTTTCGCCTTTGCCGCTTGTGATTTCATAAGCGTTTTTGTATTCTTTGTTGCACTGTTCACACGGTATTTTTTTAATTGAATTTACTTTAAAATTTCTTTTGAGTTCTGTTCCGTTTAAGACAGCGGTTTCTGCAAATGCAAGACACAGTTCCCACGGGCTTACGACTCCCGCAGTTTTTGCATAAAGCGCACTTGTAATTTTATCAGAAAGATTTGGTTCAAGCTTTTTAATCTGTGATGGATTTAAAATTTCCATCTGTGAGATTCTGTTTTTGAGACCGCGGCCGTAAAGTTCTTTTACGGTTACATCGTCTTTTTTATCAAAGGCGCATACAAAAGAGCCGGTCCATTTAACCGGAACATCAAGCTTTCTGCAGAGCTCTGGAGCGTATTCGCTTCCAAGTGCGTTAAGGATTGCCATGAGGCTTCCCGGCCGCGGGTCGTATCCTGCATGAATGATTCCGCTGTTGGCTTTTGTCGTTCCGCTTGCGACATCATTTTCTGCTTCGAGAATTACGGTTTTAAGATTGTATTTTGAAAGTTCAAATGCAATTGCAGCGCCTGTGACACCACAGCCGATGATGGCAACGTCATAACTCATTTTCGAATCTCCTGATTTTTAATTATAAACCCGAAAATGAGTATTTTCAAATTATTCGTAATCGTGAACGTTGCGGATTTTTTCGATTTCGTCGTGCTGTTCTTCGAGAATCTGCATGATGCGGTCAACAGTATGCTGTTTTGGATCCGGGTCATCTGCAGGAACTTTTTCAAGGATTTCGTTTCTAAACGACTTACAGTCGATTACAGGACTTGCAGACAAAATGATTTCATCCTTGCATACAAGGTCTTTCATCATGTTCTCTGTGTCTTGTGGATTTATGCGAAGACAGTTTCCGTTGTTAGAAACTAAAATCATCACGTCAAAAAGCCTTAAGTAAGAATCTATTTCGCGAAGACCACGTTTTGTTTCTGGAACTCCGGGACGATAGCGTGTACCTGCAGGGAATACAAGAATTACTTCGCCGCGTTTCTTACATGCATCCATTGCACGCATTGCAGCAAAATTTATTTTCTTTGATTTTAATTCCTCTGCTTTTTTCTCTTCTTCTGACATGTCAGAATTTTCTACATTATTAAGTGAGCGGCTCGGATAAATTACGACGCGTGTAAAACCTTCTGTCCATGCGCGAACAAGAGGATGAGCTTCGTTTAATTTCATTCCGGCAATTGCAACAATTCTCGAAGCAAGATCTTTTGACCATTCTTCTCCTTCTTCTTCCAGTCTGAATATAATCGCAGGAAGATCAAGGTTTGAGTAATGTTCCATAAGGATAAGACCATGCTTACCGGATTTTACAGCATCATAGAAAGCCTTAAAGTTTTCTTTGTGTTCAAGACGGCTTCCGGGAAGATGATTTTCCCTGAGCATGTCAAAAAGAATTTTTCTTGGAACCGGATTTGCTTTTTCATAGACATTTGTTTCGTCGATTTTTGCAGGTGCCTTTGAATTTGCAAGAAGTTCGTCAAAATACTTTTTATATTTAACAACTAATTCTACAGGTTTTTCATTTTCTTCCATAATTAAGTATACTCCATAATGTATTGTACCGGCTTTTTAAGCCTTATTTATTTTAAAACTAATTTAATTTTTTTGCAATTTCTTATCGATGTTATCCCTGTGCGTTACATAGTAAAAATAATCGTGGCCCGCAAGATTTATTGCCTTGATTTTCTTTACAAATTTACTTTCAGGAATTAAATTCTGTGCATTTGAAAGAAGAGAAGAAGATTCTTCTTTTTTTCCGTCTGCAAAGCGTGACTGTGAAAGCATTATCGATGTGTAATATTTTTCTGCTGTCGTTCCGGCAATCGAATATGCTTTTTCAAAATATGTGCGGGCTTTATCTTTGCTTCCGCCACCGATTGCAGGTGCCTGGAAAAACCACTGCGCGATATTAACGAGCGTGTACCACATGTTTTCGTTTAACGAAAGCGCTTTTAAATAGTAGTCTTTAATTACAAGACCTTTTTTCATCGCTTCTGTTCTTGGTAAAAAACGAAGGCTGCACGAAATTACATCTCCTGCGACAGTATAAAGCCATTCGTTGATTTCTGCTTCTGCGTGAATTTTAATAAAGTCCTCAAGCTTTTTCATCTGCGGAACAATTATGTCTTTAAGATGAGGGTCGTTGTTATCTGCTTCGTAAAAATAATTGTAGGTTTCCATTACAAGGAAAGTATCGATTACAAGCTGAGCCTGTTCACTTAAGGTTTTACATTCTTCACTGCTTAAAATTTTTTTGCGGTATTCGTCGATTTTAGCGCGTGCATTTGCAAATTCCATTACAGAAAGAGAAGTGCGGAACGCCATAATATTTTTTATGACCTCTTCTTCGTGTTTCGTAAAAGATGAATTTGCATAGCACGAAATTCCGCATAAAAAAATACAGAGAATAAGAAAAAATTTCTTAAAATAATTTTTTTTAAAATTCATTTCTACCTGCCGGAAAGTATTTTATTCTCTTGCTGCAGGAAGATTTACGATTCCGCCTGCTGCAGTAAGCGGAACATATTCCGGAACCTGACGGCCATCCCAG
This sequence comes from Treponema sp. UBA1226, assembly GCA_002309195.1. Next base: position 33,785 of record DBWY01000012.1, read on the forward strand.
CGCTTTGCTCTTTCAAGCTGGATTTCAAGTTCTTTAAGACGAATCTCTACCTGATAGTTCTGTGCAACCTTTGCATTGTAATATGCAAGAGCGTCGGCTTCGACTCTTTTTGCTTCTGCTGCTTTCTGTGCCTTGATAAGTTCTGCTTCTGCTTCCTGTTCTGCAGCAGCTTTTTTTGCTTCGGCTTCCTTAACCTGTTTTTGAGCCTGCTGCTCTGCAAGCTTTAAATCCTGTTCAGCTTTTTTAACTTCCTGAGCACGGTTTGCTGTTTCTTTAATCTGCTTGTCAAAGTCGTCCGACCAGTCCCAGTTTGTAATTGTCGTCTGGCTTATGTCGATAGGATAGTCTGCCATTCTTGTAAGCATTGCCTGTGCAACTTTTGTAGTTACTTCATTCTGTTTTTCTACAAGGTCATAGATGGAATACTGACCTACAGTTTCTTTTAAAGAAGCCTTAACGTTGTCACGCATCGCTCCCTGAATTATTGCATCGTTCTGATAGCGGGTTACGATATCCATGATTCTTTTTTCATCATATACATAGCGTACTGCAACAGTACTTCCTACAGTCTGCATGTCCTTTGTAATTGCACCGTCGCTTCCGCATGAAAAAGAAACTTCATACGTTTTTGGTTCAAGGCGGAATTTACGAATCTGAGTAATGAATGGTGCATGAAACTTCATGCCGGGCTGAATGACATCACCTTCTACCTGTCCGAGTGTAACCTGAATTCCCCTTTCATTAGGCGAAATTACAGAGCAAGAGTTTATAATTACGATAAAAACCAGAGCAACAATGCTTCCGGCTGTAATAAGCTTTTTTATAAGTTTTTCGTTCATAGGTATTTACCTCCATGACTTAAAATACCTAAAATTCGATAAAAGGGCAAGGATTGTTTTACACTGGCTCAAAAATCCTTGATTTCTCAAAATGTGCAGATTATAATGGAAGAGATTGCTTTATAAGGGGAGTTTATGAAAAAATCAGCGCTTTTAGCCGCATTTTTGACATTACTTTTTTTCTCTTGTAGCTTAACTCTGGACGGGTCACCGCGGGGGAGTGGAGAGGGTTCCCAAACTCCGGTTGAACAGTACATCGATTTTAGCAAAAGATATGACACATCAATAAACTTTAATTTATATGAGCCTTCAGAACGATACATAATTCTTCCAAACTTTAAAGATTCAACTTTATTAAGCAAGCTGAATATAAAAAAAATAAAAATCATTTATGGGGTTACAGACGGCGAAACTTATAACGAAACAGTAGATGCTACGCCAGGTACTTCAACAATCTCGGTAAATATTTCATTACCGGGCGGAAACTACAACATGTCGCTTGAGGCAATCGATGCAAATGGCAAGGTTGTATTAAAAGCAGCACAAAAAGCTGTAACAGTAAGGGCAAACGTTGTATTAAGTTTTGCTCTTTCTCCTTACCAGGATAAAACTTCATCCGATGCAAAAGGTTCTGTAAAAGCAACTCTGTATTTTCCTTCAGGCAGCGGTTCATACTGTGTTAAATGCGGAATCGATAATAATGAAACAGCTTCTAAGGATGTAACTTTATCTTCGACAGGAACGACAGAATGTGTATTTGAAATAGAAAATGTAAATCCCGGCTCTCATCCTTTTAACGTTGTAATTGCAAATGACTCAACTTTTACTAATCCTGTTGTAATTTCTCTGTCTGTAATCGTTTACAGCAATATGGTAAGTGACACAAGCTTTGATGCATCAGGTTCTTCCCTTGTAAGTAAGACTATTGAGTTTACTTCGCAGCTTATGCAGGCTGTAACGCTTAATGACTATGCGCTTTGTATAAACGGGACTGGGGGAAAGTTTCCGACTGATAATCTTGGAGTGCTCCAGAACGCCATCGATGGTAAACAAAAATGCGTTGTGTTTACCAGCGTAAGCGATGCGCTGGGTTTTGTGAATACTGCAGATGGCTGGAAGGATGCTTCTGAATATACATTTTACATAAGCGGAACAGTAAAAGAATGTAACATAAATTTTAACATGAGCGGTAAGATGGTAAATCTTACAGGCTATAAACCTTCTTCTGGTGATGTTGCACAAATTGATGCAACTGGTTTAGATGGAAAGTTATTTGATGTAAGTAGCGGCACGGTTAAAGTAAATGATCTGACATTAACCGGTGGGGATGCTGGAAGTGGCAATGGCGGTGCAGTTAATGTAGCTGGCGGAACATTTGAACTTGCAGATGGAGCTGTTATTAAAGGTAACTCATGTACAGGATATGGTGACGGTGTCTATGTAGGTCCTTCAGGTAATTTTGTAATTTCTGGAAGCGCATACGTAGACAGTGATGATTGTGTTTATCTTGAAAGCGGGAAAGAGATATACGTCAAGGGCGAACTTAATCTTCCGACAGAAGCAGGCGGATTTGCCGCAACAATTACACCATCTTCTTATGATAGTAATGTAACGGTGTTAATTGGAGATACTGCCGGAGCTGCTTATAATGCTTCAGATAAAATCAAAGTAACAGCACAGACTGATTCTTTGCGTGAATGGGAAATAGAAAAAAATACGGGAAACCTTACTCCAAAAACACCGATGATTACGATTGCCGAAACAGGCGTCGCAGGAAGCGAGAAGTATTATTACACGCTGGATAAATGTTATAGTGCGATAAAAGATGGATATAATGGGGAAAATATAGATATTGTGTTGTATAATGGTGCCAGTTCGGAAAAAAGCGAGAATGCGATGAAGAATTCTAGCACAAGCAATACTATTCCTAACGCAATAAGAAACACTAGTTCAAATTCTGTAAGGCTTATGGTTGCCAGTGGAAATGAAATTGAAATTCCAAGTAATACTTTGGAATTTGCTAATTGCACAAAACTTGTTTATGCAGATTTAAAAGGCTTTAAAACAGATAGTGTAACAACTATGGGCTATTGGTTTAATCAATGTACAAATCTTACATATCTTAATCTGAAGAATTTTAATACGAGCAATGTTATTAATATGGAATGTATGTTTCAAAATTGTAATAAACTTAAAGTATTGGATTTAACAAGTTTTAACACAACTAATGTTAAAAATATGAAATCCACATTTAGTTCTTGTAGTAAATTAGAAACAATATATGTATCTGAAAATTTTAAGACAGATAGTGTTACCGATAGTACTATGATGTTTCAAGCTTGCAATTCATTGGTAGGAGGTAAGGGAACTACTCTTTCAAATGTAGGTAATACAACACATACATACGCTCGCATCGATGGTGGCCCTTCGACTGCGACAAAGGGTCTTTTTACAGCCGGCCCTCCGATTGGTCCTAAACTTAGGCCTGATGCAGTCGGTGATATCGTATTTAAAGATGGCTCTGCAATGGCTTCTTCAGATATAGCATCGATAACTGATGCGCAGAAAGAAGCCGCTATCGCGGTTATTTTCTATAAGGGTACAAGATTAAATAACGGCGATGATTCTACAACCGAACGTATGCTTGGAGTGGGATTGTGTCAGGGTTCAAAATCATGGTGTAAAGGTGGTGACAATGCTTCCAATGCTTCTAGTGTAAGAATTGAGACAATATTATGTGAAAATGAACCAGGAAATTATGGTGTTTGGCCAAATCCTGCGGTTAGGGATGGAAGAGAAAATTTTGAAAAAATAGGACAATATCTTGCAAGCAACGATGATACAGGAACAGCTGGAAATTATCCTGCGTTTGAATTTGCAAGAAATTATAAGGAACAGGAAAATTCACGTGTAGAAGAGACTCCTTATGAAAAAGGCTGGTATTTACCAACTTTTGCAGAATTATATTACGTACGCGGACGAAAAGGTGATTTAAATTCTGTGTTTAACTCTCTAGGCGTATCAGAACTAAATGTTGGTAATAATATTTTTTACTGGTCCTCAAGTCAAAGTCATGCAACGGGAACGGACTATGATGGTAAAGCTATATGCTTAAATATGGTTAATGGTATTAGTGATGGGTCCAAAACCATGACTGCTAATGTCCGTGTCATCCGCCAGTTCTAAAATGTGCTGTCTGTAGTTTCTAACTTTGTAAGACGTAAAATCTTTTAAAAATATCATAGCCCCGGGATTTTTCCGGGGCATTTTTTTGCGCAGTGTTTTTTTTGATTAATTATTTTTTAAGCCCTCGAGAATAAGTTCCAGCGGTGCGTTCATATCTTTTGCAGCTGCTTCTGGAGTTGCGTTGTATTTTTGAACAAGGGTAACTGCATCTTCGATGGCTTTCTGCTGGGCGCCGGCTTCTTTCCCGTCCTGAAAAGCCTCTTCTTTCTTTACTGCAATGTCCATCTTGTAATCATATTTTGCACAGAGCATGTTTATGACCTCCCGGGTTTTCTGACTTTCCTCTCAAGCGAAACTTCGTTAAGTTTATAGTCACTTCCTGAAAGCGCATTGTAGAGCTCTAGAAAGTTCTTCTTTGCTTTTATGTCACTTCCGAATAAATCTGTAAAGACAGAATCCTTGTACTTTCTGTTAATAAACGTCATATTTTACCTCCTGAAAAATAAATTTGGTTTCAGAAGGTATCGTAAAAATTTTTTGAATAAATTCACTCAAAAATAAAAAAAAAGACTAATTTTCTCCCGGCAGCAGCCAGAACACAAAATGATTCACGGGAGGAGGTGAGTTGTTTTTTGCCGTGCCGTGTTTACAAAATTTTCTCAGAATGATATTCTAGAGGGACTCTTATATTATAGAAAGAAGTATATCTTTCAAGGAAGTTTTTATGGCAATCGATGAACATTTACAGACAGTACGACACAGTTGTGCACATGTTATGGCAGAAGCAGTTAAGAGATTGTTCCCGGGAACCAAAATTGCAATTGGCCCTGCCATCGACAATGGATTTTATTATGACTTTGATTTTGGAACCACAAAAATTTCCGACACCGATTTTGCTGCAATCGAAAAAGAAATGAGAAAAATCATTGCAGGAAATCATGACTTTATCAGAAAAGAAGTTTCAAAAGAAGAGGCTTTAAAGCTTTTTGCAGATGAACCTTATAAAGTTGAATTAATCAACGACCTTCCTGACGGCGAAACAATTACAACTTATGAGCAGGACGGTTATCTTGATTTATGTCGTGGTCCTCACGTTGCAAATACAAAAGAAATTAACGCACAGGCATTCAAGCTTGATAAAATTGCAGGTGCATACTGGAGGGGAGATTCAAACAAAGCTCAGCTTACAAGAATCTATGCCCTCTGTTTTGCAAAGCCTAATGATTTAAAAGATTATCTTACTCTTCTTGCAGAGGCAGAAAAACGTGATCACCGTAAGCTTGGTGTAGAAATGGATTTATTCCACCTGGATCCGGAAGACCCGGGACAGATTTTCTGGCACCCGAACGGATGGACAATTTATACGACGATGCAGGATTACATGAGAAAGATGGTGCGCCGTGACGGTTATCAGGAAGTTAACACTCCTGCAATCATGCCGCGCACACTCTGGGAACGTTCAGGACACTGGGATCATTACAAGATGAACATGTTCATCACAGAATCAGAAAAAAGAATGTTCGCAATCAAACCGATGAACTGTCCTGGTGCTCTTGAAATTTTTAAGAGCCGTCAGCGTTCGTATAAAGAATTACCTCTTCGTCTTGCAGAGTTTGGACACGATGTTCGTAATGAACCTAGCGGAACTCTTCATGGTGTTATGCGTGTGCGCGGCTTTGTTCAGGATGACGCACATATTCTCTGCACAGAAGAACAGATTGGACCAGAAGTAGAAAAGTTCTGTAAACTTTTAAAACAGGTTTATCACGATTTTGGTTTTGATGAACTTGTAGTAAAATTTTCTACAATGCCAGAAGATCATGTAGGAGATCTTGCAACATGGGAAAGAGCAGAGAAGGCTCTCTCAGACGCATGTCACGGCGCAGGTCTTGAGTATGAAATTCAGCCTGGAGAAGGAGCATTCTACGGACCAAAACTTGAGTTTAAACTTTACGACTGTCTTGGACGCGAGTGGCAGTGCGGAACGATTCAGGTTGACTACCAGCTTCCGAGTGCAGAACGCCTCGATGCAACATACATCGGTGCCGATAACCAGAAACATCATCCGGTTATGTTACACCGTGCAATCCTCGGATCGTTCGAACGCTTCTTAGGAATCTTAATCGAAAATTTTGCAGGTGTTTTCCCGACATGGCTTGCATTTGAACAGGTTGCAGTTGTTCCTGTTTCGAACGAGTTTGATGATTATGCAAAGAAAGTAAATGATGTACTTGTTGCAGCAGATATTCGTTCAAATGTTTATCTTAGCGAAGAAAATATGAAGGCAAAGATAAAGGATATTTCACAGAGTCACAGAACTCCGTACATTCTTGTCGTAGGACAGAAAGAAAAAGACGAAGAATCTGTATGCGTAAGATATCGTTTCTCAAGCAAAAAGCCTCAGGAAACAATGAAGCTTGCAGACTTCGTTAAGTATGTTCAGGATAAGGTAGAAACACATTTTATCGGTATTTAATTTTGTTCCGCTTAAACGGAATAAAATAAATTATAAATTCTTAAACAGGAGAAAGAAATGAAAAAATTAATCGTTGCTTTAATGGCATGCAGTGTTCTTTTTTCTTTTGTTTCATGCGGAAAAAAGAATAAAGCAGAATCTGGCAAAGTATGGATTGTTGCTACAGACACAGTATTCAGACCATTTGAATACACAAACGAAAAAAATGAGTTTGTCGGAATCGACGTAGACATTCTTGCAGCTATTGCAGAAGACCAGGGTTTTAAATATGACCTTCAGGTTCTCGGATGGGATGCAGGTGTTGCTGCTGTTCAGGTTGGACAGGCAGACGGACTTATCGCAGGTGCTACAATCAAACAGTCACGCATTGACTCTGGATGGATTTTCTCTGACGGATATTACAATGCAACACAGACATTCGTAGTTGCTGCAGACAGTTCAATTTCTAAATACGAAGATCTTAAGGGAAAAAATGTTGCAGTTAAAAACGGAACTGCAGGTGCAGATTTTGCAAATTCCCTCAAGGATAAATATGGATTTACAGTTACAGTATTCGAAGATTCTCCTACAATGTATCAGGATGTAATCCTCGGAAACAGTGCTGCATGCTGTGAAGATACTCCGATTATGGCAGACAATATCAAGAGTGCAGGTCTTGCTCTCAAGATTCCTGCAGGAATGGAAAGCGAAGGTGCTCCATATGGATTTGCAATCATGAATCCGGATAACAAAGAACTTCTTGATATGTTCAATGCAGGTCTTGCAAACATCAAGGCTAACGGAAAGTATCAGCAGATTCTTGATAAGTATTTGAAATAAAAATTTAAAAAGCCGCCGGGATAAAAACCTGTGCGGCTTTATAATGGAGTTCAACGAATGATATCTATTTTGCAGTCCTACAGCGTAATGCTTTTACGCTCTCTGGGATATACAATGATTCTTACGCTGCTTGCACTTGTCTTTGCCATGATAATCGGTTTGATATTTGCATTGTGTAATGTAAGTCACAACAAGGTGCTTAATGTAGTCGGTACGGTTTATGTAGATGCCATTCGTGGTGTTCCGTTGATTGTTCTTGCATATTTTATTTATTTCGGAATTCCTCAGGCGATAAAGATGATGGGGATCGCAGGCTTTAAGCTTCCTGCATTGCAGGCAGGTACCATCGCGCTTTCGATGAACTGCGGTGCTTACATGGCAGAAATTTTCAGGGCCGGAATCCAGAGTATAGACAAAGGTCAGATGGAAGCTGCCAGAAGTCTTGGTCTTACATACGGAACAAGTATGAAGAATGTAATCCTTCCGCAGGCCTTTCGCGTAATGGTTCCTTCTGTAATCAATCAGTTTATCATCACTTTAAAAGATACTTCGATTCTTGCAATTATCGGTTACCCGGAACTTACGAATATGGGAAAAACCATTTCTGGTAATACCTTTAAGAGTCTTGAGACATGGGCGATTGTCGGAATAATGTACATGATTGTAATTGTTTCGCTCAGTAAGCTTGCAAAAATTGTCGAACGAAAATTAAAAGTCGAAGAACGATAACATGGAGAATATAGAGATGAACGATAAAGTAAAGATACATGTAGAAAACCTTAAAAAAACTTTCGGTAAACTCGAAGTATTAAAAGATATTAACATCGATATTCACGAAGGCGAAGTTGTCGTTGTAATCGGTCCTTCAGGCAGCGGAAAGTCGACATTCCTTCGTTGTCTTAATAAACTTGAACATTCTAACGGCGGAAAGATTATCGTAAATGGCCACGATATAAATGATAAATCAGTAAACATAAATCATGTGCGCGAAAACATCGGAATGGTTTTCCAGCATTTTAATCTTTTCCCTAACCTTACTGTCCTTGAAAACATAATGCTTGCTCCGGTTAAGCTAAAGAAAATGACAAAAGAAGAAGCGCATATTCAGGGAATGAAACTCCTTACACGCGTCGGACTTGATTCTAAAGCAGACGTTTATCCTCAGCAGCTTTCGGGTGGTCAGAAGCAGCGTGTCGCAATCGCGCGTGCGCTTGCAATGAATCCTTCGATAATGCTTTTTGACGAGCCTACATCGGCTCTTGACCCTGAGATGGTTGGAGAAGTTCTTACTGTAATGCAGGAACTTGCAAAAGGCGGAATGACTATGGTTGTCGTAACTCACGAAATGGGTTTTGCGCGCGAAGTTGCAGACCGCGTTGTATTTATGGACGGCGGCTACATCATCGAAGAAGGAACTCCGGATGAAGTTCTTAAAAATCCTAAGCAGGAAAGAACTATAAGCTTCCTTAATAAAGTTCTGTAAAAATACGCCGGCGTACGGTATATGGAGGAGTGAATGAAAAAAATCATTACAATCAGTCGTGAGTTTGGTGCTGCAGGCGGAACAATAGGAAAAGCCGTTGCTGAACGTCTCGGATATGAATATTTTGACAAGGAACTTATTATCCGTGCTGCACGCGAAGCAAATCTTGATGTAGAAAAGATGGTAAAGCTTGACGAACATGCTCCGCTTATTTTTGGTTTTGGTCAGAGCCTTTTTGATCTTTACAGCTCTCCTGTAGAAGAACGCTTTTATGAATCTCAGAAAAATGTAATCAAGAAAATCGGTGAGCATGGTAAATGCGTCATCGTCGGACGAAATGCAAACAGCATCCTTTCTGAATACGATGATTCGCTTCATGTATTCATTCATGCAAATATGTACTGGCGTCTTAACAGAATGAAAGAAGAAAAGATGCAGGATATCCCTATAGAAAAAGTTGCAGAAGAATTAAACAACATCGACAAGGCAAGAAAAAAATTCTGCGCATATTATACAAATAAAGAATTTGGCAGCGCATCAAGCTACGATCTTTGTCTCTGTGCATCTTCTATCGGTATCGAAAAGTGCATCGACATTATCTGTAACGCAGCAAAATAATTTTTAACCCGGGGTTTTTATGAACTTGTTTAAAAGAATCTATACAAACATTGAACCAGAAGTAAAAAGATTTCCCGGTGTAGTAATCTCGACTGTCGTTGCAGCCTTATCTCTTTTTGTTTTACGTGTAAGTTACAGCATATCACTCGACAGCAATCATTTTATAAGCGTAATGTCCAAAAGCTCGATGTGGAGCGTTGCGTTTTTAATTTTTGTTTCTTTTTTAACTGAATTTATTTTAAAAAATAAATCGGATGAAAAAAAATCCAGAAGGATAAGCCTTATAGTTCAGACTGTTTCGCTTTTTATCTGTTATGTTCCGATGTATTTTGTGTTCAGTCTTAAAAACATTTACTTCTGGAATTTTTATTTATGTTCGATTGCAGCAATGATTGCAATGACATTTTTCTTTGCAGGAAAAATCCATAACTTCGAAGACGTAATTCCGGGTTTTGTAAGCGCATTTGTAATTTCCCTTATCATTTTACTTTGTGTAACTGCAGGACTTTGTCTTATTCTCTGGGCTGTAGACAGTCTGCTTTTTTCTCTGGACTCAAATTATTTTCTTGCGGTATTTGCAGGATGTTTTTTTGTAGTTTTTATAAACTGTACGCTTGCTTATTCAACACGAAACTTTTCTTCTGAAAAAATTGCAAAACCGTTTAAGGCAATCGTAAAGACTCTTTTGTTTTCGCTTTATATAATTCTTGTTTTTGTAATCTATGCTTATTTAATAAAAAGCATCTTTACAAAAAAGATTCCGGTTGGAAAAATAAACTGGCTTGTTTCATTTGTCTCTGCGTTCTATCTGTTTTTTCAGCTTAGCTTAAAAAAATATACTGACGACAAAGTCGTTTCGTTTTTCTATAAGTCTGGTTTTTTGATTTTAATTCCGCTTATAACAATACAATGCATTGCAGTCGGCATCCGTGTAAATGCATATGGACTTACAGTTCTGCGTTATGAAAGCATTCTGTATATCATATTCAGTGTCATCGTTCTCATTCTATCTTCGTTTAAAAACGGTGAATACATAAAATACGTCTATCCTGTTTTTGCTTTTATGCTTATGGTTGCATGCGTTACTCCGTTAAATCTCGAGGATGTTCCGCGCCGTGATCATATTAAACGCATCGAGCGTATTTATAAAAGCCACGGAATGTTTAAAGATAATTCATTCATAACAGAAAATGCAGGAAATGTTTTAAGCGAAGATGAAAAGGCAGTTGTCTGCGGCTCTTACGATTATCTTTCGCGTGATTCTGTAAGCCCTCTCTGGCAGAACTGGAGCTCTGATTCAAAGCAATTTGAGCAGTTGTTCGGTTTTAAATATTCAGGGCTTTATGATTATCCTGAAATTGCAAAAGATTTTGTAATGCATAAATACATGGTTGTTACCGGCCGCTATGTGCTCGACGTAAGCAGATATTCAACTATGGAACCAATTGCCTATACAGTCGTTGACGAAAACCACAATATTTTTATTTTTGACAAAGATTTGACTAAATATGATGTGACAAAATTCATGCAGGGCTACCTTAAAGATGAGGGTACAGAAGTCCTTGATGAGCCTCTTGTCTGGGAAATTTCAGACGGAATTTACGCAATTGTCACCAAAGTTGACATAAATCTTCCACGCAGCGGCACAAGCACAACGCTCGACGCAATCCAGGGCTTCCTGGCTAAATAACGTGCCAGAATGCCGCTGAGTCATGTTTTTCAGAAGCGGCCATAATATACTTTTTCTGGGAATTTTGGATATTTTCGTGAATTTTTCTTCTTATACATTGTAATTATTTTCGCTAAGTATTATACTATTGGGGCAGTATTTTCTGCTTAGTTTACATATTAGGAGATTAAAATGGCTAAAGGTGGAAATGCCGGATTTTCTGCAGATCTTATTAAGTTCATTAAAGATTGGAAAGATAAACCAGGCAATCTCATTATGATCCTGCACCATGTACAGGAAGAACAGGGCTACATTTCTCGCGAAGCTGCTTTCGAAGTTGCTCAGAGAACTGGTATCCCATTGGCACGCGTTTATGGCGTAATTTCATTCTATCATTTCTTTAAAACACAGAAACCGGGAAAAAATCTCGTTAGTGTATGTTTAGGAACAGCCTGCTATCTTAAAGGTGGTCAGGATGTTATTGATGAATGTCGTTCACTCCTCAAACTTAAGGAAGGCGATGTATCAACAGAAGACGGACTGTTCTCTGTAGAACCTGTTCGTTGTATCGGTTGTTGTGGTCTTGCACCTGTAATGTCAATTAACGGTGAAGTTTACGGTAAATTGACAAAATCAATGGTTAAGCCAATTCTCGATAAGTATCGTCAGTAGGAGTTGCAAATGACACGCGAAGAACTTCATAAAATATATGAAAGCAAAAAAGATGAAATCGCTTCCCGCAAAGCTGGCGGTAAAAAAGATATCGCTAACGGTGTAAAAACTGTTTTAGTTTGTGGCGGAACAGCATGTGAATCATCTGAATCAGTAAAAATCAGAGAGAACCTTGTAGCAGAAATCAAAGCTCATGGTCTTGAAAAGAAAGTTAAGGTAGTTTTAACAGGATGTTTCGGATTCTGCGAAAAAGGTCCTATCGTTAAAATCATGCCGGAAGATTCATTCTATGTTTGTGTAAAACCAGAAGATGTAAAAGAAATCGTAGAAAAACATCTTGTTGGCGGCGAAGAAGTTTCTCGTCTTCTTTATGACGCAGAAGCAGCAAGCAAGAACGAAGAAATTCCATTCTATAAAAAACAGATGCGTATCGTACTTCGCAACTGTGGTGTAATTAATCCAGAAGATATTACAGAATACATCGGTAACACAGGTTATCAGGCTCTCGAAAAAGCAATTTTCGAAATGAAACCAGCTGATGTAATCGAAGAAATTAAAGCATCAGGCCTTCGTGGTCGTGGTGGTGCCGGATTCCCTACAGGTCTTAAATGGGAAGCAGGCTTTAAAGCTAAGGGTGATCAGAAATACATCGTATGTAATGCCGACGAAGGTGACCCGGGAGCTTACATGGATCGTTCAACAATCGAAGGCGATCCACACTCAGTACTCGAAGCTATGGCAATTGCAGGATATGCAATCGGAGCAAACAAAGGTTTCGTTTACATCCGTGCAGAATATCCGCTTGCTGTTCATCGTCTTGAACTTGCAATTGAGCAGGCTCGTGCAAACGGTTTCCTCGGAAACAATATTTTTGGTTCTAAGTTCAGTTTTGATATCGAAATCAGACTTGGTGCCGGTGCATTCGTATGTGGTGAAGAGACAGCTCTTTTACGTTCTATCGAAGGTAAACGTGGTATGCCTACTCCAAAACCACCATTCCCTGCACAGGCTGGTCTCTGGGGAAAACCAACAGTAATCAACAACGTAGAAACTTGGGCTAACATTCCTGTAATCCTTACAAAGGGTGCTTCATGGTTCAGTAAGATTGGTACAAACGATTCTAAGGGAACTAAAGTATTTGCTCTTACAGGTAAAATTGAAAACTCAGGACTTGTTGAAGTTCCAATGGGAACAACACTCCGTGACATCATTTTTGAAATCGGTGGCGGAATTAAAAACGGCAAGAAGTTCAAGGGTGTTCAGACTGGTGGACCTTCTGGTGGTATTATCACAGAAGACAACCTCGATACACCAATCGACTTTGGTGCTCTTATCCGCTTAGGTTCTATGATGGGTTCAGGCGGTATGATCGTTATGGACGAAGATGACTGTGTAGTAGACGTTTCTAAGTTCTACATGGAATTCTGTGTTGATGAATCATGCGGTAAATGTTCTCCATGTCGTATCGGAACAAGACAGCTCTTTACTATCCTTGATGAAATTTCTAAGGGTAACGGAACAATGGAAGACCTCCAGAAGCTTCAGGACATCGGTAGCGCAATGAAAGCTTGTTCATTGTGTGCTCTCGGTCAGTCTGCTCCTAACCCGACACTTTCTACTCTTGCTAAGTTTAAGGATGAATACATTGCTCACGTCGTTGACAAAAAATGTCCGGCTGGAAAATGTAAGAAACTTACACAGTATGTAATTGATGCAGATAAGTGTATCGGTTGTGGTCTCTGCCAGAAAGGTTGTCCAGCAGGTGCTATTTCTAATAACGCTGCTGAAGAAGTTAAAGAAGGAAAGAAACTTCCTTGGAAACTTATTGATCAGTCTAAGTGTGTTAAGTGCGGTGCTTGTGAAGCTGCATGTAAATTCCACGCTGTATTGAAGAAATAAGGTTTGAGGATTTTAGGAGTATACAATGGTAACATTAACTATAAATGGCAAAGAAGTTTCTGTAAAAGAAGGAACAACTATCCTTGCTGCAGCAAAATCAATGGGAATGAAAATCCCTACATTGTGCCACAGCCCAGACCTTAAACCATGGGCTTCTTGTGGTTTGTGTGTAATTAAGAATGTTGACCCACGTACTGGCCGTGCCCGCATGGCTCGTGCATGCTGTACAACAGTTACACCTGGAATGAACATTGTTACAGACGATGCTGAACTTAGAAAAGCACGCCGCACAGTTCTTGAATTGATTCTTTCAAATCACCCGCAGGACTGTCTCAAATGTTCAAGAAACCAGAACTGCGAATTGCAGAAACTCGCATGTGAATTTGGTCTTAGGGAAATCCGCTTTAAGGAAATCCTCAAGAACCAGAAGACTGATGATTCTTACGCAGAAATCGTTCTTGACCGCAACAAGTGTATCAACTGTGGACGCTGTGTAGAAGTTTGTCAGAATGTTCAGAACGTTCATGCACTCGAATACAATGGACGCGGTGACAAGACTATGATCGGACCTGTTGCAGGTGTTGATATGGCTCATTCACCTTGTATCCACTGTGGTCAGTGTGCTGTTCACTGTCCTGTTGGAGCAATTACATTCAACAATCCAATCAACGATGTATTTACAAAACTTGCTGATCCTTCTTTGACATCAGTTGTATCAATCGCACCTGCTGTTCGTGCAGCTATCGGTGAAGAATTTGGATTTGCTCCAGGAACTCTTACAACTGGAAAAATCTATGCTGCATTACGCGCACTCGGATTTAAATATGTATTCGATACAAACTTTGCAGCTGACCTCACAATCATGGAAGAAGGAAACGAACTTATTGAACGCATCAAGAAGGGCGGAAAACTTCCTATGTTTACTTCATGCTGTCCAGGCTGGGTAGACTATTGTGAAAAGAATTATCAGGATATGCTCCCACACCTTTCTACTGCAAAATCTCCACAGCAGATGGAAGGAGCAATGACAAAAACTTACTTTGCAGATTCAATTAAAGTAAAACCAAAAAATATCTTTAACGTATCTGTAATGCCTTGTACTGCAAAACTTTTTGAAAGCACAAGAGATAAGAATATGAAGTCAAGCGGAGTTCAGGACTATGATATGGTTCTTACAACTCGCGAACTTGCAAAACTTATCCGTGAAGCAGGAATTGACTTTGCTAATCTTCCAGAAGAAAAAGCAGATTCAATCATGGGTGCTTACACAGGTGCAGGTACAATCTTTGGTGCAACTGGTGGTGTAATGGAAGCTGCATTACGTACAGCTTACTTTGTACTCACAGGTAAAGAAATGAAACCTGTAGATTACAAACCGGCACGTGGACTTAAAGATGTTAAGACTGCAGAAGTTAAGATCAACAAGGACTTAAAAGTTCGTATTGCTATCGTTCACCAAATGGGCAATGTTGATGCAGTAGTTCAGCAGGTAAGACAGGAACTCAAAGAAGGTAAAGAACCATCTTGGCACTTTATCGAAGTTATGGCTTGCCGTGGTGGATGTGTTGCAGGTGGTGGACAGCCTTACGGAGCAACAGATGACATCAGAAAGAAGAGAGCTAACGCACTCTACAAGGATGATGGAAAATGTAAGCTTCGTCAGTCACACAAGAACCCGGAAATCGCTAAGATTTACAAGGACTTCTTAGGAAAACCACTTGGAGAAAAATCGCATCACCTTTTGCATACAACATATACAAAACGCGATTTGTATCGTGACTAATAGCCTTTAATATGTAAACATGTAAACTAAATACTAAAAAAGCCTTTAAAAGTCCGCTTTTAAAGGCTTTTTTATTCGAATTTCTGCAACTTTTTCGTAAAAACCTTGTCTAATTAGTATAGAAGGAACAGAAAGGATTTGATTTTGTTCCGCATACCCTTAAAAAAAGAGGTTTTTTTTATGAGAAACGTTATTAATACTATTCCGGCACTTCTTACAGCCGTAGCTAAAAAATTTGCAGTAAAACCTGCCATGCTTCTTAAAAATGGCAATAAAATTTCATATGACGATATGATGTGGGATGTATCACTTACATGCCGCGCCCTTAAAGAACAGGGAATTACAAAAAGCAGCAAGGTTGCACTTTTTATGGATAACAGCCCTCAGTGTGTAGAAAGTTTTCTTGCAATTACAAAGATGGGCGCAGTTGCAATTCTTATAAGCTATGATTTTTCTGAAAATCAGATTAAAGAAATTCTTGAACAGGAAAAACCAGATGCAATTTTTATAAGCGATTATAAATTAAGTTCTGTTCTTGGTGCGCAGAATACAACTATTCTTGCAATTGATGATAACCGTGTGTTAAAACAGGTTTCACGCCAGGTAAAAAATTCTATCACACAGGTTTCAGAAAAAGACAATGCCGTAATCATGTTTGATACTACAGAAAACGGTGGACTTACAAAACAGGTTTTGACACAGAAAGCGTTTGTAGAAATGACATCACAGGTTAAAAAATCTTTTGTTACAGAATCTGTTAATTCTATTATCGATTGTGTAAAAGATTTTATCGCTCCGATTTTTAAGGGGTTTGCAGTTTGTACAACTAACTAGTTCCTTTTTTAAGGAGAGTTGTAAAATAGACTTAAGACTGCGGTTTCGTAAAATACGTGCAGGTATTTTACGCGCCTGCGGTCTTTTTTTTGCCCGCACGTTGTTATGTAAATGTCAGAGATTTTAATTATCTTGAATTACTTCTTGCAAATCTTTTTTCTGCAATCGAGAAGATTTTTGTTAAACCGCATGTAAGGATAAGATAAATTGCGGCGCATGATAAAAGCGGAATCCACGCATTATACGTTGCGTTTCTGATTTTATCACCTGCATTGGTAAGATCCATTACAGCGATAAATGATGCAACAGATGTCTCTTTTATCAATACGATGTATTCGCTTGCATATGTAGGAAGAATTGCTTTAAACGCCTGAGGAAAAACAATGTGTAAAAGTGTTTGTGCTTTTGAAAGCCCAAGAGATCTTCCAGCTTCTGTCTGCCCCGGATCTACTGACTGGATTCCTGATCTGAAAATCTCTGCACAGTATGCACCTGAGTTTATTCCGTATGCGATGATGGCTACGATAAGATTATTTGTAAGACCAATCGGAAGAAATATAACGAAGTAGAAAATCATAAGCTGTGTTGCAAGAGGAATACCTCTGAGCACAGTCGTATATATTTCGCCGATAATCTGGAGTGGTTTGATTCCGGAGATTTTAAAAATTGCGATAAGCCAGCCGAGTATAGTACCGATTATAATTGCACATAAAGAGATAAGAAGGGTAGTGCCCAAACCTCTTGCAATAAGTACCCAGCGTGAGCCCGAAATTATTGTATCATAAAATGCCTGAATCAAAACTGCCTCAAAAAAAAAGTCTGCAGAACTTATGTCCTGCAAACTTTTATATAGAATTATTTACGAACGATGATAACCTGTTCTGATGTGTAATAAGGAACAGAAAAGTCTACGTTCTTTTTTCTTTCTTCTGTAACTGACATTCCGGCTGCGATAAAGTCGATTAATCCAGAATCAAGTGCGTTGATAAGTCCTTCGAAGGCCATATCAACAATCTGGAGTTTTGCACCGTAGTCCTGAGCAATGTGTTCACCCATTGAAATATCAAATCCTACAACATCTTTCTGTGGAATGTATTCGAATGGAGGGAACTGTGCATTTGTTCCGAGTTTTACAGATTTAGAAGAATCAATAACGATGGATTCTGGAACTTTAATTTCTCCATCTGCCGGCATAAATGCCTGGATGAGTTTGTCGTACTCACCGTTTTCTTTCATTGTTGTGATTGTCTTGTTGATAGAATCCAGCAGGGCTTTGTTTCCCTTTTTAACTGCGATTGCATATTCTTCTTTATTTTCTGAGAATACACTGTCGCGGACAATTGTAAGTTCCGGATGACGGCTTACGATTTCTTTTGCAGGAAGTTCATCGAGGATAACTGCATCGAGTCCGCCTGCCTTTAATGAAAGGGCTGCATCGATTCCTGTTTTAAAAGGCAATACTTCTTTCTGTGTAAGGCCACTTGCTTCGTTAACCCAGGTTTCTCCTGTAGTTCCGGCCTGAACACCTATTTTCTTTCCTTCGAGATCTGCAACTCCATTAATAACAACTTTCTTTTTTCCGCATGAAGCAAGGCTAAATAACATAACTGCACATGCGATTAAACTGATTTTTTTCATTTCCATCTCCTGGACTTTATTGAATTTAACATTAATTATAGCACCTTTTATATTTATCTACAATATTATATGAAAAACTACTATTGAATAAACATTAATTTTACTTCATAATTTTACCAAAAATTAACAGGAGTTCGTATGAGCGGTACAAAAACAATTGATATACTTGATTCAACTTTACGCGATGGAGCACAGGGAGAAGGAATCAGCTTTTCAATTCAGGATAAAATTCATATTGTAGAAGCTCTTGATGAACTCGGCGTTAAATACGTAGAAGCTGGAAATCCGGGAAGCAACCCTAAGGACATGGAGTTTTTCCAGCAGGTAAAGAAATTAAACTTAAAAAATGCAAGACTCTGTGCATTCGGTTCAACAAGAAGAAAGGGAATGCAGTGCATCGAAGATACAAATCTCCAGAGTCTTCTTGCAGCAGATACAGAGGATGTTGTTTTCTTTGGAAAAAGCTGGGATTTTCAGGTAACAGATATTATCCGCACGACTCTCGAAGAAAATCTCGAAATGATTCGTGATACTGCAGAGTTCTTAAAGAAAAACGGAAGAAACGTAATTTATGATGCAGAACATTTCTTTACTGCTTACGTAAAGAATAAAGAATATGCAATGAAAACTTTGCAGGCTGCAATTGACGGTGGTGCAAGTGTTCTTACTTTATGCGAGACAAAGGGTGGCTGTGTTCTTGATGAATGCCGCGAAATTACAAAAGATGTTGTAAAGACTTTTGGTGATAAAGCTGTAATCGGAATTCACACACACAACGACTCGGGGCTTGCAGTTGCCAATACACTTATGGCAGTAGATTCCGGTGCTCGTCATGTTCAGGGTTGTTTACTCGGAATCGGCGAAAGAACAGGAAATGCAAATCTTTCGACCATCATTCCTAACCTGCAGCTCAAAATGGGTTACGAGTGTATTCCGTCAGAAAATTTAAAGATTATAACACCGACTGTAAAAAAGATTGCAGAAATTTCTAACCTGCATCTTGATTCGGGACTTCCTTATGTCGGAACAAATGCGTTTGCTCACAAAGCAGGAATGCACATCGATGCAGTTTTAAAAAATCCGTATGCATATGAACACATTGAGCCGGAATCTGTAGGTAACGAACGCGTGTTCCTGATGAGCGAAGTTGCTGGCCGTAGCATGATAATCGAAAAGATTAAGAAGTTTGATTCTTCTATCGAAAAAGATGATCCTGTTGTTGCAGAAATAATGCAGAAAGTAAAGCAGCTTGAGTTTGAAGGTTATCAGTTTGAAGGTGCAGACGGAAGTTTTGAACTTCTTGTACGAAAAACAATCGGTAAGTATCAGCCGTTCTTTAAGCTTCATTATTATCAGGTTAATTCTGTTAATCCACGCCCAGAAGAAGGCGTATGTGCATGTGCACAGGTAAAAGTAGAAGTTGATGAACAGATAGAAGTAACCGGCGGCGAAGGAATGGGTCCTGTAAATGCACTTGATATTGCATTTAGAAAAGCATTGGAAAGATTTTATCCTTCGGTACAGTCATTCAGACTTACAGACTATAAAGTTCGTGTTCTTGATGGAAAGAGTGCGACAGCAAGCCGCGTTCGTGTATTGATTGAATCATCAGATGGAAACGAAAGCTGGACAACAGTCGGAGTAAGCTGCGACCTTGTAGAAGCTTCATGGCTTGCACTCGTTGATTCGTTCGAGTACAAGCTCATTAAAGATGTAGAAAAGAAGTTTAAGAAGATTATATAGAAGCTGCAAGCTTTTCTGCTTCTTCTTTTACTTCATCAAAGAATCTTGCAATGTGGAAACCATCTGCAACTGCGTGGCTTATCTGCATTGCAATCGGCATTTTAACTGTTCCGTTTTCTTCGAAAGTTTTTCCTGTTGTAAGGATTGGTGAAAAATATTTTCCGCTTTCTGACATCTTAACGTTTACTGATGTAAAAGAGAAAGGAACGTGTGAGATTTCGAATGCGTTGTCCGGAATATCGTGTGCGTTTAATGAAGTAAGTTTTAACCCTTCATCGATTGTTTTCTGGCATCCGTCGTAGAAACTCTTGAAATCTTTTGTAAACTTTGTCCACACGCGTGTAAAAAGTTCTGTGTCTTTGTGGAATACGCGGAAAATCGGATTGATTTCGTCCCAGATCATAAGTTCACCGTTTTCTGCACAATATCCGACTTTAAATTCTTCGTGCTTGTTAAGGGCAATCGAAATTACATAAAGAATCGAAATTAAAAAATCTTTATTGCTTGCTTTGCATTTTGAATATAATGAAGAAACTTCAATGTTTCCTGTCATTGCGCACATTCCTTTTGAACCGTGTGCATAATATTCGTAATAAGGTGCTCTTTTCCATGTCTTTAAGTCGATTGATTTGTAGCCGGATGTCATTTCCATAATTTTTTCCCCTTATGATTTTTAAGTTGAGTTCAGTTTAACATAAATAAGAATTTTTTTCTATAAAAAAATGGGCTGGGGTAAAACTTACTCCAGCCCGGCAAGTATTATTTTACGATGTGTCTGGTATCGCTAAAACTCCTTTTTCTAAAGTTTATATAATACTTGATTAATATACTAAGCGAAAAACCCATAATATCAATTATTTTGTATAGTGACATGAGAATATTTTTGTGGCAAAAAGAATATTTCAAAAACTCTGCGATAAAACGATTTGAAATTTTATCCCGCTATGGTATTATCTGTCATATGGGAAAACAAAAACGTAAAGGCCCCGAAGGGCTGCTTCTTTTTATTGTCACTTTTTTATTTATTGAAGTTTTTGTCGCATTTTTAATTGGAATTCTTGGAATCATATTTAGACGGGACAATAATGAACTGCTTTTATGCTTATGTGTTGTGCTGGCAGTTTATCTTTTAATATGTGCAGTTTTAATCGTAAAAGGAAACAGAATAGGAAAAGTCTTATATATTCTTTACTGTGTCTTAAATATTGTACTGGGTATAGTTTCTGTTGCAGTATTTATTTCAAAAAAGGAGTACAGTTATATTGCAAAAGATGTCTTTGGCACGATAAAAAGTTTTCTTTTTATGATGTATTTTGTAAATTCTGATTATGTAAGAAGGTATTTTTATCCTGTAAGACTTTCCATCATCGCGGCGTTTGCAAAAAACCGTGTAATCGGATGTGACGGTAGGATTCCGTGGAATATAAAGGCCGACCAGGAGCGTTTTAAAGAACTTACGACCGGGAATGTGGTCATAATGGGAAGAAAAACTTTTGACGAGATTTTCTTAAAGCTCAATAAACCGCTTCCTGACAGAATAAACATTGTTTTGTCAGAAAACAAAAAATATTTTCACGAAGGCGTGACGGTTTTTTCGTCTTTAGAGGCGGCTTTAAACTATTCAGCAGAAAAATATCCTCAAAAAGAAATCTTTATCTGCGGCGGCCAGTCACTTTATGAAAACGCCTTTGCGCTTTCTGATAAACTTTTTCTTACAGAAGTTGAACTTGATGTAAAAGGCGACAGGTTTTTCCCGAAGTTTGACACAGACGAGTTTGCTCTCGAACAGACTGAACAGCATAAAGAAGGTGATATCTCTTTTAAATATCTTACATACAGGAGAAAAATATGCGAAATGTAAATGTTTATCCTATAAATAAAATCCCGGAACTTTATTTTCTTGGCCGCGATGTGTCAGACGCAGAAAAAAAATCTTTCAGGACACTTTTCTGGAACGGTTCGGGCTTTGAAGTTCATTTTAAAGGACGAGAGCTCTGGGCTTTAATCGAAGGTGGCTTTGAAACTCTGGAGCCGTGGCTTGTTGTTTTTCTTAACGGAAGAATCAATTCGCGCCAGATGATTACAAAAGGAAAGCAGTGGATATGTCTTGCACGCGGCTTTGATGACAGTTACGAAACGGATATCCGCGTTATGAAAGATTCTCAGCCTATGGCAGATGATCCTGAACATTTTATAAAAATTCATAAGCTTGCACTTACTAAAGGCGGTTCATTCTCTAAACTTCCTGAACATAAAATGAAAATCGAGTTTGTTGGTGACAGTATTACAACCGGCGAAGGTCTTGCAGGTGCTGTAGATGATATGGCGTGGATCGGATGTCATATGTCTTTCTGTAAAACATATGCATATCAGACTGCAGAAAAGCTTGATGCAGATTTTCGCGTTGTAAGTCAGGGCGGTTTTGGTATTGTTTCTGCGTGGAACAATAATCCTTACTATGTAATTCCGCCTGAATACGAGAACGTATGCTCGATTCCTAAGGGAAAGCTCTACAAAAAGCTCGGTGGTTATCAGAAATATGATTTTTCAAAGTGGAAAAGTGATTTTGTAATCATAAATCTTGGAACAAATGACCGCGGTGGTTTTTATTTTGAGCCGTGGACAGATCCTGATACCGGAAAAGTTTATAAAATGAACCTTGATGAAAACGGAAAGCCCTGTGCTTCTGACGGTGCAAAAATTACTGAAGGAACTAAAAAATTCCTTTATGTCGTAAGAAAAAACAATCCTGCTGCAAAAATAATCTGGGCAACCGGAATGATGTATATTCCAGAAGTGATGGGCTTTATTTACGAAGGAATTTCACAATTTAAAAACGAAACCGGTGATAAAAACGTTTTTACCCTCGAATTTGACTCTATGGATTGTGAAACAAATGAAGAAGATAAGGGTTCAAGACAGCATCCGGGTCCAAAAACGCATCGTCTTGCTGCAGAAAAACTTTCTATGGTGATTAAATCGCTTTATTCAACTGAAAAAGTGTAGTTTTTTTCTTCCTGAAGGGTTAAAATTTCGATGAGAGGAATTTTTATACCAGGCTGGCCTTTTTTGCTCTGATTTCCTGTCGGAACACAGATTGTAAGATAACCTTCTGTGAGTTCATGTGCAAGTTTTTCACCGTAAAGTGAAGATAACACTTCTATGTATTCTTCTTTAGTGAGTTCTTCACCTGTAAAGCATGGAGCCATGAGTAAATCTGCATATTTCTGGATTATTGAGTTCTGATTTGTAATCAAATCCTGTAAAATTTCTGGCGAAAGCGTTACAGAAACAGATTTTATCACGCCGTCTTTTGAGTGAGTATATTTTATAAAATCAAATCTTTTTTTTGCAGTTAAAGCCCTTATTGTAAGATTTTCTTCGCCTTTTTCGCTGTCATTATGAGTAATAGCGCTTGCAGAAGTAAAACCGGACTTTATTAATGCTTTTTCTATTTCTATTGAATCAAAAAGAAGAGTTTCCTTATGATTTTTTGACTTATCAGGCGGTAAAAATGCTTTTTTTATTTCATTTCCTGCAGAAGTTGTAATAAAATACCTTACATCATCTTCTGATGTATTCTGAATTGAAATATCAACCGGACAGCCTGTAAAAAAAAGAGCACATAATGGTGCCAGAATGAAAATAAAAAACTTTCTGTTTTTATTCACTTTAAAATAACTCCTGCATTATTTTAAAACACTTTTTACCGGCAATGTTACACGTATGCCGGTTGAAAAAATAAATCCCGTGCAGAGCGAGTCATGAAATTTTAGTGCACCACCATCTGTGTCGTTAAAAATTGTGTATGCAAGGTCCTGTGTAACAGAAATTTTTACATTTCCTGCGTTAAATGACGGTGTACTGAACGAAACACCCATTATTCCAGGGAAAAAAGATGCTTTTATAGGATCATGCGTGTCAGGAGTTACAGGATTTCCAAAAGTTATTACGGGGCCGGCATAAACCGTTACATGTTCGTTAAATGTTAAACTGAACAGTATAGGAAGCTGAAAAACCTGTGTGCCGGAATTCCATCTTAATGTCGTTCCTACTCCCGGCTGAACCTGCCATCCGGTGTATCTTGCTATCGTTGTAAGTGTAAGTCCCCTGAAATTTATCATGAATTTATTTGGAAGCCACAAACTCCAGTCGCATGCAGTTATTGTATCAACTTCGATGTCAGATAAAAACGAACCTTTTGATTTTTTTTCTTCGGAATTGTCGTCTTCTATGACTTCTTCTTCGATTATTTCATCAGAGTCATCTGTTTTTTCGTTTTTTTTATTTGATTTTGCTGTAGAAATAGGTTTTCCTACACCTGCAAAACAGTTTTTATAGTATTTTTCGGTCAAAGATGAAGCAATAACCCCTGTATTTGATCCGTCACTTGCCGCATGAATGAACTGATTGCGTCCGATGTAGATTCCGACATGAGAAATTGAGCCGTCGCCCGTTGTTTTAAAGAAAACGAGGTCTCCTTCTTCTATCTGGTCCGAAGAAACTATCGTTACGGCAGAATAAATTGCTTTTGCAGAACGAGGAAGCTGTATTCCAGCTGCTTCTCTGAATACTGTAAAAATTAATCCTGAACAGTCAAAAGCGTCTGGTCCGATTGCGCCGGTACGGTAAGGACAGCCGATGTAAGTTTTTGCTTTCTGGCAGACTGCGGAGCGGAGTTTTGCCGCTTCTGATTTTGAGTACTCTTTTGCAAATGCAAAACTAAGTGAACAAAAAATTAAACTAACACAAAAAAATTTTCTGACATTCATACTTTTAAAATATCGGAAAATAAAATTTATTACTTAGTTTTTTGCAGAATTTTCGCAAAAAAAATTTAGAAGAAAAATGAAAAAAAACTTTGCAATTTTTTTAATATAGTAATAAAATAGAGTATATAGAAAAGTAAAAAGTTTTTTTTGGGGAAATTAATGAAGCCGATACGAAAAGATGTTTCTTGGAAATTTTTAGATGAGTTTCGCGGGAAGGTGTTTTCATCAACCTGGCCAACGCTGCCTCAGTTGCTGTACATCTCTCAACTGCGCTTTCCTAACAGACCCTGCTTCGTAGACTTTGATGATGTAACAGGAGTTAAAAACTCTCTGACTTATTCTCAGGTCTGGAATAATGTTTCGCAGGTTGCCCAGTGGCTTGCCGAGAATGGTGTCAAAAAAGGAGATAGAGTTGCCGTCTGCGGTAAGAACTCTCCTGAGTGGGCTACAGCTTATTTTGCAATCATGCAGGCCGGTGCCATCGTAGTTCCTATCGACTGCGCACTTCACGAAAAAGAAATCCTTAATCTTATTAATACAGCAAAGCCGGTTATGTTCTTTGGTGATGAAGAAAAATACAAACTCTTTGCAACAAAAAAAATCGGCGCTAAAGTTTATTCACTTTCTAAATTAAATCAGAAGACATACATCTATAATCTTAAGCCTAAGAAAAAAGTAGAAATCAAACATGCAGAAATGAAAGATACTGCTGCAATCCTTTTTACTTCTGGAACTACAGGAACTCCGAAAGGTGTAATGTTAAGTCAGGAAAATCTTGTTTCTGACTGTTTCATTGCTCAGCAAAATCTTATTCTTTATGAAACAGATGTTTTTTATGCACTGCTTCCTATTCATCACGGATACACAATGCAGGCAGCAATGATCTGTCCTCTTTCTGCAGGATGTTCAATTGTATTTGGTAAGAGCATGGCTGTAAGCCGTTTGATGAAAGAATTAAAGGAAGGCGGAATAACTGTAATGCTCGGTGTTCCTCTTCTTTACAATAAACTTTATTCCGGAATAATGAAGGGAATTGCACAGAAAGGTGTTGCAGCAAAAATTATTATTTCTGCTCTGATGAATTTCTCTTACTTTGTAAGAAAGGTAACTGGAAAAAACATCGGACACGTTCTTTTAAATTCCGTTTTAACTGCAGCAAATTTAAAGACAGTACGTGTTGCAATTTGTGGCGGTGGCCCATTGGCATCAAGCATATTTAAAGGTTATAATGCAATGGGGATTGATTTTATTCAGGGGTACGGGCTCACAGAAACTTCTCCAATCATTGCATTAAATCCTCTGGAACATTTCAAAATCGAAAGTGTCGGACTTGATTTTTCTCCTTGGGAGGAAATTAAGATAATAAATAAGAATAAGGAGGGGATTGGCGAAATTGTAGTTAAAGGTCCAATGGTAATGCAGGGCTACTACAAGATGCCAGAAGAAACAAAATCAGTCTTTACAGAAGATGGTTTCTTTAAGACTGGTGATTTGGGGTGGATGGACAAAGAGCATTATCTTATGCTTTCTGGCCGTGCAAAAAATATCATAGTTACTGATGGCGGCAAAAACGTATATCCAGAAGAAATCGAAGATTCTTTCCAGCTTTACTACGATGTTGAACAAATTATGGTTCGCGGATATATTCAAGATGCGGAACATAAATCAGAGGGTATTGAAGCTTTGATTTATCCTGCCGATGATTTATTGGCAAGACTTCAGGTAAAACGTGAAGGCGCTTCTAGTAATAAAAAAGTCTATGAAGAAATTAAGGCAATTGTCGATAAAGTAAATAAGACATTACAGCCTTATGCGCGTATTTCAAGAATAATTATTCTTGAGAAAGCGCTCGAAATGACTACAACAAGAAAAATTAAGCGTAATGTAACAATTACGTCAAAGGGGGATCAAATGGCAGAAACTAAAAAAACTGCAAAAAAACCAGCTGCAAAAAAGGCAGCAAAAAAACCAGCAGCTAAGAAAGCTGTAAAAAAACCAGCAGCAAAAAAGGCAGTAAAAAAGCCAGCTGCAAAAAAAGCTGTTAAAAAACCAGCTGCAAAAAAAGCTGTTAAAAAACCAGCAGCAAAAAAAGCTGTAAAAAAACCAGCTAAAAAAACAACAGCAAAAAAAGCTGTTAAAAAGCCAGCAAAAAAAGCTGTAAAAAAACCAGCTAAAAAAGCTGCAAAGAAATAAAAAGCTTGTTTCTTAACAAAAAAAGGACTGCTTCGTATGAGGCAGTCTTTTTTTTATTTCGCATCAGAAACTCGAACAATAATGGATAAGTCTAAAAGGGCGACAAACCCAATTATATTTGAAGTGAAGGAGAGTTTCTGAGTATCAGAAACTCGAACAATAATGGACATGTCCAAATTGCCGCACAAACCCGGTTTACATTATTGCTCCCCACTGAGCATAATATTCATCCATCTGTTTTTTTATTTCTTCTGTTATTAAACCGGAGCCGTCCGGTTTATAAAGATATTCAATTACATCTTTCATGCTTACGATTGCGCGTGCAGGAAAACCGTATTTTTCTGTAATCGAGGCAAGTGCAGATTTATCTGAATCTGCAGATTTTTCCATGCGGTTTAAAGAAACCATTTCTCCGATTATCTTAATTGAACCTGGAGTAGTTTCCTGTGCCTTGATTTTAGGATAAGTTTCTTCGATTGATTTTCCAGATGTTGTAACGTCTTCTATTATTACAACTCGGTCACCGTCCTTGATGTTGTATCCTAAAAGTCCGCCTTTATCTGCACCATGATCTTTTTCTTCTTTTCTATCTGCACAGTACTTTAATTCTTTGCCGAAAAGCTTTGAGTATGCGATACATGTTGCAACGCTCAACGGGATTCCTTTGTATGCAGGTCCAAAGAGAACGTCAAAATCATCTCCAAAGTTGTCGTGAATTGCGTGTGCATAATATACTCCGAGCTTTTCAAGCTGGCTTCCTGTAATGTATGCGCCTGCATTCATAAAAAAAGGCGACTGCCTTCCGCTTTTTAATGTAAAACTTCCAAATTTCAATGCGTTAGATTCTACCATGAAATCGATAAATTCTTTTTTGTATTGTTCCATGTGTTGAATGATAACAGATTGACAGTTTTTTTTCTACTAAGTATTATTAATAGAAACACGCTTGCTGATAAGCGAATTGTATATATTTAGGAGTGAAAAATGGAAAATCAGAATCGTGAAAGTTTAGGAAGCCGCCTTGGCTTTTTACTTTTGTCTGCTGGTTGTGCAATTGGTTTGGGAAACGTATGGCGCTTTCCTTATATCACAGGTAAATACGGTGGAGCAGCTTTTGTTCTTATTTATTTAGTTTTCCTTGTAATCCTCGGACTTCCTGTAATGGTTTGTGAATTTGCAGTTGGACGTGCATCAAGAAAAAGTATGGCTGCTGCTTTTGAAGAACTTGAACCTCAGGGTAAGAAATGGCACTGGTATAATGGTTTTGCTGTAGCAGGTAACTATCTTTT
>DBWY01000012.1:61721-91870 GCA_002309195.1 Treponema sp. UBA1226
GGTTCCTTAAATATTTCTTCCAGATGGCTGGCGGAAAATTTGTCGGAATGGATGGAGATGCAATCGTAAATGCATTCGTTGGCGGAACAGTAGGGGATTATAAAACACTTTTAATCTGGATGCTCGTAGTAATCGTAATCGGATTTGGTGCTTGTTTCCTTGGACTCCAGAAAGGTGTTGAACGCATTACAAAAATAATGATGTCTGCTCTCTTTGTAATCATGGTTGGTCTTGCAATTTATGTTGCATTTATTCCGGGAGCAGGAGCAGGATATGCATTCTATCTTAAACCTGACTTTAAAGCTCTGGTAAGCGGTGAACATGGTCTTTGGGATACAATTTATGCTGCTATGGGACAGGCATTCTTTACATTGTCACTTGGAATCGGATCAATGGAAATCTTTGGTTCATACATTGATAAAAAATATTCTCTTACAGGTGAAGCACTTCGTGTTATCGGACTTGATACATTTGTTGCAATCTGTGCAGGATTAATTATTTTCCCTGCTTGTGCTGCATTTGGTGTAGAAGCATCTTCTGGTGCAGGACTTGCATTTATGTCATTGCCAAACGTATTTAATTCAATGGGACCTGTTGTAGGACGCATTGTAGGAGCATTCTTCTTCCTCTTTATGTCATTTGCAGCTCTTTCTACTGTAATTGCAGTATTTGAAAATATCGTTGCATTCCCAATGGACAAGTTCGGATGGTCACGCAGTAAGTCTGTATTAATCAACTTTATTGCAATGATTGTTCTTGCAACTCCTGCAGCACTTGGAATGAATATCTGGTCAGGCGTACACTTTGGTGCACATATCGGTTCTATTGATGCACTCGAAGACTTTATCGTAAGCCAGAACCTTCTTCCACTTGGTTCCCTCATATTCCTTCTTTTCTGTACAGTAAAAGCAGGATGGGGATGGGATGGCTTTACTGCAGAAGCAGATACTGGTGACGGAATCAAATTCCCTAAGAATGCTGCAATTAAATTCTATCTCAGATTTATTGCACCTTTAATCATTCTTGTTGTATTTGTTGCAGGTTACATCGATATCTTTGGCGCAAAAACAGCACCAATCGTACTTGTACTAATGGCTGTTTTAGTTGCTGCAATTATCTTTGTCGGAACAATGATTAAAAAAACACTTTCAAAGAGATAAACAGTCGGTTTTATAACTGATATGACAAAGGCTGTTCTGCGTAAAATTTGCGGAACAGCCTTTTTTTAAATTGTTAAATAGTGCATGTATATGGTATAATAATCTAATAATCCCTGAGGATATTATGGAGAAAGTATGAATAAGCCAATAGTCGGAATCAGGTTAAAGGATTCTACATTTGTTCCACTAATTGATAAAGAAAATAAAAAAACGGTATATGTCTGTAAAAGTGATTTTGTAAACCGTCAGATTCCGGTTTATGTGTGCAGACTGTCAGAAAAAGCAGAAATAGAAAAAATCTATAAAATAGGTTCAGTTGAACTAAATCAGGAACATTACGAAAGTCTTAAAGAAAATACAGATGATTCAGATAATTCTAAGAAATTTGCAAAGCTTGATGCGACTTGCAGTGACGATGGAATTTTTGAACTTGAAGTTTCTCTCGGAATAAAAACAGATTACATACATGTAAAATCATATGAAGCAGATATTTATAAAGAAATCAACGAACAGGAATTTGCAGAACGCGAAGAAACTCTTCTTGATTACGGAGATTTTATAAAACGAAAAGTAACAACGGCGATTCTTCTTCCAGAAGATGATGTAAAAAATATTCTTATAGAAAAAGAAAGTGTAGAAAGTAAAAGTTCATCTGACCGTGATGAATATTATGAACTTGCGCAGAAGGTAAAGATTAAAAAGCCTGTAAGAAGAAAATTTATTAAATTTGCAGTATTTGCTTTTTTATTTGCAGCTGCAGCAACAATTTATTTTGTATTTACTTTGTTTAGAGATTCTGCAAACATAGAGGCCCAGACAAGAAATTCTGATAAGAATACTTATGCAGCAGCAAAGATTGATTCTGAAATAAGTTCCATCATAGAACGATCAGAATTTTTTTACAGACTTTATTTAGCGCAGTCTAATAATGAATTAAAAAATAAAATACGGGACAGTTTCTTTGCAGGAGAAAAAACTATAGCTGCTGTTTTAACGCAGGATGATTTGTTAAAGAATGATAAACTTATTTATTCAAGCGGAATAAAAGAAGATACGCTGGATTCACTTTTTTCGACTTACAAAGCTGACGTAGAAAATGCAGGGAAAGGAAATAAGTCAATCCGCAATATAAGTCATATCGTAAAATCATGCAGTGCACTTATTTTTTATCCTGTAAAAAGTGCAGGTGCAAAATACGATGTTCTTGGTATCGTTATAAACTCAGATCATCTTGCAGCACTGTGCAATGAAAACGGAAACGAAAATCTTACATTCTTAGTTGATGATAAGGGAAATATAATTGCAGGACTTGATTTTAGCGTGGTTTTAAGTTCGCAGAATATGTGCGATTATTCAATCGTAAATAATTTTGTTAATGACAAATCAAGCAAAATGCAAACTTCTTTTTCGAAAGATGAAGAAAAATATTACGGTGCTTTTAAATCCCTCATGAGCGGTTCATGTGCTGTAATAACAGTGAACCCTGCATCAAAAATTGATTTAAAAAAATCGAAATATGTTCTTTCGACTCTCTGCTTTCTTGCACTTGCAGAACTTTTTATCGTAATTATCTTTGCATGGATTACTTCTCTTAAAATTACGATTCCGGCTAAAGCGCTTATTTCTGCAACAGATCGTGTAAGTGCCGGAGATTATAATGTAAAATTAAAATCTCATTCAAAAGATGAACTTGGAACTCTTGTTACAAAATTCTCGATGATGTGCCAGAGTCTTTTAAAACACGAAAATATAAAGATGTCATTCGGAAAATTTGGGGATGAACGCATTTCGCAGATTGCGATGAACGGTAAAGTTTCTCTTGGCGGTGAAACGAAATTTGTAACTACATTGTTTGTAAGCATAAAGAATTTTCTTGATATAACGGATAAGCTTACTGCAACAGAGGTTGTAGAACTTTTGAGTAACTACATGGATGTAGTATTTAAGTGCGTGAGTGAAAATAAAGGTTGTATAGATAAAGTTATCGGAGATGAAGTTGTCGTAATCTGGGGTTCACCACTTACAAGCGGAACTCCGAAACAGGATGCGATTGACTGTGTAAAATGCGCATGCGCTATGAAACAGAAGATTGAATCTGTTAGTAGAGAACTTAGAAGAGAAAATAAACCTGCAATCAAGCTTGCCTGCGGAATTCATTCTGGACCGGTTGTTGCAGGTCAGATTGGTTCATCTGACAGAAAAGAATATACATGTATCGGAAGAACATTAAAGCAAACGGCAGATATAAAGGGCAGGGCTCTTTTATCGGATAAAGATATCCTTATTACACAAGATACGTTAAATCTTGTTCAGGATGTGTGTGCAGCAGAAAAAATAGCTTATGATGAAAGTTCTGATGCATCTTTAAACGATTATGCTGTAATAAGAATGACGGGTGACAGATAGAAATGGCAGAAAAAAAATATCGTGTAGTTACAAAGAAAAATGTCATTTGCTTAGTTCTGATGCTTCTTTTTTCGTGCTTTTTTATTTTTCTCTTTATAAGACAGATTATGCCGGGGCAAAAAAAACTTGTTTATGTTGCGACTGTAAAAGATGTCAGGAATAACTGTTCAGAAAAAATAGTAAAAAGTGAAATATGGAATCTTATTTCTAAAAATGATTTTATCGAAAACCGGAGTACAATCAGAACTTCTGAAAACAGTTTTGTTGAGCTTGCCTTAACAAGCGGAGCCCGTGTTACTCTCGGGGAGATATCCGGGTGTATTGCATATTATGATAAGGAATACGGCTTTGCCATTCAGCTTGAAGACAATACTAAAGTCATAATTAATCTTTTAAATTGCGAAAATTCTCTTATAGTAACCGGAAGCGATTTTAATAAGCTTATGGAAGTAAAGCCCGGTTCACTCATAGAATTTAAATACGGTGAATCAATTGATGCTACAGCCATTAAAGGCGAGGCAATGATTTACGGAAAGGCTTTAAATGAAATTAAGCTTTCAGAAAAAAGCAGTTTCGAAATCAACTCAAGCGGCCTTGTTTTGAGAAAGGCAATTACTGTTCTTTCTCCTGTTTTTGAAAAGGATTTTTCTAAGATGGGTGCAGAGCTTTATCCTGTAGAGTTTTCATGGATAAAAAATAATGATTCTGTAAAAAAACTAAGGCTTGAAGTCTACAAAGATAGTTATTTTGTTCATCCGGTTTTGCAGGAAGATGTTGATGCTTCTGTATTAAAGTATACCGTTAAACTCGACGAAGGTTCATATTTCTGGCGTATTCTTTTACCATCCGAAGATACAGAAAAGAAGATGCAGGTTTTAGCTTCTGACAGATTTTATATAAGCCGTTAAATCTCTAAATCATTTATTCCACGAAATTGCAAGACGAAGGAGCTCCTGTGAAGTTGAACAGTTTAATTTCTTTTTAAGCTGTTCTTTATGAGCGTCAACAGTTTTTGTGCTTATAGAAAGCATCTGTGCAATTTCGAGCGTTCCGTTGCCCTGACCGATGAGACGCATAATCTGCAGCTGCCGGTCAGAAAGACTGTCCATAAGGCTTTTTGAATCCTGTTTCTGCTGTGGTTCTTTAAAATGAGAATCTATGTAGCGCTTCTGTTCATCTTCGCTCAGCCAGATTTTTCCTTCGAGAACGGCTTTGAGTGCGCGTATCACTGTGTCGGCAGCTGCGTCTTTCATTACATAACCTTTGGCACCGGCTGCAAGACAGCGTTCGCTGTAGTATCTTTCCTGCATCATCGATAGAACAAGAACTTTTGTTTTTGGAAATTTAACCGAGATTGATTTTATAAGTTCAAGTCCGTCTTCGTCTCCGAGATTTAAATCTACGATTACAAGATCAGGCTTCTGCTGTTTTATAAGTTCAAGTCCGTCATGAGAATTTGTTGCAGAGCCCGTAACAGAAAAATCTTTGTCGCTTTCGATTAATAGAGAAAGTCCCTGAATAAAAATTATATGGTCATCTATGATTACGATTTTATGTTTCATGACATTTCCTTTTCTGCAGAAGTAATTTTTGGAATTGTAACAATTACTTTTGTTCCTGAGTTTTTCCCCGATTCTATTTTAAAAGTTCCGTTAAGTTGGTTTGCCCTATACTCCATCGAACGGCGTCCAAGCCCGCGAGGGCGGCGTTTTTCTTTAAAGTCGTTTTTAGAAATGTTTTTTTCATTCAAGCCGATTCCATCATCGGTGACAGTAAGATTGATGTTCCTTTCTGTAAACGAGATTGAGAGTGTTATATTTTTTGCCTTTGCGTGCTTAATTGAATTTTGTAAAGCCTCCTGTGCAATCCTAAAAAGATTGATTTTCTGTTCAGAAGTTAAGTCTGACGGAGTTCCTGATTGTGTAAAACTTATTTTTAAATCGTTAAAATGTTCAGACTCCCTGCAGAGTGACTGCAAGGCTTCGCATATATCTGCAAAGTCGAGTTCTACCGGGAACGAGTCGTGAGCGTACTGTCTTGTTCTTGCAAGAGTTTCTGTTGCCATGTCAAAAAGAATTTTAAGTTCAGGATTTTTTTCTGAATCTTTTTTGCATATCATTGCCATTGCAGCAAGACGCTGACATATGTCATCGTGAAGATCAAGAGAAAATCTTAAACGTTCAAGATCGCTTATCTTTAAAACTTCTTCTTCGACTTTCTGTCGGCGAAGAGATTCTTTTTTTAGTTCTGCAGTGCGTTTTTCTACTTCCCGTTCAAGTTCGCGTGCGCGGTTTTTTTCGCTCTTAAATTTAAAAATCCTGTCGATTGCATGCGAAAGAAACATTCCAGCCATACTTACATAGATAGGTGAGTTTTTATCTACTGTGTAAAGAATAAAGCCCAGACGTTTTTCTCCAACACGAAGATGATAAAGACATCGTGGAGAAGCAGGATCTTTTTTTGAAGAAAGGATTTTTTTAAATATTTCTTTAAGGGTTAATAATTTTGTTGCGTCATTTTTCTTTTCAATTATAAAATCTGTTATATGAAGTTTTAACCTTGCTTTTGCAGGAATATTTTTTACAGGTTTGTCATAAATTGCCAGTGCAAAGTCCCGGCAGGCAATGTTTGTTAAAAACTCTGCAAGCGGATTTTCGATTTCGCTAAAGTCTGATGCAGAACTTATTTCCTGTCCGTAATAACTTACATCACGCAGAAACTGTTCGCGCTGCAGAGGATGTTCGTCCTTATGAGTACTCTTATCATCGTGATAGCCCCTGCAGCCGCACGAGTTTCTTATTATGAGTGTCGAAGGAATTTTTTTAACCTGCGTGACTTGTTTTTTTCTGAGTATATTCCACATCATCTGGACTGCCTGTTCACCGAGTTTTTCTGTCGGCTGTTTTATCGTTGTCAGGGCAATCTGGTCTGTTTTTGCAAGCGGAATATCATCAAAACCGACAATCGGACATTTTCTGTAGCTTTCTGGTGCAACAGAATTTATGTATTTTAGGATTCCGACTGCCATGTCATCGCTTCCTGCAAGAATTACATCAATATTCTTTTCTGGATTTTTATTACAGTAGTCCTGGGCAAGTTTTAACCCGTCCGACTCACTGAATAGAATTCCGTTTTTAACTGTAAGAGAATATTTGTCTGATTTTTTTATTTTTTCTTCGAGGACTTTTTTTATTACATTTTCGCGTATCTGGTTGTCGTGATTATCCTTTGGACCGCCGAGATAGAGGAATTTCTTATATTTGTGATGTTCCATAAGGTGGTCGAGCTCTTTTTTTACAGAAGTTTCTGACTGGCAGATTATGGAAGGAATGTCTTTTAGCTGAACTCCAATCGAAACGACCGGAACCGGTTTAAACGCATCCTTAAGCTTTTGTGCAGCTTTATCAGATGAATTATTTAAAAGAACAGAAGAAAGAAAAATGATTCCGTCGAGATTGAGCGCAGTATGAGACGAAACGGGAATAATCGGGTTATCAGAGCCATCTCCCTGGATGCAGATAAGCTCGATTCCTTCTTTTTCTGCAGCCTTTGCAGCCCCACGAAAAATCGAGGCCTGATATTCTTCGTCGAGATATTTTAAAAAAAGTCCTACGCGATACGACATAATCTGATTATACCACGAGGAGGGCGTTTTTTCCATTCCGGCTTATTATAGGGAAATTTACCTATGCCATATTAGGTGTATTTACCGATTTCGGTATGGAAAATTCGTTGTTATCATTTTTAACAGGAGAAGGGAAAAACTATGAGGAGGAAAGTAAAAAATGAGAAAGAGCTTTTTTATAGCTTTGGTTTCATCTATCGTAATGTTTATGTCTTGTGCTTCTAACAATAAAACTCCAGACAAACTTGTTGCTTTAACATTTGATGATGGACCAAATTCTGAAATGACAGAACTTGTTCTGGATAAGCTCGAAAAGCATGGCGTTGTTGCTTCGTTCTTTTTAATAGGTCAGCTCATCACTGATGAGACACAGCCTACACTTGAAAGAATGGTTAACATGGGATGCGAGCTTAACAATCACTCGTGGGCATGGGATAGCATGAACAACATGACAAAGGCAGAGGTTAGAGAATCAATTTCTAAAACCAATGCTGCGATAAAAAAGTATACAGGTAAGGAAGCAAAATTCTTTAGACCACCTAATCTTGCAACAAGCGAAGAACTTTATACTTATGTTGATATGCCTTTTATTCAGGGAGTTCTTGCTATGGACTGGCAGGGATGTAATACAAATGCAAAGGATAGAGCAAACAATGTCCTTGCAGGTGTTAAAGATGGAGCAATCATTCTTATGCATGATGTTCAGCCTTATCCACATCCGACCCCTGAAGCGCTCGATATTTTGATACCAAAATTAAAGAAGCAGGGTTATGAATTTGTAACTGTAAGTGAACTCTTTAAGAGGAAAGGTGTAACACCTGCTATTCACGAAGAGATGATCTGGACTTATGTTCAGCCGGAATAAATTAATAGTTTATAAGGAGTCAAATTATGAAAAAGATTTTATTAGCATGTTCAATGGTTTTAGCAATGGCTTTCGGTGCATTTGCAGATGACCCGAAAGGTGAATTACCACTCATGGTTCAGTGTGGTTTCTATACTTCAAACTATCAGTGTTTTTACTGCAAGGGAACAGATGACCTTGGACTTAAATTTACACCGAATGAATGGAACACATACACTGTAACAGTAAATAAAGACGGAATTACTTATGACGGAATGGGTGGAAAACACAAGAATATGTCGATTTTCCGCATTAAATCTAATACAAAAAAATCAAGCACACCGCTTGTAATTTACATTGACAATGTTGTTGTAAAAGACGCAAAGGGAAATGTAATTTTAAAACTTGATTTCGAAGACGGAAAAGACGGTGGATGCTATTTCTCTCAGGGAAAACCAAATCCAAACAACGGAAAAGTTGTTGATAAAGATGGCTCAAAGAGATTTATGATTGATATGAAATCACAGAATCTTTATGGTTACAACGGTGTAGAAGTTCAGTGGCTTCTTCCTCCATTCAGTAAAAAAGAACCGGGCTGGGATATGACTTCGGGAAAATTTACTGTTACTTATGACTACTACATCGCAGTAGCAGAATAATTCTATTAAAAAAAGTTTACTCTCTTTTTACCTGTCGTATTGTCCGGTACGACAGGTTTTTTTGTCGCAGAAAGGTGCGGGCCCCATTTTTTCCCTGCTCCACATTGTAGTATATATACACCCGTAAAAATGTTCCCGCAGGGAAACAAACGGGGCCCGCACAGTTCGCTTCGCTCTTAAGTGCCTCCCATTTTTTCCCCTGCTCCACATTTTTACGGGCATATATATACTTGCAGAAAGCCTCATATTCTGTTAATATTATGTTGACAAATTTATAAAATATGTCATTTTGGATTAAAAATAATATGGCGGGCGGTGTGTAAATTCAGCCTGTAAAAAGAGGTAATTGATATGGCAAAATATGCATTTTTGTTTCCTGGACAGGGTGCTCAGGTTCCCGGAATGATGAAGGATGTTTGTGAAGCTTTTCCTGAAAGCGCAAAAGTTTTGGATGAAGTTTCTGCAATCTGGGGAAAGGATGTAAAAAAATTGATGTGGGAAGCTGATGCTGCTGAATTAAGCCGCAGCGACAACAGTCAGATGGCAATTACAGCGTCAAGCATTGCAGTAATGAAAGCTCTTGAGTCAAAGGGAATAAAAGCAGATGCAGCCATGGGATTTTCCCTCGGAGAATTTCCTGCTTTATATGCTGCCGGCGTTTTGAGTTTTGAAGATGTAATCAAGGTTGTAGCCCTTCGCGGTTCTATCATGCAGGCAGTATGCGAGCAGATTGCAAAAGAAAATGAAGGTCACGCACCTGGAATGTCTGCTGTAATCGGACTTACACAGGATCAGGTAAAAGAAATTGCTTCTAAGTGCGACAATGTTTATGCTGCAAACATGAACAGCCCAAAACAGACTGTATTAAGCGGAACTTTTGACGGACTTACACAGGCAGAAAACCTCTGTAAGGAAGCTGGTGCACGTCGTGCTCTTCGTCTTGCTGTTGCAGGACCTTTCCATTGTCCTTTAATGCAGAGAGCAGCAGACGAATTTGAAAAAGCAATTGCAGATGTTACGTTTAATGATCCGGTAATTCCTTTGTTCAGCAATGTAACAGGAAAGCAGGCAACAAGCGGTGCAGAAATTAAAAAGAATGCTGTTTTACATCTTACAAATCCTGTATTATGGACTAGTGAAGAAAAAGTTTTATATGATATGATGAAAGAAAGTGCAGAAGAATGGAAAGTTCTTGAAACTGGTGTAGGAAAGGTTTTAAACGGTCTCTGGATTAAATCAGAAATCGCAGAAGGACTTGAATGCACAAGTGTAAATACTGCAGAAACTATTAATTCACTTTAATCAATTTTATTTTTGCTGCAGTCTGCAGATGACAGATGTGCGGCCGGAGGAAAATTATGAAATTACTTGAAAACAAAAAAGCACTTGTTACAGGTTCCAGCCGTGGAATCGGACGCAAGATTGCAGAAGTATTTATGGCAAACGGTGCAGAAGTGTGGGGTCTTTGTACAAAGCCATCTGCAGCAAAAGCAGACCTAGAAAAAGTTGCAGCTGATAACGGAGTTAAGTTTCATGAAATATGCTGTAACTGTGGTGATGCTGCAGCATTAAAAGAATGTATTAAGGCAGCTCTTGAAGAAGCCGGCGGATTTGATGTTCTTGTTAACAATGCAGGTATTACACGCGACGGTCTTTCTTTTGCAATGTCAATGGAAAACTGGCAGGACGTTATCAATGTAAACCTCACAGCTCCGTTTGTAATCAATCAGATTATTTCTTACGATATGATTCACAAGAAGAAGGGTTCAATCATCAATATGGCTTCTATCTCTGGAGTTCACGGAGAAGCAGGTCAGGTAAATTATTCTGCATCTAAAGCAGGTCTTATCGGTATGACAAAGGCTCTTGCAAAAGAAATCGGTAAGAGAAAGGTTCGCGTAAATGCGGTTGCTCCTGGATTTATCGAAACAGAAATGACAGAAGCAGTTCCAGAAGAACTCAGAAAAGAATGGCTCAAGATTATTCCTATGAACAGAGCCGGAACAGTTGAGGAAGTTGCAAATGTATGTCTCTTCCTTGCAAGTGATCTTTCTACTTATGTAACTGGTCAGGTTATCGGTATTGACGGCGGAATGGGTGCATAAAGATGGCAGTAACTAATGATATCGAAAGTCTTCTTCCGCACAGAAAACCTTTTTTGTTTGTAGATGAAATTGTTTCATGTGATGAAAACGGAAGTGTAAGCACAAGAAAATTTACAGAAGATGATTTTTTCTTTAAAGGTCACTTTCCTGAATACCCTGTAGTTCCTGGAGTAATTCTTGTAGAAACAATGGCACAGGCTGGTGGCGCGGCTTTAAGTTTTCAGAAAAAATTTGATGACGGAAGCCTTTTCTTTCTCGGAACCGTAGACAAAGTTAAGTTTAAAAATCAGGTTCGCCCTGGTGATACAGTAAGAATGGAAATTACAAACCTTCGTGTTTCAAAGAGGATGATTAAACAGGCCGGCAAAGCATACGTCGGCGACACCCTCTGCGCCGAAGCCGAGTGGATGTGCCTTGTCGGATCCGCAAATTAATTTGCGGTCCGACGTGTATAATCTACCTTGCACTAACGGAGCGCAGCTACGTATGTGTTTGGTTGGTGCATGTGTTTACGGCGGCATGTCCGCCGTTTTTTATTTTGAAGTCATTGTATATACGCCGTCCCAGATTTTCGGAACACCGTCTTTTATATAATCTGCGCAGCGTTTCATGAATACCTTTGACGACAAGTCTGCAGGATAAAGCTTGTCCGCTTTCTTAAATAATTCAAAGGCTTTTTTAAGCTCAGTTTTCTTTTTAGGAACTTCAGGAGTGTCGGTTCCTTTAAGATAAATCTCGATTCCCTCGTTAAAGATTTCTGCAGCCTCTATCTGTTCGCTGCTCATTTCTTCCCTTAAGCCAAGAATGTTATAGATGCCGACCGGCTTTTTAACGTTTATTACGCGAACGTTATCAAACTTTCTTGCAACAAGTTTTCCTTCGTTTGCACCGCTGTTTGCCATCTGCCATGTGCTTTCTGAACACATAATCCACGAACCGTAAACTTTGTTTGTTCCTTCAAGGCGGCTTGCAAGGTTTACGTTATTTCCCATAATCGTATAGTTAAGTTTTTTCTGTGTTCCCATGTTGCCGACAACCATGTTACCGGTGTTTAGTCCGACACGGCTGTGAAGGTAGAAAGGTTCACCGGTTTTAGGATTAATCGGAAGTCTGTCTTTATTTTCTTTGTTGAATTTTTCTTCTGCCTGAAGCATTCGTATTGCCGCAACGCATGCGCTGAACGCATTGTTTTCTATCGGAATCGGTGCGCCAAAGAAAGAAACTATTTCATCGCCGACATATTTATCGATTGTACCTTTGTTGTCCATGATTGCATCACTTAAAACGCCCAGATATTCGTTTAAGATTTCTACAAGGCGTTCAGCACCTTTGTCTTCGCCTGCTTCGTTGTTGATTACCTCTGTAAAACCAGAGAAGGTTTTTACATCAGAAAAGAGGGCTGTTAAGTATTCACTCTTACCACCTAAGTTTGCAAGCTCAGGATGCTTTACGATTTCTGCAACAACGGCAGGTGCAACGTATGCGCCGAAAGTTGTCTGCAAGAATTTTTTATCTTTTTCTGCAAGTGCAAAGCGGAATATTGTTACAGAAAGATAACTTGTTATTGCAATCAGTATTGCTGTAAGTCCAGGTATGTAGAGCCCGAAAAGATTCATTGCAAGGAACGGAACTA
Source organism: Treponema sp. UBA1226 (assembly GCA_002309195.1). The sequence continues at coordinate 74,154 of DBWY01000012.1, forward strand.
TGATTACAAAAACAATCAGTGTTCCCCAGCTTATATTCTGAACAAAGGATTTTTTCTTTTCAACAAAAATTTCCTGAACAATAAGAAGAAGAGCTACAATGAAAATCCAGAGCCATGCATTTACAGGAGTGATAAAGTCGCGGTTTATGATTGTATTGTAGACGTTGGCGTGAGTTCCGACATTAGGATATGCACGTTCAAAAGGTGTTGTTCCTAAATCTGTAGTTGAGCTTGCAGTACTGCCTACAATGCAGAGTGCATTTTTATATACATCTTTTTTTTCGCTGAACATGTCATTATAAAGTGTAATTTCGTCATGAAGAACTTCATAAAGACTTCCAAATTCTTCTGCAAAATATTTATAAGATTCTTCGCCGAGATTTTCGCGCAATTCAAATAGAAGTTCCTGGATGCTATTTACATCTTCTGAATCTGCATATGATGTAACATTTGCAAAAAAGTTTTTTCTTAGATTAAAATAGTCGTCGTAATATTCCTGTGGAATTCCACCGTTTATCGGATTTGAATCGTTGTCATAACCTTCGCAGACAGCAAGAAGGAATTCTTTAAATTCGAGAATCTCATTGTAGTTTTCATGAAGAGCTCGGACTTTTTTCTTTAACTGTGATGCAAGTTTTGAATCAGTTGCATTTCTAAGCTCGTCATAGTCTTCTGTAAGACGTTCAAGAATTTTTGAAATATTTGATTCAATTTTATCAAACTGGTTTAAAATCGCGATTGAGTCCTGCCTGAACGCATCTTTAAATTCGTTGCGCGTCCAGTTAACGATTAATCTTCCAGAATCATCAAGCGGAATTTTTATATCGATGGTTTTTCCGTCAATAGTTGCGTTTTTAAGAATGACTTTATGTTTTTTTCGGATTATTTTTTCGGGTTTGGTCTGTTCAATTATAGGACCGAGCATAATCTGTGCAACACACTTGCCAAAGTCTTTTTCATAATCAAGAAGGGCAACGTGGCGTCTTACACCGTCATAATCAAGAATTACATTTGCAAATCCAGAGCCTTTAGCACGAGTGATGAACATTTTCATTGCAGGAGAAAGACCGATTTCAAAATCATGAATAGTTTTCGGATCAGACCAGTCTACTTTCTTAAATCCAGAAAGAGAGTTCATGTGTGATTCGTAGACTGTTTTGTGATTGTCTTCTATGATTTTTTTAATATCTCCTTCTGGAGTAATCATGAATCTGTCTGCAACATATTTGAGTTCTTCTTCGGGGTAATTTATATCCAGGTCACTCGTGTTTGTAATAAGATAGGTGTTCCCAAAAAACTGAATCGAACGAGAAAAATAATCATCGCATTCAGGAAAGTTTGAAGGGGATAAAAACTCGATATCGAATACGACTTTGTCTGCGCCGAGCTCTTTGAGTCTTAAAAGCATGTCCGCATATACATCTCTCTTCCATGGCCAGGGACCTACAGATTCCAGGGCAAGGTTGTCTGCTACTACAAGAAGGATTTCTGGCGCTTCTTTCGGCGGTTTTTTTGCATACAAAAGTATGTCAGAAAATTTAAGCTCAAATTTTCTTGTTGCTCCAAGGCCTGTAAGCAGTGTCCAGAATAAGATTGAAAGAAGTATAAAGAAAACAGATCTGAGTTTTTTCAATTGTTCACCCCGTAGAAAAAAATAGTTACATATTATATAATTTACTATTATAGCATTGACCTCTGGTTTTGAACATAAAAACCCGGGGAAAATGAGATTTACAGGGGGTTATATGAGGCGAAAACTATTTCTGGTGCCAATAATTCTCGGACTTTTGCAGTTCGGCGCTTTTGCTCAGAGTTTTGACAGGATAACACAGATACTTGATGCAAAAGAGATTAATGCGGGGCAACTTTCTTATCTTGCCGCAACATATTTGAATGTCATCGATGAACGTTCAGACGAAAAAGCAGCTTTTGATAAATTAAAGGAAATGGGATATTTTGATGACAGTTTTAGTGCTGATTCCCCTGTAAGCCTTAAAAAGGTTTGTGCAGTTTTTGCACGCGCTGCAGATATTAAAGGCGGATTCATGTACAGACTTGCAAAAAAATCTGAGCGTTATGCTTATAAAGAATTTCTTGCCAGAGGATACATTCCTGTAAACTCTGATCCTTCTATGCATGTAAGCGGGGCTAATGCAGTTGCGTTATTCAACAGCATTCTGGAGGAAAATTCAAAATGAAAAAAGTATTCAGAAAGTTTTTAATTTTAGTGACATCGCTTTTTGTATCAGGGGCATCAGCTTTTGCACTTGATGCAGGATTTTTAATTGATAATGATTCTGCATTTAAAACTGACGAAGAAAAGAAATTCTTTGTAGACCAGAAAGACAGTTTTTATGCATGGGTAAAAGTTCCGGTTGGGACTGGAGCAGATAAATATTTTATTGCAGAAGGTCTTTACCAGTTTGAATATCTGAGCAATACAAAAGATTCTTTTAATTTTTTTGATGTGGATCTTTTTAAGTTTGTTTATTCTAAAAGGCTTGAAAACGGAGTTATTGATGTTAAAGCCGGCCGTTTTGGTTTTATGGATTTGACTTCGGTAATTTTTTCTCAGGCAGCAGACGGTGCATTTTTAAGTTATAGAAATCAGTCTATGACTGTATCTGCTTATGCTTCTTATACGGGACTTCTTAATTCAAACATCGTAAAGATGTACAATGCTGCAGATTTTGAACCTGGTGATAAAGAAAATGTTTATAACCTTTCTGATAAATTTATCAACGCTGCTGCAACTATTGCATTTTTAAATCTTTTTGGAAATCAGACTGTTGCTGCACAGGTTTTAGGTTCTTTCAGAGCAGATTCAATTTCATTTACAAGAATATATGCAACGCTTTCGCTTGATGGCCCTGTTTATAAAAACCTTTTCTATTCTGCTTCTGCAAGTATCGGAATGTCATCTTATAACGATGCAGATTTTACGACAGCACTGCTTTTAAAGGGAAATGTTTCATATTACTTTGACAAAGCTTCTGCCGGTGCAAAGTTTGTTTTTGCAGATAAGAATTTCGGCGGAATTACTTCGCTTGTTGCATTAAATTCTCTTACAGAACCTGGATATTCTGCGCTCTTAAAAGCCGGAATCTTTGGAACATATAAACCGATATCTGATGTTTTATGCAAGGCCGAATTTAATCTTGCATTTGACGGACTTAATGATTATGAATTAAAGGGACTCGAGTTTGGTCTTTCGGCTGAATATCAGATTTTAAGTGATCTTTATGCGGGAGCAGAATGGAACTTCTATAAAGATTGCAATGAAACAGAATTTGATTTTAATAAAATTTCTTTAAAGATTAGAATAACATTGTAAGGGGAGAGGTGATATGAAAAAAATAATTACTGCTTTATTAATTTCTTTTTTAAGTTTTGAAATTTTTGCGATAGAAGCAAAAGTTGTTTCTGTGACAGGTAAGGTTCAGAAACAGCGCGGCGCTGCATGGGTAGATTTAAAACCGGGTGATGTAATCGCTAAAGGCGAGCTTATCCAGACGGGCTTTAAATCAGAAGCAGTTCTTTCTCTTACAAGTGCAAACCAGAAGTCAACTATAAAGGTTGCACCGCTTTCACGCGTTACAATCGAACAGCTTTCTGAAACAGCAACAGAGGATACAGCTTCTCTTGCAGTTACATCAGGAAGTGTAAAGTCTGACATTCAGAGGACAAAGGATAATCGTGTTAATTACTCTGTACGAAGCCCTGTTGCAACAGCTTCTGTACGCGGAACTATCGTAGGAGTTGGTGTAAAATATGATTCAACAAGTATTTTTACAGGCCGCGGCGAAGTAGAAGCATGCTATAACGACAGCAAGACATCGTTTAAAGTTACAGCAGGCCAGAGTGCAGACTTTGATAAAAAAGGAAATATTTCTTCTCCATTCAAGAGTGCATACCACAGAACTTCTGTTTTAGGTGGCTCAACGATAAAGATGATGGAACGCGAAATCGAAGGCTTTGTATATGATTCAAATATCATGTATGAAAGTTCAGAAGGTTCTTCGGGTGGAGAAGCAGCAGCTCTTTCTGTAGGTGTAACGGTACATCCATAGCCTGTTTCTATTTACCACAACAAAAATATTTTTTTTGACAGTTCGGTAATCTGGTATTATAGTTATCATATGCACATAAGTGCAGATAACTTAAAGGAGGCTGTTTAGAAATGGCAAAAACACAGTATTCATTTGGAAGATTACTTCTTCAGATCGCATTGGGAGCTATGCTTGTTGTAGGTGGAATTTGGGCTTTAACAGGCGGCGGAGATTTCGGTTGCGTTGCATTAAAGGCAGTTTTTAGCGGAAGTCTTTTAAAGACATTAAAAATTGTATTTGGTGTAATTGAACTTCTTGCAGGTGCATTCCTTATCATTGAATTATTTGCTGGTGATATTTTTGGAAAGATTGACAATATCCTTATGATGATTATCTGGATTGTATGGATTGTTGCAATTGTTCTTGGTGATTTCCTTGGAGGAAGCGGATTATTTAAAGCTGGTTTCTCATGGGAATGGCTTTATGGTTTTGCAGCACACCTCATCGTTCTCGGTGCAATGCTCAATTTGAATGACTGATTTTTGATTTGAGTAAAAAAACGGTTCCCTTTGAATAACGGGAACCGTTTTTTTTATGTCTTAATCTTTATGCTTCTTTTGTTGAGAAGCAGCTCTGCATGAGCGTTACAAAAAGATAGATGTGTTTGTAAACATCCACGCCAAGCTGCTTTATCGGATGATCTGCAAACTTATCAAGTTCCTTCCAGTTAAGGATGATTTCTCCTTTTGGTTTTGCATAATCTTCCATTACGGTTTTTATCGTTTTTGCAATCGTAACAAGATTTTTTGTTGCTTCGATGCAGAAATTTTTTGCCTGTTCATTAAGGTCTTTCATAATCGTATTGATTATGCTTCTTGCATCTCTATCGCGTTCTGCGCGAGGAAGATGAGTTTTTAATTTGATTCCGATTTCACCTTCTTCTGCAATCTTTTCATCAAATTTTGTGATAAGTTCTGCAGATTCCAGAAGTGAGTTATATGCATTTGACATTGGAGCAGAAAGAGAATTTGAAGTCCATGTTCCGCGGATTAATATGAGGTCTGCAAATTCGCGAAGATCCTTTTTGATGTAATCAAGAAGAAATGCCTTGTAATAATTGAGCGGACCTGCATATAAGAATTTGCCGAGGTTTCTTTTTTCGTATGCGGCACTTGCAACATCTGTATAATAGCGTAGTCTTACTACTTCTGTTGTTCCGAAAATCTGGTTTAAGAGTGAATCAATTTTAGATGACTTCTGAGCCTGTGCAAGCTGAGAAAGCGTAGATTCTGTTTCTTTGCGGATTTTTTCGAGGTATGCATCAACAATTGGTTCGTCTTTTGAGTCGTATTCAACAAAGAAATCAGGATTTTTTGTCATGAGGCGAAGCATCATTTCGAAAGTCTTTGCAGAGAAGATAGCCCTGAGTTTTGCTGCAATTTTATTCCATACTCCGGGATTGATTGGTTCCTGCCCCTTTGTCTCTTTAAAAAGCTTCATCATGTCTGACCAGTCGTTTACATCGATTACAGGTCCTGCAACGCAGATAAAGTCTTTTAAGTCTTCTGTAATGTATTCGGCATTGATTTTGTCAAATCTAGGAATGGAATTAAAATCTTTTTCGCGCAGTGTAGAGTCAAATTTCTTAAGGAAGAAATAAAAATCAAACGTACAGAAGCTCTTGAAAGCCATGAGTTTTTTGTATGTAGCTTCGATACTTGAAATACGGTCTGCATCAAAACTGCTTAAGAATTTTGACAGTTCCTTTTTTGCTTCTTCGTTAAGCTGGTCAATCGGAGTTGCCTGAGCGCGCGATTCGATGGATTCTTTTGAAAGGGCTTCAGAAATCTGGCGCTGTTCATCTGTAAGCGAGTAGTTTACAACCATATATTTGAATGTATTAGGGTTTTCGACACTGTTGAACATTGTCTGAGCCGGAGCAACTGCCTTGTAAATTTCGTAAAAAAGCTTTGGAAGAGTAGGAAGGACTTCGTCATTTTTATAGAAATGATAGCGTGATTTTGACAAATCTTTTGCGATTGCCTTTAATTTTTTCTTTTTCTTTGCTTCCGGATCATTTGATGAAAATAAAGATGAGAATAGTTTAGTAAAAAAATTTTCTTCAGAATTAGCCATATTTAAATAATCCGATATAAATCGTTAAGTGTCAAGTGGAAAATCTGTCAAAAAAAGTTATTTTATAGAAGAAAGTTCTTCTTTTAACACAAGCACGTGAGTAGGGCAGCCTTCTACACAGGTTCCGCATGAAGTACACTTAAAGTAGTCTACTACAGGAAGACCGTCTGTAAGCCTTATTGCGTTTTCAGGGCAGTTTTTCTCACATTTCCCGCATTTTATACAGCCGTTCTTGCATTTTTTGAGGATGCTGGTTTTGTCTTTTGTCTTGTTTGAACACAATGCAATGGCCCCTTTGCTTTCTGCCGGAATAAGAGTAAGAAGTCCATTCGGGCAGGCGCTTACACATTTTGCACAGCCTGTACATTTTGAATAATCTATTACCGGGAGTCCGTCTTCTTTGATTTTTATTGCGCCGAATGTGCAGACTTTTTCGCAGTCGCCGAAGCCGATACAGCCGAAGTTGCACATTTTTGTTCCGCCGATAGAGATTTTTGCAGCCATGCACGATTTTAAGCCGAGGTACATACCCTTGTTTTTAGCGCAGTCTTTTGTTCCGCGGCAGGCAATAACGCTCACCTTTGTTTCTGCGTCTACTTCTACGCCGAGAATTTTTCCGATTTTTTCTGCAACTGATTTTCCGCCTGCAAGACAGCCGTCTGCACTTGCTCTGCCTTCTGCAACGGCTTTTGCAAAGTCATCACAGCCAGCAAATCCACATCCACCACAGTTTCCGCCTGAAAGATAGCTTCTTATAACCTGGATTTTCGGATCAACCGGAACATAAAAAAGACGCTGGAAAATTCCGAGGAAGATACCTAAAACCAGAGCGATTACAAAAGATACTATAATTGTTGAAATGATGATATTCATAAAAAATCCACCTTATCTGCAAGCGGAACCGTAACTGCCGGAACCGTTATTTTATTAAACCTTTAAATCCCATGAATGCAAGCGAAAGAAGACTTGCAGTAATAAAAAGAATTGCCTTTCCTTTTAAGAAGTCTGGAACATTTGAGCTTCTCATTCTTTCTCTTACGCCCGACATGATTACCATCGAAAGTAAAAAACCACCAGAAGTACCGAGTGCATAGACGATTGATTCAAGATAATTATAATTTTTTGCGATACAGTTGAATGTAACTGCAAGAACTGCACAGTTTGTCGTAATGAGTGCAAGATAAACACCCATCGAACTGTAAAGTCCAGGTGCAGATTTCTTTAAATAAAATTCTACAAGCTGAACGAGAGCAGCAATTACAAGAATAAAAATAAGCGTCTGAAGAAATACTAAGTCTGGAACTAAAAGACAGTAGTAAATCGGATAAGTTACCATCGTTGCAAGAACGATTACGAAGCTTGTTGCAATTCCCATTCCAAAAGATTTTTCTGTGCTCGAAGTCATTCCCATAAATGGACAGAGTGCAAGATACTGAACGAGAACTACGTTGTCTACTAAAACTGCTTTAATGAAAATCTTTAATAATTCGCTCATTTATTTCCTCCGTCTTTTTTTAAATCTGCTTCTTTTTTTGCCTGCGATATTTTCTGGATTGTGACAGAGAGTGCAACTAAAAGTCCAAAGATAAAAAATCCGCCGGGTGCTTCAGAAAAAAATGCAACTGCATACTGTTTTGCAAAAACTGTATGTCCTAAGATTTTCCCTGAACCTAAAAGTTCTCTAAAGAAAGAAATGGTTGCAAGAACCCATGTATAACCTAATCCCATTCCGATTGCATCAAGAGATGCAGCAAAAGGGTTGTTCTTTGATGCAAAGGATTCTACTCTTCCCATGATGATACAGTTTACAACGATGAGCGGTAAAAAAACTCCAAGCGAATCAGAAAGAGAAGGTAAGTATGCATTTAACAAAAGCTGAACGATTGTAGTAAACGCAGCGATGATGATGATGAAAATCGGAAGACGTATTGCATCAGGAATATGTTTTCTAAAGATACTTATGATTATTTCGCTCATCAATAAAACGAAGGTCATCGATAAACCCATTCCAAGTCCGCTGAATACACTTGTAGTAACAGCAAGCGAAGAACACAATCCTATCGAAAGAACTAAAAGAGGATTTTCTCTTAATATACCGTTTGTTAAAATCTTAAAATAGTTTTTCATGCGTTCCGTTATTCCTTATTGATGAGGTTTGCATTGTGTAAATCTGAATATGATTTTATTACTTTTGAACCTGCTAAAATCATTGCAGAAATTCCATTGGTGGTCATTGTGGCACGGCTCAACGCCTCGTAGTCCTTATTGCGTTCAAAGCTTTCAAGCGGTAAAAGATTCTTAAACTGATCACAGAAAGAAATTCCTTTTGATGTTTTGTATTCCGGATTAACGGCGTTCTGACCGTATCCCGGAGAATCTTTTATCTCAAGAATGTGAACGCCGGTGATTCTGTTTTCGTTATCGAGCCCAAGAAGGAGAGTTGTCGTATCATATGTCGGACCAGAAATCTTTGCAACAAAACCTGCTGTTTCTCCGTTTTCGTCAACGGCCTGATACATTCCGTCTATGCTTATTGAACCGAGTTCAACTTTAGAAATAGAAACTGCATTTGCAATGTCTTCCTTTTTTACTGCAACATAATCTGCTGCAGAATTAAAAACTATGCGAAGTCCTTCCTTTTCTTTTTTAAGTTCACGTTCATGAATGACTGGAGAAGTAAAGCTGTTTACGAGTGCAAGAGAAAGACATGATACTGCAGCATATGCGCCGAGTGTAAATCCCAGCTTAAAACTGTGTTTCATTAGTTTTTACCTCCTCCAATGTTTTTTGAAGAAAGGTTTTTCTTAGGAGAATATCCGTACTTTCTCTGGTTTACGTTATTGAGGAACGGAACAAGCGAGTTCATGATTAATATAGAAAACATTACGCCTTCCGGGTAACCGCCGAATCTTCTGATTAAGAATGTGATAAGGCCGCAGCCTGCACCAAAGATTAGTCTTCCTGGTTTTGTAACAGGGGCAGTTGTATAATCTGTTGCCATGAATACTGCACCAAATAAAAGACCGCCGCTCATAAGAGTGTAGAGCACGTCTGTTCCAGAAAGAAGGCTGCAGAGACAACATGTTATAATCATCATAAGAGGAGCTCGAAAATCAATTACTTTTGTTGCAAGAAGAAAGACTGCAGAAATTACGATAGCTGCGATACATGTTTCTCCGATACAACCTGCATGATTTCCTGTAAAGAGTGTCCAGTAATAATCAAGAGCCTCTTTTGAAAAAGTCTTTGCAGCAGGCATTACAGAAGCAAGTGGTGTCGCACTTGAAACAGCATCTGCTCCAGGAAGTACATAACCGCCACCCATTACAAGCGGAAAGCTTATTACTAAAAATGCTCTTCCTGTTAAAGCAGGATTCCAGACATTACATCCGATTCCGCCAAAAAAAGCTTTTGCTACGATGATTGCAAAAAACGCACCGAGAATTGTCATCCAGAATGGAATCGTCGGTGGAAGTGTAAGTGCAAGAAGAAGACCTGTAATTACTGCAGAAAAATCTCCTGTCGATACAGGTTTTTTAATCAAGAGACAGAAAAGAGTTTCAAATAAAACACACGATGCGACAGAAACTAAAATCGTAGTTAAAGCACTAAGACCAAAATGATAAATTCCTGCAACGCACTGCGGCAAAAGAGAAACGATAACTAAAAGCATGATCTGCTTTGTTTTTCTTTTGCTGGAAAAATGCGGAGTAGGCGAAAGATAAATTTCGTTTGAATAAGTTTCCTGCATGATTATTTCCTTTTAATTGAATCTCTTAATTTTTTCTTTCCGAGTTTAAACATCTGAACAAGAGGAACATCACTCGGGCAGTTATAAGAACAAGAACCACATTCGATGCAGTCGAGAAGTCCGTGTTTTTTTGCAAGTTCAAGATCACCAAAGCTTACGGCACGGTTCATTAAAATCGGTTCAAGCTGCATAGGGCAGACTTCGATACATCTTCCGCAACTTATGCATGGCATTGTTTTTCCTACGAATGTTTCTTCTTCTGTTAAAAACAGAACGCCGCTTGTTCCTTTCTGAACAGGAAAGTCTGCGCTTGGCATTGAAGTCCCCATCATAGGTCCGCCGTTTAAAATCTTGCATACACCTTTTTTAAGCTGAACAATTTCAGGAATCAGATCTCCTACTAAAGTTCCGATCGGGACTATGATGTTCATCGGGGTAAGACAAGCTCCTCCCGAAATTGTAAGCGGGCGTTCGATTAATGGTTTTCCAAGTCTGAACGCTTCACTTATTGCAAGTGTTGTTCCGACATTGCAGATTATACATCCTGCCTGGTAAGGAAGACCACCTGATGGAACTTCGCGGCCTGTTAATGCAGTAACAAGATTTTTTTCTGCACCCTGAGGATATTTTGTTTTTAAAATCTGTACGCTGATCTTATATTCGCATTCGCCTTCGATTTCGTTTATTTTAGACTGAATATGTTCAAGTAAAAATTTTTTATTGCTTTCAAGAGCAAGTGTTGCAGGAGCTTTTACAAGATGCTGAACAATTCTGATTCCATCGAGAATAGTATCAAGGCGTTCACTTAAAATTGTTTCATCAATAGTAAGATATGGTTCGCACTCTGCTGCGTTTATGATAAGGTGTTCGATTTCTGCAGTCTGCGGATAATTTAATTTTACATAAGTCGGAAAACTTGCACCGCCCATTCCTGTTATGCCTGCCTGATGAATGCGTTCGATGGATTCTTCTCTCGTACATTTAAACGGATCAAGAGGCTGCATGAAAACATTTTTATCTTTGAGTTCAGGTTTATCTTTATTTTCTTCTATTACAATGCACAATGCTTCGCCCATGCCGGCAACAGAATGCGATGTTATTTTTTTTACTGTTCCGCTTATAGAAGCATGAACAGGACATGAAAGTGGAGAAGTAGAGTTTGCGATGATCTGGCCTTTTAAAACTTCGTCACCCGGATTTACGAGAATCGAATTTACTGCTCCGCCCATAGTTACCGGAATCGTAACCGAGTTTGTAACCGGATACTGGTATGTGAGAGGTTTTCCGCGCGAGAGCTCTTTTTTGTCTTTAGGGTGAATTCCGCCCTTAAAAGTAAACTTCTTCATAAAAGTAAGTGTAATATAAGTAAAGAAAAAGGTAAATAGATTTTTTACTGAAATTAAAAAATATTAGTAAAATTTAATTTTTTACTGTGAAAAAAATCACAAAATCGCAAGCATTTCTAAGCGAAGCGCAGCGTGCGGGCCCCATAGGTTTTTCTGCGGGAGCGACTTTGGCGCGGCATTGACGCGCGATTTGGCGTGGCCTTGGTGCACCTTTTGCGCGTACTTGTTTTTTTATTATTCAGCATGTAATCTAAAACCGATGCAGATAAAATATGTGATTAAAAAATCAAAGCGAAGAAGCATTTCTCTTGAAATACAGGGTGACTGCAGCATCCTTGTAAAAGCCCCCTGGTTTTCGACAGAAAAGGAAATCATCGAATTTATAGAAACAAAACGCAGCTGGATTTTAAAGCATATTGAACAGACTAAACGCCAGAATGAACTTGCAGGCAATATCGGGCCTTTTGACGAAAAACGCATAAGGGCGATAAAAAGGCAGGCACGAAAAATAATTCCGGAGCGGGTAAGGCTTTATGCAGAACGCGCAGGAATTACATACGGACGCATTTTTATAAGGCTTCAGAAAACGTGCTGGGGAAGCTGCAGTGCAGAAGGAAATCTTAATTTTAACTGCCTTCTTGTTTTAATGCCTCAGGAAGTTATGGACAGCATAATAGTTCACGAGCTTTGTCACAGACATCACATGAATCATTCGAAAGAGTTTTACGAAGAAGTTTATGCTCTTTTTCCAGAATATAAAAAGTGGAATAAATGGATTAAGGAAAACGGTCAGGCTTATTTATCGTGCGTAGTCCGATGAACGGTCGTTACTAGGTAAAATTCCCTAATTTTAAATTTTTATCGTGATTTTTCTAAATTATGTGTTATCATATGAAAACTGAATATGAAATATTAAAGACGAGGTATTTTATGAAAAATAAAAGGTTTTTTATCACACTTCTTTCTGCTGTATTAATAGTTACATCGCTTACATCATGCGGTAAATCATTCCGTGATGCGGCAAAGAAAAAAGGATTTAGAGCCGGAATGTCTGTAGGCGCCGGAATATTTTTTGATAAGAGTGTTTCAAAGATTATAAAAGAAAACAGTTATGTAGTTGTTTCTGAAAACTGCATGAAGTGGGCAAACTTAAGACCAAATAAAAATTTCTGGAACTGGAACGACATTGACCAGCTTGTTAAATATGCTCAGGAAAATAATATGGATGTTAAATGGCATACACTTTTCTGGCACAGACAGAACTCTCCTTTTGTATCAAGCAACTGGACTCGTGAACAGGCTTTAAAAATGATGGATGAACATATCGAAACAATCATGACACGTTATAAAGGAAAAATTTCTGAGTACGATGTAGTAAACGAAATGTTCGAAGAAGACGGTTCATTCAGAAAAAATGTATGGTACGAAACAATCGGACCAGATTATATTGAACACGCGCTTATTAAAGCACATGAAGTAGATCCTGATACAAAACTTTACCTTAATGAATACAACAACGAATGCAAGGGAAATAGAAAAGCAGATGCAATGTTTAATTATGTAAAAGAGTTAAAGGAAAAAGGTGTTCCGATTGATGGAGTTGGAATGCAGATGCATCTTGATACTTCTTACAACTATAATGAAAATGCAATCCGCGCAAACATTCAGCGTTATGCAGAAATTGGAATCGAAATTTCATTCAGTGAACTTGATGTAAGAATTCCGATGGACGCAATCGAAGCACATGAAGTTGTTCAGGAAAATATTTATCTTTCTCTTTACAAGCTTGCAAGTGAAGAACCGAATGTAACAAGTGTAATTACATGGGGTTATACAGATAAAAAGAGCTGGATTCCTGCAGAGTTTCCTGGAAAAGGCAATGCGCTTATGTACGACAAGGACTCAAAGCCAAAGAAAGTTTACAAGGACGTTCTTGAATATTTGAGAAAGTAAGATTTTAGCAGAGGCTATGCATAATGACATCAGGTAATCAGCGTTATTATAGAATTATGAATACAAGTGTTTCGTTAAAAAGTGAAATACCTGACTACGTTGTAGGAGAAAGAATCCTTGATGTAGGTTCAGGTGGCGGCGTAATGCTTGATGCACTTGAAAAGAAGTTCGGGGATTCGAAGACAATTATCGGAACAGAAATTTCTCCTATTGCGATGGAATATCTTTCTGAAAAAAAGATAGAAACTAAGAGCCACTGGACTTTAGATAAACATAATTTTGTAGAAGGTGTATACCCGATTAAAGTTGATACAATTATTTTTTCTTCGATTCTGCATGAAATCTACAGCTATACATTTTTGCACGGAAGGAAATTTAATCTTGCATCTGTTACTACAGCCCTTGATAATGCCTACGACTCTTTAAACCCCGGCGGAAGAATCATTATCCGTGACGGGGTAAAGCCTCATGACTATAAGGAAATAAAATCTGTAACGGTAAAAAGTTCTGAGGGTATAGATTTTTTTAAGAAGTTTATAAAAGATTTTAAAGGTTATCCGACGGTTGAACGGGATTTTAAAATTGAAGGAAATAAAATAACCGGTCCTTTCGGGATTCTCATGGAATTTATTTTTAAATATGACTGGGGTCCTGTAAGTTATGAGCGTGAAATTCATGAGCAGTTCGGGTACCTTACAAATTCAGCATATAACGAAATTCTTGAGTCGATGGGCTTTACTGTAACTGCATCAAGAAGTTATTTTGAAGAAGGTTACAGGGAATTTTTTGACAGGCTTTTTGATGAATATCCACAGTTTGACACAAACCAGTTTATAATCGCAGATAAGCTTACGGACGGTCAGAAACAGGAGCTTTAGGCGGTTTTACGCCGTTTTGGCCTATATTGAATTTTGACCCCTTTTTTGATATATTCTCTCTATGAAAGTTGCAATTTTCTTTGGTTCAAAATCCGACACAGAAAAAATGAAAAAGGCTGCCGATGTACTTACAGAATTTGGAATTGAGTACAAGGCATTTGTTTTGTCTGCTCACAGAGCAGGTGAACTTCTCCACAAAACCGTAAAGCAGGTAGAAAGCGAAGGCTTTGAAGTAATCATTGCAGGTGCAGGACTTGCAGCAGCTCTTCCTGGAGTTATTGCCGGCATTACGACACTTCCTGTTATCGGAGTTCCGCTTGAATGTGTTTCTGCAAACTCTAACGGGCTTGGCGGAATGGATGCACTTCTTTCTATTGTTCAGATGCCGCCGCAGATTCCTGTTGCAACAGTCGGTATCGGAAATGCAAAAAATGCAGGTTATCTTGCAGCTCAGATTCTTGCAATCAAATATCCTGAATTAAGCAAAAAACTTAAAGAATTCCGCGCGAAACTTGCAGAAGATGCTGCAAACGCTAAGGCAGATTTTTAACTGGGGGACAATATGGCAAAGGTAGATTATAAACAGTCTGGTGTTGATGTAGAAGAAGGTTATCGCGCAGTTTCGATGTATAAAGAACATGCAAAGCGCGCAGCAATTCCTGGAATGCTTACAGGTCTCGGTGCTTTTAACGGAATGTTTGAAGTTCCAAAGGGAGTTAAAAATCCTGTAATGGTAAGCGGCACTGACGGGGTTGGAACAAAACTTGATGTTGCATTTGCAATGAAAAAATATGACACTGTCGGAATCGACTGTGTTGCAATGAGTGTAAATGATATTCTCTGTTCTGGAGTTCAGACTTTATTTTTCTTAGACTACATCGCATGCGGAAAACTCGATGCAGAAGTTGCAGCAGATTTAGTTAAAGGTGTTTCTGACGGATGTATCGAAACAGGTTGTGCTCTTCTTGGTGGTGAGACAGCAGAGATGCCTGGATTCTATGATGAAGGAAAATATGACCTTGCGGGTTTTGGTGTAGGTGTCGGTGATAAAAAACAGATGATCACAGGCGAAGACATCAAGCAGGGCGATGTTTTAATCGGACTTTCTTCGACAGGTGTCCACTCAAACGGATTTTCTCTTGTAAGAAAACTTGTTAAAAACTTTGATGAAAAATTTATTTACGACGGAAAAGATACAGGAAAAACAATCGGTGAAGTTTTACTTACACCTACACGCATTTATGTAAAACCTGTAATGGAAGTTTTAAAGAAATACCGCAAGAACATTCACGGAATGGTTCATGTAACAGGCGGCGGTTTTTACGAAAATATTCCGCGTATGTATCCTAAAGCAGAAAAATCAAAACGTCAGCTTATTTCTATCATCAAGCGCGACAGCTGGGATATTCCTCCTGTATTTGGAGAACTCATCAAGCGCGGAGCAGATGTAGAAAAAGTTTATAATACATTCAATATGGGAATCGGTTTTGTACTTGCAGTAAGCTACAAAGAAGCAGATGCGATAATTGAAATGTTCAACAAGAACGCATCAAAATATTCTAAACCTGGAATCCCTGATATGAAGGCATACCGCATCGGCCGCGTTGCTTACGCAGAAGGCGAAGTAAACGGACAGAAAGATGCAGTTCTCTTTGAGGACTAAAGATGAATATTGCAGTTTTAGTTTCTGGCGGCGGAACGAATCTCCAGGCATTGATTGATTACGAAAAAAAAGAAGGAGATGCGTGTCCATATAAAATTGTGTGCGTAATAAGTGATCATAAAGATGCATACGCACTTGAGAGGGCAAAGAACGCAGGCATTCCTTCGACAATCAGAAGTCCGTATGCCGTAATGGGAAAAGAAACTGCAATTGCTTCTGACCGCGATACAAAGCGCCGTGCAGTAAGTGACGCCATGCTTGCTGACTGTAAAAATTACGGGGCAGACATAATCGTCGAAGCCGGCTGCCTTACTGTCCTTGCAGGAAACATAATCGAAGAATACAAAGATCGCATCATAAATCTGCATCCGGCACTTTTACCGAAATTTGGTGGAGTCGGAATGTGGGGTCATCATGTTTACGAAGCGGTTTTAGCTGCAGGCGAAAAAGAAAGCGGCTGTACTGTTCACATTGCAGACGGCGGATGTGATACGGGACGCATTCTCGTGCAGAAAAAAGTGCCCGTAATGCCGGGCGACACACCTGATACCCTTTACGAGCGTATAGCACCTAAAGAGCATGAGGCGATTGTAGAAGGCGTGCTCAAGCTTATTGCAGAAATTCAGCATTAAAAACTTCAAAAATTCTCATTAAAAATCTTTTTTTTTGTTGACGATGCAATGTTTTTATTACTAATTTTATTTATAGAAAAAATTTATAAGGATTTTTAAATAATGGCAGACAAAGAAGAAAAGAAGGAAGAAGTTAAAGAAAAAGTTCAGGAAAATTCTGCAGAAGCTGAATCAAAGGCAGAAACAGAGACTGAACCAAAATCAGAGACTGAGACTGCCGCAGAAGAAAAGGCAGATGAAAAACCTGCAGAAGAAGCAGAAGAAAAGCCTGCAAAATTAACAGAAGCAGAAATAATTGAATCGCTTAAAAAAGAAAATGACGATTTAAAAGACCAGCTTTTGCGCCGTGCCGCAGATTTTGACAACTATCGTAAGCGCATGATAAAGGAAAAGCAGGAAACGTTTGATTATGCAAACGAAAATCTTCTTGCAGATCTTCTGGATAGTCTTGATAACTTTGACAGAACGGTAGAAGCCGGCGAAAAAGCGACTGACGTTAAGTCAATGGTAGACGGAATTAAAATGGTAAGCGCTAACCTTGTTAAGATGCTTGAGACAAAATATGGTCTTACTTCTTACGGTGCAGAAGGCGATGAATTTAATCCTGACATTCACGAGGCAATCGGCCGCGTAGAAGAAGAGGGAAAAGAAAAAGAAACTTTAAAGCAGGTATACTTAAAGGGATATATGCTCAAAGATAAAGTAATAAGAAACGCTAAGGTAATGGTTAGCGTTCCGAAATCGAACTAAAGTTCGATTTTTGCGAGTTTGCGGGGCAAACATCGCGAACTTGTGCATAACTTGAAAAAATATAAAACTGGGATTTTGACCCGGGAGGATAAAGTAAAATGGGAAAAATTATTGGAATTGACTTAGGTACAACAAACTCTTGTGTTTCTGTAATGGAAAATGGTGAACCGGTTGTTATTCAGAACTCAGAAGGTGGAAGAACAACTCCTTCAATCGTAGGTTTTACTTCTAAAGGCGACCGTATTGTTGGTGCACCTGCAAAAAACCAGATGGTAACAAATCCAAAAAATACAGTTTATTCTGTAAAGCGTCTTATCGGACACAGATTCTCAGAATTAAAAGGCGAAGCAACAAAACTTCCATATACAATCATTGATCACGGAGAAGACTGCCGTGTAGAAATCGAACAGAACGGCGAAAAGAAAGAATTTAGTCCGCAGGAAATTTCTGCATTCATTTTGCAGAAGATGAAAAAGACTGCAGAAGATTATCTTGGTCAGGAAGTAACAGAAGCAGTTATTACTGTTCCGGCTTACTTTAACGATGCACAGCGTCAGGC
>DBWY01000012.1:91893-92672 GCA_002309195.1 Treponema sp. UBA1226
GATGTAAAACGTATCATCAACGAACCAACAGCAGCAGCTCTTGCATTTGGTTTTAATAAAGATAAGAGCAAAGAAAGAACAATTGCAGTTTACGACCTTGGTGGTGGTACATTTGATATTTCTATTCTTGAACTTGCTGATGAAGTTGTAGAAGTAAAGGCTACAAACGGTGATACGCATCTTGGTGGAGATGACTGGGACCGTGTAATTTCTAACTGGCTCATCGATGAATTTAAAAAGGATACAGGAATTGATCTTTCTAAAGATCCGATGGCTATGCAGCGTCTTCGTGAAGCATCAGAAAATGCAAAGATTCAGCTTTCTAACCAGACAACAACAGATATCAACCTTCCGTTCATTACAGCAGATGCAACAGGACCAAAGCACTTGCAGAAGTCTTTGACACGTGCTCAGTTTGAACAGATGACAGATGATCTTTTTGAAAGAACAAAGGAACCTTGCCGCAAAGCACTTGCAGATGCAGGAATGTCTCCTGATAAAATTGATGAAGTTCTTCTCGTTGGTGGTTCTTCACGTATGCCTAAAGTTCAGGAAGTTGTTAAATCAATTTTCGGAAAAGAAGGAAGCCGTGCAGTTAACCCTGATGAAGCAGTTGCAATCGGTGCTGCAGTACAGGGCGGTGTATTGAAAGGTGATGTTAAAGACGTTCTCCTTCTTGATGTTACACCTCTTTCATTGGGAATCGAAACAATGGGTGGAGTAATGACAAAACTCATTGCACGCAATACAACTATTCCTACAAAGAAGAGTCAGATCTT
>DBWY01000012.1:92774-108113 GCA_002309195.1 Treponema sp. UBA1226
GGTGTTCCACAGATTGAAGTTACTTTTGATATCGATGCAAACGGAATCGTTCATGTATCTGCAAAAGATCTCGGAACAGGAAAGGAACAGCACATTCAGATTACTTCTTCATCTGGATTGAGCGAAGAAGAAATCAACAAGATGGTAAAAGATGCAGAAGCAAATGCTGCAAGCGATAAAGCAAAACGCGAAAGTGTTGATGCAAGAAACGAAGCAGACAGTTTGATTTACGCAACAGAAAAGAGCGTAAAAGAACTTGGCGATAAAGTTAACGGTGCAGACAAGCAGAAGATTGATGATGCAATCGCTGCTCTTAAGAAAGCACTCGAAAGTGACAACACTGCTGACATCAAGGCTAAGACAGAAGAGCTTAAACAGGCTTCTTACAAAATAGCCGAAGAAGTTTACAAACAGCAGCAGGCTTCGGGAGCAGCTGGAGCGGGTCCTCAGGGTGCAGGTCCGGAAGCAGGAGCAGGTCCACAGCCTGGATCTGATTCTAACTCGGGTTCTAAATCCGGATTCGACAAAGGCAGTGCAGAAGACGTAGACTACGAAGTACACGACAACTAATTAAAAGGGCGCCGTTCGTGGCGCCTGGTTACTTTTAAAAAGGATTTTTGGTTATGGCAAAACGTGATTATTATGAAGTACTCGGAGTTCAGAAGGGTGCTTCACTGGACGAAATAAAAAAAGGATATCGTAAACTTGCTATAAAATATCATCCGGACAGAAACCCGGGCGATAAAGAAGCAGAAGAAAAATTTAAAGAAGCGACAGAAGCTTACGAAGTTCTTTCGGATGACAAAAAACGTCCGATTTACGACCAGTACGGTTTTGCCGGCCTTGACGGAATGGGCGCTGGCGCAGCCGGCGGCTACAGCCATGCGTTTACCGACTTTAGCGACCTGTTTGGCGGCGGATTTGGTGATATTTTTGAAAACCTTTTCGGCGGCGGAATGGGTGGAATGGGCGGTCGGTCACGCAGGCAGGAGCCGGGGCAGGGCGCTTCGCTAAGATATGACCTTGAAATCGATTTTAAAGACGCAGTATACGGAACAAAGCAGGATGTTCGTTTTACACACGAAGTGCCCTGCAGTTCCTGTAATGGAACCGGCTGCGCTCCGGGTGGGTCTCGAAAAACATGTACGACTTGTAACGGAATGGGACAGATCGGACGCAGTGCAGGCTTTTTTACTGTTCAGCAGACATGTCCTACATGCGGTGGAACGGGTAAAGTCATCGACAGCCCTTGCCGTGCATGCCGTGGTACCGGAGTTGAACAGAAAACAAGCCGCGTAACACTTACGATTCCTGCAGGCGTTGACGAAGGAAAGCGCATCGTAATTCCTCACCAGGGAAATGCCGGACGAAACGGTGCTCCAAGCGGAGACCTCATCGTTGTCCTTCATGTTAAAGAACACGAATATTTTGAACGCGACGGCTATGACCTTTACTGTGCAGCACCTGTTTCGTTGAGCCAGGCAGCACTTGGTGCTACAATTACTATAAAATCTCTTGATGATAAGGAAATTGACTTAAAGATTCCTGCAGGAACAGCAAACGGAAAGATTTTCCGCGTAAAATCAGAAGGTGTACCGGCAGCAAATGGAAGAAAGGGCGATCTTTACATCAAGGTAATGATTCAGGTTCCGTCTAAACTTACTCCTGCACAGAAAAAGCTTCTTGAAGCATATGCTGCAGAGGAAAATGCGACGACAAAACCTGAGCTAATCTCACTTTCAAAGCTCTCGCGATAACAGATTCTCTTACCCCGTTTATAGTACTTTTTTTAACAAATTCTGCCGATAATGTGCTATAATATAGTGAATATTTCTCTTCAATGGGGTCGATATGCTAAAACAAAGAAAACGAAATGTTGAAGTAATCAATTACATTATTTCGACATTCCTTTTTATGGTAGTTTCATACTTCATCTTACCACGGGTAACTGAGTTACTCGATCCGATGTATTTTATAATGCTCGAGTTTGTTCTTCTCATGTTCTTTATCATCATGAGTTCAACAATTACAAAGGCGATTAACAAAAAACTTGAAGATAAGGTTTTAAAGAGAGAGGAAACAAAGTATCTTCAGCTGTTTATTGACAGCCTGCGATTCTGTTACACACTCGAAGACTTTTATGAAATAATTCAGACTATTCTTGAACAGAAAGCAGACTGTTCTGTTCTCTATATAGACAGCGATAAAGAATACGTTCTTTATAACAGCCCTAACAGACTTACATGTGATAAAGAAACTCTGCGTGTTCTTCAGAATAACTTTCCTGCAACATGGCCTGACGGTTTTGACTTTGTAGGTGATAAGTTTGGTATTACTTCAAAATATAGAAAAGCACGCGGCTTTGTAATGTCTCAGGATAAATTCCACTTCTTCGTACTCTGCCGCTATACAAGATTCTTTGATACCGGAATTTACAAACAGCTCAATGACGAATTCCAGAGATTCAGAAAACGAACTCAGACAATTGCATCTTTGAGTGAAATTGCAGGTCTTTCTAAAGAATGGGAACAGCTTGCAGAAACACAGAGACTCTTCTTACCTGCAGTTATGCCAGATACAAAGAGATTAAAGATTGCTGCATACTTTAGACCGCTCGTAAATGTTTCGGGTGACTATTACACTGCAATTCCTATTGATGAACATAAAACACTTTTAATGCTTGGAGACGTTTCTGGTAAAGGGCTTCCTGCTGCTCTTATCATGGGTTTGGTAATGAACACAGTAAAGATTATCGAAGACAAAGAAGATCTTATTACAATTGTTCGTGCTATTGATAAAGCCATCAAGGGAATGAAACTTCAGGATAAGTATACTGTATTGTTTATCAGCGTAGTTGATACGCAGAAGATGACAATCCGTTATGTAAACGCTTCGATGTCTGATCCGCTTATCGTAACACGTGCTCCTGACGGTTATACGATTAAACCTCTTTCTTCTAACTGTGGTGTTGTCGGAATCATTGATATTGATGACATAAGAATTGATGAACAGAGATTATTCCGTGATGACCTTATTCTGTTTGCATCTGACGGTGTTTCTGAAGTTATGAACGATGAAGGTGTTGAACTTGGTGATACACAGCTTTATACAGATACAATTAAGAACAGTGCTGCTAAACAGCCTCAGGAATTTATTGATGACATTGTAAGACTTATTTTTGATTACAAGGGAAACAATAAACTTCATGATGATATTACGATGATGGTTACAAAGGTGGTAAGCTGATGATTTATATTCTTCTTAACGCAGTTCTTGCGGCTTATATTATATGGACATCAATGAATGTCAACACAAAGAATCTCAACACAGAAAACAGTATGATTAATGTCATGCTGCTTGACGCCGCTGCAACTATCGTAATGTTCCTTACGGTAATTTCTGTACTTCATGGTCCGGAAAGACTTTCTGTTGTGTTTGAGCACTTTGTACTGTTTCTTGTTGCTGCAATCTTTACAGAAATATTTACTATGTTTATTAACGTTGCAAGAAAAAAACGTTCTGCTTTGGGAATGTTTTTTAAGGTAGTATTCCTTCTTCTTGCTGCATTTATCGTATGTTTTAAACTTAAGATTACAGATTATACTCTGTTTGAATTTGGCGGAGAAAAAGTATTCTCTGGTCAGTTAGAAAAGATCATTCCGGTTACGTGGACGATGATTTTTATCGGACTTTATATTTTTGTACTTCCGTTGTTTGGTCTTATGATCATGCTTTTAAATGCAGAGAATAATAATTCCAGAATTCTTACACAGAAAGCTGCAATGAGTTTTGGTTCTCTTTTGTTTGGATGGATTGGTCTTATAATGATTTACTATATTGCAGAAATGCTTCCTATGATGCGTTCTCTGTTCATGTACATCATTTCTGTAATGGCAATCATGATATTAAACTCTGTAAGTCAGGAAAAAGTTTATGATGGCGGAATGCTTTTCTCTGCCATTGTTTCTCTTTTTATGAAATATCTTCTTCCTGCTGCAATCGGTGCTGTTGCATATGTTACGCTTCGCCCGCTTTACTCAGAAAATTCTGTTGCGTATACAACCATTATTTTTGTAATAGTTTTTGTGCTCATGATTGTATGCCGTGTTTTGACATCGGCGCTTTCAAAAATCATCAACTATCGTTCAAGCCAGTACGAAGCAGAATTTGAAAAAGCTCTTGCTTCTATCGATTATGAAAGTGAACAGTCTAATATTTCGCAGGAATTTTTAAAGGCCTTTCAGGATAATATCCAGACAACAACGATGACAGTTCTTGTTGATAACGGAACCGGAGAATATTCTACAGCTTATAATTCAGAAGGGGCAAATTATACTCTTCCTAAAGCAAGCAAGGCTCGTGAGATTCTTCTTAACAACGGTATTTTTATTTTATTCCGCGACGAAGTAGAAAATAACTATATCATCCGCGATGTGCGTGATGAGATTTTTAAAATTTTTGATGAAACAGAATCAGAAGTTCTTATTCTTCTGCACGAAGGTCATCAGGTTCTTGGACTTTTGCTTCTTGGTGAAAAGAGAACTGGTTCAAGTTATGATGAATACGATAAGAGTGTATTTGATAAATTCTATTCATACTTCTTCGTATTCGGTTATTACATGAAGAACATTGCAAACGCTTCTGTTGTCGGAACTGTAAACCGTGAAATCCGAATGTCGAGTCAGATCATTACTTCGATTCAGGAGAATATGGATTATATACACAACCCTAAAGTTGATGTAGGTTATCTTATGGTTCCTGCTCACAATATTGGTGGTGAGTTTGTTGACCTTATCAGACTGAATGAATCAAGACACATCATTGTTATCGGTTCTATGAGCGGTAAAGGTATTTCTGCATCTATGAGTATGGTCATCTTAAAGTCCATCATCAGAACGTTCCTTGCAGATACACATGATTTTAAGAAATTGATTCAGAAAGTAAACGCATTCATCAGATTTAATCTTCCGAAGGGAACATTCTTTAGCGGACTTTTCTGTCTTGTTGATTTTGCAACTGATACGATGTATTACGTTAACTGCGGAATTCCTGCAATGCTTATGTATTCAAAAACATATAACAACGTAATCGAGATTCAGGGTAAAGGATATATTCTTGGATTTGTTAAAGATATTTATCCGCTTGTAAAAGTAAAACAGGTAAAACTTGTATCTGGAGATATGCTTGCAATTTCTACGAATGGACTTATTAATTCTCATTCACTTCGTGGTGAAACATTCGGTAAGGAAAGAGTTAAACAGGCAATCATGGATAACTACACATATCCTGCAAGCCGAATCGCACGCTTTACTTATGATAACCTTCAGCGCTTTATGTCAAAGGAACTTGAAGATGACATTACGATGCTCGTAATCCGTTATCTTGGTAAAGAAGGTGCTCTTGTATATGATTCAGAAGATTCTGCACAGGAGCGCATTGCAGATCATGCAGACAGCTTTGATGCTGACTCGTTAATTGATAATGCAATTGATGATAATGCAGATAGTGCAGTGGACAATGTTTCTGCTTCTGATAATACTTCTGACAGTTCTTTAAATGTTGAATCAGATGAAGTAATCGAACAGGAAGCTATGATTAATGAGCAGACTGAAAAGAACGAAGAGAGTAATCCTTCGCAGGATTCAAAGGCTGGTGAGTTTACTTCTGTAATCGAAGGTTCAGAAGAAGATTTTTCTATGCCGGATAATTTTGGTGATGATGATATGTTCAGCGGAGATTTTTCAAATCCAAATGCAGATTTGACGAATGTTGCCGGTATAAGCGTTGATGACATCGTTGATCCGGATGTTTTTGAAGAAAAAATTGATATTGAGTAAGTGAGGTAAGTCAGAATGGAACAGTTAGCGATTACAGAAAAGCGTGGTGCAAACTACGTCCTTTATGAACTTACCGGCTCTGCCAATTCATACACAGTCGGTGATCTTCAGGAAAAGGTTTTTAGCGAAATAAAGAATACGAATGTTGTTCTTGATATGTCTCAGGTAACCGACATCGATTCAACCGGAATGGGAATGCTTTTTGCTGCATTTAACGACGGGCTCGAGTCTGGCTATAAGCTTTACCTTATGAATATGTCGTTTACAGCTCTTAACCGCGTAAAGGATACGGGCTTTCTCGAAGCTTTTAAGGTTATCCAGTCAGTTACCGAAGTTGAATAATACGTGTTTTCATACGGTAGATGTTAAGGCTCTCTGTTGCCAGAGGGCCTTTTTTTTGATACTATTACATTAAATATGGCTGTAATAAAAGTATTTTTAGAGTTTCTCGGAGCACTTGCACTTCTTCTTTATGGCATGAAGCTTATGAGCGACGGTGTCCAGAAGAGCGCGGGAGAGAGACTTCAGCGTGCGCTTAGCGTAATGACGGGCAACCGCGTTATTGCGCTTTTGACCGGTATGATTGTTACGATGGTTATCCAGTCATCGGGTGCTACTACAGTTATGGTAGTTACGTTCGTAAATGCCGGGCTTTTAACCCTTGCACAGTCTGTCGGGGTCATATTTGGTGCAAATATCGGTACAACGATTACAGCCTGGATCGTTTCGCTTTCTACATTTGATTTTAAGATTGCCACAATGGCAATTCCTATCTTTGGATTCGGATATCTTTTTACACTTCATAAAAAAGCAATGTACAGAAACATCGGTGAAGCCCTCATGGGATTCGGCATGCTGTTTCTCGGACTTGAACTTTTGCAGAATGCAATTCCGACGGATCCGGACAAGCTTTTGTGGCTAACTCGAATCCAGGATTATGGTGCGTTTTCTGTTTTAATCGGTTTTATAATCGGAACAATAATTACAGGTCTTTTGCATTCATCAAGTGCTTTTTCTGGTATCGTAATTTCTCTTGCAATTAAAAATGCAATCAAATGGGAATTTGCTGCGGCGCTCACTCTCGGAAGTAACATAGGTTCTACAATAGATGCGGTTCTTGCTGCAGTCGGAACTAATGCAGATGCAAAACGTTCTGCGTTTATTCATGTTCTGTTTAATATTGCAGGAACAGTAATCGTTCTTTTTGCATTCAGTCCGTTCTTAAAGCTTGTAACTTTCTTAACGCCTGGACATGAACACTCAAATATAGCAATAAGAATTTCAATGCTTCATACTGTGTTTAAAACGTTCTCAACTGTTGTTCTTCTTCCGCTTCAGAATCCTATCGTAAAACTTTCTCAGAAAATCATTAAGGATGACAGCAGCGAACGTCCTTCAACTTATAAACTTGATTTTGTTGAATCTCCTCTTGGAAAAGAAAATATTGCCGCATATATCATCCGTGCAGAAAAAGCAATTGCAGATATGACGGATATCGTAACAGGTGAGTTTGACAGAATTCAGATCGGACTTAAAAACCGTGATCAGAGTTTTATAGACAATCATGTAGAAGAAGCAGAGAAGGCAGAAAATTATCTTGATCAGATGCATGAACAGATTACACACTATCTTGTAAAATGCGAAAGCCTTCATGTGACAGAAAGTCAGATTAATCATATTTCACTTATGATTCAGATTGTAGAAGAACTTGAGAATATGTCTGACAATTGTTTTGCAACAATCATGCTTATTGCAAAGAGTATTTCAAAGAATATGAAGTTCCCGCAGGATGACATGGACAGAATGATTCCTTATGTTGAACTTGCACGCCAGTTCCTGCAGTTTATCAGAATAAACATCAATAAAAAACTTGATGAAAATAAACTTTCTATGGCATCTGAACTTGAAGATCAGATTGACCTCTTTAGAAAGAATCTTAAAAAGCTTGCACGAAAACGTCTTGAAGGCGGTGCAGATGTTAAATCCGAACTTCTTTATATTGACATTGTTCGTCAGATCGAAAAAGTCGGTGACAACTGCTTTAGCATTTCAGAAAGTTTAAGAGCTGTTTAAATTAGTCTTTTAAAGTCCACAAAGTTCGCGCACCTTTTTTTCTATCTGCTCAGAAAGTTTTTTTTCATCGTTCTGATTTTCTGTAATTATTCTTACGAAAACTGAACCTGCAACTACAGCTTCTACGGAATCTGCAAGGGCCTTTGATTGTGTTCCGTCAGAAATTCCAAAGCCGCCGTAAATTTTTGATCCACCGGCACTTACTTTTTTTAAGAAAGAAAGTGTTGATTCATCGATTTTCGTATCTGTACCGGTAATTCCTGTTCGAAGTGCAGCGTAAATGTAAGGAAAGCCTGCGCAAGAAAGTTTTTCAAGACGCTCTGCTGACATGCTTGGTGCTGCAACAGGAATATTTATCATTCCGTTTTTTCTGCATGCTTTTGTAAGGCCTTCATCAAAGTCAAACGGTAAATCAGGAATAATCATTCCTTTTACTCCGGCTTTTGCAGCCTGAGCGCAGAAATTTTCGATTCCTGGTGTGTAAACAAGAGATGCGTAGCTCATAAGATAAATTGTTGTATCTGGAAATTCTTTGTGAATCTGTGAAATAAATTTTAATCCATCAGAAGTTTTATAGCCGTTCTCAAGAACTTTCGTGCATGCAGTCTGGATTGCAGGACCATCTGCGCTCGGGTCAGAAAATGGAAGCTGAATTTCAAGAATGTCTGCACCTCCTTTTACAAGAGCACGCGCAGCGCTGAGGGCAAGATCTGATGTCGGGTAACCTGCAACAAGATGACTCATAAGTTTTATTTTATTCATTTTATTCTCCTGTTAAATATTCTAAAGAAAATTTCTGCTTTATTTTGCGTCGTGAATATCGGTTCCGCCTTCAAGACGTGTAACCTCATGCTTAAGAAACTCAAGCCATTGTTCTGGCCTGAAAACCGGACTTGTAATAAATACATCCTTGTCACCGCGGCCGCTCATATTTATGATGACAGCCTGGTCTTTAGGAATTTCACGTGCAATCTTAATTGCAGCCGCTCCAGCGTGTGCAGACTCAAGCGCAAAAAGAATTCCTTCATTTCTTGCAAAAAATTTTACGGCTTCCAGAGCGTCTTTATCCAGTATCGAAGTAAACTCTACGCGGCCGCTTTTCCCAAGAGCTGCAAGTTGTGGTCCGATTCCACAGTAGTCCAGCCCTGCAGAGATTGAACGGGTAGGGAGAGCCTGACCGTCTTCGTCAAGAAGAAAACGGCTTTTATAACCCTGAAGGATTCCGTCGCGCGAAGCGTTTCCTGTCATACGGCTTGCGTTTTCTCCAATGTCTGGACCGATCCCGCCTGCTTCTGCGCCAATAAGCCTTGGAGTTTTTTCGTTTATGAACGGTTCAAAAAAGCCTATTGAGTTTGAGCCGCCGCCTACGCATGCAACCATTGCGCCGATTTTAATGCCGCGCTCTTCGGCCTGTTTTTTTACTTCGCGGCCTATTACACTCTGAAATTCGCGTACGATGTCTGGAAAAGGAGAAGGGCCAAGAGCGCTTCCAAGGACGTAATGCGTAGTATCCGGATTAGAAGCCCAGTCGCGCATCGCTTCATTTACGGCATCTTTTAATGTGCGACTTCCGCTTGTTACGGGATGAACTTTTGCGCCGTACAATTCCATGGAAGCGACGTTCGGTTGCTGACGCCTTACGTCAACTTCGCCCATGTAGATTGTGCAGTCAAGTCCAAGTTTTGCGCAGGCGGCGGCGGTTGCAAGGCCATGCTGACCGGCTCCGGTTTCTGCGATAATTCTTTTTTTGCCCATACGCTTTGCAAGAAGGCACTGTCCGATTGCATTGTTTATTTTGTGGGCGCCGGTGTTTGCAAGTCCTTCAAGCTTAATGTAGATCTGTGCGCCGCCTAAGATTTCTGTTGCTGTTTTTGCAAAATAAAGAGGTGTTTCACGTCCTATGTAATCGCGTCTGATTATTTCAAGTTCATTTAAGAACTCTTTATCCTGCATTGCGTTTTTAAAAGCAACTTCAAGTTCATCAAGAGGGCGTCGAAGAACTTCTGCTACATATTTTCCACCGTAATTATCAAAAAATCCATTGTCACTCATTTTAAACTCCTTTTTTTAAAAAGTTCTTTCATCTTATTTTTATCTTTGATTCCGATTTTATTTTCTAGTTCAATTCCGCTTGAAACATCGATAAGCTCAGGACTGAACTTTTTAATTACATCAGAAATGTTTTTTTCATTTATTCCGCCTGCAAGCCATTTGCAATCATTCAGGTTTTCTGACGCAGAATTTCTTATGTCTTTTGAATCAAGAAGAACGCGCAGCTCACCTTTTGAAATAAGTTTTTCATATTCTTCAAGTGAATCTGTTGCAAAATAATGCGGAAGAGATAAAAGTTCTTTACTTACATTTTCATATTTTATTTTATGAAACTGAATTGCATCAAAAACTTTTTCTCTTACAAGCTTAAATGCAAGTAAACTTTCTTTTGAATCAAGATTCGTAATGACAGCAATTTTTTTTGCCTTAAGTTTTTTTAAGTGTGGTAAAATTTTTTCAAGCCGGTTATCACGTGTAATACTTCGTGGAAAGGCATCAGCAAAAATAAAACCGAGAAATGATGATCCGAGTTTGTCTGCAAGTTCTGCATCTTCTATACGGGTGATGCCACAGATTTTTACTTTAGTTTTTGAAGTCCCATTTGGCATGTATTCTAAAGCGTATTCTGATGCATATTCATTCCAGAAAACTGCATTATCTGTATGCACTGCACTTAAAAAAGAAGCAACAAGATTTTTTCTTATTTCAGGATTTTTTGCAGCAGCTTCTCCAAGTAAAAGTCCTGAAAATCCCATTGAACCTGCAGAAAAAGCACATTCCGGATTCTTAACTCCGCTTTCAAAAATGATTCGTGCATCATCTCCTGCAATTTTCTTTATCTTATTTACCATCATGCATGGACGAAGAAGATCGATTTTAAAAGTTGCAAGGTCTCTGCTGTTTATTCCGTATACAAAATTTTCTGAAGGAAGCTTCTTAACAATTTTCTTAATTTTTTTAAGATCGGACTCTTCCCGGATTTCTATTAAAGCACTCATCTTTAATCTGACAACTTCTTCTGCCATTTTAAAAATCGTTTTTTTATCAAGAATGCGTGCAATAAGTAAAACTGCATCTGCTCCAGCTCGATATGAAACTTCAATTTCTTCACTGTAAAGAAGAAAATCTTTTCTTAGAACAGCAGGAGAAATTACTTTTATGCCTGATTGAGCATTCTGTTTTTCATAATCATCTGCAGCGCGACAGACATTCATTAAATCTTCAAGAGTTCCTTTAAAATAATTTTTTTCTGTAAGGCAGCTGATTGCACCTGCACCACAATTTGCATATGAAAGAGCTGTTTCGTATGAATCCAGGTCTGCTTTTATGTCTCCCTTGCTCGGAGAAGCACGCTTTACTTCCAGAATTACACCTCTTGTTTTTAAAAGCGGATGAACTTCTCTGGTTCGTTTTTCCGGAATTGAAATCCCGAAAGTAAGTCCTGATTCTGAAATATCAATTTTTCTTTTTTCTACTATTTGCGTAAGAATGTTTACTGAATTATGCACAGAGTTCTCCACTTACTTTCTGAATCTCTTTTAATTTTTCAAGAGTTTTCCCTGAATCGATTGCTTCAAGTGCCATTGCATAACCTTCTTTTAAGGTGTGTACTTTTCCGCATAGATAAAGTACAGCTCCGGCATTAAGACCTACTGCATAGCGGATTGTTTTTCTTCCGCCGCCTTTTAAAACATCCATTGCGAGTTTTGCATTGTCAGAACCGTTCCCGCCGTAGAGTTCTTCTTCATCGGCATCATTGATTCCAAAGTTTGCAGGATCTATTACATAAGAGTTTTCATTTCCCTTTTCGTCTATCTGATAGACATTTGTCGGTGCGCATGGAGATATTTCATCGTATCCGTCTTCGGAATTTACAACCATTACGCGTTTCGCTCCGAGAGATTTTGCAGCGTGTGCATAGTCTTTTAAGAGTGATTTTGAATATACACCAAGAACTTCAAATTCTGCGTTTGCAGGATTTAAAAGAGGACCGAGTACATTAAAGATTGTTTTAATTCCAAGCGCTTTTCTGATTGGAGCTGCAAAACGCATCGCAGAATGATAAACGGGAGCCATGAGAAATCCAAAACCTGTTTTTTTAACAAGTTCTGCAGTTTTATCTGGAGAAGCCATTATGTTTATTCCAAGGGCTTCAAAGAAGTCTGCGGCTCCGGATTTTGAAGAAACAGCTCTGTTACCGTGTTTTGCCATTGTCTGTCCACAGCTTGAAGCAACAAGTGCCGACATTGAAGAAATGTTAAACGAACCTTTACCGTCTCCACCTGTTCCAACGATTTCTGCAAGTCCATGGTTTTCAAGAGGAAAGTGAGTTTTCTTTTTAAGCATTACCTGTGCTGCTCCTCCCATTTCTTCTGCAGTCGGAAGTCCACGCGAAGCCATTGCAGTTAATACAGATGATGCAATTTTTTCATCCATTGTTCCGTCTGTAAGCTCGCTTATAAATGAAGCAGTCTGCTCGCGGCTTAAGCTTTTTTTCTGATCGATAAGCTGGTTAAGGATGAGAACGTGAGAAATATTTTCTCTGCTGTAATTTAAGAAAGCCTTAAAGAGTGCATCACCTTTTTCGCTTGCAATGCTTTCCGGATGAAACTGAACTCCTTCAAGAACAAAATCTTTATGACGGATTCCCATTATGTCACCGTCTTTAGCTCGTGCAGAAACTTCAAATTCTGCAGAGAGAGTTGCCTCGTTTATTACAAGTGAATGATATCTCGTAAAGTTTCCTTTAAGTCCAATGTTGCGGAATATTCCACGGCCGTCAGTTTTTATTTCTTCTACGATTCCATGGCGAATATATTTTGCACCGACTATTTCTGCACCAAATGCTTCTCCGATTGCCTGATGCCCCAGACAGATTCCAAGAATAGGAATTCTTCCTGCAAAATATTTTATTACTTCGATAGAAATGCCTGCTTCTTTTGGAGTTCCCGGACCTGGACCGATTATGATGTGAGTAGGTTTTGCATTTTCTACTTCTGCAACAGAACTTTCGTCAGAACGAAAAACTTTTACTTTATCACCAGAAACTCTTTCAAGACTCTGAACGATGTTAAATGTAAAACTGTCTTTGTTATCAATAAATGCTATCATTTTGTCTCTCCTTTATTTTCTTCAAATATGGTTCTAAGAGCCCTTAGTTTTTCATTAGTCTCTTCCCATTCACGGTCTGCATTGCTGTCATATACAATGCCGCCGCCGGCCTGCAGGCTCCAGACTTTCGCCTGCTTGAGCGCGCAGCGTATTGCAATACAGAAATCAAGATCTCCGTTTGACTGAATATATCCGACCGCTCCTGCATAAAATCTTCGTTTTGTTTTTTCGATTCTGCTCAGGATTTCGATTGCACTTATTTTTGGTGCACCGCTTACAGTTCCTGCAGGAAACGCTGCGCGCAAAACCTGTATAGGTTTCAGGCCGGCGGCGACTTTTCCCTGAACATCACTTACGATGTGCATTACATGACTAAAAAGTTCAACTTCCATAAATCGTGTAACTTCTACGCTTCCGTTTGTACAGACGCGTCCAAGATCATTTCGTGCAAGGTCTACAAGCATAAGATGTTCAGCTCTTTCTTTTGCATCATTTAAAAGTTCTGCTTTTAATTCTTCGTCTTCGAAAGAATTTTTTCCACGTCGTCTCGTTCCTGCAATCGGACGTATAGATGCAACTCCATCACGAACGCGTACAAGACTTTCTGGTGATGATCCTATTAGCTGTCGTTCACCAAAGTCGATGTAAAAAAGATATGGGCTTGGATTTACCGCGCGAAGTCTTCTGTAAATTTCAAGTGCGGAATTATTACATTCAATCTGGAGACGACGGCTCGGAACAGCTTGTAGTAAATTTCCTGCAACGATTTCTTTTTTGATTGATTCAACTTTTTCTTTATATTCACGTTCACTCTGTTTTAAATCTGTAATCGTGCGGACTTTACAAGGTTCTTCTGGTTCAGAAAGATATGTAAAATCCATATCGTTTAATCGTTTCTTTAAATCGCTTACTGCTTTTTCAAGATCAATCTGGTGTTCATTATAGTTGAGTGCAAACACATGAATCTTTTCTGTAAAGTGATCAAACACGACATAAAGATGACCTGCAACAAATTCGCTTTCTGGTATATGAAGTTCATCTGTCTGTGCACAAAGATTTATCGTGTCACATCTTGCTGCAAACTCATAGCTTAAATATCCGAGCCCGCTTGCAGGAACAGGAATTGTGTTTGAACTTTCTGTTCCGTCTTCATTGTGTATTACACTCATATCGTTTTGAGAAGCGACATAGACAAGTGCATCAAGGATGTCCGGTGTGTGAAGAACTCTGCTTCCAGGGGCAATCGTTTCGCCTGTTTCGTTTTTGCCTCTGTAGGGCAGACGACGGCCGTCGATTAAAAATGCGACACCCTCATCGTCCTGTATGATATGAAAGGCCGGTTCTAAGAGTAAAATTGAATAACGCTCACGCCCCCGCGCAAAGCTTGCGCTTTCAAGGATTGCCGAAGCTCCGATTTTTCGCGCCAGGGAAAACGGTGTGTATCTGTCGCATGGAATTGAAAAATAAATTGAATCTGTACGTGTCATGTCTGCTCCTGTATAACAGTTACTATATGTAGTAACACTCTCCAGAAAAGAATATACATTGAGGTTTTGTTTCTGTCAATAGGAACAAGAAAAAAATTAAAATTTTCTGAAAAAAAACACTGCAGGCTTTAATCCCGCAGTGTCTGTTCTGTTTTTATTCAGCTTTGAAAAATCTATTTAATTACGATGTTTACAAGCTTATTCGGAACTACGATGCACTTAACGATTTCGTGTCCGTCGGTAAACTTTTTAACGTCTGCACGTGCAAATGCTGTTTCTTTAAGTGTGTCATCTGCCGTTCCTGCAGGTGCTTCAAATGTGTCACGTTTTTTGCCGTTTACCATTACAACGATTGTCTTTGTATCATCGACTGTCCATTCTTCGTTTGCCTTTGGCCATGCAACGTAGGCGATGGTTTCTTTGTTGCCAAGTTTTTCCCAGAGCTCTTCACCAAGGTGAGGTGCATAAGGAGAAAGAACTTTTACGAAATCGCTCCACATTGCTTTTGGAATTTCCGGGAGCTTTGAAAGTTCGTTGATGAAAATCATCATCTGGCTTATAGCAGTGTTAAAGTTCAATGTTGCTGTATCATCGGTTACCTTTTTGATTGTCTGGGCAAACGTTTTTCTTGCGCTGAGCAATGCTTTATCTTCGAGCTTGCCTGTGATGTCGATGTCTGCCATTGGCTTTTCTGAAACTGCCCAGACTTTTTCGAGGAAGCGGTGGATACCAACGATTCCCTGTGTTGCCCAAGGTTTACTCATTGTAAGAGGTCCCAT
>DBWY01000012.1:108161-129133 GCA_002309195.1 Treponema sp. UBA1226
TCATCATCAGGATTTACTACGTTCTTTAAAGATTTAGACATCTTTGCAACAATCTGTTCGAGCTCTTCGCCTGTTGCTTTTTCGTAGTATTTTCCGTCTTCTTTCTGTTCAACTTCATCAACCGGAACGAGTGTCTTGTTTTTTCTCTGGAATGCAAATGAAGTAATCATTCCCTGGTTGATAAGGCGCTGGAATGGTTCTTTTGTNNTTTGTAGAAACAACTCCGATATCATATAAAACTTTGTGCCAGAATCTTGCATAAAGAAGATGAAGAACTGCATGTTCTGCTCCTCCGATGTAAAGATCTACAGGCATCCAGTATTTTTCTTTTTCCGGAGCACAGAATGCTTTATCGTTGTGCGGGTCAAGGTAGCGAAGGTAATACCAGCAGCTTCCTCCCCACTGAGGCATTGTATTTGTTTCGCGTTTTGCATCTGCACCGCACTTAGGACACTTGCAGTTTACCCATGAGTCGATTGCAGCAAGAGGAGATTCTCCTGTTCCTGTCGGCTGATATGATTTTACTTCTGGAAGTGTAAGAGGAAGTTCTTCTTCCGGTACAGGAACTGTTCCGCACTTCGGACAGTGCACGAGAGGAATCGGTTCTCCCCAGTAACGCTGACGGCTGTAAATCCAGTCGCGGAGTTTATAATTGATTGCCTTGCGTCCGATTTTCTTTTCTTCGAGGAACTCAAGCATCTTTGCAATTGCGTCAGCTTTATTTAAGCCGTCAAGGAATTCTGAGTTAACGTGGATTCCATCCTGAGTCCATGCTTCTTTCTGAACATCAACTTCTGATTTTAAAACTTCGATGATAGGAAGATTAAATTTTTTTGCAAACTCCCAGTCACGGTCATCGTGAGCAGGAACTGCCATAATTGCACCTGTTCCGTAAGAAATCAAAACATAATCTGCAATCCAGATTGGAATTAGTTTTCCGTTTACAGGATTTATCGCATAGCTTCCTGAGAATACACCGGTTTTATCTTTTGCAAGATCTGTTCGCTCAAGGTCAGATTTTTTTGCAGCCTCTTCCTGATATTTTTTTACTGCATCTGCCTGCTCTGGTGTTGTAATTTCCGGAATGATTTTGTGTTCAGGTGATACAACCATGTAAGTTGCACCGAAGAGTGTATCACAGCGTGTTGTATAAACTGTAAGTTTGTTTTCTGTTGGTTTTCCATCTTTGTCTGCAACTGTAAAAACAACTTCTGCACCTGTTGATTTTCCAATCCAGTTGTGCTGCATTGCTTTTACGCTTTCCGGCCAGTCGAGAGTGTCGAGGTCGTTATCAAGACGGTCTGCATAATCTGTAATTTTTAAAATCCACTGACGGATTGTTTTGTGTGTAACTTCTGCACCGCAGCGGTCGCACTTTCCGTCTTTTACTTCTTCGTTTGCAAGACCTGTCATACAAGACGGACACCAGTTGATTGGAGTCTGTGCTTCGTATGCAAGGCCTTTTTTATAAAGCTGAAGGAATATCCACTGAGTCCATTTGTAGTAATCCGGTTCACAGGTTGATACGCAGCGGTCCCAGTCATAAGAAAATCCGAGTGATTTAATCTGCTGTGTAAAGTGTTTTATGTTTGCGTTTGTTGTTGTCTTTGGATGTGTTCCTGTTTTGATTGCGTAGTTTTCTGCAGGAAGTCCGAATGCATCGTATCCCATCGGATGAAGTACGTTATAACCGTTCATGCGAAGGTAGCGGCAGTAAATGTCTGTTGCCGTATAGCCTTCAGGGTGGCCTACGTGAAGTCCGGCTGCACTAGGGTACGGGAACATGTCCAGTACGTACATTCTTTTTTCTGCCGGAAACTTTTCGTCTTCGTTTACTTTAAAAGTTTTGTGTTCGTCCCAATACTTCTGCCATTTTGGTTCTATGGATTCAAAAGGATATTTTGACATTTTTTTTTACTCCTGATGTACGGGCGGCAAGGATTACTGTAAAAGTGCAGGTATGCCGCATTATTTTTGCATACTATTATAGTAAAAAATCAGGATAGTGAAAATAGCGTATAAAAGGGGTTAAAATACAAATCTTGTAGAAAGATTGATTATGGTTGCATCCAGGCCTTTACCGTCAATGATTGAGCCTAAAGGCAGATATATTCTGGCAGTTAAGCCTGCCCTGAGTTTTTCTGAAATTCTGTAATCCCATGCAAAAAATACTTCTGGATATAAAAAGCGGCCTTTGCCCCAGAACCATGAAGCAATCTTTTCTGCATCGCCCTGTGCACTTCCTGTAGCCCCATGATCATCTGGTTTTACTCCACTGGAAAGGAATGCAAAGCGCATTAAAATGCCGAGTCCTGCACCAGGAGTAAATGTGTGGTTTCCTTTTCTAAAATTAAATCCGACAGGAACGTCGAGCATAAAGCATAGAACAGAAGCAGTGCGCTGTTCTATTTCTGCAGGAAGTGCATCCTTGCCGTCAAAAAGATAATACATTGCCCAGAAATCAAGACGAGGTTCAAGTGTAATGAAATCTGTAATATCGATTATTGCACCCATTCCGCCTGCAAAGTTTACAGGAGTAGGGGCACTTTTTTCTTTTGATGCAGTATTTACAGTTATATTAAATCCAAGATTTGCATAAGGAGAAACAGAAATTTTTTTTGAATCGTTTTCGCTTTGTGCGGAACATAAAGCGCCCATTGAAAAGAGAACTGCAATTAAAAAAAATCTTTTCATGAATTTCTGCAAAGCACACTCCAGAAAGTGCATCGTCTATGACACACTTTATTCATATCTATAATTCATTATACAACACTTTTGCTAAATCTACACTTAAAAAACCGGATCTTCCTGTTTCATAAAAAGAAACCTCTTCCCATGAAACATAAAGCGTTCCGCCCGAGATTCCAAAATCGGTGTAGATAAAACCTTCTGGCAGGCGTGGAAGACGAAGTGCGACAGGTTTTGAATTGTTCAGCATTCTTCTGTTAAAAAGCGAGCCGGTAAAATACATTGTTCCGTCTTTAAATACTGCTGCAGTCCACGAGTCAGAAAGCTGTACTTTTGCTTCTACCGGTGAGTCACCTTCTGATGAAATGTTTTCATAATATCTTGGCGAAGGTCCACCTGCAGTTTTAACTTCTATCGAAAAATTAAAGTTAGACGGAATCGTAGAGAGAAGTTTTTTTACCCGTTCAGGTGCATTTGCAAATGGCTGTACAGTTTTTTTATTTCTGAATTCAGTTTCATCTGAATCCCTGACCGTAATTTTTTCTTTTGAATCTGCCGGAAGAATTGTAAGAAGTGAACTCTGCGGTTTCCATTTTATGTAAGAAAAAATTGTTTTATCTTTGAGTGAATTTTTTATGCAGTAATACCAGTAAGTTCCGTCCCAGAAAAAATCATTTATCTGAGCTGTTTTTTCAAGCTGAAGCGTATCAGAGTTTATAATCGGGAAAAATGAATTTGATTCTGTGTCAAACTGAACGAGTACAGAAATGTTTTTTTCGTTTACATTTGAAAGTGACTCGTTAAAAAAATCATTTTTATAAAGAGAAAAAACAGGACGACCGTTCATAAAAACAATCTGTTCTGCAGTAACATCTTTAAATAAGAGTGAATCAGAAACGAGCGACATTTTATCAGAATCAAATTTTATAAGTCCGACTCTGTTAACGAGTGCAAATATTTCAGGGGCCTCGCTTTTAGATTCAGTATCGATGAGAGCTGTCTGTCCGATTGCGCTTATGCGTATGCTTTCTGTCCATGGTTTTTTGATTACAAGAGGGGCGCTTAAAGGCGAATTTATTTTTTCAAAACCATCCTTTTTGAGGTAGTACCAGCTGTGTGTGGTAATAAGCGTTTCCTGTGTGTTTTCTGGCTCTGATTTTGTTTTGCCGGAACAGGAAAAAAGCGAATTTCCTATGGCCAGAGAGAAAAGGAATGATACGATAACCGAAAACATTAATTGTTTTTTCATAAAAATACCCCTTTATTTATCGGAATAAACTATGCCGCTCATTAGTTGAAAAAAACAACTTTCTTCTATATGTATAGTAAGCCATTGAAACGAAAAATGATTTATGATAAACTTGTTCTAATTTCTTTTTTTTTCAAAAAAAGGGATTTAAAGGAAACTTTTTGGGGGTCTTATGACAATAGTAGATATGCTTGGTCAAAGCGGAATTTTGACTTTGCTCGGAATGGGAGTAGTTTTTACATTCCTCATTATTATGATTATTTGTATGTATGCGTTACATGGTATTCTGCATGCATTGAAAATGGATGTTGATGCACCGGAAGAAAAGAGTGCATCTGCTTCGGCCCCTGCACAGGACGATAAAGCTGTAGTTGCAGCCATTGCAACGGCACTTAAAAAATAAATATTAAGGAAGTAAGATATGTCTAAAATCAAATTAACAGAATTAGTATTGCGCGATGCTCATCAGAGCCTTCATGCAACACGTATGACAACTGCCGATATGGCTCCGGCATTTGAAAAACTCGATAAAATCGGTTTCTGGAGCCTTGAAGGATGGGGTGGAGCAACTTATGACTCATGTATCCGCTTCCTTAACGAAGATCCATGGGAACGCCTTAGAAAAATGTCAAAGGCTTGTCCAAATACACCGATCCAGATGCTTCTTCGTGGACAGAACCTTTTGGGTTACCGCCACTACGCTGACGATGTTGTAGACAAGTTTGTTCAGACAGCTGCTAAAAACGGAATCGGAGTATTCAGAATTTTCGATGCATGTAACGATCCTAGAAACTTAAAACGTTCTGCAGATGCTGCAAAGAAAACCGGTAAACACGTTCAGATGGCAATTTCTTATGCCGTAACTCCATACCACACAAACGAAAAATATGCTGAACTTGCTAAAACATATGCAGAGTTTGGCGCTGATTCAATCTGTATCAAAGATATGTCAGGACTTTTAAAACCTTATGCTGCTTACGATCTCGTAAAGGCAATCAAAGCAAAGGTTGATATTCCTGTTCAGATTCATACACACGCAACAACAGGTCTTTCTGTTGCAACACTTCTTAAAGCTGCAGAAGCAGGTGCAGATGTTCTTGATACTGCAATTTCTTCTATGGCAATGGGAACTTCACATTCTGCTACAGAAACAGTTGTAGAAATGCTCAAGGGCACAGAATACGACACAGACTTAGACATCAATGCACTTCTTGAAATTGCCGCATACTTCCGCGAAGTACGCACACACTATGCTTCACTCGAATCTAAATTCCTTGGAGCAGATACACGTATTCTTGCAAGTCAGGTTCCAGGCGGAATGCTTTCTAACCTCGAAAGCCAGCTCAAGCAGCAGGGTAAATCAGACAAGATGGACGACGTTCTTAAAGAACTCGTAAACGTACATAAAGATGTTGGATATGTTCCACTCGTAACACCTACATCACAGATTGTAGGAACACAGGCTGTATTTAACGTACTCTTCGGTCGCTACGAAAAAATGACAGGTGAGTTTGCAGATCTTCTCGTTGGAAGATATGGAAAACTTCCTGCTGAACCAAATGCAGACCTCGTAAAGAAAGCTCTCGCACAGACAGGAATGTCTGCTCCGATGACTTGTCGTCCTGCAGATGAAATTCCTATGGAATGGGACGAAATGGTTAAACAGGCTAAGGAAGCTGGCGGTGACGGATCTGATGAAGACGTTCTTACATACGCTATGTTCCCTAAAGTAGCACCAGGCTTCTTTAAGACTCGTGCAAACGGTCCTGTTGATGCAAAAGAAAAATTTGGAAAAGTAGAATCAGCGGCTCCTGCTGCTTCTGCAAACGGTTCTTATACAGTTTCTGTAAACGGAACTTCATACAATGTAACTTCAAACGGTTCTACAATTACAGTTAACGGAACTCCTTACAATGTTTCATTCGGCGCTGCAGGAAGTGCTCCGGCAGCTGCTCCTGTTGTTACAGGCGGAGTTGATATTAAAGCTCCTGTTGCAGGAACTCTTTTAAAACATGTTGCAGCAAACGGTGCACAGGTTAAAAAAGGTGATACAGTAATCATGCTTGAGTCTATGAAAATGGAACTCGAAGTAAAGGCTCCTGAAGACGGAAAGATTAACTTTGTTGTTCAGCCGGGAACTCAGATTACAGCAGGTCAGGTACTTGCTACTCTCGGTGGAGTAGTAATGGCAGCTCCTGCTGCAGCACCAGCTGTTCAGGCAGCCCCTGCAGCCGCTCCGGCAGCATCAGCAGGCGGAAAGCCTGTTAACGCTCCAGTTGCAGGAACTCTCCTTAAACATGTAGTTGCAGAAGGTGCTTCAGTTCAGCCTGATACAACAATTATCATGATTGAATCTATGAAGATGGAACTTGAAATTAAAGCAGGAACTGCAGGTAAAGTTCACTTCCTTGCACAGCCTTCTACACAGGTATCTGCGGGACAGGCAATTGCAGAAATTAACTAAGGATAAAAAAATGAATGAATTAACCAGAGATAAAAAACATATTTTTAAGACAATGCTCGGTGTAATGCTTGTAGCACTTGTTGCTTCGTTTATCATTAAACCGACAGCAAATGCTTCTACAGGCGAAGATAGGGAATCTCCTTCCTTTAGAACAATGAATACAGCAATCATTAAGGATTCAGAAAATATCCCTGAAATTTC
Organism: Treponema sp. UBA1226; assembly: GCA_002309195.1. The sequence continues at coordinate 114,764 of DBWY01000012.1, forward strand.
TGTAAGCAAGTTCCTTATGAACATCTGGGAAAACACTGGTATCTATCAGATCATTCACCAGAAGACTGATGCAGAAATTGCACAGGCAAAGCTTGATGCAGAAGCAACAGAAAAAGGAATGGAAGCAGATCCATTTGCATATGCAAGAGATCATGTTCCCGGCTGGCAGAAAATCGTAATGATTGCAATCGGTTTCTTAATCGTATACCTTGCAGTTGCTAAAGGTTTTGAACCGCTTCTTTTGATTCCAATCGGATTCGGTACAATCCTTGTAAATATTCCTGGAGCCGGAATGGGTGATGCACCACACGGAATGCTTCACATCATTTACAGTGCAGGTGTTGGAAACGAATTCTTCCCGATGCTTATCTTTATGGGAATCGGCGCTATGACAGACTTTGGTCCGCTTATTGCAAATCCAAAGACTGCATTGCTCGGTGCTGCAGCACAGCTGGGTGTATTTGCAACCCTCTTTGGTGTAGCCCTCATGAACCTTATTCCTGGTGTTGAATACAATATGCTCCAGGCTTGTGCTATTTCTATCATTGGTGGTGCTGACGGTCCTACATCTATTTATGTATCAGGAAAACTTGCTCCGGCAATGATGGCTGTAATTGCAGTTGCAGCTTATTCTTACATGGCGCTTGTTCCTATGATTCAGCCGCCTATCATGAAGCTCCTTACTTCTAAAAAAGAACGTCTTATCAAGATGAAACAGCTTCGTGTAGTTTCTAAAACAGAAAAGACTTTATTCCCGATGATGCTTCTCATCGTTACTATTCTTCTTCTTCCACCTGCAGCACCTCTTATCGGTATGCTCGCATTCGGTAACTTTGTAAAACAGTGTGGTGTAGTTGAACGTCTTTCTAAGACAATGGAAAATGAACTTATGAACATCGTTTCTATTCTTCTTTCCCTTGGTGTAGGAAGTCAGATGACTCCAGAAAAGATTATGAATGGAAGTTCAATCGGTATTATCCTTCTTGGTCTCCTTGCATTCTGTATTGCAACAGCAGGCGGACTTATCATGGCTAAGATTATGAACCTTTTCTTAAAAGAAAAAATCAATCCGCTTATCGGATCAGCTGGTGTATCTGCTGTTCCTATGGCTGCTCGTGTAGCAAATAAAGTTGGTATGTCGGAAGATCCTTCTAACTTCCTTCTCATGCATGCTATGGGACCAAACGTATCGGGTGTAATCGGAACTGCGGTTGCAGCTGGTGTATTTATTGCAACGTATGGACACTAAGTAGTGTTAAACTGACAGCGCAGCTGCAGTTTAACACGTTTAATCTTGCGACAGATTACATCTGCGCAAGAAACCAGTTTCGACCTCGACAGCTTGCGCTGCGGGTCAAACCATAAGAAAAGCAGGACAGCGCTTTGAGTTGTCCGTATAACACGTTTAATCTTGCGACAGATTTATTCTTTGCAAGAAACCGGTTTCGACCCCGACAGCTAACGCTGCGGGTCAAACCATAAGAAAAGCAGGACAGCGCTTTGGCTATCCGTATAACACGTTTAATCTTGCGACAGATTTATTCTTTGCAAGAAACCAGTTTCGACCCCGACAGCTTGCGCTGCACGTCAAACCATAAGAAAAGCAGGACAGCGCTTTGAGTTGTCCGTGTAAATATTAATCTTGCGACAGATTATATCTGCGCAAGAAACCAGTTTCGACCCCGACAGCTAACGCTGCACGTCAAACCATATAAGCGCGGTTTTCCTGCGCTGTCTTTTCTGGAGTGACTGATGAAGAAATTTTTATCTGTTCTTGCAGTTGTTACTTCGTGCCTTGTCTTTTTTAATTCCTGCGCAAATTTTGATAATTCCGGGACTTCTTTAACCTTGACTTTTAACGGCAGAGATTTTATTCCTGCAGACGAGAGAAATGTGACGGTTCCATATACTGATACAGATACTCATGTTATGGTAAGTCTTTTAGGTGATGTAAAGAAGTCACGGGAACTCATTTTTAATTCAATTGATGAAAGATTGCATACAACTTTTAACGGGATTCCAGTTGGTGCAAGTGTTTATATAATGGTTAATTCTTTTGATCCAGCAAGAAAAGATTTAACATATTTTATAGGTTCTGGAAAATCTGACAGAATTACAATTTCATCAGGTGAAAATTATATTAATGTTGATATGTATAATTTAAAACCTTTAGAAGGAGAAAATTATATTGTAAGAAATACATTTCCGTGTGTAAATGACAATGATGAAGATGATTTTTCTTACAAAGGAAACTTTGATTATAATTTTGCACCGGATAGTTATAAATTAGAGTTTAATATTTCGATGGGTAAATATACACTTTGGAGTTTAAGCATGAGTGGAGGTAACTTTCAGCCTGTTTCTGAGGGTCTTGCCTACATAGATAATAATAAACTGTATATTACAGAATGTGTTTATCTGAATGTAATATGTGAAGAGCAAGGGTCTAACGGGAGTGAGGTCTATCCAGATTCAAATGCATGTGTAATAGTAGAATCACCGAGGGAACAGGTCATTCCTATTGAAGAAATAGTTGATCCATCTGAACCAAATTCGACATATGCATTTACATTTAAAAGCCAGAATGGTCTTTGGTTTAATTTTAAAATGTATTAATTCGTTTTGTTCACAATCCCGCACAGTGCTGCGGGATTTTTTTATACTGTTCCGTTATAAAGCTGTTCAAGCTGTGGGCGACATGTGATGAAAATCTTTCCAAGCTTAGGATCAAAGTGTGTCCCGAGTGATTCTTCTATAATCGAAAATGCTTTGTCATAACTAAAGCTGTCTTTATAGCATCTTTTACTTACAAGTGCATCAAATACATCCGCCAGGGCCATGATGCGTGCTTCAAGCGGAATGTTCTCTCCTGCAATTTTTTCTGGATAGCCTGAACCGTCATATTTTTCGTGATGATAGTGTGCAATGTTTATCGCAATCTTTTTAAATTCGGGGTCGTCGACTTCTTTAAGTACGTTTTCTACTATGCGCGCTCCTTCTTTTGAGTGCTTTTTCATTTTTTCATATTCTTCGTCGGTAAATTTTCCTGGCTTTCTTAAAACTGCATCATCGACTGCAATTTTTCCAAGGTCGTGCATAGGTGCTGCCTTTATTACATTAATGCAAAAACTGTCGCTTAAATATGAAAATTCTTCTGATTTCTTTAGCTGTTCAATAAAGATGCGGACGCAGTCACTTGTTCGTTTGATGTGGCCGCCTGTACTGTTGTCGCGGCTTTCTACCATGACTGCCATCCCGGTTACTATAGAATTCTGAATCGACACAATTTTCTTTGTTTTTGATTCGAGCGTCTCAGTCATTTCGTTAAACGAATCTGCAAGATCTCCGAAAGAATCTGCGCTTACTACATTTACACGCGTATTAAAATCCCCTCTCTTTATTTTTTCTGTTCCGGCTTTTAATTTTCTAAGCGGAGTGTCAAAGTAATCAAGAAAGATTATGCAAAGACCGACTCCAAAGAGAACAAGGAAGAATAAAATTATGAGAGTGTTTGTGTTTACTGTTATATTGTTGTTTAAGTGCGTTGTTATGTATGCAGAAAGAATGTAGAGGGTCGGGAATAAGCCTGCTGAACAGTAAAAAGCAAAGAACAAAAACCTTAACGAAGGATTCTTTACTTTTTTATACTGTCTTAGATGTCCGTCAGGGAAATACCGCGGAAGAAAAATCTTTCTGTGAAGGGTCTCAAGTGTAAAATATGTAATCGTAAAACTTAAAAGAAGCTCGAGCCCTGAGAACATAAGGGACGTAAAAAAGATATTCATTATTGCAATATCACGGGCCTGTTTTGCAATAAAAAGAGTTACGATTTCTGCAAGCAGATAAAAAATCCAGCCTGTTGCCCCAAGAAGTGAATATGCAATCGGAAGATTTATAAATCTTTCCTTGCTTTTTTTAAATGCATAGATAAAACATAATAAAGATGGAACGATGAATGTTCCTGCGGTAACATAATTTATAAATTTACTGTACTGTTCAAGAAATGCAAGCCATTCTGTCATGTAAAGGCTTTCGAGTGTAGGTTGCGCAAAACTTATCGGTAAAACTGCACCCAAAAAATTTGCAGTTGCTGTGATGATTCCGTAGAAAATACAGATTAATACACGGTGTTTTTTAGTCAGTTCCATTACAATATTATATAACCGGTTTTTAAAAAAATAAAGTGCAGTGATGTTTTCTAAATGAATCCTAAGAATACGCTAATAAAACACTTATAAAAAAAGAAATAACGATACGCATTTAAATATGTTTATAAATCAGGAGAGAAGGGAAAAATTACTGTAAGGTGGAATAAAATGAAAAATGCTTTAATTGTGATGGGGCTTGTTGTCGTGCTTTGTGCTTTAATCGGTTTGTTTCCGGGGTGTTCAGGTGCAGGTTCTTCTGGCTCAGGAAGTAGAGGAGACGGGTTTACATACAATTATGATACCTACACTTTAACGATCGATACAGATTATGATTACACTGTAAGCAAGCAGACGTATTCTCAGAATGTTGTAATTACTTTTAACGGCTGTCCTCAATATTTAACAGCTTTTAAAACTTCTAATCATGAAACACATTATGCAAACTGGCCTAATAATGCCGGAGAAGGTTTTTATAAATGCATTGTTACAATGCCTGCGTGTGATCTTACGGTAAGAGCGTATGATTTTCCGGAATAATTCTTTGTAAAAGAATTCTAAGAATATTCTAATAAAGATAAGTGCGGCATAATAAAAAACTTATTATTGCAAAAACTACTTCAAAATAAAAATAAAGTGCGTATAATAATTTGCAGAGTTGAGTTTAATTATTTTTATTACTGAACAGAATAAAAAATATTTTTTCTGTTCAAATAAGGAGTAACGTATGAAAAAGAATTTTATTAAAATTGCAATGGGAGTTTTACTTGCAGCAATGGTTGGAATGTTTGCCGGATGTGCAGCTACAACAGAATCACTTGGCAGCTGGGGTATCATCGTTGAAACTGGAGATGGTATCGATTCTGAAATTTCTACAGAACAGATTGGAGAAGATCTTCTTGTAACTGTTACCTATACTGGTGATGCAGACGTATGTTATTTGTATGATCCGTTTGGAAACGGTGAAAACATGGATACATCAGAATATGACTGGACTCCAGGTACTAACGGCGGAACAGTTACTTTTTATATGCCTGAACACAATGTAAGAGTTCACCTTGAATACAACGGTTTCCTTCGCTGATTTTTAATTTATAACCTTTGATCCCAACCCCAAAAAGAAAGCTGGCTGCCCGATTCTCGGGCAGCCTTTTTTTATGCTTTAACTTCATTTACAAGTTTTGCATTGTCAGAAAAATCGCGTATATTCTGCAGTGTAGTGTCTGCAAGATTTTTAAGTGCGTTTGTCGTAAGGAATGCCTGGTGCGCTGTAATTATTACGTTAGGGAATGTCAAAAGGCGCGCGAGTACATCGTCGGTCATGATGTCGGTAGACCAGTCGCTAAAAAAGTATTTGCTCTCTTCTTCATAAACATCCATTCCTATTCCGCCTATCTGACCGTGCTTAAGAGCGTGGACAAGTGCCTTTGAGTCGATGAGCGCGCCGCGTCCTGTATTTATGATGACTGCATCGTGCTTCATCATTTTCATTGAGTCGTGGTTTACGATATGTTTTGTCTGTTCGTTAAGAGGACAGTGAAGGCTAAGAACATCGCTTTCGCAGAATATTTCTTTTAATGTTACATAACGTGCTCCGCTTTTAGAAGCCCATTCTTCATTCGGATACGGATCGTATGCGATGATGTTCATTCCGAAACCTTTTAAAATATCTGCCATAATCTGACCGATTTTTCCTGTTCCGAGGATTCCTGCTGTAAGACCATGAAGATCACGACCGGTAAGTCCTTCGATATTAAAGTTTGCAGTTTTTGTTCTAAGATAAGCCTGCGGAATATGACGCGTAAGTGACATTAAAAGGGCAGCCCCGTGTTCTGCAACTGCATAAGGAGAATATGCCGGAACTCGTACAACTTTAATTCTTGCTTCGTCTGCAGCTTTTAAATCTACATTGTTAAAACCTGCACAGCGAAGTGCAATTAATTTTATTCCGCATTCTTTTAAAGTTTTAATAACAGCTTCGTTTACGATGTCATTTACAAAAACACAGACTACGTCAAAACCTTTTGCAGTGAGGGCTGTATTTTCGTTCAGTTTGTAATCACGAAAATCAATTTCGTAATTAAAGTTTTCATTTGCCTGGGTGAACGATTTTTTATCGTATGAGTGTGTGTCAAAAAAAGCGATTTTCATAAAGTAACCTCCGTAAACTCCTGCAGTATCTCTGTAATAAATGTAATAAAAAAAATGCTTATCGGCAAGGTTTGTATGCGGAAAGGGCTAAAAAAAAGGCTGCCCGAAAGGACAGCCTTTGAATTATCTTAGTCTTTTTAAGACTCAAAACTTATTTTTGAAAAACTATTTTTCAGAAATAAGCTGTGTCTTTGCATCAAGCTTAAGAGAAGCAGAAGGTGTATCATCTCTCATTTTGAGGATGCTTAATACAGTTCCTTCTGGTTTTGCTTCGATATGAAGAACTGCAGCGATTGTTGCAAGAACTTCTTTAGAAGCGCAGTCAGAAAGGTTAGCACTTTCTTCTGTTGATGTTAACCAGATTGTAATGTTTTCTGATTTTGCAAAGTTTTCTACAGCTTTTGCATCGTCAGCAGTTACGTTCTTGATTTCTACACCGTCAATTACGAGTGCTGTTACTTTTGTTCCTGCATCTTTAAGAGCTTTTACAGTGTTGATGAGTTTTGCAAGAGTAAAGTTTTCCGGGTTAAAGTTTAAGATTACGCGTTCTTTCATAATCTCATCTTTAAGTTCCTGAGCGTTAGAAATGTTCTTCTTTTTTGCAATTTCTGCAAATACGCTTGAGTACCATGAAATTACGTTTGAAGATTCCTGATCAAATGAAACGTGAACAAGGTTCTTGTCATTTAAAAGAGAATCCATTGCAAACTGAACTAATACAGAAGTTTTTCCGAGTCCTTTCTTAGATGTAATAAGTCCAACTTCACCAGCTTTAAGACCGCCGTTTGTAAGTTTATCAAATGCACGGATAGGGCTGCAGTCAAATAAATCTTTCTTATTCATATGATCGCTCCTTATTTCTTTTCTGCTGCTTTTTCAGCTTTGTATTTAGCCTGAAGTTCTTCAGAAACGTTTCCTGGAACTTTACCGTATTTTAAGAATTCCATTGTAAATTCTGCTTTACCCTGTGTAGAAGAACGAAGGATTGTAGAGAATCCGAACATTTCAGAAAGTGGTACTTCTGCGTTTACTACAGACATGTTGTTTTCATCTGTTGAGTCAACGATTACACCGCGTCTCTGGTTAATAAGACCAAACATATTTCCCTGGAATTCTGTAGGACCTTCAATAGAAACTTTCATGATAGGTTCGAGGATTGCAGGTTTTGCTTTTTCATATGCTTCACGGAAAGCACCGATAGCTGCTGTCTGGAATGCGATATCAGAAGAGTCGACAGGGTGATACTGACCATCATTGATTGTAACTTTAACACCAACGATAGGGAATCCGATGAGTGTACCTTTTTCTACAGCACGGCGGAAACCTTTATCACAAGATGGGATGTATTCGTTAGGAATTGCACCACCTTTAATCATATCAACAAACTCGTAATCTTTGTCTGCGATCGGTTCAATAAATCCTGCAACACGACCGTACTGACCAGAACCACCAGTCTGTTTTTTATGTGTGTAGTTAAATTCTGCGCGCTGTGTGATAGATTCACGGTAAGCAACCTGTGGAGCACCTGTTTCTACTTCGCACTTGTATTCACGTTTCATACGTTCTACGTATACAGCAAGGTGAAGCTCACCCATACCCTTNNTTGATGATTGTTTCACCAGATTCCGGATCCATGTAAGACTGGAATGTAGGGTCTTCTTTAGTAAAGCGGTTGATAGCCTTACCCATCTGAGCTGCAGCCTGTTTGTCTTTTGGTTTAATAGAAAGAGAAATTACAGGGTTTGGAACGTACATAGAAGCCATAGAATAGTTGATTCCGCCGCTTACGAATGTATCACCTGATGCACAGTCTACACCAAAGAGAGCTACGATATCGCCTGGACCTGCTTCGTTGATATCTTCCATCTGAGCAGAGTTCATACGAACAAGGCGTCCAACCTTAAAGCGTTTCTTTGAACGTGTATTTGTAAGTTCTTCACCTTTCTTGATTTTTCCCTGATATACACGGGTATATGTGAGCTGACCGTACTGACCGTCATCAAGCTTAAATGCGAGGGCAACAGTAGGATCATTTTCGTTTGAAGTAAGTTTTACAGGAGCTTCGTTGTTATCGAGATCCAAAGCTTCGTTTTCTACTTCTGGAGGAGAAGGGAGGTAATCTGCAACTGCGTCGAGCAATGGCTGGATACCTTTGTTTACGTGAGCTGAACCGCAGAATACACCAACGAACTGTTCTGCAAGAGTACCCTTACGAACAGCAGCCTTGATTTTTTCTTCAGGAATGTTTTCAAAACCATTTTCCATGATGAGTTCCATGAGTTCATCGTCGAACATAGAAACTGCATCGAGAAGTTCTTCACGATATTTTTTAGCATCTTCTACCATGTGTGCAGGAATTTCTGCATAGCGGAGGTTTTCACCGTTTGCTCCGTCAAAGTAGATAGCTTTCATTGTTACGAGGTCTACAACACCTTCGAGTTTGTCTTCAAGACCGATAGGAAGTTCCATCATGTGTGAGTTAAGACCAAGCTTTTCGCGAACCTGGTTACATACACGGATAGGATTTGCACCCTGGCGGTCACATTTGTTTACGAATGCAACGCGTGGAACGTGATAGCGTTTGAGCTGACGGTCTACTGTGATTGACTGTGACTGAACACCAGCTACAGCACAAAGAATCATGATAGCACCATCAAGTACGCGAAGAGAACGTTCAACTTCTACAGTAAAGTCAACGTGTCCCGGAGTATCGATCAAGTTAATTGTGTAGTCTTTCCACTGAACCTGTGTAGCTGCTGACTGAATTGTGATACCGCGTTCGCGTTCCAATTCCATGTTGTCCATTACAGCACCAACACCGTCTTTACCACGAACTTCGTGGATTGCATGAATCTTGTTACAATAAAACAAGATACGTTCTGAAGTAGTTGTCTTTCCTGAGTCAATGTGGGCACTAATACCGATATTTCTCACTTTTGAAAGATCATAGTCCATATTGTTTACCTCTTACAAAAAAATAAATTCCTAAAAAATTTGCATCTAATGATAGATTTTAGAATAATACAGAAAATTCTGCATTTATTCAACCTCTAATACCGTTGATACCGTTAATTTAGCAAGAAATTTGACCTTTTTTGCCATAATTTCACCAGAGGCAGACATATTCGCTTTTGTTCTGACACGGCTGTCTTTAAATTCTGAACAGACCGAAACCGAGCCGTAAGTTATGGGAAAATCGTGCGGGTAAACGTAAATGAGGGCTGTTTCTGTGACAGTACTTTTTTTTGGGTCTTCGTTCTGTGTAAAGACAGTATTTGAGCTAAAACCCAGCTTTAGTTTTTTAAAGTCGTGCGTATATTTTACTGTGGCGCCGTGCTTTACATCATCTTCTGTGATATTCTGCATTTTATATAGAAGATAAATTGAATTTTTGCCAAATCCCATTCTGGCTGCGGCTCCGGCCGAGATTTTTTCTGAAAGTTCAGGGTTATAGCCTTCGCTTAAAATTGAACAGTCGTAAAAGCCTGCAAGTCCTGCCTCAAACGAAAAGCCTTTTTCGTAAAATCTTAGCTTTGGGTTAACATTTATTTCGAGGACGTGTTTTTCGCTTTTTGACGAGGGTGTTAAAAATGCTTCTTTTCGTGCAAGAAAGAGGTTGTCCGAGGCAAATGCGCTGGATGAAAGCGAAAAAGGGCCGTAATGAATGTCTGCTTCGAGGGTAGAGAAGAAGCGTATGGTGTTAAAAGGGTTTTCGACAGCTCCGATTCCTATTTTAGTGTTTACAAGCGGAATTTTAACAAGAAACTCGCCGTAAAATGCGTTTGCCCTGAATCCTGTAAAAAACGGCGAAGAAAGCTTCCACGAATTCTGCACTTTGGGTTCTAAGAAAAAAGACATCCATGTAAGTGCCGCACTTAGTTTTATGTAATCACAGTCTTCAAAATCCCGGCTTAAAGTAACGCTAAGGGCTTCGTTTTCGTCTGCAATAAACTCCAGTACAGAAACTGCATCTTTATAACATATTGCAGTACATAAAGTTTTTGAGGCACTCGATTTTGACGGAAGACTTACTGCCGTTTCGTCGTAAAAGATGCAGTTAGTTGATAAGGGGTTTATTGCAGACGAATATGACGGGCTTTTAAGACGGCTTATGGCCTTGGAAAAATTTAAGTTTCCCACGTAAAACCTTAGAGGGAAGCCCGTGCCGAGCTTTGAAGCATCAAATTTAAAGCCTGCATAATCATCTGATTTTCTTACATAGCGAAAATCGAAGTGATCCAGCTTGAGATATGCGCCATAGACTTCCTCGTGCTTAAAGTCAGATGCAAAAAGGGGTTTTGTTAAATTCAGCATGGCGTAAAAAAGTGCGAAAATTTTGATTTTGTTCATGCATATAGATACTATTTTTTTATGAAAAATTTACATAAAAATAAAAAAAAATTATTAAAAAAATTTTTTAAATTCCGATAACTAAATGTGAATAGTATTTGAAATTTTCATCAGATATAAAATATAGAGGTTTATTTATGGAACAGAAAAAGACTTTATGGATTATTTTGGCTTCGGGATGTTTTCTCGCAGTAATTATCCTTACTTCGATGATTTTGTTTAATCCAAAGGCAACAGAGACTCAGCAGGGAGTTTCGATTAACCCGATAGAAAAACCTGTCGAAAAGCCGGCAGAAGAAACTTCTGCTCCAGAAGTTGCGCTCGTAGATGAAAATGCAATTTCTAATCTTACTGCAGTTGATGAAACAGCAGAAAAAACTGATGCATCAGAATCAGAAAATAAACCTCAGGAACTTAAGATTGATGCAACTGTTACAATTGACTTAAACCAGACTGGTTCTTCAAATATTACTGCAAAGAGCGAAGCTGCTCAGAAAGCAATCGATACAAAAAAGAGCAGCGAAACTGCAGCAACAATTTATACTGCAACTCCTTCTGGAAAATCAAAAGCAGAAGTTGCAGCAGAAACTAAAGCTGCCGCAATGAATAAAAACAAGGGTACACAGGTAAAACAGACAACTCCTGTTGAACCTGTAGTTCAGGCAAAGTACTGGGTTCAGGCTGCAAGCTATACAAGTAAAAAGACTGCAGATCTTGCACGCGCTACACTTGACCAGAACAGAATTCCTGCAGAAGTATTTACATTTAAAGATTCTAAAAACAATCTTTTCTACCGCGTCCGCGTAGGTCCTTATACAACAAAGAGCGAAGCAGAGTACTGGCAGAACAGAATCTGCACGATTGATTCGTTTAAGGATTCAAAAAGCTACATCACGGTTAATTAATTGAAAGAATAAAAATAAAAAAGCATTCTCTTAACTGAGAATGCTTTTTTTATTTCATTACAGTAATATTCAGCATGTAAAAAATTTTTTATGCTGTCTTTTCTATAAGAAGGTCTTTTACTTCAGGGACTTTCGTCTGATTTACGATATCTTTTGTAATCTCAAGTTTTTTCTTTCCCTTGATACTCGGAATTTCAAACATTATGTCCATGAGCATTTTTTCTACGATTGCACGAAGTCCGCGCGCACCGGTCTTCTGTTTGATTGCGATGTCTGCAATCTGTGCGATTGCATCATCAGTAAATGAAAGATCAACATCATCCATTGCAAACGAAGCCTGGAACTGTTTTGTAATTGCATTCTTTGGCTGTGTAAGAATAGAGATGAGGTCGTCGCGCGTTAATTCTTTTAATGCAACAGAAATAGGCATACGGCCGATAAGTTCAGGAATAAGACCAAACTTTACAAGGTCATCAGAAGTTACCTGATTTAAAAGATTTACTCTTTCGTCGTCAGTCATTGTTCCTGCTTTTGAACCAAATCCCATTGAGTGTTCGTTGATACGCTGTTCAACAATTTTATCAAGACCGACAAATGCTCCGCCTAAAACAAAGAGGATGTTTGTCGTATCAATTTCTATCATTTCCTGGTTAGGATGTTTTCTTCCGCCCTGAGGGGGAACGCTTGCCTTTGTTCCTTCGATGATTTTTAAGAGTGCCTGCTGAACGCCTTCGCCTGAAACATCTCTTGTTATCGAAGTGTTTTCGCTTTTACGTGCAATCTTATCGATTTCGTCGATAAAGATGATTCCCTTTTCTGCTGCCTGAACGTTTCCGTCTGCTGCATTGATTAATTTTAAGAGAACATTTTCTACGTCTTCGCCTACATATCCTGCTTCTGTGAGGGTAGTAGCATCTGCAATTGCAAAAGGAACTTTAAGTTTCTGAGCAAGTGTTTTTGCAAGAAGTGTTTTACCGCTTCCTGTAGGTCCGATTAAAAGAATGTTTGATTTTTCGATGAATACATCGCTCTTTTTAAAATCTTTTAGAGAAGCCATTCTCTTGTAGTGGTTGTAAACTGCAACAGAAAGTGCTTTTTTTGCATAGTCCTGTCCGATTACATACTGGTCGAGGTAAGCTTTAAATTCTTTTGGAGAAGGAACTTCTGAAAGTTCAATAGAAAGTTCTTCGCCCGGTTCAGAATCAAAAATATCACGGCAGATGTCTACACATTCATTGCAGATATAAACCGGTGTAATTCTTGAACCGATGAGTCTTCTTGTATCGTCTTTTTTATTTCCTGCAGGTCGTCCGCAGAAAGCACAGAATTCCTGGCTGCCTAATTTTCTCATTTTTTACCTTCCATAATCTGATCTACGATACCGTATTCGAGGGCCTCTTTTGCAGACATGTAAAAATCTCTTTCGATGTCTTTTGCAATTTTTTCTTCTTTGTTGCCGGTATCTCTGGCAAGGTATTCAATGGAAAGCTTTTTTAATCTCATTATTTCTTTTGCTGCGATTGCAACATCAGTTTCCTGACCTTCTGTTCCGCCTGATGGCTGGTGAATCAATACACGTGACGAAGGAAGGATAAAGCGTTTTCCTTTTGTTCCGCCGGCAAGAAGAATTGCACCCATGCTTGCAGCCTGTCCTACACATATTGTCTGAACAGGGCATTTTACGTAATGCATTGTGTCGTAGATTGCAAGCCCTGCAGTTACTACGCCGCCCGGGGAATTGATATAAAGAGTTATGTCTTTATCAGGATTTTCTGACTCAAGGAACAAAAGCTGTGCGATTATAAGATCTGCATTTTCGTCAGTTATCTGACCGTCAACAAAGATAATGCGGTCTTCAAGAAGTCTTGTGTAGATGTCGTATTCGCGTTCACCGTTTCCGCTTCGCTTGATTACATGCGGAATTGTATAAAACATTCTTTCGTTCATAAAAGCCATCCTCAATGAATATCTTAACTATAAATATAGCAAAAAAAACGGAAATCGTCCTTAAATTTGTGCTTTATTCATAAAAATTTAAAAACCCGCCGGATGCGGGTTTTTAATGATTATCTCTGTCTGAAAAGTTCTGCAAAAGTCATTTTGTCGCCCTTTGATACTTTTACTTCTTTGTAAAGTTCATCATAGAGCTTTGCTTCTTTTGCATCATCAATAAGGTATTCTTTAGAACGCGGGTCTTCGTAGTGTTTTTTAACTTCTTCTACAGTCATTCCGCCTTCTTCTGCAATCTTAGCATACTGAGCTTCGATTTCTTCTGGTGTAACAGAAATATTTCTTTCTTTAAGAAGGTTTTCGATGATGATTCTTGATTTAAGCATTTTTTCTGCATCCGGCTTCCATGAGTCGAGCATTGCATCTTTTGCCTGTCCAGAAGAAGCCATCATTCTTTCGAGCTGTTCTGTAGTTGTCTGGAACTGCTGAGCCATCATTCTCCAGCGTCCGTCGAGTTCTGCCTGGAGCATGCTTTCTGGTAATTCGAACTGGTTCTTTTCTACAAGCTGTGTAAGAAGGTCGTTGTTCTTGATTTCTGCAACACGGCGTTTTAATGCTGTTTCCATCTGGCGCTTGAGGTCTGCTTTAAGGTCGTCGAGAGTCTTGTATTTAGAGTTAACGTCCTGAGCAAGCTCGTCATCAAGAGCAGGAAGATCACGTACTTTAATTGCTTTTACAGTTACGCTGATTTTCTTTGTTTTTCCTGCAAGTTCTTTGTCTGCATCGTCTTTTTTATATGTCTTTGTGATTTCTTTTGTTTCGTCTTTTTTCATTCCGATGATTTCGTCATCGATTTTATAGATGTTTTC
>DBWY01000012.1:129209-208961 GCA_002309195.1 Treponema sp. UBA1226
ATTGTAACGATATCGTCTTTTGCAACGCCTTCAGAAGAAGTTTTGTCTGTTACAGTAGCATTGCGTTCCTGGATTCCTTTGAGTTCTTCTGCAAGTTCAGCATCTCCTACAGAAACCTGAGGTTCTTTTACTGTGATTCCAGAGAAGTTCTTTACAGAAACTGCAGGGAAGATGTCGTATGTTACTGTGTAAACGAGGTCTTTGCCCAGTTCGAACTCAGGCATTTTGTCCATTGCAGGCTGTGCATATGGAAGTGGTCTGTATTCTGTTTCTTTTTCGTCAGAAAAGATTTCATTTAATGAAGCATCAATTACTTCGCTTAATGTATCTGCCTTTAATGCATCACCATATTTTGTTTCGAGTACTTTTGCCGGAACATGTCCTTTTCTGAATCCCGGAATCTGTGCGTTTTTTGTGTAATTTGCAGTTACCTTTTTGTAAGTTGCTTCGATGTCTGCCTTGTCTACTGTTACTGTGAGTTTTACAGCTGATTTTTCGAGTTTTTCGTAATTCTTAGATAATTTCACGATCGTTATCCTCTTGATAAAAAAAATGGTAAAAAAAAAGCGATTCAGATTGCTCTTAAATCGCTTTATTTAGAGCGGGAAACGGGAGTTGGACCCGCGACATCCACCTTGGCAAGGTGGCGCTCTACCACTGAGCTATTCCCGCAAAATATACTTTGCTTTTTCTGCTATCTTTATGATAGAGAAGTGCGAGAGGAGGGACTTGAACCCTCAAGCCGAAGCACTAGATCCTAAGTCTAGCGTGTATGCCAGTTTCACCACTCTCGCTTAATGAAACTACAACAGAATATAGCAAAATCGCCCCTCAGTGTCAATATATATGCTGAATTTATTTAAAAAAAATTGCGCTATGAGTATAACCGTGATAAGATATTTGAGTAAATTCAACTTAAAAAAAGGAAAACAAAAAAAATGAAAAAATTATCTATAGTTAGTATTGCTTTAGCAGTGCTTGTTCTTGCTGCTTCATGTGGCGATAAAGTAAAGTATGCGGGTGATTCACATCTTGCCATCGAAGACGGTAAAACTGTCGTAGAACGTTATGGTTCGCTGCAGGTTATCGGAACAGATTTGTGTGACCAGAACGGTAAGCCTGTTCAGATAAGGGGAATGAGTTCGCATGGACTTCAGTGGTATGGAAAATACGCAAATAAAGATGTAATAAAATGGCTTCGTGATGACTGGAACTGCCAGGCATGGCGTGCAGCGCTTTATACTCAGGGCGGTTATATCGGAAACCCTGTTCTTAAAGACAAAGTAATAACTTCTATAGAAGCATGTATCGAAACCGGGATGTATGTTCTTGTTGACTGGCATGTCCTTGGAGATAAAGATCCTCTCTTATATGCAGTTGATGCAGAAGATTTCTTTACAGAAATTGCACAGAAGTACGGTGATAAGGCAAACATCATCTATGAAATCTGCAATGAACCTAACGGAAAGAACGTAACATGGAAGGACAACATCAAGCCTTATGCAGAACGCATCATTGCTGCAATAAGAAAATATGATCCTGATAACGTTATCATTGTAGGAACTCCAAACTGGAGTGGTGATGTTCTTTCTGCTGCAAGAGATCCGATTTTAAATCAGAAAAACATAATGTATACGGTTCACTTTTATACAGGAAGCCAGGGAAGAGAACGCCGCGCAGAAATAAAGAAGGCGCTTCTTAAAGGACTCCCGATTTTTGCAACAGAGTGGGGCTGCACAAAAGACAGCGGTGACGGCGGGGTTTTTGAAAAAGAAACTTTACAGTGGATCGAATTCCTTAGAGAAAATAATATTTCATGGATTAACTGGTCTGTAAATAATAAGGGCGAAGATTCTGGTGTTTTAAAATTTAACGCAGACAGAAACGCAAAAGGAAACTGGAAAGAAGAAGATCTTTCTAAAGCAGGTGTGTTTATAAGACGCATCATGCGAAACGAACTTGATTACGCGACCTGGAAAAAAGAAAAATAATTATATAGAAGACGGCAAAAAAATGGCAAACATTATAGACTATATTCTGTGGCGCGGCGATTTGTCTTTTAAACAGAGCACTTTTAATGAAGTTGATGCAGTTATACTCTGTCAGATTTCGTATCTCAATTACGACGGAATTTTAAGCAGTGATTTTAAATCGGGAATGACGCTAAAAAATCTGTGGCAGGCTTTTAAGCATACCGCAGATTTTAAAAAACGCTGTGATCCCGGAGCCCTCATAAACTCAGATACATACAAAGTTCTTGAGGCCGCTGCAGATTCTCCCCGCTTTTCATCTGTGAGCGCTGCAGGTTATGTAAATAAAATTGACAGATCAATCGACGAACAGTTTTCTGCCGTTACTTATTTTTTAGGCGGAACAAATAAAAACCCCTATGTCGTTTTTAAAGGAACCGATGATACTCTTACAGGATGGAAAGAAGATTTTAACATGTCATTTTCTACATCGGTTCCGGCTCAAAAAGATGCGGTTTCTTATATCGACAGGGTTTCTAAAATCACGCACGGAAAAATAAATATCCTCGGGCATTCCAAGGGAGGAAACCTTGCAGTCTATGCTGCATGCTATATGAATAAATATTTTAAGCCCAAAGTTGAGAAAATATTCAATTTTGACGGTCCTGGTTTTCCTAAGGACATGATTGATTCTCGTGAGTTTACAAGGATTAAGGATAAGATAAACACGTGGTATCCGCAGAAAGACTTAGTCGGGATGTTTTTTGAGCACGCAGAAAAATATACTGTCGTTCGAAGTTCTGCGTCCGGGGCATGGCAGCATGACGCGATGTCCTGGTTTGTCGAAGGGTCTCATTTTGTTACCGAGGCTGAACTTGATAAAAAAAGCGTTTATTTTAACAAAATCTTTAATTCGTGGTTAAAAACCGTCACACCTGAAAAACTAAAGCAGGTAACCGACACGATTTTCGAGTTTTTAGAGAATAAACGCTAGGCTCTGCCGTGTTGACTAAAAGCCATTTTATCCATTATTATAACTAAAATTCGTAAAATTATCGGTTTAGAGCTTTTTTTCGCTGCTTTAAGCCTTTGGAGTGTTATTTATGGCTGCATTAAAAACTGTACTTATCGTTTTATTTGTTATCATAAGCGTTCTGCTTATTCTTCTTGTTCTCGTTCAGAATGATGAAGGCGGTGGACTTGGCGGACTTCTTTCTGGTTCTGGTTCTGCTGCATTTGGTTCTCATTCGGCAAGTGTTATCAATAAAACAACTTTCGTTTTTGTTGCCCTTTTCCTTGTTGTTGCATTCAGCATCGCATTGCTTACAAAAGCTCCTGCAGTTAAAAAACTTCAGAATACAGACGAAGTTCAGGTTCAGGAAAGTTCTAACTCAGAAGTATTTGACTGGGTAGAAAGCCTTGACGAAAATGCCGGCGCAGATGTAAATCCAGAATCTACATTATCTGGTGCAGACGCTCAGTAATTTCTAAGTAAGCCTTATACAAGGGTAGAACTATGCTGGAAAAATTTATAAAGCCAGAATCTGTAAATGTAGATTTGCAGAGCACGGACAAAGAAGAAGTTTTTGAAGAATTAAATGAAATTCTTATTTCTCTTTGTCCTTCCCTTGACAGGGCAGAAGTGCTTAAGGCTTTACTTGAGCGTGAACAGAAAATGACGACGGGAATTATTCCCGGAATCGCAATCCCTCATGCAATAAGTGATAAAATCAAGGAACCTGTTTTCGCAATCGGGAAAAGTAAAAAAGGAATTGATTTTGATTCACTTGATAAAAAACCTGTTCATATTATTTTTATGATTCTGTTTCCTGCAGATGATACATCGCTACACTTGAATATAATGCAGCGACTTGCACTTCTGTTTAATAAAACAGAGTTTTATAATTCCGTTATGGAAAAACTGACGGGAGAACAGATTGTAAATACAATTCTTGCTATCGAAGAAAGTCTGTAAAACAGAATGACGAAGATGCAGTGCGGGGCTAAAATGCCGCGTTCTGTACAGAGCCTGTTAAAGGAGAGAAAAATGGAAAGTGAAATTGATGTAATAACACATTTACTTGAAGTAGAAAATCAGGCATCGTCACTTATTGATCAGGCGCTGGCAGAAAGTAACAGAAGAGTTCTTGCTGCAAAAGCAAAGTCTGACGAAATCTTTGATTCAAAATATCACACAGTAATCGATGAACTTGAAAAACAATACGAAGACACAATAGATTCCTGCAACAAAGAGCATAAAAAAACTTTTGATGACTACAAGAATCAAATCTTAAACGCAAATAAGGATTTTGATTCGTTCAACAGCTTAATGGATAAAATTTTATCCAGGTAATCCGGAGACCGCTTATGGATCGAACGGGTGCTGCGTGTTACATTTATGCAAAGACAAGCGGAATGCTTGCAAAATCTTTTACAGGTCAGCGTGCAAAAATTCTTTTTGAAACAAAAACACTTCCAGAACTCTGGTCTCTTTTATTTAAAGAAGAAATTCCTGCTGTTCCGCAGACAATACTTGCACAGTTAATCGAAAAAAAAGCAACTCAGAAATTTATTGCTGAATATAAAAAGCTCCTCGAACTTTATTCAAAGCCGGATGTAGTTCTTAAAAATTTGATTCACTGGTTTGACTTTGAAAATCTAAAGAACGCTGCAGCATATCTTGCGACAGGACGTTCTGAAAAGCCTGATTTTTCTGACATTACGCCATTTAATATCCTTGATTATTCTCAGTGGCCTGATGTACAAAAAATGACAGAAAAAGATGAACTTGCATGGTATAATAAAGTACCTGCGGTTGATGAGCAGCAGATGCTTTCTCATGATCTTGATATGCAGTTTGTAAGGAATCTTCTTAAGGGTGCAGATAAACTTTCTATCGGACAGCGTAATGCAGTAAGAAAACTTATTCTATGGCGTTATTCAATGAAAAACGTAATATGGGTAATGCGCTTAAAAGTTTATTACAATATGAAAGAAGATGAGATAAGAAAACAGATTGTTTATCTTGATGAGTCAAAGGGTATAAACGACCTTTTTGCCGGCGAAGCATTAAAGATTATAGGATATGACATCAATTCTTATGAGCAGTGGTCAAAGTGGAAACACAGCGCTTTGATTAATGATATAAAAGACGGAAAAGTCTGGAAGCTTGATCCTCAGGTTGTCGAAGAAAAGTGTTCCAATGACTTTTATTTACTTATGCGCAGGTCGTTTCATAAAGAACCGTTCAGTGCTCTTGTTATGGTTGCATGGTTTTTTATTAAACAAAATGAACTTGATAATATCAGGACTGCAACAGAGGCAATAAGGCTTAATGTTCAATTAGAGCCGGCCGTGTAGGGATAGAATAAAGAGGTTTGTATGGCAAGAACAACAGCAATGAGACTTGTTGAACTTATGGTTCTCAAACAGGATATTTCCAAAGTACTTTCTCTGCTTGGACGAAAGGGAAATTTTCAGTTTCAGAGCTCGCTTGATGAAGATGATTCAGGAAAAGAAAAAGTAAACCACGAATATGAAATATTCAAAGAACTTGATCAGGTAAGAAGTTATTTTTGTCTCGAAGAATTTAACAAAGATATTGCAGCTTATGACATGCCGTCTGAACAGGATTATAAAGACGCAGAAAAAATTCTTTCGGGCGTAAAAGAAATTCAGACTAATGACTCAGAAGAATATGAACGGAATAAAAAAATTACAGAAGCTTATGATGAAGCAATGGCATTTTCTAATTTAAAGGCTTCGTATTCTGACCTCGAGCACCTTTCATTTCTTTCTTTAAGAATAGGAAAAATTGATCCTGCAGAATTTGATGAACTTAAATTTGACGTAGGAAACAGGGCTATAATCGTTCCGCTTGGAAACGACAAATCTCACGTGCTTGCGGCAAGTTCAAAAAAAGGACGCTTTGCGCTTGATACAGAATTAAAGAAACATAATTTTGTTAATATGGAAATTCCACAAGACTTTAAAGGAATTCCGGATGATGTTCTTGAAACATTAAAAAAACAGAAACAGGAATCTGACTCAATAATCGAAAATCTTTCTACAATAAAAAAGAATTACTGCGAAACACATAAAGACGAACTTTACAGGCTTATGGGGAACTTTTCTGTTGCAAGTCAGGTTCGTTATACAGAAAATAAACTCGAATCTACAAAACTCGTTTACAGAATTACAGGCTGGCTTCCTGCCGTTGATGCCGACGATGTTATAAAGGAACTTGAAAAAATTACAGAAGAAAGAATCGCCGTAAGAAAATACACTCCAGAAGAAGTTCCGAGTGTAATTAACGGCCACGAAAAAGTTCCTGTCGAATTAAAACACGGAAAATTTATCTCAAGCTTTAAGAGGATGGTATTTTCTTACGGCTCACCGGTTTATGGAACAATTGATCCGACGCCGTTTGTTGCACTGTTCTTTACAATACTTTTTGGAATCATGTTTGGTGATGCAGGGCAGGGACTTGTGTTCTTACTCATGGGAATCCTCATGGCATTAAAAATTATCAAGGTTGGAAACTGGAATAAGTTTGCACCAGTATTTATGGCAATCGGCTGTACAAGTATGATTATGGGTATTTTAACCGGTGAGTTTTTTGCAAACGAAACTTTCCTTATTCCTGTTGCAAGATTTTTAACAGGACTTTTTGGTGAACCAAGAGATCATATCCTTCATATGATGCCTAATTCAAATCCAGAATCTATTCTTAATATGTTTAAGTTCTTTGGTTTCTCTGTTGCAGTTGGTTTTGTAATCAACTCGACGGGACTTGTTCTTAATATAGTAAATAATCTTTTTAGAAAACATCCGGGCCGCGCATTCTTTGGTAAAAACGGTCTTTGCGGTGCAGTATTTTTCTGGGGCGTAGTAATTCTTGTAATAAGAATTTTCCTCTTTAAATATTCTGCAACTGCAGTTGATGCTGCGGTAATCGGTATCGCATTGTTTGGTGCTGCATTTGGTGAACCGTTTGAACGTCTCTTAGACGGCGAGCGGCCCGTTTTTGAAAACGGCTTTGGAGCAGCGCTCATCGGTGGTATCGTTGAACTTATCGAAGTAATAAGCGGATATCTTTCTAATACTGTAAGCTTCCTTCGTGTCGGAGCATTTGCTCTTGCTCATGCCGTTTTAGGATATATCATTTCGACGATGAGCGCGCTTGCTCCTGGAGCAGGAAGCATCGCAATTTCTATCGTGGGTAACGCAATCGTTGTTGTCCTCGAAGGAATGATTGTTGCAATTCAGGTAATACGTCTGCAGTATTATGAATTCTTTTCTAAGTTCTTTAATGAAACGGGCCGCGAGTTTACGCCTTATGCGTTTACGAGCGTTCCGGAGTTTAAATAAAAATATTTTGCGCGTGTAAAAGTTTACGCAAAAGTAGGAGAATATATGAACAAAAAAATTTTTATCGTAATGTCATTCCTCGCAATTTTTGGAATCGCAGGATTGTTCGCACAGGAAAGCGGTGAAGTTGCCGAAACAACTCAGGTTACTTCTCAGGCAGACAGCATTCAGGCATTTAAATACATTGCTGCCGGTCTTGCAGTAGGTATCGCTTGTATCGCTGGTGGTAGCGCTGTAGGAAAAATCGGTGCTGCAGCTATGGGTGCAATGAGCGAAAACGCAGAACTTTCTGGTAAAGCGCTTCCTTTCGTAGGACTTGCAGAAGGTATCTGTTTGTGGGGATTCCTTGTAGCACTTTTGATTATCATTCTGTAAGATAAGCGGTTTTGATAAGGCTTTAATTTGGAATATTATATAATTGGTGAGCGTGAAATTGTTCTTGCGTTTGCCCTTGTCGGTGTTAAAGGTACGTATGCGTCCAACCGCAACCAGGCTCTGGATGCTTTTAACCGCGTGACAGGGCAGGGCAGTCTGGTTTCTGCTCCGGTAAGAACAGAAATTCCCAAGGTTCTCATTTTAACAGAAGACGTCAGTGTTATGATTGCTCAGGAAGTAAGCGACTGGCAGATAAAGGGAAGGTTTCCTCTTATCGTAGAGATTCCTGGTATTCAGGGAAAAGTTATCGGAAAAAAATCTCTTACAGATTCTATCCGCGAAGCTGTCGGAATACAGGTGTAAGGAAAATTTTATGGAAGAAATAAGATCGACTGATATTCTTGATAAAGAAATTCAGGAAGATGCAAGAAAAAAGGCAGAAAAAATATTAAAAGACTCAGACGAGCAGTGTCAGAAAATTTTAAGTCAGGTAGATGAAAGACTTAACGACGCAAAAGAAGAGAGACGTAAATACTATTCTAAAAAAGCTGAACAGTATAAAAAAGATCTTGCATCGAGCCTTCCTCTCGAAAAATCCCGATTTCTTGTTTCCAGTATAAGTTCATCCGTTGCATCTGCAATCAATGATTATTTAAAAAATATTGAACAGAATAAAAGACTTGATTTGCTTCTTTCTATGGCAGATAAATTTAAAAGTTTTACGGATACAAAAAACTTTAAAGCAAAGATTTATGGTTTTGACTTTGATTCAGCAAAAAATAAAATTGAACAGAAAAAATTAAAAATAAATTCATTTGAAAAAATTGATTTTGTAAAATCAGGAGAAACTGCAATAGAAGGAATTGACCTGCACGAAGGAATCATTCTTGATTCTGATGACAAGTCTGTAAAAATAAGACTTACTATTGAAGAACTTGTTACTGAAATTCTTGACAAGTACAGAAATGAGCTGGCAGTTACTCTGTTTGGAGGGAGGCTTCCGGAATGATTTGTGGTAAGATAACCCGTATCGCAGGTCCAATCGTATATGCAGAAGGGCTTGAGGGCTGCGGTCTTTATGATGTTGTAAACGTAGGAAAAAATAAACTCATCGGAGAAATTATCCGCCAGAACGAAGATAAAGCTGTCATTCAGGTTTATGAGGATGATACGGGAATGCAGCTTGGCGAAACAGTTGAATGTACTGAGTCTCCTCTCTCTTTAAAACTTGGACCGGGCCTTGTAGGAACTATCTATGACGGAATCCAGCGTCCGCTTAAGGCAATGTTCGAAGATAAAGGTGCTTTCCTTTTACCGGGACAGAGAACAACTCCGATTGATACAGAAAAAAAATGGGACTTTAAAGCAGCAGACGGAATTAACAAAGGTTCTGAGATTGAACCGGGTATGGTTCTTGGAACTGTTAATGAAACAGAGTCTGTCGTGCACTCTATTATGGTTCCGCCTTATATAAAAGGAAAAACATTAAAAAGTTTTTTTGGAAACGGTTCTTATACAGTTGATGATGTAATTGCCGTAACCGAACTTGATGAAGAAATAAAATTGAGCCAGTACTGGCCTGTAAGAAAACCACGTCCTTATGCGGCAAAGCTTGGTGTTACAGAACCTCTTTTAACAGGACAGCGTGTAATCGATGTATTCTTTCCGCTTTCAAAAGGTGGAACGGCTGCAATTCCTGGTGGATTTGGAACCGGAAAAACAATGACACAGCATGCAGTTGCAAAATGGTGTGATGCAGATTTGATTATTTACATCGGATGTGGGGAGCGTGGTAACGAAATGACAGACGTTCTTACTGAGTTCCCTGAACTTATAGACCCGCGTACAGGACGTTCTCTTATGGAACGAACTATATTGATTGCAAACACTTCTAACATGCCTGTTGCAGCGCGCGAAGTTTCTCTTTATTCAGGAATTACACTTGCAGAATATTACCGCGATATGGGAATGGCAGTTGCAATTATGGCAGATTCGACTTCGCGCTGGGCAGAAGCATTGCGTGAACTTTCTGGCCGTATGGAAGAAATGCCTGCAGAAGAAGGATTCCCGGCATATTTACCTACACGCCTTGCAGAGTTTTACGAAAGAGCAGGACGTGTTACATCGCTTTGTCAGAAAGAAGGAAGCGTTTCTGTAATTGGTGCGGTTTCTCCTCCTGGTGGTGACTTCTCTGAACCTGTTACTCAGCATACAAAACGATTTATCAGATGTTTCTGGGCTCTTGACCGTTCTCTTGCAAACGCAAGACATTATCCTGCAATCAGCTGGATAGATTCTTATTCTGAATACGCAGAAGAAGTAAAAGAGTGGTGGGAAAAAACAAATCCGGCATGGTCAAAGGTTCGTTATAACGCTCTTGATCTTTTAAAGAAGGAACAGAAGCTTGAACAGATTGTGCGTCTCATCGGCCCTGATGCACTTCCTGATTTTGAGAGACTTGTTTTAGTTGTTGCAGACATGATGAAAAATGGATTTTTACAGCAGAATGCTTTTGATAAAATCGATGCATACTGCACTGTAGAAAAACAGATTAAGATTCTTGTTCTTATAATGAAATTTTATGAACGCGCACTTGCTGTAATTAAAGCAGGAGCACCTCTTGCAAAAATAACACTTATGTCGTGCCGTGAAAAAATAATAAGAATCAAATCACTTGTTGCAAACGACGAGATAGAAAAAATAAATGAAATTGAAAATCTCATGGACGAAGAGTTTGCTTCGATTGAACGCATATATCAGACAACGGAGGCTACAGTATGAAAGGTGTAGAATACCATGGAATAAAATCGGTTGACGGACCGATTGTAGCCGTAAAGGTTTCTGAAAATGTTTCTTTTAACGAAACGGTTTATGTACGCGACAGAATGGGACAAAAAAGAACCGGTCGTGTAATCGATCTTTCAAAGGAAGCTGCAATCGTTCAGATTTTTGGATCTACAACAGGAATCGATCTTCAGGATACTACAGTTGAATTTCTTGAGGAACCTCTTGAACTTCGCGTAGGCCCTGATCTTCTCGGAAGAATTTTTAACGGACTTGGTGAGCCGATTGACGGTTATGCTCCGATTATTTCTTCGAAAAAAATAAATGTAAACGGAAATCCTATAAATCCTTATGCGCGTGTTTATCCGCGTGACTTTATCCAGACAGGAATTTCTTCTATCGATGGAATGAATACTCTTATCCGCGGTCAGAAGCTTCCTATATTTTCCGGAAACGGTCTTCCACATAACAGACTTGCGGCACAGATTATCCGACAGGCGCGCCTTAAATCAAGTGACGATCAGTTTGTAATGGTTTTTGCCGGAATGGGAATCAAATACGATGTTGCACGATTTTTCCGCGACACGTTCGAAGAATCCGGCGTTCTTTCGAAGGTAGTAATGTTCCAGTCCCTTGCTGATGCTCCGTCGATTGAGCGTATCATTACGCCGCGCTGTGCCCTTACGGCCGCAGAGTATCTTGCGTACGAGATGGGAATGCATGTACTTGTAGTGTTGACTGATATGACAAACTATTGTGAAGCACTTCGCGAAATTTCTACAACGCGCGGCGAAGTTCCGGGAAGAAAAGGCTATCCGGGATACCTTTATTCTGACCTTGCAGAGCTTTACGAAAGAGCAGGACGCATTAAAGGAAGTAAAGGTTCAATTACACAGATTCCGATTTTGACGATGCCGAACGATGATATTTCGCACCCGATTCCTGACCTTACAGGATATATTACAGAAGGACAGATTGTTCTTGACCGCGAGCTTTCGCAGAAAGGAATGTATCCGCCTGTTGCAGGACTTCCTTCATTGAGCCGACTTATGAAAGACGGAATCGGTATTGCATCTGACGGAACAGTCATGACACGTGATGACCATGCTGCAGTATCAAGCCAGCTTTTTGCGTCGTATTCAAAAGTAAAATCAATACGAAATCTTGCAGCCATCATAGGCGAAGAAGAACTTTCTTCTCTTGATAAACTGTATTTAAAATTTGGTGAAGCGTTTGAACAGAAATTCCTTACACAGGGCGAGTATGAAAACCGTTCCATCGAAGAAACGCTTGATATCGGATGGCAGGTGTTAAAGATTCTTCCAGAAGAAGAACTTGTAAGAATTACACCTGATTTGATTGCAAAATATATGCAGAAAGATGAAAAAGAGCAGACAGGACTTATAAAAATAAAAGAGTAAAAAGAATCGATGGCAAAGTTAAACATTGCACCGACAAAATCAAATCTTCTCTCGATGAAAGAACAGCTTTCTGTTTCGCAGAACGGATATGAACTTCTGGAGCAGAAACGCGAAATCCTTGTAATGGAACTCATGCACATGGTAGAACGCGTAAAACTTCTCGAGCAGAAAATTGATGAGCTTATCGAAAAAGCATATCCTGCTTTAAAGAAAATGCTCATGCAGTTTGGTGGTGACAGGGTAGAGCAGATGTCATCCGGCGTTAAATATGATTTTTCAATAATTGAAAAATCTATAACAATCGGTGGAATGAGATTTCCTACTATTGATGTAAAACTTCCAGAAAAAAAACTTTTTTATTCTTTTATGGGAACTTCTTCTTCGTGTGACGAAACCATTTCATATTTTTTTGAGCTTTTAAAACTTCTTACCGACATGGCTTCGATCAGAACAATTGTCTGGCGTCTTGCAGGAGAAGTAAAGAAAACTCAGAGACGTGTTAACGCTCTTGATAAAATGGTTATCCCGCAGACACAGGAAACCGTAAGATATATAGAAAGTGTGCTTGAAGAGAGAGAAAGAGAAAACGTTTTTGTGCTTAAGTCACTAAAGAACAGAAAATAGGGGTAAAGTATGAGCAGAAATCTTTATAACAGTATTGTCGTTGCCATCAACGGATCTTCAAGTTCGATTCATGCTGCGATGTACGGAATTATTCTTGCAAAACAACAGAAGCTTTCCCTTAAGTTTGTTTACGTTGTAGATACTGCTACTATCAAGCGCCTGTCGTTAAGTCACTTCTTAATTTCAGAAGAAAGTTCGATGTATGAAAAAAATCTCCAGAATGACGGAGAAAGATATATAGATTATGCACTCAAGCTTGCAAAAAGCAAGGGACTTAAAGCGACAGGCGAGATTAGAAGAGGCTCTGTATGTCTTGAAGTCGTAAACTGCATTAAAGAATCAGAAGCAGATCTCCTTCTTCTTGGTGGGGAAAATTCTGAAAGTACAAAAACATTTGCGTGGGAAAATACACACAGTTCAGTTTCGCTTACAAACAGAGAAATAATTTCTAATTCTCCCTGTTCTGTAATCGTGGTAAAAGAACCTGATATAGAACTTTTGTATTCTCAGTTAAAGTAGGAATACAATGGCAGACTATTATAAAATTCTTGGAGTAAGCCGCAATGCGACACTTTCTGAGATACGAAGAGCTTACAGAAGCAGAGTAAAAGAACTTCATCCGGATAAATCAGGAACTTCCGAAACATCAGAAGAATTTGCAAAAGTAGTTCAGGCTTATAAAGTCCTTTCTGATGCAAAAAGCCGCGCAATTTTTGATTCGTCACTATTTACAAATGTACGCGCGCACCGTCACAAAAAAGCAGAATTTGATTACAGAACATGGCTTTTAGAACGTACAGATCAGGAGTCGCGTGCAAAACTCATTTTCTTTGATCTTATGCATGACAGGGAAGATGATGCGGTAAAAGAATTTAAAAAGATGAACACAGAGCACGCCGACTTTAATCTAAAGCACTGGTTTACGCGCGAAGATTTTATGGACTACGGGTTTATCCTGTCGGAAGAATTAGTATTGCGCGGCGAGTATTACGATGCATTTCTACTTCTTGAACAGATTATAAAGATGGAATACACATATGATTACTTCAGGCTGTTTTTTCCGGAAGTGCTGGCATTTACAAAAAATATTTTACGCACTAAACTAGATAAAGTTATAGACGACGAACTTGCACTTGATGCATGGGAGCGCGCTCTTGAACTTAATTTTGGTCCAAAGGACGATGCTTTTTTTCTGCAGAAAATGTCGCAGGTTTATAAACGGATTGGAGATGAAACAACTTCGCTGATCTGTCTTGAAGAGTCAAAAAAAATATTAAATGAGGCATAGATAAATGATTCGATTAAAGAACAGAGAGGAAATTGAAGGAATAAGAAAAAGCTGCCATCTTCTTGCTGATATGTTTAACGAAATTATTCCGCAGGTAAAAGCCGGAATGACAACTAAAGACGTTGATGATATCTGCAAAAAATTTATGGTGCAGCATGGCGGAAAGCCTGCCTGGTACCGCGAAAATTTTCCGGGTGCCATCTGCATAAGCATTAACGACGAAGTTATTCACGGGATTCCGTCTAAAAAAAGAATCATAAAAGATGGTGATATAGTTTCTATCGATGTCGGAATCGACCTGGACGGCTATATATCAGATTCAACTCACTCAGTGCTTGTAGGAAATGTTGACCCTAAAATCCGCAAGCTTGACGAAGTAACTTTAGAGTGTCTTAAAGCCGGCATCGAAGCTTGCCGCGTAGGAAACCGCATAAAAGACATTTCGCGTGCAGTAGAAGAAATTGCAAGAAAGCACGGCTATGGAATCGTTTACGATTACTGTGGCCACGGTGTAGGGCTTGATGTTCACGAAGACCCGAATATTCCTAATGTTTCTGACTGGGGCGGCCCTAATCCGCGCATTCAGGAGGGAATGGTTCTTGCAATCGAGCCTATGATTAACCTTGGCACGGATGACGTTGTCCTTGCCGACGATGACTGGACTGTTCTTACCGCAGATGGACTTGCATCTGCCCACGAAGAGCATACTGTCGTAGTTTTTAAAGACCACACAGAAATCCTTACAGACCTTAACTACCGCAGTTTTAGGGCGTAGTTCTGGCTCTGCTATAAGCTGAATTTTTTTAAAAAATTCAGCTTTTTTTGTAACACAACAGGGGATTTTTTTATTATCTTTATATAGGTGGCATGCTGAATAAAGTTCAGGCCGCAAAACGGAGGTAAAAATCTTGAAAAAGAATCTTAAATATATCATCGGATGTGCATGCGTCGCAGCCACAGCTTTTGCACTCATAGCCTTTTCGTGCACAGGAAAAAAAGACAGAGGCTCTGCAAACACTGCTTTTGCCCAGACAAATACAGTTAAAAACGAAAAAACAGCAGCAAACATTCCTACTGCATCGCTCAATATTATCGAAGCGCTGCAGGATGTTAACCGTTCGATAAGTCAGAATGTGCTTCCTTCTGTAGTAGAAATTGACGTTACAGAAACAAAGAAAAGGGCAAAAAATCCTTTCGGTGACATTCCGTTTTTCTTTTTCGGAGTTCCGCAGGATGACGACCAGAAACAGGAAGAATATAAAGAAACAGGACTTGGTTCGGGCGTAATAATCCGCAGAAACGGAAATACTCTTTACGTACTTACGAATAATCATGTTGCAGGTTCTGCAACAGAAATAAGCGTTAAGCTCAATGATGGAAGAAAATTTGACGGAAAGCTTGTCGGAGCAGACAAGAGAATGGATATCGCACTCGTTTCTTTTGAAACAACTGATAAAGAAATTCCGCTTGCAGTACTCGGAGACTCTGATACTGTAGAAGCAGGTGACATCTGTTATGCAATGGGTGCTCCTTTAGGATACAGTCAGTCTGTAACACAGGGTATCGTAAGTGCAACAGGAAGATCGGGCGGTGATATCGGTAACATCAATGATTTTATTCAGACTGATGCAGCAATCAACCAGGGAAACTCTGGAGGACCGCTTTTAAATATTTATGGACAGGTAATCGGTATTAACACATGGATTGCATCGGGTACAGGAGGAAATGTAGGTCTTGGTTTTGCAATTCCGATTAACAACGTAAAAAACGCAATCGATGATTTTATCGCTGATGGAAAAATTACATACGGATGGGTTGGTGTAAGTTTAACTGATGTTAAAGCAGAATACCTTAACTCACTCGGAATTAAAGATACTAAAGGTGCATTTGCTTCTCAGGTATTTATCGGAAGCCCTGCACAGAAAGCCGGAATCCAGGCAGGAGATTATATTATCGAACTTGACGGAAAGAAAGTAGTTTCTGTTGATCAGCTTGTTCGTGATGTAGGAGTTCTTCGTGTCGGACAGAAAGCAAAATTTAAAGTTATCCGCGGTGGAAAAACTCTTGAAGTTACTGCTAAAATAGAAGAAAGAACAGAAGAGATTTCTTCTGATGATTCTAAACTCTGGCCGGGCTTTATTGCTGTTCCGCTTACGGATGATGTAAGAAAGCAGCTTAAGGTTACTGACGGAGTAAAGGGTGTTGCCGTTACAAATGTAATTGCAAAATCTCCTGCAAGTGCATTAAGACTTCAGAACGGGGATGTTATTACTGCAGTAAACGGAACAAAAGTTAATAACCTTGCAGAATTCTACAGCGCAATGGATTTGACAAAGACAAAGTCGATTCAGTTTGATGTATGGAACGAAGCAGGAACGATTACTACAGGAACCTGGAAATTAAATTAAGTAATATGAAAGATATCCCGGAAAAAAAGGCAGAGCTCAGAAAGATTTTAAGATCAGAAATTTCTGCCTTTGTATCCGGAATAGAAAAAAAACGGGAAGCAGAAAACAAAGCCTCTTCACTTTTTCTTGAAAGTGAATTTTATAAAAATGCTTCGATGGTTTTCTGCTTTCTTTCATCTAAAAATGAAATAAGCACAGACAGAATAATTGCAAAATGCATTCAGGATGAAAAGCCTGTTGCAATTCCTCGCATTACGGATAAAAACGGTGAAATGGAATTTTACTTTCTTGCAAATATTCCGTTAAACTCGCAGACAGAACCCGGCTTTTATGGGATTTCTGAGCCAAAAATTTCTCTTAAAAAAGTAGAATTAAAATCTGTTTCGAAAAATGCAGTAATGCTTTTACCTGGTCTTGCGTTTTCTTCCTGCGGTACAAGACTTGGAAAGGGAAAAGGTTTTTATGACCGCTATCTTGAACGGCTTCTTGGTCAGAGTAAAAATTTCTTGAGCACAGGAAAGAAAATCGGTTACTGCTATAAAATTCAGCTTAAAGAAAATATTCCATGCGATGAAAACGATCAGAAAGTTGATTGTGTTATATGTGAGGATGGTCTTATTTTAGTTTAAGTCCTGGCTCTAGTCTTAGCCTGTAACCTTTTTAATTGCATTTAAAAGTTCAGAATATTCTGTAAATGCAGGGTACTGTGGATATTCTTTAATGATGCTTTCTGTCGAGCGGAACAAAAATCCTGCCTTTGATGCCTGTATCATTCCAAGGTCATTAAAAGAGTCGCCGCTTGCAATTGTTTCAAAGCCGATTGACTGTAAAGCTTTTACTGTCGTAAGTTTTGATTTTTCACAGCGCATTTTATAGCCTGTAATTTCGCCGTCTGGAGAAACGATGAGCTCGTTGCAGAAAATTGTAGGCTGTCCGAGTTTTTTCATCAATGGGCCTGCAAACTGGCTGAATGTATCACTTATAATTATTGTCTGACAGAAAGAGCGAAGTTCATCAAGAAATTCTTTTGCACCAGGCATCGGATCTATTTTCGCAATCGTCTGCTGGATTTCTTTAAGTCCCAGGTTGTTTTTCTTTAAAATATCGATGCGGTATTTCATAAGTTTGTCGTAATCAGGTTCGTCACGTGTTGTACGGCGAAGTTCAGGAATACCGACAGCGTCAGCAAAAGCAATCCAGATTTCAGGAACAAGAACACCTTCAAGGTCAAGACAAGTTATATACATAAGAATCCTCTGTATTTTAGAAAAAATAATTTAATAATTACGGACTTGAATATATCACAAGACGGATTTTACTTCAATCGGAGGAATAATGTTATTCGTGCGGAGGAGTTCGTCCATTACTGTTTAACACTTAATCTTTGACAGAACTTTTCCTATTGCGTCATGAATTACAAGATCTGCGTTTGAGTCCATCTGTGTCGAAGATTTGTTAAGAAGTACAAGATTGTCGCCTGCAAAATATCTTACAAGTCCTGCAGCAGGGTAGACAACAAGTGATGTTCCGCCGATTATGAGTGTATCTGCTTCTGAAATTGCTTTTACAGATTTTTCGATGAGGTTATCATCAAGGTTTTCTTCATAAAGAACGACATCCGGTTTTACAAGGCCGCCACATTTTGTACATATGGGAAGCTTGTCAGGTGAGTTTTCGCTTTCCTTGATAAATTTATCATCATAGAATGCGTGACATTTCGTACAGTAATTTCTTAAAGTGCTTCCATGGATTTCGTAAACCTCTTTGCTTCCGGCTTTTTGATGAAGTCCGTCAATATTCTGGGTTATGATTGCTTTTAATTTTCCGCACTGTTCAAGTTCTGCAAGCTTGTAGTGTGCTGCATTAGGCTGTATGTCGGTTGATAAAAGTTTTTCGCGGTAAAATCTGTAAAACTCTTTTGTGTTTTCATAAAAAAAACTGTGGCTTATGATTGTCTCTGGCGGATATTTCCATTGCTGGCTGTAAAGTCCGTCGACACTTCTAAAGTCAGGAATTCCAGATTCTGTAGAAACACCTGCTCCTCCAAAGAACACGATATTTTTTGATTTATCAATTATTTCCTGCAGTTGTTTAATCTGTGAATCAAAATCTAAGGCTTCATCGTTTTTCATAAGTGTCCTCCGTTTAATTTTATTTTAACGCGGTTTTAACTGAATCAAAGCCAAGTGCAAGCATAAGCTGTTTTATATAATCAGAAGCTCTTTTGTCTGCATCGTCAAGAAAGCCTTCTGCAAGAAGCTCTTTTGCCGCATCGTCTTTTGCAGCTTCTATTTCGTCAAATATTTCTTGAACTCTTATAGGGACAAAAATATTCTGCGATTCATCAAAAACTGTCTGACTTGTAATATCGTTGGCTAAAAGTTCTGCAGGCGGAATAAGTATCTCGATTGTCTTTCTGTCTTCTGAAATTGAAAAACTTATTTCGTCAATGTTTTTAATTCCGGCTCTGATTATTCCAGAATATTTTACGATGCTGTAGCTTTTTGCAAGTCCAAGTGCCGCTCTTTTTTTTATGGTTATGATGTCTGTGTAACTCATTTTATAAAGGCAGAGTTCTGCAGACTGTTCGAGTGTTCTTGAAACCGTCGCATGAAGTTTTTCTGTTTTGACCTGTGTAAATTTCTTCCAGCCGAAATATCCTGCAGTACAGAGTGCTCCGATTAAAATGATTGTAAAAAGCAGTTTTATGATAAATCTTTTCATTCTTTTATTATAACATCGAATGGCGTTTTTAACAGTAAAAACTATACAAAAAGCAATGCTGTGGTTATAATAATATTTATGAAAAACCGTAAAAAAAAGTTTCTGGTATGCTTTTCTTTTATATTTTTGTCGCTCAGTGCTTTATGTGCTGATGACGGTGTAAACGAATATGTTCTTGAAAACGGCCTTCGGGTGTTTGTACTTGAAGATTTTTCTTCGGCACTTGTACGTGTCGAATTTGCATGCCGTGCAGGTTTTTCAAACCAGACTCCTTCGAATGCAGGATTTTTCCCGTTATACACAAGGCTTTTTAAATATACTCTCAGCGAGGGAAGCAGTCTGCTTGAAGGTCTTTATTCTGAATGTTTTGACTCATCGAGCCGCTATATAATTACCGTTACAAGCGACGAGCTTACTCCGGTTTTAAAGGCAATTTCAGAAGCTGCCTTTGATCCGATGTTTCTCGACAGTGATATTTCGCGCGAACTTAACAGATTTAAAAAAGAAGTTAAGGAAAACGCCGGCAGTATAGAAGGTTTTATAAATGCAAGCATTGATTCGCGCGTTTTTTCTAAAAACCCGTGGAAGCATGACTCCGGAATATATCCTGCTCTTTTTTCTAAAACTTCTGTTGCAGAGGCGAGGGCTGTTCTTTCAAATATAAATTCAAGTTATTATGTTCCTGATAACTGCGCGCTTTTTATAAGTGGGCCGGTAACTTCGAAAGATATTCTTACTCTTGCAGAAAACTATTTTTCTAAAGAGAATTTAAGAAAAAAATCGGTATCTAAAAAAGAAGTTGAGGCAGATTTTGAAAATGATAAAAAGCTTTTTGTTCTTTCTGATCCAGAATTTTCTCCTGATATGATTCAGGTTGTAATGCAGTACACGAAGCTACAGATGGACAGGTGTGATATAGCGTCTGCAGTATTAAACGAAGATTCTTCGGTTTTAAAACAGAATCTTCTTTCTGATAAGGATTTAAAAATTATTTCTGCTCAATATATCAATGCTGCAAGTACACATAAAAGCCGTATGTCTCGACTTATAATTCAGTCACTTATGGAATCTCCAAAGAAAAATCCTGCTGCAGCAGCGATGAGCTTTGTTAAAAACGTAAATGATTCTTTGTGTTTATTCAGTCAGAAAGATTTTAACGATGCATGCTCAAGGCTTTCTTATGATTTTAAAAAGATGATAGACAGTTCTGCTCATCTTATGAATCTTCTTTCTGAATACTGGGCATTAAAGGATTCTTATGATTTGTCCCGAAGCGAAAAAGAGAAGACATATTTTGAAAACCTTATGAACAGAGCAGAGAGAATAAATGCTCAAAGTTATGAGGAATTGATAGAAGAATTAAAGGCAGATGTACCGTTTGTTTTTGTTTTTGTAAATTCAAAAGTGCTTGAAAAATACGAAAAGACTTTTAAGGCAAACGGATATGAGATTGTTACAGTAAAAAACGGTTCGTGGTATACACAGTCGCTTTATGAAAATATAAAGAAAGCAGGCGAAGAAGAGGAACTTTATCAGGAAGAAGAACTTATTGCAAACGAAGATCTTTTTGTAGAAAAAAATCTGGATTCAATTTTAAGATTTAATCTTGATAATAAAATTCCTGTAATCGTAAAAGAAAGAAAGCCGGGTAATACTGTCTGCGTATGTTTTAATATTGACGGCGGTGAACTTTATAAGTCAAAGACAGATTATGGCCTTGAACATGTTCTTGTTGACTGTCTTTATATGAACGTAGATAAAATCCTTTATGAAAAATATCGTCAGAAAATTTTTAAATTTTATCCTGTCGTTACAGAAAATGTAGATTTGAAAAGTTCTTCGATAACTATAGAATGTCTGGCAGAAGATTTTGATTATGTAATTGATTCTTTTTATGAGGCACTTGTTTTTGCAGAAATAATTCCTGCAATGGCAGATGCTTCTCTTATGGAACGAAAAACTGAACAGATTGTAAAAACCGGTTCGCATGTGTTCCAGTTAAAGTCTGCAGCTGTTTCTTCGCTTTTTAAGTCTAAAGAACTTTCTGCAGTTTATACATTAAATCAGGATGTTTACAAAAAAATTAATTTTTCAAGGATAATCGAGAACTATCCTGAGTTTTTAAATGCATCACGTTATAAAATAATCATAAGCGGTAACTGTGCAGATTCATTTAAGACAGAAGAAAATTTAAGGAAAAAACTAAATTCTACACTTGGTGTTCTTGCCGCAAAGGATTCTGTTAAAAAAATTAATTTTGAACTTAATCATCCGAATAAAAAAGTAAAAAAAGTAAAGATAAATCATGTTTTCTTAACTGACGTTTCCCGTGACAAGGCAGGCCCTCGCCCTGAGGTTTTGATTCCGACGACGGAGTTCCTTGATCCGTGCCAGTACTGGATTAACTATGACCCTGAACTTTCATCGCTTTCTGAGTTTAACGCACTGCTTCTTGATTTTGCAGATTATCTTCAAAAAAAATGTCATGAAAACGAAAACACTGCAAAGATTGTCGTAAAGGCAGATTATGCTTTGCCAGGTATTCCGTTTGGAGTGGTTACTTTTACAAATGTGCGTGATGTGGCTTCTCTTGAAAATATGTATGCAGAAGCTTTAGCTGAATACGAAGCAGAAAATAGCGCTTTATGTGCATCACGCTGCAAAAATGCATGGATAAGGAATTATCTTGAGCCGACTCTTTCAAATGCCGGAACATGCCGTCTTATCGAAGGATATATATGTGAAAACATAGATAATTTTGACGGTTATGTTAATGATTATAAGAGCGTTCATACTATGGATGACGAAAAAATAAGGAATATTCTGCCTTTATTTGAAGGCGAAAAGGTCTTTAAAGTCTATTCCGCAGATACAAAATAGAATACAAAATACTTGATTGAAAATCACTTCAAAATTCATTATAATCTTTCGTAATTATTTATTAAATTCAGCTTGGAGGCTGGAAAAATAAGGACGAAAAAATGAAGAAAATTGAACTTGAAAAGGCTTACGATCCGAAATCATTTGAAGATCGTATCTACAGCGAATGGGAAAGCAACGGTTATTTTAAAGCCGCTTCGGATGAGAAATCTCCGATTCACAAACAGTATGAGGAAAAAATCTCTCAGGGCAAAAAAACAGATACCTATGCAGTCGTCATTCCGCCTCCAAATGTCACTGGCGTCCTTCACATGGGACATGGTTTAAACAATACTCTTCAGGATATTGTTGTACGTTACCACAGAATGAAAGGAGATAATACTCTCTGGGTAACAGGAACAGACCATGCCGGAATCGCAACTCAGAACGTAGTTGAGCGTCAGTTAAAGAAAGAAGGAAAAACAAGAAACGATCTTGGGCGCGAAGCTTTTATCGAACGCACATGGGAAGTTAAAGAAGCTCATCACGACATCATCGTAAAGCAGCAGAAAAAGCTTGGAAACTCAACTGACTGGGACCGCGAACGTTTTACATATGATGAAGGTTTGAGCGGAGCAGTAAGACATGTTTTCGTTACGCTTTATGAACGTGGTCTTATGTATAAGGGACAGCGTCTTGTAAACTGGTGTCCTCGCTGCGGAACTGCTTTAGCAGATGATGAAGTAGATCACGAAGATACACAGGGTGCAATGTACCACATCTTTTATGAATATGCTGACGGCAGCGGAAAGATTGAAGTTGCAACAACACGTCCGGAAACTTTCTTTGGTGATACAGCAGTTGCAGTTAATCCATCTGACGAACGCTATAAAAATATCGTAGGAAAAAAACTCAAGCTTCCTCTTACAGGAAAAGAAATTCCTATTATTGCAGATGATTATGTAGATAAAGAATTCGGAACAGGTATGGTAAAGATTACTCCTGCTCANNGACCCTAACGACTGGGAAGTTGGAAAGAGACATAATCTTGAAGTAATAAATCTTTTGACTCCGGATGGAAGATTAAATGAAAATGTTCCGGAAAAATATCGCGGACTTAAACCTGAACAGGCACGCGCTGTCGTAATAGAAGATTTACAGGAAGCAGGACTTTTTAAGGGCGAAGAAAAAATGGTTCACTCTGTAGGTCATTGTTACCGCTGTAAAACTGTAGTTGAACCTTATCTTTCGAGCCAGTGGTTTGTAAAGATGAAACCGATGGCAGATAAAGCTCTTGATGCCTGGAAGAAAGGTGAAATAGAATTTTTCCCGAGAAAGTGGGAAAACACATACCGCAACTGGCTTGAAAATATCCGTGACTGGTGTGTAAGCCGCCAGATCTGGTGGGGACATAGAATTCCTGCATGGTATTGTCAGAAGTGTGGAGAAGTAATCGTAAGCAGAACAGATCCTACAAGCTGTCCTAAATGCGGCTGTGGTGCAGAGGATTTAAAACAGGATGAAGATGTTCTTGATACATGGTTCTCTTCATGGCTCTGGCCTTTCTCTACTTTGGGCTGGCCGGAAAAAACTGCGGACCTCGAAAAATTCTATCCGACAACTGCACTCGTTACAGCTTATGACATCATCTTCTTCTGGGTAAGCCGAATGATTATGGCTGGTCTTGAGTTTACGGGTAAAGTTCCGTTCCATGATATTTATATCCACGGTCTTGTGCGTGATAAACAGGGACGCAAGATGAGTAAGTCGCTCGGAAACGGAATGGATCCTCTTGAAATAATCGATATGTACGGTGCCGATGCCCTTAAGTTTACTCTTGGTTTTATGTGTGCACAGGGACAGGATATTCTTATCGATAAAGATTCATTTAAACTTGGAAGCCGTTTCTGTAACAAAGTATGGAATGCTTCTCGCTACCTTCTTGGAAATCTTGAAGGAAGAAATCTTATCCAGGTTAAAGACAGTGAACTTACAGAACTCGATAAATGGATTTATTCAAGACTTAATTTTGCAGCAAAAACTGTAAGAGAAGCTTTAGAAACTTATCGCTATAATGATGCAGCAAGTGCCATGATGGAATTCTTCTGGAATGAATTCTGTGACTGGTATGTAGAAGCAACAAAGATTAATTTTAAGAATGGTGATGATAAACAAAAAGACCGTCAGGCAACTGTTCTTATGAACATACTCGAAGAATCGCTGCGCCTTCTTCATCCTTACATCCCTTTTGTTACAGAAGAAATCTATGCAAAATTCCCGGTAAAAGAACTTGTAGAAACAAGAAGCAGCGATAATAAGGTTGTTACAAATTCAACTTATGTCGGAATGTTAATGAATGCTCCTTATCCGGATGTTATTTCTGAAAGAAATGATTCAAAAATCGAAGAAAGATTTGATGCATTAAAAGAAATGATTGCAAAGGTAAGAGCTGCAAAAGTTGACTGCGGAATTGATCCTGCTGTTAAGATTAACGTTGCATTTAAAATCGAAAAGGGCAGTGCAGCAGAAGTTGCACGCGAAAAAATAGAGATGATTGAACTTCTTGGCGGTGTTGCAAAGGTTGACTTTGTTGACGCAAAACCACAGAACTCAATCGGTACAGTAGGCAACGGCTTTGAAGCATTTGTTCTTGTTGATGAAAATATCAATAAAGAACAGCTTTTGACACGCTTTACAAAATCTCTCGAAAAAGAGCAGGGATATGCAAAGATGAGCGAAAACAAGCTTAACGGTAACTTTGCAAAACATGCTCCTGCAGAACTTGTAGAAGAAGAAAAAAGCAGACTTGCAGAAAGCCAGAAGAAAATTGCAACACTCGAAAGTTATATCAAAGAAATAAAATCTATGTAAGTACATAAAGGGAACATATGGAAAAACAGCGGTATAATATGAAAACAGAACGGTCTCTCAAGATGGATGACAGAAACATGCTTGAGCTGTGCGATATACGTTTTGCACCATATATGCAGCTTGCCACAGGTCTTATCGGTAAGGCCCGTCATGCCGGCGGAAATATGTTCCGACACCAGATAGATACTCTCGGTATTTTGATTGATTACGGTTACATCGACAGCGTCCTGCTTAAGGCATCGACGATTCACGATGTAATCGAAGATATAGAGGGCTTTGATTACAACAGGATTATCAATGTTGACGAAGAGGGCGAAGATGTTTATCGTCTTGTCCTCGAAGTTACAAAACGGCCCGGCGAGGATAAAAAGGCATTCTTAAAACGCATTATCGAGACAGGAAGCCAGAAGGCAAAAATCTTAAAATGTGCAGACAGAATAAGCAATATGATTTCGCTGGGCTTTGTTACTGACCCGAAATTTATCGAGCGCTACTGCGATGAAACTGAATATTTTATTCTTCCTCTCGCCATCGAAGTAGACTTTAACATGTATCAGGAACTCATAAACCTCATCATAACACGCCGTAAATATCTTGAAGAAAGCGGTTACATAGATAATAACAAATAATCTTATTGTCTTACTATTCAAAATATACTATAATATCAGCAGTTATTTACTAGCGCTGAATATCGACCCGTTTTACGGTGCTCTCCCGGTTATCCGGGGAAATTTTGGTATTTGGCAAGGTGGTATTTTATGATTACTCTTAAATTTGGCGGCACGTCAATGGCGAATGCCCGCCGCATCCTGGCTTCTGCCGATATCATTTTAAATCGTGCAAAAGAAGACCGTCTTAGTGTTGTTGTAAGCGCTGCAGCCGGCGTTTCTAATACACTTCAGTCTGCTATCGAAGCAACGGTAGCAGGAATCTCAGGTACAAATTACGTAACCGATATCAGAAACACTCACAAGGAAATCTGTAATGAACTCCAGTCAAAGCTTTCTGGATTTGATTCAGAAAAAGTGATGGCTTCGCTCGAGGATAATTTTGTTGAACTCGAAAAACTCCTTGCAGGCTGTGTTTCATTTGGAGAATGTCCTGATACAGTTTACTGCCGCATAATGGGTATGGGCGAACTTTTAAGCGCTCCGATTATGGAAGCAGTTTTAATTGCAAAAAAACAGAGCGTAATTTTACTTGATTCAAGAAAATTTGTATTTACCTCAGGAAATCAGAAAGAAGGCGAAGCAGATTATGCATTGTGCAACGAAGCGTGTGCTCCGTTCCGCGATGGTGCAAATCCTACACAGACACGCATTCTTTTGTTTCCTGGATTTATATGTACATGGAAAGAGGGAATGGGCTCAAAACCTGTAATGGGTTTACTCGGAAGAAATGGTTCTGATTTTAGTGCAGCAATCATCGGTGCTTCTCTTCGTGTTAAGCGCGTTGAGTTCTGGACAGATGTTGACGGTGTGTTTACTGCAGATCCTCGCGTCGTAAAAGATGCAATCTTAGTTGACGACATGTCATACGAAGAAGCAATGGAACTTTCTTTCTTTGGTTCAAAAGTTCTTCATCCAAAAACTATCGCACCTTTACAGGCAAAAGGAATAGAAGCATGGAGCTTAAACTCTCACAATCCTTCTGCACGCGGAACAAGAATTTCTAAAGGGCCGTTTGAGTCAAGAAAAAAATCAAGCATCTGCGGAATTTCATCTTTAAAACATGTGAGCATGGTTTCTGTCGGCGGATCTCTTATGAGAGGAAGAACAGGAATGGCAAGCAAAATATTTTCTGCCGTAAGTTCTTCTGGAACATCAATCCTGCTTATTACACAGTCGTCATCAGAGTATACGATTTCGTTCTGTGTTCGTGATGATGAAGCATCAAAAGTTGTTGATGCCCTCGAGAAAAAATTTGAACTTGAAATACGCGAAAAATTAATCGATGAAATTGATGTAAGAAAAGACTGTGCAATCATTTCTGTTGTCGGAGACGGAATGATTTCTAACCGCGGAATCGCTTCTAAGTTTATGAATGCGCTTTCGAGCCAGGATATAAACATTCTTGCAATTGCACAGGGTTCAAGCGAGCGCTGTATTTCTGCTGTAATCAACGGTGAGTATGCAGATACAGCAGTAAAAGCAGTTCATCGTTTCTTCTTTAAAACAGCTCAGTCAATCGAAGTATTTGCCTTTGGTGCCGGTACAATCGGTGGTACGATGATCGATCAGATTCATGA
This sequence comes from Treponema sp. UBA1226, assembly GCA_002309195.1. The sequence continues at coordinate 156,152 of DBWY01000012.1, forward strand.
GCAGCATGACAAACTCTTAAAGGAAAACGTTGACATAAAGGTTCTTGCAATTACTACAATTGACGGAATGATTTTAAATGAAGATGGAATTGATTTAAGTTCATGGCGTGAACAGATGAAAAAACCTCAGTTTGCGTTTGGTCCGCAGAATGTTGATGACATCATAAAATTTGTAAAAGAGAAAAAGCCTCTTAATCCTGTATTTGTAGACTGTACAGCAAGTTATGATTTACCGGAACGTTATCTTGATATCATCAATGCCGGAATGAGTATTGCAACTCCAAATAAGAGAGCAAACTCAATGGATATAAAATTCTATCATGAACTTCGCCGCACTGCAAATAAAATGCACCGCCGATTCCTTTATGAAACAAACGTAGGTGCTGGCCTTCCTATTATCGATACTCTTCAGAATCTTTATAAATCCGGAGATAAACTTGAAAGCTTTAACGGAATCATGTCAGGAAGCCTTTCTTATATCTTTGGAAAGCTTGACGAAGGCGTTAAATTTAGTCAGGCTGTAAAAGAAGCAAAGGAACTTCGTTATACAGAACCGGACCCGCGTGACGACCTTGAGGGTAAAGATGTTGCAAGAAAAGCTTTAATTATTGCACGAGAATCAGGATATGACATAGAACTTACGGACATCGAGTTGATTCCGGTTTTCCCGAAGGATTTTGATGCAACGGGAACTGTAGATGAGTTTATGGCAAACCTTTCTAAAGTCGATGACTATTTCGAAAAGAAAATGGCAGACTTAAAAAAGAAGAATATGGTTTTAAGAATGGGCGCAACAATTAAAAACGGAAAGGCAAGTGTCGGCATGATGGAAGTTCCTGTAACAGATCCGTTGTACAGCGTAAAAGGCGGTGAAAACGCATTTGTATTCTATACAGAACGCTATCAGCCGATTCCACTTACGGTACGTGGATACGGAGCCGGAGCCGGAGTTACTGCTGCAGGTGTATTTGGTGATATTCTTAGAACTGTAAGTTTTAATATGGAGAGGTAATACTCGGGGCTTTTATGTGCCGTGATTACATAAGTGGAGACGAATATGGAAAAATATGTATTGTCAGTTTTAGTGGAAAACCATGCCGGTGTTTTAAGCCGAGTGTCGGGACTTTTTAGCCGCCGCGGATATAATATCGACAGCCTTACGGTGTGTGAAACAAATAATCCTGGTCAGTCAAGAATGACTATTGTCGTAAAAGGCGATGAATACATTCTTGAACAGATTGAAAAGCAGCTTTCTAAGCTTGTAGAGGTAATTTCTATCAAGCACTGTCATGCTCACGATACATGTGAAAGAGAAACTGCTTTGATTAAAGTAAAGGCTTCTGGAGAATCACGCGCTGTAATTATCGAAACATGCAACATCTTCAGGGCACATATTGTTGACGTCGGATTAACTTCTGTGATTGTTGAAGCAACAGGAAGCGAAGATAAAATCGAAAGCCTCATAAGACTTCTTGAACCGTTCGGTATTCTTGAGTTTGTTAAGACTGGTCTTACTGCAATGGGGCGCGGCGAAGAGGTTATGAACTGATTTTTATCCAGAAACTGTCGTAAACAGAATACTGGTTTTTAGAAAATCTGCAGTCAGCGATTTTAAAAGACTTAAAGGTAATTTCTTTTTCGATTTTGGTTTTTGGAATTTTAAAATCTTTTTTAATGATTTTTATTGAATTACAAAAAGCAGATGACAGATTCTTGTCGTCTGCTTTTTTATTTATCGCAAGCGGAATAATATAAAATGATTTTTTAAAATCTGTTTCATAGTCTCCTGCAAGGTAAAAAATGTCATCTTTTATAAAAAAAGATTTTACAGAACATTTATTTAATTTTTTAAAATCAGATTTTAAATCTGGAGAAAAATCCTTATCTGTAAAAAAACCGAACAACGGGTAGAGAGGATAATAGTCTGTAAAATTTTTCTGTAAAAGTTTTTCCCGAAGTTCAATTATGGCCTGCTGCGTATTCGGATGAAAAACAATTACAGCAGCATTAGTCGAGGCCAAGTTTTTCCCGCCTTCCTGAATCAGGAGGATTTACAGAAATGTTAAAGAGTTTTTCTGCGCCTACAGTTGTAGGAGGTCCGTGGCCCGGCATTAAAATCGTTTCATCCTGTTGCGAAAGGATTTTTTCGTTTATGTTTTTGATAAGTGCTTTTTCTGAAAATTTATTGTTTGACGAACCGATTTTTCCTGCAGAAATTACATCTCCTGTAAAAAGAACACTTCCGATTTTGTAGACCATCGAGTCAGGAGTGTGACCCGGAACAGAAGTATATCCTACGGTAAGCCCTGCAATCTGGATGATACCTTCGTCTTTTAAGACAGAAGTTTCGTTTCCTGCAACTTCCCAGTCAGCGGCAAAAATCTTTGGAGAGTAAATTTTTCTCAGAGTCTGGAGCCCGTGAACGTGACTTCCATGGTTGTGTGTAACAAGAACGCCTGTAAGTTTATAGTCGCCGTTTTCGATATTTTCGATAATCTGCGGAGTAATGATTCCCGGGTCAACGATGATTGCTTCTGAGGTAAGCTCGTTAACGATTACATAGCAGTTTGAAAAACCTTCAAGGTTAAGATGGAAGTATATTTTCATATTTTACCTCAGTCCTGCGGCTCAAGAACATAACCGATTTTATTGGTCAGTTCACCTATAAAAAGTTCGCTCTGTTCTTCGTCAAAAATTGCTTCGCGTGTATTTGAATATTTAAAGAGGACATTCTGTGGTTCAATCATTCTGAATACCGTCTTTTTAACGTTGCAGTTTCTGAACGAAGTGTCTATAAGTTTTGCCCTTATGAATCTTGAGTTATAAAGGTCAGAGTCATCAAATGAAGACTGGTACGACTGGATTCCGCTGAAATTATCCTGAATCATATCGCTGCCCGTAAAAAGTGTATGCGAAAAAGTACTGCCTGCAAAAGATGTAAACTGCATGTTAGACTGGAGGAGGTTACAGTCTGCAAATGTTGCAAAATCAAACATACTCATGCGGCTTCTAAGTCCTGTAGAATGAATGTTTATAAAACGGCAGTGCATGAAATTGCAGCCATAAAACTTTTTTTCTGTCAGATCTATGTTTTCAAATATGATTCCGGCAGCATTGAGTCCGACGATTTTTTCGTGAGAATTTATATAGTTATAGATGTCATTCTTGATTTTTTCTTTGTCTGCCGTGTGCTCAAGGCAGTAGCCCGGATTTTCGGTAATTTCCCCGTTGGAATTAAAAGCCGAAAGTGCGATTTTTGAGCAGCCGGGTTCGATACAGTTATTTTGTGCAAACATATAAATATGTTAAGGTATTGCCGTTAATTAGTCAAATAGTTAAAATTAAAAATATGGTAGATTTTGCTTTTTTGGATTCTGGCACTGGTGGAATCCCTTATTTACAGCGCCTTCTTGAAAAGAAACCGGATGCTTCATGCATTTATGTGGGGGATACTGCAAATTTCCCTTATGGAGAAAAGACGCATGAGCAGATTGTAAAATGCGTGCTTGAAATAGCAAAAAAAATCATCGAAAAATTTAATCCGAAAGTTTTCATAGTCGCATGCAATACTATGAGTGTAAATGCTCTTGATGTTTTGCGTGAGGTCTTTCCTGCAACGCAGTTTGTCGGAACTGTTCCTGCGATAAAACTTGCTTCGTCTGTTTCAAAAAAAAGAAAAATCGGACTTCTTGCAACACAGTCTACCGTTGATAACCCGTATAATGTTGATTTAAAAAATCATTTTGCTTCTGACTGCGAACTTGTTCTTCGTGCAGATCCTGATTTAATCTCATTTATCGAACATGAATCTTTTACTGCAACAAAAGAAGAGAGTATAAAGGCTGTAATGCCTGCAATAAATTTCTTTTATGAAAATGGCTGTGATACGATAATCCTCGGCTGTACTCATTTTTTAAATCTTGCTGAATTGTTTCAGGAAGCGGCAGATAATGTGTCAGGTGGAACACTGAAAATCGTTGACTCAAGGGAAGGTGTTACAAACCGTGCACTTTCGATTTTTGATTCACTTAACCAGAATGCTGAAGATTCAAAATCAGAACATGAGCAAAAAAAATCACGTCTGTATGTTACCGGTCTTTCAAAAGCAAAAGATCAGAATGAATACGACGTGATTTGTAACCGTTACCACTTAGAGTGGGGCGGAATTATCTAGACTTGTATCTCCAGTAAAGACCAAAGAGAATTGAGTCCCATGAATTCTTATAGCTGTCTGTAAGGCTTTCGAACTCTGTAGTAATTGCAAAGTTATGGTTTTCGCTCAAGTCGAATGAGAACTCAGGTCTGATGTTAAATATAAATCCACCTGTTCTGTCGCTTCCCCAGTTGTCGTTTGAAGCACCCCATGCAAATGATACCCAGCATCCGAGGTGATATTTTTTCATGAAGTCATAATTAACTTTTCCGCCTGTATAGAATGCCATTGAGTAATCAGAATCAGAGTACCATGTAAAGCCTGCTTCTGGTCTTACAGAAAGATTGATTTTTGAAAAGTTTATGAGAACTCCTGCGCCTGTTCCCCATTTACCAATTCTCTTGTAGTTTTTACCGATGTTATTAAAACCGATGTATGCATCGATGATGAAATCTTTTGAAAGACGAATTGTTGCACCTGTGTACATGTGTGAGTTATCAAGGAAAAGTCTTTCATATGCGAATGCAATTGTAAGAAAGTCAACAGGAGTAATTTCAAATCCTACGTTTGTTGCAAGTGCAGATGTACTTGAACCATCCTGAATTGCACCACCAAGTTCAAAAAGTTCCTTGTACTTATATCTTACTGCAAGAGCTTTCTGAGCATATGTGTTTGCATAATAAAGGAAACCTGCAACAGGAACTTCTCCAGGTACACCGTCTCTAAGGTCACCTTCGTTAACGTGTGATCTTGTTTCCCATGTGTATGCACCGCGGCTTGGAGCAGGACCTACATCCCATTCAAGACGAGTACCGATACCAAAGCTTAAGTTATCAAGCGGGTTCCAGATGAAGTTAAGGTAATATGAGTCATCACCGTAATTGTATTTGCCATTGTAATTTCTGTTTCCATTGAATGGATCAATGCCGAGTGAAGGAACGTCTTCGAGCATAAAACTGATCGGCTTTAATCTTGTGTTTGCAAAAGTAAATCCGTCTACATGACCATCGAAGTCTGTTGTTGTAAGAGCTCCCCATGCGAGCATACCGTCAATTATAAACTGGTCAATATCTGCACGAACCTGAAGTGTGTCGATAAATCCGTACCAGCGAAAGTCAGGACGATAAGCGCTTCCTGGTTCCCCTGTAGGATTTCCAAAACCTGTCCAGAGTGTGTTCTGAACCATCGGCTTATCAAGTACCTGTGCAAAGCCTGCAAAGCCGAGTGTTAAAGCAAATGCTGTAACTGCTAAAAACTTTTTCATAATTCATCTCCTTTTTATGAAAATATTAAAGTCTTTCTTTTATTGCGGCGATAAACTGCCATGAATCGAGAACTTCTTTTGCTTTAGGTTCTGCGATGCGTGCAATATCACCTGTCATATAACCGTCTTCGATTGTTGCAAGCGTTGCTTTTTCAAGACGCTTTGCAAAATCTACGAGGTCTGGTGTGTTATCAAGTTCCCCGCGTTTAGCAAGAGCACCTGTCCATGCAAAAATTGTTGCAACAGGATTTGTAGAAGTTTTTTCTCCCTTGAGGTAGCGGTAGTAGTGTTTCTGAACTGTTCCGTGGCTTGCTTCGTATTCAAAGTTTCCGTCAGGGCTTACAAGGACTGATGTCATCATAGCAAGACTTCCGCATGCAGAAGCAATCATGTCACTCATAACGTCACCGTCATAATTTTTTGTAGCCCACATAAAGCCGCCTTCACTTCTCATAACGCGTGCAACTGCATCGTCAATCAATGTGTAGAAGTATTCGATTCCGGCTTTTTCAAATTTTTCTTTGTATTCTTCTTCAAAAACTTTCTGGAATATTGCTTTAAAGTTTCCGTCATATGTTTTGCTGATTGTATCTTTTGCACCGAACCAAACGCTTATTTTTCTGTCGAGCGCATAAGTAAAACAGCAGCGTGCAAAACTTTCGATAGATTTATCAAGGTTGTGGATTCCCTGAATGATTCCAGGACCTTTCATATCCATGATTGTCTTTCTGATTTCTTTTCCATCAACACCTGTAAAAACAAGTTCTGCTTTACCAGCAGTCGGACATTTGATTTCGCAGTTTTTATAAACATCGCCGTAAGCGTGGCGTCCGAGAACAATCGGTTTTTTCCAGCAACTTACAGTTCCGTGGATATTCTTTACAAAGATTGGCTCGCGGAATACAGTACCGTCGAGTTCTGCGCGGATAATTCCGTTAGGGCTTGGAGTAAGAGCTTTAAGCTTGTATTCTTCCATTCGAGCCTGGTTAGAAGTGATTGTTGCGCATTTTACTCCGACATGAAGTCTCTTTATTGCCTCTGCCGACGCATATGTAATCTTGTCTTCAGAATCGTCGCGGCTTTTAAGACCTAAGTCAAAGTACTCTGTCTTTAAATCGATATAAGGTAAAAGAAGTTCGTCTTTAATTACCTTCCATAAAACACGTGTCATTTCATCGCCGTCAAGCTCGGCGATGGCATTTTTCATCTCAATCTTTGCCATAATGGAAGTATTATATAGAAAAGAGGGCGGTGGTGCAATGATATGGTTTAGGCTGGCCACAAGCGCGCGAATAGCATGTGACACTTACTGCCCGCATGCGCTCCCGCAGTAATGTGCCAGAAAATGGTATGACTACGGCTGGCCACAAGCGCCGAATAACACATGACACTTACTGCGCGCATACGCTCCCGCAGTAATGTGCCAGAAAAAAGATGGCTGAGCGTAAGTGGACTCCGACTCGCCGCTGGCTCGCGAACGCTCAGAATCTTTTTTCGCCCCCTTACTGCTCGCGCGTATGCGCGCAGTATTTTTACAATGTTAGGTCGCCGTCTTTTATCCAGCCCTGTTTTCTGAACAATATGCCAAGGCCCCAGCAGATTACAGCCGGAAGGACAACGCATACAAGGATAAGACCTGTCCAGTCAAAGAGGGAAGGGCTTATTGCACTAAGACCTTCTTCTACCGCTTTTGCAGAAGGTTCGAACCATCCTGTAACTACGCCGATAGGACCTACAAGACCGCATGTTCCCATTCCGCATGAAATAGGAGCGCCGTTCATTTCGAGTTTAAAAACGCATGTTGCAATCGGACCTGTGATAAGGGATGCAACAACAGGCGGAATCCAGACTAAAGGATTTTTTATGATGTTAGGCATCTGGAGCATTGAAGTTCCAAGACCCTGACTTAACAAACCCTGCACTTTATTTTCTTTATAGCTCAATACTGCAAAGCCCACCATCTGTGCGCAGCAACCGGCAACGGCGGCCCCGCCTGCTAATCCGACAAGCCCTAAGGCAGCGCAGATGGCAGCAGAACTTATCGGAAGCGTTAATGCGATTCCGACTACTGCAGAAACAATCATTCCCATTGCAAACGGATGAAGCTTTGTTGCCCAGATTACGATGCTTCCGATTGAATTTGCTGCATCGCCTAAATGTTTTGCAAATAATACAGTAAGAAGAACTCCAGAAAGAATTGTTACAAGTGGAGTAACGATAATATCAACTTTTGTTTTTTTGCTTACAAGCTGCCCGAGTTCTGCTGCGATGATTGCGATAAATAAAACAGCAAGCGGGCCGCCGGCACCACCAGTTACATTTGCTGCAGAACCTACAGCTGCAAGAGAAAAGAGTACGAGAGCATCGACTTTCATTGCAAAACCGATACCGATTGCCATCGCACATCCAACGACATTTGCATTCATTGCAAAGTTTCCTGCATTTACAAGAAACTGGAACGGAGCAATATCAGCAATCTTTACAAGCTGCAGACCAAATGTTCTTATAATCGTTCCGATTAAAAGAGAAGCAAAAAGTCCCTGAGCCATTCCGCTCATTGCGTCGATTAAATAACGTTTTACATACTTGTTCATTTTTACCTTCCTGTTTTTAATTTATTTTTCTGCGTTTCTGAAATTTTATAAAATTAGAAAGCGCGTCTGTATCCGATTTTTGCTTTTCCCTTAAAGTAAATCGAATTAAGTATATTACATACACCAATTTGTGCCATTATTTCAAGTGTTCCGTTTGCAACCGGAAGATCAATGAATGGTGTAACGTAAGTATTTATCTTTGTGTTGTCTGGAGTAAATTCATCTTTTTCAAGCAGAGTCATGAAGTTTTCTCCTTCGAGAGCTCCGATGATATGTGCTCCAAGTGTAAGGTTTGATGTCTTTAAAGAAATCATGTCAGAGTAAATCGAAATACCAACTCCGAGTGTATCGTCGATGTAAAGGAAATCATGAATGAGTTCTTCCGGGATAGAGAAACCTGTAAATCTTACCTGAACTTTTTTTCCGTTTATTCTTGGTTCAGCAAGAATAAAAATATCTTTTCCTGCATCGAAATCAATGTTGTCATTTCCAGATGTGAGGGAAATATTCTGGATTCCGCCCTGAATAAAGAAAGAAGAAGTATGTGCGTTTCCGAACAACATGCTTACTCCACCATGAAGGTAAATCGTATCGATGAGGACGTATGCACTTGAATCATGTTTGATTGGAGTTCCGATTCCGCCTGCAAAATCAATGATGAAATGATTTGTAACCCATGCAGTTCTTAAATCAACATTGAATTTTAAAACTGCATCATGAAGCGTATTGAAATATAAATTGCATCCTATTGTTCCAGGAGCATCTGCAAAGTGCATTGTGTATGAAAATCCTGCTCCTTCGTTGTTGTAGAGTGGAACTCCTCCTGCGAGTGTAGTTGCACTTTTTGTAAGGATAGAAGCAACCGGTTCAATTCCAAAATGTCGCTGCAGGTATTCATCTTTTCCGACAACTTCATATGTTCCAAGATAAAGACCAAAATAATTTTTTATGTTGTCTTTGCTTTTTACGAGAGTAAGTGAACACTCATTCATCTGCAGCGTTGCATCCTGACCTTTAAAGAGATTTCCTTCTGCAAGATTTTTACTTGCAAGTCCTAAGTTTGCACGAAAGATTCCCCACGAGCCAAAGTTAAGCTGAACTGCAGCAAATGCGTTAAATGGAATTGTAAAATCGACATCGTCCTGTTCAAACCTTCCGGCAAAACCAGATGATCCGCCTGCCATTCCGGTAAATCCTGCGTCTGCAAAACAGATTCCCTGTAAAAAAATAAAGGCTGCCAGAATCGAATAAATCTTTGTCTTTCTCATAAAATTGTCCTCATAATAGGGTGCCACACTGAACACTCAGAAAATTTCGATAAAATTACTCTTTTATTATCGGCATATAAACTACTTTACATTAATTATACTTAATAAAAAGGATATTGCAATAAATTGCATAAAAATGTATATTCTATGCATAAATATACATTTTTGTGCAGGAGAATATTATGGCAAAAGATAAGGTAATTCTTGCTTATTCAGGTGGTCTTGATACTACAGTTATCATTCCGTGGCTCAAGGAAAATTATGATTATGATGTAATCGCTGTCTGCATTGACGTAGGACAGGGAGACGACTGGCCGGTAATTAAAGAACGTGCCCTTAAAACAGGTGCATCAGCATGTTATGTAGTTGATGCACGCGAAGAATATATCACAGACTACATCTGGCCTGCAGTTAAGGCAAATGCAGTTTACGAAGATGAATATCTTCTTGGAACATCAACTGCTCGTCCTTTAATCGGTAAGATTTTAGTTGAATACGCACGCCAGGAAAAAGCAGTGGCTATCTGTCACGGTGCAACTGGTAAAGGAAACGATCAGGTTCGTTTTGAGCTTGCAATCAAAGCATTTGCACCGGATCTTAAAGTAATTGCTGCATGGCGNNAGCCGCGAAGCAGAAATCAAATATCTTGAAGACCGCGGACTTGAAGTTCCGATGAAAAAAGACCAGTCATATTCACGTGACGAAAACATCTGGCATCTTTCTCACGAAGGTCTCGAGCTTGAAAAGACAGAAAATGAACCTAACTATAAACACATGCTCAAGAACACTGTTGTTCCAGAAGAAGCATCTGATGAAGGTGAGTATGTTACAATCGATTTTGAAAAAGGAATTCCTGTAGGACTTAACGGCAAAAAGATGGGAGCTCTCGACCTTCTTACAGAACTTAACAAAATCGGCGGAAGAAACGGTGTTGGACTTGTCGACATCTGTGAAAACCGCTGTGTTGGAATGAAAAGCCGTGGTGTTTACGAAACACCGGGCGGAGCAATTCTTTACTTTGCTCACCGCATGATGGATCACATTTGTCTTGACCGCGAAACATATCACTACAAGCAGCAGCTTTCTATCCGCATGGGTGAACTTATCTATGACGGAAAATGGTTTACAACTTTAATGGATGCTTGTATGGCATTTGTTGATAAGACTCAGGAAACTGTAACAGGCTGGGCAAAAGTAAAACTTATCAAGGGTGCAATCAGAGCAGCAGGAAGCGGTTCAAAGTACAGTCTCTACAACGAGTCAATTGCATCATTTACAACTGGTGAACTTTACAACCACAAAGACGCACAAGGCTTTATTACATTGTTCGGCCTTCCATTGAAAGTCCGCGCTATGATGGAGCAACAAGTCGGCGAGGGTCAGGCCATCGCAGAAAGCAAGAGCCTTAAAAAACGTCCTACTGAGTAAGGCAGACTGAGTAAAGTAGACAGAGTTAAGGTAGAAAAAAATGAGCAGTATATCAGCTGGTACAGGTGCAGAAAACAAAATGGGTGTAATGCCTATAAACAAACTCATACTCAATATGTCGCTTCCGATGATGGTAAGCATGTTCGTACAGGCGGCATATAATATATGCGACAGTATTTTCGTATCCTGGATCAGCGAAGAAGCTCTTACAGCTGTTTCACTTGCATTCCCGTTTCAGATGCTCATGTTTTCTGTTTCGATCGGAACCTGTGTCGGCGTAAATGCTCTTCTTTCCATGCGTCTTGGTCAAAAAGACCAGGATGCAGTAAATGCAACTGCTGCTAACGGACTCTTTTTAGGTCTCTGCAATTATCTGGCCTTCTTTGTGCTCGGACTTTTTGCAATCGAACCTTATCTTGCATCTCAGACTTCAAATCCTTTAATCATTGCATACGGCAAACAGTATCTTGAAATCGTAATGTTTGCCGGATTCGGTGTATTCATCGGAATCATGTTTGACCGTCTTCTTCAGTCTACGGGAAAAACATTCTATACAATGATTACCCAGCTTATTGGAGCCGGAACAAACATAATTTTTGACCCTCTTCTTATATTCGGAATCGGTCCTTTTCCTAAAATGGGAATTGCAGGTGCTGCTATAGCAACCGTTGCAGGTCAGATACTTTCGATGATTTTTTCTATTATATTCAACTTTAAGGTAAATCACGAAGTAAAGATTTCGTTTAAGAAATTTAAGCCGGATTCCACTATAATCGGACAGATTTACAAGGTAGGGGTGCCCTCAATCGTGCTCCAGGCCGTAGGCTCTTTTACTACTTACGGGATGAATCTGATTCTAAAGTCTTTTACGGCTGTTGCAGATACCGCAATTGCCGTTTATGGAGTTTATTTTAAACTTAACAGCTTTGTTTTTATGCCTGTTTTCGGGCTTAATAACGGAGTTGTTCCTATAATCGCCTATAATTACGGGGCAAGAAACAAAAAACGTATTACAAAGACTGTAAAAAGTGCCCTCGTGCTTGCAGTGACTATAATGTCTGTCGGAATCCTCATATTTGAGCTTTTCCCTGCCGGTCTGCTTTCGTTTTTTAAGGCATCGGACAGCATGCTCAAAATCGGTGTTCCAGCCCTTCGCATAATTGCAACAAGCTTTGTAGGAGCTGCAATTGCAATTCCTCTCGGCTCGGTTTTCCAGTCACTTGGAAGCGCAGTTTACTCGATGGTCGTTTCGATTGCCCGCCAGGTAGGAGTTTTGCTCCCTGTAGCCTTCCTTTTTTCTCTTTCAAGGAATATTGACCTTGTATGGCTCTGTTTCCCGGTTGCGGAACTGGTTTCTGTAGCGCTTTCGGTATATTTTTATATCCGCATCTACAACAAGAAAATCAGGAATATCTAAAAGCCGGATACTACACCCCCGTGTGTATGAAAGCGGAGTGCAAAAACTCTCGACAACTATACTTTCTTTTGGTAAAATAGAAGAATAATGAATAATTATATACTTGCACCGTCTTTACTGTCGGCAGATTTTTCTGATCTTAAGTCTGCAGTAAAAATGATTGAAGCTAAAAACGCACAATTTATTCATATTGATGTAATGGACGGAAGTTTTGTTCCGGAAATTTCGTACGGTCAGCCTGTCGTAAGATCTTTACGTCCGCTGACAGAACTTATTTTTGACGTTCATCTTATGGTAGACAATCCTGAGCGTCAGATAGAAAGTTTTGCACAGGCCGGAGCAGATTATATTACGTTCCATCTTGAATCATCATCAGACTGCGCTTCGGTTATAGATAAGATTCACGCTTTAAATAAAAAAGCCGGAATTTCTATAAAGCCAAAGACGTCCGTTGATAAAATAGAAAATTATCTTTCTAAAGTAGACCTCGTTCTTGTCATGACGGTAGAACCCGGATACGGTGGACAAAAGATAATTCCTGAATGTGTAGAAAAGGTTAGTGAACTGGTAGAACTTCGCAGAAAACACAATTTAAATTTTAAAATTTCTGTTGACGGCGGAGTGAATGAAAATACGATACAAAGTGTTATCGATGCAGGAGCAGATGTAATTGTATCTGGTTCAGCATTTTTTGCGGGAAGGTTATCATGATTTTTAAAGGAAGAAAATTTTTTAGCGTAATACTGTTTTCTGTTTTGGCAGGCAGTATGTTTTCGCAGACCTTTGATGTAGACGATGTTAACGTCACAAAAGTTTCTGCAAAACAGTCACAGGAAATTTTTGCAGATGCATTGAACGCTTATAAAAATTATGAGTGGAACAATTCAATTTTCCTTTTTAAGAAGCTTCATTCGAACCCGGAAAACATTACGCCAGAATCAATGTATATTTTAATTATGGCACAAACTTATGCAGGTCAGTATAAACAGGCTGCAGATGACTGTACATATTTTTTAAATAATTATCCTGACAGCCAGTATGTTCAGCTTGTAGTTTATCAGAAAGGAAAAAATCTTTATCAGACAGGGGACTATGAAAAGGCAATCATTACTTTAAGTGATTTCTGTCATACATATCCTTCTAATCAGCTTTATGCAGCATCTCTTTTCTGGATTGGCGAAAGCTTTTTTGCAACATACAATTTTGAAAGTGCAAAACCGATTTATGAAAGAATCATTGCAGAATATCCTGATGATTCAAAAGCAAAAGATGCACGCTATCGTCTTGATGTAATTGCACAGCGTTCACGCGAAGAAAAACTTCTCTATCTTTTAAAACAGACTGGAGAAGATTATCTTTCTTCTAAAGAAGCATATGAAAAATCTTTAAAGTATCACAGCGTAGAAAGTTCTGCAGGCATTAACAATCAGTTAAAGGAACTTCGTCAGAAAAACGAAAGCCTTGACGCGGATCTTGCTTATGAAAAAAATCGTTCGGCAGAGCTTGAAGCACGCATAAAGGCATACGAAAATGATCTTACAGAAAATATACGTCTTCTAAAGCAGCAGGCAAAAGAAGCACGAGAAATTATCGGTGAAGAAGGTGATGACAATGAATAAGAAAATCGTTCTGTTTATCGCCATGCTGCCGCTGTTTTCTGTTTTTGCAGGAACAAAAAAAGACAGTCTGGTTTTGGCTAAGAAAAACGTTATGGTTGAATATGTTCCGTATAACAGCGGTGTTCTTTTGTATTATTCAGACCCTAATGATAAAGCTTATGCTAAAGTTCCTGTAATCGATACGCTTGATTATGCAAATTCATCTTATATCGGCATTGCAGTCGACAAACGCTTTTATAATGTTCACAACACAAGCGGAATAACTTATTCATACAGTAATGACGGTGATACGCTTACCGTTAATTATCAGATTAAAAAACAGATTCTTCTTTCAGTTGAATATACTATAAGCAGCAAGAATATTCTTTCGATAAAATATCACGTAAAAAATATAGATTCTGACGCACATTCTGTGATGTTAAAGTCTGTATTTGATACGATTTTCGAAGAGTTTAACGGTGGTTTTTATTCAACTGAATCAAAGAAAAAAATCAAATCAGAATACATAATCTCTGATTTTGACAGACATCAGTACATCGAGTCTTCAAACAAAGTTGTATCGATAAGATTTTTACTTGATGAGAATTTTTCAAAATATGCATATAAGGCAGTGGTTGCTGCAAAACCATATTTTGAATCTGATATTTTTGAGGGACGCTTTGTTGAAGGCCGTGGTTTTAATACAGTTTTAAGCTACAACAATTCTGCAATCGGATTTTTCTTTAAGACATTAAAGTTAAATGCCGGTGAAGAAAAAACTTTTGTACAGAGAATTCTTTTTTCTAAGACAGAGTTTGCGTTCCCGGATGATCTTGATGAAGAACCGGAACAGAATGTTTTTGTTGACGGCGAATCAGATTTTGAAAATGAAACACAATCTGCTGTTACAAAATTTGTTCCTGTAGATAATGCAGCAGATTATAAGCCTGATGTTCCTTCTGCTGTAGAAGATGATGAAGAAGGAGTAGTAGATATTAAAACAGAAGTTAAAACTCCTGTAAGTGTTTCAAAGCCTGAACAGGATAATGCAGTTACAGAAGCAAGAAGAAATGCTCTTAAAAAAGAAGCATCATCACTTATTGACAGAATTGAAAAGCTTGATGATGACGGAGCAAATACAGATCAGGCAGAAGTAATGAGACTTCAGGCTCAGTTAGATCAGATTTTAAGACAGTTAAAAGAATTAAAATAAGGTAGAAAATGGCTTACAGTACAATTGAAACAGCAAAACGCCTCATGGCACGCCGTGACTTCGGCAGTGCAATAAAACTTCTGCAGAGTAAGGCAGAAGTTTATGAAGCTAGTTTTGATTATTACTGTACGCTCGGTATTGCATGTCTTTATATCGGGGACTCTGGCGCTGCCAATTTTAATTTTGAACAGGCAAGAAAAATAAAGATTCAGGATTCGAATCTTCTTTTAGGACAGGCTGCAATTTTTCTGCGTCGCGGAGAAACTGACAGGGCAATACAGTATTATCTTGATATTCAGGTTTTTGATCCGCAGAATCCTATTGCTAAGGCAGCGCTTGAGTTTATAAGAACGAATGGGGATTATGAAACTATATGCAGATGGGCAGACTCCGGAAAGCTTGAACAGTTTTACCCGCCGCTTGAGTTTAATCCAAAAATTATAGGTTATGCTGCATGTGCAGTCGCACTCGGAATTATTTTTGGTATTTCTCTTGTAAATATTTTTACGGCAAAAAATGTTTTCCAGTCAAAGAGGGCAGATTTATCTGAACTTGCTCTTACTGCAGAAGAACAGAAGCATCCGCAGGAAAAAGATGTCTCTAAAAATCTCGTGCGTTTTATAATGTCTGACCGTGAGATTAAAAAATCTTACACGAAAGCAGCAGAGGCTTTTCATAATTATAATGATAACGCCGCGCAGGTAGAAATTAACCGCATTTTAAATTCAAACGCATCTGCCGGAATCAGACAAAAAGCAAGACTTCTTATGGAATACCTTCAGGAGCCTACGTTTGATTCACTTAAAGAAAATTATGAAATAGAAAAGGTTAAGGAAACTCCTGAACTTTATCTTGATTGTTTTGTAGACTGGTCAGGAAGAATTGCAAATGTAGAACAGTCAGAAAATTATATGGAATTTACGCTTTTAGTAGGTTACGAGGATCAGAAAAATGTTTCTGGTACCGTAATCGTAAAGCTGGATTATATTCCTGTTCCGGAACTTGACGGAGCAAAACCTGTGCGGGTTTTGGGAAGAATAAGTCTGGACGGAGATAAAATATACCTGAGGGGAAAATCTGTTTATCAGAATATTAATAATTAATTCAATTATTTTTTAAAAGGTGTTAGATTTTTCTAAAAAAATTGTATTAATAGGGTGGAGGTAATATATGGCTAAGAAGGAAGTAGACTTACAGGAAAAACTCCAGGCGCTGGAAGCTGTAAGACTTCAGATTGACAAACAGTTTGGTCAGGGTTCTTTAATGAAGCTTGGCACTCATTCGAATGCAGAAGGAATCGAAGTAATTCCGTCTGGTTCGATTCTGCTTGATGAGGCACTTGGAATCGGTGGTTATCCGAAAGGACGAATCATCGAAATGTATGGACCTGAAAGTTCAGGTAAGACAACTCTTGCGCTTCATGCAATTGCAGAAAGCCAGAAGCTCGGAGGCATTGCAGCATTCATAGATGCAGAACATGCCCTGGATCCACAGTATGCCAAAGCTCTTGGTGTAAACATTGACGATTTGTATGTATCGCAGCCGGATACAGGAGAACAGGCTCTCGAAATCTGCGAAAGTCTTGTAAGAAGTGGCGCGGTTGATATAATCGTTGTTGACTCTGTTGCGGCTCTTACGCCTCAGGCAGAAATCGAAGGCGAAATGGGAGATTCTCATATGGGACTCCAGGCACGTCTTATGAGCCAGGCTTTGAGAAAACTTACTGCCGTAATCGGTAAGTCAAACTGTATTGTTGTATTTATTAACCAGATCCGTATGAAAATCGGTGTCATGTTCGGAAATCCAGAAACGACAACCGGTGGTAATGCGCTTAAATTTTATTCATCAGTGCGTCTTGAGATCCGTCGTGTTGAATCTATTGATTCAAAGACATCAGAAGATGCTGTAGGAAACCGCGTACGTGTTAAGGTTGTAAAGAATAAGGTTGCTCCGCCTTTTAGAAAATGTGAGCTTGATATTTACTTTGGAAAAGGTATTTCATGGTCGGCAAGTCTTCTTGATTCTGCCGTTAAGCATGGAATTATCGATAAAAAAGGCGCATGGTTCACCTGTGGCGAAGAAAAAGTTGGACAGGGAAAAGAAAATGCCGTTGCATTTATCGAATCAAATCCGGAGTTTGCTGCAAGAATCGAAAAGCAGGTTAGAGAAATCGTTTTCCCTAATCAGAAATTCGAGCCTAAAGCTGCTCCTGCTGCAGAAGCAAAAGCTGCAAAGAAAGAAGCTGCCGCTAAAGGTGGTGCAGACGAAAAAGCTGCAGAATTGTTTTAGCATAAGGATTTGATTGTGTGCTGTGTTGTGCTGGGGCTTGGATCAAATAGAAGTTATAACGGAATTGATTCAATAAGTCTTTTGAGGATGGCGGTAACAGAACTGCAGAAGATAATGGATAACCTTGTTGTTTCTTCTGTTTACCGTACTAAACCAATGTATGTAGAAAATCAGGACGATTTTTACAACATGGTTATTGCAGGAAATATCCATGAAGGGTATAATCCTCAGAAACTTCTCCAGTACATACACGAAGTTGAAGGTTTTTTGGGTAGGGACCGATCAAGAGAACTTCGTTTTGGACCGCGAGCCATTGATATCGACATAGAATTTTTTGGTGACCTTGAGGTAAACCTTCCGGATCTGGAAATTCCGCATCCGAGGATTGCCGAGAGGGCGTTTGTTTTGCAGCCGCTGCTTGAGATTTTACCAAAATGTGCCGATGTTATGAAAGGAGAAAAATTAAAAAAATTTGAACATGTGAAAATCGATACAAACGATGTCGCTTTTTACATGGATTCAGCAGAATTTCTTCTTTTAAAAGTAAACAATGAGGTTCAAGATGGAAACACAGACACAAGAAGCAGTTAAGACAACCCGAACTTTTCATGCAGGACAATTTGACGGTCCGCTTGACTTATTATGGACTCTGATTCGCGAAAGCAAAGTAAATATATATGACATTCCTATTTCACAGATAACTGAACAGTATCTTGATTATCTTGAAAGCATAAAGGAAACAGACTTACAGGACCTTTCGGAGTTTTACAGCTGGGCTGCCAAACTTGTCCTTATAAAAAGCAGGATGCTCCTTCCTGTTGAAATTGAATATGATGACGAAAACAGGGAAGATCCTAGGGCAGAACTTGTTGAACGTCTTATCGAATATCAGAAGTTTAAAAAACTTTCTGAGCTTATGGAGAAAAAAGAAGATGACGCTGAATGGAGTTTCGAAAGAAAGAAAATTCAGCGTGTGCTTCCTTTTGAAGATGAAGAATCTCAGTGGGAACGCGTAGATACATGGGAACTTTTGCAGCAGATGCAGAAGATTTTTAAGAACATGGTATCGCAGTATTCAAACGAAAAGATTCTTAATATGTATGAAGAAATTTCTGTAAACGAAAAAATTACCCTGATGAACGAATTTCTTGAAGATAAGGGTGAATGCATGTTTACAGATTTGATTACACGCCGCGGAAATGAAATGGATGTAATCTGTGCTTTTATGGCAATTCTTGAAGCCGTAAAATTTAAGATGGCGTGCATATATCAGAGTAAATTATTTGGCGACATAAAAATCAGAAGATTTGAAGCCGCATAAAAAATAAAAAATATAGTGGTAAAAAAATGGATTTTGAAAAAGAGAGTGCATTAATTGAAGCAATTTTATTTTTAGAGAGTGAACCTGTTGCAGAAAAAACACTTGCTGCAGTTTCGCTTTTATCAGAAGAAGTTGTTGCAAAATGTATTGATGTATTAAAAGAAAAATATAAAAGCGAAGCTTCAGGTGTTGAGCTTGAGTTTATTACAGGTGGCTGGGCGCTTGTTCCTAAAAAAGATATCTGGGAAGTTTTAAAAGAAAAATACGGAAATAAAAACGAAGGAAAATTAAGCCGTTCTGCAATGGAAACTCTTTCAATCATTGCATACAGTCAGCCTATTACACGTGCAGAAATAGAAGCAATCCGCGGAGTTTCTGCAGATAACATGATAAGGTTATTAATAGAAAGAAATCTTATACGTGAAGTCGGAAAAAAAGATATTCCCGGCAAACCGGTTCA
Organism: Treponema sp. UBA1226; assembly: GCA_002309195.1. The sequence goes on from DBWY01000012.1 coordinate 175,157, forward strand.
GTTTGGAACTACAAAAGATTTCTTAAAGTTCTTCAGATTAAACAGTATTGCAGATCTCCCGAAACTCGATCAGGAAGAAGAGGAGAGATTCGAACTTGCCCGCTAGTGAACAGATCAGACTTCAGGCCTTTCTTGCTCATTGCGGTGTTGCAAGTCGTCGTGCTTCAGAAAAAATCATTCTTGACGGTCGTGTCGCTGTAAACGGTACGGTCGTTACAGAACTTGGAACAAAAGTTACTGAAAAAGATAAAGTTACCGTTGACGGAAATCCCGTAACTCCAGAAGAAAATAAAAGATATGTACTTTTAAATAAACCTGCAGGCTTTGTCTGTTCATCAAAAGATGAAAGCGACAGAAAGTGTGCGGTGGATTTACTTAAAGACGATTACAAAGAACGACTTTATAATGTAGGGCGCCTTGATATGTTTTCGGGCGGCCTTATAATTTTTACCAATGACGGTGATTTTGCAGCCCGCCTTTCGCACCCGTCAAGCGAACTAGAAAAAGAATATATAGTAGATACAAGTCTTCCTTTGCCGCGAGACCTTGCAGAAAAATTTATGAAAGGTGTTCGCGTTGACGGCGTTTTCTATAAGTGTAAGGCCGCCCGTGAAATGAACTCGCACAGAATGCAGGTAGTCCTCATTGAAGGCAAGAACCGTGAGATACGCCGCGTATTTGAATCGAATGGCGTTGCGATTAAACGCCTTACCCGTGTCAGAATCGGTAATGTCCAGATGAATGGTCTTGCGCCGGGTGAGCATCGTGATCTTACGGCAGAAGAAATAAAAGGTCTTTTAATACTGTGTAAAAACAGATAGAATAAAGATATAATTTCTGGAGGTAATATGGTTATAGCTATCGACGGTCCTGCAGGAACCGGGAAAAGTACAATTGCATCACTTATTGCAAAAAAACTTAACGTTACATATTTAAACAGCGGAAGTTTCTACCGCGCGCTTACACTGGCTGCGCTCGAAAATAATATCGATATAAAGAATCCTGAGGTTTTAATTGAATTCTGCAAAAAACAGCAGCTGGATTATGTAAATTCTCACTTAATCCTTAACGGAGTAGATGTAGAAAGCCGTCTTCATGAAGACCAGGTCAGCGCAAACGCTTCTCCTGTTTCTTCTGTTCCGGAAGTTCGCCATATCGTAAATGCAAGACTTCATGAAATCGTAAAATCCCTGAGCATTGTATGTGAAGGCCGCGATATGACTACAGTCGTATTCCCTGACGCAGAATACAAATTTTATCTTGATGCATCGATAGATGTACAGGCAGAACGCCGCTTTAAGCAGGGGGTAAGCAACATGACCCTCGAAGAAATAAAACAGGCTATTATCAAGCGTGATGAAATGGATAAAAACAAGGTTGAAGGGTCTTTAAAAATAGCACCTGATGCCGTTTATATCGATACATCGGACTTGACCATAGAAAAAGTTTGTGAGATAATCATAAGCAAAATTCACCAATAAAAGGGTAAAAAATGGAAAAGATGGAAGTGGAAAAGGAAGAAGCCCAGAACTCCAAGGGTAACATCCAGACACAATTAGAAGAATCTCTCAATAATCTTAAACCGCTCGAAGACGGCCAGCTTGTTGATGGAATCGTCGTTCAGATTTCAAGTGAATATGTATTCCTTGATATAGGTTATAAGTCAGAGGGAAAGATTCCCGTAGCGGAGTTCGCAGATAATCTGCCGAAAGTCGGGGAAACAGTAACTGTAGTTCTTCTTAGAAAAGATGGTAGAAACGGTCCTGAAGTTTCTAAAGCAAAAGCAGATGCAAAGCAGATGTGGAAAGACGTTCGCAAAGCATTTGATGAAAAGACTCCGATTGACGGTAAGATCGAAAAGATTGTCAAAGGCGGCTATGATGTAAATCTTGGCGGTGACATTCACGCATTCTTGCCTATCAGTCAGTCAGACAGCTCAAAGGTTGATAAACCTGACAGCCTGCTTGGACTTAAGGGCAAATTTTATATAGAACGCCTTTATTCAGACAATAAGGCAAATGTGGTTGTTAACCGCAGAAAGTATCTCGAAGAATCAATGAATGAAGCACGCAATAAATTCTTTGAAACTGTTCAGATTGGTGACACAGTAAAAGGAACTGTAAAGAGCTTTACAAGTTTTGGTGCATTTATTGATCTCGGTGGTTTTGATGGACTCCTCCATATCAATGATATGAGCTGGGGACACGTAACTCGTCCAAAGGATTTTGTAAAGAAAGGTCAGGAAATTGAACTTAAAGTTATCCGTCTTGATGCAGCAGACAAGAGAATCAATCTTTCTCTTAAGCATTTCTCAGAAGATCCTTGGATGCACTTCGAAGAAAACTATCACGTTAACGATATCGTAAAAGGTAAGGTTACAAAACTTACAGACTTTGGTGCATTCATCGAACTCGAAGAAGGTATCGAAGGTCTTGCACATATTTCTGAGTTCTCATGGACAAAGAAAATCAACAAACCATCTGATATGGTAAAAATCGGTGACGAACTTGAATGCATGATTTTAGGTTATGATATTCAGGCTGGACGCGTATCACTCGGACTTAAACAGGTAACTGCAAATCCTTGGGATACAATCACAGAAAAATATCCTGTTGATAAAAAGATTCATGGTAAAGTCGTTAAACTTACAAACTCTGGTGCATTCATTGCACTCGAAGATGGAATCGATGGCTTCCTCCATGCAGATGATATTTCATGGACAAAGAAACTCAAGCATCCTGGAAACGAACTTACTGTAGGACAGGAAGTAGATGCAGTTGTAATCGAAAACGATCCTGAACAGCACAGAATTCGTCTTGGAATCAAGCAGCTTTCTGACAACCCATGGGCACAGTTTGCAAAAGATCACAAACCTGGTACAACTCTCGAAGGAGAAATCACTTCAATTACTGATTTCGGAATCTTCGTTCGCGTTGACGGAAATATCGAAGGTCTTGTAAACAAAGCAAATGTAAGCGATGATAAAGATGTTCCGTTTGCAGATGCAGTTGCAAAATACAAGGTAGGCGATAAAGTTAATGTCTATGTTGTAGAAGTAAACCAGGATAAAGAAAAAGTTGCATTCTCTATTAAAGAATTTAAGAAGAAGATGCAGCGTGATGAAATATCTCAGTATATGGAATCAAGCAACGGCGATGACGGTGCATACACTTTGGGAGATGCGCTTAACGCTCAGAAAAAGTAATTTACTTCGATGAATGATATTGATTTTATTACATCAGATAAACTTAAGGCACTGATTGATATCAGTGCCAGAATCAATTCAAGTTACGCTGATGTAGATGCATTGATGGTTTATATTCTTGAATCAGCAATGCAGCTTGTGGAATGCGAATCATCTTCTTTGTTACTCGTTAACGATGACGATGGTTCGCTTTCTTTTGCTGTAGCCCTTGGTCCAAAAGGCGAGGAAGCTAAAAACATTCCTGTTGATAAAAAAAGTATCGCAGGATGGGTTGTAGAGAATAACAAACCGATTCTACTTAACAACGTACCTGATGATCCTCGTTTTTATACGGATGTTCAGATTAAGACTGGATATGTAAGTCGTACTATGATTGCGCTTCCGATGTGTGTAGAAAACAAGTGCATCGGCGTAATTGAACTTATCAATAAATCAGAAAACAGAAAATTTGACGAAAACGATCTGCAGCTTCTGCAATTCTTAAGTATCCAGGCAGGAATTGCATATCAGAACGCAACTCGTTTTAAAACAGCAAAAGAAAAAATCCAGACACTTCAGTATTCAATTTCGCAGGGCGAAGGCTATCACTCATTCATCGCAAAAAGTCCTGTCATACTTGATCTTCTTCATATCGTAGAAGAGGCTGCAAAAACAACTACATCTGTTTTGATTACCGGCGAAAGTGGTGTAGGTAAGGAACTTTTTGCTGAACAGCTTCATATCAAAAGCTCCAGAAAAGATAAGCCGTTTGTACGTGTAAACTGCGCCGCCCTTGCTCCATCACTTCTTGAAAGTGAACTTTTTGGTCATGTTAAAGGGGCGTTTACGGATGCATCAACTAACAGAAAGGGCCGTTTTGAAATGGCAGATGGCGGAACTCTCTTTCTTGACGAAATCGGTGAACTCCCGGTTGAACTCCAGGCAAAGCTTCTTCGTGTAATTCAGGAAAAGAGTTTTGAACGTGTGGGTTCAAGTGAAACTATAAATGTTGATGTAAGAATTGTTGCTGCGACAAACAAGGATCTTGAACAGATGGTAAAGGAAGGAAAATTCAGAAACGACCTTTACTACAGACTTAATGTTGTTCCGCTTAGAATTCCGCCTTTGAGAAACAGAAAAGAAGATATAGAACCGCTTGCAATGTTCTTTTTAAATAAATTCAGCTCAGAGACAAAAAAGAAATTTGACAGTTTTGCAGAAGAGGCTCTTGAGGCTCTTTATAATTATTCCTGGCCGGGAAACATCCGCGAACTGGAAAATACGATTGAGAGAGCATGCGTTCTTGGAGAACCGCCGTTCATCAAAAAGTCGGATCTTCGCCTTAATTTGGACGAAAATTATGCAGAAAATGAAAAAAACAATAGATTTTCTGGCACGATTTCTGATATAATAGATAACAATGATTTATCGCTTAAAACGGCGGTAAATACCTTTAAAAAGGAATATGTTAAAAAAATTCTTGAAATGACTAATCATCATCAGACAAAGGCTGCAAGAATTCTTGATATTCAGCGAACATATCTTGCACGTCTTTTAAATGAATTAGAAATCCGAGAATAAAAATATGCATTTTAGCACAAACCTGGGAGCAGAAAAAATGGCAAAAAAAGAAACAGAAAAAAAAGAGAAAAATGAATCTACTGCAGAAAAAGTAGGAAGCTTCATCTTAAAAAACAGAATAATCTTTTTAACTGTAATCGTTGTTGTAGTACTTGGTGTCGTAGGATTTTCGGTTTACCTCAAGGCAGCAGAATCAAAGACAGCAAAGATTCTTGAAGAAATCGAAAAGATTGAATTTAATTTAACAAAGGGAACTGCAGGCTTAGAAGAAAAAGATCTTCAGTCATATTATTCAAAAGCACTTGATGGTCTTTCAAAATATACAGATAAAGGCGGAATCGCTGGTGCACGTGCAGATTTACTTTCTGCAGAAATTCTTTTTAGAACTGCAAAATTCTCTGATGCAAAAGAAATGTATGTAAATGCAGCAAAAAAAGTTACGGGAACATACCTTGAACCTATCTGCTATTTTAATGCTGCTGTTGCATATGAAGAATTAAATGACGCAGACAATGCAATTGACTGCTACAAAAAAGCAGTAGAGAGCAAGGACTTTGGTGATCCTTCTCATGCACTTTTCTCAATTGCAAGAATCCTTCAGTCTAAGTCAGATTACATCGGTGCAAAAGAATATTACGAAAAGACAATCGAAAAGGGTGAAAACGATGCTTTTGCAAGTGCTGCAAAAACTTGTATCATCCAGATGCAGATTGACGGTAAAGTTGAATAAACTAAAATAACTTAATAAGTTTTAAAATGTAAAGGGTGGCATGAAACAAAGGGTTTTAAGTGGAATAATATTATCTTTTTTTTCGCTTTTAATTTCTTCCTGTGGACTTGACACCTTTTATTTTTTAAATGCACCCAGGGCAATTGTACACAGCGTTACATATGAAAATAGTGACCCTTTAATTAATTATCTGAGTTTTAATACATACGAAAATCAATCACATCTTCCGTCTGACTTTTCTTTTGATGGAACGCTCATTTATTACAGAATCTATACAAATACAAATTCTATCGCAAGTTTGGATGCCGAGATTAATTCTGTAAACAATTCTTCTAACTATAATACTGCAGTAGAAAAGCTTATCTCAAAAAAATATCAGCCGCTGTATTATCTTTCTGGTGGAACAAAGAAACAGTTTGCCATTGATAGAAATAACTTTTCGCTTGGTTCTGTGAAAAATATTGAGATCCGCCTTTCTGATTATAATGGAATAAGCAGCGTGAGTCCCGAGGCATCTTATCTGGATCATATTTCTGTAAATGGAACTGTTGTAGGAACTCCTCTTCGTGAACATGGAAGCAAAAACAGCTTTAATTTCGGCTGGTGTAATTATGCGGGAAACACAGAGACATGCAAATGTCCTGCATCAGGTGATGATGATTTTGAAGACGGTACTGTTACAGACGGATGGTATTATATAAATCTTTATGCTTTTGCATATGGCCATGATACGACATTTAAAACATATTATTCAAATGTCCTTCATCTTGGCTGCTTAAAAGTTAAGTCACCCAGCGACAATAACTGGTAGTTATAAAAATCTAGCAGTTTTTGAGCGCCTTCTTTTCCAGTTTTTTAAATGTCCATGTAAAGAAAGCTGTTATGATAAGATAAATAATCATTGCAGGAATAAAGACAAGGCTCGAAGCAGAGCTTGAAGCAATGTTCTGCGTTACTTTTGTAATGTCCTTGAGAGCAATTATCGAAACAAGGGAAGCATCTTTTAACACAAGAATAAATTCGTTCGAAACCGGCGGCAAAAGTCGTGCAACTGCCTGCGGTATGATTACCGTAAACATTGTCTGAAAATAATTTAATCCAAGAGAGCGGGATGCTTCTATCTGTCCCTTATCAATCGAAACGATTGCAGCCCTTACTACTTCTGCAAGATATGCGCTTGAGTTTATGCTGAATGTAATAAAGGCAGCGAGAAATCTGTCAGAAATCGTAAGACGGCTGCTTATCTGGGGTAGACCGTACCATACGAAATAAAGCTGTAAAAGAAGCGGTGTTCCGCGGAAAAAGAAAATGTAGAGCGAGCAGATTTTATTAAGGATTTTATTTTTAGAAATCTTTCCTAGTGCCAGAAAGACTGCAAGAACAAGGCCGGCACTGACAGACAGAATGGTTAAAAAAACAGTCAGCCTTGTCCCTTCTAAAAGCGGAGGAATCCAGCTGACTATCTTCTGTAATGAATCTTTCAATTTTTACCAGTCTTTTTAATCGGGATGACAGGACTTGAACCTGCGACATTCTGGTCCCAAACCAGACGCGCTACCAACTGCGCTACATCCCGTAAAATGTGATGTTAGTATAGCAGATATGAAAACTTGTTTCAAGTGCTATACGACTACATTTTAATTTTTTTTACAAAAAAAATGACCCTTGGCAGAATCGAACTGTCGACAACTTGCTTAGAAGGCAAGTGCTCTATCCAGCTGAGCTAAAGGGCCGATAAAAATATATTATAGGAAAATGAGATTTTAATCAAGACTTATGGTTTTAGTATCTGGTAATGAACTTTTGTCCATGTCCTTAATATGAATTAATAGAAAATCTTGTTTGTCGTTTTTTCGTAAAGGAAACGAACATCTTCTTCTTTAATCGATGTGTAGCGGCAGACTGCTGTCGCAAACTCATGTGCATTATCTTCATAAACTGCTTCTACGGCGCACGTTACAAAAAGTTTTCGTTCTTTTATTGCAGGAAGATCAATCGGAAATGACATTTCAAGTGCATATTCTGCATTCGGTTCAAGATGCATATTTTCTTTTGAAGAAGCAAAAACGATTCTTTCATAATCTGCATAGATTATATCAAGCGGGTCTGCTCGTCCTTCGACAGCCTGCATTTTTTTCTGAGATTCTGCAAGGTAGCGGCATACAGGAATTAACTGAAGCCCGTTTCCTGCTGTTCCCTGTTTTCGTGCATGAGTTATAAATTCTTCAAGATATTGTTTTGTCTTATGCTGAATTTCTTCAGGGACATCAGCCCAGATTGGTTTTGTAAATAATCTGTAGCCTGAGTGAGGATAGCAGTCTATATGAACATCTGTCTTTTCGTTGCATGAATAGAAAAGCGTCGCATGAAAATCAAGAGGGCGTTCCTGTTCAAGTTCCTGTATTCTTGAAATTGCAGAAGGAATTACAAGCGCAAGCCCAGACTTTACTTCTTTTAATTCAGTATTAAAGTAAAGACCGAGTCTGTTAAAATAAAATTCTACGCGTACTTTTTTTGTAGTAAAATTCTTTACAGACTTAGGCGGGTTTGTAAGCAGAATAATTCCCTGTTCAAGGACTTTCATCTGTTCACCTTTGATTGCAACCGGGAAAATAGTTGAAAGTGCAGGGCGTATTTTTTCATCGTCCTTGTCATCATTTTCTTCGAGCGGAGTAACGGTTACTGGAACGTTTCCGTCTATGAGATACTGAAGTACAAGTTCACGTTCTATGCCGGTTAAATTACTGCTTTCCATATTTATTCCTCCCTAAAGTCTACGTCAACGGTTTTGTGTTGCATTCTGCGATTTATTGAATGTTCCTTCATTAAAAATTTCAATATCCAAAATTTTGTATGATGGAATCTGACTGTCTTTTTTATCTGATTCTTTATCATTCTGTTTTGTAAACTGAATTTCTTTTATATAAATCTTTGTATCTACAAATTTTTCTTTATTGTAAAGCCTGACCGGAATTTCAAAAGCGTTATCAGAAAAATATCCTTTTCCGATTATGTAGCTGCATGTGGACGGATCGATGTTTTTTTGATTAAGGTCAAAAGAGAAAATCGCGAGCGAAAAAATTGAATTTGACTCCATAAACTCATCGCATTCTTTTTTCTTTATGAATGATGAAAAAAACGACTGAACAAGGTTTAAAGCATCTGAATCTATATCACGGATATCAAGGCTTGCAAATCCTTCGATTTCTGGATAGATTTCCCTGAAATTTTTACCTGCATCAAGGGCTATCATGGAATCCGGGTTAAAGTTGACCGCAGGATTCATATAGTCATTTCTATTGACTTTTTTTGAAAGACGGCCTTTTTCAAGTTCCTGAGTCCACTGGATTTCGCCGTTTTTTGCATCTGCAATCTTTTTTAGGCTAAATTCACTTTCGTCTGTCTGAGTCTGGGCTGCATTCTTGCAGCCTGCTAAAAGAGAAAGCGATATGAATGTAAAAAAAAGGGCCTTTTTACAGAATTCCATATAATAAATATATTTTATCATATAATGGAAAATATTGCAAAATAGCACAAATGGGTCTATAATTTTAAATAGAATTTGTTCTAGAAAACGGAGAAGATATGAAAATTCATAACCTGATGGAAGAACTGGTTGAAAAGCGCGTAAACAAGTTGTATGACGATTTAAAAGAAGCTAAGACATCATGGCTTACGTGTGACTGTGAAAACTGTCGTTCAGATGTGATGGCCTTTGTTTTAAATAGAATTCCGCCTAAATACATCATTTCTGCACGTGGTATTACTCATACTGCAGCAGACGGAAATCTTACCCAGATTAAAGCAGATATCGACACGCTTGCAATCGAAGCAATCAGAATCGTAAGTATTTCCAAACGTCCGACACACAATATAAAATCTGCGCCGGAATCTTTCTTTATATCTGGAACTGTTCCTTATTTCTTTTTCCCGACTTTTACGGGAACTGTCATGGACGGAACAACTTTCGAACCGCTTTCTAATGCGACAATTACACTTTTACAGGACGGCAAACCTGCAAAGATGGTAGATCAGTCGTGGGCAAATCCTACAAAGACTTATGTTTCTACAAAAGGTACATATTCGTTCTGCGTTCAGCCTGAACAGGCACAAAAAGAAAAAGAAGATGCACATTTCAGTTTTACGGTAAAGGTAGAAGCAGAAGGTTATGAACCTGTTTCTTATGCATTTTCGATTCCGGTTATAAGTGAAATTCTTCATCAGAACAGAGGACTTTCGCTTTATTCATTAAAGATACAGGATTTGTTCCTGTTCCCGGAAGGTCTTGAAAATCCTATGGAATAAATAAGCTATGAAACAATAAAAAGGCGAAAAAAAAACTCAGGATAAAATCCTGAGTTTTTTTATGGACGATGAGGGGATCGAACCCCCGACATTCTGGGTGTAAACCAGACNNGTACCAGCTGAGCTAATCGTCCGTCGATGTTGTTAATATATAATTTTTACCAAAAAGTGTCAATAGGGTAGGCAAAAATTATTTTTCTGCATCCGGATTGTCCCTGGTTTCATTCTGTTTCTGGTTTTTATATTCTTCTACGGCTTTTCTTATCGTTAAAAGTGCCCATAAAAGATAGCAGAGTATTACAGAAGGCTTTATGATGAAAAAATCAAATCCTATGAACGATAAAACCATTTTGTCTGCAATTGTAGCCGGAACAGAAGCAAAAACAGCAGTTGAATACAGATTCTTCTTAGGCATTCCAAATTTGAGCATCTTAAGAAACAGGAGCCCTGCAAGAAAATAAATGAGACCTGCCAATAAAAGACCAAGAAAGTCCAGAGCGAAAAACAGGAATATAATAAAATAAAAAAGGAATGTGAGCATCCCGTGTGCAAAATCTACAAGACTCTTTTCGTTAAACACACCGCCAAGCATGTTATACGTCAATGCCTGAGGGCCAAGTCCTGCATCTTTGTTTCCTGTAACGATTGCATCTTTGTAGATTCTAAAAATATATTTTTCGTCTTCCTGCACAGCTTCTTTTGAATTTTTTTCTGAGTCTATAAGAAGAAATTCTGTTCCGTCAGAAAACTTGTATTCAAACCTCTGTTTTTCATCTTTAATTTCGAGTGCATTGTCTTTTACAGAGAACTCTGGAAGTACTTTTAAAATCGGTTCAATTTCATTTCTGGAAATATTCTTTATTTTTATATCGACAAATACAGTTTTGGGAATTGATGTAAATATCGATACGATGAGTGCAAGAACAAAAATATTATATCTGTTTCTGCTTACTTCCAGAAATGATTTTGAGTCATAAAAGGATTTGAAAATTACTTTAATGTATTTTAACATTATTTCTTTTCGATTTTGTCAAAGCCGCAGAGAGGACGCAGAACTTCTGGAATCGTAATCGAACCGTCTTCGTTCTGATAGTTTTCGATTATTGCAAGCATTGCTCGTCCTACAGCGATTGCGGTTCCGTTTAACATGTGAACGTATTTGTTTTTACCATCATCGTCCTTGTAACGAACATTGAGGCGGCGGCTCTGATAGTCTGTACAGTTAGAAGTAGAAGTTACTTCACCGTATTCTCCACCGTTGCGTCCAGGCATCCATGCTTCGAGGTCCCACTTTCTGTAGGCTGGAGCCCCAAGATCTCCTGTACATGTATCTACAACATGGAACGGAAGTCCAAGTCCTGTAAATATTTCCTCTTCGATTAAGCGTAATTTTTCGTGAAGCTTGTCTGAGTCTTCAGGAAGACAGTAAACAAACATTTCTACTTTATCAAACTGGTGAACACGGTACAGACCTTTTGAGAACTGACCTGCTGCCCCTGCTTCTCTTCTAAAACAGTGAGAAAGTCCGCAGTAGAAAAGTGGAAGTTTTGATTTATCAAGGATTTCTCCTGAGTGGTAACCACCGAGTGTAATTTCTGCAGTTGCTACAAGACATGTTCCTTCTTCTTCGATAGAGTAGACGTTAGATTCGTTTCCGCGTGGATTAAAACCGATTCCTTTTAATACTTCTTCTTTTGCAACATCAGGTGTGATAAAAGGAGTAAAGCCGTGTTTTCTTAATGTATTGAGTGCATACTGAATTAGTGCCTGTTCGAGGAAAACTGCGTCGTTTTTAAGGTAGTAGAATTTAGGACCAGAAACTTTTGTTCCGCGTTCGAAGTCGATTAAGTCGAGGTTTTCCATAAGTTCTACGTGATCTTTTGGTTTAAATTCAAACTTACGTGGAGTACCGACTTTTTTTACTTCGAGGTTTTCTGTATCGAGTTTTCCAATCGGTGCGTCCGGATGAGCCATGTTAGGAATTTTTCTTGCTGCTTCTTCAAGTTGTGTTTCTACTTCTGCAAGTGTTTTTTCTGCATCTGCAAGTTCTTCTTTTATCTTTTTTCCTTCGTCAATAAGTTTCTGTCTTGCATCGTTATCAAGTTTCTGCTTCATTGCCTGTGCGTTTGCATTTCTTTTTTCCTGCAAAGCCTGGCGGTCTGTAACGAGCTTTGTACGTTTGTCGTAAAGTTCAACTACGATATCTGCATCCGCGTGCATGTTTCTGTTTTCGATGTTCTTTTTAACTGCTTCGAGATTGTCTTTGATAAATTTATAATCCAGCATTTTTTCCCTCTTGTTTTATTTAATTCGTATAAACGACTTTAATACTTATTTTAACGAATATCAATATAGAAGCGTTTTAAGTAAATGCTTCGTTCGCGTGCCTTTTTCCACAGACGGCTCTGAGGCCAGTTGTTTACGACTGTGTCATAGGCGCTGATTGATTCCTTTATATCCTGAACGCTCGAATCTGCTTCAAGAATCTGGCCTTCAAGATAAAGTCCTTCATCAATTCTTGATGTTGCATCTGCAAAAAACTGTTTTACAAGATTTAATGCGTCTTCGTAGCGTTTTTCGTTATAAGCTTTTTGAGCAAGTTCAAGCAGGTCAGACTGAACTGCAGTTTCTTCTGCAGGAGTTTCTGTCTTTGGTTTTGAATCTGCTTTTGAAACAGAATTTGTTCCCGGAATAAAATTAAGGCTGTTTTGGTTTTCTTCTGTATCAGAATTTGAAATTCTTGTTTTTGTATTTAAATCTGGTTCCGAAGATTCTTCTGTATGAGAGTCTGCTATTTTGTCTTTTGGTTTTGTGCTTTCTTTTTTACTCTGAGGAATTTCCTTCGTTTCTTTTTCTGTTTCCTGAGGAATTTCTTTAACAACTTTTTCTGGTTTTGGCGGAACAATCGATGCATAGTCAGGCGCAACTTCGTGATTGCTGTCTGTTGCAGATTCTGAACCGACTGTAACCGTCAGATAGTCATCGATATATTTCTGCGAGAGTGTGTCATTTTTATAGAAGTGAAGGGTAGCAGTTCCGCTTTTTTTTGACTGGAGGGTAAATACCGTATTACCGTCCACAACTTTTCTTCCGTAAAATACTAAAAGTCCCTGGCGTTCAAGTTCTCCAAGATAAATCCATCCTGTTCCAGGATATTTTATGTCGAGGAACTGATGATTTTTTATAACAGAGGCTCGTGATGGTGCCGGAATAAATTCTTCTTCTGGTTCTGTTTGAGTGCTGTTGTCTGTAACTTCTGAAAGTTCTTTCTGAAGGTCAAAAGAAGATTCTTTTACAGGAGTTGTCGGATTTGTCTGAGCCTTTTGTGCGGGTACAGGCTTTTGTTCTGCAGGTTTTACAGGTGCTGTAGCTGCAGCAGGGTTTTGAGCAGTTTTTGGTGCAGTATTTTTTGTTTCGCTTTGTACTGGAGTTGTCGTAGTTTTAGAATCTGCCTGTTTATCTGCAGCTTCGTTCTGAGTATTTGCAGAAACTGCATTTTCTGTTCCCTGAGTTTTTCCGTTTAAGAGATCTATATCTTCTTTTAATTCATCCTGAGAAATTGATTCTTCTTTATATCCGTTGTCTTCATTTATTTTTTCTTCAAACTGAATTTCTGCAAGATTATTTTCTTCTTCGAGAGTTTCATTTGTCTGAGCATCTTCTTCGTGAGAAATTGTTTCCTGTTCAGTCTGTTCGGCTCCGGTGTTTTCTGTGACTTCTGTGTCAGATGATTCAGATTCTATCTGAGTGTTCTCTACTGATGGAGTGCTGGCTTCTACGTCAGAGCCTGCATCTTTTTTCGTTGAAACGCAAGAGACAAGTGACATTAAAATAATTAGAAAAAATAAAGTGATTTTTTTCATGGCGCCTCTCCGAGAATATCATCTACGAGTTTGTCGTTTGCAGTTTCGAGTTTCTTTAAAGCATCTTCATCCGGGAAAGTAAAATACTCGATAGCTTCATCTTCTGTCCATTTGTCGTGCGGTTCTCTTGTAAGTGTATAACCGTCCGGGATAGATGGACCGTCTGGAGTAACTATTTTCTGATCCGGATTTAACGGGAGTTCTGATTTAATGATTGTTTTTTCTTTCTGCGGATGACAAGCCTGAACTGTAAAAACAATCAGAGCAAGGAAGAATAATACTACGATTACCGTAATAATGATTGAGAGAATCTTTTTTTCTCTGTAGAAATCCCTGATTGTGTCAAGGATCTCCGTAAAATCCATCATTTATCGTTTCCTTCTGTCTGTTCGTTCTGTGCTTCATTGTTTTCTGCGTTTGTGTCAGATGATGTATTATTTTCATCAGTGTTCTGTTCTGTGACAGACTGTTCGTCGCCTTGAGTCTGTTCAGCTTTTTTACGAGGCTCAGGTCTCTGTGGAAGAACTACACCCTGTTCTGGTTCTACATCTTCTTCTACAAAGTCGTCATTTTCGTTAATGACTTCGGCACGGATTTTTTCTATGTCATCGTCAAGACGAAGTGCAATGATTTTACTTATACCAGATTCTTCCATCGTTACACCAAGCATAGTACCGGCTCCCATTACAGTTTTCTTGTTATGTGTAATAACGATGTACTGGCTTATATTTGCAAACGAAGTCAATGCAGTTACGAAGCTCGAAACGTTTTTATCATCGAGCGCTGCATCAATTTCGTCTAAGAGACAGAACGGGCTTGGGCGTACCTGATATGTTGCAAAGAGAAGGGCAATGGCAGTCATTGTCTTTTCTCCACCAGAAAGTAAGGCGATGTTTTCGAGCTTCTTTCCAGGTGGCTGTGCAAGAATATCAATACCGGTTGTAAGAATGTTTGCAGGGTCTTCAAGACGAAGTTCTGCATGACCTCCGTTAAACAGACGTCTGAACATGTTATGGAAATTCTTTTTAATTTTGTTGTATGTATCAAGGAACATGTCGCTCGATTTTGCCTTGATTTCGAGAGCAACCTGTTCGAGGTCTTCGAGAGATTTGAGTGTATCCTTGTAGTTTGCTTCCTGTCTTTCGTAGCGGTCTTTAACTTCTGTAAATTCTTCTGGTGCCATGAGGTTAATGTTATGACCGAGGCTTTCGAGGTTAGCTTTTGCCTTTGCAAGCTCTTCCTTTAATTTTTCTGGAGGAGTTGTAATTGTATACATGTGCTCTTCATATTCCATGAGGTCGCGTGAATACTGTTCGCTAAAGTTCTGTTTTACATTGCGTATTTCTGTATCGAGCGAACCGATGGAAATTGAAAGGCGTTCAAATTCGCGCTGGATTTTATCCTGCTGCTCCTGTTTTTTCTGCAGATCATTCTGCTTACCAGAAACCTTGTTGTTGCATTCGTCAATCTTGCTGTAGAGTTCGCGCTGTTTGTCACCAATCTGTGCACCGCGCTGTTCGATTTCTGCAAGCTCTTCCTGAATGTTTGCAATCTGTTCTTCTGTATCTTCGTATCTGCGCTGTTCTGCGTAGACTTCATCATCATTGGTTCTTAAGTTAACTTCTTCCTGACTTATGCTTCTCTGGAGCATAGTGATTTTTTCTTCATTCGACTTTAACTGCTCTGCTATTGCAACTTCATTCTGCTTGAGTTTAGAAAGGGTATCTTTATACTCATTGATTTTCATAGAAAGAGTTACATTGCTTGCGTTAAGGTCTTTGATCATCTGATTCAAGTCATTTACAAGCTTTATGTTATCAGAAATCTTTGAATCGATTTCGCGTTTTTTAGTAATGATTCCTTCTGGTGCAAGGAATTCGCTGATGAATGCAGGAGAAGCATCGATGTAAGATTTAAGCGATTCTTCAAGAGAAAGAATCATGTTGTGAGTTTCTTCAAATGCTGCAGTAGCTTCATTAAGAAGTTTTGTTCCTTCTTCTGCAGAGCGGCAGCCTGTTTTTGAAGCATCTCCAAAAACATTTTTTCTTCCTTCTGTAAAAATGCGGAGTCTTCCGACAATTTCTTCAAGCTTAGCTTTTGCCTGATTCATTGCGCCTTCTGAATATCCGGCATCTTTTAATTTTGCATCAAGTTTTGTTACGATGTCTTCTGTTATTGCAGTCAATTCTTTCTGAAGCTGAACTCTCTGTGATTCGAGTTCTTCTATCTGCTTTCTTTTTTCTGCTGCACGTTCATCGTTTTCTGTTATCTGACTTCCTGCAACTTCGATGTTCTGCTGGAATGATTCAATATTCTTTTTTGTATCTTCAAGATATTTTTTCTTTTCGTGAAGATTACTCTGCGCGTCTCCGACTTCTTCGTTTAAGTTATCGATGCGGTTCTGTATGTTTGTTTTTTTAATTTCGAGCTGGTTGATTTTGTCTTTTATTTCTGCCAGACGTGTGCTCTGCTGCTTCTGAAGTTCGAGCTTACCGTTTTTCTCTCCCATGATTTTTGTAAGCTCGTTCTGACATGCATAAACCTGTTCCTGCAGATCTTTTACAAAGTCTGTATTTTCTGTAAGCGAGTTCTGAATGTCTTCGATTTCTTTTCTTACTTTATTTCTTTTTTCTTCTACTTCTACGATAGAAGTTTCATTGCGAGATTTTGTTTCGATGAAATTCTTTAATTTTAAAAGCTGTATATCAAGCTGAATATTAAAAATTTCCTCTTTTATTTTTCTGAATTTCGTTGTCTTTTCTGACTGAATTTTTAATGTATCGTAGCTTCGCTTGATTTCTGCTAAAGAAATTTCTATCTGCTGTAAATTCTGTTTTGTTTTTTCAAGTTCGCGTTCTGCGTCAGCGCATTCTGCTTTTGAACGGCTTATTCCGGCTGCCTCTTCAAAAAGATAGCGTCGGTCTTCTGGTTTGCTCGAAAGAATCTGATCGATTTTTCCCTGTTCCATGACAGAGTAGGCAGCCTTTCCGACACCGGTGTCCATAAAGAGCTTGCGGATTTCTGAAGGACCAACCTGACGTCCGTTTATAAAATACTGCGCTTCACCTGAACGGTAGAGGCGGCGTTTAATTTCGATTTCGGTATCTTCCAGAGGAAGGAGACTGTTTTCATTTGAAATCGTGAGGGCAACTTCTGCAACGTTAAGGGCCGGTCTGTTTGCAGTTCCGGCAAAGATAACGTCTTCCATTTTATCTGCACGAAGGTTTTTACTCTTGCTTTCTGCAAGAACCCATTTCATTGCGTCAACTACGTTACTTTTTCCGCATCCATTAGGACCGAGAAGTGCTGTAATTCCGCTTGAAAAATCTATATGCGTTCTGTCTGCGAACGATTTAAATCCAAATATGTCAAGACTTTTTAAAAACACAAAAAATCCACCTGTTTTTTTCAATTACAAAGTATTATTACATTATATCAAAAGAACGGAGTGAATTCAATTAAGATTCTTCGAAATCCGGCGCTACTACTTTACCTTTGTATAGCATTTTAGGGTAAACCGTGAGGCCAAATTTCTTTTCGAGGGCAGCGTATTTCCTCATTTCGTATTCATCCCCGATTACTACGTTTATTCCGCTTTTACCCGCACGCGCTGTACGGCCTGATCGGTGCACGAAAAAGTCCTCGTTTGACGGAAGATCCATCTGTATTATGTGGGTTATCCCCTGGATATCAAGTCCGCGGCTTGCAAGATCGCTTGTGACAAGAAAACGGCATTTTCCGTTCCTGAACCGGTCTATGGCGGCTTTTCTTTCTTTTTTGTCTGTTTTTGCATGGAGCGCCATGCAGTCGATTTTCTTATACTGGAGCTTCTGGGCGATGTTTTCTACCTGGTCGGCCCGGCTTGTAAAAATGAGCGCTTTTTCGGGATTTTCTGCAAGAAGAAAGCTCTTTAAAGTCGAAATCTTGTCCCGGGCTTCGGCAAAAATTGCCCAGTGGGTAATCTTTTTTGAAAGTATATCCTCTTTTGGAAGAATAATTTCTTTAACGTTTGAAAAGAAGTTTTCGAGATTCTTTTTTGTATTCTGATTTATCGTTGCAGAGCATGCTATAAACTGTGCGTCACACGGAATGTTTGAAATAAGCTTTTTCGTTTCTTCTGCAATTTCTACGCTTACAAGACGGTCAGCTTCGTCGAGCACAAGGGCCTTTACGTTTGAAGTCTTTATTTTTTTTAGGTGAATCAACTCAAGGATTCTTGAAGGATTTCCTATTATGATTCGAGGTTTGTCTTTTAAAAGTTCAATCTGGCGTTTTATAGGAGTTCCGCCTATTAATAGGGCAGATTTTAACTCGGTTATGCGCTGTGCCGTAGATTTTATCTGTGAAGCAAGCTCGTAAGTCGGGGCTAAAATTATGATTTTATTTTCTGCATTGTTTTCTGCTTCGAGCTTCTGAACGAGGGGAAGGAGGTATGCAAAAGTTTTTCCTGTTCCGGTTTCGGATTCAAAGATTACATTTGAATTTTCTAAAACTACAGGAATCGTTTTCTGCTGAATAAGTGAAGGTTCTGAAATTCCAAACGAATTAAGTTTTAAAATAAGTTCAGTTTTAATGCCGAGTAAAGAAAAATCTTTTATTGTGTCTGCCTTTTCGTCCATGAACATACTATAGCACATTAAAAAATTCTATGCTATAATCACTTTATGAAAGTCGGAATAGATACTTTCGGTCTTGATCATGGTCAGTCGGGCTTAGGCTCATATCTTTATTATCTTATGAGCAACCTTCCTTATGAAGAAGACATGACTTATGAACTTTTTGGCGAAGAATCGGACCGTTATACATATAAAGCAAAATTCGATACACAATATGCTCCTGTAGAAATTTCAGAAAAACTCAACGTGCAGAGAAGCTGGCATATTTTTAAATTGAATAAATTCTCGCGACAGCGAAAATATGATGTAGTGCTTTACAGTGCTGCAACAAGAATGATTCCTTCAAAATTTTCTGTAAAGGGAATTGCAATCGTAAATGACGTACTTTCTTTTCTTCTTGCAGGAACTCATCATAAATATTTAAAGACAATCGGACTTCACGGTTTAAAAAAAGCAGATGCAATCATTGTCCCGAGTGAATATGTAAAAAACGATTTGATTTCTTTCGGACTTGCAAAAGATAAGATTAAAGTTATTCCAAACGGAATTGACCACAGTATTTTTTATCCTCAGAATCTTTCTGAAGGTGAATATGTTGATATAAAACCCTTTGCAATAAAAAGGCCTTATCTTATTTATCCTTCAAAGATTTCACACGAAGCAAAAAAACATATTCAGCTGATAAAAGCATTTAACGTTTTTAAAGAAAAAACAAAGCTTCCTCACAGGCTTGTTCTTGCAGGAAGCCAGGATGATTATGCTGACGAAGTCCAGAAATATGTTCTTGATTCACCATATGCAAGCGATATTTTTATGACAGGATTTTTCCCTCATAAAGAATTAGGGCTTTTGTATTCAAACGCTGATGCATGTATTTTCCCGTCGAGTCAGGAAGGAGTAGGGCTTTCTATCCTCGAGACAATGGCATGCGGAATTCCTGTTGCATGTGCAGACAGCGCGGCTCTTCCTGAAGTCTCAGGGGGTAATGCTGTTCTTTTTAATCCTGATGACATAAACCAGATGGCACAGTCAATCGAAAAGGTTGTGTGCGATAAAGAACTTCGCGAACATCTTGTTACCGGCGCTCTTGAGTGGACTAAAAAGTTTACATGGGCAAACACTGCTTCTAAACTCGTAGAAGTAATAAAAAGCCTCTAGTTTTTAACTGTCGTAATCGTACAGCCAAAATCCTTATACTTATCAAGAAGATTTTTCTGCGCCGTAAAACGCTGCAGGATTTCAAGTTCGCGTAATCCGCCGCGCTTTCGGGCTCTGTTAAATCTTTTAATCCATGATGCTTCGACAAAAATTACAAGGTCACATTTATTAAGAAGCGACGGGATTTTATAAAGCACTGTTGCGTTTAAAATTATTCCGCGAAAATTTCCTTTAGCCTTTGTCTGCTTGATGACCTCTTTTATTTTTTCTGACAAAGCGGGGTATAAAATCTTTTCCTGTTTTTCTAGAAGTTCAGGATAAGAAAAAAGAAGAACGCCAAGTGCTCTTTTATCAACTTTGCCTTCCTGAGTTTTTATTACAAGGCCTGTTTCCTCTGCATTTTTTTCAAATGTCTTTAATATTTCATCATTCTTTTCTTCTATTAAAAAGTGAACTTCTTTATCAAAGTCGATGCAGAGAAAATTTTTTGATTCAAAAAAACTGCTTATAAAGTTTTTTCCTGCAGCCATTTTTCCTGTAACGCAGAAAACCGGAAACTTATTTTCTTTAAATTCATTTATGATTGCGTCTATCTGCCTGTCGATTTTTTTTGAATTCATCATATGCTCCATTTATATTTTAGTGGAACTGACCCCAGTTTTTACCGTATTCAATTGAAACTCGAAGCGGAACAGAAAGTTCTACGGCGTGTTCCATATTCTGCTTTATAAGCTCGATTGTAGCATCGATTGTTTTCTGGTCGTCAGGGCATTCAAAGATAAGTTCGTCATGAACCTGAAGCAGAAGCTTAGCTCCGGTCGGGTTTTCAAGCAGTGCTTTGTTTACTTTAAGCATTGCTGTCTTTACTATATCTGCAGCGCTTCCCTGGATAGGCGTGTTTATTGCAATGCGTTCTGCGGCCGCCTGGTCGTTTTTATTTGTATTATTTATAGTAGGAATATATCTTGTTCGGCCAGAAATCGTAGAAACCCTGTATTTTTCGTGCGCAGTTGCAATTGTATCTGCAATGAATTTCTGGATTGCAGAATATTCAGTAAAGTAATTTGCAATAAAATCCTGTGCCTGAACTCTTGAAATACCCAGTTCTGCAGAAAGCCTGAAGGCGCTCATTCCGTAGATAACGCCAAAGTTGATTGTCTTTGCAAGGCGTCTCATTTCTGGTGTTACGTCTTCTTCCTTTACCTTGTAGATAAGCTGTGCGGTCGCCTTATGAACGTCTGTTCCGTCGATGAACGCTTTACACATTGCAGGGTCTTTTGAAAGATGTGCCATTACTACAAGCTCAATCTGCGAGTAGTCTGCAGAAATAAAAACTGTTCCCGGCTTTGCAGTAAAGCCAGAGCGTATTCTTCTTCCTGCATCACTTCTTACAGGAATGTTCTGTAAGTTAGGGTCTTTGCACGAAAGTCTTCCTGTTGCAGTTCCAGTCTGAACAAAAGTAGTGTGGATGAGGCTTTCTTTATCGCAGAGTTTTGGAAGTGATTCTACATAAGTTGACTGCAGCTTTGAAAGCTCTCGGAACTCAAGAATTTTCTTTGGAACAGGATCATAAACTGCAAGTTCTTCGAGAACAGAAGTGTCTGTAGAATAGCCTGTCTTTGTTTTTTTTGATGGCTTTAAGCCGCGTTCTGTAAACAAAACTTCCTGAAGCTGCTTTGTCGAAGAAATATTAAAATCATGTCCGACAATAGAAAAGATTTCTTTTTCTGCTTCTTCTATCTGTTTGCTTAATTCTTTGTTGTATGAGTCAAAAAGCTTTGTATCTATGTGGATTCCTTCAAGCTCCATTTCTGCAAGAATTGGAATAAGAGGAAATTCCATTTCGTATAAAAGTTTTTCCTTGTAATATTTTTTTACATAAACTTCGAGTGCAGGCCAGAGCTGGAGCGTTATGTCTGACTTTTCACATACAAAACTGCAGGCATTTTCTTCGCTCATGTCAAAGAAAGTCTGGCCTTTAGCAAGAACTTCATCATAATCTGTTTTTATAACAGCAAGTTTTTTCTGTGCAATATTTAAAAGTGAATATGGCTCAGAACCGTTTTCGTCAGGCGATAAAATCCAGGACGCAACCATAGTGTCTATAAAACGTTTTGAATTTTTTATACATGATGTCCTTATATCTTTAAGTCCGCTAAAGCGAAGCGTTTTATAAATAAATTTCATGTCATGAAAAATAAGCGTAAGGTTTTCATCATCAAACAGCCTCTGAATTTCTTTTACCGCTTCTTCTTTTGTAACGCCGGACGATGAAAATAAATCCTGTCCCTGCGTTAACGGAATGTAAAAACCTGTGTGGATTTTATTGCTTACAGAAATTCCTGCAAGTGTAGAAGAGTAGAGGTCACTTTTTTCTGTTTCTACTGCAATTGAAACAGGATTTTTTTCGCTTATAAATGAGTCAGTAAGTTTTTCTAATTCTTCTTTTGAAGAAATCGTTTTATAAGTTCCGTCTGCTTTATGAAGCGGAATAAGCTTATCCTTTAATTCTTCTGCATCTTGTTTAAGCTGTTCTTCAGGAGATTTTGCAGTTCGTGATTTTTTTTCGTCTGAGGCTTTGTCTGCTTTTTTCTCGTCTGAAGACGATTTATCGTCAGAAACTTTGCTGTCGCTTACATCATAGCCTGCAAGTTCTGCGTAAAGTTTTGCACACGACGGAATCTGATATTTAAAAAGTTCATCGGCTGCTTTTTTATAATTGAGCGCAAGCGGAACAAATTTATTTATATCAATTTCAGGGCATGGAACATCATAGCAAAGCTTTACAAGATCGCGTGAGAAAAAAGCATCTTTTTTACCGTCACGGATTTTCTGACCGATTGCGCCTTTAATTTCGTCGGCGTGTTCATAGATTCCTTCAAGAGAACCGTACTGGTCTAAAAATTTACATGCGGTTTTAACACCGCAGCCCTTTACACCCGGAATATTATCTGCTGTATCTCCGTAAAGTGAAAGTAAGTCCAGCATTTTTTCTGGATCTACACCCCATTCAGCTTTAACTCCTTCTTTTCCCACGATTTTCCAGACATCGCTATGATCCGGTTTTAAAATCTGGGTTGTGTCGGTAACAAGCTGCATGAGGTCCTTGTCGCCCGATAAAATCCTGCAGGGGCGTCCTGCTTTTTCGCACTGTGCGGCAACCGTGGCGATAATGTCGTCGGCTTCGTAGCCGTCACACTGCAGGGTAGGAATTCCCATTGCGCTTAAAACATCGCATATCCACGGAATCTGCGCATGAAGGTCTTCCGGGGTTTTAGGGCGATTTGCCTTGTACTGGTCGTACATTTTATGTCTGAAAGTCGGTGTTTTTGAGTCCATTGCAGCCGCAATATACGAAGGCTTGTAATGCGAAAGAATCGTATAAAGGTTTCTGAAAAAGCCGAAAAGTGCAGAGACATTTTCTCCGCGCGAATTAGTCAGCGGCCTTGAAATAAAAGCAAAATAGCAGCGGTAAATTAAACCGTATGAATCAAGAATATAAACAGTATTGTCGTCGTTTGTAGCCATATTGTAAATATAGCACATAAAAAACATATAAAAAAGTACAGAAGAGTATAAAACAGAAAAAGTGCAGGAGCAGTTTTTCTGTCTTACATATGAAGGTACTTTATTTAGTTGAATAAATCAATAAACTAAAATAAAATACCCGTATGCGTGTACTCAATTCACTGTCAGATTTAAATGTCATGCGTATTCTAAGGCTTATTTACCTCGAAAAGAAAATAAGCCGTGTCGACATCGCTTCTCGCCTTGCAATGGATAAATCTACAGTCACGAAAATTACTTCAGAACTCTGCACTAAAAACCTCATACGCGAAGCCGAAGTGGGAAACTCTGGTCCTCAGGGTGGTCGAAAACCTGTATTTCTTGAGCTTAACGGGCAGTACGCTGCTATAGGTGGAATCGAAATCAACTCCGAACATTTTTATGCTTTAATTTTAAATCTTAGCGGGAACCTCATTTTTGAGTACACAGAAAAAATCAATCCCGATGAATATTTAAAAATCGGCTTTATGGGATTTTTTAAAAAAGCATTGATCGTAATAAAAAAACACGCAGAAAAAATCAACATACGTCTTTTAGGAATCGGAGTTGGAGTTCCGTCGCTTGTAGATTATGCAGAGGGCAAGATTATTAACTCAATTCCTCTTATGATTTACAAGCCAGTTGAATTTACAAAAGAAGCTTCTAAGATTGCAAAAATTCCTGTGTTTATCGATAACGATGCACGGTGCTGCTGCTATACAGAAAAAAGTAATTGTGAAAATTCAGCACGCGAAAAAAACATGATGTACGTAATGATACAGTACAGGCAGCAGAAACCGGTTAAGGGTTCGCAGAAAGATATTTCTGTAGGTTTTGGTTTTAAACTTGGAGGTAAAGTTTACCGCGGAACAAATTCTCTTGCAGGAGAATTCCGCAGTATGATGTGGAATCCTGAAAGTAAAAACCAGTTTTCTAATTCTACAAACTACATAGAAGATTTATCTGATACAAAAAAAATTAATCCGCTTTTTAAGGAACTTGCAAAGAACGTTGCCTTTATCGTAAATCTTTTAAATCTTGATATAGTTTATGCCGGCGGAATCGATGAAAAATACACGACGAAAATCGTTCAATATATAAAAGAAGAAATTTTATACCTCTGGCCGTATGAAAAAAATGTGTGCCCTGATATAAAGACTTCAGAACCACATGACAGAGTTGTTTCAGAAGGGGCCGCACTTATGGTTTTAGACAGGCTCTTTAGTGTTCCAGAATTTTCTGATAATATGAAACAGGAGGTTTTGTATGCCGCGCTTTGGATATAATGACATGAAAGAAAAATATGAAAAACTTTTTGACTACTATAAGGACACTTCAAGCGAACTTGTCAAACCGTTTTTATTTGAACAGATGAAAAAAGAACTTCCTGATGAAAATGACGAAGTTGATGTTTATCTTTTGTGTCAGCTTCTTGAGTTTTTTTCAAAAGCAGTTCGTCTTGTAAGCGAAGATGAATATTTAGAAAGTGCTGATTATCTTTATGAAAGGGTAGTTCACGAGGCATTTGATACTACATGCGGTGGATATTACGAAAGATTAAAGAGTGAAGGAAGCGTATTGAGTGATAAAAAGCTTCTTAAAACCCAGTATATGGCTATGGTTGCACTCGGTGAATATGCGTGTGCAAAAAAGATTTCTAAAGACGAAGAATATCACTACACTGCAGTTTTAAACCGTGCTCTTGCTCAGTATACAATGATTACTCATTATGCAATAATAAAGGGAACAGAAAACCTTTATCCTGTAATGAATAAGGACTGGAGTGCTTCAGAAACTGACGGTACTTCATCAGGCTTAAATCCGGACGATAAAGAGTGCGTTGCAAAAGCGTTCCGTCATTTATATGCTGACCTTGCTTTTATAGACCCGAAGGCTACAGCAACCTTAAACCTTATAAGCGAGACTGCTTCTAAATTTGAATAAATTATAAAGTGAGGAAAAAAATGAACTTAATACCTAGTTTTACGATTGACCATACAAAACTTAAACCCGGCATTTACATTTCACGTGTAGATGATGTAAACGGAACTGAAGTAACAACCTATGATATCCGCATGAAGTGTCCTAATATTGAGCCTTGTGTGGATCTTCTTGGTATGCATACGATTGAGCATCTTGTTGCAACTTATCTTAGAAATGATGAAGAATATAAAGAAAAATTAATTTACTGGGGACCAATGGGCTGTCTTACAGGATGCTACATGATTTTAAAAGGCCGCCCGTCGCCGGAAGAGGTTTGTAAAATAATCATCAGGGCATTCGAATTTGTTGCAGGTTACGAAGGAAAAATCCCTGGAACAGCACCGGAAGAATGCGGAAACTATCTTCTTCATAATCTTACGCTTGCAAAATACGAAGCAAAAAAATACGTGGAGATTCTTAAAACAAATCCATGCTTCGAATATCCGAAGGCGTAGATATAGGGTGCGCGGTGTCTGACAGCATATGTCTGTCCGGCGTGCGCTTTGCGTTTATTTTAAAACTACTTTTGTGTCTTCTATCGTCGCAAGATGCTTTTCAAAATAAAGCGGACGGTTATTTACAAAACCGACTCTTACTACCATCGTATCTGTTGCATTAGGCATGTCATCCATTCCCGGAAAAACAAAATTACCGAGTGAATAAACTATAATCGAATTATTATACATTTCAACCGGCTCAAGGACATGCGGGTGAGAACCAAATACAACAGCTGCTCCTGCATCGCAGACTTTATGATAAAGTTCAATCTGATCATCAGAAGGCTGTAAACTGTATTCGTACCCGCCATGAATGTTTACGATTATTATTTTATCATCCGGTTTTTCGTACGTTTCATCTTCGATAAGCTTGATTGTTTCGTCAGACTTCCATAGAATTCCTGCTCTTGTATCTGTTGCCGATGCATGAATCAAGCCGTCAAAACCTGTTCTTTCTGTCGGGAACGCACCAAACGAAAGGATGCTTAAATTTGTTCCGTCTACATTTTCGCGGTAAAAACGGGCCGCGTCAAAATAAGTATAACCTGCACCAGAAGTTGCAAAACCTTCTTCACGCACTGCAGTCAGAGTGTCAACAAAACCTTTTTCGTTGTAATCATAGCAGTGGTTGTTTGTAAGCATGAGGTAATCAAAACCCGCATCGTGCAGAAAATGAAGGACGCTCTTTTTAAATTTAAATCTGTATGTCTTTGGCCACGGAATGTCGTGTTCGGTTACGGCGCCTTCGAGATTTCCTATAGCATAGTCGCTGTCTTTAAAAAGATTCATCGTGTCGGTAAAAACTGCCTCTGCAGAATTTTCTTCTTCGAGTACTTCTGCAATTCCACGGTTTAAGATGATGTCTCCGGCAGCTGCAACAAAAAAAACTTTGTACAGTTTTGTCTGAGGCTGAATTTTACAAATGACTTTTTCGATTCTAAAAAGCGGGTAATCACTTGATGAAGGGTAGAGTATTGTTCCGCCTTTTTTAACAGGAAGGGCTATATAGCCTGCAGGAATTTCTTCGAGGGCATAGAAAGTTACGTTTGAAGGATTTTTTTCTCCCGTTGTGTCGTCAGGGCTGTCTGCGTCGTAATATTCATATTTAAGGTTTTCATCAAAGGGAACGCAGGGAAATAAAAGCGTCCTTTTTTCATAAGTCTTTTTGCATGACAATAAGGCCATTGCCAGAAGCAGTACGGGTAATGTTTTTTTAAGCATAGGTAATTTTATATTGAAGAGCAGTTTTTAACAACAGAAAAAAACTAATGTTTATTTGTTTACTTCCGATATATATAGTAGAAACTTATTAAATGGAGGTAAGTGTTATGATTACAAACATGCATAATTTAAGTCCGTACTCTTATAATACAGTTGCCTCTTATGGTGCAGGCTCAAAGCTTTACGTTCCTGTAAGCCCGTCAAGCGTGGTTTATGCCCAGTTTGACCATATTTCGGGCATTGCTGCAAAAGGCGGCCAGCACGGAGTTTCTATTACAAAAATTCAGATTTTAAATGCCCTTATCGAAAATCTTTCAAAGATTAAGGCAAATGCAAAAGTAAATCCGGTTTCTAAAGAGACAAACCTCTCAGAAGATCAGGTAAATAACCTTATCAAAAATTACCAGGCTCAGCTTAAGCAGACAGTAGCCAGCGCACAGTCAACACCATACCTTCTTGCAGGCGTAAAACCTCAGAACGGCACACTTTTTTCTATTGATGCGTAAGTTCATATGTCACATCAATGCCAATTGATATGAACCCAAACGGGCTTTTGGTAAATTCAGCATAGAAAAACAGTTTTCTCTAAACTATGGTCAAAAAATAACATTTTTGGTAAAATTGTCATAACTTTATACAGTTTGAAAGTGTTTTACTTTCGGAGGTTTTTATGAGATTTTCTAAAAAAGTTGTTTTAGGTGCAGTTTTTGCAGCTTTGGGATTTATGGCTTTTGCATACAATCCACCTGTTCAGGGTGAGAACATGACGGGTTTTATTAATCCTTTCCAGATTACTTCGGGATTCTCTACGGCCGGTGGTCCGCTTTTTAATATTACTCCTGCAGGAACTATGGTAAACCCTGGCCTTGCAGCTTATCAGAACCGTACAAGTCTTGATATCGGTTATACTGCAATCGTTGCAGATGACGACAACAGTCCTTACGGTCACAGTTTTGGAACAGGTATTATCGTTCCGACTAAATGGTGTAACTTTGGCGGTGAGTTTTTTGGTATCTGGTCTGAATCCTACAAAATGTGTTTTGCTGATTCTGCTAACTTAAAGCTTATTGCAGCAAAGGAAGTTGCAGAAAATTTTGCAATCGGTGTAGGTCTTGGTGCAGGTTATCTCTGGGGTTACGGCGAAAAAGACTGGAGCCTCGTGTTTGATGCAGGTGCCGTTTATAAATGGGGCGAACTTGGTCCTATGAAGAATTTCCGCCTTGCAGCATCAGTTTTAAATGCAGGAAAAGTTTACAATAAAGCTCACATATATGGAATAAAAGGTGCACATGATGACAGTCAGTGGAGTACTTTCCCGGGCTTTTTGACTATGAAAGCAGGGGCTGCTGCAGAGTTTATCAACCAGAAAAACTTTGTTTTAGGCCTTTCTGTAGATGTAACCACTCCGTTTTTTCAGAACTTTATTATTGATGCCGGTGTAGAAATGCATATGCTCAAATTTATCATTCTTTCTTCAAGCTGGGAATTTAACATGGCTGAATGTGTAGAAGGAAAAATGAGCTGGCTTCCTACTGTAGGTTTGACTTTTAAGTTTGCCCTAGATACGTCTTTTACAAAAAAAGATGCATGGCAGAAGAGTGATATGCAGGTTGGAGCTGCATACAAAAATGTTCATGACGGTGTAAATGTATTTTCTGCCGGAGCTGCCTTTAATCTTGGTCAGCCGGACAGACAGGCACCAAGCATTAATGTAGATGCGAACATTGAAGAAGAATAGAAGACTGAGTTTTGTTGCACACATGTGCATCCACGCAACACCGCTGACGCGGAGTCTTTAACAGGAGATGATTTATGAGAGTTCAGACAAAGATTACTATTGCAGCAGCTGTTTTTGCAGCAGCATGTACTCTTGCATTTGGATTTACTGTATTAAAATATTTTTCACCAAACAATGACGGAACAAGGGATGTTTTAGAATTTCCTTTTTCTGCTTCTGATGACGGGCGCATTGTTTCGTGGAAGATGGTTATAGAAAATTCCCGCGGTAAGGTTGTAAGAACTATCGGAAATAAATCTACTCTTCCTTCAAAGATTACGGCCGGTGGTGTAATTAAATCTCTCGGCCGCGCAAAAGAAAGCGTTATCATTCCAAAGAGTGTAATCTGGGACGGAACCATGGACGACGGTACTATGGCTCCTGACGGAGAATATTTTTATTACATCAGTGTAAAAGACGAAAGTGATAACGAATCTACTACAAAAAAATACAATGTATTTCTTGATAACACAGCACCAGAAAGTTCTGTAACGGTTCCGACCGGTGAGGATCTTGTTTTTGGAGAAGGTGCTAAAGCGGTTTTCCAGATTAAGCAGACTGGTTCAAAAGAAAAAAAATGGACTGGAAAAATAACTGACCGTGACGGTAAAGAAGTACGTACTTTAAATTGGGACGACAATAAGCCTGCAAACTTTTCATGGGACGGAACTGACGACACCGGAATGATTGTTCCTGACGGTGTTTACAATTATGTTCTTATCGGAGAAGACAGGGCAGGTAACGTAAGCGAAGAGCGCGGAATTAAAAACATTATTTTTTCTGCAGAAAAACCTGCGACAAATATTTCGATTAACGGAACAAAATATTTTTCTGTTGCATCAAAAAGCGAAAAGACAAAAATTGTTTTTGATGTAGATATTCCGCAGCCTAAAAATGCAAACAAGCTCGTAGACTGGAGCGTCGTAATTTCTCAGAAAGATAATGCAGGAAATGCAAAGACAATAAGAACTTACAATGCAAAGACAACCGGTAAAACAGTTCCTCCTTCTGTAATTGAATTTGACGCAAAAGACGATAACGGAAGCCTTATTGCAGAAGGCGAATATTTTGCAACCGTAAAAGCGCGTTATCTTAACGGATATGAAACAACTCCTGTAAATACAAGCCTTTTTACGTTTGATACTACATCGCTTTATGCAAAAATTGATGCAAGCTCAAATATATTCAGTCCGGACGGTGACGGAAGAAAGGATATTATTACATTCAGCATAGCAACAGATCAGAAAGGCGGATCGCCTGTCGATTTCTGGAAGGGTGTAATTAAAAACATGCAGGACTCAAGCGAAGTAAAGAAATTTGAGTTTGGTCTTTTTGTTCCGGAAGAAGTTAAATGGGACGGACTTGATGAAAACGGAAAGCTCTGTTCTGATGGAAAATATGAGTTCGTAGTTTCTGGTTCTGATATGGCTGGAAACTCAATAACAGTAAAGACAGACGAAGATTTTGTTCTTGATACTTCTAAAACAGAAGTTCTTCTTGCAACAGATTATACATATATTTCTCCGGATGCGGTTTCGCAGAATGCAGTAGCATTTACTCCGGTAGTAAAAGAAAATGCTGATGTCGTAAAATATAATTTTGAAATTAAAAATGCTTCAGGTCAGGTAGTGTTCTCTAAAAAAGAACAGTCTCGTGTTCCTTCTTCTATCGTATGGAACGGAAAAACTCCTGATAAAAAAACATTAAAAGACGGAACATATTCTGCAACGCTTACTACAGAATCTGCAAACGGTTCTGTTGCAAAAGCAGCAGTTCCGCAGCTTGTAATTGATACTGTAGCTCCGAGTGCAGATCTTTCTCTTGAAAATAAAATATTCAGCCCGGATGGCGACGGAAGAAAGGATGAACTTTTGATTCATTCAAAAAACTGTTCAAAAGAAAAACTCTGGACTGTTGTAATTTCTGATAAAGGCGGAAAAGCTGTAAAAGAATACAAGTTCAATAAATATATAAACAACAGTTCTTCGTCTGTAATTAAATGGGACGGAACAGATGAAGCCGGAAACAAAGTTTCTGACGGAACTTATTCTGTTGCAGTAAAATCGGCTGACGAAGCAGGAAATAAATTTAATTTAACACTTCCTTCTGTTACTGTAGATACAAGACCTGTTAAGGTTTATGTAACTGCAGAATACGAAGGATTTTCTCCTCTTTCTACAAATGGTGTTAAGGCACAGAAATTTAATTTAAGGACTTCAATTCCTGATGGAATCAAGTTCTGGGAATTTGATGTTGTCGACGAAAAGGGCAACAGCGTTTATACAGTTCAGTCTGATGACAAAAATAAATCGCTTCCAAAAGAAATCATCTGGAACGGTACAAAAGAAGACGGAACTTATGCAGACGGAATTTTCTTTGGCGAACTTTCTATGGAATATGAAAAAGGAAATGACGTTTACGAAAAATCTTCGCAGTTTGTTTGTTCAAACTCTGCACCTAAGTTGAATGTAGTTACAGCTCCGGAGTTCTTTAGTCCTGATAACGACGGAACAGATGATGATCTTTTTATCAAGTTAAGTGCAAGATGTGCAGGAAAAATTACTGCATGGTCATTTACTATTTTAAATCCTGAAGAATCGGGAAGAGCCGGAAAACCATTCTGGAAAACTTCCGGAACTTCAAAGATTACAGAACAGATTATCTGGAACGGTTTGAGTAACGTTTCGACAGAAAAGAACGGACAGGCAGAAAGAGTTCAGTCGGCAATGGATTATCCATGGCAGTTTACCGTAACAGATTCTCTTGGACTTACTTCTACGGTTACAGGAAAGATTTCTGTTGATATTCTTGTAATCCGTGACGGAAACGTATTAAAGATGGCTGTTCCAGCGATTATATTCAGATCTAATGCGGCAGACTTTAAGACTGCAAAAGAAGCTCCTGGAAGTAAAGTTACCCCTGAACAGGCTGCAAACAACGAGCGTGTTCTTAAGCGTGTAGCAGAAATCCTTAAGAAATTCCCTGACTATACGATTACGATTGTAGGTCATGCAAATAACATAACCGGAACCGAAGCCGAGGAAACATCTGGCGACATTCCGCTTGTACCGCTTTCTCAAAACCGCGCTGCCTTTGTAAAGACAAGACTTGAAGCTTATGGAATCGAAAGCTCAAGAATGAAGACAGAAGGTAAGGGTGGCCGCGAAAGAATCGCATCGCTTAAAGACAGAGAAAACTGGTGGAAAAACCGCCGCGTTGAATTCTTGCTACATAAGTAAGATTTTTGGTATAATCAGTTTATGGTGGTAAATGAGTTTGACTTTCTATACATTGACCCTGGAACGGGGTCAATGCTCATATCGATTATACTTGGAGCAGCGGCAACACTGTTTTTTCTTGCGAGAGCAGCGTGGTTAAAGGTAAAACTTCTTTTTACAGCTCGTAAAAATGGTGTTTCTGCCGCCGCTGACCAGCATTTTAAGAAATATGTAGTTTATAATGAAGGAATCCAGTACTGGAATACCTTTAAGCCTGTCTGTGATGAATTTGAAAAACGCAGAATTGAACTTACATATTATACTTCTGCAAAAAATGACCCTTGTTTTGAAGCAGGTTACGAATTTGTAAAGCCTGAGTTTATAGGTGAGGGAAACATCGCTTTTGTAAAACTCAATATGCTCAGTGCAGGAATTGTTTTAATGACGACACCGGGCCTGCAGGTTTATCAACTTAAGCGAAGCAAAAATGTAAAGCATTATGCCCATGTTCTTCATATGCCTAATGATGCAACGACATACAGACTTTTTGGACTTGATTATTTTGATTCAGTTCTCCTTTCTGGAGATTATCAGAAAACAGATATAAGGTTTCTCGAACAGCAGCGCGGAATAAACAAAAAACAACTTGTTACTGTTGGATGCCCTTATCTTGATGTTTATAAAGAAAATATCGCACAAATTCCAGAAGAAGAAAATCATCCTTTCACAGTCTTAGTTTCTCCAAGCTGGGGTGATGTAGGAATTTTAAAGAAATATGGCGAAAAGCTCCTTGATCCACTTGCAGCAACCGGATGGCGTATCATTGTAAGGCCGCATCCGCAGTCAAAGAAATCCGAAGCAGATATGCTTTCTCATCTTGAAGAACGCTATAAAGATAATAAAAATGTTGAATGGGATTATGAACGTCAGAATATATTCAGTTTAAAGAAAGCTGACGTAATGATTTCGGATTTTTCTGGAATTATTTTTGACTATACATTCCTTTGTGATAAGCCTGTCATGTATGTAAGTGATAAAATTGATTTAAGGCCTTACGATGCATATGATCTTGGCGAAAAAAAATTATGGCAGTATGAAAGCCTTGAGAAATTCGGTAAAAAACTGGATGAAAAAGACTTTGCTGATATAAAAGAAGTTATAAAGAATATGAGCGACAGCAGAGAACTTGCAGATGCCCGTGCTAAAGCAAAGGCAGAAGCATGGATGCATATCGGAGAAGCTGGTAAACGCATAGTAGACTTTATGGTGCAAACAATGGATAATAAATAAATACAGGAGATATAACTGATGAAAACTGTTTACCTTGGAATTACAGGAGATATTATTCACCCTGGAATCATCAATATCATTAACGAAGGTGCAAAACTTGGAGAACTTACAATAGGTCTTTTGACAGACAGCGCAATCGTTTCTCATAAGCGTCTTCCTTACCTTACATATGACCAGAGAAAGACTGTCGTAGAAAATATAAAGGGCGTTGCAAAGGTTGTTCCGCAGGAAGACTGGAGCTATGTTCCTAACCTTAAAAAATTAAAACCGGATTATATCATTCACGGTGATGACTGGAAGACAAATTATCTTAACCACATCCGTGACGAAGTTTTTGAAGTAATGAAAGAGTGGGGTGGCCAGGTTGTAGAAATCCCTTATACTCAGGGAATCAATTCTACTGCCCTTGCAGAAAACGCATCGAGCATCGGAACAACTCCTGATGTACGTCGTGCAACTTTACGCCGCCTCATCGCTGCAAAACCCATTGTTCGTATCATGGAAGCTCACAGCGGTTTGAGCGGACTTATCGTTGAAAATGCAGAAATCGAAAAGGAAGACGGAATCCATCGCTTTGACGGAATGTGGTCTTCTTCTTTGACAGATTCAACTTCAAAAGGAAAACCGGATATCGAAGCTGTAGACCTTACGACCCGTATGCAGTCTCTTACAGATATTCTTGAATGTACAACAAAGCCGATTATTTATGACGGCGACACAGGTGATATTCCTGAACACTTTGTATTTACGGTTCGTACTCTTGAACGTAACGGTGTAAGTGCTGTTATCATCGAAGATAAAAAAGGTCTTAAAAAGAATTCTCTTTTTGGAACAGA
>DBWY01000001.1:0-25235 GCA_002309195.1 Treponema sp. UBA1226
CCAAAAGCAAAAACTTCTCACTCACTCAATCCAGTTCCTGGAATCATCTACGACCCGGAATACAAAGGCGAATATGATAATACAAAACTTAACGACGGACTTGGAATTTCTTCTTGGCCTGCAACGCTTATGACACTTATGGGATACTTGCCTCCAGCTGATTACGACAAGAGCATGGTAAACTTGCGATAATGTTCGCTAACTAGCGCGTCAGATTTTTTCTGGCGCGTTTTTTTTTGCATTTCGTCTTTCTAAACCTTAATGAATTATGATAAGATAACATATTGATAAAAAGGTAAAATTTTTATGGCACAAAAAACACAGATAAAGGGAATACTTCTTCTTCTCATAACAGCAATAATCTGGGGCAGTTCTTTTGTTTCTCAAAGTATCGGAATGGATAATGTTGACGCGTTTACTTTTATGGGAATAAGGACTGTTCTTGGTGCAACTTTTCTGCTTCCGTTTATTTTAGTGCGCGGTCATTTTGAAAAAAAGAAATTGTCAGATAGAGAACGCACTGAACGAAAAATTCAAAATAAGCGTACTGTTATATATGGAATAATTTTAGGACTTGTTCTGTGCATTGCAACGAACTTTCAGCAGTTTGCGTTTTATCATTCAACTGCAGGAAAAATTGCTTTTATAACTGCGTCTTATATGTTTTTTGTTCCGGTTGCAGGCGTTCTTTTTTTGAAAAAGAAATATTCTTTTGTGACATGGATATGCGTTGCGCTTGGATTTACGGGGCTTTATTTTCTTTCGTTTAAGACAAACAGTTTTGGTTCTCTTAATAAAGGCGATGTGCTAACTTTTGTATGTTCAATTTTTTTCTGCGTTCAGATTCTTATGATAGAAAGATTTTCTGCGGTGTGTGACGGCGTTAAACTTTCCTGTGTTGAATTTTACACGGCAGGAATTATCTCGTGCATTCTGATGTTTGTCTTTGAAAAACCTGAATGGGCGTCAATTAAGGCTGCTGCATTCCCGATTTTGTATTCAGGAATTATGAGTTGTGGAATTGCGTATACGCTCCAGATTGTAGGACAAAAATACTGTGAGGCAGCGATAGCGTCTCTTATCATGTGCATGGAATCTGTTTTTGCGGTTTTAACAAGTGCGATTGTTCTTAGTGAACGCCTGACAGTTCGTGAAACGGCCGGTTGTGCCCTCATGTTTTTTGCAATTGTACTTTCACAGATTTGGGATATAATAAAAAGAAAGAATCAATTACAGGGGAACTAATGAAAAAACTTTTAATTCCTTTTGTTTTTCTTATCTGCATTATCTTTTGCAGTGTCATTTTGTTTTCACCATCTAGCGTTGATGCGACAAGTCACGCAAAGATAACAATGGTAGAAGAAATCGGAGCGAAAACAAAAATAAATAAAGAAGGATGTGACATTGCTTCGCGCTTTGGTGTACCTGACGGTTTTGAACGTGTGACATATGACAAGGATTC
Source organism: Treponema sp. UBA1226 (assembly GCA_002309195.1). The sequence goes on from DBWY01000001.1 coordinate 1,463, forward strand.
GTTTGCAGAATATTTGAGGTATTATCCGTTAAAGGGTTTTGGTGAGCCGGTTTTGCTTTATGACGGAAGAAAGAAAAGCAATCAGGTGTATGTTTCGGTTTTTGACATGCCGCTTTTGAGTGAAGATTTGATTCAGTGTGCGGATGCGGTTATAAAGCTTCGTGCTGAATATCTTTACGGAGCAAAACGCTATGATGAAATTTGCTTTCATATTACGAACGGAATGGAAGTTCCGTTTAAGCGCTATGCAAAAGGTGAGCGTCTTATTGTAAGCGGTAATGATGCGTCATGGAAAGCCGGTTATAAAAAAGGATATGGCCGTGATGTGTTTGATTCATATTTAAAATTTATTTATGCGTATGCCGGAACGTATTCTCTTTCTAAAGAAGCTAAGAAGGTATCGATTGCAGAAATCGAAGCCGGAACCTTTTTTATTTACGGTGCAAGTCCTGGTCATGTTGTTTTAGTTCTTGATGTTGCTGTAGATAAGACAAGCGGTAAAAAAATCATGATGCTCGGTCAGAGTTATATGCCGTCTCAGGAATTTCATGTATTAAAAAGCTTTGATGACATAAGCCCGTGGTATTATGTTGAAGACAGTGACCTTATAACTCCTGAATGGCATTTTGATAAAGGAAGCTTGATGAAGTTTTAGAGGGGAATAAAATTCTGGAGTATAAAAAGTGATAGTTCAATTTGGGAAAAATAAAATTGATGTAGATGTCGAAAAAACACGTGAATATTATAAAAAGCGTATACGCATTTCAGAAAATTGTATGTGTGATGACTGTTGGAATTTTGAAATGTCGACAGATAGTTTTCCGGATAATCTAAAAGATTTTTTCTCTTTGCTTGGTATTGACCCGAAGAAAATAAATGATATTTGGACTGTTGGAGAAAATAATAATGGGTCTGCTGAATATGTTGGTTGTGCTGTTTTGTGCGGAACTGTTCTTGAAGGCGGCCCGGCGTATGTGAAAACAGATAAAAATAACTTTGAGTGGAATAAAGATTCTGAATATGTTGTTTCGGATAATTTCTATGTAGTTTTTGATAATGGGAGCCCAATGAAAGAAGAAAACCTTCCAGAACCATGTTGTTATGTGGATTTTTATGCAAAAATACCTTGGGTATTACCGGAACCCAAGGTTGTAAATTTTTCTGAGGTTGACTTAGTAGATAATAATGGAATTACATTTCGTAGCGGGGAGAAACTTTTATTTTCGTCTTGTAATTTTGGTTTCAAAAAATGTATTGGAGTAATAAACAGAAAAGAACCTGTCAATTATATTGAATTCTATGAGTTCCCAGAGAAGAAAAGAATTATTTTTGATGAGAAAGGTTTCTTTGAAAAATTCAAATTGAAAAAAAAGATAAAAAAAATTAGAAAAAAAATTTTACAAGCCGGATATATCATGATGGATTGGAATTGATCTTCTTTAAGGGGAACAATATGAAACCACGTCATATTTTTTTAATAGTTTTGTTGCTGTTTACTGTAATTATTTTCCACTTTTTTTCTATTTTCCATAAAGAAATTAGTTCTCTTTCGAGAGTTTTTTTTAGTTATTTTTTTATTTTTTATAGTCTTGTTGTTGTGGGAGCAATTAGTTATGGCACAGAGGAAGATAAAAGAGATAACAATATTTTAGGTCAAATAATTTTTTTTGTTAGTTCAGTGTTTATTGTATTTTTGACTGTTTTGCTTTTTAAAACGAGGGATGTAAAATATGATCCAGAAGCATTGTGTATTCTTTATTTCTTACCTTTTTTTCTGTTGTTTTATCATTTAATTTATTTTCTTGTTAATAGATTCTTTCATTATAAATTTGAACTTGCTGGGAAGATGGACTTTTTTAGAAAACCCGTAGACTGGTTTTTGACTCTTATCACGATAATTTTGGCTGGTATTTGTACGTTTGTGATATTTGATAAAATGTTTGGATTTTAAAATAGGTAGGTTGAATAATATGAAACCACGTCATATTTTTTTAATAGTTTTAAGTATTTTTGTGTTAAACAATTTATCTGCGATGAAAAGATCAGATTTTTCTTCAAAGTCGGCAAAATCATTATTATCTGAAAAAGACAAAGTCGTACAACAATCTCTCATAAAGCTTTATCCTGATTATTTTTATGAACACGATGCATTTGAGTATATCGGGAAAATTAAAGGCGACGCTGGTGTTTTTGAGTTTTACCAGAATGTTCATGTATCAGGAAATTCTAGTGTGGGGATAAAAGCGACTTGTCGCATTGCTGTCTTACTTAACGGAGATATTGCAGGGCTTTACACTGGAATACAAAGTAAACCGCGGATAGATGGCAATTATCTGTATTTTGATTTTGGTGAAAAACGCGGAAACAAGATTTACTTTTTAAATGTGCCGCCTGAACGTGTTTATCTCGACGGAGAGTTTTATTATTTTGAAAAGAATACAATTCATGAACCAAAAGAGTATGAAAAATATATTCATCAGGCAGATTATACAAGAAGTGATTTGATAGGAATTATGAGTACAGGATACGGTGATGTAACTACTGCGGAGTGGAAGATTGAGCCGGAAGTTATTTCAAAACAAAAATATTTTACAGAGCAGGAGTTGAAAAAGTATATCAAAGAAAATAATTTACAAAAGATTGCCGATGATTTTATAAATAATGCATATCAATGGATATGGCGTGACAAGCTTTCTTTATATTCGATTCAACTCGTAAAAATTTATTTTGACAACACTGACAAAAAACGTAATGACTGGATTATTGAGTTTGAATATAAAGAAGATATGAAGTCTAAAAATATTCCGGAAGTTATATTTATGCTTTCTGACGGAACAATAATAATAAGTGATATAAATTTTGAAAGCGCATATGGCTGTAAAGATTATTCAAAGGTAGAATAACCTCTTTAATTTTTCTCAAGCACAGAGTTGTAATATTCTTCAAGACGCGGACGGCATTCGATAAAGATTTTCCCGATTGTTGGGTCAAAGTGTTTGCCAAGATCGTTTTTAATAATCTCGAATGCTTCGTCAAAAGATTTTGCTTCTTTATAGCATCGCTTACTTACAAGTGCGTCAAAAACATCTGCAAGTGCCATGATGCGTGCTTCAAGCGGAATTTCTTCTCCCTGCAATTGTTCAGGATAACCTTTGCCATTCCATTTTTCGTGATGATAGTGTGCAACGTTCACCGCGATGCGTTCAAAGTCTGCGTCAGGAGTTTCATTTAAAATTTTTCCAACGATGACAGAACCTTCTTCTGCATGTTTTTTCATTTTTTCGTATTCAGTTTCATCAAATTTTCCAGGCTTTCTCAAAATCGAATCGTCTACTGCAATTTTACCAAGATCGTGCATAGGAGCTGCTTTAATCAACAGCTTGCAGAAATTTTCTGTAATCTGCGGAATATCATCATGCTTTAAAAGTTCTTCTGCAAAAATTCGTATGCAGTCACTCGTGCGAAGAATGTGTCCGCCAGTACTGTTGTCACGGCTTTCTACCATGATGGCCATTCCCTTGATGATAGAATCCTGCATGTCTGTAACCTGGCGCGTTTTTTCTTCGACGAGATGAGAAAGTTCTTTGTTGTAAGAATTTATTCCCTTTATGTAATTCTGCTGCTCTGTATCATCGCGCAGTTCAAAAAGGTAACCGATTTTTTTATTGTTTGCAGAAATTGCATGAATCGTACAGATTGCAGATTTTTCTTCGCTTGCAATTTTAAAATCCTGGTTGCAGTTATAGTCCCAGTTCCATCCGTCTTCGTTGTAATGAAGTTTTTCGATTATATCTGTATACGAATCAGGTATTTTTGAGTCAATCGGAATAAAATCAAGTTTCGGGAAAAGTTTTAAAGCAAATTCATCACAGCCAAGAAAACGTTTATTGTTATCAAAGGCGATGTATCCGTAACCACCACGTGTTTTATAAACATTCATCAGGTTCGATGGAAGATCATATGTATTTACCTTTGAAGAAAGAAAAATAAAAATTGATTCCATGACGATGTAAGTGTACGGCATAAAATTAAGTCTTATGCCTAAAGCAAGCGGAATAAGATAAGAAAGTGTTCCGAATGCAAGCATAATCAAAAGCGCGCGTAAAGTTCTTTTTGAAACTTTTTTTCTTTCGATGATGGAATTTATTACAACAGCAAAGGCAGCTATGTTGATTCCGCCAAGATAAATTATATAGATTAACATCCCCGGACCATTTTCGCTGTTGATGACAGTAAGGCCGCAAAGTTTCGAAATAGAAGGACGGTTAAAGAAAAAATTTGTCACGCTGGTTGTTGCAATCATTGTACAAAGAGCAATTGCACACGCAAAAAGAAAAACTCTTATCCATAAAAAAAATCTTCTGTTGCACATTCCGACAACAACGATAAGCATGTATAGAATTGTAAAAATGCTTCCTATGTACGAAACGAGATTTCCGAGCATGGCTGCTTCGAGTCCCGTTGCATAAACTGATAATGCGTAACCGAAGTTTGAAATTAATGTTGTTATAAAAAGGAATAAAAAATTTTTATTTATTTTATTTGCGGTAGTCTCGCAGAAAATAACGAGCTGCGCGAATGAGATGAACATTGCAATGATGTAAACTATACGAAGATCCATGCGTATATTATACCCCCATTTCGTTGAACAGACCATATTTTTTTTATATAATCAAAACAGGATATGACTACTAAAGAAAAAATTTTTAATAAGCTGAATTCACACAAAGAGACTGCCGTTTCTGGCGAGAAACTGGCAGAGGCATGCGGGATTTCGAGGGCTGCCGTCTGGAAGGCTATACAGGCTTTGCGTGAAGAAGGTTTTAATATCGAAGGCTCTACAAACGGCGGTTATATATACAGAAAGAATTCTGATGTCGTAAGAAGTGATGTAGTCAAAGATTTTCTTGTCCAGAAATATCCGGGATTAAAAAAAGCCGTCATCAAATGTTTTAAAACAATAGATTCAACTAATACTTATGCAAAAAAACTCTTGAGCGAAAATGAAAAGCGCGCTCTTGATAAAACGGTTATCATTGCAGAATCCCAGACGGCAGGACGTGGAAGACTTGGCCGAACATTCTGTTCGCCTGAAAAAACAGGGATTTATCTTTCTGTAATCTATGTTCCGTCTGACAGGAAAATTGAGCCTGCAAAGATTACGGCTTTTTCTGCCGTGGCTGTAAAGCGTGTCATCGAGCGTTTTTTTGATGTAGATGCAAAAATAAAATGGATTAACGACATTTATGTAAATGATAAAAAAGTTGTCGGTATCCTTACAGAAGGTTTTACAAATTTTGAAACCGGAATAATCGAAGCTGCTGTAATTGGAATCGGAATCAACATCTGCACAAAGAAAAGTCAGTTTTCTAAAGAGGCTCAAAAAGTTGCAGGCTCGATAACAGACAAAAAGGATTTCGGAATTTCTCGAAGCCAGATTGCAGCAGAAGTTGCAGGCGAAGTTTTAAGTATATTTAATGAAAAACCTCAGAAAGTAATCAGAGAATATCAGGATTCTTCTTTCCTTAAAGGAAAGACTGTAGAAGTTCATCCGATAATCGATGATGAAAACGGTGTTTACAGCGCGACAGTCATCGCAATAAACGAAGAAGCAGAGCTTGTCGTAAAATTAAAGAACGGAAGCATTAAAAAACTAAGTTCCGGAGAAGTAACCCTTCATCAGGAATAAAGCGTCTCAAAAATATTGATGCATTAAAACTAGTTGCGAATCGAAAGTGCGCGTGACATATTCCATGCTTTTTTTATCGAAACAGAAAACAAAACTGGGAGCAGCGTAACATACATTTTTATCCCGGGTTTACCGCTTCGTGCTTTCCATGAAAGTTTTAACTGATTAAGGGTCTTTGATACCATCGGAATAAAATTTAAGAAAAGAAAAATAACCTGCGTAAAAGAATTCTTTTTGTTATTTCGGCGAAGTTTTGTTTCTATTTTTGAAATTGCATTTCGTATTTCAAGGGATGTTGAAGTTCTGAAAAACAGCGAAGAAGTCTGCATTATGGCAATAAGTTTTAGTAAAAAGAAAAATGTTTCTTTTTGATTTTCCCATGAAAAAGTTTTTAGAAGTTCTGATTTTATATTTTCTAACTCAAAATAATTTACAGTAAGAAGATCAAATAAAAAAAGCAGAATGGCATAATAAAGAACAGGTTTTATATCTGTAAGCTGTTCATTTAATTTTATTTTCGCACTAAGCTCGATGCAGAATAATACTACGATAAAAAACGGCACAATTACAAAATAAAATTCTGGAATAAGAAGAAGTGCGATGTTTATAACCGGAATAAAAATTAATTTAACCCATGCAGGACATCTATGAAGGAATGAGTTTCCCAAATTATATGCAAATAAAGAAGTTTTATGCTCTGCCATTTTTCTTTTCCATCACAAAAATTACCACACAAGGTCTTCAAGTTTTTTATATGAATTGAGTGGATTTCTTATATTCCACTTTTCAAGATTTTCTTTTAACGCATTCTGCGGTGTATCGTGATAAACAATCTTACCGCGGAATAAAACTACAAAATCATCTGCTAAGGCAAGACATTTTTCAAGCTCGTGCGTAAGGATGATGACTGTCTTATTTTCTGATTTTAGCTTTTTTATAAGGGAGTTAACCTGTTTTACTCCGGTGTAGTCTAGATTTGCATAAGGTTCATCGAGGATGATTGTAGAAAAATCCATTGCAATCATGCATGCAATTGCAAGTCGTCTTTTTTCGCCGCCTGATAAAAATCGTGCAGGAAAATCTTTTTTTTCCTTAAGCGCCGTTATTTCAAGGGCGTTGTTGACCATCTGATCTGTCATGGATTTAGAAAATCCAAGGTTTGACGGGCCAAAAGCAATGTCTTCTTCCGGCGTTTCTCCAAGTATCTGTGTTTCTGCTTCCTGAAAAACAAGACCCGGTTTTTTATCGCATTCCACAGAGCCGCTGTCGGGAGCTTCAAGTCCTGCGATGACAGACATTAAAAGACTTTTCCCCGAGCCGTTTTCGCCTGCGATTACAGTACATGAATTGTCTTTTATCGTAAGCGAAATATTTTTAAGTGCCTCAAATGTTCCGTCCTGAGTCAAAAAGCTTTTAGATACATTATTGATTTTTATCATCGCCTGTGTTTCCAGAATATAAATACGAAGCAATTACAGGCCGTACTTTTAATGCAACGCAGACTGCAACAAAACATTTTATGATGTCTCCCGGAATAAACGGAATGACACATGCACCGATTGTATATGAAAAAGCAGTTTTTCCTTCCGGGATTTTAGAAAGGTGCAGAGCCCATGATGAAAAATGAATTACACCCGGAATGTACATAACGACAAGGCCTGCAAGCATTGCAAGTGAAAGCCTTATTACAAGAGAAGCACTTATTTTTCTTTCCCTGATATCCGGTTTTCCTGCAATAAGACCTGCAGCAAAAGCTCCGAGAAAATAACCTGCAAGAAAGCCTCCTGTAGGTCCTGCAAAAACTCCTATGCCACCAGTCCCGCCAGAAAACACTGGAAGTCCGAGAAGTCCTGCAGTAAGAAATAAAGCGACTGGCGTTGCTGCAAAAATTCCGCCTGTAAGAACTGCACACAAAAGACATACTACGTTCTGTAAAACAACAGGTACAGGACCAATCGAAATTTTTACAAAGCCAGATACAGAAATGATTGCGGCAAACATTGCCGTTATAGAAATTTTTAGAGACTGTTTGTTTGTCATGAGATGAGTATATTCAATTGTAAACCTTTATGTCAATATATGGTTTACAATCCAAGAAGCTGTTTTGCAATTCCAAAGTAAACTAAAAGAGAAACTGCATCGACGATTGTCGTGATGAACGGACTTGCCATTACAGCCGGATCAAAGCCGAGCTTCTTTGCAATAAGCGGAAGTGTACAGCCGATTACTTTTGCAACAAGAACGGTTACACACATCGTTATGCAGACAACAGAAGCAACCATGACGGTAACATCTGTGTTTCTTAAAAGCAGACGGTCAACGAGCATAATCTTTGTAAAGCAGACAACAGCAAGACAGAGACCGCACAAAACTGCAGTTCGGACTTCTTTCCAGATTACAGCACCCAGATCACGGAACTCAACTTCGCCCAGAGAGAGAGAACGGATTATCGTTACAGAAGACTGCGAACCAGAATTACCGCCTGTATCCATGAGCATCGGAATGAATGCAGTCAATACAACCTGAGCTGCAAGTGCATTTTCAAAACTTGTGATAATCATTCCGGTAAAGGTTGCACTGACCATCAAAAGCATAAGCCATCCGATACGATGCTTAAAAAGGTTAAACGGACTTGCACGAAGATATGTTTTATCTGACGGGGTCATACCGGCCATGATTTCGATATCTTCTGTTGTTTCATCTTCGAGAACTTCGATAGCGTCATCGAATGCGATGATACCGACCATTCTTTCTTCTTTGTCTACAACCGGCAGCGCCATGAAGTTGTATTTTGAAAACATCTGTGCAACTTCTTCCTGGTCGGTGTGAGTGTTGATAGAAATTACATTTGTCTTCATCAAGTCGTCGATGAGCATTTCGTCATCTTTTGCAAGAAGAAGATCCTTTACAGAAAGACGTCCGAGAAGTTTTCTGTTTTTTGTTACATAACAAGTATAGAAAGATTTTTTATCAGTTCCGTTTTTGCGGATAAGATTAATTGCCTGGCCTACAGTCGTTCCGAGTCTTAAGGAAACATATTCTGTAGTCATGATTGAACCTGCAGAATTTTCAGGGTACTGCAGAATCTGATTGATTGCCTTTCTTGTTTCTGAATCGACGTGAGTTAAAATTCGTTCTACAACATTTGCAGGCATTTCTTCGACGATATCAACTGCTTCGTTTACATAAAGCTCGTCAAGAATTTCTGTTAATTCTGAATCAGAAAAACCCTTGATGAGTTTTTCCTGATAGTCGCTTTCCATTTCGACAAAGGCATCTGATGCAATTTTCTTTGGAAGAAGGCGAAAGATAAGAGGCCCTGCTTTTTCCGGAAGCTCCTGAATGATTGCAGCGACATCTTCTCCTGCCATTGTAGAAAGGATATCCTTTACGGTTGAGTATTTTTTTTCTTCAAGTAATTTGTCCAGTGTTTTTTCGAAAGTTGCGTTTAAGTCTGTCATTTTAAGTCCTCTTTTTTGTTTTCTAAAAAGATAAAACGGGTTTGATAAATTCCGTCCTGAAAAAAATAAAATCGGACTCGTATGGTCAAAAATTAGAAGTAAAGACTCGGAGAAAGCTCTGTTCTATTTGGACCCGGATACGAGTCGCTGGTACTGCCACCAGGCATATCGCTTCCTCCTTTTAAGACAAGATTGAACGGCATAAAACCGCTGCAGGATTCGTTTTGTAAAAAATATTCTATTAAAAAGAATTTGTCAAGGCTAGGAAACTCGCTGGGAAAAGAATGCTGGCTCCCGGGGCGTTTTTGAGTGAAAGGGGCGAGATTAAGTGATGAAGGTTTTTTAGTTGAATTCAATTTAAAAACTTATATACTAGACACGATGGACAAAACGCAATTGCACGAATCGATTATAAATAATTCTCAGGTTACCTTTGCAAGAAGTGGCGGAAAGGGTGGACAGAACGTAAACAAAGTTAATACGAAAGTCTGCCTCCAGCTTCCTTTGTCCGTCATAGAAGGAATTACAGAAGAAGAGCGTGCGCGTCTTAGAACAAAGCTTTCTGCAATCATAAACAGCGAAGACTGTCTTTATATAAATGTTGATGACGAGCGCTTTCAGGAAATGAATCGAAAGATTGCGCTTTCTAGAATTGAAAACAGAATCATCCAGGCTCTCGTAATTCCAAAAAAACGAAAGCCGACAAAACCCACGAAAGCGAGCAAAGAAAGAAAACTTAAGCTTAAAAAAATCCGTGCAGAAATTAAAAAGAACCGTGGAAGGATCTTATTTAATTAGCTGAATATCTTTTTAATGCATCATTCATTTTCTGATCATCATTTTTTTCTATTATAGTTGTAATTACAAGGCTTGATGAAAAACTTAGGATAAAGGCAACTGCAGTTAAAAACCATGGAAGCTTTGTATCTGAAGGAAACCATCTGCAGGCTAAAATCATGATTGCCAGAACGATAAAACAAAGTATGAATAAAATTATATGACGAAAAATGCGCGGGATTTTTTTTATCATATAATTTGAATACATTATGTTTTTAATGATTGTAGTTAGAAATGAAAGAATCAAAAGCTGAAAAATTGATTTTACAGGAACGGCGAGATTGCCACTTCCAAATAGAGATGAAACTCCGGCTGCTTCTTCTCCAACAAAAAAAGTCAGGATTGCAAAAACAGCAATCAGTATTCCAAACGTTGTTAAGGTTTCATTTATAATTTTATGTATTGTCTTCATTTTTATACTCCGAGTTTTTTTCTAAGTTCATCTGCATACATGCGCGAAGCAATTATCTGATAATCGTTTTCAAGTGTAATTTTTATTTTACGGTCAACTTCTGATTTTAGTGATTTTATTTTTCTAAGTGAGCAGATTGTATTTTTACTTACACGTATAAAATCATATTGCGCTAAAGCAGATTCCAGTTCGTAAAGTTTCATTTCAGAATCAAAGACATCTTTGTCTGTATAGATGAAAGTACGGCGTTCAAGAGCTTCTATATAAAATATATCTTCAAGATTAATTAAAAATACAGAACCATCTTTTTTTACGGTAATTTGTTTGTCAAGAATTCTGATAGAAGCAAGAAGCTTCTCTACCTGCGGTGTAAGTTCTTTACAAGTTACAAGCAGAGAAGTTTCTTTTGCTGACGGTTCAACATTAATTGTTATTTTCATTACTTAAAGTAAACTGTGAAATCCCGAGACATGTCAAGCCGATTCCGAGTAAAGTTGCAGCACCGTCAGGTTCAATGCCTTTGATGATGCAAAGAACAGTAACTGCAACGCCCATTGCAAGTCCTACAGCTTTAAATACCAGATTGATAAAAGCTTTTGATTTGATTTTCATTTGATTACTCCTTAAAATTTTCATCACATTACTATGTAATGTTGAATTTAATTTAGCGCGCTTTTATGATTCAAATATAAATCTGGTCTTTTAAAAACGAAATACTCTGGAGTATGAGTTGCCATAATCCGTACATAAGTTTCCATATAAAGCGGGAAAGATTAAAGAATAGTTTTTACATACAAAAATTCATGTTATAATATACAAAGATGAAACAAAGTAATTTTACACAACAGACTCATTTTATCGGTGTTTTGTTAACAGAAGATTTAACGCTGACTTTGGAAGATTGCCGCCGCTACATGAACGAAGCTTACGGTTGCAAAAGCGGACATGGTACTCCTATTCATGTAACTCTTGTTCCACCGTTCAAGCTGCAGGAAGAATATTCGACAGAAGATTTAGTTCGTGCTATAAAAAAGGATGTTTTGCCTGAAAGGCTTGGGTTTTCTGCGCACATAGAAAACTTTAGCGCCTTTGGTGACAGGACTATTTTTGGTAACGTGATTGCAAATGATAAATGGACAAAACTTCGGGACAAAACAGTAAAGGCAATTTTAAATGCGTGTCCTGGCTGCACAAAAAAAGATCAGCGTCCATTCCAGCCGCATGCTACAGTTGCAAATCGTGACATTCCCGAGGGAGTAATAATTGAAGCTCTCCAGGTAATGAATGAATTAAATCTTGTAGAAGATTTTCCGGTAGATAACATTACTATTTTTGAGCGCAAGGGGAACAGGTGGGTTGAATCTGTTTCGATCGGGATTTGAGAAAAAGATTAAATAAAATAAACTGAGTTTTGCTTTATCGTGATATAGTCTGTACTGGATTCGAACCAGCAATTACTTCCGTGAAAGGGAAGTGGCTTAACCATTTTGCCCAACAGACCAAAAAAGGGAATTACCTGAGACTCGAACTCAGAATGCCTGCTCCACGGGCAGGAGTGTTACCTTTACACCAGCAACTCCATAATGTTATCGCGCCTGGGACGAATCGAACATCCGTTTGCAGTTTTGGAGACTGCAGTCCTACCACTGAACGACAGACGCGAAAGATTTTATGCACTCAATTCTTCTGCATCTTCCTGACTGATTTCAGTTTTTACATGCTGCGTAATGATAAGCTCATCCATTGTTACTCCGAGAACTTGAGCAAGAACAACGAGATTGTCAATAGTGGGCATGTTCTTGCCTGCGAACCAGTTGTAGATTGTCTGGACATAAGGGAAATCCATAATCAACTGAAGTTTGCGGGCAGAGAAACCCTTGTCTCTCATTATTGTTTTGATTTTTGCACCTGTTGCTTTTAAATCCAGAACAGGTTTAAGGTATGTTGTTTTCACGTTGATAACTCCTTTAACGTCGGAGCTTCAACGCCTTTATTAGGGGAATCTTCAACAGAAGATTTACGCCAAAACTCCGTCTACAAAAATTGACTTACAGTCCAACGAACTGTTTTTGCACCAGTTTTCATGATTTTCACAGAATGAATGTTCAGAGAAGCTGCATTCCGACCAGGAATGATTTCTGCTATGTTCGAGACAATGAAGATGGAAATTATAATTGTTTATAGCGGTCATCTCTGAACCTCCTTTAAGTGTAAGCCGACTCAAGCCAACTTTTGCGTTGTTTCAACGCTTTGTGATATTAATATAGCATAAAATCTAATTTTGTAAATTAGCGCTGTTCTTTAATTTTTCTTTCGTCTGGACTCGAACCAGAACTAAAAGCGTCAAAAACTTCTGTGCTACCCATTACACTACGAAAGATTCTGCAAGGCAGGATTTGAACCTGCGACCCCATGAACCCAGATCACGTATGCTACCAGCTACACCACTTGCAGGAAAAATGGGTAAGGTAAGACTCGAACTTACGACGACACGCGTATGAGACGTGCATTCTACCACTGAATTACTTACCCATAACTTAGGACATATTAGACTTGAACCCGCAACAACCGGCTTGGAAGGCCAGAGCTCTACCAATAGAGCTATCACTACATAAAATAGTTCTCCCATCAGGATTCGAACCCAATACTGCTGTTTCAGAGACAGCTGTTTTACCGGATTAAACTACAGGAGAATAATATTGCCCATTTTGGAGTTGAACCAAATACCAGACACTTATAAGATGCCTGCTCTAACCGATGAGCTAATGGGCATTTTTAATTCACACCGACTTTGCCTCCCGAACATCAACATACTTCTAGTCAAGGCACGCTTCGCTCTTAGGCCTTGACTCAGCCGTTTTGCGGGTTGCTAAGCAATTATCAACCCGCAATCTACTTCAACTTCAATCTCATCTTTAATAACGATATCGTCGACAGTGACACCGTATACGGCGGCCAAAACAATCAAGTTGTCGATTGTTGGCAAATACTTACCTTTTTCCCAGGAGTAAATTGCTTCGGATGAGTTGAAATTGAAAATGTTCTGGATTTCACGGACAGAGTATCCTGCACGGATACGACACGCTTTGATATTGGCAGCAGTTGCTGCTACGTTGATAACTGGCTTATTAATTTTACACATTCGTTTCTCCTTATTCCCGGGAGCCAACGTATGTGCAAAAAAGATTTAAGCGCTGGTCTTCCCTTCAGAATCTCCAAAAGTAGCCTGGCACATAAAGCCAAGCTCGTTAAACATTCCCTGTATCTGTCCCTGAGGTAGTGAAAATAATCTTTGCAATCTAAATGTTCTAGAAACTGCTTTCATCTCAGTTCCTCCTTGTTAAGATTAGGGTGTTCAACGAACACTACTTTTAAAGTTTTCCGTAAAAAAACGCTTACATTGATGTCTGCGGAGGTACGATAGTACCGACTGCAATACCAATAAAAACAAACGAAAACTCTGCTTTCGTAAGTGATAATCTGAATATACCACCAACAATGCAACACTTCAATCAAGTTGTACTTGAATTTATGATTTTGTTTGAAAGGCTTATTTCATGTGGTCACCATAGTGGGGATATTTTTCGCACTAATTTTTCCGTGATGGTTGTTAAAAAAGATGTGTATAATCGAATATAAGGTGACAGAAATGGAACTTATAAATGAAAAAGAAATTAGTCGGTCTATAAGGAAAAAACTTTCTCAAATTGAAGAACGTGAAAATATCCGCATTATATATGCCTGTGAGAGTGGAAGTCGTGCATGGGGGTTTGCAAGTCCTGATTCTGATTATGATGTACGGTTTATTTTTATCAGACCTGTTCAAGATTATCTGCATGTACAAGAACTTCCAGATTTTATAGATGCAGAACTTAATGAGGTTTATGATATAAATGGCTGGGATTTGAAGAAATTTTTAAAACAACTTTATAAATCGAATCCGGTTATTTTTGAATGGGCTGGATCTCCTGTTGTTTATAAGACAAGTTCTGAATGGAAACAGGTTTTGGAGTTGATGAAAGAATTTGTTCAGGAAAGTAGTATACTGGCTCATTATCGTGGAATGGCTAAAAACAATGTCCGCTCGAATTTTGATACTTCGGAAATTGTGCTAAAAAAGTATCTTTATGTTTTGAGACCGGTTCTTGCTTGTATATGGATTATGCAGAAACATTCTGTCCCTCCGACAGAGTTTGGAAGGCTTGTTGATGAAGTTTTGCCTCAGGAACTTCGCTATATTGTTGATGAACTTCTGAAAGCAAAAAAGAATGCTGGTGAAAAACAAAAGGGATTACGTATTCATGAATTGGATTTGTTCATTGAGGTTAAATTAAACGAAGCCGCTGCGGTAAGTAAAAATGCAGAACAGGAAAAGAATATGCAAAAACTGAATGAATTATTTTTGTCACTGGTTAATGCGGGGACAATTTAGGGAGGAAACAATGGCTGAATATTACAATATGATTCTGAACGAAAATGAGCTACACTGGTTCTTTGATCACATTATCGAAAAACCGCTTGCTTATGAATCTTATATGATTATGCTTGCTTGCCGCGGTAAGAAGCTGACTGATGAAGAACGCGAATATACAAAGGTTGGAGCCCGTGGTGAAATGATGAGGGAAGAGTTGATTCGCTGTAAAGGTGGACTCAAGCAGGAATGGAATTTTGATATATACAGACAGGCTTTCTATACATACAACTGCGACAAGCGTTCTCTTTTGACTACTGCAGGCGTTCCTTATCCTGAGCATGCAATGGTGGTTTACTCTGTTGTGAATCCGACTAACGAAATTGACTGCATCGAAGATACTTTTGAGCATTACAATAATGAACGAAAAAATCTGACTTCAGCAATCTTGCGAGGTTCTCAGCCGGGTATTCAGGATCATCTTGTAAAGATGCCGAAGGTATTTGAGCACATGAAAAGTTGTCATGCTTCTCATACAAGCCGCCGCATCTGGCTGGATTTTGATTTGGATATTAAGAAAGAATACCGGGTTACGAAAGTGTTTGAAGAAGCATATACTGAACTCTATAAAGCTGCTGAAAAACTGTTTGGCATTGGTAATTTTGTGATTATCAAAACAAACGGAGGTTATCATACGCTGGTTCGAAAGGAATGTCTTACTTTTAATCCAAATAAATTTCTAAAGGAAGTTTATGATGAGGCTGTGGCTACAGGGTTTACACTGGCAGATTATGTTGATGAATTTGTAGCAAATGATTCCAGTCACAAAAGTAAAGATGGAAACAACATTACTAAGCGCTCGGCTCTTATTCCGACTCCGGGTTGCCGTCAGTATGATAGTTACCCTATAGTTGTGAACAAAGAGGATTTTGACTAATTTTATGATATAATAGATGTATGGCTTATTCTGAACTGATAAAAAATTTAGATACTCTCAGAACTTATATCCGAAGTTTTTATATTTACGGATTCAAGTCGCGTGATAAATTTACCGGTAAGAGTACGCGTACATATGATGATGAAAAACGCCGGCTTGAAAATTATCTTGACGGCTATATGACTTTTCGGCCAGATGACAGCGGTAAAGTTAATTTTGTTTCCATCGATAGTCGTCACACTCCGCACAATCCTTTGTACAAATTGTTTAAAGCAAAATCATTTACTGCAATGGATATTTCGCTTCATTTTATGGTGATGGATATTCTTGCGTCAGAGAATGTTGACGACAAACTTGTAAAGAAATCACTTAATCAGATACTTGATGAAATCAATTCTGTTTATCTTGATGGATTTAGTTCGGAAGTTGTGCCGGAAGAATCGACGCTCAGAAAAAAACTCAAAGAGTACGAAGAGCTTGGACTTATTAAGTCCGAAAAAGATGGAAAGGCAATGTTTTATTTCCGTACATTGATGACTAGCCTTGCAGGGCTCGAAGACGCGTTGAATTTCTTTTCTGAAAACTCTCTATGTGGCGTTATAGGAAATTTTCTTTATGATAAATTGTCAAAGGAAGTCCAGAAGGAAAGTGAAATATTCCAATACAAACATCATTACATAACTTCAACGATTGAATCGGATTTTGTAGAACGGGTTTTTCAGGCTATCCGTGAACACCGATATCTTACGATTGAACAGAAACGGACTGAAGACGGACATGCATTTCCAAATGAAGTTCTTCCGCTTATGATTTATCAGAGTACTCAGGGTGGACGAATGCACCTTATGGCTTATCGTCCGAGAGGAAAATATTTTTTGGCTCTCAGATTTGATTATATTGTTGGAATGGAAACAGGTGACGTTTACGAGGGTTTTGAACAGAAAAAGGCAGAGTTTGAGAAATTACGAAAGCATATCTGGGGTGTAGCTCTTAAGCAGAATAAAAAGCATAATGATACTGCGACAATCCATGTAACTTTTAGAATTACTTTTTCAGAAGAAGAAAAGTTTATATATCAGAGACTTTTACGTGAAAAACGATGTGGTACAGTTACCCTGTTAGATGATAACAATGCTCAGTTTGATGCAGATGTTTTTGATCCTCAGGAAATAATTCCATGGGCAAGAACTTTTATCTGTCGCATTACATTCTTTGACTGTTCAGATAAATATATTGCCAGACGGTTTTATGATGATATTAGAAAGATGAACAGATTGTATAATGAAAAAGGGAAGGAGGCAGTTAATGCTGTTCAGTGAAATTTACAGTGCTTATTATAATACTGTAGCCTCTATTATTTCTTGTAGTCAAAAAGGAGATTTAGATTCTGATTCAATTTATAAACTTGTGCATGAGTCAGCTTTTCCGGAAAGTTATTTAACAATTGGAACTGCATTGGAAACCGGGAAGTGGCCTCTTATAAAAAAGGATTACAGTACTAACATAAAAAATAAACCGACAATGCCTCTTTCACTTTTACAAAAACAGTGGCTTAAAACAATTCTTGAAGATAAGCGTTTTAAACTTTTTGTTAGCGAAGAAATAAAAACTCGTCTTGAAAAGGATTTAAGTGGTGTTGAACCGCTTTTTACCGAGAAGGATTTTTATCTGTATGACAAATATGAAGACGGCGACCCTTATGATGATAAAACGTATATTCATAACTTTAAAATTATACTGGCTGCTATTCATCAGAATAAAAAAGTAAAAGTTGAATATACAGGAAGATTTGGACATACAAAACGCTTTATCTTTTTGCCATGTAAAATTGAATACTCGCAGAAGGACGATAAATTCAGATGTCTGTCTAAAGTTCGAAATCGTCATGCTGTGTTAAATATAGCAAGAATCAAGAACTGTGAAATTGATGATGGTTTAAAGGCCGGTGATATAACTGAAATAGATCTTCCATGTAGTGATAAGGCAACAGTAACCCTCGAGATATATGATGACCGCAAAGCCATGGAACGAATGATGCTTGCTTTTGCCCACTTTGAAAAAAGTGCCATTCAACTTGATGAAAACACATATCGTCTGACTTTAAATTACGATGCTTTTGATGAAACAGAACTTATAATACGAGTCTTAAGTTTTGGACCTATGGTAAAAGTAATTGAACCTCAGAGATTTGTGGACTTGGTAAAAGAACGTATTGATGAACAGATTAAATGTATGTCGAGAAAATAGATTACATTCTGTGTTTTCAGTATAATAACTATGAATTAGAAGAGTCATAGATTTTATGCATAATTCATGTTATATTATTTGTAGAGGATTTGCTTATGAGCGAAGTCATTGGAGAAAAAAAAGAAGATGATTTATTCCTAATTCAGATACGTTTGTTTCGTTTAGCTCAAAATAAATGGAATCTTGATGAAAAAGAATGCAGCAATCTTTTTAATAAATATAAAATTTATGATTATATAGAAACTTGTTATGAGTTTTTTCATTTGCAGGGAGACGAAGCAAATCTTACGGATATAGAAAATTACCTTAAAAATAACGGAGCAGAAATATGATTTTGACAGATGGAATAGAATTGTATCATGCAAGCTATACTGTTATTGAAAATATAGATTTGTCGTTATGTGCTGCCGGGAAAGATTTTGGGAAGGGCTTTTATGTAACTACAGATTATGACCAGGCCTGTAGATTTATTCGAACGGCTATAGGGAAAGCCATTAAAAACAATGTAGAAAATGTAGATTCAAAGACTGGTTATATTTCCATTTTTGAATATAAACCCGACAATTCAGCAAATATAAACTGTTATGAATTTAAATCCAGCGATGAAGAGTGGCTTCATTGTGTTGTGGCACATCGCAAAAGTGGGATACTTAAAAATGAACTTGAGAAATGGCAGAACTTTGATGCTATTGCAGGGAAAATAGCCAATGATTCTACAAATCAGGTTCTTACAGCTTATATAAACGGTTTTTATGGAGAAGTTGGATCTCATGAAGCCGATGAAACGGCAATTAAATTCCTGCTTCCAGATAATCTTTCTGATCAGATCTGCTTTAGAACAGAAAAAATCATTCAGAACCTGCATTTTAAGGGTTATAAAACTGTAAAGACGGAGGATTAAAATGCAATTAAGCAAATATGAATACAGCATGGAATTATTAGCCGCAATGGCATGTAAAACAATTGCAGAAAAGAAAAAAATCTCTCAGATACAAGCATTTGACAGTTTTATAAAATCAAAGACAGCAAATATGCTTTTTGATGAGCGTACTGCCTTCTGGTGCAACGGACCTGACTACATTGCCGATGAGTATAACCGTGAGATAGCGTCTGCATTGTAAGATGATTATCTTTTTAATAAACCTACCTTTCGCACTAAATTTTCCGTGATAATTGAATTTGTCTCTGCTATAGTTTACTCATATTGGAGGATACTTATGCAGGAAATTACCGGGAAATTTAATACAGCAAAAGTCTTTACAGACAATCTCGAGGACAGTGGACGTGAACAAGTTGTTCGTCTCTGTAACCAACCGTATGTAAAAGACAGCCGCATTAGAATGATGCCTGATGTTCATGCAGGAGCAGGCTGCACAATTGGAACGACTATGACTATAACTGATAAGGTTTGCCCGAATCTTGTAGGTGTAGATATCGGCTGTGGAATGGAAACTCTGATTATTAAAGCTGATTCCCCAGTCAGTGAAAATTTCGATCCAGAAAAACTTGATAAATGTATTCGCCGAAATATTCCTGTCGGAAGAGATGTCAGAAGACCTGGGCACCTGCATAAATTTGTTGATGAAATTGAATTTGACAAAATCAGATGCAAAAAGGCAAATATAAAAAATGCACGCCTTTCACTTGGCACACTTGGAGGCGGCAATCATTTTATAGAAGTCGATCGGGATGAGGCAGGAAATCTTTATATTGTGGTTCATTCAGGCAGTCGTCATCTTGGGCTTGAGGTTGCAAATTATTATCAGGACATGGCTTGGCGTCAATTAAATCATACAGAAGATTCTGATATTCGTTGTGCTATTGCAAAACTAAAGGCAGAAGGACGACAGGAAGAAATTGAAACTTTGCTTCCTGAGATCAAGGCTGCTGTTTGTACAAATGTTCCGCAATCTCTTGCTTACGTAGAGGGCCAGCTTTTTGAAGACTACATCAATGATATGAAAATTCTTCAAAAGTTTGCAGCGTTTAACCGCAAAGCCATGATAGATACAATCAGCGTTGGTTTACGTTTGGACAAACATGACATCGTTGATGAGTTTACAACGATTCATAACTATATCGATACTGATGCGATGATTTTACGTAAGGGAGCAGTGAGTGCTCGTGGTGGAGAAAAGCTTTTGATTCCGATTAATATGCGAGACGGTTCTCTTGTTTGTATTGGGAAGGGTAATGAGGATTGGAATTATTCAGCTCCTCATGGAGCAGGCCGTGTCATGGGACGTAAGGAAGCGCGGTATAAATTGCACATGGAAGATTTTGAAGAATCAATGAAAGGTATCTGGAGTTCGACAGTTTGTAAAGAGACGATTGATGAAGCTCCTATGGCTTATAAAGATATGAGCGAAATTGTAAAAAACATAGAACCGACTGCAGAAATTGTGAATGTTATAAAACCTATTTTCAATTTTAAGGCAGCGGAATAAAAAAGGGTTTCGCACTAAATTTTCCGTGATTGTGCGAAATGAGTGTGATAAATTAAAAATATAAAGGCACTAACAGCAAAAAAAATCCATCTGTCGCGGGTTCGACTCCCGCCAGTCCCATAAAATGGGGCTGTAGCTCAGACGGAAGAGCAATGGCCCGGAAGGGTGTGAATGTGCCTTGTGCTGTCTGCAAAATCTAAAGATTTAAACAGCAATTAATTGGTTTAGAATGGTTCGAGTCCATAAAAAAATCTTGTTTGCCGGCAGCAATTTTTACAGGAGGTAAAGAATGAATGCATTGCATGTTATCAGCAGGTTGTTAAATTATACCCAGACAGAGAACGGAGATCTTGCATATAAGTCTACAGGTTCGGCTTGTCTGGATTTTTTCTCTTTGTGCGGTGGTATGAGAAGAAACCTTTCTGATTTGGATAAGCTTTTTGCAAAAGCTTACGCAGAGAATCCAATCGTTGCTATCAAGATTCTTTTTTACATGCGTAATATTCGCGGCGGACTTGGTGAGCGTAACAGCTTTCGTGTACTTTTGAAGGAGCTTGCTCAGTTTTATCCTGAGACTGCAAAACAGATTGTATATGCAGTTCCTGAATATGGCCGCTGGGATGATCTTCTTGTTCTGCTTGATACACCGATAAAGGATGATGCAATCTCTCTTATTAAAAGTCAGATTGAAAAGGATAAGAAAGCAATGGAGAAAGGAGAGGAAGTAAGTCTTCTTGGCAAGTGGCTTCCTTCTATCAATACTTCTTCAAAAGAAAGTGTTGCACGGGCAAAAGTTGTAATGACTGCTCTTGGTATGAAGGCCGTGGAGTACCGCAAGTTGTGTTCTGCGCTTCGTAAGGAAATCAAAATCCTTGAAGATAATCTTCGTCGTAAGGATTATACCTTTGATTATTCAAAGCAGCCAAGCCAGGCAATGCTTCGTTACAAAAAGGCATTTATGCGTAACGATGAGGAACGCTATAAGTCTTTCCTGAACAAGGTTGTTGAACAGGCAGAAAAGATTGCTCTTGGTGAAGAGATTCCGGAAGAGGAAAAGGTTAAGCTTAATACTAAGACCCTTTATCCTTATCAGATAGTCGCTCCGTTTATGAATGGCTGGGGAGGTTTTAGGCATATTTCGCCTGAACAGGCTCTTCCTCTTGAAGCAAGCTGGAAGGCATTGGACCGCAGTACATTTGGATCAAAGACTATCGTAGTTCGCGATGGTTCTGGTTCTATGTACGGCCCGGGTGATTTTGCAGCAATCAACATTGCAACTTCACTGGCCTTGCTTTTTGCAGAGCAGCTTGGCGGAGCATATAAGAACAGCTTTATCACATTCAGTTCTAAACCTGAGTTAATCCAGGTTCCAGAGAATGCTGATACCCTTGAAAAGAAGTTGAACTTCATTTCTAAGTTTGATGACTGTTCCAACACTGATATCGGTAAGGTTTATAACCTTATCCTTGAAGTTGCAAAAAGCGGTAATGTTCCGAAAGAAGAAATGATAGAACGTATTCTGATTATTTCTGATATGGAATTTGACTGCTGCTCTCCAAAGAATTCAACCTTCAGGTTTTTCAAGAAGGCGTTTGAAGAAGCCGGTTATGAGCTTCCTGAAATCGTATTCTGGAACGTTGAGGCTCGTGATACACACCTGCCTGTAACTCAGAACGAAAAGGGAGTAAAGCTTGTAAGTGGTGCTTCTGCAAATATCTTTGCCGATGTAGTAAGCGGTGATCTCAAGGTTGTTACTCCATATGAGTTCATGCTTAAGATGCTTGAGCCGTATGCAGAGTTTGATAAATTAGCAGCATAAAAAATTAAAGGCACAGACAGCAACAAACAGCTTGAGGAAAGCACCAGATTTGGGATCTGTAAACAGAAAAAGTGTCTTGTACCCTTCTCCAGCTAACAACTGGGGAAGGGTTTTTTTATGCCGCTATTCGGAACTGTTAGCTTATTTGGGAAACAGAAGAAATATGGGTTGAATTGACAGTTATTGCTGGAAAATCATGCCAAAATACCCAAATCCCCGCATTGTATATCCTCGTTTTTTTCACTATACTGTCATTTATGTTCCGTATATATGTAGAAAGACAGTCTGGTTTTCAGAACGAGGCTGGTCGTATTTTTTCAGAAATCAAGGGTTTTTTGGGCATTTCGGGTGTTACCGGGGTGCGTTATCTTAATCGCTACGATGTAGAAAATGTTTCTGAGCCTGTGTTTAAGTCCGCAGTTCAGCGCATTTTTTCTGAGCCGCAGAGTGACAGCGTTATTTACACTGAACTTACTGTAAAGCCATCAGAAACTGCAATCATCTGGGAATATCTCCCGGGACAGTATGATCAGCGTTCAGATTCTGCTGAACAGTGTTTAAAACTTTTGCGCGAAAGTCTTTCTAAATCAGTTACTGTCGGAACTTTACCGCCGCGCGTTCGCTGTGCAAAAATGGTAATCCTTTCTGGTAAAGTTGCAGCTAAAGACGTTAAAAAAATTCAGGATTATCTTATTAACCCTGTAGACTCTCGTCTTGCTTCAAAAGAAATTCCAGAAACTCTCGAATTAAAGACAGAAGTTCCGGGTGACATCCCTACAGTCGACGGCTTTATTAAATTCAAGAAAACAGAACTCGAAGAATATCTTGTAAAAATGGGTCTTGCAATGGACTATGCGGATATTAAATTCCTTCAGGATTATTTTAAAGAAGAAGGACGTGATCCGACAGAAACAGAAATCCGTGTACTTGACACTTACTGGTCTGACCATTGCCGCCACACAACTTTCTTAACAGAACTTAAAGACATTAAAATCGAAAAAGGTCCATACGAAAAATTATTTAAAAAATCTCTCGACAATTATACTTCGATGAGAACAGATTTGTATGCAGGAAGAAAAGACAAACCTGTTACATTGATGGACATGGCTGTAATCGGAATGAAGTATTTAAAGAAACACGGCAAGCTTGAAGACATGGAAGTGTCAGAAGAAAACAATGCCTGCTCTGTTTATATCGATGTTCATTACACAACAGATAAAAAAGGTCATGCAATCCGTGCAAACGATAAGAACGCAACAGAGCGCTGGCTTTTGATGTTTAAAAACGAAACTCATAACCATCCTACAGAAATTGAACCGTTCGGAGGTGCTGCAACTTGTATCGGTGGTGCAATCCGCGATCCTCTTTCTGGTCGTTCATGGGTTTATCAGTCAATGCGAATTACTGGAGCTGCAGATCCTACAGTTCCGCTTTCAAGAACTATAAAAGGAAAACTCCCTCAGTTAAAACTCGTTCGCGAATCTGCTCAGGGTTTCTCTTCTTACGGAAACCA
>DBWY01000001.1:25240-63211 GCA_002309195.1 Treponema sp. UBA1226
CAGATTGGTCTTACAACAGGACAGGTTGCAGAAATTTATCATCCGGGTTATGCAGCAAAGAGAATGGAACTTGGAGCAGTAATTGCAGCAGCTCCGCTTGATACAGTTATGCGCGAACGCCCGGAACCGGGTGACATCGTAATTCTTCTTGGTGGTGGAACAGGCCGCGACGGAATCGGTGGTGCTACAGGTTCTTCAAAAGTTCACACAGAAAAATCTGTTACGACTGCAGCTGCAGAGGTTCAGAAAGGAAACGCTGTTGAAGAGCGAAAAATCCAGCGCCTTTTCCGCAATAAAGATGTAAGTCTTATGATTCGCCGTTGTAATGACTTTGGTGCAGGTGGTGTTTCTGTTGCTGTCGGAGAACTTGCTCCGGGGCTCGACATCAATCTTGATGCCGTTCCAAAAAAATATGAAGGTTTAAACGGAACTGAACTTGCAATTTCTGAAAGCCAGGAACGCATGGCAGTTGTTGTTCGTCCTAAAGATGTAAATAAATTTATCAAGGCAGCGGCAGAAGAAAACTTGAATGCAGTTGTTGTTGCAACTGTTACAGATACAAACCGTCTTGTAATGAAGTGGCGCGGAAAGACAATCGTAGACATTAAACGTGACTTCCTCGATGCAGCCGGTGCACATCACGAAGCAAAAGCAGTTATCGAAAGCCCTGCAGTTCCTTCAAGCTCGCCGCTTGTAAAACCGCTTGATAAAGTTGCAAAAAAGATTACTAAATCTGCAACAGCAAAGGCAATCCAGAGTGCATGGTTAGAAAACATTTCTGATCTTGCATGCTGTTCACAGCGCGGTCTTGGCGAACGCTTTGACGGTTCTATCGGCTCATCATCTGTTTTATTCCCTTACGGTGGAAAATACCAGAATACACCAGAAGCCGGAATGGCAGCTAAAATCCCTGTTATGTCTCCACGCGAAACATCTACTGTAAGTACAATGACTTATGGCTTTGATCCTCGCGTTAGCCAGTGGTCGCCGTGGCACGGCGCCCAGGTGTCTGTTCTTTCTTCTTTAGCTAAGCTTACCTGCTTAGGAACAGACCCTACGACCGCGCGCCTGTCGTTCCAGGAATTCTTTGGACGTGCCGTTGACGAAAAGAAATGGGGTTATCCTGCAGCAGCTTTACTTGGTTCCATCGATGCACAGGTTGCAATGGGAACAGCTTCGATTGGCGGTAAGGACAGTATGTCAGGAACTTTTGAAAAAATAAATGTTCCTCACACTCTCGTTTCATTTGCAGTAGGACATGACGAAGTAGAAAACGTAAGAAGCGGTTCATTTAAAAAAACTGATTCAAATATTTATTTAGTTCAGACTCCGTACTCAGAAGAGCTTGCACCGGATTTTGATCAATTTACTAAAAATGCAAAAGCTTTAGTTGAACTAAACAAAGCAAAGAAAATCGAAAGCATGTACCCTGTATGTGCAGGCGGAATTGCAGAAGCTGTAACAAAAATGTCGATGGGAAATAAAATCGGATGCGAAATTAATTTTATTCCGTCTTCTGCTACAGCTCTTAATATTAAAAAATCTTCTAAGGCTGCATCAAAATCAAAGAAAGCAGAAAATGCTTCTGCAGTAAAAGCAGGAAGCGCAGTTGATTTGTTTACTCCGCTTTACGGTTCGATTATCGTAGAAACAGATGCGGCTTTAGAAAATGATTCACGCTTTGCATCTGGAACTGTCGTAAAAATCGGAAAGACTGTAAAGGCACAGACAATCACTGTTGCAGGAAAAACAAAGACAACAACTGCAGTTATTAAAATCGATGACGCTGTTAAAGCGTGGGAAAAAACTTTAAGCGAAGTATTCCCTCCTGTATCAAATGCAAAACCTCAGGAAGCTCTTCCAAAGTTTGCAACAGAAGTTCATAAATCACTTTCTGATGTTCAGCGCAATCCTGTATTTAATATTGCACGTCATCATCCTCGTGTTCTTGTTCCTGTATTCCCTGGAACAAACTGCGAATACGATATGGCTCGTGCATTTAATCTTGCAGGTGCAGATACAAAGATTTTAGTTTTCAGAAACAATACGCCTCAGGCTTTGAGCGACTCGCTTAAAGAGCTTGAAAAGCAGATTAAGAAAGCACAGATTCTTGCATTCTCAGGAGGATTTAGTGCAGGTGATGAACCTGATGGTTCCGGAAAATTTATTGCAAACGTAATCCGTGAAGGTCATATTTCAGAACAGATCATGAAGCTTCTTAAAAAGCGCGATGGTCTTGTAATCGGAATCTGTAACGGCTTCCAGGCTTTGATAAAAACAGGTCTTGTTCCTTACGGAGAAATCCGTGATCCTTCTGCTGATATGCCTACACTGACATTTAACCAGGTTGGACGTCATATAAGCCGCATCTCAAGAACGAGAATGGTAAGTGCAATGAGTCCGTGGGCAATGGATCCGTCTGTAATCGATTCAAGAGTTCACCTTGTACCGATTTCTCATGGTGAAGGACGCATCATAATTAATCCTCGTCTTGCAAAAGAATTGTTCGAAAAGGGACAGATCTTTACGCAGTACGTTGACGAAAAAGGAAATCCTGCAATTACAGAACCAGACAACCCTAACGGTTCGATGTTCGCAATTGAAGGTATGACAAGTCCTGACGGTCATGTTCTTGGAAAGATGGGACATAGTGAACGAACTGTAGGAAACGGAATGAACGGTTCGTCTGCAGATTTGATTTTTAATGTTGCAGGAGATCCTCTTACAAACCCTAACGAAAATTCTTGTCAGAATATTTTTGCTGCGGGTGTAAGATATTTTAAATAGAAAAATTATTAGGGCGCGATGACAAGTCGTGCTCTAATAAATCAGGAAAGTTTTATGAAAAAAATCTTGGTTGCATTTATGACAGCCTGTGTAGTTTTTTTTGCAGGCTGCTCAAAGATTGAAGTTAAAAACGAAAAAGGCTGGTGGACAGATTATGATGAATGTCTTAAAGCCGCATCAGAATCTGGAAAAAAGATAATGATGGTTATCTCTGCTGACGAAGTAGAAAAGTCTGGAGAAACTTTAAAGCAGGAACTTTTTTATACAGAAGTCTTTATGCAAAAGTATCAGGACGAGTATGAGTTCTGCGAAATTGATGTTTCACCAAGTCTTATCGTAAATGCTTTCCCGAAAAATAATATTCCAGAAGCAATCAGAAACGATAAAGCAAAAACCAGAAAGTTTTTAAATGAACATAAAAAAGGTCAGCGTGACGCTGCAAAAATTCTTGAAAAGAGAATGAAAATCATGGCAACATTTGACGTTACGCACAGACCTATGATGGTTTTTATTACGAAAGAAGGATATCCTATAGCTGATGTTCAGTATTTCCCGTCTGCTCAGATAGAAACATTTGATGAAATAATTGAATACTATTCACCGAGAATTACAGAATATTTAACGCTTGTTGAAACGGCGCATAACAGCACAGGTCTTGACCGCGTAAAAGCAATTGATGATCTTTATAACCGTACAAGCAATTCATACAGATATCATCTTACTGAACTCATGAGAGAAATTCCAAAGCTTGATAAAGAAAATAAAAGTCAGCTTGTAGGAAAATATCTTCTTGCACTTGCAACTTCTGACACTATTGACGCAACAATTGCAAGAAAGCCTCATAAGATTGCGCAGATTTATGAAAAGGTTGCAAAGAATAAATTTCTTTCTAAGCAGGAACAGCAGCAGGCTTATTTTGCAGAGCTTTATATCATAGGAAAAAATTCTCCGACAGATAAAGAACTTAAGCAGATGAAAGCGCTGCTCGATAAAATTATTTTACTTGATCCTTCTTCTCCAATCGGTATGCAGGCAGCATCTAAGCTTGAGCAGTTAAATGAATTTATAAAACGACGCGAAGAATACGAAAAGAAGATTAAGGAAGAATCAGAAGGTTCTGACAACTAGAATCTTATTACGCCAGAAATCTGAACGTCACAATATTTAGAACCCGAACCTGTAAGCGAGCCTTGTTTTGTATAAGGCCCGCTTTTATTATGACTTGTAAAACTGTTCCCCTGAATTTCTCCTGTGATTAATCCCGAAAGTAAAAATTTTATGCTCACAGAATCTGTTGCTTTAAACATTACCGATGCGCTGCCTTTCCATGCATAAAAAACTGCAGCTCCTATGTCGTTAAAAAAAATCGGAGGAGTACGTACAAGATGAGAATCAAGTGAATCAAAATATGTAAAAGGTGAGCCTGCTATGGCAAACGAAACAACCCATCTGTCATCAGAACTTAAAAGACTGCACTCAAGTCCAAGCCACGTGTAATAATCTTTTCTTTCAAGTTCAATTACTTTACTGTTAAAACTTCCGACACTTACATGAGTCGGGTTCGGGTCGTCATATGCATAAAAAGAGTGGCTGCTGTTCCCATCTGTGGAGTTGCCGTACCACGCCTTACCGCCTGATGCAGTTAAAAAGAAATGTTCGTAAGAGAAACCGATAAAAGGCGAGAGAATTATTTTTTCTGCAGGCTTAAAATCAAATTTAAGTTCAATATCAAAAACGTTTCCAAAATTAATATTGTTATCGTGAACAGAAAAATTTGTTTTTATATTTGTTTTTCCCGTGCCGTAATATTTATCCTGCAGCCAGTCAGAATCCTGCATCTGGCCTGAATCGTTTTTAAAAAATCCCCGGGCAGAAGCAGTAACGTGAAAGCGTTTTATCTGTACGTCTGCACCAAGCCCGATGTACGGCGCGCTTTTTATATCCCAGTCGAGCTGGCTTAAGTGATATTCTTTTCCGTTTGCAGTTGAGTTTGCATAGACATATTCTGAGAGCGTGCCGCTTCGAATGCCGGCTAAAGGCTCGAGCGAAAATTTAAAGCCTGTGTCGTCAGAAAAAGCAGGCGATGAAAAAAGTGTAAAAAGGGTGAGGAAGGCCGCGCAGTGAACAACGTGTCGGGCCGTACAAAGAACAAAATTTCGGGCCGCGCATTTTGTGAAATCTTTAACCACGCAGTAAACGGAATGTTTAATCCTGTTCATCAGTCTTCCTGTAAATCAGTGCTGTCAGCTGCTTCTTCTTTAAGCGGATCTGCACCATAAATCTTTGCAAGCTGTTTTCTTGTCGAGTCCATGTCCTTCTGGTAAGGAGCCGCAAATGTTACTTCTTTACCGGTTGAAGGATGAATAAAAGTAATTTTATATGCATGAAGTGCAAGTCGCGACAAAAGCGGCCGCTCTTCTTGAGTATCTCCGTTATATCGTTTTTTTATTTCGCTTAACCTTATAGGCTTCTGGTTGCCGCTGTAGAGCGGATCACATACGATGCAGAATTTATTTTCTGCAAGGTGCACGCGAATTTGGTGGGTTCGACCGGTAAGGGGACGCGCCTCGATCCACGTATATGGCCCGCATTCTCCGATTACTTTAAAATCTGTAATTGATTTTTTGCCGAACTTTTTATTTACAACTGTGCGGTGTCGCGCGTCCCCGTCAGGCTGCAGCGGCAGATCTACATGGAGTTCTTTCCAGAGCGGCCGCCCGTTTATAAGACAATGATATATTTTTTTTACTTCGTGTTTTTCAAACTGCATTGAAATGTTCTTATGCGCTTCTGCATTTCGGGCGTAGACTACGATTCCGGATGTATCTTTATCAATACGATGAACTGCATAGAGTTTTCCGAATTCTTTTTCGGCTTCTACATCAAGACGCGGAGCATCAGGGTTGTACCTGTCCTGGGCAATCAAAAGCCCTGAGCGTTTGTTTAATACTACGATGTCATCATCCTGGTAAATAACCGTATACGGTGCAGTTAATTTCATACATATCATTATAGTAGAAATTGACAAACCGGTAAACTAATTATAAACTAACACTAGGTAGTTTAAAAAGATGTCACGACCTTTAATTACACAGGAAAAAATCATAGAAGCCGCATTGTTCTGTGCCTTTGACAAGGGAATGGGTGATACATCTTTAAACGATATTTCAAATTATCTTTCAATCAAAAAAGCCAGCCTTTACAACCATTTTGCAAGCAAAGAAGAAATGCTAAAAGCCATAAACACATACTGCTCGGATTTCTATACAAAGGTAAATTTTGCTTCTGACGAAGAGCTTGCAAAAGCCGGAACTTCTCCAGCCCAGGCCGAAAAAGTCTTTAAAACCTGTTCAGCTAATTACATAAAAAAGCACGAGGTTGATCCGCTGTTCCAGATTTACACTTTTGTAAATTCTGAAAAATACTTTAACAAAGAAGTCCTGGACATATGGCAGGCTCAGGTCTCGAAAATCGAAAACCAGATTTATCTATTTTTTAAGCTCGTTAAAAACAGTGCAGATAATGCTTTTGTTAAGCGTGAATCAAAGAATTTCTGCAGTGTGCTTATGAATTCCTTAGATACCTACCTGGCAGCAAGGAAGGAAGTCATAAGGCAGAACCCCGAAAGCGGTGTAGGGGCTCTTTTTGCTCTTCCGAGCGACGACAAGTCCCTTCAGGATTTCGTTAAGTTTTCTGAACGTTCTATACAGCAGTTTACCCGTTAGTGCCGGCCGCGTGGTTTCTGGTGGCGTTTCAGGTTTCTGGCAGTATCTCGATTTTCTGGAATCTGGCGGCGTTTTTAGCAGAATTCAGCCTGATAAAAAAAAGTTTAAAATTTTTCGATTTAGTATTGTTTAATATCGGGTTATGCTGTACTCTCTCAATTACAACTTTTAAAAAGTTGCCAAGACATAACGACATTGAAGCACTTGCAGTTTGCAAGCGGTTCGGCTATTTGTTTAACCCACTTGTAATGGAGAAAGTAGATGGTTCAGAAAAACACTGAAATCACCAATCAGTATTACATTACCAGACAGGATTCCACTGAGTCTAATGCCCGTAGCTACCCTAGAAAATTTCCTTTTGCAATTGCAAAAGCACAGGGTTCTTGGATTGAGGATGTTGAAGGGAACAAATATCTGGATTTTTTGTGCGGAGCAGGAACTCTCGCACTTGGCCACAATGATCCTGAAGTTAATCAGGCCATGGTGGATATGCTTACCGGTAGTTTACCGCTTCACACGTTGGACCTTACAACGCCTGTTAAAGATGAATTTGTTCATACACTTTTAAATCTTTTACCAGGTGAATTAAAGAATAACGCGAAAATTCAATTTTGTAGTCCATGTGGAACAGACGCAGTAGACGCTGCATTAAAACTTTGCAAAACTGCAACAGGCCGCAGAACAGTTATCGCTTTTTCTGGCGGCTACCACGGAATGGGACACGGCGCCCTTGCATGTACAGGAAATCTGCACGCAAAGGAAAAAGTTAATTCTTTAATGCCTGATGTAAATTTCTTCCCATATCCATATTCTTACCGCTGTCCGTTCGGACTTGGCGGAGATGCTGGAGTAGATGCTGCGTGTGCATATTTTGAACGCATGCTCAAAGATCCTGAATGCGGTGTTGCAAAACCTGCAGCAGTTATCCTTGAACCAATTCAGGGAGAAGGCGGTGTAATTCCGGCTCCGGTAAAATTTTTACAGACAGTAAGACGCGTTACAAAAGAACTTGATATTCCGATGATCTGTGACGAAATCCAGTGTGGTTTTGGCCGCTCAGGAAAATTCTTTGCGTTCGAATACGCAGATATCGTTCC
The DNA here is from genome assembly GCA_002309195.1 of Treponema sp. UBA1226. The sequence goes on from DBWY01000001.1 coordinate 32,850, forward strand.
GGATGTAATCCTTTCTTCAAAGGCAATCGGTGGTTCACAGCCGATGGCAGTTGTAATCTACAACAAAAAACTCGACGTATGGGAACCAGGCGCTCACGCAGGAACATTCCGCGGAAACCAGCTTGCAATGAAAGCCGGAACTATCGTAATGAACAGAGTTTCAAAACCTGAGTTCCTTGCAGAAGTTCGCGAGAAAGGTGAAATCTTTGAAAAGAGAATGCAGGAAATTAAATCAAAGGTTTCTATCATCGGTGATCTTCGCGGAAAAGGTTTGATGCGCGGAATCGAATTTATCGACCCTAAAGCTCCGGCTGACAGTCTCGGTGCAAAACCGGCATGCGGCGAAATTGCTGCTAAAGTTCAGCGTAAGTGTTTTGAAAATAAACTCGTGATGGAAAAAGGCGGAAGAAACGGCTCTGTAATGCGCTGTCTCTGTGCCCTTAACATTTCAAAGGAAGATCTTAACAAAGGCCTTGATATTATAGAAAAGGTTATTCTTGAGGTTGACCTTGAATACAAATAAAGTCTTTATCACTGACAATGCAGGCGCACTGGATGAATTTAAAAAAATAATTTTAGAAACTTCCAGTGCAATTGCAGATGCTTTTAAAAACGACAGAGCTTATACAGGACCTGAACCTTTTGATCTTAAAAAAGAAATAAAGGTTCAGTTTCTTCCTCAAAACGGAATCGGTTTTGAAAAAACCCTTGAAAAAGTAAAAGAAAAAATTCTCCCTAACTTCGTGCGCACAAGCTCGACAGATTACATGGCGCATTTACACAGCGCGACTTTGCTTGAAACAATCGCGGCAGAATTAATCATTTCTACTTTTAATCAGTCGATGGACAGCTGGGATCAGTCGCCTGTCGCAACAGAAATCGAAGTTGATACGATAAAACAGTTGTGCGCACTTTATGGGTTTGGCGAAAACTCAGACGGCGTTTTTACAAGCGGCGGAAGCCAGTCAAACATGACAGGTATTTTTTTAGCACGCGACTGGTTCTGTAAAGCAAAGCTTAATCATGATGTAAAGAAACTCGGGCTTCCTGATAATTATAAAAAATTCCGCATGTATGCTTCTGAGATAAGTCACTTCTCAATGGAAAAAAGCACTCACATGCTGGGACTTGGTTACGATGCAGTTGTAAAAGTTCCGGTTGATGACAGACAGAAAATGGATATTGCAGCTCTCAAAGAATTGATTGCACGCGATAAGGCAGAAGGAAACCTTCCTTTCTGTGTCGTTGCAACTGTCGGAACAACCGATTACGGAAGCATCGATCCGATTGAAGAAATAGCAGATATCTGTAAAGATGAAGGAATGTGGTTCCACTGCGATGCAGCGTACGGAAGCGGCGCTATTATGTCAGACAAATACCGCTCTCGGATTGCGGGGCTTTCTAAAGCCGACTCCATTACGGTCGACTTTCATAAAATGTTCATGATGCCAATCAGCTGTAGCTGCGTCCTCATTAAAGATGCTGCAAACTTTGAGCCTTTCGAACTCCATGCGGACTACCTTAACCGTGAGGAAGACGAAGAGGACGGCTATACAAACCTTGTAGGTAAGTCAATGCAGACAACGCGCCGCTTTGACGCGTTAAAAGTCTGGATGAGCTTTTTGTGCCGCGGTAAAGACGGCTGGAACGAACTTATCGACACATGTATAGAAAATGCCGCTTATGTATACGACTCGCTTGCAGAACGTGAGGGCTTTGAGCGTACATGTAAGCCTGAGCTTAGTTCAATAGTTTTCAGACTGTATGACAAGTCGCTTTCTGAAGAAGAAAATGACGAAGTAAACAAGCGTGTACGAAGGGCTCTTATCCATAAGGCCGGGGTTGTAATAGGCCAGACTGTTTATAATGGCCGCGTTCACCTTAAGTTTACGCTTATAAACCCGCTTACATCGCACCAGAAGCTCGACGACCTCCTGGACTTGATTTACTCTCTCAAAAACTAGGCTGTTTCTTACTATACTATTTTTTCAGAAAATGTTATAATCAATTCTATGGCTAAAACTTTTGTCTTTGTAAATCAGAAAGGCGGGGTAGGAAAAACTACTTCTGCAATCAATATCGGTGCTTATATTGCGCTCGCCGGAAAACGCGTACTTCTTGTTGATTTTGACTCTCAGGGAAATATGTCCAGCGGTGTCGGTGTATCAAAAGATAAACCAACCGTGTATGAACTTTTAAGCGGCGAGTCTGAGCCTGAACAGACAATCAAACATACAATGATAAAAACTCTCGATGCAATCAGCGCATCAATTGACTTGTCTGGAGCTGCAATCGAACTTGTAGACCAGGATAAGCGTGAATACTTTCTTAAAGAAGCACTTGAGCCATTAAAAGACAAATACGATTATATTCTGATAGACTGTCCTCCTTCACTCGGAATCCTCACATTAAACGGACTTGCTGCAGCAGACGCTGTTCTTGTTCCGATGCAGTGTGAATATTTCGCCCTCGAAGGTATTACGCTTTTATTGCAGACTGTTAAAAAAGTTCAGAAGAGCATAAATCCAAATCTTGTAATCGGCGGAATTTTCTTTACGATGTATGATTCAAGAACAAGACTTGCACAGGATGTTGTTCTTCAGGTTAAGTCATATTTTAAAGATGTTGTTTTCAATACAATTATTCCGCGTAATGTCAGACTTTCAGAAGCACCTTCGCATGGACTCCCAATCTGTAAATATGACCCGGAATGTGCCGGAGCAAAGAGCTATGAAAAACTTGCGGGCGAGGTGATTAATCGTGGCTAGTACAAAAAAAAGAGCTTTAGGTCGTGGATTAAATGCATTGATGTCAGAATCTTCTGAGGATACAGCAGTTGTAGTAAAATCAGAAAAGAAAATTACACAGACAAAACCAAAATCAGGTTTATCATATCCTGCAGGAATCGAAGCAGATGAAAACGGAACTCTCTGGGTAGATCCGAAAAAATTAAAACCAAATCCACATCAGCCTCGTACAACTTTTTCTGAAGAAGCATTAAACGAACTTGCAGATTCAATCCGTGAACACGGAGTTTTACAGCCTATTACAATCGAAGATGCAGGCGACGGAACATTCTTTATCATCGCAGGTGAACGTCGTACGCGTGCATCACTTGTTGCAGGAATCGACAGGGTTCCTGTTCAACTAAAAAAATATTCAGACGAAAAGAAACTTGAAATTGCACTTATCGAAAATATTCAGCGTGCAGATTTAAATGCAATAGAAGAAGCTCAGGCATATTACAAGCTCATGGAATTGAGTGGGCTTTCTCAGGACGAGGTGGCACAGCGTGTCGGCAAACAGCGCTCGACTGTTGCAAATGCACTCCGCCTTTTAAAATTGCCTGAGGACATGCAGAACTCACTTATGTCAGGTCAGATAACTGCAGGTCATGCACGTGCAATTCTTTCTGTAGAAAGTGCTGCAAACCAGAGAACACTTTTTGGAAAGATTGTAGGCGAAACACTTTCTGTAAGAAAAGCAGAAGAGCTTGCAAAGAGCCTTAACGAAGGCCGTGTAATTAAAAAGGACAAAGGCGCTTCTAAAAAAGATGACAGAGATCCTGATGTCATTGCTCTTGAACAGAAGTTTATAAATGCCCTCGGAACAAAGGTTTCGATGAAGGGTTCACTTGAACGTGGCTCGCTTGTAGTAGAGTTCTTTAGCCGCGAAGACTTAGACAGAATATACGATCTTTTGATTAAAGAATAAAAAAAAAGCCACGAAAATCGTGGCCTTTTTTTGTGAAATCCGCGACCTTTTTATGAAGACGCGGATATTTTCTTATAGAATAATTTTGTTTTTACCCTGTTTTTTACCTTTATAAAGGTTTTCGTCTGCAATCGTAAACATATCCTGGAAACTCATACCTGTTCTGTATACAGAAAGACCTAGCGTTGCTGTTATTTTTATTTCTGTTTCATTATAGTTAACGATGTTTTTTTCGATGCCTTTTCGTATTCTTTCTGATGAGTTATATGCGTAGTTTGCATTTGTGTTAAACAGGATGAGGATTTCTTCTCCGCCCCAGCGGAATGCATAATCCATGCTGCTTATAGAGTGCATTATGATTTTTGCTACCTGCTTTAACACTTCGTCCCCGCATGCGTGTCCATAAGTATCGTTTACATGCTTAAAGTCGTCCAGGTCAAGAATCATTACACAGAACGGTGAATTAGTTTTGTCTGCACGTTTTTGAATTGCAGAAAATGTTGCGTTCATCGTTTTTCGGTTTAAAAGATGAGTGAGAGAATCATAGTTAATGTATTCCCTTATTTTATTTATCGTATAGGCAAGACATGTAAGCAGAATAAAAATAATTGTTACAATTATAACAATAAACCAGATATAAGATTTTATAAAATCTTCTGTTGTAAACTGCATTTCCTTTACAGAATATGATGTGATGATAGTAGTTTTTTCCTGTTCTGAAATTGACGAAAAGCATTTGTTCAGTATTGAAAGAAAAAGCAGATTGTCGCGTTTTACACCAAAAGAAATCTGATTGTCCAGCGGAAGTTTTAGAATCTTAAGGTTTCTGAAGTTTCTGTTTTTATAAAGGATGCTTTGTGCTTTATCGTACATGAGCAGAGCGCCTTTTACCGCTCCCTGCTGAACAGCATAAAGACATCCCTCTCTTCCTCTGTAGCGCGTAAAGTTTGCAAAAGGATAATTTTTTGCCATATAAATATAGCCAAGAAAAGAATCCGTAACTGCAACACTGTCTGTCCAGTCATCACCCAAAATATTTTTGTAAACAATGCACATACCTATTTTTACAACAGGTTCGGTTGGAAAGAAATTATTATTTTCTGCTTCAAAATAATCATGTGGAACAGGAAAAATTATATCAACTTCATCATGCTGCAAAGCATCAATCAAATCATCATAATTTGAAAAACTTATATATTCCTGTTGAATATTGGATATATTAAATTTTTCCATAGTCAGATTAATAAAATCCTTAAAAAATCCCTGAGGTTTTCCTGTTTCAGGATCTTTATCACAAAATGGAAAATAATTAGAAAGATAACCTATTTTAAAAGTTTTTTTGGAAGAGATAAAACTAAGTTCTGTTTCAGTAAGTTGCTTGTTTGTTACAGAAGTCGGATTATATTTTTTCCATAGGTTTTTAAAATATGATGGATCAAAGTTTTTTATTTCTGCAACTGCAACTTCAAGCTGGTTTAAGAGATCTGGTCTACTATTTGAAACTGCAAGATAAGAATCGAAAGAGAGGACTTCAAAAACCGGTTCCCAATCATAGCGGCTTCCTATATCAGAATCAACGACAGCAGAAATTTCATTTCTGATAAATGCCTTTCTCATACTGTCGCGGCGGTCAAACTCGATAATGTTACCTTCCATTCCATTCAGTTTGAGAAATTTCTTAAACTGTTCTTCCTGATAAGTACCTTTCTGCACTCCCACCTTTTTAAAATTTAGTGTTGAATAGTTATTTCCTTTTAGTGAATTGTCACTTGTCTTAACATAGAGATAGTAAGTTTCTTTTGCCATTGCATCTTCCGGAAAAAGAATTTTTCCCTGAACCTGAGTATCGCATCCAACCGCAGGCAAAAGATCAATTTCATTGTTTAAAAGCATCTGGTAAAGTTCTGCATATGAACCATAAACGTATTCATATTTCCAGCCTGTGTATGATGCTATAAGCTGAATGTACTCATAACCGAATCCGTATTTGGCAGAATCTTTTTGCCCGATATTAAAAAAAGGATTCCCGTCCGAGTAATAGCCGATTTTAACAGTTTTAGTATCTGCAAAAAGGGAAGAAATCGAAAATGCCAGAAAAGTAATAATTATAAATAAATTTTTTTTCACAATATATAATTTTACTATGTAATATGTCGTTTTGTACATAAATTTTTAGGGGAAATTTGAGTAAATTCAGCCTGAAAAATGCTTAAAAAAGGGGTATAAAAATAGTAAATTTTTTTGTTAAATTTACTTCCATTGTTTAAATTACAATAGTATAATAGTTGCGGGTGGAATTTTACTTTTAAGGGGCTGTCTTGGTTATGGAAACAAGTGGTCTTTTGCAGCAGAAAGAATTCTCTCAAAAAGATGCCGTAATCGCGGTTTTAGCAAATGATTACGAGTATGTTGCTTATATTGAATTAAAAACAAAAGACGTAACTTTATATAGAACCAGCAAGACATTCGAAGCCCTCTTTAACGAAATAGACAAAAATCTCCCTATGTTTGAAAGGATTTTCGCATTCTTTAAGATGCTGGTTTTACCGGAAGACCTTGAAGGTTTTATGCGTTCAACGGCCCAGGATAGGGTATTGCTTGAGCTTCAGAGTTGTCCTTCTTACGAGGTATTTTTCAGGGCAAAGATAGGTGAAGATGTTTTCTACTATAAATTACGCTTTTCGGCGGCAGATGAGAATATCGATTCTCTGATTGTGGGCCTCTGCAGTTTTGACGAGCAGGCGCGCGCCCAGATAAGACACCGCGAAGATGCCGATGCACGAAGTCTTGTCGAAAAGCAGTTCGAAGCAATCATTACAGAAAGAACTTCAGAAATCCAGGCTAAGAATAAGGCTTTAAACAGAATCAACGAAGAAATAATAGAGCTTCTGGGTGATATTACCGAGGCGCGCGACGTCGAAAGCGGACAGCATATTAAAAGGGTAAAGGGTTTTACGAGAATCCTTGCCGAACAGGTTATGCAGGACTGGCCTCAGTTTAAGCTTACCCAGAATAAGGTAGAAATAATCACGTCTGCCAGCGCATTGCATGACATAGGAAAGATAACGATTCCTGATGCAATCCTTTTAAAGCCTGGCAAGCTTACTTCTGCCGAATTTGACATAATGAAAACACACAGTCTTAACGGCTGCGATATTCTTAAACATGCACCACAGGACTGGAGTGAAGCATACCTTTCTACAAGTCTTGAAATCTGTCGTTCGCACCATGAAAAATGGGACGGAAGAGGTTATCCGGACGGGTTAAAGGGAGATCAGATTCCAATCTCGGCGCAGATTGTATCCATTGCTGACTGCTATGACGCATTGACCACAAAAAGGGTGTACAAGGATGCGTATTCACCGGAAAAGGCATTTGAAATGATCTTTAACGGTGAGTGCGGAGCATTCTCTGACATGATAATGCAGTCATTCGGCAAGAGCAGGGAACGGTTTGCAGACTATCTAACAAAGGGAAGTCAGTTTTTTACAACTACAACATCGGTAGGCATAAATGCAGAACGCCTTGCCGGTATTCGCATTCTGCTTGTTGAGGACAATGAAATGAGCAGAATGATGGCTCGAGAAATGCTCGAAGGTGAAGGAGCAACCGTAATCGAAGCAAAGAACGGTGCAGAAGCACTCGAAATGTTCAATGCGGTAGTTCCGGGAACTTTTAATGCAATTCTCATGGATGTAATAATGCCTGGTATGTCTGGAGTAGAAGTTACCAGAGCAATTCGACAGATTGATAACCCTCATGCAAGGTCAATTCCAATCCTTGCCCTTACGTCGGCAACCGATGAAAGGGCAATCAGGGATTGTTTTTTGAGCGGCATGAACTCTTATCTTACAAAACCAGTTAAAATTTCGTCTTTGACAGAGGCACTTTTGGGCTTAATGAAGTAGAATCCGTAAAAAGAATTCAACTTTTGAGCAAAAAATGTCGATGTTATAATGTGAAAAACTATCTGAATAGTGGCAGTATAGTCATTTTTGATAGTTGCAGATATTAGAGATATTGGATAGATTAGACTTAGAGAGAGTCTACAAAAATAAACGGTTCAGGATGGAACTTATGAGAAATTTTAAAATGTTAAAATTGACAAAGAAATTACCAGTTATTCTCTTCATTGCTGTTGTTTCGGCTTTTGCAGGTTTTGCAAAGGATGTTACCGAAGTCAAAGTAGAAAACATGAACAGCTGGCAGGAAAGCTTTGACATCAACGACAAAAAAGGTAAGTACAATGTTATTGTAACTGCCAAAGACATGGGTGGAAACACTACTTTTGGTGGTCCGTTTAACATCTGGATAGATCCAAAATCCGATCTGCCTGTCTGTCGTATAACAAACCCTGTGATGTCGATGCGTGTTCCGGGTAATCTTAACATCGTAGGTTCCTGCGTTGATGATGATGCCGTTGGTTACGTTGAACTCATCCTCGACGGAGACATGGATAATCCTGTACGTGCATCCGGAAAAGAGTTCTGGTCTTACTTCCTTGATACTGAACCGCTGGAAGAAGGCGAACATACAATCGAAGTTTATGGTGTAGATATAAACGGGCTTAAAGGTGAATCAATCAAAACCAAATGGATTCTTGACAGAAACCAGCCTGTAACAGAAGTAACAAATATTGGAATCGGTGCACTCGTTTCTGGAACAGTAAGCTTCCAGGGAATCGTTTCTGACGGAAACGGAATCAAAACGATGTACTACTCTCTCGATAACGGCGATCATTTTACAGAAGTAAAAGTAAGCAACAATAAAAAAACAAATTCTGCAGATTTTAAATTTTCAATTGATACAAAGAAAGAACTCGAAGAAGGTCCTGCTGTAATCTGGTTTAAAGCAGTTGACTTGCAAGGTTCTGTCGGATATTACTCATTCCTCTGTTTTATTGATAATACAAAACCAGAAGTAACGATTGTTTATCCTGCAGAAAAACAGGTAGAAAACGGAATCTTTACTGCAGCTGGTCTTGCAAAAGATAAAATCGGGTTAAAATCTCTTTCATGGGAATACAACGGCGAAAGCGGTGAGTTTGAAATTATTCCTGGTAACCAGTACTGGACAAAAGAATTTAATACAGAAAAAGGAAACAAGAGCGGTAAGCTTGTAATCACAGCAGTTGATACTGCAGGTAACGTAACAAAAACAGAACGTAATATTACAATTAATCCAGAACTTGATAAACCTGTTGTAAATATTCAGTGGCCGGTAAACGGAAGCTCATTAAAAGAAGGCGAATATTTTGTACGCGGTATTGCAAAAGATGATGATGCAGTACAGAGCGTAAAGGTAACTGTAGACGGTGTAGAAGTAGAAACTATAGAGACACGCGGAATTTTCTCTGTAAATCTTAGCGATGAAAAATTCCAGTCGTATGGCAAACATCTTGTAACTGTTAGTGCAGTTGACCGTTACGGTGTTAAAGGAAATGATTTTAAAGTTGAATATAATTCAAGCGGATTAAAACCTAAATTCTCAAAACCGGTTTTAAAAGGCGGAGCAGATGCAGGAGATGTTACATTCGGTAAGATTGTAAGTCCAGAAGGTGGATCTGTTCTTGATATCGAAGCAACTTCTCTTTGCGGAATCAAAGAAGCATCTTACTCGATTGAATGGTCAGCAGATAGATTTGGTCAGTCAGGTGAATCAACACGCGAATCTAAAAATATAGAAATCAAAGGTTCTGTTCCAAAAGTAAACTTCCCGATTGCAGTGGAAACTTTACCATGGGGAATCGTACACATTAACTACACGGTAACTGATACACTTGATCGTGTTTCAAATTATTCAACATGTCTGTACGTAAAGAACTTTACTAAAGTAATTGAAAAACCGGATTCAGAATTAAGTGAATCTATAAGCGATGAAAATGCAACTGTTACAATAAGCACTGTTTCTGATGCAGCATACAAACGCGGAATGACTGTAGTTGTTCCGTCAAGTTCAAAGTCTGCAGCTGCAAGATGGAACAGAAATAAAAACCTTGCCGAAAAACGTGCACCGGTTGGAATTACAGTTGACATCACTTCTGAATTAAAAGACCTCGCAGTTTCATACAGAATTTTTGCAGGAACAAATACAGGTGCAAAAGCAGTTCTTGAGGGAAAAGCAGTTGTTAACCGTCCGGATAAAAACTCCGGAAACGGCACGGCTTTTATTTCTCTTGAAAACCTTGCAGCTGGTCTTACAACTGTAGAAATTACTGCTGCAAATACAAAGGGTTATTCTTCGCGCTGTTATGCGCAGGTTGGAATTATACGCGAAATCGAAAGCTCTGATGTTAACGACCAGAGAATGGGACAGTGGCTTTCTTCTTACGATACTGTTTATACAACAGACAACCGTGCCTTTGTAATGGGCGAATCTGCAATGCTTGCAGGTATTGCAAACCTTGACGGTCAGGAAATTACTGCAAACTTTATGGCACGTTATCCTGGTCTTGAACTTACTGTAGATGGAAAAGCAGTAATTATTACTGCAACTAACGGCGGCATTTACCGTGATGTAATGGTAAGAGCTACCGACGAAACAGGTGCAAGAGTTGATTTTACACCTGTAACGATTATAAATGACAATGAGGGTCCTTCGTTTACTCTTGCACGCCCTGCATTGTATGAATGGGTACGCGACAGACTTATAATTTCCGGAACAGCAAACGATGCATCTGGAATTGCACTCGTAGAGTATTCTGTTGACGGCGGAGAAAACTGGAAGTCGTTCGGGGCAACAGGAAGAAGAGCAAGCTTCCAGCTTTATGCAGAAGAACGCCTTGCAAGTGTAGAAGACGGACTTGTTACTCTTGATATAAGGGCAACAGATGTTTCTGGTCATGTATCTTATCATCGCGCATGCATTCACAAAGATACTGCAGCTCCTGTAGTTCAGGTAATTGTGCCTGGTGTAGAAGAAGTCGTAAACGGTAAAAACGCAATCGGCTTTATGGCAAAGGATGAAGGTTACTTAAGCAAGGTTGAATATGTAAATGTAAACACAGGACGCCGTACAGAAATTGAACGCAACTCAATGGTAACAACATTTGTCGGAACTCCTGAACTTCCTATCAACAGGACGATGAGATTTGACTTTACGGATAGTGCAGGAAACGTTCAGATATTAAACTCATGGGAATTTATCATCGACGCACAGTCTGATCTTCCTGTTGCAACGATTCAGCTGCCGACAGACAATCAGGTTGTTACAAAAGACTTTGTAATTTCTGGTGTTGTTCTTGATGATGATGGTCCAAGTAAAGTTTTCTATAAGATTGATAACGGAAGATTTAACGAAATCGAAGGCGAAGGATACAGCTTTAGCGTTGACATTCCTTTGAGCTCGATGACAGATAATGAACATACAATCACTGCATACGGTGTTGATATCAACGGTGTAAAGGGACCTGAGTTTGTTCGCAAGTTCAGAGTATCTCTTGCAGAACCTGTTGGTAGAATGGTTCTTCCAAAAATCGAAACTACTCAGCACAAGATTGTTACTTTAAGCGGAACAGCATTTGACCGCAACGGAATTGATAAAGTAGAAATCTCTGTTGATAACGGAAACAGTTTTAACCTTGCAACTGGAAAAGAAAACTGGTCTTACCAGTTTGATACAAGAGTTGTTCCTGATGGAACTCACGTTGTATTCTTGAGAACAACTGACGGTTATGGAATCGAAAGTATTTACTCAAGCTTGATTAACGTTGATAACACAAAACCAGAACTTTCTCTTGCACTTCCTCTTGATGATTCAAAGACAACAGGTCCTGTATTCTTCTCTGGGTACACGATTGATAATATTGGTCTTACAGAACTTTATATTTCGATTACAAGTCTTGACGGTAAATATGTAAGCTCACGTCTTTCGAAGACAGATCTTACACCGGATAGAATTATTACAACTAATGTTGATATAAGTTCACTCGAAAACGGACGTTATAATGTTCAGCTTACAGGAAAAGATGCTGCAGGAAACGAAACAAGTATAAGCCGCAATATTACTCTTGATAAGCGTGTTGCAGAAGCAGATGTAAATATTTACTATCCTCTCAACAGCGAAAAGAAAAACGGTGAGTTCAACATTTACGGTGAAGTTATTACAACAAGAAAAGTAAATGAAGTTCAGCTCATTCTTGATGGAAAAGTTTCTGAATCTGTAGAACTTTCAAGCACAGGTTACTACAAGTTTATGATGAACCCTGAAAAACTTACAGATGGTGTTCATGCATATAGAGTAAGGGCATTGCTCGAAGGTGGAATGACAGTAGAGTCAATTCCGCAGACAGTACAGTACGAATCTCTTGGTCCATGGATTACAATTGATAATTTTGACTACGGTAACTTTGCAGTTGATCGTCCATACATAAAGGGTCGTGTAGGTTACTCAATTTCTCAGGAAGAAATTGATCAGGCTCGTGCTAAGGGTGCTACAAAAGAACAGAAAGAAAAACTCGATGCAAAGACTCTCGATTATGTTGAATTGAGTCTTGATAACGGAAAAACATTCACTCGCCTTGGAAATAAGGATAAGTGGAGATATCGTATCGAAAACGAAGATATTCCTGAAGGCTACCACTTCCTTCTTGTTCGTGCAGTTATGAAAGACGGTTCTTCTGCAATCAACAGATGTATCGTACAGAACGATAAGACAGCTCCTTTCGTAAAGATGATTGCACCAAGCATCGGAGGTCGTTATAATCAGGAACTTGAGTTCTCTGGTCTTGCTCACGATTCTGTAGGATTAAATTCTGTAACAATCGCATTGAGAGCCGGAGATAAAGCCGGATATGAGATTCCGGGATTTATTCAGGGATTGTATCTTGATGCATCTTTCTGGGGTGCAACATTGTTTAATATTGGTGCCGGTCTTACATTCTTTGACGACAACGTTAAGCTGCAGGTTCAGTACGGACAGTTTACCCAGGCGCAGCGTAACATGTTCAGCTCAACGGAGTTAAGATATGGTGGAGATGTATTTGGAATGAAGCTTCTTGCGAATATTGCTTATATTCCGTTTAGAAGTTTCTTAGGTCCTGACTGGGACTGGCTTAGCATGGGATTTGCTCTCGGTGCAAACTTCAGTTTGTTTACTGATACGGCAAGTGGTAAAGCTCAGATGCTTTCTGCCTTACTTGCACAGATGGAATTCCCGAGATGTACTTTCAGAAAAGCCAAGTGCTTCAGGACGATATCACTTTACTCAGAATTCCAGCTCTGGTTTATACCGAGTGATGTTCAGAGTAACTCAATGGATATCAAGAATATGATATTCCAGTTCTCTGAGGGTATTCGAGTAAATATTTTCTAGAAAAAAGTTATTTAAGAATATAAAAAAAGTTTATTGGTATTTTTTAACAATAACCCTGTCCGTAAAGACGGGGTTATTGTATGTTTTGTACTGATGGAGAGTGTTTTATGAGACGTTTTTTCAGGTATTTATTATTATGCGCCCCCTTTATGATGGTCCTTTTTACGAACTGTGAGCTGGGACTTGGGGAAGCTGTAGATACGACTGCTCCGACTATTTCTATTAAATATCCACCTGCAGCCAGTACAATCCGCGGTAAGTTTATACTTGCTGGTGATTGTGATGATGATAAGCATGTTACGTCGGTAAAAGTAACATTGCAGGATACGGGAACCGGAATTAACTACGGACCTTTTGAGGCAAACGTAAACAAAACGAAGTGGGATATAGAATTAAACAGCTATGATGCCACAAACGAAGCATACAGCAAAACCAACGGTTGGGAATTTCCTGACGGAAAATACAGCATAGAAGTAATTGCTGTCGATGGTGCAGGACGTAAGTCTGGAATTTTCTCACGCGCATATGACATTGATAACACTCCTCCTCTTTTTATCTTAAGCAAGCCTGGTTCTGCAAAGCTTGCTGCTCCTGCTAAATACGGAACAAGCTTAAAAGTTTCCGGAACTATTGCAGAAGACCACACAGTACGCAAAGTAAATTTAAAATTATATGGCACAGATACATGTGTTACAGAAAATGGTTTTGTAACGAGTGTTGCAGAAAATGCCACTCCATTAAATGGAACAGATGGTTGGACAGAGACAAACGTTAATACTGCCGGCGGAACAGAAATAATTTTTGCAAGAAAGAAAAAAGATTCATCTGAAAATAACAGTGATTCGCTTGATGCACGGTATGTTCAGGTCTATGGAGCTGGAACAGGGGAAAAAGAGTATGTTTGCAAATTTGAACTATCTGACTCTGCAAAAGAATATATTAATCCAAATGAGACTGTAAATAATACAGAAGGAAATACAACTTCTAAATTTTTCCTTTATGATGAAGTTCGCGAAAACTGGTTAAGCGAGGCAAGTAGTCTTGATGTAAATACTGTTAAAAATATAATCAATGGAACTGCAGACAGCTCGTTAATCAGTGATTCGAAAAAGAACGAGGTTAAACAGCAGTATAATGAATGTGCAAGAGAAAATGCAGTATTTTCTCTTAACCCTGACGCAAATCCAAAGTATCAGGTATTTGGCTTTGATTGTAATAATATTTCTCAGATAACAAGTAGTGCTTCGGGTAAGCAGATTATTACTGTAAACGTAAGTGCAGGTCTTAACGGAACTCTCGTTTCGCCTAACAGTATTGCAGTTTACCAGTTTGGACCTTACCCTAGTGTGTTGAGTTCTTCTGATGTTGAAAAAATATATAATTCAACTGATGCAGCATTTAACAGTTATTACGATTCTCAGAGAGCTTTAAACAAAGCATGCCTTCTTGGATTCAATGGGGATAGATCAGAGATAAATCCTGAAAAGATAATATATAGTCTTGAAGGTTATGCGGACTCAGACAGACATGACAACTGTACTGATGACAGTTCTGATACTTCTTATAACTATCAGGTACAGCTTACAGAGTCAGTTACACCTAACGAATATTACTACATCTGCTGTAAAGCACTGGATGTAGATTATGAATATGCAGATCCTGTAAAACCTGCGTATGCATTTAAAGGATTCTCTACAAATGCTCCTCCTGAACTTTACTGGATGGACAAAGGAGAAACTGGTTATACAAACGTTGCAGACGATCAGGGTATTGTTGTAAATACAATTAATTCAGCAACAAAACAGTTTGAAACAACAGGTGTTCTTACATTTAGCGGAAAAGTAAAGAATACTGACGGACTTGATAAAATTACAAGCCTCACATACAGCGGAAAATGTTATGACGAACTTAACAATAACGCAGTTGTAAATACATTTACTGATGTAAATATTTTAAGCGGATATAACACAACTACCGGTAAGTGGGAATTTAATCTTCCTGCAGTTACTCAGACAGGAAAGCGCTATCTTTACGACATTACTATAACTGCAAAGAATGCGGCAAATCTCGAAGATACTAAGTCGCGCAAATTCTATGTTGATACAAAGGCTCCGGATATTACAATTACTTCTGTAACTCCGCAGGTTAATAAGAGCCAGGAAACTACATCAGAAAAATATTTGAACGGAACATTTAACATTACAGGTTCTGTTGATGAAACAAGTCTTGAAGATGTCTGGTATGAAATCTGGTCAAATGGCAATACCAGTCCGGTATATACCTCTGCTTCACTTGGTGCAAAGTATACTATTTCTACAGGCAGCATTAAAATTGATACAACAGATACTGCAACATATGGAACAGCCGATGGCGAAACAGTAAATATTATCCTTTATGCAAAAGATAAGGCAGGTAATATCGGCTCTTGTTCTACAACACAGTTTAATGACAACCTCACATATAATATTGAACAGGCATCAGATAAGCCTGTAATTAAACCAAGCAACTTCTGCATGGTTGAAACATTAGAAAACCTTTCTTCTGAAGCAGACTTTGACAATAACAAAGGAAATATTTTTGATAAGGTAACTAATCATAAGCTTATCGGAATGGTAGAAGACGATGATGGAATCGCTTCGATAGAAGTTTTGATTTATAACTATGATGCATCATTTGTTACACGAGAAACCTTGGGTGGATTTTCAGCCGGAACTACTACAGCTTCGTTTACATACAATAATCTTCCTGAAGATCCGGGAGTTTACTGGGTAGAAATCGTTGCAACTGATGTTACATGGAACAGCGAACTTTCTGATGCTATAAAAGCAAACAGGCAGACAACTTATGGTCCGTTCCTTGTTGCTATCGATAATGAGAACCCTAAACTTTCTGAAACAAAAGTAGGAACAGAAGACAGACAGTATGTACGCGAAGACATTGATGAGACTCCTGAAAACGAAGCTTCGATTACATTCAGCGGAAAAATATCTGATGACTGGAAAATTTCTTCTCTTAAAGTAGATGTAGAAGCAGCTGATACTCTCGAAGACCCTTTAGTTCATTATGCTACAGTAAAAGTAGAGCTTGATGAAAATGGTGTATGGAATCAGTTTGAAAAGAATGATGAAGGTGAATGGGTTTCTTCTGCTGATCACTCGTTTGTAATAGACAGCGAGGGCGTATGGACTCACGTTCCTGATTTAAGAGGATATAATCAGGGATACATAACTTATCTGTTTACTGCTACAGATAAAGCAGGAAAGACAAATGTAGTTACACGCTATGTATGTAAGGATATGACAGTACCGGCATTTGGAACAGGTCCGAGTGATACAAACGATGCAAATTATGTTGCAGGAAATGTTGCTCCATATATTACGAATGCAAAATCTGATTCTGGTTGGTACAACACTTCTACATTAAATATTGCAGGTGACGTAAAAGATAACGAAAGCGGAATCAGTAAAGTTGAATACAAACTTTCAACATCTGGTTCACAGTGGACAGAGCTTTCAGGAACATCAAGATTTACTGGAACCATTCCTAGTGTTGCTAACGGCACTGTAATATCTATCCGCGCAACTGATATAGCCGGTAATGAAGAAATTACAAGCATAACAGGAATTAATATTGATACATCTGTTCCTTCTGCAGAAGTTAAAAAGATTGACGGCAAGACAGAAGGTATCGGAAACATTCTTTCTAACGGCAATGATGATATAACCGTAGAAGGTATTGCAGAAGATAATTTAAGCGGAATAACACAAATACTTATTTCGGTTGGTGACAAAGACTTTACATCTGCGGGAAAACCAGATGTTACTATAACAGGCTCTCAGATAGAAGAAGTTGCAGGAAGTGACGGCAAACAGTTTAAATGGACTGCAACTATTCCAAAAGAAGAAATTACAAAGACCGGAACAGTATGGGCACAGGTAAAAGACGGTGCAGGAAATACTGCTGAATTAAATCTTTTCTCACTTCAGCTTGATAACTCTGAACCAGAAGTTTATTTTAACGATTCAATTAAAGAAGCAACTGTAAATAAAAAGATTACTGTTGCAGGAACAGCAAACGACGATCAGAAACTTGAATCGATTAAACTCGAATATCAGTCTTCTTCAACAGAATGGAAAGAAGTAACTATCGATGGAACTCCGGCAGAAAGTGCACCTGCTTTTAAAAAAGTCAGCGGAACTTACAACTGGAAACTCGATGAACTTGATACACAGACTGCATTTGGTTCTACAATCTACGACTGTGATTCTGCAGAAGGTGTTCAGGTAAGATTAAAGGTAACTGCAACTGATGCAGCAGGAAATACTAAAGAAGCACAGACTTTAATTACAATCGATCAGAACACCGACCGTCCGGTTGTTACATTTACAAATATCTCTGACTTAGACGGAATGAACGAAACAACTTATCCGTTCTTTAACAACTCAACATTGATGGGTACGTTAAATGATGATGACGGAATTGATTCGAGAGTTGTATTTAAAGTTATTTCAAAATCATGGACTACGACAACAGCCCCGGATGCTCCTAAGGATTCAGATTGGGTAGGAGCTTCTGCTGTAACTTTGTCTAATGGTTCATGGAGCTTTAAGACAAACAGTCAGGGTAAACAGGATATTTACTTCTATGTAAAAGATTCTAAGGGAACAGAATTTATTTCTAAGACAAACGGTACAGAACCATCTGACAGTTATAATGCTGTTTATATAAAAGATGACCAGACAACGTTTGGCGACGGAGCCGGAAGTTCAACAGTCCTTCGCTTAAGGGTAGATACTCAGGACCCTGAAGTAAAAGATCTTGAGTTTAATCTTTATTCTAAGAAAGAAGACGCATATTCTTCTGACTGGATTGATTCTGTAAACGGGAAGATTTTTGGTGGAAACGTATCTAAGTTTAAAGTACGCGTTTATGCTGCTGATGCAAACGGAATAAATTCTGTAACAGGTATAATGGGTGAAACAGACGAAACACAGGGTTATGCTACATATTCATTCAATTATATCGGAACAGATTCTACAAACAAAAATGGAATCTGGGAATGCGAAGGCATTCTTACAGGCGGTGAAGAATCTACAGGCAACTTAAAAGACGGAATAAATTATTTTACTGTCGAAGTTCTCGATAAAGCAAACCGTCCGCGCTCTTCAACTGTTCAGCTTACGGTAGATAATACTAAACCAGAGATTTCTATAAATCTTCCTAAGCCAGATAACAACGCAACTGTAAGCGGTGAGGTAAACGTTTACGGTTCGTTGAGTGAAGTATGTGATGTATACTATGCAATTTCTACAAGAGGAGATATTTCTCCGGATGATGATACAACAGCCATTACAACATGGGTTAAACATGAAGATGGTACCAGCGTTACTATTGCAGATATAAAAGACAAGGTTAATTACTGTACTGAACCTATTAAAGGAACTACTACAGAATGGTATCTCTACTTTGATGGTGATATTGATGCAAGCCAGGCGCTTACACATACAAAACTTTTAAATGATTATCTTATTGATTACGGAATAACTACACGCGAAGCTCTTGTATCAACAGAAGATGACAGATTTGATACAGTAGTTGATCTCTGGCTCTGGGTAAAAGCAGTTGATGTTGCAGGAAACGTTACAGAAAAGAGACAGCAGGCTTATCTTGACCCTCAGGGAGACAGACCTACTGTTTCTATCAACTATCCTGAAACAGATGGTGATGTACTTGGTGGAACAATAAAACTCTATGGCGAAGCAATGGATAACAAGTATGTTGATTCTGTATGGGTTCAGTTGATTTCTCAAAAAGAGCATCTTGATGCAGACGGTGATCCTGTTAACTGGAATGAAAATGCAGACACTGATATTGTAAGATACACAGAAACTGTTTCAGGTGATGTTCATACATTTACAAATGTATTTACTAAGTTTGTTCCGACAAAAGATGATCTTGATATGCTTGCAGAAAATGGCTACAAGGTTTACAAGATGAGCTCTTATGATCCTGATATTTCTACTCAGTGGGTAAAAGGAACAAGTACTCTTGCCGCAGATGAAACTGCATCTGACTATGGTATTCTTGCAAACTTTAGTGGAAGCACATGGAACATCAAGATAAATGAAAACGGCGAGTTTAATCCTGAAGGTAGTAAAGAAAATATTGTTGCTGTAAGATTAATTTCGAGAGATGGTGACAAAAAGACAAGTATTTATGCAGACCGTCTCTTTAAGATTGATAACGATAAACCTGTCTTTGGTTCTGCACAGCCATTCTATGTAGTAAAATCTGCGGATGTTGTTTATAGAAAACCAGAGAACGAACCGGCTTCTCGTGAATACAGTGATGATATGTTCTTAAAAGATACATGGTATCTTATCGGAAGTGTTGAAGATGATGTAGGAATTAAAAATCTTAGTATTAAGATTAGGCAGGGAAGGAATGTAATAACAAAGAAACTTGTTGAAAATGGCTCTCCTTTGTCAGGTGGAACACTGTTTGATGTTAAAGTGGAAGGAAGAATTGTTTACTTTAAGTATAAGCTTGAAACTGCAAGTGGAGTAGGTTCTCTTGACTTTACGTTTGAAGCAGATGATATCGCAGAAGGTTCTTCACATGGTCAGACAAAGGATATAAAGATAAACTATGACAATACTGCTCCTGTACTTGCAGACTTGATTGACGCAGGTTATGACATAAGTCCTAGTGTAAAACAGACTGGAAAATTCTATACATTCGGTTCAACTGTAAAAGAAAATTCTGTTAACAATGCAAATCAGTCTGGATTTGATTATGTTGCATTCTACTTTATGAGAAGAAGCGACAGAACGACTGACTCAAAGAATTATATCTATGATGTAATGCTTCCTCGCAGTAATACAACAGGAAGCGGCGAAGGTGCCGTTATAGATAAGAATTACAATAAGATTGACCTCTCTAGTTCCGATATTGTTTATGAAGATGGTCTTTATTGGAAGACAAAGACTGTTTCTCGTGATGCAGCTAATCTTGGAAAGCTCACGATGAATACTGAGGATAAGAATATTCATAAGGGTGGGCTTGTTAAGATTGGTGGAACAGTTTATTTAATTAATACTGTTTCTGGAAAAGATATAACTGTAGATGGAAATGTCCCGGTAGGTTATACAAGCGCATTATTTGCTTGCTCTATGGTTGTAAATAACACTGTTACAGAAGCAGAATCAGGTGAACTCCAGGCTGACGGATACTTTATATCACCATCAAATGATGACGGCGACCGCATGATGGAAAGCGTTAAGAAAACAGGTTCTACGTGGACATGGGAAGCAGACATCTGTTCTAAAAATATTCCGGACGGTTCAATCGAGCTTCATTATGTAGCATTTGATAAAGCAGGAAACTACAGCGTTGGAATCATGGGATATGTTCCTGCAACGCCGGCAGCCGGAATAACAGGTTCATACTCTGCATATACAACACCTGATGTAAATGCTCCTTATGCAGTTTATGCATACACAGATCCTGCGTTTGTATGTAACAATCAGCCTCGTATTGCCGGTGTCATCTTTGGTACAGATGATAACGGTGATGACAAAGTAACTGACGGTTCACTTGATGCAAACGGCAAGAAAACTGCAGATGAAATGATAACAAATTACGGCGGATGGTATAATACAACTTCTCCGGATAAAATAACGGGAGTTACAATAAATGGTAGGGACGAAAGAGGAAATTATGTAACATCGTTCGAAATTCCTCGCGGTCTTTCTTCTTCTGAAATTACAATCAAGGGAAGAACTATATTAAAACCAGAAATCGTCGGCGGAAACAACGGACTTAAATATACATATTCAGTTGCGGCAGATACAACAACTGCAGCATACTTTAATTCTTCTGCAGTAAATCTTTCTTCTGAAGATTCTGTAACAGATGATATACGTTCTGACCTTGAAATTAATTTGAGCACTCAGAATCTGCTTACTGCAGATGCAAACGGAAGGACAATTGCAGACGGAACTAACCAGCTGTTTACATTCAAGATCTGGGATGAAACAGAAGGAACAGAAGCAGGAAAGACAAGTCAGTTTGCTACAATCAGTCTTGTTGCAAACGTTGTTCTTAAAGACAGCGAAAAAGCAAGAGTATGGTTTAAACCATTCTGGTGGAAGTGGAATGAAACAACAAGAGCAATTGATTCTTCTCTCTACTATGAACGCGTTGGCGGAAAAGATGTTGCACGCGGTCACATCGAGCTTGAGAGTGACTGGATGAAATCTGCTTCTTACATAAACGCAAATCCAGAAGGCGGTACTCCTGTTGCAAGCGGAATCAACGATAAGGACCCTAAGGTTTCTGGAAAGATTGCACTGCGTGGTCGTGCAGAAGATAATGTTCGTGTAAACGAAATTCATCTTAAAGTTCCTGGTCTTACAGACGGCTTTACTCAGGTTGCAGCCCGCAATGCAAGTACAGGTATCTGGGAATCGCTTGGAACTCTCGAAGATGATGGCTGGGAATTTGTACTTGACGGCGAAGAAGTCTTCTCTCAGACAGGAAACGTTGTAGACTTTATCATCTGGTGGGATACAGCAAAGATTTCTACTGTTGTAAAACATGATGTTGCTGTAGAAGTTATGGCACGAGATAAAGGAAAAGTTTCTCTTAATGCAGACGGTGTAAGTCTTAACTATGCAACAACAGGAAACTCTGCAGCAAGTTCAACTCAGACAACTGATGATGCAAAAACACCGTACTACAAAGTAGACGTTGTTCCGTATATTACAGAAGTTACTACATCACTTTCTACTCTCAAGAGAGGAAATGCATCTGTATATGCAAGAACTGCAAAGGGACACTATCCTGTTTATGCTTCAGAAACAGTTACACTCTCTGGTTATAACCTTGCAGCAGATAATGCAGATGTAGAAGTTGATATTTCAACATTAACGACATCGGGCAAATTTGCTCACTCAATTGTTGTCGGAACAGACACAATAACTTCTATTAATAACCTTAACTATAATGATTCTTGCGGTACATATGCAGATGCTGAATCAAACCCTGTAAGAGCATATGATGATAATGACTTTGCATACTGTTATAACAGGCAGCCTAACGGAGATAACAACAATCTTTTGACAGACGATGTTGAGTTTGACATCTGGCAGTTTAAGGATGCCGCTATCTCACAGACATCTGGTTATATTACAGAACCGATTATGAAAGTTAATCCAAAGAACGGTATTTTGAACTTTGGATTTAACTCGGGCCCTGCAAACTACTGTATGGGAGATGGTCAGACATATTCATATAAAACATGGGTAGGTAACTATGCCCGCTTCTCTACATGTGGATTTACGGTTGATGAAAATGGCGTGACACATGGTATTACTGTAGGTTTGGATACAAACCCTGGAGATTCACATTCTGCCGGTCGTATGCAGTATTTTACAAGTAAGTGGGGCCGTTCCGACCTGAATACTAATGGTAACTATGAAGGTAAGAACTCCAGCAGATTTGAAAATATTGGTGCACCTCCTGGAACTTATAATGGCACTACTTTCACAGACTATGCTTTCATAGAAGACAGGTTTGCATCACCTTCTCTTGCAACAGCAGTACATGGAAATGATACTTATGTATTCCTTGCCTACTATGATGACTTGAACGGTGCAGTACGATTTAGATGGGGAAATCTGTCACAGACATATATCGGAACGAACACGAATACAAGTAATGCAGCAGGACAGACTGGTATTACATTCGGACAGTTTGCAGATCAGAGAAAATACAATTTGTATGGCGGAGGTACAATCGAAAATAATACACATACTGCATTTGATTCAAATACTAAATCTGAATATTTCAGTACGATTGCTTCTTCAAGTACGACAGCTAAAGCAGGTAACTATGTTTCAATTGATGTAATTAAGGGAACAAGTGCGGCAGCAGATGTTATTGTTGCTACATGGTATGATGCAACAGCATCTAAGTGGTGGTACAGCTATAAGGTAAATCCATGTAACGATAATGACTTGAGCGCAACTCAGGGTGATGGAAACTGGAAGACACCGGTTATGCTTAAAGAAAATGCAGGAGAAAACTGTCAGATTACGGTTGATAAAGCAGGCGGTATACATATTGCATCCTATGATGGAGAAAATGCCGACCTTATTTATGCATATCTTTCAAGCTATGATGATACAACGCCGCAGGTTGTAACGGTTGACTCTTATGCCTTTACCGGAACAAATATAAGAATTGATACAGTTGTTTCTGATGACGGGAATAGTATTATCCCGTATATCGGATACTATATGAGTTCTGTTCAGAAAACAAAGATGGCTTGTCTTAAAGGTGTAATTTCTTCATCACTGACAAAGGCAAACCGCGAAGCTGTAACTATACCTGCAGGTGTAAACAGTTATGATCAGTTTATGGGAGCGTGGGAAAGCACAATTATTCCTTCGACAAGCCGTTATGCAGATAACTATGCATACAGTTATGTAAACATAGGTTTGTGGAAAGATGCTACAAGCGGAAAGGCAAAGGTTATGACTGGAACAGATGTGGGATATTCGAACAAGAATGGTCTTAAACAGGAAAATACTTCAAAAACCTACGGTAACGGCACTGCAAACCCTGTACTTGGTTATGCAACACGTGTAGGAACTCGTGGACACCTCGAAACTGCACAGATGAAATAATTACTGTTCCAGATACGCACGGATTTTCTCTGCGTATCTGTGAACTTGTGCAGGGTCTGTAAATGATGCAGATGAAAGAGTCATAAGCGGACCTGCCGGGGCAGCCGCTGCAAAAAATCTTATGTCATCAGCAATTGAATCAACACTTTCACCGACGGATGCGGCCGGAGCAAGCATGGTATCTGTAGAAAGATTTTTCTGCATGTCATCGCTTACAAGTTTGTGCAGTACAGCGGCTGCCCCGTCTGCGGTTTTTAAATTATTTTTCGTGAGAACTGCGCAGACTTGCGGGCAGACAACTCCAAATTTCGAACTTGTGTCGTCCTTAGGAAAAATTGTTGCTTCGTAATATTTTGTAAGTACGTTCGGAAGTTTTCTGTGCATGCTTAAAGTTGAAGCAAGTGTTCCGACTCTGTGATCTTTTAAAAGATATTCAGCATCTTTTTGAGTAAGTTGTGTCCACTGCGGGTGCATAAGTCCAAGATGCATAAGCTTTTTAATTTCGTTCAGCGTAAGTTTTAAATTATAGGGAATATCCTGATTTGTTTTTTGTGCTTCGTAAAGTGATTTGCACAAAACTTCATATTGTTCAGAAGAAAACATACTCTCTGCAAATGTACTTACAAATCCCCACAGCTCGTTATCGTCTGCTCCGATTACAAGAAGCGGATAAGAAGCGTTTTCGTTTACTGCAATAAGATATGAAGTAAGCTGTTTTAATGTCTGCGGAATTTTTAAATTTAATTGAGTGCGGTATGTTTTATAAACTGCAAGTTCAAAGTGGTCGAGGAGTACGGGAAGTGCGTAGTTTTCGTTTTCGATTTTTGTGCTTGCTGCAATTTTTGACGGCAAAAAAGAAGCTGTATCCTCTGGAACAGATTTTATAAGCGAAGATTTTTCTGTAAGTGATTTTGAGTTATAAGTAAAAATAATAGTATATTTTTTGAAAGCTTTTTTTGAAAGTGGTTTTGAACCGTCAATCGTGTAAAACTTTGGTTTGCTTTCAAGCGGTTTTATATTTTTTATCATCGCTTCTTTTGTTCCGTCCGGAATCTGATAGAATGCGATTTTTAATGTTCGTTTTGAAACTGCGTTTACCGTAAATAACACGGCTAAAAGAATCAGGATTGTTCCTGCTGCAATAAAAATGATTTTTTTGTTTTTTAAAAATTGAATTTTCATAGTAACTCTGTCCGTAAGTGCAAAAATATAAAGGGGCTTTTAGTCAATTCAGCCTGGTATAATTATTCTAGCATAAAATACGCGCTTTTTCCTGCTTTTTTTGATGAAAAATTTAATGCAAATATCGATTTTGTGGGTTATAATTTAAAAACGCATGAAAAAAGCGTTAGTTTTTTTATTTTTGTTAAATTTATTTAATGCATTTTCTCAAACCGAATTTAAGTCTGGAAAGGTTGTCGATAATCCGGAAAGCCTTAATCACTCATATATGAGTATGGATGGAACATGGGAGTACTATGATAAAAAATTTGTTGATCCTGTTTTTTTCTATACCGACGGAGTTGTGCAGGAATTTGACATAAGGCTTTTTAACGGAAAATACGTAAAAATTCCATATCAGATAGAAAATAAAATCGGATATGCAACTTATCATTATACTGTAAGAAATTTAAAGCCAAAAAAAGAATACGGTATTGTTTTGTATCGCGGTGTTTATACATGCGCCGATGTTTTTGTAAACAATAAAAATATTTATGAATCAAATGAAGTAAGTGGCGGCGGTGTTGATATTAAAAAGACGAACCGTTATATGCGTCTTGTTACGTTTACTGCAGATGAAAATGGTGTTGCAGATTTTGTTTTTCATGTATCAAACTACGAACTTAAATTTGGCGGTATTCTTCTTGTTCCGCAGCTTGCAGAAGATACGCTCATGCAGAGTTTTCTTCTTCGAAATATTGCGCTCGAGCTTTGTGTTGCAGGCGTTCTTATTGTTCTTGCAATTTACAATATCGTAATCTTCTTTCTTAACCGCGGACAGAAAATGCACCTGTGGCTGGGTCTTTTAAGTATAGATTTAATTGTTGTTGTATGTACTCTGGATTTTTCATTCATCGGTTATGTCAGAGGTTCGATTCCAAACTGGTTAAATTATAAAACGTCACTCACGTCTCTTGCACTTATTATTCCATTTTACAATCTTTATGTTAAAAATCTTTATGATCTTAAATTTAAATGGAATTTTATTGCAGTAATTATAGATTATATTGCACCGGTTTTTATTATTGTTTCACCGATTCAGATTGTAAGTGAATATTTAGTCTGGTGTTTTGTTGTCGGCTATGTAATGTCGGTATATTTATGTTTCCTTATTCTTATAAACAGAAAACCGCCTAATTATATTTATTCATTTAATGTTGGAATAATTATTTTAATGCTTGTTACTGCGGCGTATGGATTTGTTTTTGCACAGACAAGACCAGAAGGAAATTTTGGATATGTTCTGTTTAAATCTGCAATCATGAGCTTTGCTGTTGCACAGACAATTCTTGCCGGAACAAAGCGAGATTTACTTTCAAAAGAAAATCAGAAAATCGTAGAAAAGTATGAAAGAAAAAATGCTTCATATTCACGATTTATTCCGAGTACGATTGTAAATTATCTGCAGGTTGCAGATATAAAAGATATCGAAGCAGGCGACAACTCTATATGTGATGCGATGATTCTTGTTGCTGACATAAGACAGTTCAGCAAGATGACGGTAAAGTATACAACGCACCAGGTATTTACCCTTATAAATGAATATTACAAAACTATTTCACCGATAATAAGAGCCTATGGTGGTTTTATTTCTAAATATCTTGGAGACGGAATCATTTCTATTTTCCCTGAAAAAAATGATTCTGTATGCCGTTGTGCTGTTGAAATCCAGCGCAAGTTTGAAAGCATGGGACCTGAGTTTGAACGCTACAATATTCCGATGATAAATATTGGGATCGGAATCCACTGCGGTAAAGTTGCGGTGGGCTTTATGGGAAATGAAAAACATATTGATGCAGTTGCGTGTGCAGAAAGTATCGTGCAGGCTGTAGAAATAGAAGGTTTAAATAAAAAATTTGATTCAAACATTTTGATTTCTGAACGTGCTTTAAATTACTGCCGCACGTTTATTGACTGTCTTTATGAAGGTGTGATGGGAGAAGTCAGAGGAGAAAAAACTCTTTTATATAAAGTTATTCATAATTCAGGTTTTGCTTATAATGCCGAAAGTGCAAATGTAAAAGGAGGCGAAGGATGAGTTTTTTAAGAATTAAAAAACTTTTTATGATTCTTGCAGCTCTTCTTTTTAGTGCAGGCTTATCATTTGCCGCAGAAGTATGGAATGGTGTTGTTCATATTACAGATCCTGAATCTCTTGGACATGATATTATAAACCTAAACGGTAACTGGGAATTTTATCCTGCACAGGAATTCCAGAGTTTTAACCGCGAACAGTATGACATGGCATTTATAAAAGTGCCGGGTGCATGGGAGTACAACGCCAAAAAGAATTTACAGGCAGATTTTGCATGTTACAGAATTAAGATAATGGGTTTAAAACCTGGTACGCGTTATGCGATTTTTTCAAGGGTTTGTCCTGCGACCGCTTCTAAATTTTTCTGCAATGGTGCAAAGGTTGGAGAATACGGAAGGTATTCTTCGAACGAAAAGCTTGCAAAATCTGCCGAGCGTCCCGTTTACTTATTCTTAAACTCTGACAGCATTGGAACGATTGAGCTTGTAATACAGGTTTCTAGTTTTTCAAATCATCAGTCGGGAATTATTTCTTCGCTTTTATTTGCGGAACAAAAAGTCATTACGAAGCATTTTATAAAAATTATTATTTCATGCGCGATTCTTCTCGGAGCAATTCTGTTTACGTGTATCATAAACTTTTCTGTGTTTATCGGTGATACGAAAAACTTTGCCAACATGATTTTTGGTTTTCTTCTTCTTGGGCTTTTGTGTCAGCTTTTAACTTCGAACGGAAGTATTCTTTCGTGGATGTTCCCTGATATTCCTTTCTCTGTCATACAGGGGCTAAAGTATGTTCCGCTTTGGATGTCGCCGCAGTTGTTCTCTGTTTTAATGATGCGTGATAAGAGTTTTGAACAGCATTATCCGTATGTTGATAAAGCAATCTTCGGAATTTTTTCTGCATTTGCAGTTATATTCTGTGCATTCCCGATTAAATACACAAACTATCTTAGCGTAATACTTATTTCTGCAAACGGGCTTTTCTATTTTTATGCAATCATAAGAATGGCAAGAAACTTTGCGGTAAAGCAGATAAAAGACGGAATTTATCTTTCGTTCTATATTGTTGTAACGACAGGATTTTTCTTTGATATTCTGTTCCCTGTGCAGAGTTCTATGATTGTAATTCTCTTTAGTCAGGTCGGAATTCTTATTCTTGCAATGTTCGATGTATTCTATATGGCGTATGCGCATCAGTCGATATTCCATAATACGCACCGCATCATGACGATTCTTGAAAACATAAATGATTCTTATGAAAAATTTATTTCACATGAATTTCTTGAACTTGTAAATAGAAGTGATCCTAACGAAGTTAAACTCGGAGATTATGCAAAAACCGCACTGACGATTATGTATGTTCAGACTTCGATAATAACCAGCGATGAAACTACGATTTTGCCGCGACACGAATTTGACACGTGCAGTAAATTTATTAAGCTCATTACAGATTGTATCGATCAGTCGAACGGGTTTGTTTCTAACTTTCTGGGACGTGGATGCGTTGCAATTTTTACAGGCGGCCCGAATGACGCGCTCTTTGCGGCAAGAAAAATTATGGTCGAGGCAGATACGCTGAACGAAACTCAAATGAGAAGCGGGGAATACTGCGTTTCTATAAATGCAGGAATCCATTATGGGGATGTTATAACCGGTGCCATTGGCGAAGATTTGCGTCTTGATAATGTAATAATCGGACCGTGTATGAACGCAGTATGCAGAATTAGTGCTGTTGCCTATAAGCATGGTGGTTCTTTTCTGATTTCAAAAGATGCTCTTGACCAGATAGAAGGCGATATCGCATGTGATGTACGGCTTTATCCAAATTCAATCATAACCGCAGAAAATGACGAAATAATACTTTACGAATGTGTTGATGAAAATTCCAGTGACGATGATACAGAGGTCGTAAAACCGGTTCCAATCAGCAGTAAAGAAATCGAGAATTTTACAAAGATTTACTGGTAACTGTCTTATTGTAAAAAAATCTTCATAACGCTACAATATCAACATTATGGAAAACTCTAAGAGAACAGTAACTTGCGGTGAACTTCGCAAGAGTGATGTTGGTAAGAAAGTTGTTTTAAATGGTTGGGTTGCCCGCACCCGTGACTTGGGCGGACTTTTGTTTATTCGTCTTCGCGACCGCTATGGTATTACACAGGTTATGGTCGGCGATAAGGCAAGTGATGATGTTAAAAAAATTGCTGCTTCACTTAAAAGCGAATATTGTATCGCTGTTGAAGGAATCGTTGCAGCGCGCTCAGATAAAGATGTTAATGCCGATATGGCAACCGGCGAAATCGAAGTAGAAGCTACAGATATCGAAATCTTTACAACAAGTCAGGAGCTTCCTTTTTCTATCGAAGAAGTTCGTCAGAAAGACGGAACTTTAGTAGTTGCAAACGAAGATCTTCGTCTTAAATACCGCTATCTCGACCTTCGCCGCGAACCTATGCAGCACAATATTATTCTTCGCTCACAGGTTGCATTTGCTACACGCGAATATTTAACTTCTAAAGGTTTTTTGGAAATTGAAACTCCAACCTTTATTAAATCAACCCCAGAAGGTGCGCGAGACTACCTCGTTCCAAGCCGTGTACATCCGGGAAAATTTTATTCTCTCCCACAGAGCCCTCAGCTTTACAAACAGCTTCTGATGGTTTCTGGTTTTGATAAATACTTCCAGATTGCACGCTGCTATCGTGACGAAGATGCACGCGGTGATCGTCAGCCTGAATTTACTCAAATCGATATGGAACTTTCTTTTACAAACCGAGAAGAGGTTCTTGCAACTACAGAAGGCATGATGCAGCATATCTTTAAAAAGACTTTGAACTATGACCTTCCGGCTAAGTTTGACAGAATTGCATGGGAAGATGCATTTGACTGGTATGGTTCTGATAAACCTGATTTACGTTTTGATATGAAGATGCAGGATGCAGCATTTATGGCAGACCTTGCAGACTTTAATGCATTTAAAGCAGGAGCTGCAAATGCTGGACGCGAAATTCAGAGACACAAGAGAAGTGGACTTAAAGCGCTCGTTGTAAAAAACGTTGCAGACAAATACAGCCGCAAAAGTATTGAAGCACTTGAAGAAGTTGCAAAGACATACAAGGCAAAAGGTCTTGCATGGATGAAAGTTGCAGAAAGCGGCCAGTTCGAGGGTGGTATTTCAAAGTTCTATGCAGGAAAAGAAAGTGAAATCTGCTCTAAACTCGGTGCTGAAAAGAACGACCTTCTTTTGTTTGTAAGTGATGAAAACTGGCAGCTTGCTTGTACAGCTCTTGGTGCTGTTCGTAAGCAGCTTGGAAAAGATTTGAATTTATATAATCCGAACGATGAGTTCCATTTTGCATGGATTATTGACTTTCCATATTTTGC
>DBWY01000001.1:63239-117885 GCA_002309195.1 Treponema sp. UBA1226
GAAAATCACTGGGAAACAGAACACCATATGTTCACCCTTCCGCAAAAGCAGTACTGGGATACTCTTGAAAAAGATCCGGGTGCAGTAAAGGGAGATCTTTATGACCTCGTACTTAACGGTTACGAGCTTGCATCGGGTTCTATGCGTATTAACGATCCTGCGCTTCAGGAACGTATTTTTGAAATCGTTGGTTACAGCCGCGAACGTGCAGAAAAAGCGTTCGGCTTTCTCGTACAGGCATTTAAGTTTGGAGCACCACCACACGGAGGAATCGCACCGGGTCTTGACCGCCTCGTAATGCTTATGTGTCACGAAGAATCGATTCACGAGGTTATTGCATTCCCTAAGAATAATCTTGCAATGTCGCCTATGGATGATTGCCCGTCTTTTGTTGATCAAAAGCAGCTGGATGAACTTCATATTAAATGTGTTGATATTGAAGAATAAATATATCCTGGAGAAATAATGAAAAAAAGTATTTTAACATCTGTAATTCTTTTATTGATTGCAGGAAATTTGTTTTCTCAGACTCAGGAATCAAAAGATTTTGTCTTTGTTGAAGGCAACAGTGAGATTCCAAGTTTTTATATTTGTACTCATGAAGTAACGGAAGAAGAATATTTTTCTGTAATGAATGATAGTTCATACAAGTCAAAACTTCCGGCTAATGCAATTTCATGGTATATGGCTGCAAAATATTGTAATGAACGCAGCGTAAAAGAAGGGCTTACTCCCTGCTATAAAGTTTTAGAATCGGGTGAGTATGAATGTGATTTTACAGCAAATGGATATCGTTTGCCGAAAGAGATTGAATGGGAATTTGCAGCTTCTGGAGGAAATAAAAGTAAAGGATATATTTACAGCGGTAGTGATTCTCCTTCGGCTGTAGCATGGGATGAACGAAATGCAGGTGGTAATATTCATCCGGTAATGACAAAGAAACCAAACGAACTTGGTATTTATGATATGAGCGGAAACGTTTGGGAATTTGTTAATAACTGGAAATCTGGATACCCGGTTCTTAGAGGTGGCAGTTTTTTTAATGATGGTGGAAGTGACTGTAATTCAAAAATAACTGCACAAACTCAATCAGATCCAAATTTTTCGTTTAAGCCGTTTGGCTTTCGTGTTGTACGCTCGACGATAATTGCAAAAGATAAGACAATGTCTGCTGTGTATAATCTTAAACTTCGCGCAGGTGAATCAACTGATACAGAAGTTAAAACTGTAATGCAGGCAGGAACGTCTGTCAAAATACTTGAATTAGGTAAGAGTGAAATAATTGATAATATCAGATCTAATTGGGTAAAAGTTGAAATTATAGAAGGGACAGATAAAGAAGGGAAAAAGATAAAAAAGAAGACTGTCGGTTGGTGTTACGGTGGTTATCTGCAATAAAAATAATAAGAGCTAAAAAAGGCGGCTTAAAGGATTTTTCCCTGGGCCGCTTTTTTTATTCCATTGAAAATTTAATGAAAAACAAATGATAGTGTAGTATAATGTTCAACTGGAGAAATTAAATATGAAAAAAGTTTTGACAGCATTCAGTCTGGCAGTTGTATCGCTGTGTGTAGCTGCGCTAGTTGGTTGTGCAAAGAAGGCAGTAAAAGTGAATCAGCCTGTAGTAATAGAAAATAATGAAACAAGTCAGACACCTGAAGTGGAAGAAAAGTCTTTGAAGAAGGATTCTGCTGAGGAAAGACAGAAGGCTATAGAATCACGATATTCAGAAGAGTATCTTGCTGCTTATAAACAGTTTTTGAAAGATCGTGAAGAATTGTGGAACGAGAAAAATAATTTTTACAATCATGAATATCTCGAATGTACAATAAGCCCATATAATAATCCAGATTATGATGAGCAGATGAAAAATGAACTTAAAAGAGTGACAAATGAAATCAATGAATTCTTAAATACCTCGTATACATTTGAAGCTCGTAGGGTAGGGCTTCCTGATACCAGATATGATGATATTCCAAAGTTCGACTGGGCAGAAAATGAAAATAAAATATTAGAAGAATATTCTCAAATTATTTCAAGGACAGAAGATGAACTTGTAATTAATTTGAATAATGGTGAAAAAAAAGTATATAAAAATTTTAAAGAACCCCCTGAGGAAACAGATTATACTGTTTATACATTTTATAAAGTTGACTTGGAAAAAGAATATGTAGCAATTGTAACTTCAACATATCATTTTGGATATGCGAGCTTTATTAATCTGAATACTGGAAAAGAAACAGCGTTGTCTGGATACAAGCTTATAGATGGTTTTAATACGGATTATATTGTTGGTGAATATGAGAATATCAGATATAATTTTCAAACGATATTATTTTTCTATAAAATGGAAAATGGCGAAAGTGAAGTGGTAAAGGCAATATCTATCGATGGTATGGTTTCATCTGTGTATGTAGTAGATAATGTTTTAATTTTTTATTACAGAGATGATGTTTAATGAAATTAACTATGAAAAAATTCTTTTTATCATTCATTTTTGTGGCGCTGGCGTTTTGTGTATATGCGCAAGAGTTTGTTTTTCCGCCTGAGTTAAACTGGTGGATTGATGAAATTAAAAAAGTTGATCCTTCTGTGAGCGTCGAAAAATTTAAGTTTGAAAATGAGAACTTTATTTATAAGGATGATCGCCCGGTTTCTTTTAAAAATAAATTGTATCCGGTTTTTAAAAAATGGAATTTTTACGGTGATCGTTTTGCTTATAATGATATCTACGCTAAGCTTTATAAAGAAAAGTCTGGTAAGTATTCAATTTCGACAGATGTAGATTCTGTATTTGCAATTTTTGACAGAAAAGAAAATCTTTTGTTTGAACAGTTTTTTGGTTCTCCTTCGTGGATAAATTCATTCTGCTGGGTAACTGATTCTCGCCTTGTATCTGTTGGTGTAACTATACTTCCGACGCAACTTAGCAATGATAATTTTTTAAGTGTTGCGTTTACGATTTATGATTATCGGATAGAGAATGCAAAAATGACAGTCAGAGAATATAATTACTGTGTTGATATAAAACGAAGCGACTGGGAAAATTTAAAGCTCAACTGGTTTGAACAGCGCAGTGATTATTTTGAAAGTGATAAGGAATAAAATTCGGTGCATAAAATGAAGTCAGATAAAATCGTAATCTACCCGAACGTACTGAATTTTATGAATATAGGTGCTGTTTTTATGGGAACAGCTTCTTTGTTTTTATTTTTTGTTTCACTTACGGGTATTAAGTTTTATGACGATGAAAGATATCCTGGGATAGCCCTTTTATGTCTTATTATGGGTATTCTTTTCCTCGGATCTCCTCTTGGAAAGAAAATTACTATATGTGATGATGTAGTTGATTACCGAAACTGGTTTTTCAAACATTCAAAGATTCGCGTAACATCCGAGACGAAAATTAAAATGGGCTGTTATTATCCTAAATGGGGAGGACAGAGTACTTTGATTTGGAAAATAAGCAATAAACGTGGAAAAGAAAAAATTAAAATAGATGCATGGTATTTTAATTATAAAAAAGTGAATGAAGAATTAAGTAAGCTTACCGGCTATAAAATCGATTATTCTCTTGCTGAAATAAAGTTTTAAAATATGCTATAATTAATTATATTCAAAAACGGAGGCAAAAATGCCACATATAACAATTCAGATGTATCCGGGTCGTGATGATGCGACAAAAAAGAGACTTGCAGATGCAATTTTGGAAACTGCAAGTAAAGAACTTGCACGTGGGAAAGAACATTTTTCTGTAAGCGTTGTCGATGTCCCACAGGATGAATGGAAAGAAAAAGTTTACGATAAAGTAAAGAAAGACGATAATACAATCATTCAGCCTGGATATGAAATGTAATATGAGTCATGCCCCGGCAGGCTGGACACTTGGAGAATCTGCTGACTGCGCTTCTTTAGATTCCGCAATCCGCATTGACGGTTTTCCTGCAGTTAATCTTAAAATCATGCAGGATGTAAACGCATTCTGCTTTGGGATAGACGCAGTTTTGATTTCTGATTTTGCAGTCGTTAAGAAAAATGAACGCGCCGCCGATTTAGGAACGGGAAACGGCGTAATTCCTTTGATAATTGCAAGAAAGACCGGCTGTACTTTTCGTGAGTTTACTGCACTTGAAATTCAAAAAGAGCAGGCAGAGCTTGCAGAGAAAAATGTTATACTCAACAGCCTTGAAGAAAAAATAAAAGTCGTACAGGGCGATATTAAAAATGTTAAAAAAATTTTTGAATCGCAGAGTTTTGATGTCGTAACTTCAAACCCGCCGTATGCAGTTTTTACTGGCGGCGCGGTGTCGGTTAAGGCAATTGCAAGACAGGAAATATTCTGCAGTCTTGAGGATGTAATAAAAGTCGCTTCTTATATTTTAAAACCTCGAGGGCGTTTTTATATGATTCATCGGCCGGAGAGGTTGCAGCAGATGATGACATTTTTTTCTAAATATAATCTTGCAGCAAAAAAAGTTCGCTTTGTACAACCATTCAGTTTAAAACCGCCGACAATGATTTTAGTCGAAGCCGTTAAAGATGCTCACTGCATGACAACTGTAGAAAATCCTCTTGTAATTTATAAAGAAAAAGGCCGGTACTCAGAAGAAGTATCGGCCCTGTATAAAAAGTTGAACGGTTAAATTACCACGTTTTATCAAGATAAGCAAAACGTGCGGTAAGCCAAGCTTTTAAACGAGCTGCAGCTTTCTGCTGATTTTTGCACGCGGCAGATGCTTTGCAAAGTTCGTTTCCGATAAGAGCATTTTTGCCTATGTTCTTCCAGACTTTCTGATCTGCTGCAAAGTTTGCCTGATAGTTTGTGCTTATGAAGTCAATGTTTGCAATAATTTTGTCGAGAGGTTTGTTTGCCTGGAATGCATGCCATCTGTCT
Organism: Treponema sp. UBA1226; assembly: GCA_002309195.1. The sequence continues at coordinate 68,134 of DBWY01000001.1, forward strand.
AATACTGCTTTATTAAACCAGTCAGAGTTTACAAAAACCATCATCCATGGATTACAATATATCTGTTCCTGGTGGTTTACATCCCACTGCTTAACTGCTGCATAAAGTCCGTTACCATCTGCGCAGAAATTTTTGTTTCCCATCGTTGAGTCAAAATCCCATGGTGCTTCAAAGTGAAGTTTTTTATCTCCTTTTGGACCAAAGTCTGCAGTCATATAAAAACTTGAATAATACAAGTCCGGATCACATACAAGTTCTGAAAGAATGTATGCTGTTATAAGAGAGTTTATATCGATAACTTTTGAAATACATACATAAGCATTTGGTGCCTTAGATTTTATAAGCTTTGTATAGGTTGAATCAAATTCTAAAAGATTATTGTTGTAAGCAGCTTCATAACAGATTTTCCATACATTGCTCAGATAATTTGAAACAAAGGTTTTTTGAGCATCGTTTGTAATTTTGCTTTTGATTGTGTATCCGACTTTTTCAGGTGGATTAATTGATTCTCCGTTTATATCAGTTACAGGATTTTCATATTTGATTGTAAAATTATTTTTTTCTGCATAGTGGTAGTAGTCATATTCAATTAAGTAACCGATGTCTGTTCCTTTATAACCTTTAGCAGGCTGTGTTATGTTAATTCTGTTTTTTGCAACTTCCTGAAGCTCTGCAACAACATATACACCAAAGTATTTGTCGTTGATATAAACTTCTGCAAGATTAAAGTCACTTACATAACCAGGGCAGAGTATTTTTGCAATGTAAAGTCCTGTTATGTCGCGTGAGAATGACCAGTCTTTGTATGAAGTTAAAAGAACCCAGTCTCTGTTTTTAGCATTTGAATTCATTCCGAGAAGCGACTGTTCTTCGTTAAAGCGAATGCGAAGAGGCTTTTTATCGTAGGTTGTTGTCCAGTTTCCGCGAACTTTAACTTTAGCGTCTGCATTGGAAATTGCTTCGTTTTTTTCGCTGTCAATTACAGTTACAGAACATTCTTCGTAAAAAGGTGCAGGATCTGATCTTTCATCACCCCATGTTGCACGCGCGTCTGTTACAAGCTTTGCAACTGGTTTTGTTACAAAATCAATTGAACCGCTTTTTGAAGTAATTTTAATTACCGGGATCGGAGAACTTAATGCCGGTTTAAAATTCGGATCTGCTTTCTTTGTCTGTGCAAAAGAAGTAAGCAAAATGGAACAAAACAAAAAGAAAGATGTGATAATTTTTTTCATAAACTTTCTCCTTAAAAATTAGAAATATGTTTTTAAATTATAGCACAGGAATTTCACATAAGCAAAGAAAAAAACTGTACATAAGCATTATTAACGGTTAGAATGAATAAAAGGGATTTTTTTAAAATTGGCCATAGAGATTTTTAACCGGGTTGAACTAAAATATATTCTCACACAAGATGATGTTGATGAACTGATTCCGCTTTTAAACGAAAAAATGAAAAGCGATGTGTATAATCCGGACGGGAAAACTTATCCTGTTTCGAATGTTTATTTTGACACGGATTCGGATGAACTTATTATAAAGAGTCTTGAAAAGCCTGTTTATAAAGAGAAGCTTCGTATAAGAAGTTATGGTCAGGTAAAGGATAAGAACGAGACTGTTTTTCTTGAAATAAAAAAGAAGTTTGATGGTGTAGTTTATAAAAGGCGAAGTCTTTTTACACTTGAAGGTGCCAGAAGGTTTTTAAAAGACGGAATTGTTCCTGATGATAAGGTTGTAAACCGTCAGGTGCTTTTTGAAATTAAAGATTTGATGAAGCGCTATGAATTAAAACCAAAAGTTTTTATTTCTTATGACAGGCTTGCTTTTTTTGATAAAGAAAATGACGACTTTAGATTAACGCTTGATAAAAATATTTTAACACGACGAGAAGATCTTCTTTTAGACTCTCCTGTTTATGGCGAAAGTCTTTTAAAAGAAGATGAATGGTTAATGGAAGCAAAAGCGTTTAAAACTTTTCCGCTGTGGTTTGCTCAATTTCTTTCTAAGAGAAAAATATATAACACTTCGTTTTCTAAATATGGAAGCGAGTATAGAAATTACAAACAATAAAGAATGGAGAATATTATGGGAAATTTTTTAAGATTTGGTGAACAGGATGCAGTAATTCTTACAAACATGTTTTATGGACTTCTTGCCGGTATTTTGATTTCTTTAGGATACTGCATTTCTCAGAAGAGAAAATCTTATTCGCAGAGCGTAGTAGCAACGATTTTACTTTTACCGATTGTCGTTGCTGTAGTTATTCCGCTTATAGCAACTGACTTAAAGAAAGCACTTTCTCTTGCCGGCATTTTTGCGCTTGTCAGATTCAGGTCGGTTCCTGGAGAAGCAAAAGATATCTTCTATATATTCTTTACTCTTACAGTCGGAGTTGCAATTGCACTTGGTTATTACATAATCGGATTTTCACTTTTAATAATCGTTACTGTTTTTTATATAATTATGTGTCGCGGAATAAAATTTTCTGAAGATCAGATTTTGAGAATTACGATTCCAGAAGACATGAACTATAACGGTGTATTTGATGACGTCTTTAAAAAATATCTTACAAAATCAGAACTTACAGATGTAAAAACCTCCAATATGGGAACTCTTTTTACAATCAGTTACAGCATTCATTTAAAAGATGAATCTAAAGTAAAAGAAATGATTGATGAATTAAGAACCAGAAACGGAAATCTTACAGTTGTAGTTCAGATGGATCCGCAGATGTTCATGAAGCTTTAGGCGCAGGACACAGCCCGCAGTTTGATTTACCAGAAAAATTCGCAGAGTGCGTAAAAAGGGATTTGAGATAAATATGAAAGAATACATTTTACTTTTGCCGATACTTTTTATTTTTCATGATATGGAAGAAATCGTAGGGTTTGAAATCTTTTTTAAAAAGAATCCTGAGATGTTTGAGCGCTTTCCGAAAATTACTGCGCCTTATAGAAACTTAAAGACTCCGGGTTTTGCACTTGCGGTTTACGAAGAGTTTATTCCGTTTTTCGGGATAAGTCTTCTTGCTTATTTCTTTCCGGGAAAAATTCTTGACTCGATCTGGCTTGGACTCATGCTGTCTTTAACGGCGCACTTTCTGGTTCATATTGGGCAGGCTTTGTATATCAGAAAATATATTCCGTCACTGATTACAAGTGTAATCTGTCTTCCTGCAAGCATTTTTATTTTAGTAAAATGTTTTTCTAAAATTGAATTTACTCTATGGACTGCACTGATTATTTTTGTAACGATTCCGCTTATGATGATAAATTTAAAAATTGCCCACCAGCTGATGTTTAAATTTAACAGCTGGTGCGAAAAAAATTAATCAAGATTATAGCTTTCGCCGTATTTAACGATAGTTATATCTTTAAAGCCGTTTTCTTCGAGATGATTCTTTAAGAAGTCCTGTGCATCTGTTTCGCCGTGAACTAAGAAAATCTTTTTAAGTTTGCTTGTATCGATTTTCTTTAGCCACTCTGTTGTTTCTTTGTAGTCTGCATGTGCACTGAATGCATTTATCTTCTGAACTTTTGCATTTACTTTGTACCATGCATCCATGATGTGAACTTCTTTTTCGCCTTCAAGGATTCTACGACCGAGAGTATTTTCTGCCATGTATCCGACGATTAAAATTGTATTGCGTTCATCCTGAATATTGTTTGCAAGATGATGCAGTACGCGTCCTGCTTCGCACATTCCGTCTGCACTGATGATAATCATCGGGCCTGTTTTTTCATTGAGTGCTTTTGATTCTTCTACGCTTGTCACAAACTGAAGGTCTCCAAAACCGAACGGATTTTTGTGATGCTTTAAGAATGCTTCTGTAACGCTTGCATCGTAGCACTCCGGATGAACTCTAAATATACTTGTCGCATTCGAAGCCATCGGTGAGTCTACATAAATCGGTATCGACGGAATCTGTCTCTGGTCAACAAGAAGATGGAGGTAATAAATGATTTCCTGTGTTCTTTCGATTGCAAATGAAGGAATGATGATTTTTCCTTTTTTATTTATTGTTTCGCGAACAAGCTGCTTGATTTCTCCGAGCGCGATATCTGTCGGTTCGTGGAGTCTGTTTCCGTATGTACTTTCAAGAACAATGTAATCAGGAGCCGGAACTTCGGTCGAAGGATTTCTTACAATCGGCTTATCATTTCTTCCCAGGTCACCTGTAAAAAGAACGCGTACATCTTCTTTGCCGCTCTGTCTTATGTTGACATCTGCAAAAGCTGAACCCAATATATGACCTGCATCAAAAAATTCAAGCTGAACTTCCGGTCCGACGTAAAGTGGTCTGTTATAGGAAAGCGTTACAATCTGGTTTGAAGCTTTTACACAGTCTTCTTCGTCAAAGATAGGATTCCAGTTAAATTTTTCGCCTTTCTTTTTTGCCTGCTTTCTTAAGAATTCTGCATCACGTGCCTGGATTCTTGCACTGTCCATCATTACAAGTGATGCAAGATCGCGTGTTGCAGGCGTTGAGTATATATTCCCTTTAAAACCTTTTTTTACGAGTACAGGTAAAAGTCCGCAGTGATCAAAATGTCCGTGCGTAAGGATTACCGCTTCGAGTTTATCAGGTGGAAATTCGAAATTTCTGTTTTTGTCATCAGATTCTTTTCGTTTACCCTGAAATGCACCGCAGTCAATCATATAGCAGTGTCCGTTAATTTCCAGAATATGCTTTGAGCCTGTAACTTCCTGTGCTGCTCCAAGTGAATAAAGTGTTATAGCCATAATAAACTCCGTAAAAAAAGAAGATGCAAGATTTTAAAGCTGTTCAACCAGACTTTATCTCCTATATATATTTTAACCTTGAATTTATGATTTATCAAATTATTCTTTTGTGTTAAAATTATAGCGTGAATAGAGCAAAATTAAGGAAATTTAAAGTTAAACCGAATGCAAAAACTCTTGCAGCAAGGAAATTAAGGACATTCCTTAAGAGCCGTCTATTTGTTATTTCGTTTCTTATTCTTGTTCAGTTTTTAATCATGCTTTTATTTACGATAATCCTTCAGTCTAATATGGCGTACTTTTTCGAAGTGAGTGCTGCAGTTTCTGCCGTTTTTCTTTTGTATCTTGTAAACACTCCAGGGAAAAACGAATTTAAAATCGCGTGGATTCTTCCTGTAATTCTGGCACCTTTTTTTGGAATCTCGCTTTATTTTATGTATAAATTTAATCAGGGCGGAATTAACTTAAAAAAGAAATTAAGAAAGCTGCGTGCCGACACTAAAGATTACATACCGCCAAAGCGCGATGCGCGTGCTGTCGCTGAATATTTTCCGGAAGTAAAAGATATTGCACAGTATCTTTATAACTTTGGCGATGCTACAGGCTACCTTGATTCTGAAACCCAGTATTTTTCATGCGGAGAAGATTTTTTTGCAGACCTCATTGATGAATTAAAAAAAGCCGAGCGTTATATCTTTATCGAATTTTTTATCGTTGAGCCTTGTCAGATCCTTGATAAGCTTTTGCAGATTCTTTCTAAAAAAGCAAAAGAGGGAGTTGATGTAAGAATTTTGTTTGACAGTATCGGGTCTGTTGCGTTATCGAGCGCAATGGAAAGCGATTATTTTAAGTCATTCGGAATTCAATCAAAAATCTGGTTAAAGTTTATTCCGGTTTTTAACACAGGTCTTAACAACCGTGATCACAGAAAAATAATTTCGATTGACGGAAAGGTTTCCTATACCGGTGGCGTAAACATTACCGATGAGTATGCAAATATTTATTCAAAAAGATTTGCATACTGGAAGGATGCCGGGATAAAAATTACAGGACCTGCATCAAGAACTTTTACACTCATGTTCCTTGAAATGTGGAATGTTCAGAATAAAAAAGATGTCCCGTGTGAGAATTTTGAAAACTTTATTCCTAAAGAAGCGCAGCTTTGTCTTGAAAATCATACAGGGAAAGGGAAGGCTGGTCTTGTAATTCCGTATGGTGACGATGCTTACAACGGTGCAGATATCGGAGAAAATGTTTACCGGTATATTCTTCAAAATGCGACAAAGAATGTTTCGATAATGACACCTTATGTAATTATCGACGGTTCGATGATGGACACTCTTATTTTTGCTGCAAGCCGTGGCGTTAATGTTGAACTGATTGTACCGCAATATTATGATCACTTTATTTCGTTTTGCGTCGGAAGAACTTACATAAAAAATCTTATCGAAAACGGCGTAAAGGTTTATGCATATCAATCAGGATTTATTCATTCAAAAGTTTTTATTGCTGATAATAAAATGGGAACAGTCGGATCGATAAACCTTGATTACAGAAGCTTCTATCATCACTTTGAATGCGGAACTTTTCTTTACAGAACAAAATCGATTAAAGAAGCGCAGAAGGATTTTGATAAGACAAAGCTTGAGTGTAAAGAAATCACAGTTGAGAATTACAAGAAAATTCCGTGGTATGTAAGAACGACCGGATGGATTTTCAGAATCTTCGGGCCGTTGATGTAAAACGCGCGTAAATTGGGTTTCCGATATCCAGCAGACTTGTACCGCGCGTCACGAGTTTTCTCCGAAAACTCTGGTAGCGTTCCTAACATTGGGTTTCCGATATCCAGCAGACTTGTACCGCGCGTTTTACATCCTTACATATGTCTTGCCGCTGCCGCCGTCTTCTGGTGGTGCAAACTTAAATTCAATCACACCGGGGTATTCAGAAAGATATTCGATGACAGCCTGCTGCAGCGCACCTGTTCCTTTACCGTGGATGACAGAAAACTCATGAAAGTTCTGCATTGCACATAAGTCAAGCTGGCGTTCAAGAACTTTAAGCGCTTCTTCTACACGCATTCCAAGAAGACGAAGTTCAAATACCGGATGATCTGTCGGGATGCCCGAAAGCGACGGTGCAAAATCAGAAAAGTTTGAATGCACTTCTTCTTTTGATGCAAGGTCAATCGAAATACTCGGTTTGTACGGCTCATTATTTTTCTGCACAGCAACTAAATCTGATTCTTTCATTGTCATGCGCAGAGTTCCAAATTGAACAACCCACATTCCGCTTTTTTCTTCTTTAACGAGTGTACCGCGGTTACGCGATGTTCCTGCAAGAACTTCCATCCCCGGTTCAAGTTTTTTCTTTGCCGGTTCTTTTTTGCCCTGAGCATTTTTTACAGAATCATTTTTCTTTTTATCGTATTCATTTAAATTGCGTTCTTCTGCTTCGAGAATCTGTGTGTGTGTTTCGATAGAAGAAGTCAAATCGTTTATAAAATCTTTTACCGCAAGAGTTTTTTCTCTTGTAATTTCACCTTCCTTTAATGTGCGCACAAGATTTTCAAGACGCTTTCTGCTTTCTTTTAAGAACGAAAGTTCTTTTTTATTTTCTGCAATTTTTAAATCATGTTCGCGGCGTTTGATATTCTGTTCACGGTTAGAAGTCTTTTCGATTTTCCTATTCATGTGTTCTTCTTTTTCTTTAAAAGACTGAATAAGCGCATCAACTTCTGCGTGTTTTGCATTTAAACCTTTTATTAGTGTAGAAACATCTGCCTGTTCTGTGTTTATATAATTCTTTGCTTTAGAAATTATTTTATCAGAAAGACCGCTTTTTTTTGCAATGTCGAGCGCGTGACTTTCTCCGGGAACACCCATTATAAGACGGTAAGTCGGAGTCATCGTAGTGTCGTTAAATTCTACACTTGCGTTTATGCATGACGGATTTGTATAACCGTAATTTTTTAGAACACCGTGATGGGTTGTAACGAGCACGAATGATTTTCGTTCTATGAGAGTATCAAGAACTGCCATTGCAATTGCAGAACCTTCCTGCGGGTCAGTTCCGCTTCCAAGCTCATCGAGTAATACAAGAGAATCTTCTGTTGCTTTATCGAGCGCGTGGGCAATGTTTTTCATGTGCCCGCTGAATGTAGAAAGAGACTGATCAAGAGACTGCTCATCCCCGATGTCGCAGAAAATTTCTTTAAACAGAGGAAGGCGTGTTCCTTCGAGTGCCGGAACAGGAAAACCAGACTGATTTAAAAGACAGAAGAGCGCGAATGTTTTTAACGTAACTGTTTTACCGCCGGTATTTGGGCCAGTGATGATAAGAACATTTTTTCCGGTAGAAAAACGTATATCAACAGGAACTGCTTTTGTTCCAAGAAGAGGATGACGTGCACCAAGCAAAAGCGGCGGCTCGCTGTCTTTATCAGAATCTGATTTTGCAATATGACAGTTGAGGGCATAGCATGCGTTAACGTCGCAGCCCCATCTCGCCGCCGCGCGTGTTGTATCAAGTAAAATCATCTGAGGAAGATTTTCTTTAAACGCATCTGTAAATTCAGAAAGTTCTGCAGTTGCTTCGGTTAAAATGCGCTTTATTTCTTCGTTCAGCTTGTATTCTTCTTCTATTAAATCGTTGTTTCGTTTAACGACATCGTCAGGCTCGATATAAACAGTCTGTCCGGTCTGCGAAACCTCGTGAACGATTCCCTTGATGATATTTTTCTGACTTGCCTTTACAGCAAGAACCTGGCGGTTAGCGCGTAAAACCGGCACAGTAGATTCAAGTGCTTTTGAAATCGAAGAATCGATTGTGTATTTATGAATCATTGAATCAATTTCTGTTTTTATAGAAGCTATCTTACGCTGAATTTCTCTAATCGACGGCAAATCCTTTAACTGACCGTCAGTATTTATAATAGAAAAAATTATTTTATGTGCGCCGCTTAAGTCCGGCATTTTTGAAACAAGCTTTGAAAGATTTTTAAGACCAAGCTCTGCAGAATTGCTTTTGATTGAATCTGTAATTTTTTTCTGTGAGTTGCAGAAAAGACCGAGGGCGTAAAGTTCATCAAGGTCAAGAGAAGCGCCTGTAGTTTTTAAAATACCGAAAAGCGGACTTACGACCGGCCACGATGAGACAGAAATTGCAATTGATGAGTTTATGCAGAGAGCCCATTCGCGGCTTAAATTTTTGAGAAAATCATATTCGCTAAGGTTTGTAAGCGGCATGCGGTTAAGAAGCGAATTTTTGCCTTCTTCGCTTACGGCAAAACCTGCGATTATTTCCTTAATTCTGGTGTAGTCAAGTTCATCAAGTGTTTTTTCTTCCATAATTGATTTGTAGTATAGCATATTAAGGCATGGATAGTATATGCGGAGCCGGGAAAAGTATGGAAGGCACTTACGAGCGAAGGCGAAGTGTGCAGGCTCCGTGCTTTTCACGGCGGGAGCATATACCACACATGCCTAAATTTGCACTGTGTTGCCCAAATGTCGTTTTTTCGGTATATTTTTGTATACACGGTTCAGTTTATGAGAGTTTCGAAATTTCAAAAACGAATAGCAGTTATATTTTCTGTCCTCATCATTCTTGCATGGTCATGCCGTTCAACAAAACAGGAAGACAGGAACGTACTTTCTCAAATTCAAGAGCTTAACATCGATAAAGACGATAAAGTATTCTGTCTTTACGAGAATATCGGCTTTGAAGACTCTGCTACTTCCGAAAAATATATATTCTTTAGACTCTACGAACCTGTTTACGACAATCCGTTCTGCGTAGAAAACCTTCTTAAAAACTGTATCATGATGATAGACACAAATCCGGTTTCTACAAGTCATTCGGCAATCGGTTTTGATTTAAACGACTGCTTTTACGGACTTACTACCGGTGGTGAACATAATTTAAAAGTCGAGTCGTGCACAGAAACCCTTTCTAACTGTTACATGAAAAAGTGTAATAAATTTAAGTCGATTCAGATTACATATGCTATAAAAGTAACTGACGAAGAATATGCGCGTGCAAAAAAAATCGTTTCAGAATTCCTCGAAAATCCAAAGACACGCTATAGTGTAATTCAGAACTTTGCAATTGCCGGCTACGGTATTAAACGAAATGTGTTTATTCCGGCAGAAAAAAAACATTTTGCAGACATTCCTAACAAACGCCCTGAAGATACATTTGCAAAAGACAGGTATAAATTTGTATGTTCAACCTTTATCGCCTATGTACTTGCAAATTCTGTAGACAGCATTAAAGAGTTCTTTATCGAAAAGGGAATCGACTCAAATTATGTCCTTCCTTCTGATCTTGAATATTTACCTGGAGCAATAAAGCTCTTTAGATCTACATGGGTAGATTATAACGTTGCAGCTAAAGCATATTGTTCAGCTTATTCTGTGCTCACTCCTTTCTATAAAGACTATCTTGCCGAAGAGTAAATTTTCTTAATTTTCTGTGGCGGGTTTTAATCTCTTGATGTATAATTCTAGTACGATAGAGAGGTAACGCTATGGCTATGGATGTTAAAGTAATTAATCCGTTTTTAAATGCGACATTACAGACTTTTAAGCAGATGTTCCAGGTTGAATCAAAGAATAACGAACCTTTTGTTGTAGATGTCATCTCGGGGCATCAGTGGGAAGTTTCTGGGCTTTTAGGCGTTACAGGCGATTACAGCGGCGTTGTAGCCGTAAGACTTCATAAAACCCTTGCCTTTAAGCTTCTTGAACTTTCAGGGCTTACAGATATTCACCCTGACGAAAAACTTGAACTTTCACAGGAGCTTGTAAGCGAAGTTACTAATATCATCTCGGGAAGTGCGGTTTCTGCGCTCTCAAGTTATAATCTTACAGTCTCTCCTCCTGTTACGATTACAGGAAAAGACCACGTTATTTCATGGCCTAAAAACTACCCTGTAGTCGGAATTCCGTTTATAACTCCGTACGGGCCATACGAAGTAGACGTTTGTTTTAAATAAAATTCAATTTTTTTATTCTTAAGTACTTCTACAACTTTTTACTTTTTGTTAAAATGTTGCTATCGCTTATAGAAACAGGGATTTGTTCCGGTGTTTTAATTTGTAAGCGGATAGAGGTAACATAATGAAAAATGAATACGTAAAACGTATCTGGGCTGATGTACAGGCAAAAAATGCTGACCAGCCTGAATTCCTGCAGGCAGTACAGGAAGTTCTCACAACTCTTGAACCAGCAGTGGACAAGATGCCGGAACTTGAAGCTAATGCTGTTTTGGAACGCTTTGTCGAACCAGAACGTGTTGTTATGTTCCGTGTGCCTTGGATGGATGATGCTGGAAAGTACCATGTAAACCGTGGTTACAGAGTTCAGTTTAATAGCGCTATTGGTCCTTATAAAGGCGGTATCCGTTTTAGTCCGGAAGTAAATCTTTCTGTATTAAAGTTCCTTGGATTTGAACAGATTTTAAAGAACTCTCTTACTACACTTCCAATGGGTGGTGGTAAAGGTGGTTCTGACTTTGATCCGCACGGAAAATCAGACAACGAAGTAATGCGCTTCTGCCAGTCATTCATGACAGAATTGTATCGCCACATCGGTCCTAACACAGACGTTCCGGCTGGTGACAAAGGTGTAGGTGGAAGAGAAGTTGCTTATATGTTCGGACAGTACAAGAGAATCCGCGATGAATTTACTGGAGTACTTACAGGAAAAGGATTACAGTTTGGTGGTTCTTTGATTCGTCCAGAAGCTACAGGTTATGGTTTGATTTATTTTGCTGAATGTATGCTCGCAAAAGTTGGCGACAACTTCAAAGGAAAAGTTTGTGCTGTATCTGGTGACGGAAACGTTGCACAGTATGCTGTTGAAAAACTTATTCAGCTTGGAGCAAAACCTGTAACAATGTCTGACTCATCAGGATATATTTATGATCCAGATGGAATCACACAGGAAAAACTTGACTTTGTAAAAGAATTCCGCGGTCAGCACAAGAAGATTGATGAATACGTTAAAAAATATTCAGGTGCAAAATTCTTTGCAGGCAAACGCCCTTGGGAAGTAAAAGTAGATTGTGCTTTCCCATGTGCTACACAGAACGAATTGAACGAAGACGATGCAAAAGCATTGATTGCTAACGGAGTTAAACTTGTAGCAGAAGGTGCTAACATGCCTTCTACTCTCGAAGCAACAGACGCATTCCAGAAAGCAGGTGTTCTCTTTGCTCCTGGTAAAGCTTCTAATGCAGGTGGTGTATCTGTATCAGGTCTCGAAATGAGCCAGAACGCTATCCACCTCTCATGGTCTTCTGAAGAAGTTGACAAGAGACTTAAAGAAATCATGACTAACATTCACGACAATGCTTACGATACAGCAGAAAAGTTCGGAATGAAAGGCAACTACGTTGCAGGTGCTAACATCGCCGGCTTCGTAAAAGTTGCAAAGGCAATGATTGCTCAAGGTTTAGTATAATAAGCAATGATGCCCATGCGCGAGAGCGCAAACGTCAATAGCTTCCTTGAGGCAAACGGGCGCAAGCCCGTATCGCACAGGGACTTGTATAAGATGTTTTCAGGCTGACGCAATGCGCAGCCTAAAACGTTTAATGCCATGACTTCTGGCGAAGCATGTCAAACTAATTTCGAAGCTGACAGCATTTGCTGCAGCTTAAATCATAAAGGGGTCGCAGAAATGCGGCCTCTTTTTTAAAACGAGTAAGATGGATAAGAGCATAAAGAAGAAAGCTTTAGAAAAAGCAGACAGCCTCGGAAACTGCGCTACAGAAAAAGAAGTTGCAGAGCTTGATGAAAAGCTTCCTGCAATGAAAAAAGGTGTAATCGCAAAAGTCTGGGATAAGGTTTTATATCTCTGGGAAAAAATAAAATCTCCTGATATTCCTGCAAGTCTTAAAATTGTAATTGCAGGTGCGCTTTTATATCTTGTTCTTCCGCTTGATGTTTTACCTGATGCAATTCCCGGAATAGGACTTCTTGATGATCTTACCGTAATTTTAACTGTCGTTCGCGAAGTTTCTAAATACGCACTCCCAAAGCTTGAAAAAAAACTCGAAAAAAAATTCTATGAAGTAAGTTACCAGAAGATAGACGAAAAACTTTCTCAAATTTTTTCTTCGATGCTTCGTTCTACACTGATTACTTTTTTAATTAACGCTGCAGGCTGCTGCATGCTTATCTTTAAACCGTTCGGGGCTGTTCCATCGCGTTATACGGCAATCGGTTTTTTTAGTGTTGCTTTTGTTTATTCAGCTGTAAGAATTATCATCTATTTTAAAAAATACGCAAGAATAATAAAAAAGATTCTGACTTCGATTTACAGAAAGAAGAATTTTGCTCAAGGAATTGCAGATTTTGTCTGTACCGAATACAAGACGATTGAGTACATTTTTACAGGAATCAGAATTGCAAAAAACATAATCCCGGAATTAAGCGATATCCCGGATGCACCTGAGATTGTAAACGTGTTCAAAGACCACTACAAAAGACGGCTTATCCTGGCAGTTCTGGTTATTGTGGTTTATTCAGTCTTAATCGCTCTTACAAAATTTCTCCTTCTTTTGTAAAAAAAGTAACACTTTTTCTTGCCTTGCGTGTCATATATGACAAGAGGTTTGAAAATGAAGAAATTATCTATTCTATTTTTATCTATTTTTGCAATCTGCTTATCCAGCTGTGCAGTAGTTGTTGATGACTTCTGGGATGACTGGGATGATGACGATGAAGAAGTTCATTTCAGATATGAAGAATTCTATTATTATGATGACTACTCTGATGACATGAGTTCTATCGAAATTGACTGGTATAATGGACCTGTTAAAGTTGTTCGTACAAACAAGTCATATGTATACTGCCAGGAACGTGTATGTTCCAATGATGGGAGCGAAAGAGAATACGGCACTTGTTCTGGAGGCAATCTCTTTATTTCATTCTGTTGTCTTCCGTTCAGGCCAAAAACATACAAAGCAAAGGAATTGATTGTATTCATTCCTGTATATACGAATGTTCGCACTGTAAGGGTACACAACAGATGCGGAGATGTAACAATCGAAGGCTGCTGCAGATGCAATCACGGCTACCATTACAATGACGGCCTTGAAGTTGATCCGATTTGTGATAACGGTCAGGTTCGCGTGTCGGAATGCAAATAATATTCCCGGGTAATTGATAGAGAAGCCCGCGATGACTTTGAAGTAATATTCAAAGTTTTCGCGGGTTTTTGTTTTTATGGTGGTTGGTATGGTTCCTGCGGGGCGAGAATAAAAAAAAAGGCACCTTGTTCGGTGCCCTGTTTTATGCGCGGATCATGCGAAATGACCGGCATTCTAAATAAGGTTCAGCATTATATCCGCTGATAGATTTGGTTTAGCGTTTAGCCACGTCCTGGCCAGATAATTCTGTTGGAACTAGCATTTGGCCTCCAATCAAGTGTTCGGTGTGCGTCCTCATCTCGCTCCTGACCACAACTCAATAATACCACACCTTTTCAAAAAAGCAAGAAAAATTTTTTAGTTGAATACTTGTTCAAGTATTGACATTTTAATACATTAACCTTATATTATTATTGAACACTTGAAAGAATGTTCAAGTGTAGGAGGCCAGGTGAAAAAGTCTTTACAGATTCGCGATAAGATTTCTGACGACAAAACCATAAATGATCTTGCAGATCTTTTTAAAGTTTTTGCCGATGCGACGAGAACAAAAATCATGATTTGTCTCGAAGTAAAAGATATGTATGTAGGTGAACTTGCAGAGATTCTTGGTATGAGTATTTCGGCGGTTTCGCATCAGCTTCGTGTATTAAGAAGTGCTAAGCTTGTACGTGGAACAAAAGAAGGAAAGGAAGTAAAGTATTCGCTTGATGATAATCATGTTGCAATGATTATTGAATGCGGACTTTCACATATAAACGAATAGATAAAACCGTTGAATCGGAATTTATAAGGAGTTATTTATGAAAAAGACATACAATATTGATGTAGACTGTGCAAACTGCGCAAATAAAATGGAAGAAGCTGCAAAAAAAACAGAAGGTGTTGTTAATGCAACTGTAAACTTTATGCTTTTAAAAATGACTGTAGAATTTGCAGATGATGCAGATACAAAGAAAATCATGAAGGAAGTTTTAAAGAACTGCAAGAAGGTAGAGTCTGACTGTGAAATCGAAATTGATGAATAAAAAACAGAAAAAGGTTTTTTTTCGTATCATTACAAGTTCAGTTTTAATTGCAATCATCATGCTTATTCCGGTTCCGGAGAAAATAAAATTCTTTTTATTTTTTGTTCCGTATCTTGTAATCGGATATGACATCTTATTAAAAGCATTTAAAGGAATTATAAATTTAAAACCGTTTGATGAAAACTTTTTGATGGCAGTTGCTACTGTCGGAGCAATTGCGCTTGGTGAATACACAGAAGGCGTTGCGGTAATGCTTTTTTATCAGATCGGAGAATTGTTCCAGTCGATTGCGGTTGGTAAAAGCAGAAGAAATATTTCTGCTTTGATGGATATAAGACCTGATTATGCAAATCTTGAGGTTTCTGGTGAAATAAAAACCGTAAGCCCTGATGAAGTTGCAGTCGGAAGCATAATCGTTGTAAAGCCTGGAGAAAAAATTCCGATTGACGGAGTGATTGCAGAAGGAACAACGACATTAAATACTTCTGCTTTAACAGGTGAGAGCATTCCACGTGAAGTAAAAGAAGGCGACGAAGTTTTAGGCGGATGCATAAACTGCTCGGGTGTAATTCGTGTTAAAACTACAAAAGAGTTTGGTCAGTCGACTGCTTCTAAAATCTTAGAGCTTGTAGAAAATGCAAGTTCAAAAAAATCAAAGTCAGAAAATTTCATTTCAAAATTTGCACGCATTTATACACCGGTTGTCTGCATTGCCGCTCTGGTACTTGCTTTTATTCCGCCTTGTGTAAAAATTTTTATTTTTAATTCTGATGCACAGTGGAATCTCTGGATTTACCGCGCGCTTACTTTTCTTGTAATAAGTTGTCCGTGTGCGCTTGTTATAAGTATTCCGCTTACTTTTTTTGCAGGAATCGGTGGTGCGTCTGCTGCCGGCATTCTTATCAAGGGTTCAAATTATATGGAAGCGCTTTCTCAAGTGCGCTATCTTGTTTTTGATAAAACCGGAACAATGACAAAGGGAGTTTTTGAAGTTACAGGTGTCCACCACGGCATCATGGAAAACGAAAAGCTTCTTGAGATTGCTGCTCTTGCAGAGTGCTATTCTAATCATCCGATAAGCAAAAGCCTTATGCGTGCTTACGGAAAAGAAATTGATAAAACGCGTGTGAGTGATGTTAAGGAAATAAGCGGGCATGGAATAAGCGCAGTTGTTGACGGTAAACATATTCTTGCCGGCAATGCAAAGCTTATGATTTCTGAAGGAGTTGAATTTACAGAATGCCACAGTGCAGGAACTATAATTCACATTGCAATCGATAAAAAATATGCAGGTCATATCGTAATTTCTGACATTATTAAACCGGATTCTGCACAGGCTGTAAAAAACTTAAAGGCTATCGGAATAAAAGAAACCGTCATGCTTACAGGCGACAACAAGCGTACTGCAGAAAAAGTTGCGTGTGAAATTGCAATCGATAAAGTTTATTCTGAATTATTGCCGCAGGATAAGGTTTTTAAAGTAGAAGAGCTTTTAAGCCAGAAAGTTCCGGGAGAAAATCTTGCCTTTGTCGGAGACGGAATAAATGATGCACCTGTTTTATCTCGTGCAGATATTGGTATTGCGATGGGTGCACTTGGAAGCGATGCTGCAATAGAAGCAAGCGATGTCGTATTAATGGACGACAACCCGTTAAAGATTTCAAAGGCTATAAGGATTTCTAAAAAGTGCATGCGTATCGTTTACCAGAACATCGCGTTTGCGCTTGGTGTAAAGTTTGCATGTCTTGTACTCGGCGCACTCGGAATAAGCAATATGTGGACTGCTATTTTTGCAGACGTCGGTGTAATGGTTTTGTGTGTTCTTAATGCGATAAGAGTTTTATTTGGCAAAAAGTCGTAAATGCTGTAATATAATTTAAAGGGTTTACTTATGACGCTTAAAGAATTAAAGAAAGGCGAGTGTGCCGTTGTTAAAACAGTCGGTGGTAAAGGTGCTTTAAGACAGCACTTTCTTGATATGGGTGTAATTCCCGGAGCATATTTAAAGCTTACAAAGTTTGCTCCGATGGGAGATCCGATGGAACTTGAAATCCACGGATACAGTCTTACTCTGCGTCTGGCCGATGCAGCAAAGATTAAAGTCGAAAAATGTACGGCAAAAGAATTTATTCAGAATGAAAAATACGAAGGCGAAAACGAAAAAGAAAAAATAGAACACCCTGGACTTGGTGAAGACGGAAAGTATCACGTAAAAGAAGGAGAAAACCCTCTTCCTAAAGATGCAGTAATTTCTTTTGCCCTTGCAGGAAATCAGAACTGCGGAAAGACGACTTTGTTTAACCAGCTTACAGGAAGCAACCAGCATGTAGGGAATTTCCCGGGCGTAACGGTTGATAAAAAAAGCGGCTCGATAATCGGACATCCGGAAACTCTTGTTACAGACCTTCCTGGAATTTATTCTTTGAGTCCGTACACTGCAGAAGAAATAGTTTCGCGTCAGTTTATTCTTGATGAACATCCTGCAGGAATCATAAACATTGTAGATGCAACTAATATCGAACGAAATTTATATTTAACGCTCCAGCTTCTTGAACTTGATGTTCCTATGGTGCTTGCACTTAACATGATGGACGAAGTAAAAGGAAACGGCGGTTCAATCGACATCAACAAGATGGAAGATATGCTCGGTATTCCTGTCGTTCCAATCAGTGCAAATAAAAACGAAGGTGTTCACGAACTTATAGAACATGCCCTGCATGTTGCAAAATATCAGGAACGTCCCGGCCGCACAGACTTTTGTGATAAAGAACATGATGCTCCTGTTCATCGTGCGATTCACTCGATGATGCACTTAATCGAAGATCATGCTCAGAAAGCAAACGTTCCTGTTCGTTTTGCGGCAACAAAAATCATCGAAGGTGATGAACTTATTTTAAAGAAGCTTGATTTTTCTAAAAACGAACTAAAGATGATAGAACATATCATCATTCAACTCGAAGAAGAAAGATATCTTGATCACTCGGCTGCGATTGCAGACATGAAATTTTCTTTTATAAAAAATCTCTGCCGCAAAACTGTTGTAAAGCCACGCGAAAGTAAAGAATTAAAACGAAGCCGTGCAATCGATAAAATCCTTACAGGAAAATATACTGCGATCCCGTTGTTTGCCGCGATTATGGCTCTCGTATTTTTTCTTACGTTCAATGTCATCGGTGGAACTCTGCAGCAGCTTATGGAAAGTGGAATCGATTTTCTTACTGGAAAACTTAATGATGTATTTATCGCGTGCAATTTAAACGAAGTGCTGCGCTCTCTTGTCATCGACGGAATCTGTGCCGGTGTCGGAAGCGTTCTTTCTTTTATGCCGATTATCGTAACGCTTTTTTTGTTTCTCTCGATTATGGAAGACTCAGGCTATATAGCGCGCGTTGCGTTTTTTATGGATAAGCTTCTTCGTAAGATTGGCCTTTCGGGAAGAAGTATCGTGCCGCTTCTTATAGGATTTGGTTGTACTGTTCCTGCGGTAATGGCAACGAGAACCCTGCCGTCAAAGCGCGACAGAAACATGACGATTCTTTTGACGCCGTTTATGAGCTGTACCGCTAAGCTTCCTGTCTATGCTTTTTTTGTAAGCGCTTTCTTTCCTAAAGCCGGCGGACTTCTTATGACAGGTCTTTATCTTTTTAGTATCTTAACAGGTATTCTTGTAGCCTTTCTTTTTAGGGGAACGCTTTTTAAAGGAGAACCTGTTCCTTTTGTAATGGAACTTCCTAATTACAGAATGCCTGGAGTAAAAACTACATGCCGGCTTTTGTGGGAAAAGGCAAAGGATTTTGCAACGCGCGCGTTTACGGTTATTTTTCTTGCGACAATCGTAATCTGGTTTTTGCAGAGTTTTGATACGCATCTTACTCTTACATCTGATATCGATAAAAGTATTCTTGCAAAAATTGCTGGAATCATAACACCGGTTTTTAAACCGATCGGGCTTGGTGACTGGCGTCTTGTTACTTCTGTTGTAACCGGCGTAATTGCAAAAGAAAGCGTCGTATCAACTCTTGAAATTTTATTTTCATCTGTTTCGATTTCTTCTGTTCTTTCATCTGCTTCTGCAATGAGCATGCTAATTTTCTGTCTGCTTTATGTTCCGTGTGTGGCAGCGATTGCAGCAATACGTCGTGAACTGGGTAAAATTCCTGCAGTTCTTGTAATATTCTGGCAGTGCTTCGTTGCATGGATAATGGCGTTTTTAGTTTATTCAGTCTGTATGCTATGCGGAATTTAAACTGAGTAGTAACTTTACACACCTTGTGTTATTTTTTAAATTATATGAACTTTTAATTTGAGGTGTGTAAATGTTTTTAAAAAAGATTTTCGTATTATTTTCTTCTATATTTTTGTTAAGTGTTTTTTCTGGATGCGGTGATAAAGTTCTCGCTCAGGAAAAACCGGAATCAAATCAAAAAACAACAAAAGAATTAAAAGTTTTAGACTGGGGACCAAAGGATGAGGTTCCGGGTTTAATAAAAGCTCCCGTTTTTTTTGTTACGTTCAGCGAGAGTGTAAAAGAACTTTCTGCACTTGGTTCTGTAATTACAAAATCCGACATCGTTTCGATTGAGCCTGAGATTAAAGGAAGATTCCGCTGGATAGGAAGCCGCTCTCTTTATTTTTATGCTGAACAGACTCTAGACCCGAGTCAGATTTATACGATAACGGTAAATGATAAGGCAGAAAGATTTAAGGATTTTAAATTTACCGGCGAAAAAGTTTTTAAAACAAAAGCACAGGATTTAGCAATCGTAAATATTAATCCGGGTTATGATTTATACGAACCATATTATTATAATGAAGAAAGCGGGGTTATTCCTGATCGCGCAAAGAATTGTTTAATAACGATAAATGGTTTTGCAGATACAGAAAAAATTCTTGAATGTTTTTCTGTAAGCGTAGACGGAAAAAATGCTGGCTACGAAATTGTTCCGGTTAAAAGTATACAGGACACACATGGATTTATTCCTGCTAATGATAGAAAAATAAAAAAAGAAAACGAGAATGATAAAAAACCGATTTACGAAAAAGTTGAAAAATCAAATCAATTTTTAATCACGATAAAAAAAGAATTAAAAAAGAATCAGAAAATCGAAATTGTCTGCAAGAGTGGAAAGACTGTTACTAATAGAGAATATAAGACTTTACTTCCGTTTAAACTCATGTTTATAGAATATTATTCATGGAGCCGCGAAGTTAGTTTAAGATTTAACCAGCCTGTAGATTTTGAAGGCTTTGAAAAATTTATAAAGATTGAACCTAAAGTAGAAATAAAAAAAGATAATGTTCATGGCAGCGGTTTAACTGCAGTCTGTTCAAATCTTAATCTTGAATACGATGCAAAATACACAGTAAAAATTTCTTCTGATTTAAAAGATGTTTACGGACAGAAGATAACCGGGAATCTTTCTAAAACTTTTAAAACCGGAAAAGCAGCAAGCTTTATTAATCTGTCTGAAGAAGGTGAGAAGGTAATGGCAAAAAAGAAGCTTATTCCGATTATGCTGACTCACCAGAATATTTATGAAACTTATTATTCTGCAAAAAGTATTTCTAATCCTTTTGAGGAAAGGAAAGATTTTGATGAAAGTTTTAAGTATGAGAATATAAAGAAATTTTCTGGAGAACGTGACAATAAAGTTCATAATGAGATAATTGATATAAGACCTTATCTTAGAGACGGTTATGGTTTTGTTAAAGTCGGATATAAATCAAAATCATCTGAATGGGGTTTTAAAAATAAATATTTTACAGAAAATTTTGTGTATATTCAGGTAACTGATCTCGGTGTTTCATTTAAGGCATCATATAACAAAGTTGCTGCAATGGTAAAACACATTTCTGATGACAGTGCTGTAGAAAAAGCATTCGTTGTTCTTTATGTAAACGACGGAACAAAATCTCTTGAAGCAAATGCTTCTGAAAATGCAATTGCAAAAGGTTTTACAGATAAAAATGGTTTTGTAATTTTTGACATAGAAGAAAGCAGGAGACTTGAAAAAGCATTTACTGACAGAGAAGAACTCTGTATCATGGCACAAAAAGACAATGACAGATCATGTATAAAAATTGGAAATTATTCTAAATGGTGGGGTAATTACAGTTCAAACAGTATTGGAGAAGGTTATCTTTTAAACAAAAAACATCTTTTTATGTTTACTGACCGCGGCATTTACAGACCTGGAGAAACAGTAAGCTTTAGAGGAATTGCAAGACTTCAGACAAGAAATGGTTATGAACCGCTTTCTGGAAAATATAAAGTTGTATTTTCAAAGCTGTACAGATTAAAAGAAAAATACGGCGAGCTTGAAGGAACTTATTCTGAATGCGGTGGGTTATCGGGAAGCTTTAGGGTTCCGGATGATGTAAAACCGGATGATTATGAAATCGTCTTACTTGAAGACGATAAAGTTATCGGAAGAGAAACTTTTAAAGTCTCATATTTTGAAAAAGTAAAATTCTCTGCAAGTGTTTCAGCAGATAAAAAAGAATATATTTCAGGTGAAACGGTTAATGCAGTAATATCGGCTTCTTATTTAGCCGGCGGTTCTTTAACTGGTTCAACTTATAAAGCAAGATGGAATAGAAATTTAGTTTACTTTATGCCGCCGTCACGCGAAGCAGAAAAATATGTCTTTGGTCCAATCGATCATGATTATGCAGGCTTTAGCGCCGAAGATAGTGGAAGCTTAAATCAATCCGGTGAAGCAAAAATTTCTTTAGAGCTTCCTGATTCTGATGGATATACATATTCATATAAAGTTAATGTAGATGTAACTGATGTTTCAAACCAGAGAATTTTTGCAGGAAAGAGTGTAACAGTCCATCCGGGACTTTTCTATATTGGTGCTGCAAAAAAATTAACAAACGGCTTTCCTAAGGCAAAAGAAAAACTTGATATTCCTTTTGCTTTATTTAAACCGGACGGCGAAACAGCAGATATACGCGATGTGCGTGAAGAAATTAAATATAATATTACGAGAGAGACTTCTGAAATAATTTATGGAGATATTTATAACGGCTTTAACCATACGGCTGTTTCAAAACTTGAAGATATTGCAGACGGAACTATAAAACCTTCTGTAAAAGGAAGTGTATCGTTTACCCCAGAGAAAGCAGGTTATTATAAAATTCAGTTTGAAACAAAAGACAAAGACGGAAATCTTATAAAAACGCAGAAAGGTTTTTATGTAACCGGTTCAGATTATTATCGCGGAAGATTTGATTTTAATAAAATCGAACTTACTGCAGATAAAGAAATCTATAAGCCTGGAGAAAAAGCAAAGATACTTTTAAATTCTCCTTTAGAAAAAGGAGATTATATAATCACGGTTGAACGCGATAAGAATTATACTACAGAAATCCGTCACATCGAAGAATCGTGTTTGGTACTTGAAATTGATGTAAAAGAAGAATATGTTCCTTGTGTTTATGTTACTGTAAGTTCGTATATCACCGGCAATGAAAAAAATCTCCAGGATGAAGAAGGATTAAAGCCATGCGGATGTTATGGTGTATGTAAAATTAAAACTGAACTTGATGTAGTTTCTTTTGATGTAGAAGTTGTAAAAGAAAAAGAAAGCTTTAGGCCTGGAGAAAATATTTCATTAAAGCTTAAGGCTTTAAAAGATGGAAAGCCTGTAAACAATGCAGAGTTATCATTAATTATTACAGACAGGGCTGTAACTGATGTAATCGGCTATCGTATTAAAAATCCTGTTAAGTATTTTTATGATGAATTTAAGTTCAGATGGTATGCATGTGGATATGACTTAAGGGATTATTTAATTTATAAAAACAATTCAAACATTGTTTATGAAGAAGAGGAAATAGTTAAAAACGAAGCCTTTCGTCTTGAAAAGTCAAAGATGGCATCTGATACAGCATTTGATGAGTCGGTATCACAGTCAGAATCACTTTTTTTTGATCTTGATGCCAAAGGCTTTGTAGAAGAAGAGCCTGTAGAAAGAAAAGATTTTAATCCGACAGCGGCGTTTATTCCGCTTGTAGTAACAGATAAAAACGGTGAAGCAACTGTAAACTTTAAATTGCCTGATTCGCTTACGACGTACAGGGTTACTGTAGTCGGCGTTTCTAAAAATAATTTTGCATTTGATGAATCAGAAATGGTTGTAAATAATCCTGTAAACGTGCAGGCTTTCCAGCCGCGCCGTTTAAGAACAGGAGATACTGCAGAAGCCGGTGTTATAATTACAAATAATGATGCAAAAAAGAAAAAGGTAAAGGTTACTCTTACGGCGCGGGAGCCTCAAGGTGATTATGAAAGCGATAAATTAAAGGGCTTAAAGACAGTAAGGGCAGAAGCAGAAATTAAAGGCGAGACTTATAAAGAAATAACTGTTGAACCTGGAAAAACTGTTCCGGTTTATTTTGAAGTCAATGCAAAAAAGGAAGGCTGGGCGGAACTTGTTTACGAAGTAAAATGTGACGTTTTAAACGAGCGTCTTGTCTCGCCGATTTTAATTGAAAAATCTTTTGTATATGAAACTGTTGCGCTTTACGGTCAGACTGGAAATAATCCTGATAAAAAAGAAAACATTTCGTCTAAAGAAAAAATTGTTCTTCCATCAGGCGATGGTCTTATCGAAATTACACTTGATCCAAGTCAGCTCGGACTTCTGGGAGAATCTGTAAATTATGTTTTCGATTACCCTTACGGATGTCTTGAACAGCAGTCTGCAAGAATTCTTCCGCTTGTAATTTTTGGAGATTACATCGACACGTTTGGTCTTGAAAACAAAGTTACTGATGTACGCAAGTTTGTTAAGACATGGTTTTCAGAAGTAAAGAATGAACAGCATACGTCAGGCGGTTTCCCGTACTGGCCTGGAAGAACTTATGACAGTCCGTATGTTTCGTTAAGGTTTGCCCATCTTTATGCGCTTGCAAAACAGCACGGTTATACAGATGAAGAAATCGGCTATGATCTTAAAAAATTAATTTCGTATATTACGCCGTATATTAAAAAAGATGACGGATGCAATGCGTTTACTGCTTATGCATGTTATGTATACAGTGCAATAAATAATAATGCTCTCGATAAAAAACTTGATGAGCTTTATAAATACTGTGCTGATGATTTAAATTATGAATACAAGTCTCTTACAATGCTCTGTTATACGGCCCTTGCTTATCAGAACAAAGGTGATAAAGCTTCGATTCAGAAAGCAGATAAGTTGTGTTCAATTTTAAAACGATACATAATAGAAAGTGGTCGCTCGATTTCTCTCGGTAATGTTCCGTGTGGAAATTTCTATATAAGCGGAATGTACGACAACAACACAGAAGGTCTTGCAGTAATGCTTGAACTTTTTGTTAAACGTGAACCGCAGAGTGAATTTACCGGAAAGATTTTAAATACGCTTTTACTTTCTCAAAAGCATGGTTACTGGCAGAGTACTGCAACGACTGCAAAAGTATTTAATGCAATCGATGAACTTATAAAATCAAGAAAACTTGAAAAACTTGATTTTGTTTCGAGTGCAGTTATTTCTCAGAACGGCAGCAGACAAACTCTTATTGAATCAAAGTTTAAAGGTGCAGGAGAAAAACCTGTTAAACAGATTTTTGATTTTACCGGTAAAGAACTTTCTGAACTCGAACGTGACAAGGCAGCTGAGCTTGAGTTTACTAAAAACGGAAGGGGAACTCTTTATTATACGACTGTAATGAAATACGCTGTATCTCCAGAAGTATGTGAAAGTCGCGATGAAGGTCTTGATGTAAGTTATATTATTACTGACGAAGATAAAAATGAAGTTGAACCGAATAATAAAGACGGTAAAATTTATCTTGAATCCGGAAAGACTTATGAAGTTACAGTAAATGTCGTTACATCACAGTCACGCCAGTATGTTGCACTAAAGATTCCGGTTGCATCTGGGACAGAAATTGTTGACTCGTCTTTAATTACAGGCAGCGGCGCTTCTGATTTTGATGAAAGCCCTGTAGTAAATTACAGCCGTTCAAAGCGCGGCGCAGGTTATACGAGCGAAGTTTTTGTAAATCCGTACAGATTCTTCTACGACCGCTATGAATATTTTTATGACAACGAGGCACAGTATTTTAACGACTACATGCATACAGGAACTTACACTTATAAGATTAAAATACGTGCATCGCGCCGCGGCGAGTATAAAGTCCCGCCAGTCCATGCGGAATGTATGTACGAACCGGAAGTCTTTGGCAGATCAAATGGTAGTATTTTCGTAATAAAATAGCGAAAAAGTAATATTTGCAGAATATAAATATATTCTTGAATAAACACTTTTAACGCAGGCAAATGTCGACTGATGGCTAACATCTGCACAAGCGAAGCGCGGAAGCCGTTAGACATTCAGGCGGCATTGCCGAGAGTTAAAAGTGTTTTTTATATATATATTTTTCCGCAATTTATTGCATTGTGGTATTTTTTACCGAAATATGTTAAAATCGGCATAGAGGTTTTTTATGAAAATCAAGAAAGTCATACTCTTTTCTTTAATGTTGGTTGTAGTTCTTTTTGGCTGCAAGAAAAAAAATGTAAATAAAAAAATCACAAACAGTGATGACAGTTCGTTCTTTTCGAACGATTACAGCGGAAGCTCTTTTTCAAGTAAAGATGATTTTTATCTTCCAGAAGAAGAACCTGTAATCGATTACGATGACAACGGTGTTGCTTTTTATCCGCTTTCCAATTTTGGGCATACATATGGTTCAACAAAAAATGCGGATAATTCGGATGCTCAGGAGAGAGTGCTGACCGATGATGAAGCAATAAAAAGCCTTGATACTTACGAGATTAAATACAGTACGAAAAAAATCGATCTCGAAAAAAAACTTGCAGAACTGCATTCTGTTCTGGAACCTGATTCTGTTCCTGCAGGAAATGTAAGTGAAAAAAAGGTAAAGGAACTTAAAGTTGTCTCATGGGGACCAGAAAAAGAAATCCCTGGTCTTATGACACAACCTGTTTTCTATGTAATTTTTTCTGAACCGGTTCACATGATTTCTGCAGTTGATCTTCCTGCAGAAAAAAGCGATGTAATTTCGATTTTCCCTAAGGTAAAGGGTGTGTTCCGCTGGGCAGGTACAAGACAGATTAATTTCTATCCTTCAGAAAGGCTTGATCCTTTTACAAAATATAAGATTGAAGTTAATTCATCTTTAAAGAGTCTTGAAGGTGCAAAAATAACTGGTAATACAACGTTCAACACTTCAATGGATTATATAAGAATTGTTGATATCAGACCGGGTTCTACTCCAGAACAAAGTTATTATTACAATTCATCTTCGGGACTTCCTCTTGAAAAAACGACAGATTGTTTTGTTCAGGTTAATTTAAATCTTACTGCCGATGAATTTAAAAAGAATGTAGAAGTTGTTCATAACACTTATGACAAAGTTGGTTATACTGCAACTCCTATACGTTATGAAAAAGACAATGGAACTTACAAATACAAAACTGTAAAAGAATCAAATCTTTTCTATCTTAAAATGGAAAAGCAGGCTCCAAAAGAAGCAGAAGTAAAATTTATTGCAAATCCTACAGTTTCAGAATTAAAAAATTCAAAATCATATACATCTTTAAAACGTTTAACTTTATATAGAATGTATTTTGATGTAGATGTAATGCGCCTTTCGATTGAATTTAATCAGCCGATACAGAAAGAAACGGTTGCATCAGGAATTTCTTTTTCTCCTTCAATTAAAATAAGTCCGGATAATATAAAAGTAAACGGAAGATATGTTTATATCGATAATGTTGCTGCACAGTACAGAACAAGTTATTCATGTTATGCAAGTACATCGATTAAAGATATCTATGGTCAGAGTTTAAGTAGAGTACAGGACACTTCGTTTACAGTTCCAGAAGCGGGAGCATTCTTAAAATTCCTTGATGACGGAAATAAAATTCTTGAAGCACAATTCCCTCATAAATTTATTATCGAACATCAGAATCTTGAAGAAGGAAGATACAGTGTAGCTCAAATTAATGACCCGCTTGAAAATTATACTTCTCATCTTGATGATGGATCACGAAGTTTAAATTTAAATCATCCTGATATGCGTGTTCGCGATGTAATTGATCTTGATCCTTATCTAAGAAAAGGTCTTGGGTTCATAAGAATTGCGGCAGAAGGAAAATACAAATATTACAGTCCATGGGATGAAAGATATTATACTTCAGAACCAAGTCGTGCTGTTACGATACAGGTAACAGATCTCGGTGTTAGTGCGAGAATGGGATTTAACAAAGTTGTTGCAATGGTAAGAAAGCTTTCTGATAATTCACCTGTTGCAGGAGCAGATGTTTATCTTTGTCGTAATGACGGCTGGTATGATGACTGGTCAGAAACAAGTTCAAATTATGGACATGGTAAAACAGACAGCAATGGTTTTGTAGAAATTAACATTTCAAACGAAGATTTAAACTCTCTCTTAGACGAACCATATGATATTGCACTTTTTGTTAAGAAAGGTGATGATAAACTTGTATACAATATCTATAATCATTCCGCATCGCGTTTTGATGTTACAACAAGAAATCCTCGTTATGCATACGAGGATTCAAAAATGCTTAACTTTATTTTCACAGACCGTGGTATTTATAAACCGGGTGAAACAATAAGTTACAGAGGAATCGTACGTTCCCTTGATACAGATGGACTTAAAAACGCCTATGCAGGGAAAAGGTATTATGCGACGTTCGAAAAACATTCATGGTATGAATCAGAGACATACGGAACTTCGGATGGTTACTTCTCACGCGAAGGCGGTTATTACGGAACGTTCGATGTTCCAGAAGATATAAAGCCGGGAACTTATTCAATTTCGATTTCATGTGGTGACGAAGAATGTGACAGAGCATATGTAACCATTGCATATTTTGAACGCCTTAAATTCCAGGCAACTGCAGAAATTCCTGATGTAAATTATACTCTTGGTGAATCTATCAATGCAGAGCTTTCTGCTTCTTATCTTGCAGGTGGTGCTCTTACCGGAGGATCTTATAGAGCTACATGGTATAAACAGGAAACAGATTTTATTCCGCCGGTACCAGAAGCAAATAACTATGTATTTGGCCCGACTCGATCAAGTTATTCTCCTCAGGAAATTGCAGAAGTTTCTGGTGCGATAAATGAAAACGGACCTACAAAGATTAAGTGTGACACAGAAAAAACTTACAACGGACAGGCTTATCTTTATAGAACAGAAATTTCTGTAACTGATATTTCTAATCAGACAATATTTACAGGAGCTGCAAAGATTATTCATCCGGGAACTTTCTATATCGGTGTTGCAAAACGACTCGGTAAAGGATTCCCTTCTGCAAAGACAAAAGTTGATATTCCTTTTGCATTGTTCAAACCAAACGGGGCATATGCAGGAACTGGAAATGTTGACGGAGACATCAAGTACGAAATTTCAAGACAGTACTGGACTACTTCGAGCGAAGATTCTGTTGATGGTGTATACCTTCGCTGGGTAAAAAAAGATGAAGACGTTACATCTGGTTCAATTAAAGCTCAGACAAAAGGTGTTATTTCATTTACTCCGCAGAATGCCGGTGAATATACAATCAGAGTTCTTGCAAATGATAAAAAAGGAAATCTCATAAAAACAGAAAAACGTTTTTATGTAACAGGAAACGATTACTGGTGGTTTGACAGTACAAACGCATCTGCTCTTAACCTGAGCCCAGACAGAAGTTCTTACAAGCCTGGTGAAACTGCTCAGATTCTTCTTGAGAGTCCGCTTGCTGCAGGTGATTATATGATTACAGTTGAACGTAATAATATCTACACTGCAGAAATAAAACATTTTGATACTCCATGTTCTGTAATCGAAATACCTGTCAAGGAAGAATATCTTCCTATCGTATATGTTTCTATATGTTCTTATTCAACTCGAAGCGGACCACCGACACATCAGTACGGTGAACCTGACCTTGATAAACCGAAAGGTTATTATGGTGTAACTGCAATTAAAGTTGATCTTGATACAGTTTCATTTAAAGCTGAACTGTATGCAACAAAGAAAGTATGCAGACCAGGCGACGAAGTTGAACTTGAAGTAAAAGCAGAAAAGGACGGTAAACCTCTTGCAAATGCAGAGTTTACCCTTATGGTTGTAGACCGCGGTGTTCTTGATCTGATTAACTATCACGTTGCAGATCCTATGCAGTACTTCTACAATCCTTATAACTATCCTCTTACTGTAATTGGTGGTGACTCACGATCTTATCTTATGGATCCTGTAACTTATCAGGTTAAGACGCTCGTGGGTGGTGACGAAGACGGTGGAGACGAACTTAAAGAGCAGGAGAGAAAAGACTTTAGACCGACTGCACTCTTTGAACCTGTTATAAAGACAGACTCAAAGGGACGTGCAATCGTTAAGTTTAAGATGCCTGATTCACTTACAACATATCGTGTAACTGCATTTGGTGTACAGGGAAACAGCTTTGCATTAAAAGAAGCAGAGATTCAGGTACAGAATCCGATTAACATTCAGGCAGTACAGCCAAGAAGAATGAGAATCCGTGATACTGCTGAATGTGGTGTAATTGCAACTAACCTTGATACAGTTGATCATGATGTAACAGTTACAATCGAAACCCTTGCTCCTTCTAAGAATTTACCTGAAGACGAAGAGAAGGGATATAAGACTGTTGCCGGAAAAGTTTTTGTTCAGGGAGAAAAGACAATTACTGTAAAAGTTCCTGCAGGAAGAACAAAACCGATTTACTTTAAAGTCGGTGCAGATAAAGTTGGTGCAGTTGAACTTGTTTATCACGTTAAGTCTGATGTTCTTAAAGAAAAACTTGTTTCGCCGATTCTGGTTGAAAAACCATATGTATATGAAACATTTGCAACTACAGGTGTTGTAGAAAGTGCTTCGTATACTAAGGCAGAAAAAGTAACGGGAAAAGAAAAAGTTCTTATTCCTGCATGGACAGATGATGACAGAGGAGAATTGACGATTACTCTTGATCCGACGCAGCTTGGACTTCTTGGTTCATCGGTTAAATATGTATTCAATTATCCTTATGGTTGTCTTGAACAGCAGTCTTCAAGAATCTGGCCGCTTCTTGCATTTACCGATTATATTGATGTATTCGGATTAAAGTCAAAAGTAGAAGATCCTAGAAAGACTATTAAACTCTGGTTTGCAAGCGTTAAAGACAATCAGCTTTCTTGTGGAGGAATTCCTTACTGGCCTAACGGTATATATCCAAGCGCATTTGTTTCGTTAAGATTTGCTCATATGTATAAACTTGCAATCGACAGAGGTTTCTCAAAGAATGAAATCGGTTATGACATCGATAAACTTCTTTCATACCTTAAGTCCGAAGTTAATTACAAGCGCTACAAGAATTTCAACAACTGTTACAGTGCATATGCATGTTATGTATTTACATTGCTTGGAAACAATGGTCTTGATAATGTTCTTAACGATATTTACGATATTGGAGTAACAAGAAGACAGAATATGTCACTTGAAACTCTTGCTTATGCAGGACTTGCATATCAGAACAAAAACGATCCAACGTCAAAAAAAC
This sequence comes from Treponema sp. UBA1226, assembly GCA_002309195.1. The sequence continues at coordinate 98,641 of DBWY01000001.1, forward strand.
GTGCAGAAGAAATTATGGCTATCATTAGATCATGCATTACTCCTACTGCACGCAGTGTAAACTTTGACAAAAAATATGTTTCGTATAGTTATTACTACGACATGTATGACAATGATGCAGAAATGCTTGCATCAATAATGCAGCTTTTTGCAAGACATAATCCAAACGATGAGATTGTAGGAAAGATTCTCTTTAGACTTTTACAGTCTCAGAAAGACGGTTACTGGCAGAGTACTGCTACAACAGCCCGTGTATTTGAATCTATTTATGAACTCATTAAGCTTCGTAAACTTGATTCTCTTGATTTTAAGGCATCGGCAGTCGTTAAGTATGGTTCAACTTCTAATACAGTTGCAGAAGGCAAGTTTAAAGGTGCAGGTGCAAAACCAACTGTATCGTCAGTTGACTTTAAGGATTCTGTAATTGCTTCTGTTCCAAAAGGAAAAGCTTTTGATATTGAATATACAAAAGACGGTAAGGGTTCTCTTTATTATACGACAGAAATGCGCTATGCAATTCCAAGTGAATTATATGGAGCACGCAATGAAGGTCTTGAAGTTGTAATGCAGATTGTTGATGAAAACGGAAACGTTGTAACACCTCCATCTGCGGATTCAAAAGTAATCGTTCTCGAAAGCGGAAAGACTTACAAGATCAGAACTTCTGTAAACTCTTCTGCGTGCGTGCATTACATTGCGCTTCGTGTTCCGATTCCGTCTGGATCAGAAATTGTTGATACATCGTTGAGTACAGGTGCAAGTAAAAATACAAGTGGTGATACTGTACAGAATTCTAAGACAAGCATCTGGAGTGACTGGTGGTATGATTTCTGGGATGACTGGTATTGGGACTGGACTCCAGAAACTTACGAATACTTCTATGACAACGAAGCTCAGTACTTTAGCAACTACTATCCTGGTGGAAACTGGAGTAAGACAGTTACAATTCGTGCAGCAAGAAAAGGTGTTTATCCAACGCCTCCTGTAACAGCAGAGCTTATGTACGAACCAGAAGTATTTGGTCGCACAGACGGTTATCTTTATATCATTAAGTAACTTTCTTGAGCGATGAATGTAAAAAAAATAATTGCATCACTGCAAAAACGCAGTGGTGCATTCCGTTTAATAAAAATTGCTGCAGCAGTTGTAATTCTTGCAATTGGCTGCAGCATTCTCTTAAAGATTCTTCCATACAAGCAGTTGAATTTTTTCTTAACAAGAGAATACAGTACGCGGATTTACGACAGGAAAAAAAATCTTTTACAGGTTACTCCTCTTAAAAACGGTCTCAGGCGCGAATATGTTCCGATAAAAGAAATCCCTCGCGATGTTCAGAAAATTTTTATTAAAGCAGAAGATAAAAGGTTTTATTTTCATGGCGGAATTGACTTAATCGCGGTTGTCCGTTCTGTTTTCCTTAATGCATCTAATAAAAAGAATGTGAGTGGGGCTTCGACGATTACGATGCAGCTTGCAAAAATAATCAATGCAACTTATGAAAACCAGAACAATGAATATCAGTCTAAAGTAAAAAGAAATATTTCTAAAAAGATATACGAAGCATTCTGCGCTTTAAAACTTGAAGCACGTTTTTCTAAAAAAGAAATTCTTGAGCTTTATTTAAATTCGATTCCATTTGGAAATAATGCAGAAGGAGTAATGTCTGCTTCGAGGCTTTATTTTGGAAAAGAAATCTCTTCTCTCGACGAGCAGCAGATTGAACTCCTTTCTAAAATTCCGCGGCGCCCGTCGTTTTACAGTCCTAAAAACAAATATCAGTATCCGTATTTTATGCCGCATTTAGTGCGTTATTTAAAAGACAATGATTATTTTCTTAATCAGAAAAAAATTAAATCGCGCGTCTACAAATCTGATGTTCCGTATGAAATAAATCTTAGTGTAGATTTTGATGTCCAGTCTTATGCACAAACTTGTGCAGACGACGCGATTAAAGAAGCAGAGTTTTCAAGAATTTCAAATATAAGCGTTCTTGTAATGGAAGTTCAGACGGGCGCCGTTTTAGCCTGGGTTGGAAGCAATGATTTTAATGACAACGAGAGTAATGGTCAGATTGACGGCGTAAGATTTAAAAATCAGCCGGGCTCAAGCATAAAACCGTTTTTGTATGCACTCGCACTTGATAACGGAGTTGTAAAACCGACTGATATTATTGCAGATGTTCCGGTTGAATACGGAGAAGAGAAGGCGTATATTCCTTTTAATTTTAACAACCGCTTTAACGGACCTGTACGTCTTCGTGTTGCACTTGCGTCGAGTTTAAATATTCCGGCTGTAAAAATTCTTGACGAAACCGGGATCGATGTTTTTGCAGATAAACTTGAAGAGCTTGGTTTTAAAGATATAAAGGTAAATGCAGAAAAAACAGGTTATGCTCTTGCCTTAGGCGGAGGAGAAGTTTCGCTTTACGAATTTGTTCCGGCGTTCAGTGTGCTTGCGCGTGATGGAAAATATATTCCACTTAAATTTTTATCCGGAACTGATGAAAAAAAAGAAATTCTCGGAAAGTCAAAGCAGGTTTATTCTGTCGACACTGTAAGAATAATTGATTCGTTCTTATCTGATAAAGGTGCAAGGTCGCTCGGTTTTGGATACTATCAGACATTCGAAACAAAGTATCCGTCAATTTTTAAAACTGGAACTTCGAATCAGTTTCAGAATATTACAGCTCTCGGTGCGACTCCACGTTATGCAGTCGGTGTCTGGATGGGAAATTTTTCTGGTGAAACTGTAATTGGTAAAACGGGAAGTTCTCTCCCGGCTTATGTTGCTAAAACTATTCTTGATTATCTTGAAAACTTTGACGAGCTTGATAGTATTCCGTTTGAAGAGCCAAAAAAATATCACAAAGAAAAAATCTGCTCTCTCTCTGGCAAGAAGCCCGGAGAAAACTGCCGTACGACTTTAACTGAATATGTAAAAAATGGCGAGGCTCTCGAAAACTGTACATGGCATGTTAAAAAGGGAAATAAGGTAAAAACAGTTTTTCCTGCCATTTACCAGCAGTGGTATCTTTTAAATCAGAATAAGTATTCAGAAGATGTTGAGCTTAATTATATGGATTCGGAGTTAAAGATTTTAAGTCCAAGAAATAAATCTGTTTATTTTTACGACAAATATTCGCGGTTTAACCAGAGTATCCAGGTAGAAGTAATCGGTGGTTCTGAAGAAGTCATTGAAATTTTTGTTGATGACCAGCCTTATCGTACAAGCGGAAGACCGTGCGCTTTTGATATTCCGATGGAAAAGGGTGTGCATTATATAAGAGCGGTTTGCGGTAATCAGGAAAAAGTTGTATCATATGATGTAAGGTAGGGAAAAATATGGAACATAAGAACTTTTTATTTTTTGACTGCGAATGTGCAAACTGCTTTGACGGAGTAGGAAAAATCTGTTCGCTCGGATATGTTCTTACAGACGATGAACTTAACGTTATCGAAAGAGAAGATGTTGTCATGAATCCCGAAACAGAATTTGACTGGTATTTATTCAGTCCGAAAAATAAATGTCAGCTTGCGTATTCAAAAGATTACTTTCGTTCAAAGCCTAATTTTGATGCATTCTATAAAAAACTAAAGCCTCTTTTTTCAAACGGAAATACTTATGTTGCAGGCTTTGCTGTTGCAAACGATGTTGGTTTTGTAAACAGCGCGTGCGAAAGATATAACAGGGATTACATAAACTTTCGCGCGTTTGATGTTCAGAACCTGCTTGATAAAACATTTAATGCGAAGAAAAAACTTTTTGAATGGGCAGAATTCCTTGAGTGCGACATGTCTTCTCTTGCTTCGCACAAAAGCGTTGACGATGCGATGGCAACAATGCTTGTGTTTAAAAAGGTCTGTGAAAAAGAAAATAAGTCCCCTGAACAGCTTATGAAAGATAATAAGGAATTTTTCGTAACTACAGAACAGGTCGCACTTGCAGCAGAAGAGCGCAAGTATAAAAAAGAAATGACTGCAAAAATCAAGGAATACTACAACAGACGCTCGCCGAATCCGCTGCGTCATCTTTATGACGGTCAGAAATTTGAACTTAATAAAAAAGTTTTTTCTGATCTTGAGCGCGCACTTAATATTGCAAAAAGAATATATGAAGGTGGCGGTGTAATTTACGAACGCCTTAAGGGAAAAGGAAATATCGTTTTCCTCGATGATGATATCGAAAGCGAAAAAAGAATGTCGATAGAAAATAAAGGCTATAAAATCATTTACGCTTCAGAAATCGAAAAGATTGTAAAATAAGTAATATAAGAAATTTCTTATTATTCTCTTTAAATCTTTTTTTCATGCTATAATTTAGTTAAATGCAGGAGAGGACAATGGAAAAAAAATATTTTAAACCCACGCTCATACTTTTAATTATATTTTTTTGTTTTGCAGGTAATCTTTTTGCTCAGGAAAATACTGATGCTTCTAAAAACGAAGTTCAGGCTGCACAGGAGCCGCAGGTGAACGAAGAAAAAACACAGAGCAAAAAAGGTTTTGATCTGTGGGAAACTCTCTGGCCGTTCCCGATTGTGTCTGTAGACACCGGATGGCCGGAATCTTTTTCTCTTGATCTTGGGCTTGAACTTCTTTTTCATGACATCAACAGTGGAGGCGGAGTTGCCGTCAGAGACGGTATATATGTTCTCTATAATTATGCAAAAGGATCTGATAATAAATTTTACAGGGTTTCTGCAGGTTATGTCTGGAGCTGCATGTTTTTAGAATTTAGGGCAGGCGGTGGTATTGGTTTTATGAAAGAAAACGGAGACCTTTTAACAACATGCTTTGCAGAAGCAGATACAAGATTGTTTTTGCTTGATCTTAAGCTCCTTTGTGAAATTCCTTTAGGGAGCGGATATTTAAGTGATTATTACCGGGATAATTATTTTCCGCTTAAATTCAGGATAGGGATATCGCTTTAGTGACGGCTTAAAAAACCGGCGGGTAAAAAAAAGCGGCTTCGGACTTTGAATTTTATGCTTCTGGCCTTAAGCGTCCTCTATTCCCCTAGAAAAAAATGCTCAAATCAAATATACTGATATATTATGATGTGTAGCGGTTTTTGAGTAAATTCCGCGTATTTTTAGGAGCATAAAGTATGAAGTTTGAGACAAAATGTTTGCATTCGGGCTATAAACCAGAAAACGGCGGACCGGGAACTATCCCTATCGTTCAGAGTACAACGTACAGATTTGACAGCTGTGATCATGTTGCAGCACTTTTTGACAAACCTACAGAGTTCATGTATTCACGTTTTGCAAATCCAACATGTGATGCAGTAGAAAAAAAGATTGCAGAGCTCGAAGGCGGAATCGGTTGTATGCTTACTTCAAGCGGTCAGGCGGCATCTTTGCTTTCTGTTTTAAATCTCTGCTGTTCGGGTGACAGTTTTATTGCTTCATCTTCAATTTATGGTGGAACTATAAATCTTTTTGGTTTTACACTTAAAAAACTCGGCATCGAATGTATCTGGGTTGATGTTGATGCAAGTTACGAAGAAATCTGTAAGGCAATCAAACCAAATACAAAATGTATTTTTGGTGAAACAATTGCAAACCCTGCGCTCACTGTTTTTGATTTTGAAACATGGGCAAAGGCAGCACATGATAATAATCTTCCTCTTATCGTAGACAATACTTTTGCAACTCCTGCATTGTGTCGCCCGTTTGAATGGGGAGCAGATATTGTAGTTCATTCAACTACAAAATATATGGACGGTCATGCAGTTCAGGGTGGCGGAGCAATCGTTGATTCTGGAAAGTTTGACTGGGAAGCAGCTTATAAAAAGACAGGTAAGTTTGCTGACATGGTAGAACCTGATGAAAGTTATCACGGTCTTCGTTATGTCGGAGATTTTGGAAAGGCAGCTTACATCGTAAAAGCCCGCACACAGCTTATGAGGGACTTCGGTTGTTATCCTGCTGCACAGAGTGCATTCTATTTAAATCTTGGACTTGAAACTCTTCCTGTTCGAATGCAGCGTTACTGTGAAAATGCACGCAAGGTTGCTGAATATTTTAAAAAGAGTGATAAGATTGCAAAGGTTACTTATCCTGGTCTTCCTGGTGATAAATATTATGAGCGTGCTCAAAAATATCTTCCAAACGGAACATGTGGTGTAATTTCTATAAGCATCAAAGGTGGCCGTGCTGCAGCAGTTCGTTTTATGGACGCACTTGAACTTGCATGTGACGAGGTTCATGTTGCAGATATCAGAACATGTGTTCTTCATCCTGCAAGTGCAACACATCGCCAGCTTACAGACGAGCAGCTTGTTGCAGCAGGAATCGACGGCGGAATGGTTAGATTTAGCTGTGGTCTTGAAAATGTAGATGATATTATTGCAGATATAGATAAGGGACTTGCTGCAATCTAGCGGCATGACGGGGAAATTATGACACAGATTGGTTTTGATTCAAAAAAATATTTAAAATTACAGTCGGAACATATTCAGGAAAGAATTGATTCGTTTGAAAAACTCTATCTTGAATTTGGCGGAAAACTTTTTGACGACTATCACGCTTCGCGCGTATTACCCGGTTTTGCACCGGACAACAAGCTTAAGATGCTTGAAAAACTCAAGGACATCGCAGAAATAATCATCGTTGTTAATGCAGATGCAATCGAGCAGAATAAAATTCGCGGCGACCTTGGAATTACTTATGATGAGGAAACTCTTCGTCTTAAAAAAGAATTTGAAAAGCGTGGATTTTTAGTAAGTGGAATCGTAATCACGCAATACACATGCCAGCCTGCTGCCGACAAGTTCCGTGCAAAATGTACAAATCTTGGAATCAAAACTTATCTTCATTATGTCATTCAAGGTTATCCTGGAAACATTCCTTTAATCGTAAGTGATGACGGTTATGGCCGCAACGAATACATTGCAACAAAGAGAAAGCTCTGTGTTGTAACTGCTCCTGGTCCTGGAAGCGGAAAGATGGCAACTTGTCTTTCTAATCTTTATCATGATCATAAACACGGAATCAAAGCAGGTTACGCAAAGTTTGAAACATTCCCGATATGGAATCTTCCTTTGCAGCATCCTGTTAATCTTGCATACGAAAGTGCAACGGTTGACCTGGATGACGTAAACATGATTGACCCGTTCCACCTGGAAGCATACGGAAAAACAACTGTAAACTATAACCGCGACGTAGAAACGTTCCCGGTTTTAAAAGAAATATTCAAGCAGATTTTAGGTGAAAGTCCTTACCAGTCTCCGACAGACATGGGTGTTAATATGGCAGGAAATGCCATCATTGATGACGAAGTTTGTCAGAAGGCTGCAAAAGAAGAAATGCTTCGCCGCTACTATGCTACAGCCTGCGCCGTAAGAAAAGGCAATGCTCCGAGAAGTGAGCTTGATAAGCAGGAATTCCTTTTAAAGCGTGCAGAATTAATGCCGGAAGATCGCGCTGTAGTTCCTGCAGCAGTTAAGCGCCAGGAAGAAACTGGTCATCCATGCGCCGCAATTCAGCTTGAAGACGGAACTGTAATCGTAGGAAGAACTTCGCGCCTGCTTGGTGCTGCAACCAGTGTAATCCTCAAAGTCCTCAAAATTCTTGCAGGAATTCCGCATGAAGAAAAGCTTTTGACAGAAGAATACGTAAAACCTATCCAGGAATTAAAGACAATCGACTTTAAGAGCAAAAACCCTCACCTGCACGTAGAAGAAGCCCTCGTGGCGCTTGCATGTTGTTCTTCGACTAACCCGCATGCAAAGACAGCCCTTGAGCAGATTCCGCAGCTTGAAGGCCTTGAGTTCCATTCGAGTGTCATTCTTTCGACGGTTGACGAGGCTACGATACGCCGTCTTGGGCTTCATCTGACATGTTCGCCTGAGTACGAGGTAAAATAAGCGTTTTGCCGGCCTTATGGCTTAAGCTGAATCGATTTTAAAAACTAATTATATTGAAGAAAGATGCCGATAATCGGAGTATGAAAATTTTACTCGTGATTGTGGCGTCTTTTTTTATCCCTTCATTTGCTTTTGCGAAAGGGGGTCAAAAAGAGGTCAATCCTTTATACACATTACCAAAAATTATTCCCGAAAAAAGTGCTCCTCAAGGAACAAATTCAACTAAAACCGACACGAATAAACCTCTGCTTGCGACCGAAAGCGGAATCTATCGTGTAATCAATACGCGGACGATTCTGCCTTTATGGACAGAAGGAAAAGCAAAACAGATTCTGCGTGTTGAACAGACTCTGGAACAGAATCGTGTCATCGAAAGTTTTTACTTTCTTACTTCAAAAGGAATTTTATTTTCACGAGATTTAAAGATATTTGAATACAGGAATGAAGGTCTTCCTGTTCTTACGATTAAAAAATACGATGGAAAAGAGGTAACCTTTGAAAAACAGGTTGCGGATATAAAAGATATTTCGTATAACCCCGAAAAACCGCAGCAGATGGTCTGCGCAACAAAGGATAAAGTTTATTTATCAGAAGATTCAGGACTTACATGGAAATATTATGATGCACCACGCGCAGGTTCGAGTGGAGTAAAGGCTGTTGCAGTTGCTTCTATTCGTGTTAAAAAAGATGAATCATATGTTAAAGAAGATTATGTTTTCTGTTCGCACGCGACACTGGGATTTTTCTATTCAAAGCTTGAGTCAAAAAGATTTAACACTGCAGTTACAGGACTTGCTGGAGCAGATCCTAATGTAGGCTCTGATGAAGTAAGTGATATTCTTCCTGTTTTATGTAAGGCAGAAGATGGAACTGTTTACACAGAGCTTTTCCTTTCGCAGACTTTTATTCCGCGTATATACCGTTTTGATTTTGAAAAGAAAAAATCAATCTGCATTTACAAAGGAAGTGAACCGGCAGATACAATCGATGGACTTTATCTTGCAGACTCATCGATTATATATATGAGTCCTAAAGAAATTAAAGCTTTTGATATCAATACCGGTAAAGAACCTAAAATGGTTTCGAAATTTAAAGACTGGAAAAACATTGCAGGCTTAAGTCCATCTCCGATTTTTGCCGCGTGGATTCCGCAGTCAGAAACCGGTTATAAAACAAGTGTAGTTTTAAACGAACTCTGGCTTTTAAATTCTGAACAGGTTTCTTCTCCTTATGCAAAACAGATTTGCGATCAGAAGAGTCTTTATATTCCGTGTTATCAGGCATATCTTCCTGATGGAATTTCTAAGTTTAAGAAAATAATTCTTGACAATGATTTAAACAGTCTTGTAATCGACATGAAAGATGATTACGGACTTTTGCGATATGATTCAAAAGACCCGGAAGTTTTAAAGAAAGGAAAGATAAGTCAGTACGCTGTTAATCTTGAACATTTTGTAAGCGAGTTTAAAAAAGACAACATTTACATGATTGCACGAATTGTTGTATTTAAAGACCGCAATCTTTCTTTGTATTCAAACGGTAAATACGCTATATGGAATAAAGCAACAGACAAACCTTGGGTTGGAACAAAAGGTTACGAAGTTGATGAAGAAGGAAATAAAACACTTTCTTATTACGATGAAAACTGGGTTGACCCTTACTGTCCTGAAGTCTGGGAATACGATGTAGCGATTGCAAAAGAATTAATTGCACGTGGTTTTGATGAAATTCAGTTTGACTATATAAGATTTCCTACAGACGGAACAAACATGGGAAACGCATCGTTCAGATGGCACAGCCCTGGTATGGATAAAGAAAGTGCTTTGATAAGCTTCTTGTCTTATGCACGAGAAAATATCGATGCACCGATTGGAATCGATATTTACGGAGCAAACGGCTGGTACAGAACAGGAGCCCGAACAGGTCAGGACGTAGAAACTCTTGCAGAGTATGTTGATATAATCTGTCCGATGTTCTATCCGTCTCATTTTGAAAATCAGTTCTTAAATTATGAACCGTATGAAGAGCGCCCTTATAGAATTTATTTTTACGGAACTTACCGCAATACAATCATTGCAAGAAATAAAATTGTAGTTCGTCCGTGGATACAGACATTCTTCTTGAATGTTCTGTATGATAAAAAATATTACGATGCAGAATATGTACGTAAAGAAACTTTTGGTGTAAGAGATTCTGTAAACCGCGGCTATATGCACTGGAACAACGGCGGAAATTATTCAAAGCTTTCTCCGGATCCTGCAGATGCAGTATATACAGGAAAGGCTTATGAAGCTAATCCAAAATACAGAAAGCCTGCAATTGGTGTAAAAGAAGAAAATCCGATTGACGAGGCAGTTGTAAGCGGTACAAGATCTGATCAGGAAGCAATCGAAATCTGGGAAAATGTATTGAACCAGAATAAAGACAATCTTTAAGTTTTGCTAAAAAACGGGATATGAAAATGAAAAGTGATATTAAAGTTGTAATAAAAAAAGAAATGAAAAACTCATCAAAGAAACTTCTTTCATGCATGGGGCTTCTTGCATTTGCAGTATACGGAATAATTCTTATTGCAACTCCGACATCACTTTATTCTGCTACAAAAAAAACAAAAACAGATGCCGAGAAAGAAGTTGCAATGCAGGAAGATGATATTATTCTTTCAAAGACAAACGGATATTATAACAAAGGATATTATTTAAAGGCAGTTGAAGAAATTAATATCTCGATTGAACAACATCAGGAAACAGATGATATTTCTGACAGTATAAAGCTTATGGGCGAAGCTTCGTATTATGCGTGGATTAATTCACTTTATAAGAATTCGAAAGTATTGAAAAATCGTGATTATAAGAAAATTATTTTTTATCTTACGGTTCACCCAGAAGTAATGAGCACAAGAATTTCTACTCTTGTAGAAGAAATTTTTCATAATCAGAAAATTATTCTTGAATCAGAAAAAATTAATCAGATTGAACGAAATAATAATCGTGCAGTAGAAAAAATCAGAAAAAAGATTTTTAAGCTCGAGCGCGAATACAATGATCTTGTCGATGTTATAAACGGAGATAAGACCGTAGAAGAAATCCGCATGGCAATTAAGATAGAAAACGACTATCAGCGTTCAAGAAATATCAAATACATGATGATGACTCTGTATTGTCTTATTTTTATTACTCTGATAGCGCTCATAGTATTTATCCATAATAATCACAGAAAGACTATTCGTGCTCAGGAACAGTTTGAGACAACAATGAAAGTTGTTGCGATTTTAAAAACAAATGTAGATGATACAGAAAGTCCTTATTCGCCTCTTACAATGAGTGAAATTACAAAAGAAAATTCACGTGCAAAGGGTCGCTCTGGAAAACGTTCTGGTCTTTCTGATTTTGAATCAGAAAAAATTGCAGTCGCATATTTTGATTCTCCGGATGCGAAGAAGAACTTTCTTGAACTCCAGCACCAGTGTATTGAACTTGGAGAACGTATTGACCGTGCGACAGGAAGAAAGCGCAATTCTAAAAAGGTGAGTGAACTTGTATTTAAACTCTGTAAGGCTGCAGGTGTAGATGATGAACTTTCTTTAATCTATTACTGTGCTGCAATGGTTTACGATGCGGGATTTTTGTCAGTTCAGCGTAATATATTACAGGGAGAACATCTTACGATAAAAGAAAGATATGAAGTAAGGAGTCACGTCCAGAAGGCAGGAGAATATTATTCTTTTATTCCTGATGATGTAAGACGAATCTTCCTTGACGCTGCAGAGTTCCACCACGAAAACATGGACGGTAAGGGATATCTTGCTGGGCTTTCAAATTCGAAGATTCCGTTGATTGCAAGATTTATCCGTGTTGCAGAAAGTTATATTTCGCTTGTAAACTCTCGCTCATATAAAAAGATTATGGATACAGAATCTGCCTTAAAGGAACTTGGAAAGAAAGGCGGAATCTACGATCCTAAAATCATTGCCTTGCTTGAAAAAATCGTATAATACCCGTAAAATACATTTATGGATAACACAGGATACACTCCAGAAGAACCGATTGCCGCAATTGCAACGGCAATGGCTCCGAGTGCTCTCGGCATAATAAGAATGTCGGGTAAAAATTCTATCGAACTATTATCAAAAGTTTTCTCACGCCCTAAAGCATTATGCGAAGCACAGGGCAATACAATCGTTTACGGCTGGATAAAAGACGGCGACAGAAAAATCGATGAAGTTTTAGTAAGTGTATTCCGTGGACCAAAAAGTTTTACAGGCGAAGATATGGCAGAAATTTCGTGCCATGGCGGAACTGCTGTAGTAAATTCAATTTTTAACTTACTTCTAAAAAGCGGCTTCAGACAGGCGCAGCGTGGTGAATACACATTCCGTGCCTACATAAATGGGAAAGCAGACCTCACGAAAGCAGAAGCCGTAAGAGAAATAATCGAAAGCCGCACAGATACTTCACGCGGTCGTGCTGCAGGACGACTTGCAGGCTCGCTCTTTGAAGAAATTGCTTCAATCAAAAAACTTGTAATCGACACGCTCGCTTCTATCGAAGTCGAAATAGAATATCCTGAAGACGAAGAAACGATTGCAGACGCTTTTAACCGCGACGGAATCGTAAACGCAATCGAAAGATTAAAATCATTAAGCGAATCCTGGAAAAGCGAAAAACTTTATCAGGACGGAGCACGCATTGTTTTATGTGGAAAAACGAATGCGGGAAAATCAAGTCTGTTTAATGCAATGTTAAAGGAAGACCGCGCAATCGTAAGTGACATAGAAGGCACAACGCGCGACTGGCTTGAAAGCTGGATATCTGTTGATGGAATCCCTGTTCGTCTTTTTGATACAGCAGGGCTTCGTGTAACAGATGACCTTGTAGAAAGAGCAGGGGTTGAGCGAACACATGATTTGTCAGAAGAAGCAGATGCGATTTTATATCTTCAGGATGCGACAAAAGAAATTGTGGCAGAAGATCTTTCGTTTTTAAAATCTTTTTCTAAACCTGTAATTTTTATCTGGAATAAAATCGACATGCTCGAGTCTGGTTGTGCAGAGGATAAAGCAGACAGTGGGGCTTTGTGGAATTATGCAGAAAAAAAATTGAGTGACGATGAGAAAAAACTTATTCCTGCGCTCAAGTGTGAAGTAAGCATTTCTGCAAAAAAATCTTTCGGGATTGAAAATCTTATAAAAGAATTAAAAGAGATTTTATGTGCCGGCAATCTTTCTTTGCGCGAACAGGCTGGTCTTGGAAGTGCAAGACAGAAAACTGCCGTAGGAAATGCGCTTGAATGTGCAGAACACGCGCTTATTGCTGCGGATGATAATTATACGCTTGATGCAGTCGTTCAGGATCTGGAAGACTGTCTTGATTATCTTGGAGAGGTTACCGGAGAAGTTACACCTGATGATGTGCTTGAAAGTATTTTTTCAAACTTTTGCGTAGGAAAATAATTTTATTGTGCGTGCTGTAAGAAGGCCGTAGAATCTGGAGGAAACATGACTGATCTTAAAGGAAAATGGGCACTGGTTACAGGAAGTAACAGGGGAATCGGTTACCGTATTTCAAAATTTCTTGCATCAAAGGGATGCAACTTGATTTTGCATTCACGTTCAAGGGAACATACGAAAGCTTTACTCGAAGAAGTTCGTGCGCTTGGCGTAGAAGCGTTTGATGTTGCAGCAGAACTTAACGATCCTGCACAGGTAAGCGAAATGATTAAGACAATAAATGCAAGCGGCAAAAACGTTGATGTACTTTTTAATAACGCTGGAGTTCAGGTTGCATACAGAACAGATTATTATAAAACACCTGTAGAAGATTATGTAAAAAGTTTTTATATCAACACGATTGCTCCGATGATGCTGTGCTATGAATATATTCCAAAAATGATTGAACGTGGTTTTGGCCGCGTAATTAATACTTCAAGCGGAATTCGAAACGAGCCTGAACAGGCAGGTTACAGCGCAAGTAAGGCAGCTTTGGATAAAGTAAGTTTTGATCTTGCAGGAAAACTTGACGGCACAGATGTCTGCATCAATGTTGCAGATCCCGGATGGTGTCGTACTGACCTTGGTGGTCCTAATGCTCCAAACGATCCTGATGATGTAATTCCTGGAATTGTTGTAGGTGCATTTATCGATGATAAGATAAGTGGACGCTGGCTTGGTGCACAGGATTTTAAAGGAATGACACTCGAAGAAGCTCTGGAAAAAGCTAAAACATACGAGAAAAGATTTTAAAAGGTGATTTTATGGCAAGAGTTTTACTGATTTTACCGTATCTTCTTGAACTTCTTCTTTTAATTCACATTATTAAAACCGGAAGATCATATACATGGGTCTGGCTTTTGTTTCTTGTTCCGTATGTATCAGGAATTGCATATGTAATTTTATGCGTGATTCCTGATTTGATTTCTGGACCTTCAAACCGTGTTGGCGGTGGTTCTTTGATTGATGAAGTTTTTCCCGGAATTAAAATCAAAAAACTTGAGCAGACTGTAAGAAATTCAAGCACTACTGCAAATATCGTTGAACTTGCAGACGCATATGCAGATGCCGGCAATTATGACAAAGCAATTGAACTGTACAAAGGATGTCTTGAAGGTTTATATAAGCACGATGCAGGGATTCAGTTTAAATTGATGAGTGCTTTATATGAAAAAGGAAAGACAGACGAAGCAAAAGAAATTCTTAAAGACTACAAAAAGCATACAGAGTTTACATTAAAACGCCAGTACATTCTTGAAATGCTTCTTAACGAAGATTATGAAAAAATGAGCGATAAATTTTTCTCTGATGCAGATTTCGAAATCGGCTGGCAGCTTGCAAGATGCTATGCCAAAGACGGAAGAAAAGAAGAGATAAAGAAAATCGTTGATGAAATGAAAGATGACAGAAAACGATTTGCAGTTTATAGAAAAGGTGTAAACAATAAATTCTACAGATTAACAAAAAGATTGATGTAGATGTTTTTAAAAATTAAAACGCGCGGCATTGAAAATACACGGCATTAAAAATACGCGGCATTGAAAACCGCGCGTTTTTTTTATTTACGTTCTTTTTATTTCTGGAGTAATTTAAATACTCCGTCTTCTGTGTTAAAGGCAACGCCTTCGTTGTCTTTTTCCTGAGGATATGTTCCTTTGAGGAAGTAATCATCAAGAAGATGGATGTAGTATTCTGCAACACCGTCAGAAGGATTTTTCTTTAATAATTCTGAAAGCGTTATCTTTGCACTCTGATAGTCGCGGGATGTAAAAAGTGACATCGCTTTTTCCCAGTCCGAAGCATAAGCAATCAATTCTTCTTTAGCACATGATTTTTCATCAAGTACTTCATAAAGCTGAACAGGCGTGTTTATGTTTACTACGCGAACTTTATCAAGGGAGCGAACAACAAAATCATCATCCAAAAGATTCCTTGTTGCCTGACTTATTAAAATCCCGTTGGTGTGATACTGTTTGTTCACTCCTTCGAGGCGCGACGCGAGATTTACATTGTTTCCCATCATCGTGTAATTCTTCTTCTTTTCTGAACCAAAGTAGCCGGCAATCATTTCGCCTGAATTAATGCCGATACGCGTAAAAATCGTTTTGTTGTTTGCAACAAGGATTTTAAACGCACTGTAAAGTTCGTCTTCCATCCATGACGGTTTTGGATTTGACGCGTAATTTACGATGTCTTTGTTTAATTCGAGCTCGGCTTTTTTCATTTTGACGGCTGCTGCACATGCATGTTTTGCATGGTCATCCATTTTGAGCGGCGCGCCTACGAGGGCAACGATAGCGTCTCCTTCGTATTTATCTATTGTTCCTTTTTCGTCAATGATGATATCTGACATTTTTGTAAGATAGAAGTTAAGGAAGCATCCGAGTTCACCGGCAGATAAAAGCTCACTGAATGCAGAAAATTTCTGAATGTCTGTAAAAATCGCTGACATTTCGAATTTTTTTCCGCCTAATGTAAAAGAAGACGAATCATCTATAATCTGATTTACAACGTCTTTTGAAAGACACTGGCTGAATGCAGAACGGATAAAGCGTTTCTGTTTACCTTCTGCACCGAGACTAAAGATAATGTTTACGAGCGAAGAAATAATAAATGCAGATAACGGTGCAATAAGAAGAATCCAGTATCCAAAGTTAAAAAGAATAACCGGAACGGCAATAGAAAGAACAAGTCCTCCCGAAAGACCTGCAGGAATTGCAACGGCTGCATATCGCGTAAAACAAGTTTCACTCAATGCAACAATCAAAGCTGCAAAAAGTGCAAGAACAATAAGCCAGATAATATTTACATAGCCAGGAATTTTTTTTATGTAAGTTCCGGTAAGATAATTATCGAGGTTTGTCATATGGATTCCGACACCGGGATATACCTGTGATATCGGAGTTGAACAGATATCAAACAGCCCTGGTGCATAATATGCTGTAAAGACATAAAGGTCTTCAAAATCTTCTGGAGAAAGAGGGCCTTCTTCTCCGTTTTTCCAGGCTTCATAGCTTTCGAAAATATCTTTTGCGCTGTACGGAAGATAATCATCGATTGATTTTGTAAAACGTAAAAGTACAGTTCCGTCTTCTAAAACCGGAATTGAATCATAATCTATGCTTTCTTCTGTAAGACAGATTGGTGCAAGCCCGAGCGCAGGATAAACTGTTCCATTGTATTCGTAATTGAGGCGTGCTCTTCTTATAATATCATCAGAATCTTTTTTACTTGTGATATTACCGAGAATAGCTGCATTTTCTTTAATCTGTTCAACAGGGAAAAGAGGTTCATCATAATCATTTTCTGAAATGAAAAATGTCTGAATAACTTTTTTACTTCGAGCTTCTGCATCACCTAAGGCAGTGTCGTCTTCGGTGCCGTAAACAGAAGGCTCTGTGTAAAGGATATCAAATGCAAGTGATTTTGGATTTCCGGCAGAAATAAAATCAATTATTCTTGCATATGCCTCACGTGGCCATGGCCATGACCAGTTATAATTTTCTTTTGCCCAGTCTATGCTTTCCTGATCTACGCAGACAAGACAGATTTCATCGCACGGCAATTTATACTTTGCAGAATTTGCCATGCGAAGATCGTAAGTTTTGTTTTCGAAGATTTCAAATACGTTAAGAGTATTTAAAACAATCGTAAGCACAGAAACAGCAGCTGCGATTAAAAGTGATCGCAGCCATAGCTTGTGAGGCTGTTTCATTTTGCAAGACCTTTTGTTGCTGCTGCAAATCTTGCTGCACGAACAGAAGGATCTGCTCCTTCATATTTCATTGTTGCACAGATTTTCTTTGCTTTTGCAATGCGGTCTGCTGGTTTTGGATGAGTTTTTGTCCATCCGCCTCCGGTTGTATGCTGTTTAAGTTTTTCGAGCATAGAAAGCATTGCGTTAGGATCGTATCCAGCATCAAGAAGCAGGTTTAAAGCTTCTGCATCTGCTTTATATTCCTGATCTTTAGGATAACCTGTTTCTGCAAGTGTTGTTACAAGAAAGTTTCCTGTAACAGAAAGATCGTGGAACATCTGTTTGTCATCATATGACATCTTTGAATATTTTCCTGTAACGTCATCTGCAAGTTTAACAGAAGATACGACAGCTTCCTTTTTTCTGTTCGACTTGATCATCTTTATTGAGTGTTCAAGCTGAATATGAGCCATTTCGTGAGCGATAACTGCTGCGATTTCGTCTTCTGATTCTGTAGAAGCGATAAGTCCGCGTGAAATTAATATCATTCCGCTTGAAGTAGAAAGAGCATTTATCTCGTCTGAATCAAGAATACCGACGCAGTAATCTTTATAAAGAACAGGAACCGGTGAGTTCATTGCAATAGCACGACAGATTCTGTTTACATACATTGTTAATTTTGAAGATCTGTAAATCTGGTATGAAGATAAAACAGAAGCGCCTACAGTTCTTCCGATTGTGTATGCATCTTTTGGTGTTACAGGTTCTGTTGCGCGGTCAATTTTGTCAATTGTATCCAGAGCCTTTTCGCCTGTTTCGATGGCATTTTCAAGTTTCTTTACTGAATTAAGAATGCTCAAGGGGTTTGATGCATGAATACATACTGCAGAAATAGTGAGCATGGTGAATGCAGAAATAATGAATTTATTTGTTCTTTTCATTCTTCACCTCCCAAGTATAATTTACCTTCCTTGATGAATGCTATTGTGTCTGCATCACTTGCAGTATAAGTTTCGATTGTTTCAACTGCTGTAAAGTTATAGCTCTTAGGTTCAGTTTCTTCTAGGGCCTGTTCAAACCATTCAGACCAGCCTTTTCCTGCAAGAGCAAGTTCTTCTGCGTTTGCAGAAGTACCTTTGTTTGACTTAACTTTTACGATAAGCTTTTTTGTAGTAAGGGAAGAGTTTGGAACCCAGCCTTCGACTTTTCCGTCGAGGGATTTAATGTTAGACCATTCTTTTTTAGCTTCTACAATTATAACTTCGTCTCCGTATTTCAAAGTTGCTACAGTTTTGGCAAACTGCGATGCTTTGGCTTTGACTTGAGCCGAACCGACAGAAACATACTGATTTTTGTTTCCAGCCGCAAAGACCGGCATAAAGACTGCCCCTAAAATCAGCAAAACGAGGACTCTCTTATAAATACTTTTCATAGAGATATTATAAGGGCAAAACAGGTATAACGCAAATTTTACAAGTTTTCCTGTCTTAAGTTGTCAAAGGCTCCTTCACGGTAAAGCTGGAGGAAGGCGTCTGCAACAGAAATGATTCTTGCAATCTGTGGAATCTGCTTGTCAGAAAGCCCGTCGGGATATCCTTTGCCGTCATATCGTTCATGATGGTAAAAGCCCCCGCCAAATTGTGATATAGTCGGAGTAGTGGTAAAATAAGGTGTAAAACGGAGAGTGATGCAAATTATGGAAACAAACGATTTTTACCTTGTTTTTTGAACTAAATGACCTTTCAATAAAACCTATACATAATACAGGACGACACGCCCAGGGCAAAATCACCAGATAAAATCTGCGTTTTCCCCAAAAAAATCAAACGTACTTACTAGCATAAAATCTTCATTTATGATATAGTTCAGTTTCAGTATGAAGGCTGAACAGACTAAAAACATGACGATTCTCAAGGTTTTTATTGTTATTCATACTATTTTTATTTGTGGATTTTGATGGCGGAATTCTTTTGAATTCCGCTTTTTTTTGGTTATAAACAGGAGTAGACATATATGAAAAGAGAAGACATTAAGAAGGTTTTGATTATCGGTTCGGGACCGATTGTTATTGGTCAGGCCTGCGAGTTTGACTATTCGGGAACTCAGGCTTGTAAGGCTCTGCGTGAGCTTGGATATAAGATTGTTCTTGTAAACTCAAATCCGGCAACTATTATGACTGACCCGGTTATGGC
>DBWY01000001.1:117890-118459 GCA_002309195.1 Treponema sp. UBA1226
ACTTATATTGAACCGCTTAATGTTGAACGATTGAGTCAGATTATCGAAAAGGAACGCCCGGATGCCCTTCTTCCAAACCTTGGTGGACAGACTGGTCTTAATATGGCTATGGAATTAAACAAGACCGGCGTTCTGGACAAATATGGTGTTCAGGTTATCGGTGTAAATCTTGATGCTATTGAACGTGGTGAAGACCGTGAAATCTTTAAAGAGACTATGAAGAATCTTGGAATTGATACTCCACGTTCTGATATCTGTCATACTGTTGAAGGTGCAGAAAAAATTGCAGAAGAAATCGGTTATCCGATTGTTGTACGTCCGGCTTATACTATGGGTGGTGCCGGAGGCGGTTTCTGTTACAATGTAGAAGAACTCCGCACTATTGTTTCTAACGGTCTTGATCTTTCCCTTACTCATCAGTGTTTAATAGAAGAAAGCATCCTTGGATGGGAAGAGCTTGAATACGAAGTTGTACGCGATTCTAAAAATCAGATGGTTGCAATCTGTTCTATCGAAAATATTGATGCAGTCGGTGTTCACACAGGTGACTCTTTCTGTGCCGCTCCTTT